>JACHLF010000004.1 GCA_014204435.1 Mycobacteroides chelonae
GGCAAGAACCAGCACCATCACCACCGGAATCCATGCCCGCCTCAATGCGCCAAAAATCGTAAAACCCCTTCACCCGTTGGCGTAGATCAGATCGCATGCTGCGGACAGCTGGCGGTGGCGCTTCATGCGGTCAACATGATCCGCTGCTGACCGGGAAACGCAGATAAAGCATTTACCTGTAACGCATAGCCTGTGCGTTACAGGTAACGTACCAGCGGGTACGAGCGCCTGCAAGTCACACGCCGTGCGTTATCCTTATTCCGATGACATCGCTGAGCTTTCGGCGCGCTCGTTCGGAGGAGAACAAGCGTCAACGTGCGGCAACGATCGTGGAAGCCGCGCGCGCGATGGCGTTGGAGTCCGGTGTCGCGTCGGTCACTCTCACCGGTTTGGCCCATCGTGCGGGTGTCCATCACTCCGCGGTCCGTCGCTATTTCAGCTCCCACAAGGAGGTGCTGCTGCGGCTCTCGATGGAGGGCATGGCGTCATTGACGGAGTCCGTGTGTACCGCGTTGGACGGCCCGCGGGATCGGTCGCCCGCCGACGTCGGTGCTGTGCTGTCGGGAGCCCTCATCGCCGCGCCGTTGTTCTGTGACCTGTTGGGCAGTCATTACCTGCACTTGGAACACGAGGTGGAGATCGATCACGCCAGGGAAGCGCAGCAGGCCAACCAGGAAGCCGCGATGACGATGGTGATGGCGATAGAGCGGTCGGCGCCGGCACTGGACCGCAAGGGTGCTCTCGATATCGTCATGTCGGCCTTCGCTCTTGCCGGGCCTTTATGGCAGTTCGCGCATCCGCCGGTGGGACTCCAACACGATGACGGCGCCGAGCCCGGCATTCCGGACGATTGGGACACCGACTTCGCGAATACGCTCACGCGGCTACTCACCGCGACATGCATCGGGGCCGCGAAGTAGATCCGGGTTCTGTGTGGACGTTAGAGCGTGCTGGGCCACCAGATCTTGTTGCCGATGATCGACATTGCTGCCGGAACCATGGCGGTGCGCACCACGGTGATGTCGAGCAGGAGCCCGATGCCGATGGTGAAGCCGATCTGCAGCAGGTTGATCACGCTTCCGCTCATCAACGCGAACATCGTCAGGGCGAAAACCAGCCCTGCGGTGGTGATCACACTGCCGGTGCTGCCGAAGCCGCGGAGAATGCCACGGACTATGCCGTCCTGCGATTCCTCCCTGATTCGGGCCGCGAACAACATGCTGTAGTCGGCGCCTACTGCGATCAACGCCATGAATGACACCGGGAAGACCGACCAGTCGACGTCGATCCCGATGATGTGCTGCCAGAACAGGATCGCGATGCCTGCGGCCGCGGCGAATGACAACGTGACCACGGCAACCATGAACAGCGGCGCTAGCAGGCTGCGTAAGAGGACGGCGAGCACCAGGAACACGCCGAGCATGGCCACGACACCGTAGGTGGCGAAATCACGCCAGACCTGGTCGCGCATGTCTGCCGACAGCGATGCCAGACCTGTGCTTGCGAATTGTGCGTTCCGAAGACTCGTTTCGCCGGCGGCGCGGGTAGCGGCGGGGGCAAGCTGATGCGCGGTGTTCAATGCCCGATAGCTCTCAGGTTCGACGTCGAACACCACGAGCATCCGCGCAGTCTTGCCGTCCGGAGAGAACAGCAGTTCCTGGCCGGCCACAAACTGTTTGTCGGTAAAGCCTTGTGGCGGTAGATAGAAGCCCGCGCCGGGACCGGCAGAGGTGTGTGCCCCGATGTTGTCGAGGTAGCCGGCGGCTTCCTTCAGCCCGTTGTTGAGCTGGCCGGTCAGGCCGGAGATCTGATCGACGCCGCCTTTGACTTGGGTGAGTCCGCCGGACAACCGTGATACCCCTTGGGCGAGTGCTGATGCCCCCTGGACCAGTTCGTCCAGCTGTTTGCGAACCTGGGTTGATGATTGACCTCCGAGCTGTTTTGACAGCGATTGGAGCTGGGCAAGGGCCTCTTTGACACGCGGCAACGCCGACTGCGCCGTTTCGATGGCCTCCTGCGGGGCGTCTGTCGAAGCCAGCAGGTGTCGCAACACCCGGGTCATGGCGCCGTGGGAGATCGCGTCGAGTTCGTCGAGCCGGGTACGGGCATGAGCGCAGACGGGGTTGGAGGTACAGGCCGGAGCCAGTTCTGGATTCAGCGCGGGACCGAGCACCGATCCGAGGGTGCTGACCGCATCGGCTGTCAGCGCGTTGGTGCTGAGGGCTTGTAGTGAATGATCGAGGACATCGATCAGTGAGGTCAGGTCGGCAAGTATCTGCGGAATATCGGCTGTGCTACCGGTCGCTGTCGATATCGCCTGCCCCGTCGACTCGTAGCCGTTGATGACGGTGCGGGCGAGTGCGACGACTCGCTCGATGCCCGCCACCAGCCGTGGCGCATTGGCGGCCGCGGTGTCGGCTCCGCTCTGTAACTGTGTCAGCCCGGATACCAGTCGCCCCAGATCGGGACTGGACTGGGCAACGCGCTGTTGTGCCTCTCCCAGGCGTTGGCCAATGATGCCTGCCTGATATCCGGTGGTGGTTTCCGGGAGGGGCTTTCCGGTGGGCCGGGTGATCGATCGGACATAGGCGATATCAGGCAGCGTGGATATGGTGCTGGCGATGTGCTCGAGGGCTGCCAAGTCGTCGGTGTTACGCATGTCTCTGTCAGAGGTGACGACCAAGTATTCGGGGGCGGCTTCGTTGACCCCCCAGTGGTCGTGGACCTTGGCGTACCCGATTGTGCTGTCGGTCTCGTTCAGCAGCATCGAACTCTCGCTGAAGTTCACTCGATAGGTCGCGATAACCGAGCCGGCGGCGAGTAGGAAGGCCACGCAGGCGGCGCTGAGCGCTCCGGCGTGGCGAAGAATCCGTGCGCCGGTACGCCGCCACTTATGTTCGTTGAGGTGCCGGGGTTCGGCGTATCCGCGCGTGCCGAGGACCGACAGAATCGCATACGGCACTGTGAGAGCGACGGCGAGCGCCAGCACGGTGGCGATAGCGATCGGGGGGCCGGCGGCTTTGAACATGCCTAGCTCGGTAAAGGCCATGGCAGAGGCTGCGACCGCAATGGTCAGGGCCGATGCGCCGAGGATTCCGTTGACCTTGCCGGCTCCGTGACGTAGGGCATCGGGAACCGAGAGCTGGGATCTTCGTCCCTCGTGGTAGCTGGCGATGATGAAGATTGCGTAGTCGGTGGCGGCGCCCAGCACGATGGCCGTCATCAGCGAGATCGTGAAGTTCGATACCAGCAGTACGCCGTGCCCGCCCATCAGTGAGATCACGGGACGGGCCACACCGAGCGCGATGCCGATGGTCATCAGGGGGACCATCGCCGTGATCAGCGATCGGTAGACCGCTAATAGCACCAGCGTGATCAGAGCTATCGAGACTCCCGTGATCACCACCAGGGAGGAGTCCATCGCACTGAACAAGTCGGTCAATATCGGTGAGGGTCCGGTGAGATAGATGTCCAGCCCCTCGGGTTTGGGCAGCTGGTCAATTATCCGGCGAATGTGAACGGCATTCTCGTGGGCCTTGGTTGTCCCGATGTCGCCGGTACCGGCGAGGGCCAGGTGGATGGCTTTGCCGTCTGGGCTCATCCCGATATCGCGCAGGTCCTCGCTGCTGTAGGCGTCGAGCATGTAGGCGACGTTTTGGGTGTCCGCGCGCAGGGCGTCGATGAGCTGTGCATACACCCTCTGGTCGGCTTCGTTGATGCCCTGCTCGTCTACCAGCACGACGCTGCCGATGGCCGAGGACGCGGGTACGCCGAAACGTTCCGACATATACTGAAAAGTCTGTGCGGCTTGGGTATTGGACGGCATAAAGGGTGCGGAGTGTTTGGCGACCGTTGTTTCCAGCTGAGGTATGCCGAGGTTCAGGATGATCAGGACGGCTAGCCATGAGCCGATGACCAGCCACGGACGCCGCCACGAAAACTGGCTGATCGCGCGAAGTGCCCGGTTGTCGCTGTGAGCCATGCAAGCCGCCATTCCTCTGCACCCGCGTGTGGGTAAACCGATCGGTATACCGCAGGACTATATAGATCTGCCCGTGCATTGCCAAGCTCCTGTGTGGCCCGCGGCGGGCACCGCGACCGAGGTGCGGCGAATGGCCTTGTGGGGTATGCGCTCTCGGAGGCTTCCCTTCGTGGTGTCACAGCGGTCTTGACGCGTTTGTGGTTCGCCGAGGTCTGCGTTGTGTGTTGGGTGAGCACCATGCGGGTCGCGAGAACGTACCCTCAGGGGCGTGTCCGAGACCGTCTCCGATTGGGTGCCTGCAGGCGCGGTGACCGTTCGGGCGCCCGGCAAGGTCAACCTGTACTTGGATGTGGGCGATCTGCGCGAAGACGGCTATCACGAGCTCACCACGGTTTTTCACGCTGTGTCGCTGGCCGATGACGTGACCGTGCGCGATGCCGACGTGCTCTCCGTCGACGTGGTCGGGCAGGGCGAGGGGATGGTGCCGACCGACGAGCGCAATCTCGCCTGGCAGGCCGCGGAACTCTTCGCCGATCACGTCGGCCGCGCCCCCGACGTCTCGATCTTCATTAACAAGGACATTCCCGTCGCCGGCGGGATGGCCGGGGGGTCCGCCGACGCCGCTGCCGTCCTGGTGGCGATGAATGAGCTCTGGCGTGCCGGCGTGCCGCGCCGCGATTTGCACCACCTGGCCGCTCGGCTGGGAAGCGATGTGCCGTTTGCGCTGCACGGCGGAACCGCCATCGGTACGGGGCGGGGGGAGCAGCTGGCTACCGTCTTGGCGCGCAACGTCTTTCACTGGGTCTTCGCGTTCGCCGACGGCGGTTTATCGACGCCCGACGTCTTCCGGGAGATTGATCGACTGCGAGAGAATGGCGATCCGCCACGGCTCGGTGAGCCCGACGAGTTGTTGGGCGCCCTCGCCCTCGGCGACGCGCGCCGGTTGGCGCCATTGCTGGGTAACGAGCTGCAGGCCGCGGCGGTGAGCCTCAACCCCGGTTTGCGCCGGACGCTGCGTGCGGGGGAATCCGCAGGTGCTCTTGCGGGAATCGTGTCCGGCTCGGGGCCGACCTGCGCATTCCTGTGTACCTCGACCGAGAACGCAGTGCAGGTGAGCGCCGAACTGGCCGGTGCGGGTGTGTGTCGGACGGTTCGGGTGGCCAGTGGGCCCGTGCACGGCGCGCGGGTTGTCCAGGGGCGCAGCGATGGCTAGACACGCCGATCAGCGCGACACGCCGGCCGGCTTCGACGCCGTGGTTTTGGCCAGTGATTAAGAAAAGTCTAAGATGCTAGCGGATCATACGTAGGCTTCCGGACTTTCCACCTGAAGGAAATGAATCCGCTGCTCCAGGGCATGTGCGCGCCTAACGCGCATCACGGCACATGTGGCGGACCATCTCATATGGACCGATGCGGACTGCGTGACACGCCCTCGAGGGAGGCAATGTGAGCAGGTTTACCGACGAGCTGTACGCCAACGCGCTGTCCAGTGTCAAAGGCATGGTCACCGGAGAACCCGATACTCCCGTCCGGCATACCTGGAAGCAGGTGCACGAACGCGCCAAGCAGCTCGCCGGCGGTCTGGCTGCCGCGGGCCTTGGCCCCGACGACGCGATCGGCATGTTGGTGGGCATGCCGGTCGAGATCGCCCCGGCGATCCAGGCTGTATGGATGCGTGGCGCGTCGCTGACGATGCTGCACCAGCCGACTCCGCGCACAGACCTGATGGTCTGGGCCGAGGACACCCTCAAGGTCGTGGACATGATCGGCGCCAAGGCCGTGATCGTGTCCGCCCCGTTCGATGCCGCCGTTCCCGTCCTGGAGGAGAAGGGCGTCATTGTCGTTCACGTCAAGGACCTGTGGGACGCCGACGCGATCGAACCCCTTGAGGTCGATGAGGACTCTGTGGCCCTCATGCAGCTCACATCCGGCTCGACCGGCTCTCCTAAGGCTGTCAAGATCACCCATCGCAACTTGTACGCCAATGCGCACGGGATGTATGTCGCCTCCAAGTACAAGCCCGATACCGACGTGATGGTTAGCTGGCTGCCGTTATTCCATGACATGGGCATGGTGGGCTTCCTGACAGTGCCGATGTTCTTCGGCGCCGAGCTGGTGAAGATCACCCCAGTGGACTTTATGAAAGATGTTCTGTTGTGGGGCAGGCTGATCGACAAGTACAAGGGCACCATGACGGCTGCCCCGAACTTCGCCTATTCGCTCTTCGCGAAGCGACTGCGTAACCAGGCCAAATCGGGCGACTTCGATCTGTCGACGTTGCGCTTCGTGCTCTCCGGCGCCGAGCCCGTGGACCCCGCTGTGGTCCATGATCTGTGTAATGCCGGAAAGCCGTTCGGATTCAAGGCCTCTGCGATGGTTCCCGCTTACGGTATGGCGGAAACCGCTTTGGCAGTGTCCTTCTCGGAGGTTGAAGCCGAGGGGCTGATTGTCGACGAGGTCGATGCCGATCTGCTGGCCGCTCTGCGTCGCGCCGTTCCCGCCGCCCGCGGAAACGTGCGCCACCTGGCCACGCTGGGCCCGCTGTTGCCCGGTATCGAGGCGCGGGTTGTCGACGAGGATCTGAACGTGCTGCCGCCGCGCGGCGTCGGTGTCATCGAGTTGCGTGGAGAGTCGGTGACACCCGGATACGTCACCATGGGTGGCTTCTTGGCCGCGCAGGACGAACAAGGTTGGTACAACACTGGTGACCTCGGCTATCTGACCGAGAAGGGCCATGTCGTGGTCTGCGGTCGTGTCAAGGACGTCATCATCATGGCGGGCCGAAACATCTACCCGACTGATATCGAGCGTGCCGCCGGTCGCGTCGTCGGCGTGCGGCCGGGGTGTGCCGTCGCCGTGCGCCTGGAGGCCGGAGCCGACCCCAAGAACCAGCGCGAGACCTTCGCAGTTGTGGTGGAGTCCAACGTATTCGAGAACTCCGACGAGGTTCGCCGGATCGAGCAACAGGTCGCGCACGAGGTTGTCGCCGAGGTCGATGTGCGGCCGCGCAACGTGGTGGTACTCGGACCGGGCAGCATCCCGAAGACGCCTTCGGGCAAGCTGCGCCGCTCGACGTCGGTGGCCCTCGTCACGTAAAGGGCGTCAGGATGTCGTCCTCGTTATCCTCGGATTCTGAATCCATCAGAAGGAGCGGGAATTGCGTGGTCGCGCGCCATCATCTGCGCCGCGGTATCGCCAGCCTGGCGCTGCTCTGCTGAGAACCAGCTCGGAGAGATTGGATCGGCGCGACATGCTGCGCTGGAGCATGGTGGTCGCCGCCGCGCTGGGGGCAGCGGCGTGTGATTCCGCGCCTAGTCCCGAGGTATCGAGGTCCGCCGGCGGCGATTCTGATAGCACAGATTTCCCGGTGATTGTTATCGGCGCTGGGATAGCCGGCCTCGCGGCGGCTCGAACCCTGCGTGATGCGGGGCGATCGGTAGCGGTCGTGGAGGCCTCCGACCGGGTGGGTGGTCGGCTTCGCACTCACCGGCAGCGGGGGATACCGTTTGATATGGGGGCGAGTTGGATTCACGGCATTCACAAAAATCCGGTGACTGGTCTGGCGCGCGCGGTGGGAAACCGGACAGTCGAGCTGGACTTCGACGACCTCACGATGATTGGTCGAGACGGTGCGCGGTGGTCCACCGATGCCGTAGCGGGCGCCGCCGACGCGCTGACTGACATGATCGACAAAGTTAGTCAGGCAGGTGAGGCGAATGAGAGTTTTCGTGAGGTTTTGGCTCGGATAGCGCCGGGCTGGCTCGACGATCCCTTACATCGGTTCTTCGTCTCCAACTACCTCACGTTCGATACTGGAGCGATCTCCGAGCTTTCCGCCGGCCTGTGCGATGAAGGCGAGAAGATGCGCGGCCCTGAGGTAGTGATTGCTGACGGATATGACCGCATCGCAACGTATCTGTCTGGTGGCCTCGATATCCGGCTTCGGAAGGAAGTGCAGTCGGTATCCGCCTCTGAGGGCCGGGTCACCCTCGGTTGCCGCGACGGCACCGAGTTCATCGCGGACGAGGTGATTGTGGCGGTGCCGTTGGGTGTGCTCAAGGCGCAGACCATCACGTTCGCTCCGCCCCTGCCACATTCGATACTCGAGGCCATTGGTGGCATAGGCTTCAATTGCGTGGACAAGTATCTGTTCACCTGGGATCACACCTTCTGGGACGACTCGGATTTTGTTGGCTATGCATCTGCGGACCAGGACGCCTTCAGTTGGTTCCTCAATATGAACCGTATCCACCCGGGCAGCAATGCGCTGATGACTTTCGCCTACGCCGATACTGCGCGTGCCATGGAATCGCTGCCTGACAGCGCGGTGATCGAGCGCGTGGCACCGCATATGCGGCTGATGTACGGCAGCCGGATTCCTGCGCCGGTGCAGGTTGTGCGCAGCGCCTGGGGGCAGGACCCCTACACCCGCGGTTCCTACTCGTTTACGTCGACGACAACGCGGATGGACCATTTCGATCGGCTCGCCGAGGCGGTCGGGAACATGCACTTTGCGGGCGAGCACACGCACCGCGACTATTACTCCACCGTGCACGGCGCGTACCTCAGCGGTCGGCGGGCGGCCGATGAGGTACTTCGTTAAGTAGCCGCTCTCCTGGTATCGCAAGGTGTAGGCGCCAGTCAGATTTGGCGTGACACAGACCTGTGGTGCTGCCCGATGGGGTCGGGTTACCGGGTGACTGACTACTCGAACGGCACCGGTGGCATCGTGACCACCTGGGCGGCATAGCTGAGTCCGGCGCCATAGCCGATGAGCAGTGCCGTATCGCCCGGCTTGGCCGCCCCGGTGGACAGCAGCGTCTCCATGGCCAGCGGCACCGACGCCGCCGAGGTGTTACCGGTGTGCTCGATGTCGTTGGCAATCACCGCATCCGGACGCAGATGCAGATTCTTGGCCAGAAGTTCGTTGATGCGGGTATTGGCCTGATGCGGGACGAAGACGTCGATCTGCTCGGGGCCCACCTTCGCTGCCTCCATGGCGCGCTGCCCGACCTTGCCCATTTCGAAAGCCGCCCAACGGAACACCGAGGTGCCCTCGATGCGCAGGTAGGGGCGCGGACCCTCCGGGTCGGGCGCTGCTGCGAAGTCCATCCAGTCGATATCCTGACGAATGGCGTTGGCCTGGCTGCCGTCGCTGCCCCACACCGTGGGGCCGATGCCCTGTTCGGCGGTCTCGCCGACGACCACCGCGCCGGCCCCGTCGCCGAAGATGAAACAGTTGCCGCGGTCGGTCATGTCGAGTGCGGGGGAGAGCTTTTCCGAGCCGATCACCAACACCTTGCTGGCGCTGCCGCCACGGATTATGTCTGCGGCCACACCCACCGCGTACCCGAACCCGGCGCAACCGGCGGAGAGGTCGAATGCCGGGACGCCCTGAGCGCCCAGCGCGGTCGCGACGGCTGGGGCGCACGCCGGCGTCTGCACGTAATGGGTGCTGGTGGCAACGATCACCGCGTCGATCTCTGCGCTGGTGAGCAGGGCGTTGGCGATGGCCCTGCGCCCGGCCTCAATGGCCAGGGTCTGCGCGGATTCATCGTCTGCCGCGAACCTGCGGGTCTTAATCCCGGTGCGGGTGTAGATCCACTCGTCCGAGGATTCGATGCGCGCGCAGATCTCCTCATTGGTGACGACGCGTTCGGGGCGATAGGCCCCCAGGCTGAGCAGGCCGATCTTTGTGGCGCCGCTGGTCTCCGCAATCACGGTCATGCAGAGACCATAGCGTCGGGGTGCGAGCACATCACCCCCAGGCATGCACCTGATTCTGTGCGGCCTCCAGGCCCAGACGGATCAAGAGCTCTGTTGCGTCGACGCCCTGCTCGCACAGCAGTGGAACCTGTTCGGTCTCCGCGCGGGCGAAATTCTCCAGTACGAAGGCCGCCGGGTCCTTGCGTCCCGGTGGTCGCCCAACGCCCAGACGAACCCGCAGATAGTCCTTGGTGCCCAGCGACTGCGATACCGAGCGCAGGCCGTTGTGACCGCCCTCGCCGCCACCGAGCTTGAGTCGCACGGTACCGAAATCCAGATCCAGTTCGTCGTGCATGACGATGACGTTCCCGGGCGGTACCGAGAAGAATGTGGACAGTGCGGCCACTTGGGGGCCGGAGGTGTTCATGAATGTGCGCGGCTTGGCCAGGTTCACGGCCCGGCCGCCGAGGCGAATCGTCGTCGCCTCGGCGCCGGACTTCTTGTGAGGCTTGAAGGTCGCGCCGTCCTGGGCCGCCAGCAGATCGGCGACCATGAATCCGAGATTGTGCCGTGTCTTGGCGTAGGTCGGCCCGGGGTTACCCAGGCCGACCACCAGGACGGCGTCGTCGGATAGGAGCACGGATCTACTCCGTTCTACTCTTCGGTGGCGTCCTCGGCGGGTGCCTCGGCGCTGTCGTCGCCGCCACCGTCGGCCTCGAGGTCGGCAGCGGTCGGCGCGGTGACGACGTTCACGACGAGAGTGTCCGGATCGGAGATCAGGGCGACACCCTTGGGCAGTTCGATCGAACCGGCGGTGATCTGGGTTCCGGCGTCCAGACCCTCGACCGACACGATGAGGGTTTCGGGGATCGACAGCGCCTCGGCCTCGATCTCCAGGGTGTTGGCGTCCTGGGTGACCAGGGTGCCGCTGGCGGCGTCGCCCTCGATGTGGACGGTCACCTCGACGGTGACCTTCTCGCCCTTGCGTACGACCAGCAGGTCGGCGTGTACCAGGTTGCGGCGGATCGGGTGGATCTCGATGGTCTTGGTAAGGGCCAGCTGCTCGCGTCCCTCGATGTTCAGGGTCAGCACCGCGTTGGTGCCGGAGTTACGCAGCACGGCCGCGAAGTCGTGGGCTGGCAGGTTCAGGTGCTCGGGGGCGGTGCCGTGGCCGTACAGGACCGCGGGAACCTGGCCGTCGCGACGGGCGCGGCGCGAGGCACCCTTGCCGGTGTCCGTGCGGACGGTCACATCGAGGTTGTTACTGGTGGGGGCATTCTTCTTGGACATTTGGTCAACTCCTTGCGTCTCGTTAACACGGCGCAGGGAGGACATCGCAGGCATTCCGGAAGGAAGTCCATGATCCCGTCGATAACGGTGGGAAGACCCACCCTCGCCGTGACAGCCTGATCAGAGTAGCCGAGCGCGAACCCGAAAGGCCAATCAGCGCTGCTGTCAGAGCGGGAAGGACACCCCGGTGAGCTGCTCGGACAGGTCCCAGAGGCCCTTGGCGCTCTCGGCGTCCTGAGCTCTACTGCTGCGGCCTACCGGTTTGGGGTAGCCCTTGGCCTCGAACGGCCCGTCCGGGCCGATGTAGGTGTCGCCCGGCAGGTCCTGGGATGCCGCATAGAGCGTCGGCAGGGCGCCGTGGGCGGCATCCTGCGCGAAGAGATTGCCGGTCTTGAGCGCGATGTCGAAGATCGGGTTTCCGCTGTGCGACTGCAGCTCGGTGGCCGCCACGCCGGGATGGACGGTGAGGGCGCGCACCGATGATCCGGCCGCGCTCAGGCGGCGCTGCAACTCTGTGGTGAACAAGAGATTGGCGAGCTTCGAGGCGCCGTATGCGCCGGCGCGGGTGTAGCCACGGCGTTCGTAGTTGAGGTCAGCCAGGTTGATCTTCCCGGCCCGGTGCGCGACGGACGACACCGCGATCACCCGGTCGGTGATCTTGGGCAGCAGCAGGTTGGTGAGTGCGAAGGCGCCGAGATGGTTTGTGCCGATTTGGCTTTCGAAGCCATCGACGGTCTTGGCCTGCGGCACCATCATGATGCCCGCGTTGTTCACCAGGATGTCAGCGCTCTCGATGGTATCTGCGAAGGCTCGCACGGAAGCCAGGTTCGCGACGTCGACCTGGCGCACCTCGGTGCTTCCGGTGATCGACGCCTTGGCCGCGTTTCCTTTCTCGGTGTTACGTACGGCCATGATCACGTGCGCGCCCACGCGGGCCAGCTCGCGCGCGGTCTCCAGACCGAGCCCGCTGTTGGCCCCGGTGATGACGACGGTGCGGCCCTCAAACGACGGGAGTTCGGCGGCACTCCATTTGGCTGTGGACTTGGTCACGACAGCGACCCTATGCGCTGGAGGAGTCGTCCACCAGGGTTGGGTGTGCGGCCAGTGCCAGGGGTGGATCTTGTTGCTCCCATGCGTCGGCGTACAGCGAGCAGCCGAAGACGACGAAACTGGCGACGATCAGCGCGGCGAGATAGGCCGCACCCGCCAGCAGAATGGCCTACTCATGACCGGCAGTTTCGCGCGGGTCGCGATCGCCTCGGGGGCAGGAAGCACCTTGGGGCCCAGGAGGACTCCGGCCGACATGGTCATGAGAACCACGCTGATGGCGAAGGCCTGACGTCGGGGAAGCGCGAGATCTGCCCCCGCGTATCTGGCCTGCATGGTGGCGGCGCTGCCCGCTCCGTACGCTGCCAAGGCTAGGAGTAGGAGCATCGCGTTCGACGTGGCTATCGCACACGCCGCTACCAGGCTCCCGGCGGCTGCGGCACCGTACCCGCACACCAACCAGCGCCGTCTACCTCACCGAAGGCATGCTCGAATGGCATGCCAGGCAGCGCGATCGGGGCTTGTGACGATGAATCGGATCGCAGTAGTCGGGATGACTATCGCGTGGTGATCTTCAGGCCGCCGGTGAGGGTGGCGACATCGCGTGCCAGGGTCGCGGCCTGCGTCTCGGTGGTCGTCACCGTGAGCTGCACCAGGTAGTGCAGCGGCCCGTCCGGGACGATGACATCGCGGTTCCATGCGTGTACCCGCACGTTCTGGTTGCCATAGGTGCCCTCGATGGCGGCCGACGGATACCCCTGGAAGTCGTCGAGAGCCGAGGCGACCTTTCGAAAGTTCGGGGTGTTCTGCGCGTCGGTGAAGCCGTGTTCGGTGATCGTCTTGCGGGCGTCCAAGGTGCCCTCCAGTTTGATGAGGTACACAACCGCGCTCGGCGTTCGCCCCTGATCGGCGTCGCCGGGTTTATCGGCGATCAGGTAGGCCGGATCGAGTGCGCCCAGGTTTTCCCAGCCCTCGGGCAGAGGTACCTCGATGCGCACGTTCGCAGGGTTCTCCGGTGATACCGGGGTGACCTTGACGCCGAGGCCCTGCAGGTACTCGTTCATCGATATCGGCTTGGCGGCAGTTGGTGCCGGCGAGCTACTCGATGCCGAGCTGTTTGATGAGATGGCTTGTGGTTGGCTTGGTTTCGAATCGCATCCGGCCGTCGCGAGCGCCACCAGGCACCCGGCGACCAGCGCGGCGCTACGCATTCCCGTCGAAAAGTCCTGTCACCGAACCGTTCTCGAAGACTTCGCGGATGGTGCTGGCCAGCAGCGGTGCGATAGAGAGCACCGTCAGCTGCGGGAAGCGCTTCTCTTCGCCGATGGGCAGCGTGTTGGTGACCAGCACTTCGCGGGCGCCACAGTTGGCCAGACGCTCGGCGGCGGGGTCGGACAGCACGCCGTGGGTGGCGGCGATCACCACGTCCTTGGCGCCGGCTTCGTGCAGCAGCCCGACCGCCCCGGCGATGGTGCCACCGGTGTCGATCATGTCGTCGGTGATGACGCACGTTTTGCCGGTCACGTCACCAACGACGCGATTGGCCTTGACCTGGTTGGGAACGCGAGGGTCGCGGGTCTTGTGGATGAAGGCCAGCGGCACGCCGCCGAGGGAGTCGGCCCATTTCTCGGCGACACGTACGCGCCCGGAATCGGGGGACACCACAACCACGTCTTCGCCATTGCTCACGTAGTGCTCGGCGATGTAGCCGCACAACAGCGACTGGGCGCGCATGTGGTCCACGGGTCCATCGAAGAAGCCCTGAATCTGGTCGGTGTGCAGATCGACGGTGACGATGCGGTCGGCGCCGGCGGTCTTGTACAGATCGGCGACCAGGCGCGCCGAGATCGGCTCGCGGCCACGGTGCTTCTTGTCCTGGCGGGCGTACGGGTAGAACGGCAGGATCGCGGTGATGCGCTTGGCGCTGCCGCGCTTGAGGGCATCGATCATGATCAGCTGTTCCATCAGCCAGGTGTTCAGCGGTGCCGGGTGCGACTGCAGGACGAACGCGTCGCAGCCGCGTACCGACTCCTCGAACCGCACGAAGATCTCGCCATTGGCGAAATCGCGGGCGGTCTGTGCAGTCACCTGGACGTCCAGCTCCTTGGCGACCTGTTCGGCCAGCTCCGGGTGCGCGCGACCCGAGAACAGCATCAGATTTTTGCGGTTGTCCGTCCAGTCGGTGCTCACGGCGCAGCTAGATCCTCTTGGGTTGGTAATTTCGGGCTTCAGGAGGACGGAGTCGGGTATCGCCCCGTCGGGGTAATGGTACGGACCTTTCCCCGGTGGCTGGGAGCGGGTTGCCGGAATTTGAACGCCAGATGTCCAACCCCGGCTCCTGCCGAGGCCGAGCGGCCGCGTACACCGCCGGTGATCAGGAGTTCTTCGCGGCTTCCTCGGCGGCCTTGGCCGCGTCGCTGCCCGGACGCTTCTTCGCCACCCAGCCCTCAATGTTGCGTTGCGGACCGGCGGACACCGCCAACGCGCCCGGCGGCACGTCCTCGCGGATGACGGTCCCGGCGCCGGTGTACGCGCCGTCGCCCACGGTCACCGGTGCCACGAACATGGTGTCCGAGCCGGTCTTCACGTGCGCGCCGATCACGGTGCGCCGCTTGGTCTCTCCGTCGTAGTTGACGAACACGCTGGAGGCTCCGATGTTGCTGTGTTCACCGATGTCGGCATCGCCTACGTAGGTCAGATGCGGCACCTTCGTGCCCCGGCCCACCGTGGAGTTCTTGACCTCCACGAACGCGCCTAGCTTGGCGCTCTCGCCGGTCACCGTTCCTGGCCGCAGGTAGGTGAACGGCCCGATGACCGATCGTGCGCCGATGGTGGAGCCCTGGCCGTGGGTGCGGATGACCGTGGCCGAGTCCCCGACGGTGACGTCGATCAGGGTGGTGTCCGGGCCAATGTGGCAGTGGCTGCCGATCGTGGTGGCCGAGTGCAGTTGGGTGCCGGGCGCGATGGTGGTGTCCTGACCGATTCGGACGTCCACGTCGATCCAAGTGCTGGACGGGTCGATGATGGTGACCCCGTTGCGCTGGTGGTGGCGGATGATCCGGCGGTTCAGCTCGGCGCCGAGTTCGGAGAGCTGCACGCGGTCGTTGACACCGGCTACCAGGGCGCTGTCGTCAACATGGTTGGCGTGCACAACTTTTCCACTCTCGCGGATGATCGAGACGGCGTCGGTGAGGTAAAGCTCGTGTTGTGCGTTGTCCGAGCGCAGCCGGGACAGTGCGGCGTGCAACGGTGCGATGTCGAAGGCGTAGACGCCGGCGTTTACCTCGCCGATGGCACGCTGGCTGTCGGTGGCATCGGTCTGCTCGACGATCGCGATCACCTCACGGTCCTGGGTGCGCAGGATGCGTCCATAACCGGTGGGATTGGCCAGCGTGGTGGTCAACAGCGTGGCGGCGGCCGGCTCGCTCTTGTGGCTGTCGATCAGACCGCCCAGTGTGTCGCCGTCGAGCAATGGGATATCACCGGATGTGACGATCACGGTGCCGCTGAAGTCTGCGGGTAGTGTCTGCAGTCCGCAGGCCACCGCGTGCCCGGTGCCGAGTTGTTCTTCCTGGACGGCGATGTCGATTTTCCGGCCGAGTGACTCGGCGAGAATCGTGACCGCAGTGGCGATGCGCTCGCGATCATGCCCCAGCACGATCACCAGATGGTCGGGATTGACGCTGGCTGCCGCGCACGCGGAGTGCGCCAGCATGGAGCGGCCGCCGAGGGTATGCAGCACCTTGGGGATGTCCGAACGCATGCGGGTGCCGGCACCAGCGGCCAACACGATGACTGCGGTCCCCGCGGAATTGCCTGGCATGTCCTACTCCCTACTGCTCCGTCGCCAGGACTCGAACCTGAACTATCTGAACCAAAATCAGAGGTGCTGCCGATTACACCACGACGGACTGTTACAGAATGAAGACTGTAGTCGACCACCGGGGGAGCATTACCCGTGCGACTCGGCAGGCTGACGCGAGGCTCGTCCCACGAAAGAGTGATGGCACATGGTGGTACCTAGTAGGCCGGAGGGCTCCGGACGGGCTCCCCGCGTCAGGATGGCTGGCTCCGAACGGCGCCGCCAGTTGATTGACGTGGCGCGGTCGTTGTTCGCCGAACGTGGATATGAGGCCACTTCCATCGAGGAGATCGCGCAGCGCGCCGGGGTATCCAAACCGGTGGTGTACGAACACTTCGGCGGCAAGGAGGGGCTGTACGCGGTCGTGGTGGACCGTGAGATGTCGGTGCTGCTGGACGGCATCACCTCGTCGTTGACCAGTTACCGCTCTCGGGTGCGTCTCGAACAGGTGGCGCTGGCTTTGCTGAGCTACATCGAGGACCGGACGGACGGTTTCCGGATACTGATCCGGGACTCACCACCGGGTGTCAGCTCGGGGACCTACTCGAGTCTGCTCAATGACGCGGTTAGCCAGGTGTCCAGCATTCTGGCGGGCGACTTCCAGCGTCGTGGTCTGGACGCCGAAATGGCGCCGTTGTACGCGCAGGCCCTGGTGGGCCAGGTGTCGATGACGGCGCAGTGGTGGTTGGACGCTCGTGAGCCGAAGAAGGAAGTGGTGGCGGCGCACATTGTCAACCTGTGCTGGCATGGCCTCAAGCATCTGGAGGCCGATCCGCAGCTACATGAGGAATGACCCCGTCACGCAGGAACATCTGTGTTCTGCGCGCCGTTGAACGGGTGAGCGGTTCATGAAGGAGTGAGGTGGTCTGTGTGATGGGGATGCGTCTATGCCTTGCCGCCGCCGGGGCGTTCACCATCGGCATATTTGCCGTTCCCCGTGCGGCAGCGGACGACTGCTCCGGTCCGCTTACCGCGCGGGTATGCGTCAAGCCTGGCAACGCCGAGTTGCATTCCACGCCCAACCGGCAGGTCATTCCCGAGGTTCCGCAGGCATCGCCGTGGCTCGTCGTCGGCGGGACTGGCTCGGGTGTTTGGATTCCGTGACCGGACCCCGCTCGCAAGCCAAATGCGTGCGTGACATCGGTAGATCACCTAGAATTTACGTTGTTGGGATTGATCACGAGGTGAGGTGTTTGTCATGACGATATCCGTAGTTGTGCGATGGGCTGTGGTCGGTGCTGCCGCGGTCGGGTTGGGTGCCTTGCCCGTGTCGCTTGCCTCGGTTGCCGCGGCGGATCCGCAGTGCGCGGATCCCGCCATGTGTCAGGCCGAGCCGCCGGCTCCCGAGGATTGCTACGGCGGACCCGACAACATGGTGTGTACGCGTGCGGGGGATGCGGAACTGCACTCGGCGCCGAACCCGGCGGACATTCCACCGGTGCCGCAGGCTGAGACTCCGCCCTGGGTGGTGTTCGGTAACCCGGGTATGGGCCGCTAGCCGGGGAGACACCGCGGCGCACCACCCTTGGTGGTTGCTTTCCGATCCTCATGAGTGGTAGTGGCGGGTCCCGCCGGTATCGGTTCGGCGGATTCGTCGAGCGTCACGCGCGGTGGACACGGCTACTGCGTGGAGCCGCAGATGGGATCTGAGGTCTGTGTGACTCCGGACGATGCGGAGCTGCGTTCGTGGCCGATCGGTTCGAAAAAGCTGTGAACTAGCTGTGTGGCATGCGAAAACGCCTACAGTGAAACCCTGGGGTTGATTGATAGGCGAGGTGTTGTCCATGACGTCAACATTGATGCGATGGGTAGTTGCCGCAGCATCCGCGACCGCCTTGGTCGTCATGCCCGCGGTGCTGGCGTCGGTGGCTGGAGCAGAACAGCCGTGCTCGGATCCGGCCATGTGCCAGGCGCCGGTGCATGAGGACGCGGAATTGCAGTCGAAGCCGAATCCGAATGTGGTTCCGCAGGCTCCGCAGAGCGGTATGCCGCCGTGGCAGATGATCAATGCACCGGGGGAGGCGCGTAACCATCCCTGAGTGATGGGGTGCCCCGGAAGGGCGCATCGACCGATCTCAAGGTCCCCTTCGAGGAATGCTCCGAGACGGGGGATGCGGAGCTGAGGTCGAGTCCCGATATCAAGGATCTGCCGAAACCGCCCCAGTCGAACCAGGTCTTGACGGTGCCGGGTGCGTGCTCGGCGCCGCAGGCTCACGCGTGACCGATGCTGTGAATCGGCTGGGAAGCAGTGTGATTCGCGGCGAACCGGCTTATCGTCTTCGCATGATGTTTGTGCTGGTACGGCGCGCGGCACTGCTGGTGGCCGGCACTGTCGCGGTTGGTGTGCCGTTGGCCCTTGGTGTATCGCACGCGGATCCGCCATGCGCGCCCGGTGCCGCGCATTGCGCGTTGCCCACCGCTGTCGTTCCGCCGGCCGGCGGGCACGAGAAGTGCGTGGAGCCCAAGCCCGGCGAGCAGGTCTGTACTGAGCCCGGTGACGCCGAGCTTCACTCGACACCCACCGCCCACATCCCCGCGCCTCCGTTGACGGTGGCCCCGACCAAACCGGCCCCGACAGTTCACTGGTCCTAACGCGCGCCGCAGTCCCGCGAGAGTAGATCGGCGATCGTCTCGCGGCGTACCAGTTCGCGTACCCGCCCGTCGCGCACCGCGAGCACAGGGGGGCGTCCCACCAGGTTGTAGGACGAGGCCATGCTGTGGTTGTAGGCGCCGGTGCACGCAATGGCCAGCACATCGCCCGGGCGTACATCCGAGGGCAGGTTCACGTCCCGGGCGATCTCATCGCCGGATTCGCAGTGGCGCCCGGCCACCGTCACCAGTTCAGGCGGGGCCGAGGTGTGTCGGTTCGCCAGTGCGACACTGTATTTCGCGTCGTATAGAGATACGCGGGGGTTGTCGCTCATGCCGCCGTCGACGGCCACGAAGGTGCGTCCGCCGGGCTGGGTCTTGACCGACATCACGCGATAGAGCGTCACCCCGGCGCGCGCGGAAATGGCGCGGCCGGGTTCCACCACGACGCGTGGACGCGGGAAGCGCTCGGCCGCGCAGGCGGCGTCCAGGGCGTCGTCGATGAAATCGCCCAGCTCGGCCAGGTCGAGCTCGGGGTCGCCCGAACGGTAGGCAACGCCGTGACCGCCGCCGATGTTGAGCTCGCCGAGGATCACGCCGTGCTTGGCCCGGATATCGGCCATCGCGGCGATCATGCGGCGGATGGTCTCGCCGTAGAGCGCGCAATCGGTCACCTGCGAGCCGATGTGGCAGTGCAGGCCCACCAGGTTCAGCAGCGGCTGGTCCAGCACGCGGCGGACGGCGTCGGAGGCGTGGTCACCGTGCAGTGGGAATCCGAACTTCTGGTCCGTGACGACCGTCGTCACCGCGGAGTGTCCGTGGATGTCGATATCAGGAGTAAAGCGCACCAACACACGCTGACGTTTCTTGAGTCGAGTCGCCAGGAACATGATCTCGGTAGTGGAATCCACCACGATCCGGCCCACACCGATCGCAGCCGCGTCGCTCAGCTCGTCTGGGGTTTTGGCGTTGCCGTGCATGATGATTCGTTCTGGATCGAACCCACCCGCGAGTGCCGTGGCCAACTCGCCCGAGGAGCAGACATCCAGGGACAGGCCCTCCTGCGCCACCCAGCGCGCGATATCGGCCGTCAGCAGTGCCTTGCTGGCATAGGCCACCTCGATCTCGCGCAGGGTGCTGCGGTAGTGGCGGGCTCGGTGGCGAAAGTCCTCCTCGTCAAGCACATAGGCGGGAGTGCGGAATTGGTCCGCGATCTCCGAGAGGACCGTCTCTGCGACGCACATCCGGCCCTGCTCGTCCAGATGTGTGCTGACCGGCCATACTGCCGGGTCGACCCGTGGCCGCGCCACATTGTGTAAGGATGGCAGGAGGTCCAGAAGTGTCATGCATCCACCGTGCTCCTGAGGCGACCGCACGTGGCATTTCTTGACGTTGCCTTGACGGTGATGGGCCCGATTTTGGCGAGATCTGGGCGCCGTAGAGCTATGTGCCGATACGCCGTGTTTGGCGGTGCCGACTCGCGAAATGCGTCGATAGCCGTGGTCCCGACGGCTCGAGCCCGCCCCGCAGCCGACCTGGCGGCTGCCGATAGAATGAAGCCACCATGACTGTGACTGCCCCGCCTCTCGCCGGGGTGATCCGGACAGCCTTGCGGGATCCCGCATTCGATGTGCTTGCCCCGGCCATTGCCGCCAAGACTGGCCTTGATCTGACCGCGCCGACCTGCGCCCGTGCCTTCGTCGCAGCGGGTATGGCCGATGCGGGCGATGCACCGGTATTGGTTGTGACGGCCACCACCCGCGAGGCCCAAGACCTCGCCGCCGAACTGCGTGACGTGTGCGGCGACGCGGTGACCCTGCTGCCCTCCTGGGAGACTCTCCCGCACGAACGGTTGTCACCCGGAGTCGACACCGTCGGTGCGCGGCTGCAGGTGCTGCAGAGGTTGGCGCACCCGGAGGATTCCCGGATGGGGCCGGCGCTGCGTGTGGTGGTGACCACCGTGCGCTCGCTGTTGCAGCCGATGTCCCCGGAGCTGTTCGACCTGGAGCCGGTGGAGCTCATGGTCGGGGCCGAGCTGGCATTCGACGGGTTGATCGCGCGCCTAGTCGAGCTCGCCTACACCCGGGTGGACATGGTGGCCGGACGCGGCGAGTTCGCGGTACGCGGGGGCATTCTCGATGTCTTCAGTCCCACCGCAGACCATCCGGTGCGTGTCGAGTTCTGGGGCGACGAGGTCAGCGAGATGCGCTACTTCTCCGTCGCCGATCAGCGATCGATTCCCGAGCTGGAGGTCACCTCCGTACTCGCGATGCCCTGTCGTGAACTGCTGCTCACCGAACAGGTGCGCGCCCGTGCGGCCGAACTTGCCTCGGCTGCCGGAGTTTCCGGCAGCACGGAAGGCGAGCACCGCCTCGCCGCAGGGGTGGGGCAGATGCTGGCCAAGCTGGCTGACGGCATCTGCGTCGACGGAATGGAATCGCTACTGCCCGTCCTGCATTCGGGCGAGCTCACCATGCTGGTCGACCATCTGCCCGATAACGCGCCCGTGCTGGTCTGCGACCCCGAGAAGGTGCGGACCCGTGCCGCGGACCTGGATCGCACCGGCAGGGAGTTTCTCGAGGCGTCGTGGTCGGTCGCCGCGATCGGTGCCGACGCGCCCATCGATATTGCCGCGCTGGCCGATTCGGGATTTCGTGAACTCGGCGACGTTAAGCGCACGGCCGGTGAGGCCGGGCATCCGTGGTGGTCGCTGAGCCCGTTGAGCATGGACGACGACCAGGCGGTCGGTCTGGCGGTGCGGCCGTCTCCGTCCTCGCGTGGTCACAAGGAGGGCGCGACGGAGATCTTCGCGATGTTGCGTGCCCACGTGATGACGGGCGGACGTGCCGTGGTGGTGGCGGCCGGAGCCGGTACCACCCATCGGATCATCGAGCAGCTGGCCGAAACCGAAATCCCGGCAACACTGCTGGAGCCCGGCGCGGAGCCGGTCGAGGGTGTGGTCGGCGTGCTGCGCGGACGCCTCACCGACGGTGTGGTGCTGCCGGGGGCCAATATCGTCATCGTCACCGAGACCGACCTCACCGGCAGCCGGGTCGCCGCCACCGACGGCAAGCGGCTCCCGGCCAAGCGCCGCAACCAGGTTGATCCACTGGCCCTGACAGCCGGCGACCTCGTCGTGCACGACCAGCACGGCATCGGACGGTTTGCGGAGATGGTGGAACGCACCGTGGGCGGTGCCCGACGCGAATACCTGGTGTTGGAGTACGCGTCGAGTAAGCGCGGCGCTGCCGCCGGCGGGCAGAGCGATCGTCTCTATGTGCCGATGGACTCCCTAGATCAGCTGTCCCGGTACGTGGGCGGTGAATCGCCCGGACTGAGCCGTCTCGGCGGAAGCGACTGGGCCAACACGAAGACCAAGGCACGCAAGGCTGTTCGTGAGATTGCCGGTGAGCTTGTCGCGCTGTACGCCGCGCGCCAGGCCGCGCCCGGGCACGCCTTCGCGCCGGACACCCCGTGGCAGCGGGAGATGGAAGACGCCTTCGGGTTCGTCGAGACAGTGGACCAGATGACCGCCATCACCGAGGTGAAATCCGATATGGAGAAACCCGTTCCGATGGACCGGGTGGTGTGCGGAGATGTGGGTTACGGCAAGACCGAGATTGCGGTGCGTGCGGCGTTCAAGGCTGTCCAGGACGGCAAGCAGGTCGCGGTGCTGGTGCCCACCACACTGCTGGCCGACCAACACCTGCAGACGTTCACCGATCGCACTACGGGCTTTCCGGTTAAGGTGGCCGGTCTCTCGCGCTTCACCGATTCGGCCACCTCGAAGCTGGTTGTCGAGGGAATGGCTGATGGCTCAGTTGATATCGTCATCGGCACGCACCGGCTGCTGCAGACCGGCGTGCGCTGGAAGGACCTCGGGCTGGTGATCGTCGACGAGGAGCAGCGCTTCGGCGTCGAGCACAAGGAGCACATCAAGGCACTGCGCACCCATGTGGACGTTCTCACCATGAGCGCGACCCCCATTCCGCGTACCCTGGAGATGAGCCTGGCCGGTATCCGCGAGATGTCGACGATCTTGACTCCCCCCGAGGAGCGCTACCCCGTGCTTACCTACGTGGGCCCGCACGACGACAAACAGGTGGCGGCGGCTCTGCGGCGCGAATTGTTGCGCGATGGCCAGGCCTTCTACGTGCACAACCGGGTGAGCAGCATCGACCGGGCAGCCGCGCGGATACGTGACCTGGTCCCCGAGGCCAGAGTCGTTGTGGCACACGGTCAAATGCCTGAGGAGATGCTGGAGCGCACCGTCCAGGGATTCTGGAACCGGGAGTACGACATCCTGGTGTGCACCACCATCATCGAGACCGGCCTGGACATTTCGAACGCCAACACGCTGATCGTGGAGCGGGCCGACATCTTCGGGCTGTCGCAGCTGCATCAGCTGCGTGGTCGTGTCGGCCGCAGCCGCGAACGCGGATACGCCTACTTCCTCTACTCGCCCGAGGTGCCGCTCACCGAAACCGCCTACGACAGGCTTTCGACAATCGCGCAGAACAATGATCTGGGCGCCGGTATGGCGGTCGCCATGAAGGATCTCGAAATCCGCGGCGCGGGCAACGTGCTCGGCGTCGAGCAGTCAGGTCACGTCGCCGGGGTGGGCTTCGATCTGTACGTGCGACTGGTCGGGGAGGCAGTCGAGGCATACCGCGCCGCCGCCGACGGAAAGACCGTGCAGACCGCCGAGGAGCCCAAGGAGGTGCGCATCGATCTGCCGGTCGACGCGCACCTGCCCACGGACTACATCGGCAGCGACCGATTGCGGCTTGAGGCGTACCGCCGTCTCGCCGCCGCCGCGGACACCGCACAGATCGGTGCGGCCGTGGAGGAGCTCACCGACCGTTATGGGCCGCTGCCCCTTCCGGTGCAGCGATTGGTCGCCGTTGCCTCGCTGCGGTTGCTGTGCCGCGAGCTGGGTATCACTGATCTTTCGGTGGTCGGGACCAACATCCGAATACAGCCGTTGCCACTTCTGGACTCGGCGCAGTTGCGGCTGAAGCGTTTGCACCCGGCCGCTCAGTATCGCGCGACGACTTCCGTTGTGCAGGTTCCCATCCCACGCTCCGGCGATGGTGGTGTGGGCTCGGACCGGATTCGCGACCTGGAGCTCGTACACATGATCGTCGATCTGCTGCTTGCATTGTCGGGGCGTCCCGCGGGCAGTGTTGATATAACACCAGTGGAGGTGAGCACATGACCGTCATACTCGTCGACCCCCGCCATCCGTCCATGGTTCCGGTCGAGGCAGTCGGTTTGCTCGCCGGCGATCTGCAGTTCACCGAGGAACTCCCGGTCCGGCTGGCGTGGACGCTGTCGACTGCGCGTCCGGTGTACATCGGGGAGGATGCTCCCGCCCTGCTGTCCTCGGACCGCGATCACCCGGAGGTGCGGGCGCGAATCCAGGCAGGGGCCAAGGTCATCGAACCGCCCGCGCGTCAGGGCGAAAAGCTCATCGACGCGGTGGCAGTGATGGACAGGCTGCGGACCAACGGTCCATGGGAGAGCACCCAGACCCACGATTCGTTGCGGCGCTACCTGCTCGAGGAGACCTACGAGCTGTTCGACGCCGTGCGCACCGGCGACGCCGACGAGTTGCGCGAAGAGCTGGGCGATGTGCTGCTGCAAGTGCTTTTCCACGCCCGCATCGCCGAGGACGCTCCGGAGCATCCGTTCAACATCGACGACGTGGCCGAGACGCTGCTGAAGAAGCTGGGCAACCGCATCCCGGTGATCTTGGGTGCCGGTGGCGACTCCACTTCGATCTCGCTGGAAGAGCAACTGGCGCAATGGGAAGAGCGCAAGGCGCAGGAGAAAGATCGCGGCTCCTGCCTGGACGGCGTCTCCAGCAGCCAGCCCGCGCTGGCGTTGGCGCAGAAGGTGCTCGGCCGGGCGATGGCTGCCGGCCTGCCCAGCGAGCTGATCCCCGCCCAGCTGCTGTCGGTCACCATAGACCTCGATGGCGATGCCGAAAATCTTTTGCGCGCAGATGTTTTGGAATTCATGGACACGATCCGCCGCGCCGAGAAGAGCATCCTGGCCGCACGTTCCGGCGCGGACAACGCCTCCGGCTTGGCCAGTGCCGACCTGCGTAACGTGGACGCCGGGGAATGGCGCGAGCACTGGTTGAAGAATCCGGTTGACGAGCCTGCCGGGGAGACCGCCGAGCGCTAGGCGGGGCTGGGGGATCGGGGACTTTGTGCCCGACCTGCCGGGACTATCGCCGCACAGCATTTGCACAGTTGTTAGGTGCGCCATACCTTATCTGCGTGGTGTTATCGGATGCCGTACCCAACCTTCTGATCGGCCTGAGAGAAGGCCTCGAAGCGGGGCTTGTGGTGAGCATCCTGCTTGCCGCTGTGCACCGCTCGCCGCTGGCTGCCGAGCGGCGCCGCGCTACCGCCCCGGTCTGGCTGGGAGTGCTCGGTGCGCTGGCGGTCTCGACCGCCGTTGCGGCGGTGCTCACCTCCACCACCGGCTCGCTGGGCGCACACGGCCAGGGCATCGTCGGTGGCCTGCTGAGCGTCCTTGCCGTCGGATTGGTCACGGCGATGATCTTCTGGATGTCGCGCACGGCCGCCAACTTGTCCGGGGAGTTGTCCGGCAAGGTCGAGCACGCCCTGATTCTCGGTGCGGGTGCGCTGGCGTTGACCGCGTTCCTGGCGGTGGCCCGTGAGGGCCTGGAGACCACGCTGTTCTTCTGGACCGCCGCGAAGGCGGCGGGGGAGACCGCCGGACCGGTAATCGGCGGGGCCATCGGGCTCGCGATCGCGGTGGCGTTGTGCTGGCTGCTGTACCGCCGCGCCGTCAAGCTCAACCTCAGGGTGTTTTTCACACGCACCGCGCTGATACTCATCGTGATCGCGGCGGGCATCCTGGCCTACGGAATCGGAGATCTACAGACCGCAGGTTGGTTGTCCGGGCGATCCTGGTACGCATTCGATCTGAGCCAACACATGTCGGCGGACTCTTGGTGGGTCACCATCATCACCGGCATTACCCAGCTCACCCCGCGCATGACCGTGCTGCAGGTGCTCGCCTGGGTCGGGTACCTGATCGCGGTGATCCCCGCGTTCCTGCGCGCATCACGCCAGGCCCATCCGGCTGTCGCCGCACCCGAACCGGACGCTGAGCCTTCGGCATTCGCCCGGCTGATCGGTCGGCGCCCGATCGTGGTGGCCGCCGCCATCGTGGTGGTGCCGGCCATGGTGTCCGCCGCGATCATTGCGTTTCTGCCGTCGGCCAGTCTCGATGCCGATACGCGCGTCACGGTGACCGCCGAGGGGTGCGCAGACGACTGGAAGTCCGCCGGGGCCGGGGTGCAGACGTTCTCTGTCGTCAACACGTCGGGCAAGACCGGCGAGATCAACCTCGTGGACGCGAGCAACGGGGTGGTGGGTGAGATCGAGACCCTCGGACCGTCCACCAGTGCCACGCTGACGGCGACGCTGTCGGACGGCGCATACAAGTTCGTCTGTCTGATGGCCGGGGAACCGGCCAGATACTCGGCGGCCCAGCAGGTGAGCGGGAAGTCTGTGCCCGGCGCGCCGCAGCCTGTCGTGCGGGTGACCGAGGACGACCTCACGGCCCCCATGGCGTCCTACCGGCGCTACGCCGACAATCTCGTGGGAGTGCTGGGCGTACAGGCGCGGGTTCTTCGCAGCGACCTGGTTTCGGGCAATCTCGAAGCGGCCAAGAAGGATTGGCTGCCGACTATCCTGACGTGGAATCGAATCGGCGCTGCCTACGGCAGTTTCAAGGACTACGGTGATGCCATCGCCGGGCTTCCGCACGGGCTGCCCGAAGGCGTTAACGATCCCGATTTCACGGGCCTGCGCCGTCTGGAATACGGACTGTGGCACGGGCAGCCACCGTCGGCATTGGTGCCGGTGGCCAACGAATTGGTGGCCACCATTGACAAGTTGCGGGCCAACCTTGCCGATGTGATGACCGAACCGGCCGACCAGACCAAGCGTCCGCACGAAATCCTGGAGGACACCCTCCGGTTTCAGCTGATGGGTTACACCAACCAGGGAGCCGGCACGGAGTACCCGGAGGCCACGGCAGCTGTCGAGGCCACTCGTGCGGTGCTGGCACAGTTCTCCGTGCTGATCAACCCGCGTGCGCCAAAGTTATTGACGCAAATCAATTCCCAGCTCGACGTCCTGGACGGCGCGCTCAAGGCGACGCAGCAGGGCGGCCACTGGCGTCCGTTGGCGCAGGTGCCACTGAGTGATCGTCAGGCGGTCGATGCCGCGTTGGGGCAGGTGCTCGAGACGCTCGCCTCGGTGCCGCTGCTGATCGAACTTCCGCCGAGCCGTTGACGAGGGAGCCGGGCAACATGGATGTCAACCGCAGAAGTTTCATACGGGGCGCCGCTATCGGAGCAGCCGGCACGGCCGTGACGAGCGCGGTGCTTGCCAAGGGTGCCGAGGTCGATGCGAACGCCGCAGCGGTGGCCGTGCCCCCGCGGCGATACCCGTTCCACGGGGCCAAGCAATCGGGAATCCTCACCCCTGCCCCGGCAGAGAAGCAGAATTTCGCGTGCCACGTGGCGTTCGATGTGACGTCGCAGAACAAGGATGCGTTGGCGGGCGTCTTGCGGAAGCTGACCGAACGGGCACGGTTCCTCTGCACGGGCGGCACGCCGCCCGAACTCGGTGTTGGGCAACCGCCGGCCGACAGTGCGGTGGTCGGTCCGGTGGTCGAGGCCGACGGGCTCACGGTGACGGTTGCCGTCGGGTCAAGTCTCTTCGACACCAGATTCGGCCTGGCCGAGCGCAAGCCCGCCAAACTGAAGCCCATGACCGTCTTCCCCAACGATTTTCCCGACGCGGCCTGGTCGCACGGGGATCTGTTGGTTCAGTTGTGTGCGCACAACCCCGATACGGTGCATCACGCCCTACGCGACATCACCCGCGCGGTGCGCGGGGATCTGCAGATGCGGTGGCGTATAGAGGGGTACAATTCACCTCCGCGTCCCTCTGGAACGGGCCGAAACCTCTTGGGGTTCAAGGACGGTACCGCGAACCCGGTGTCCAGCGATGCCGAAAAGCTGATCTGGGTCGGCGATGGCGAACCCGCCTGGACTGCGGACGGCACCTACATGGTGGTGCGCCTCATCCGGATGCTGGTCGAGTTCTGGGACCGCGTGTCCATCAACGAACAGGAACGGATGTTCGGCCGGCGTCGCGACAGTGGTGCGCCGTTGGATGGCAACAATGAATTCGATAACCCCAACTACACGACTGATCCTGAAGGACAGACCATTCCGCTGGACGCACACATCCGGCTGGCTAATCCGCGCACGACGGAAACCGACAATCAGCGGCTGGTCCGGCGTTCCTACAACTATGACCTGGGCGTGGAGCCGAACGGGAACATGCAGTCGGGACATGTCTTCGTGTGTTTCCAGCAGGACCTCGAGCGCCAGTTCGAAACCGTGCAGAACCGGTTGAACGACGAGCCGCTCGTGGACTATGTGCAGCCGTTCGGTGGCGGGTACTTTTTCGCCCTGCCGGGCATCTCCGATGAGAACGACTGGTACGGAAGGACCTTGCTCGGCTAGCCGAAGAGCGCCTGGCCCCAGTACTGCTTGGGGCCCAGGCCCGGTGGGCAGGCGAAGAGGGCCGACCCGGTATGCAGGATGTATTCGTTGAGAGCATCCTCGGTGGCTAACTTGCGCTGCATGGGAATGAACTGTGTCTGCGGATTGCGCACGAAGGCGATGAAGAACAGGCCCGCGTCCAGATGCCCGAAACCGTCCGAGCCGTCAGTGAAGTTGTAACCGCGGCGCAGGATCTCGATGCCGCCCAGCTCCTCGGCGGAGGCCAGCCGCACATGCGCGTCCACATCCAGCAGCGGTTCGCCGTCCGTCTTGTCGCCGGCGAAGTCAATGGGCGCGAACTCGTCGGTCTGACCGATCGGTGCGCCGGATCCTTTGGTACGCCCAATGACTCGTTCCTGCTCGTTGAGTACCGTGCGATCCCAGCTCTCGATCAGCATCCGGATGCGCCGCGCCACCAGGTAGGTGCCGCCGGTCATCCATTCGGGATTGTCGCCCTTGCCCACCCAGACACTGGTCTCGACCTTGCCAGTGTCTTCAGCCTTGATGTTGCGGGTTCCGTCCTTGAAGCCGAACAGGTTTCGCGGGGTCACCTGCGATCGGCTGGTGGACGAGGTGCGGCCGAAGCCCAGCTGTGACCACTTGACCGCGACGGTGCCGAAACCCACCCGGGCAAGATTGCGGATTGCGTGCACCGCAACCTGCGGGTCGTCGGCGCAGGCCTGGATGCAGATGTCGCCGCCGCAGCGCGCGGGGTCAAGCTTCTCGTTGCGGAATTTCGGCAGCTCCTGCAACGGTGCAGGCAGCTTGTCGGCGATACCGAACCGGTCCACGCCGTCCTTGCGGAAGAAGGACGGGCCGAAGCCGATCGTCAGCGTCAGTGCGGAGGCGGCGAGGTCGAGCGCCTCGCCCGTATCCGTTGGCGGGGCATAGGGATTGCCGTCCACCGCGCCGCCCGGTGTGGTCTCCTGACCCTGGGTCATGCGTTCGGCCATCTCGGTCCACTGGCGCAGCATGGCCTGAACCTCGCCGCGGGTGGCATTGGGCATCACGTCGAAGGCGCAGAAGTGCATCCGGTCCTGAGCGGGGGTGACGATCCCGGCCTGATGCTCGCCGCGGAACGGGACCTTGGTGTTTACCGGACCGGTGCTGGCCGCGCTCGCACGGCCGCCCAACACTCCCGCCCCGGCCGCGCCGG
Organism: Mycobacteroides chelonae; assembly: GCA_014204435.1. GTDB lineage: Bacteria > Actinomycetota > Actinomycetes > Mycobacteriales > Mycobacteriaceae > Mycobacterium > Mycobacterium chelonae_A. The sequence goes on from JACHLF010000004.1 coordinate 29,258, forward strand.
CGACGGCGGCGGTGACCCCCGCCGCGCCCAGCAGCTTGCGGCGGTTGATTCCACTACCGGCCGGCGATGACACCCTGCACCTCGCTGACCTCCTTGGACAACGCGTCGATGGCATGTGCCAGCTCGGTGCGCTGATCCTGGGTCACTGTGTCGTAGAAGACGAATCCGTCACCCTTGCGGTACTTGCCGAGCAGGGTGTCGACCTCCTTGAAGCGCTTGTCGATGGCCTGTCCCAGTTCGGCTTTGCGCTCGTCGAGGATCGGCCGCACCGTCGCGACCGCGTTCTGCGAGCCGTCGACGTTGGCCTGGAAGTCCCACAGGTCGGTGTGGCTGAAGGTTTCTTCCTCGCCGGAGATCTTGGTCCTGGCCACCTCGTCGAGCAGGGTTTGCGCCCCGCCGGCGATCTTGGTGGTGTTGATGTCGAAGTCCTTGGCCCGCACGCCGTCTGAGAGCTCCTTGATGTCCTTGAGCAGCTGATCGGCGATCGCGTCGGTATCGGGCTGCAGGCCCGTCACCCACAGATCCTTCTCCAGTCGGTGATAGCCGGTCCACTTCTCGCCAGGTTGAAGATCTGCCTCGCGCAAGTCGATTCGCGGGTCCAGGTCATTCGGGAAGGCCTCGGCAACGGGCTCGATGCGTTCGTAGTACACACGGCTGCTCGGGTACTGCGCTTTGGCGGAGGCGATGTCCTTGGCCTTCACCGCCGCGACGAACTTGGCGGCAGCCTCGCTCAGGGCGTCGACCTGGCTGATCACGTAGCCGCGGTAGCGGTCCGTGGCGTCCTTGAACTTGCCCTCGGCGTCCAGCTTCACCGCGGCACCGGTGATCGTGAAGTCGCGGCGGATGCCGTCGCCGATCATGCCGGGCTTGCAGGCGGTTTGATACGTACCGGGCTCGGTGAACTGCACGATGAGCTTGCGGCTGATGCCCGCGCCGATGTTCTCGACCTCACCGAGCGCACGGTCGCCCTTGTCGTAGACATAGAACTCGGTGACCTTCGAGCCGTTGTTGGTCACGTTGAACGTGACGGGACCCGTGGTGCCCTCGGTCGTGGATACCTCGCAGCTGGAGTCGGTGGCGGTGACGCTGATCTCCTGGCTGGCACCCTCGGCACCGCCCTGGGTGGGTTCTTTGGGGGTACAGCCGGCCAGCGTCGTGCCGGTGGCCAGCGCAAGGGCGGCGGCCACGTAGGCAGGTGATGTTCTCATCCAGCGGTCCTCTCGGGTTGGGCTTCGGTAATGGTGGTAGACGCCGCCGGCTGAGCAGCCACCGGACGTAGGAACAGGCCGAGCACGATCACCAGGTAGGTGACCCAGCCAGCAAGCTGCAGCACCGTCGGAGTCGGTGTCACGTTGAAGATCCCGCGCAGCAGCTCCCCGTACCAGGCGCTCCAGTCGAACCAGCCGGTGATGTCAAAGGCCTTGTACGACAGGCCGGGAAGCCAGCCGACGGTCTGCAGCGCGCCGATGCCGTAGGAGAGGATGCCGGCGGCCACCACCACCAGGAAGGCGCCGGTGTACTTGAAGAACTTGCTCAGATTGATCTTGACGGCGCCGCGGTACATGCCATAGGACAATGCCGTCGCGATCGCGACGCCGGTCACCAGTCCGGCCAGGGGCCAGGCGGTTTCGGCCTTGGCGTAGCCGACCATGAACAGCGCCGTCTCGACGCCCTCACGCCCCACTGACAGGAAGGCCACGGTCAAGACCGCCAGTGCCCCGGTCTCTAGGGCCTGCGCCATGCCGTGGCGCAACTCTCCGGCGATGCCGGCCGCGGCGATACGCATCCACAGGACCATGGTGGTGACGATGGCGACCGCGACCAGCGAGGCCACCCCGGCGATCGCCTCGGCCCCCAGGTCACTGATGGTGTTACTGCCGAAATGGATCGTCAGGAAGATGATCAGGGTCATCGCGATGGCACCGGCCACACCCAGCCACACCCAGCGCAGGGCGTCGCGGCGATTGGACTTCACGAGGAACGCGATCAAGATCATCACCACGATCCCGCATTCGAGCCCTTCGCGTAGTCCGATGAGACCGCTGCTGAAGTATTGCGAGAAGTTCGTCGGCCCGTCGGCTAGGACGCCGATACTGCGCATGTCCAGGGTCCTGTTCCTTCATGGGACTTTGGCTAGCCAATGCTTGCCAAGGTGCGGCTGACCTTACCTGAAACCCGGGGGCGTGGGCGCCGGCACAGCATCGGCTGCGTGGGCAAGTGCCCAGCGCATGCGACGATGGACGTCAATCCATCGCACCGTCTAGGAGTTCCGTCGTGTCGTCCCTCGCCGTGCGCTCCTTGTCGGCGCGCTTAGTGCGGATCGTGCTCGTCGTCTCCATCTCGATGTTTCTGCTGGCAGCGGGCTGTTCCTGGCAGTTGGGCGGGCGTACGCCGCTTCCGCAGGGGGTGCCCCCGCCGTCCGGTGATCCGGTTCCCGATATCGCGACGCCGCCCGAACACCTTCATGGCCGTCCGGCCGATCAGCTCCGCGAATGGTCCACGCCGCGCGCTCAGAAGACCGGAATTCCCGTCATCGCGTTGGAGGCGTACGCCTACGCGGCCAAGGTTGCCGAGCGCGAGAATCCGCGTTGCAAGATCGCGTGGACGACGCTGGCCGGAATCGGAACCGTCGAGAGCCACAACGGCACCTACCACGGCGCCGAGCTGCACCCCAACGGTGACGCCTTGCCGCCGATCCGCGGGGTGCGGCTGGACGGGTCCAACGGAAACCTGCGGCTTCCGGACACCGATAAGGGCGTCGTGGACGGTGACGCGAACCAGGATCGGGCCATGGGGCCCATGCAGTTCATCCCCGAGACTTGGCGTATCTACGGTGTCCGCGCGGCCGGTGAGGGCGAGCCGAGCCCGGACAACATCGACGATGCGGCGCTGTCGGCGGCCGGCTACCTGTGTTCACGCGGGGGCGACCTCAGTACTACCGACGGCTGGATCAAGGCACTGTGGGCCTACAACATGTCGGACGTGTACGCCGAGCAGGTACGGGATTGGGCTACGGCCTACGCCAAGGGCGGCACGCTGTAGCACTAGTCTGTACCCGACGTTCTTCGCCCCAGCGGCTCATCAATGTACGACGACGGAACCGCAGCACCCCAAAGGAGAGACAGTGCCGATTCTTGAGCAGGTAGGCGCCCGCGAGATCCTCGATTCGCGCGGCAACCCGACCGTCGAGGTCGAGGTCGCTTTGACCGACGGCACGTTCGCACGGGCGGCGGTCCCCTCGGGTGCCTCCACCGGTGAGCATGAGGCCGTGGAGCTGCGTGACGGCGACGCCCGCTACGGCGGCAAGGGTGTCACCAAGGCTGTGAACGCCGTGCTGGACGAGATCGCCCCGGCCATCATCGGTGAGAGTGCCGACGATCAGCGTCTCATCGATCAGGCCCTGCTCGATCTGGACGGCACCCCTGACAAGTCGCGCCTCGGCGCCAATGCCATTCTGGGCGTCTCGCTGGCCGTGGCGAAGGCCGCTGCCGATTCGGCCGGCCTGGCGCTGTTCCGCTACCTGGGCGGCCCGAACGCGCACATCTTGCCGGTGCCGATGATGAACATTCTCAACGGCGGCGCGCATGCCGACACCGGGGTCGACGTGCAGGAGTTCATGGTGGCGCCCATCGGCGCACCGAGCTTCAAGGAGTCGCTGCGGTGGGGCACCGAGGTGTACCACTCGCTCAAGTCCGTGCTCAAGAAGCAGGGCCTGTCCACCGGTCTGGGCGATGAGGGTGGATTCGCACCCGATGTGGCGGGTACCCGGGCCGCGCTGGATCTGATCAGCACCGCCATCGAGGCGACGGGCCTCACGCTGGGTTCGGATGTGGCGCTGGCGCTGGACGTCGCGGCCACCGAGTTCTACAGCGCCGCAGGCGGATACAGCTTTGAGAAGGAGAAGCGCACCGCCGAGCAGATGGGCGCGTTCTACGCCGAGCTGTTGGACGCCTACCCGCTGGTGTCCATCGAAGACCCGCTCTCGGAGGACGACTGGGACGGATGGGTCGCACTGACCACGGCGATTGGTGACCGCGTGCAACTGGTCGGCGACGACCTCTTCGTCACCAACCCCGAGCGCCTGGAAGAGGGCATCGAGCGCGGCGCCGCGAATGCCCTGCTGGTCAAGGTGAACCAGATCGGCACCCTCACCGAGACGCTGGACGCGGTGACGCTGGCGCACAGCAGCGGCTACAAGACGATGATGAGCCACCGCAGTGGCGAGACCGAGGACACCACCATCGCCGACCTGGCGGTCGCGGTGGGCAGCGGCCAGATCAAGACGGGTGCCCCGGCCCGCAGCGAGCGGGTGGCCAAGTACAACCAGCTGCTGCGCATCGAGGAAACACTCGGGGACGCTGCCCGCTTCGCGGGAGATCTTGCCTTCCCTCGTTTTTCGATCGAGCCGTCCAACTAGCGGTTGGAACTGAGGCCGAGCTATGGCGGAACCCAGGCGCCGGCCCGCGTCCGGTAGGTCGCGGGGGCCGGCTCCGGCCGCGCGTAAACGGACGCCGGTCAAGCGTCCGGCGCAGAAGGTCGTCAGGGGTCCGGCCCGCAACGGACCGGCAGCACCGGCCAAGAGCAGCGGGGTCACCGATGTGGTGGCCGCATCGATCGAACGCAGCGCCGAGCATCAGTCCGAGCAGCGCCTGGGCTCTACCGCGCGGCGGGCCGCCATCCTGGCGGCGGTGGTGTGTGCGCTGACCTTGACCGTGGCGGGTCCGGTGCGCACCTACTTCTCGCAGCAGGCCGAGAAGAACCAGCTCGCGGCCGCGGAAGCCCAACTGCGCGAACAGATTGCCTCGCTCGAGGACAAGAAGCGTCGACTGGCCGACCCGGCCTACATCGCCGCTCAGGCGCGCGAGCGGCTGGGATTCGTGATGCCCGGTGAGGTGCCCTTCCAGGTGCAGCTGCCCAACGCACCCGTTGACGCCCGGCCGCAGGGGCAGGGGCCGGTGGACAACGGCAATCCCTGGTACACCAACCTGTGGCACAACATCGCCGACTCGCCGACGGACATACCGACCGCGTCGCCCGCTGTCGTGCCCGCACCGACAGCTCCGCGCCCGTGATCTCTGACGACGACATCGCCGCGGTCACAGCGCAATTGGGCCGGGCGCCGCGGGGGATGCTGGAGGTCTCCTACCGTTGTCCCAACGGTGAGCCTGCCGTGGTGAAGACCGCGCCGCGGCTGCCCGACGGTACGCCGTTTCCCACGCTGTACTACCTGACCCATCCGGCCCTCACCGCCGCGGCAAGCCGACTGGAGTCGGGCGGTCTGATGCGCGATATGACCGAACGCCTTGCCTCCGACGAGGACCTGGCGGCTGCGTATCGGCGGGCACACGAGAGCTATCTGGCCGAGCGCGATGCCATCGAGTCGCTGGGAACCGGCGTGACCGCGGGCGGCATGCCCGACAGGGTCAAGTGCCTGCACGTGTTGATTGGGCACTCGCTGGCCGCGGGCCCGGGGGTTAATCCCCTGGGGGATGAGGCAATTCGTGAGTTGGCGGGCACCATGCCAGGCGTGCTTCCCGAGGTGTGGGAGTGACTCGTGTTGCCGCTGTCGATTGCGGTACCAACTCGATTCGTCTGCTGATCTCGGATATCGATGACGCCGGACGATTGTCCGACGTGCACCGTGAGATGCGGATCGTGCGCCTGGGTCAGGGCGTCGACGCGACGGGGGAGTTCGCGCCGGAAGCCATCGAGCGGACTCGGGTAGCGCTGGCGGCGTATGTCGGGCTGATGAAATCACTTGAGGTGCAGCGGGTTCGTATGGTCGCCACCTCGGCTGCCCGCGATGTCTGCAACCGCGAGGCGTTCTTCGCGATGACCGCCGAGCTGCTGGGAGATGTGGTGGCCGGGGCCGTCGCGGAGGTCATCACCGGCACCGAAGAGGCGGCGCTCTCGTTCGCCGGAGCGGTGGGTGAGCTGGACGCGGCGGCGGGGCCCTTCGTGGTTGTCGACCTTGGTGGTGGGTCCACCGAGACGGTGATCGGCGATGCCGATGGGGTGCGGGCCAGCTTCTCGGCCGACATCGGCTGTGTGCGGCTCACCGAGCGGTGTTTGCACTCGGACCCGCCCACCGCCGACGAGATCGCTGCGGCACGCGATGCGGTGCGGGCTCAGTTGGCGCGGACATTCGCTGTCGTGCCGGTGCAGGGCGCACGAACCTGGGTGGGGGTCGCGGGCACCTTCACCACGCTGGCGGCCCTTGCCCATCGGCTGGATGCGTATGACCCGGCCGCGATCCATCTCTCGCGGGTGCCGCTGGGGCGCCTAGCCGAGGTGACGTCCTCGCTGATCGCGATGCCGCGCGCCGCGCGGGCCGCCCTAGGGCCGATGCACGAGGGGCGCGTCGATGTGATTGGCGGTGGCTCGATCGTCGTGGAGGAATTGGCGCGTGAGTTGTCCGGTCGCGCCGGGATCACCGAGCTGGTGGTCAGTGAGCACGACATCCTGGACGGCATCGCGATATCTTTGCGGTAGCTCGCCTTGACCTCACCCTTTGTGGGCCGAGTCACAGTTGGCAGTCTTAACTCCCCTGGATTTAATGGCTACAGAAGTCAACTGACAGTTGATATATTGACTTAGTTGTATAACGCTGAGTTGAAGTGGCGCAGCGCCGCGCACGAGCCCGGATCGGCAAATGTGTGATTAGGTGCGGAAGGTTTGGTTTCCTCGTGTCAACTTCCATGTCGAAGGCCGACGTACGCGAAATTGGAGTCTCGGAGACGGGTTTCGTACGACGGTTGGACCCGGATGGCGCCGCGGTCGCCTACCGGACATACGGGCGCGCCCGGCCGGGCGTCGCCAACGTGGTGCTGGTGCACGGCAGCCTGCAAAACTCGACCGTGTGGTCCAAGCACGGCTACATTGCGCAGCTCTCCCAGCAGTACCGGGTGACCACTATCGACGTGCGCGGGCATGGCGCTAGTGAGAAACCGGACCATGCCGGCGGATATGCGATCGCCTCGTCGGCGCGAGATGTTTGCGCCGTGCTGGATCACCTGGACATCCGACGGACGCACTACCTTGGCTACTCGTTGGGCGGGCGAATCGGCTTGACCCTGGCGGCCACCGCCCCGGAGCGGCTCACCTCGCTGGTGGTGGCGGGCTCCTCGCATCGCCCCCAGCGCGGCGCGGTCGACGTGCTGATCTTCCCGAATGCCGTGTGCGTGGTTGAGAAATCCGGACTCGCGGCCTTCATCGAAGGATGGGAGTCGCATCGCGGTCAACAGATGGGGGCGGGCTGCCGGGCGACGATCGAGGCGCTGGGGCAGCGCGGACTGGCGTCCTTGCTGCGCCAATGGGACGACGAACCGGGTGTCGCGGAAGAGGCATTGCTGCAGATCGACACGCCCACACTGTTTTTCGCCGGTTCCGAGGACCCGATGCGGCTGGCCGAGTCCCGGGAGGCCGCGGTGCGAATGCCGCGCGCCTACTTCGCCCTGCTCGACGGCTGCAACCACGGCCAGACGGTGACGATGCGCGAGCGCATCCTGGAGCGCGCCGAGGCGTTCTTCCGGCTGTCCGAGTTCTCTGACATCGAGAAGCTTCGGGTGGCCGGATGACCGATCGTCCCGAGTTGGTGACTCTCGCTCGTATCGGGGTGCTGGGCGGCATATCGGGCGGGCTGCTGGGCGGTGGCACCGGCGTCATCACCGTTCCCTCGCTGGCGCGGGCAACCACGTTGAGCCGGGCCGTCATTCACGGCACCTCGACACTGCCGAATGTCTCGGCGGCGATTGCGGGCAGCACCGTCTACGCGTTGCACGGGGCGAAGATCGATGTGGTGGCCGGGGCCGGTCTGATGGCAGGCGGCGTTGTGGGTGCGGTGGTGGGCGCCAGGCTGGTGGCGCGAATCCCGGAGTGGATTCTCAAGGCGCTGTTCGTGTTCGTGCTGCTGGCTACCGCGACCAAGCTGCTGTTGAGCGCCGCGGGCATAGACCCTTCCGCCGGCGAGGCGCTGCTGCCCGAGAGCGTGCTTGCCCATATCCCCGCGGTGATCGCCATCGGGGCCGTCCTCGGATTCGTGGTGGGCGCCTGGTCGGCCGCGTTGGGTCTGGGTGGTGGATTGTTGACGGTTCCGGCGATGTTAGTGCTCTTCGGTTCCGATCTGCACGTGGCGGAGGGCACTTCGTTGATGGTGATGCTGCCCAACGCGCTCGTCGCGGCGACCACACACCTGCGGCAGGGCACCGCCGACGCGCCGATTGGATTTCGGTTGGCGGCATTTGCCTTGTCAGGCACGGTGATCGGTGCGCTGTTGGCGTTGGCGCTCAATGCCCGCTGGCTGGCGCTGGTGTTTGGTTGCTACCTGGTGTTTATCGCCGTCCGGGAGATCGTGCGGGTGGTGAGGGACTTTCCTTCGGATAGGACGAAAAAACCAGATGCGGCGTCGGTGCCTCAGGTGTGTGTCGGCGGTTGATCTGCTGAAGCCCGTGCGAGACCTCTAGGAGCCACTGCAGCTCTTGCTTGCGGTTGGCGCCGGCAAACTCGCCGATGATCTTGATGCCCGAGCGCATTTGACTGCGCGGCGCGATGCGTTGTTGCTTGATGGCCGAATGGATCTGGCGGGCCGGCGAGGTAGATGAGGTGTCCTCGGCGATGTACGGTCGGATGGCACTTAGGCCGTCGCGAATCTCCACGATCCTGCGGTAGAGCCGGTAGTTGTGGTCGCCGATCGCGGCGTTGGGCGAGGCCAGCGCGATCTGGGTGTTGCCCTCGTACAGTGCGGTCCATAGCGGTTCGAGCTGGCGGTGCCAACGGAAGGTCTGGATGCGTTGGCGAATCGCGGAGAATAGCTGCGAAAAAGATGGTCCCGCAAGGCCTATCACGATAAAGATCTGTCCGATCGTAGCGGCTAGCGGCGCCAGCCGCTGCCAGGAGTAGCTATCGTTGGTGATCATGCCGTAGATCGCCGAGTGGGCCCGCATAATGCAGAACGCTACGCACATGGCGGCTCCGGCTGCGGTCAGCAGCATGCTGCGCCGCAGCCACGCCACGTCGTGAAAGCGGGCGTATTGCAGGCATTTGATGACGATCAGCAGCGCGGCCAGGCCATAGGTGATCAGATAGATCAGCATGTAGGCGACCCAGGCGGGCTTGTTGCCGTGTGATGCGTAGAAGTCTTGCGGCAGTTCGTAGGTAGGTGCCACAAACCAGCAGAGGGTCAGGGCGGCGCCGACGCCGACGGCCATCCAAGCCCAGAGTCGTGTGCGCTGTACCGCGCGTGGACCGGATTCTCCCCAAAAGGTGATGACGGTGAGAACGCATGCGGCCCAAGCCATGCCGCCGGACAGGTTTAAGACGAGCCGGCCTATATTGTGCACACCGACCAGGCTGTCGAACTTCTGGGATAGGGGCGGGGTCGCAAGGGTGACGGCTATTCCCTTGAAGAGGAAGGACAACAACAGCGCCACAGAGGCCGGTGGCCGCGCCCGCGAGCGCAGCATGGCTGCGGCGACCACCGCGACGGCACCAAAGCTGAAGACGGCCGCTACCGAATACGCAGCGGCGGAGTTTTCCCAAACTGACGTCACGGCGCCGCCGGCGGGCCTTCCAAGGTTAGCGATGCCAAGATCCGTCGTAAGTTGGGATTCGTGACGGCGATCGGACGGTGATTGTCGGTACTGACGCGCTGTCCCATCATCGAGGCCAGCATCTCGGCCTCGACTTCCTGATCGTCCAGGTAGCTTTCGCGGCACAGGATTTCGGCCAGATCATGGTTGCTCGATCCGGTATGGCCACACATCACATGGCTCAGCTCGTGCAGGATGATGTGCTCGCGGTGCATGGCGGTGGTGTCGCTGTCGTACACCACGTAGTCGGTGGCATCGGTACGCACCAGCAATCCGTGTACTCCACTGCCGGACAGCGAGTAGGGGACCAGCTGGATGTCGCGCTGGCCAAGCTCGCTGGCGCGGGCGCGGATGTCTTCGACCGTGGTCAGCGACTCAAGCCCAAGGTCGGCGAGCTTGCGCGCACACTGCTGGTGCATCGCCTGAAGCTCGCGAGTGGACCGCAGATCGGTTGTCATACAACGCATCTTCGGCATGATTACTGCCCGCTACTGGCCGAATTGTCCACCGTCGGCAGGCCCTGGAGTGCGCGCACGTGGTCAAGCACCGCTGCGACGGTCTCCAAGCTCTGCTTGTTCAGGCCGATCGCGCGCAACGCGATCAGCTCCACCTCGTCCCGCGTGGTCTCGTCCAGGGCGCCCAGTCGCTCATCGAGTGAGTAGGTGCGCTCGGGATCGGTGAGTGCCGAGAGCGGAACACGGAAGAAGTCGGCGAGTGCGCCGAGCAGGTCGATGGCTGGGCGGGCGCGCTTACCGGTGCGCAGCGCCGACAGGTAGGCGCCGCCGACCTTGATGCCGGGGTGGGCCTTCTTGATGCCGTTGGCCACCTCGTCGTTGGTCCACATGCGCCCGTCGGGGCGCCGATGGGACTGGAAGAGCGCATTGATGCGGTCGGCAAGATTCGCATCGGCCTTGGCGTCCTGGATAAGCGCCGTCGGCGGGCTCGTGGTGGCCATTGAATAAGTGAAACACCGATGTCGTGCGCCCTCAACGTCAGGAGGTGCACTCTGAGGGTGATTCAACGCACAGTTGAGCTGTGGGTTAGCCGTATATACCGGCGAGGTATTCCGTCTGGCAGGCCCGGCGGGCGAGCTTTCCGCTGGTCGTGCGGGGAATTGCGCCTGCCGCGACCAGCCGGACGTCGGCCACCGGTAGTGCGTGGGTGCGGGATATCGCGGCCCGGATGGCATCGGTGACCGGCGATTGCTCCACGCGGCCGGAACCGGGTGCGCGTTCGGCGACGATCACCAGCCGCTCGCTGGTGTCGGCGATGGCGGCCTCGGCGAGCTGATTGGCCGCGACCGAGAACGCCGCGACGTACCCGGCGCGCACGGCCGGGGACGCGTCCGACGCGGTCGCCTCGATGTCCTGGGGATAGTGGTTGCGTCCGTCGATGATGACGAGGTCCTTGATGCGGCCCGTGACGTAGAGGCTGTTGTTCAGGTACACCCCGAGATCCCCGGTACGCAGCCACCGGCTGTGTTCGGCGGTTCCGGTGGCATGGCTGTTCGTGTCCAGGCGCGAGTGCAGCCGGTTGTGGAAGGTCGCCTGCGTCTCGCGGGATCGGCCCCAGTAGCCGCGGCCGATGTTGTCGCCATGCAGCCAGATCTCGCCGATTTCGCCTTCGGGCAGTTCAGCTCCGGTGCGCGGGTCGACGATCACCAGCCACTGGCTGCAGATCACCTGACCGCACGAGACGTGGGGCACGGCGGCGGGGTCGTCGGCGGATACGGGCACGGCACGGTCCTCGGCGAGCTGGGCGCGATCCAAGTAGATCAGGCTGGGGCATTCGTCGGGCGCGATGGTGGCGACCGAGAGCGTGGCCTCGGCCATGCCGTAGGACGGCTTGATGGCCGACGGGGGAAACCCGTAGGGGCCGAAGGCTTCGTTGAATTTCTCGATCGCCGAGATGGTGACCGGTTCGGATCCGTTGAGCAGGCCCGCCACATTGCTCAGGTCCCAGGTCTGTCCCGCGGGTGGGCGGCCGCGCTGTGCGGCGAGTTCGAACGCGAAGTTCGGCGCCGCCGCGAAGACGCGGCCGTAGGCGGACTCGGTGGCCAGTTGCTTGATCCACCGGTGCGGGCGTCGCACGAACGCCAACGGCGACATCAGGGTGATGTGGCCGCCGCACAGCGGGGGAAACAGGATCATGATCAGACCCATGTCGTGATACAGCGGCAGCCAGCTCACGCTGCGAATGTTCGTGTCCAGGCCGCCTGCCAGGATCATCTGCAGCACGTTGGTACACGCGGCGCGGTGGGTGATCTCCACGCCGGCCGGGATGCGCGTGGAGCCCGACGTGTACTGCAGGTAGGCAAGGTCTTCGGTGTCGAGTTCGGCGGGGACGAACGTTGCGCCCACCGAGTCCGGAACCGCGTCGATCGCGATGACTCGCGGGCGGCGCTGGCGGGGAAGCTTGCGCAGGAATGCGTTTACCGATTGGGCCGCGGCGTCGGTGGTGAGGATGACCGACGGGGTGGCATCGGAGAGCACCGCGTCGAGGCGTTCGGTGTGGCCGGGCAGCTCGGGGGCGAAGAGCGGCACCGCGATGTTTCCGGCCTGGATGGCGGCGAAGAATCCGATGACATAGTCGAGGCCCTGGGGCGCCAGGATCGCGACGCGATCACCGGGCTCGGTGACCTGTTGCAGGCGTGCGCCGATGGCGCGCATGCGGGTGTTGAGGGCGTCCCAGCTCAGTTCGATGGCCACGCCGTCGTCGTCGCGGGTGAAGTCGAGGTAGCGGTAGGCGGCGGTGGTGCCGAACTCGGCGATGTTGTGTTCGAAGTTCGAGAGCAGAGTCGTGCCGGGAGGCAGATCAATCGAGCCGTCGGCATTGAGATAATCCTCAATCCCGCGCTGGCGAACCGCTAATCCATCTGACATATCCCACTCCCGACTCACGATGAAAAACACTACCTGCGCTAACTAAGTGAAACCTTTGTCCGCAGGTGACCCGTCATGTGAGGAGCGGGCGGCAACGTTCAATGTCGGCGATCGCGCGATCTGGTGACGAATCACCACCAGAACTCGATCGAATTCTGGTGTCTTACAAGAGGTATCACTAACTGCTTGAGAGTTTCAATGTGATCCAAGGGTGTGTCGCGCGACGGTGTGATCTTGGCCGTAGGTGAGACGGGCTGGGTCCGGGAGTTGGCGGTAAGGGAAGCGCCAGGTAGAACTAGGGCTGATCTGCTTGGCCCCCATAGCCCAATTGGCAGAGGCAGCGGACTTAAAATCCGCCAAGTGTCGGTTCGAGTCCGACTGGGGGCACGGTGTTAGAGCAGGTCAGCGTATTTTAGTGAGCTTTGCGCGCTTGGCATTGGACTCTTCCGTCCGCAGAGCGTCCGCAGCAGATTCAGCTGCCTTATTCAGAGCCTCTGCAATAACGCCGAGTTCATCGGGGTAGAGGTGCCCGTATCGGTCCAGAGTCAACGTGGCCGTCTTGTGCCCCAGAAGGGTTTGCAGAACCTTGATGTTCGCGCCTGCTGATGGCTAGCGATGCGCAGGTGTGCCGCAGCTCATGTGGCACAAAGCCATCTAGGCCCACCGATTTGGCGGCTTGGTCGAACGCCCACCGGAACTCGCCGAGGGGGAGGTGAGAGCCGTCGCGGCCAGGGAACATCAGCGCTTCGGGATCTTCTGGCAGTTCGGTTCGCAGCAGATCAACCAGAAACGCTGGTATGGGTACCTTCCGGCCTTCATGGTTCTTTGTGCTGGTCTCCACAATGCCCTTGCCGGTCACGTTCGTAGCGGAAGCGTTGACCCATATCCGGGCGGAATCTAGGTCAACATGCTTGGCGCGAAGGGCGGCAGCTTCGCCGAACCGTAGCCCGCACAGCGCCAGCACGAATACCAGCGTGCGGAATCGACCCGATGCGACAGCCAACTCTTGCACCCGACGCATGGTCAAATACCGCTTCTCCGGTTCGCGTATGCCGGGTAGCTCAATATCGGAGGCCGGGTTGATGGTGAGCCGTCTAGCACGGATCGCGTAGCGCAACACCTGATCGAGAACCTGGTAGCTCTGCTTCACCCGTGACGCGGACAGTCCACGATCCAAGAAGCGGTGCCCGCCGCCCTTCTCAGATAAGCTCGACACCCACGTCTGCACGTCTTCATAGGTTATGTCTGCCAAACGAACATCTTCCCACCGGGGGAGCACGATTCTATCTAAAATACTGCGGTACCCCGCAACGGTTTTCGGCTTCCTTGTCGCTTTGGTTGTGAACCATGATTCCGCCACCGATCCGAATAGCTCACGGCTCTTCGGCGGGTCTACCCAAGTGCCGGTGCCAACGTTCGTGGTGATGTCATTCAGCCAGTTTTGGGCGTCAACCTTCCGCGTGAAACCCTTTGCGCGCTCCTTGCCGTCAGGGCCTACGTACCTTGCGCGCCAACGCATTCCCTTGCCGTGGTTGGCAGATGGTTCGTCATTGCTTTTGGTCCAGCGATCCTCGACGCCGGATCGGCGGTTACGTCGTTGGGTCATCGTCCGTCTTTTTCCACTCGGCGGTTAGTTTTTTCAGCGACGTATCTACCTCGCGTGCTCTGTCGCCATGAATTGGTTTGAGCGCCCTGCTGAGCCAGAATTGGTGTTCAGCTAGGCCGCTGAAGTCCATGTTGCGGGCGGTGGTAGCGCGTGCAACGTGATCTACTGCGACGCTTAGGAAATCAACGCCTGTCTCCACCGAGATCGACATGAGCAGGGCTTGCCAATCCTCTAGCGGGATGTGGTCAAGCGTCAGGTCGTCGGCGATTGCTTCCTCGAAAACCTGGCGATCCCGCTGCTCGTCAAGATGCTCTAGGGCGTCATGTAACCGATCTCTAATCTCGACATCCTGGACACAGAGGAGCATGGCTCGCCGGAGTACTCATATCTGCGCCAGGTCACCCGCACCAACAACGCCGCCGTGGTCCCCGAGGGTGCACTCAAGCCCACCAGCATCTACACGCTCGCTCGTGTCGAGAACAAGCTGGAAGTGATCGCGCACCTATCCGAAGGCGTGCCCCGCTACTGGCTCACCGACAACGCCTCCTTGGAGCAGTTCCTGCAAAACGAACTGACCTATGGCCTACGGGTCAAAGTGGAAAGCCAGGTATTGACGGATATCAACGCCACCAGCGGAATACAGCTCAACCCCTACGCCACCAGCCCTTTGGTGACCATCCGCAAGTCGCTGACCAAGATCGAGGCAGCCGGATACACCCCGAAGGCGTTCGTGTTGTCCGCGACGGACTGGGAGGGCATCGAATTGGCGCTGTCCAGTGTCAACGCGGTCGAGCACATGAGCCTGCCCTATGACGCCTCCGCACGCCGCCTCTATGGCGTCCCGGTGGTCGTCTGCCTGGCCCAGGCCGAAGGTGTCGCGCACACCCTGGCCCACGAGTCGGTCGGGCTCGATACCGATGGCCGCGTCGAGATCCAGTGGTCCGAAACGTCCAACGCCGACGACTTCGCCCACAACCTCACACGCGCCCGCTGCGAAGGCCGCTTCGCCACCAGCATCTACCGGCCCCTCGGCGTCATCAAGAGCGACCTGACGCCATAGCCCAGACACCGCGCCAGGGCGAGCGTCACAGACCGTGCGCTCGCCCTGGCGCGGAGGTTCTGCCAGTGGCCCGACTAGCCACTAGAGGATCAAAACTGCAGACGACCCACGCGGCAAAACACGGCCCGCTGACCAATAACTCGGCTAAGACCGTTCCCCCTGTGCAGCAACCGGCAGGCGGAGTACTGTGCCCGTAGTTGCTGACCGAGAGGGGAGGATGATCGAGGTATGGCACAAGAAGCCGAGCCCGGATACCCGCCGCTGCCTTATGAGGCGACCGGCCTACAGGGCCGTCGTGCGCGAATCATTGTGGAGCACCCGCACGATGATCAGGGCTTTCCTGCTACGTTCTCCGAGGGGACGCGTGAGGTCATCATCGACGACGACGAGCCCAGCGTATTCACCAACCTGGCGGTTTACGTTCCCGGCCATAAGCCAGAGAACCCGATGGATATGCAGCTAGTCCGGGCCGACCAGTTGTCATTGCTGGACTGACGATGGCGGGTTTTCTGTCTGTAGACGGCGATGGATTGCGCACCGCAGCGAGCAGTAGTGACGCGATAGCCGATGCGTTGGGATCTGGCATGCCAGGAGCTGTCACGGGTTCCCAGGCCACGCACGTAGCGGTCGCAGCTCTCGATGCCGCGCTGCAAGGAGCGCGGACCGGCCTCTCACAGCGCGTTGGCGGTCAGGCTTGGGCGTTGCGCTCTAACGGGCACGCGCTTGAGGGCACTGACCGATCGAGCGCGCAGGACATTGCGGGGGCGATGTGAGCCCGGCTGTCGCGGCGGCTTCGTTGCCCACGCGGTCGCAGATCGAAAGCTGGCAGACCGATCACCTGTCCCAGGCGTCCGTTCGTTGGAATGCCGCAGCTGCCCAGATCGAACAACTCAGCAGCCAGCACGCGCGCAACGTCGAAGCACCCGCTGGCACTCTCTGGACGGGGCAGAGCGCCGAAACAGCTTCAGGCCAAGTTAGTTCGGACCACAAGCTAGCTCTGTCACAGGCCGACACCCTGCGCTCCGCCGCAACCACTGCGCGGATCGGCGCAGAGGATCTGGCCGCAATCAAAGCCAATGCTCTGGATGCCGTAGCCCAGGCTGAACGCGAAGGATTCCACGTCGCGCAAGACCTTTCGGTCACCGATGCCCGGCCCAAGAAATCCGGCGCCAACGAACACGGCCGCGAGCAAGCCGCCGCCGAACACCAGACATTTATCCGCTGGCGGGCAAGCCAGCTGCATCAGGCCGACCAAAACATCGCCCGCTCACTCGACGGGAACACCAGCGACCTCGACAAGCACAAGGCTGGCAGCCGCAACGGCACCGTGCACATGTTCGACGACGGCCACGGCACGCCTGGAGGGGGACCAGCACCCACCAACCCATCAGCAGCGCTCGGACTGCCCGACTATCCGCCCGGCACACTGTCGAACGAGGAATCGCGCACCGTCTACACCCGCGGTGAACTCAAAATGAAAGAGCTTGACGCACAGTGGGCTAGGCAGGGCGTGCCGCTGGAAGAACGCGCAAAGCGCATGTTCGAAATGCGAAATGGACTACGGACCTGGTCACGCACCCTCATGAGTGATCGGCCACTTGCGGATTTCCTCAACCAGAACGAACGTAACCGTACTTTTGATCAGATGGTCAACAACGGCAGGGTCAAAGGACTTTCGGGGCCGCAGATCTATCAGGACATCATCGAGAGCGCAACCCGCAGCCGTGACAGCGTGAACGCCGGCCTGGGGATCGACCCAAAGAGTCCGCCGCAACTGCCGCCCGTTCGTGGCGCAGGCCCACCGCCGAGTCTGCCCACGGAGCTGAAGCCGGAGGGCGGCGGTCTCATCAGCGCCCCTGGCGCGTCTGAGGGCATCCCGCAACAGCTGCACCCCTCCGGCCCCGATCACATGCCAAAGGTCGAAGGCACCTTCGGCGACAAGACAATCGAAGACCCCTAGAGCTAGGCAAGGGAGGACAATAGAGTCATGGCACAAGAAGCCGAGCCGGGATACCCACCCCTGCCGTGGGACGCCAAAGGTCTGCGCGGCAGGCGTGCGCGGATCATCGTGGAGCACCCCCACGATGATCAGGGCTGGTACGCCACGTTTCCCGAAGGCACACGTGAGGTCATCATCGATGACGACGAGCCGAACGTCTACAACGACCTTCGCGTCTACGCGCCAGGCCATGAACCGGCCAACCCGCTCGACATGGAGAAAGTCCGGTACGACCAACTCTCGTTACTCGAATGACCGTGCGGACGCGCGTCGAAGATCCGTCCGCAATCCGTCCGCAGTACGTCCGCAACTTGTAAATAGCCACCAACGTATCCAATGGTGAATGTGCAGTTCAGGATCATTTTGCAAACGTCGCCAACATTGCTCAATATCTACAAACGTCGAGAAGAGCACACTTAAAATCCGCCAAGTGTCGGTTCGAGTCCGACTGGGGGCACTAGAACTCGGGGCAGAAAAGTGCTGTTAGACAGATTCTCAAGCACCCTCAGACGGCGCTCTTGGGCCGCCGTGCCCATATATTGCCCGCAGTCTCCTCTAACGTGTCGCAACTCCAGTGAGATCGTCATCGAACAAGTCGGCGTACACGTCCAACGTCATCGCTGCCGACGAGTGCCCTAGCATCCTCTGAATTACCTTCACGTTGGCGCCGGCTGAGATCGCCGGCGACGCCGCAGTGTGTCGAAGCGCATGCGCAGTAACTCTTGGGAACACCGGCGTGATCGGTTCCTTGCCGCCCTTGCTTTCCTTGACTCTCGCCGCCGTTGCCGCGGTCTGGCACCGGACGACAGCGCCGGATAGCCATGAATCGTGAGATGACGGGGGACCGAGGTGGCCGCCGTCGCGGGCTGTCCAGATCAGATTGCCATGCTGGTTGCCCCTACATGTCTTCGCCAGCTCCTCAACGACGAACGTGGGCAGCACGACCGTGCGTTCCTTGCCCGACTTCAAGGTGCCCAGGTGTACGTCAGCGCCTACCGTGACGGCGCCGCAGCCTCACCCCACCGCAGGCCCGCAGTGCCGAGTAGCAGTACCAGCGACCCGTACCGGCCGGATTCGACGGCGAGCGTCTGGAGCTGTTCGGCTGTCAGATAGACGTTCTTCCGCTTCGATCGGGCGGGCAGCTTCACGCCCCGAGCTGGGTTGCGGGCCAAGCGTCGATCCTCCACCGCATCATCGAGAATCCGCGCCAGCACGTCGTACGCAGTCCTGACGACCGTGCTCTTCCGTCGGCCAGCTATCTCAGCAACCCATGCCTGAACGTCGGAAAAGTTGATGTCTGCGATTACCTTTAGCGCCCAACGTGGTTCGACGTGAACTCGCCATGCCGACTCCACCGAATGGAAAGCCGAGGGCTTGATGATGGCCTTCTGTCGTGCCAGCCACGCGGGCCCAAGCTCACCGATCATGACCTTGCCGAGTGCGGAGGCCACGTAACTGCCGGTGAGCTTCTCGACCTCGAGGCGCCTCCAAGTCGGTAGCTAAGTCAGGTTCTCGGTGGTGTGTCTCCCCGTCGAGGCTGATGTCGTGCGATCACCATATTGCGAGGTTGCTGCGGGTTACCACCCAGTTCGATGCATCGCCGCCGTTGAAGTCCCGACGCAGCAAACATGCTGATCCCCGAGTTTCCCTGGACATCGCCCCAGTGTTTCTGTAATCATTCTGTCAACGGCTGTATATGCGGGTCGCATGCAGCAAGTACTTGGGAGGGTATCAACAGGTGGCTAAGAGCGACGACTGGCGCATGTCGACAGGTTTGCGCAGGGTATCGGCGGTGCTGGCGGCAGCCGTTCTGGCCATCGGTGGGGCGAAGGTCGCCAGCGACCACGCGGTTCCCGGCAGTGGATTTTCGACGGTGCAAACTGCAGCAGCTGACCCGACTGGCCCCACGGGTGGCCCAGGTGGTGACGGAGGAATGAATGGGTCTCAGTTTCAGCCACCCGGCCTACCGCCACAGCAACCTGACTACCAAGGGGGCGTCAATCAGCCGCCACTGGACCAAAACGGCGGGGTGAGCATATACAACACGGGATCGCCTGGTGTGCAACAGGTTCCGGGGCGGCAAGGTGGGCAGCAGCCCCAGCAGGGCTGGGATCAGCCTGCCCATGGCACGCAGATCCCCGACTACTCCACCGCGCCCGGATACACCCAAGGGCCCGGTCAATCCAATCCTGACTATCAGGCGCCACAACAAAATTCACCCCAGCAGCCACAACAAGGCAACCAGAACCAGCAGCCCCAACAGGGGACCCAGAATCAGCAACCAAGCCAAGCTCCCTCGCAGACGCAGCAGCCTGACCAGAATGATCAACAGGATCAGGGCGATCAGCAGCGGCAGCAGCAGTGTGAGCAGCAGGCGCAGGATTACGGGATGTTGCAGGAGTTCGTCAGCCTCATAAGCTCTGGTGTGGGCGGAGCGGGCAGTGTGTTCAAGAAGCCAGATCGCGGCTGGCAGCCCGCGTTTGAATGTTCTTGCGCGCCTAACCAACAGAAGCCGCAGTCAAAGAACGGTCCGTGCGACTGGCCGGTGGTCGGAGGCCTGTTCTGCGAAACGGTCACTGGCACGGCTCAGCCAGATCCCAACGTCACACCTACCAAGCCCAAGGAACCCGAGTGCAAGCTGCCGGAGTTTAATCCGGTAGAGATGCGCCAAGCCCCTGGCAGCAGTCCGCACGAGAGTTCTAGGGGCGGCAATCCGATAAAGTGGATCATTCTGCATACCGAGTCCCCGCCGGTTCATCTGCCCAGCGGTGAAGTAGATCCGTCTGACCCGGGTATCCCTGGCAAGACGGCTCAGCAACTCGGCGAATACCTGTGGACTGATCACCAAGATGGTGCAGGAAACGACACAAGCGTGTCCTACCACTGGGTCGTTGATAGCTTCGGCAATGTGGTCTCCAATATTCCCGAAAGCGCGGCCTCCTGGTCGGCAGCCAACGCCAACTCGCAGTCGATCAACCTGAACTTCGCAGGTTCCGGTATCGGTTGGGATAGGCGGACTTGGCTAGTTGATAACGCGAAAGCACTTGATATGGCGGCGTTTATTACCGCCCGAGCTGCGAAACAAAACGGTATACCGCTTAATTTCATCCGTGCCGATGGATCGGGCGTGGCACCGACTCAGCCAGGGATCGCCGAGCATGCCGCAGGTGGCGCGGACTGGGGTGGACACCAGGACGTAGGTAAGGGTTTTCCGTGGGACGTATTCCAACAGAAAGTGGAGCAATACACGAAATGCTTACCGTCATGATCACGCGTTGGGTGGCGGCTATCGCCTTGACCACCGCTCTGGCAAGTAGCGTCGTGGGCTGCGGGCCCGGCGATGTCGTCCAATCGCCAGCTTCGGCAGCGACCACGACCGTCGCACCCAACGGTGACCTGCGGGGCCGCTCTGATGACGAGCTGAAAGCTCTGATGCCGCCAGAGAAGGACTTCCCGTTTCCAATGCAGGCTGACTACGGTCCGATGACCTCCAGTCCAGAACCCAAACTACCGATCCGCTGCGATCAGGGCCCCCTGGATCACCTAGGCCCGAACCTTGACACCGTGATCTCGTTCGGAGGCAGCAGCGATCAGGGAAGGACTCGCAACGACCTCATCGGGCTGGGTCTCTATCGCATCAAGAACGGCAACAATGTGCTGTCCTCTGTCAGGGATTTTGTGAAGACTTGTCCAGAGTTTGCCTTTAAAACCGACTCCGGCGACAGGAAAATCACCTATCGCACCGAGTCGGTTCCTGAGGTGCCCGCTGAACAAACCTACGGATTCTCGTACTCGCACAACACAATTTTCCTCGCAGAAAGCCGCGGACTCGTTGTCGATATGGAAATCCGGCCCGATTCGGATCGGGCTGTGGCTGAGCGCTTGTTCCGTACGGTGCTGGACAACATCTCGAAAGCATGAGTCAGAGCATGCGTTTCTTGCGCCCATCATGGGCAACATTCCTACCTAGCTGGGCCGTGCGCGCTGGTGTGGCCTTAATGTGCCTGGCAGTCTCGTCGTGCGGTTCACCCACCGAAGGTCCCTCGAAAACGGTGCCCGCTACAGCGTCCTCTCAACAGGATTCGACGGACTTCTCCAGTATTCCGGGCCAGTTTCCGTCTCCTGCTTCGCTGACAGCCAACGGTGAACACGAGGCGCCAGTGGGTGGCTGTGTGAATCTGTCGGGGCCGGGTGTCAACGCGGTTTTGACATTGGTCGATTGCGGATCGGGGCAGTACACGTATCGGATTGTGCAGCGGGTCAATAGATCCCGCGAGTGCGGCGATGCCGACCGCTCCTATTACCGCAACTCTAAGGACACCGGCCAATACACCGCATGCCTTGACTTAGCATGGGACAAAGGTGCATGTCTCAACCTGGGGAACCCGGTAGCAAAAGTCGCCTGCGACGATCCCAAGGCACCCGAGAGGTACAAGCCGATCAAGGTTGTGTTGAACACCTCGACAGTCGATGCATGCCCGAATGGTGGGTACGCGCACCCGCAACGGCGTTTTACGGTCTGCACGCAGCGTCAACCCTAAAACGCGGCTCAGCAGTAGACTTCTGGATTTGTGGCTGGGCTGCGTGGGATGCGGCGATGGTCAGACCATGACCTTGCGGTGTTGCGGGATCGGTCGCTGACCGCGCGGCAGGTGGCGGACCGCCTAGATCGATCGCTCTATGCGGTGGAGCAGGCGCGTATCGCCTATGCCAATGATGTGCCGAATCCGGGTAGGCAGCGTGTCCGGCAGCCGTGGTCGGAGGCTGAGCTGACGGTGGCGTTGGATCGGTCGTTGACAATGTCGCAGGAGGCCAAACAGCTGGGGCGCACGGTGCGCTCGGCGCGTGCACTGTATTCACATGGCCGCACCGGCGAATCGGATCGGCGGCAGCGGTGGACACCAGCCGATATCGAAGTGCTACTTGATGACACGCTCTCGACTGCCGAGGTCGCCCAACGGCTGAACCGGTCGGTGGGCACGGTGTATTACGCGCGGCGCCGCTACGGTCGGCAGGTGCCTGCGGACGCGCACGGGACGTTGTTGGCGTGGCGGTTCCACGGCTGCACATGCGAGCCGTGCCAAGAGTTTGGCCGTAGCTTCCGCGAACGCACCATCGATCCCGTCGAGGAATCGGCGCGCTCACGGGAGTTCTCCCAACGCATGCAAGACATCACGCGTCCCACGGCCAAGCATTTCGGTGAGCCATGGACCGATGAAGAATTCGCGATCGCCTGCAACCCCGAGATCCGCATCGTGGATGCCGCACTACAACTAGGTCGCACCGCCAAAGCCGTCCAAGCTGCCCGGTGGCGGTTCCTTCCCCCTGACGGCCCGAAACGCTAACAAACGTTCACGTGAAGGCCGGAGCCGACGTTGTGCCCCCGGCGCAGTGCCGCTACTCAACTCGCCCGGTGCGTTACGACCCTCGGCAAGGTGTTGCTTGACGGGCCACACCGCCCTGGCAGTACCGGCGCGGCTAGTTCTTCGGGCTACACCGAAAAACTCCCGTGCCCACGCTGTGCCCACAGTTACAGATATTTGTGGTGATTTAGCGTGAGGTATTTTGGCCGGTAAGCGCACTATCGGTGAGTCCATTTGGTCCGCTATATCGGTTCGAGTCCGACTGGGGGCACAGAGTATGAGGAGGCTTATCTAGGCATTCGGTCGGATGTGCGGCACCACTGTGAGCATTTCGTATGCACGCCCCGTCACACTCGCGTAACAACTTGCGAAGGGGTGTCTCGGCGCTGGGCAAAATCGGCTGTCGTGACACCAGGACGAACACCATCGTCGATGTCGGCGCGTTTGAGCCAGTTGTGCACCGGGCCTCGCTGACCCCGACATCAGCAGCGATCTGCGTCAACGGCGCATCACCCTGGCGGGCAACCCGGACAACGTCGTCCCGGAACTCCTTCGGATACGGCTTGGGCATGATTCAAATCCTCCCACCTGAGAACCCCACGATCCTCAGACATCAGGAGTCAACCCAACCGACAGCAGCCCCCCCCTTTGCTTTTCGGTCATAATGGCCCAACCGCTGCGCTTTCCTAGCTCTACGTGCACGTTTCTCGCAGGCCAGGCGGCGAGACTCGCCCCGTTGATGCACTACTGCAGCGGTTCGCCGATGTCAGGGAGTAACGAAATGTCCTGAGGTTTACCGTATCTCCGAAACATGGCAGCTGTTTCTCGAACATTCCGCTTAGCCCAGTCGGCACTGAAGTCGCTCAGCCACTGGTACTCAAACTTGAAGCGTTCTTTCCGGTCGCCCACACGCTTTGCGGCTTGGCTCGAGATGATGTCTTCGCAGTACCAATAGAGAAGGTCGTCAAGGCTTCCCGCACGGTCGAAGCCCAGTTGTCCGCGCTCATAGAATGTGAAGTGATACGAACCATCCTCGGCGACATAGATATTGAGGCCATCATTGGTACGAAGCCCAACAGTCATCGGACGCACGCCCAGCTTTGCAGATAGCCGGTCGATCTCGGCCTGAAGGTGATTCGACTTATCGTCCAAGGGGAGGTCCATCTTCCTCGATTATTCCCATCTTCAGTAGATCCTTCACTCTCGGTGTGACGCCTTCGGGGCCTGTGATCATGTATTGCGGGACACCGGGAGATGGAGTCTGTCCAAACCATGGCTGGACTGGTCCTTCCACGATGTCCCAGCCGGGAGGAAGCGGCTCTCCGGTCAGCATGTACCGCGTGTATTGGCCGCCTACAGATTCGGGCGCTATAGCTCGCCCCGATACAGGGGTTCCGTCCGGTGCAAGGTAGCGCCCCCACTCCGAGCCGAACCGGTCGATGATTGTTCCGGCTGGAAGGTTGGCTGACTTCGGGACATAGCCCGGCGGAAATCCGTTATTCTCTGTGGGGTAGTGCCGCGCTTCTGGTGTACCAAAATGGTTTTCAAAATCCTGCCACGGCATGTCACCTGTGGGGTTCCAACCTCTCAGCACAGATGCGGGTGCGCCGCCCTCGGTGAGGATTTCCGCGGGAAGCCCAGCCCTTACTGCCGCCCCTTCGCCGCCGAGCATCAGACCGGGTATGGCTTGCGAGGCGATTGCAGATTTGTGTCCGAGGAAGGCTTCGGGGTTGTCGATGGCGGATTTGGCTTCGTTGATGCCGTCGATGACATTGTTGATCGGGTTTAGCCGGTGCAGCAGTCCTTCCCCGGTGTTCTTCCACGCGTCTTTGAAGTCGTCGAGTCCGTTGGCGCCCACCATGTCTTGGATTCCCTTAATGCCTTCATCCCAACTCGTGCGATAGGCGTCGCTGAAGGTTTCCTTCACGCGCTCTTGTGGACCGCCTTCCGGAACCGCGACCATGGGGCGATCTTGCTGCGCCCCGCTGATCGCATCTGCCAGGCGTGACTCCACCTGATCTGCTGGCACCGTGGCTTGCAGGTACTTGCGCATCGTGTCGATAGCAGCTTTGTCCTGTGGACTGTTGGGGTCCAGTTTCGGCGCCAGGGTCTGACGAGGATCACCCGGCCGTGGCGACTGCTCCAAGGGGCTCTTGGGCTCCGTGATGCCTAGCGCGCCCAAGTTCCCGGTGAGGCTTCCTGCCCGCGGATCGGGTTGCAACGGTTTATCGCCAGGTGAGGGCGGGCCAAGCTTGGGTGCGTTCGGATCCACCGCGGTGAAGGCAGCCGCTTGAGTGCTGGCCGGTGTGTTGGATTGCGGATACCAATCCTTATAGAAATTTCCATCCTTCGCGGCGGGAACATCGGCAGGTTTTGCCTGGGCAACAGCGTTGTTGACGTTGAAGGTGGCGGACGCCAGATTCAACTCACCCGCGACCTTGGCTTCGCCGGCCTCTATCTGGCTTTTGACAGTTTGTGTTGCCGCCCACCATTTGTCAGCGCTGTCTTTGAGTTCCTTGGCCATGGTTGCCACGGACTGACGGCTTTTCTCAACAGCCCCATCACTCATACCGCTGGGCGGGGTGTACGTCATGGACAGGTCATCGTTAACCGTAACGCCCTGCTGTTGTTCAGCATGATTGATGATTGCCTTGGCGGCGGTCAACGGAGGTAACACGCTGTAGGTGACAGTCGACGTGACTTCGTCGGCCAGTGCATCGATGGTATCGCGAATGGAGCCAACAGTTTTCAGGCCATCGCCAGCGTTCTGCTGCGCGGCCTCGGCAAACTGTCCTTCCCAGTAGGTGCCACCTGGCTTATCCACATAGCCTTTGAATGTTTCAGTCCGCGACTCCAGCTTCTGGACGGACTGCTTCCAGCTCTGTACCGGAGCAAGGTAGGCATTCTGATCAGTATTCAGGATCAGCTGTTTAGTGGGAGACATCGTGGGGCGCCTCGATCAGCCTTTGCGGCCCAGGGTTGGGACGCTCTTCATCAACGCCACCCCGTGCTCTTCATTGCCGATCAAACCTTGGCGACCGACCTCGCACACCTCACCGAAGACGTTCATCCACCCCGCGACAATCTTCTGAGCGTTCGGCAACGTCCTACCCGTCAACGAGGAAATCGCCACCAACGCCGGATCAGTACCGTCGGACGTCGCCCCTGCGGGGGCGGTCTCGCCTCGGATCGCTTGAGCTAGCTCTTGAACCTGTGGACGCAACTTCCCCAACGCGTCTAGATCGGCCTCAATCCGATCCGTCACCCCGAACACCCCCCGAAAGTTTGGCATAGCAACCCACGCTCCCACTCGCGGAAACTATACTCGGCGGCCAGATCTCCGTACAGAATGTTGGACCTCACCATTGGCGCCCAGTTAATTGGGCGCGACGACTCAGCTGGTCGTGTTCGAGCCGGCCAGTGATGGAATCCGGACGCACCCACGCCTTTCGATTCCCTGTACAGCGGGCTCGCCGCGGTCGTACATTGAGCCGTGGAGCCAAAGCGGCTCACGAGCCGAACCGCGAAGCTGATGCCAGCAGCGCAGGCGCCGTCGTTGCGGGTCCTGGTTGTCGGCGCCGGTGTCGGCGGCATCTCCATCGCGCGAGGGCTGTTGCGTGACGGCCATGACGTTGCCGTCTACGAGCAGCGCCCGGATGTGGCAGGCCGGTGGCGGCGCGGTGACCATCTGGTCCAATGGTGCCGCGGCATCGGGGCGTGGACATGGAGAAGGCCGGCCAGCAGCTGTCCACCGTGCGGGTCATGACATCGACGGGGTGACCGCTGGCCACTTTTGACGTGGTCACCATCGTCGAGAGGCTGGGCGAGCCGGTTCGGATGGTCCCGCGCCACGTCCTGCTTGAGCGGCTGTTGAAAGGCTTTCCGGTGGAACGTATCCGGTGTATTGCCCGGGCTATCGGAGTGGTCGGCGGCCGCGACGGGGCGCGGGTGGAATTCGCGGACGGCAGCGTGGCCGAGGCAGACGTGGTGATCGGCGCCGACGGTGGGCGTTCGATCGTTCGCGATGTCGTCGGCGCGGATCAGCCGGAGCTGACCGGCTGGTGCAGCTGGCAGGGACTGACAACCTTCCCGCACGGCGCCGATGCGCAGGTGCTTGTGCGGGTTCGTGCAAGATTGGTGCCATGCCGCAGGAACTCACCGCCGAACAGGCCACCGCCCGGTTGCGCCCCGTCGACACACTGGGAATCCCGCTGGGTCCCGGCCAGCCTCCGGCCTTCCTGCGCGCGCTCGGCGTACGCAAGGACTGGACGGATCTGCGGGTGTACGGCGCGCTGCTGGCGGTGGGCACCGAGCTGTTCTCCCGGTCGGGGGTTCACTACCTGTCGGGGTTCTTCGGTCCGCTCGAGCGTGCACTGCGGGACATGGGGGCCGATATCGAGTTCGCGGCGGCGGACTTCCGCCGGTTCGGGCCGCTGCTTGAGCGCCAGTCGCCTCGGGTGATGACGACCGTCGCGACGCCGCCCGACGTCGACGGCTGGTGCTCTCTGTCGCTGCATGCCGGCGGGACGATCGGTGAATTGCGCCGCGCGGGAGCCGATCCGGACCGACTGCTCATTGTCGAAGTCTCGCAGGGATATCCGCGCACCTTCGGCGTCGGGGCGCAGCATCGCCACGCACTGCACGTCGACGAAATCGACATCCTGGTGCGCTCAACGGACGCGCCGCTCGCATTGCCTGGGGGCGATGCGGCACCGTCGGATGTCGATCGCGCCATCGCCCAGCACGCCGTGGCTTTCATCGGTCCGGGGGCCACGTTGCAAACCGGAATCGGGGCAATTCCCAACCAGATTGCGGCGTTGCTGGCGGAGGGGGACGGCGGCGGCTACGGGCTGCATAGCGAGATGTTCACCGACGGCTGCATGCAACTGCATCGCGCAGGCAAGGTCACCAACACCGGCAAGGGACAGTACGACGGCGTGAGCGTGACGACCTTTGCCTTCGGATCGCCACGGCTTTACCAGTGGCTCGACGGCAATACCGATGTCGCGTTCCTACCGGTGGAGATTGTCAACGCGCCCGAGGTGATCGGAGCCAACAACGACATGATCTCGATCAACGGCGCGCTCTCGATCGACATCCAGGGACAGGTTGTCGCCGACACCATCAACGCAGGACAGTTCAGCGGAATCGGTGGTGCCGAGGATTTCGTCGCCGGGGCCGGGCTGGAACTGTCGGATCGTTCTCTGATCTGCCTGCCCTCGACCTTCGAAAAGGACGGCGTGCTGCAGTCGCGCATCGTGCCGTGGTTCGGTCCGGGTGCGGTGATTACCACGCCGCGTCACCAGGTCGATGTGATCATCACCGAGTACGGTGCCGCGGAGCTCGAAGGCGCAACGGTCCGGGAGCGCGGGGAGGCGCTGGCGGCAATCGCCCACCCGCAGTTCCGCGATGACCTGCTGGCGGCCGCCAAGCGTGCTGCGAACGGCCGCTCGCCCGTCAGTTGAGCCTGGACCCTCAGCCCTGCTCTACGGTGTTGTTGTTACCCGACTTGCTGACATCGGGCTCCCCGGAGTGATATGTGACCCGGTTGTCGTAGCCGGAGACGCCGATCCTCACCGTGGTTTCCACGGTGACCGCGTTCTCGACGCCGGATACCGTGAGGGTGTCGCAATTACCCAGTATCTCAACGGTATTGGACACTCCGCTGACGTTGACCGAGCATTCGTCGCAGTAGACCGCCACCTGCTTATGGGTACCGGAGACGCTGAAGGCCGAGCCGGGGGGCACGAATGAGGGGCCGGGGGCCACGGTGGTCGACGGGGTCGCCCGGGTCCGCGTCGGAATCTTCACGACGGTCGATTTGGCCGGCCGGGTGGTCATCGGCTCCGAAATCGTTGGGACATCCTGCGGGAGTGTGGGTTTGGCGAGATAGAAGACGAACCCGGCGACCCCCGCCGTGACGAGTGCGAAGAAAACGATGAATCGTCGGCGGTACTTGCGGACAGGCGAGCCTGGTACCGGTGCCGTCGTGCCGTACACCGGCGGTGGATACGGGCTCTGGCCGGGGACGCCCAGCTCTGACGTCCGGGCTCGCTCGCTCAGTGAGCGTTCCAGCTCCCGGATTCTGGCTTCGGGGTCACCATCCGGCTCCACTGACCGATGGTCGCACACCGGTACCCCTGCGGCGATAGCCTTCGCACATGAATGATGCGGGGGATCGGCCAGCCAGCGTGCGCTGCACACAATGCGGCACCGAGGGGTGCAGAGATCGGATTTCTCAACGACAGCGGTCAGTACGCCGCCGGGCATGTTCGGTGGATGCAAGGCCCGCTCAAGATCGGCTTCTTCGGTGCGAAAGGTAGTGGTGGCCTTCGCGCCATCGAGGCGTGGCGATGCCCGAAGTGTGGGCATCTGGAGCTGTTCGCGGGTAAATGGTTGTAGCGTTTCGGCCATGGGGTCCAGGGGAATTGTCGCCGCCGTGCCGCAGCTGTTCGTCACCGATCTGGAACGCGCCATCGCCTCTACGTCGACAAGCTCGGTTTCGAAGTCGCCTTCACTTACGCGAGCCCGCCTTCTACGGTCGGGTGCGTCGCGGCGGGGCCAGTCTAAATCTGTGCAAGGTCACCGGTGCGGTATTCGACGGCAATTTCCGTGCCACGAAACATGATCCGTTTGCCGCGACCCTCACCGCGTGCAAGCTGGGTCCGCTGCACGATGAGTATCGGGCCGCGGGTGCGGACTTCCATCTACCGCTACAGTCCGAGGAGTGGGCAAGCGTCACCTTCATCGTGCGGGACCCCGACGGCAATCTGATCCTGTTCTCGGGTGCAGAGGCCTGAAGAAAGCCTCGCCGTCAGAGCCGTAGGAGACCACAATGGGCGGCATGCAATTGCCAAACTCGTTCGAAGGGCTCTCGACGGACGACAGTAAGTCCGTCGTCTACGGCGAGCCGTACACGACGGCAGACGGAACCATGGTCATCACTGTCGCCAAGGTACGCAGCCGGGGCCGCGGTCCGGAAGGTGAACCGCTGGAAACACTCGCCAGACCGTTGGGTGTGTTCGTCGTCAAAGACGGGGACGTCCAATGGTGCGCGGCCTTCAACGCCGATCGGGCATCGACGTTGGGCATAGCCACCGGCCTGGTCGCGGCGGTGTTGGGACTGGTGGCCATCATCCGTCGGCCACCATGGCCCGATCTCACGCTGCCGGGTTGGTCGCCCGCGGAGAATCCACAGCGGGGCCGCCGCGGGCGCTAACTACTCAGTGTGCCGGCAGCAGCCCGTCCCTCGAGAATTCGCCGAACGCATACCGCATACACGCAAATGGCTCTAAGTATCTGCGCCAGGTATGCGCTCGGCGATAAAAGGAACGGTCAGGAAGCCGGCGTCAGCTCGCAGACGTAGTCGCCGACGTCGATGTGCACCTCGGCCGCCTCCGGCACTGTGGGCGTGGGCACGACGTTGAGCTGGAACTGCTCGCGACCGAAGTCGTCGGTGGTTCCGGGCCATTGCTCCTGCAGGATGTCGCTGATCAGACCGGCCACGGCGGGCTCGGCGATGCGGTAGGTTTCGGCCTGGCAGAACTTGGAGTACACCTCGGTGACGCGGATACGCGCCTTCTCGATGGGCAATGTGCCCAGGTCCTCGCCGGTTTCGGGGTCGCGCACGGCGGTCCCGGTGGCGCCGATGACCGAGAAGATCATCCCGACCTCGACACCGGCGTCATCGCCCTTGTTGACCAGCACCGAGTAGCGGTCGACGATATCGGCGACTTTCCCGATGATCGGGTCTACGGGCTCGGGCTCCTGCTCACCAGCCGATTGCCCC
The DNA here is from genome assembly GCA_014204435.1 of Mycobacteroides chelonae. Classification (GTDB taxonomy): domain Bacteria; phylum Actinomycetota; class Actinomycetes; order Mycobacteriales; family Mycobacteriaceae; genus Mycobacterium; species Mycobacterium chelonae_A. The sequence continues at coordinate 59,544 of JACHLF010000004.1, forward strand.
ACTGGCGTCGTCTCTTCAGGCATTGCCCACGCCGACGGTGTAGTTGTTCGGGCGTGCCGCGGACTCGATCTTTTGCCGCTCGGGCTGTCCGGCGTTCTCCGCCGTGGAGAAATCGGTCTTGGCCTTGGACACCGCCGTGCTCGACACATTCTCGGACTCGCGCAGGGCCTGGAAGGCGTGGCGCAAAGTCAGACGGCTGATCGTCAGCGCGAGGTTGAGGGCGCTGGAGGCAGACTGCTTGTTGCCTTCGTTGAGATCGTTCGAGGCGGTCGCCAGGTGCTTGTCCACGTCCATCATGCCCTGCAGCGTCACCATCGTCGCGTAAGCAGACTGCCCGACGTTGCGGTCAAGCTTGTTGCTCTGCTGAATGCGGTGATAGAGATCGGCAATCAAGATTCCGGCGACGAGTGCCAGCAGTGGCGTGACGATCCCCTGTACGAATCGTGCGAGTTCGGCATCGCTTGCCGTGAAGCCGACAACCGCTGCGACGATCGTTGCGACAATCGCCGCTCCGACGATCGTCCAATGAACCAGCGTGGGCTTCGGGGGAAGCTGATCTGAATTTGCCAACGTCGTTACCGTCCGTTCGGTGAGTGGACACATTCTCTGCATCCGTGACCCCATGAGCACTGACCGCAGCATGCTAACACCGCGCACGGATTCATCCAAGGTCAGGTTACGCGCAGCACTCTATGTTTGCTAAGTGGGTTTGCTGGAGGTTGTGAACAGGGTGGACCTACCGAATTGTGTTTAATCGCAAAGGATTATCCGCACTGCTGCTCGGCTGCGGCGTTTGTCGCCACGATCACCGCGGCTTGCCGGTCCGCGGTCAGCTCGTGCCAGGTCTTGTGAAAAGTCCCGGGACCGACGTTGCCGGTGCTCTGGATGGATTGCAGGTATCCCTCTACGAGCTGGGCGGGGCCGTCTTCCTTGCCAGTCATCCAGTCAGCCGCCGCACGGCACGCCTGGTAGTACTCCTCTTCCAAAGAACTGGGTGCGGCGTCTACGGACGTTGTGACGCCCGCGGGGGACAGTCCGGAGCCGGAGTCGGAGGCGGGAGGTTGCGCGGCGGGCGCCGCGAGTGTGGTGGTGGCGTTGGAGACCGCTCTCGGGGCCGCCTTGTCCGCGTTGTCGTCGGACTTCAACGTGCACGCCGCGCCGATCAACGGGACGCAGAGGGCCATCAGGGTCGCGGCGATGCGCGTTTGGGCGGTCACCACTCCAAAGTAGCAAGTGCCTACCAGCGGCAACATTTACTCAGTCAGAGCTTTTGCGCGGCGGGGAAAATCGCTGGAAAACGCCGGTACCATTTCACCTGTGATGGGACACAGGGGTTTTCCGGGGTGTTGTCGCGGGTAGCCGCGACCATCCCTGCCCCTGCCATTGATTGAGCCTTCATGACCACTGCATCTGTCCTGGATCTGCGCCGCCATTCCTCCGCCGGATCCGCGCCCACCCGACTGCGGCTTGCGGACCTGCTCCGGATCACCGATGAGGGTGCCGACGACGCCCTGCACGGCCGTTTCGACCACCTGCGGCCCGCCGGGGGCCTGCCCGTCGACGAGCGCTGGGCCACCCGCATCCACGCCGACGACGAACTCGACGTCTGGCTGATCAGCTGGGTCCCCGATAAGTCCACCGAATTGCACGACCATTGCGGATCGTTGGGTGCGCTGACCGTGCTCAGCGGGTCGCTACACGAATATCGCTGGGATGGAAGCCAACTGGTGCGCCGTCGGCTCGATGCGGGCGATCAGGCTGGGTTCCCACTGGGTTGGGTGCACGACGTGATGCGCGCGCCGGAGGCCCCCATACGCGTCTCGACCGGCCCGACGCTCAGCGTGCACGCCTACTCGCCGCCGCTCACCGCGATGTCGTACTACGAAGTGACCCAGGCCAACACGGTGCGGCGTAGCCGCACCATCCTCACCGACGAGCCCGAGGGGCCCGCGGCATGACGATCCACGACCTACTGGCCACGGCGCGCGGTCGCCTGCGGCGTCTGCCCGCCGATGAGGTGCCGACGGCGCTGGGCCGCGGCGCGTTTCTGGTCGACATTCGCCCCGCCGCGCAACGTGCCGAAGAGGGCGCGGTGGTCGGCCGAATAGCGGAAGCCCTCGTCATCGAGCGCAATGTGCTGGAATGGCGCCTGGACCCGGAAAGCGACGCCCGAATCCCGCAGGCGGGCAATCACGACGTGGAATGGGTCATCCTGTGCCAGGAGGGCTACACCTCCAGCCTGGCCGCCGCCTCACTGCAGGAGATCGGCCTGTACCGCGCTACCGACGTCATCGGTGGGTACAAGGCGCTCAAGGACAAGGGCATCCTGATCTAGCTCCCTGCCGTGGGTCCTTGGCATGCCATTCGGATAGCGCCGCGCAGGCACGTGTACGGGCACCAACGGTGTGCGGTCAGGGTCGCCCGGCTCTAGCCGAAGTCCCCCGCGTCACGGCGCAGATGAGTCAGTACCGACACCAGCGTGCGGGTGCGTGATGGCGAGAGTCCGATCTGTGCGAACACCTTGGCGTTCAGATCGGTGGTCGCCACCGCACCGAGATCGCGCCCGGCGTCGGTGATCTCGACCAGCGTGCCGCGACCGTCGGCAGGGTTGGGCACCCGGCGCACCAGCCCCGCCTCCTCCAGGCGATCCACCGTGTTGGTCACCGAGGTGGGGTGGACCTGAAGGCGTGCACTGGCTTTGGCCATCGGCATGGAGCCCGATCGGCTGAAGGACAGCAGCATCAACATCTCGTACCGGGAGAAGGTCAGACCATGTGGGCGCAATACATCCTCGACACGCGCCAGCATGATCTGGTGGGCCCGCATCACCGACGTGACGGCGGCCATCCCGTCGGCGACATCACCCCAGCCGTTTTCCACCCAGTGGCGATGGGCATCGTCGACGGGATCGAACGGCAGGGTCATGGGCTCAGCGGTGAATGAAGTTGGCGGGGCGCTTCTCGACGAAGGCGGCCATACCCTCGGACTGGTCAGCGGTGCCGAACGCCGAGTGGAAGATCCTGCGCTCGAACAGCAATCCCTCGGCCAGGCTGGACTCGAAGGCGCGATTGACGGCTTCCTTGGCCATCATCGAGGCCGACAGCGACATCTCGGAGATGGTCTTGGCGATGGCCTTGGCCTCGTCGAGCAGGCTTTCGGTGGCGACCACCCGCGAGACCAGGCCACTGCGCTCCGCCTCGGCGGCGTCCATGTTGCGGCCGGTGAGGATCATATCCATGGCCTTTGCCTTGCCGATGGCGCGGGTGAGCCGCTGAGACCCGCCCATGCCCGGCAGCACGCCCAGCTTGATCTCGGGCTGCCCGAACTTGGCGTTGTCGGCGGCGATGATCAGGTCGCACATCATGGCCAGCTCGCAGCCGCCGCCGAGGGCGTATCCGCTCACCGCGGCGATCGTCGGTGTGCGCACGGCGCCCAGCCTGCCCCAGGTAGCGAAGAAGTCGGATCCGAACATGTCGCTGAACGACTGCTCGGACATCTCCTTGATATCCGCGCCCGCGGCGAATGCCTTTTCGCTACCGGTGATGATGATCGCGCCGACGCCGTGGTCGGCATCGAATTCGGCTGCGGCGGTGGTCACCTCGTGCATCACCTGCGAGTTCAGCGCGTTGAGCGCCTTGGGCCGGTTCAGGGTGATGACGGCGACGCGGTCGATGCGCTCGGTGAGGATGGTTTCGAAGGTCATGACGCTCCTTGGATTCGCGAGAAGATCGCCGAGAAGTCTAGGCCGGAGCCTCCGGTGGAATTGAAGTCGTCGTAGATGTGCGCGGCGGCCAGGCCCAAATGGGCGTTAACTCCGTTGGCGCGCACCGCATTGGCGGCCAGCCCGAGGTCCTTGGCCATCAGTGCGACGGCGAAGCCCGGCGTGTAGTCCCGGTTGGCGGGGCTGGTGGGCACCGGTCCGGGCACGGGACAGTTCGACGTGAGTGCCCAACACTGACCCGAGGCATTGGCCGCGACATCGAACAGGGCCTGATGAGACAGGCCGAGCTTCTCACCCAGCACGAAGGCCTCGCTGATCGCGATCATCGATACGCCCAGGATCATGTTGTTACAGATTTTCGCGGCCTGCCCCACACCGGGACCGCCGCAGTGCACCACGCGCTTGCCCATGACCTCCAGAATCGGCTCAGCGGCGGCGAATACGGCGTCGTCGGCACCCACCATGAACGTCAGGGTGGCCGCGGTGGCGCCGGGTACACCGCCGGACACCGGGGCATCGGCGAAGCGGTGCCCGGCCGTAGTGGCCGCCTCGTGCGCGGCGCGCGCATCGGCCACGTCGACGGTGGAGGAGTCGATGAACAGTGTGCCCGGACGCGCCGCGGGCAACAGATCCTGATAGGCCGCCAGCACATGCTCACCCTTGGGCAGCATGGTGATCACCACATCGGCCGTGGCGGCGGCCGCCGCACCGGACTCCGCCACGGGCACCCCCGCCTCGGTGGCGGCACCGCGTGCCTGCTCGGACAGGTCGAAGGCGGCCACGGTGTGCCCGGCCTTGGCCAGGTTGACCGCCATGGGTAATCCCATGTGGCCTAAACCGATAAAGGCGACGTTGGTCATGACCACTCCAAATCGTCGCTGACCGGCTGGAAGAAGGCCTCGACATCGGCCTCGGTGACGGCGGCGAGTGTCTTGGGATCCCACTGCGGGTTGCGGTCCTTGTCGACCAGCTGAGCCCTGATGCCCTCGACGAGGTCGTGCGAGCGCACCGAGTGGCTGGACACCCGGTATTCCTGCGTGAGAACCGCTTCCAGTGACGGCAACTCGCCGGCACGCCGCACCGCCGCGAGCGTCACCGACAGGGCGATGGGGGAGCGGGTCAGGATCTGGTCGGCGGCGGCACGTGCTCGCTCGTCGCCGTGGGCCCCCAGCGCGGCCACGATGTCGGCGACGGAATCCCCGGCATAGCAGGCGTCGATCCAGCTCCGTTGTGTCAGAAGGTCACTCGATGGGGCAATGGCGCTATGGACCGCGAGCGCGGTGGCAATGTCGCTGTCGATGATGGCCTTGGTGAACTTTTCCAGCCGGTCATGCGGCACGTAGTGGTCGGCGAATCCCATCGCGATGGCGTCGGCACCGGAGAACGGGGCGCCGGTGAGTGCGGCGTGCAGGCCGAGTTCCCCCGGGGCGCGGGAAAGTAGGTAGGTGCCGCCCACGTCAGGGATGAATCCGATCCCGACCTCGGGCATACCGACCTTGGAGGTGTCTGTCACGATGCGGGTGTTGGCATGTCCGGCCACACCGACGCCGCCACCCATCACGATGCCGTCCATCAGCGCGACATACGGCTTCGAGAATCGGCCGACCTGGGCATTGAGCTGGTACTCCTCGCGGAAGAACCGGCGGGCGATGACGCCGTCGATCTTGGCGCTGTTGTGTATCTCCACCACGTCGCCGCCGGCACACAGACCGCGTTCCCCGGCGCCCGAGAGCACCACGGCACGCACCGCGTCGTCGGCCTCCCATTCGGACAGGGCCGCGGACATCGCGGTGATCATGTCGTTGGTCAATGAGTTGATGGCCTGGGGACGGTTGAGTGTCAGCAGGCCGACACCCTTCTCGACCTGGGTCTGGATCTGATCCGTCACCGGTGCTTGATGGTCTTCACCCAAGAGGCTCATCCGGCGAGCCCCTCTGTCATGAGCTTGCGGGACACGATGACTCGCATGATCTCGTTGGTTCCTTCCAGGATTTGGTGCACCCGTAGGTCACGCACGATCTTCTCGATGCCGTACTCGGCCAGGTAGCCGTAGCCGCCGTGTAGCTGCAATGCCTCGTTGGCCACCGTGAAACCTACGTCAGTGGCAATGCGTTTGGCCATGGCACACAGCTCCGCCGCGCGCGGATCGCCCTCATGCACTGCGGAGGCCGCACGCCAGACCATGGTGCGGGCGGCCTCGAGCTCGGTGGCCATATCCGCAAGCCGGAATTGCAGTGCCTGGAACTTGATCAGCTCGTCACCGAATGCCTTGCGCGTGCGTAGGTACTCGATCGACTTCTCCAGCGCCGCGCGGGCGCCACCGAGCGAGCACGAGGCGATGTTGAGTCGGCCGCCGTTGAGGCCGCGCATCGCAATGGTGAACCCGATGCCCTCCTCACCGATTCGGTTGGTCACCGGAACGCGAGCATCCTCGAAGATGACCTGCGCGGTCGGCTGCGCATGCCAGCCCATCTTGCGTTCGGGTGGCCCGAAGGACAGCCCGGGGGTGTCCTTGGGAACCAGGATGGTGGAGATGCCCCGCGGTCCGGGGCCTCCGGTGCGCGCCATCACGACGTACAGGTCCGCGGCTCCGGCGCCGGAGATGAACTGCTTGACGCCGTTGAGCACGTACTCGTCGCCATCGCGCACCGCGCTGGTCCGCAAAGCCGATGCGTCACTGCCACATTCGGGCTCGGTCAGGCAGTAGGCCCCGATGGTCTCCATGGTGCACATCGAGGGCAGCCAGCGTCGGCGCTGCTCCTCGTCGCCGAACTCGTCGATCATCCAGGCGGCCATGTTGTGGATGGAGATGAATGCCGAGACGGCTGAGCATCCGGTGGCCATCGCCTCGAAGATCAGCGAGGCGTCCAGACGGGTCAGTCCGGAGCCGCCGACATCGGGGTCGATGTAGATGCCGCCCATGCCCAGGGCCGCGGCCTTGGGAAACACCTCGACCGGGAAGTACTTGTCGCGGTCCCAGTCCAGGGCGTGGGGCGCTATGTGGATATCGGCGAACTCCCTTGCCGTATTCCAGATCTCGCGCTGTTCGTCGGTGAGATTGAACATGGACAGCCCGCTCAGTCCATGGTCGGAATCACAAAGGAGGCGCCTTCCTTGATGCCCGAAGGCCAGCGCTGGGTCACCGTCTTGGTCTTGGTGTAGAACCGGATGGAGTCGGGTCCGTGCTGGTTGAGGTCGCCGAATCCGGACCGCTTCCAACCGCCAAAGGTGTGGTACGCCACGGGAACCGGGATCGGAACGTTCACGCCGACCATTCCGGTGTTGACCTTGGCGCAGAAGTCGCGCGCGGTGTCGCCGTCACGGGTGAAGATCGCGACGCCGTTTCCGAACTCGTGCTCGGACGGCAGCCGCACCGCATCGTCGTAGTCCTTGGCGCGAACCACCGACACCACCGGTCCGAAGATTTCTTCCTTGTAGATGCGCATCTCGGGCGTGACGTGATCGAAAAGCGATGCGCCGATGAAGAACCCGTCTTCATGCCCGTCGACCTTGAGGTCGCGGCCGTCCAGGACCAGCGTGGCACCCTCGGCGATTCCGACGTCGATGTAGTCACGCACGCGCTTGAGGGCGTCGGCACCGACCAACGGGCCGAAGTCGACACCGTCGTCCAGGGATGCGCCGACCACCAGCTCGCGGGCCCGCTTGGTCAGGCCGTCCACGAGCCGTTCGGCGGTGGATTCACCGACGGGAACCGCGACCGAGATCGCCATACAGCGCTCACCGGCCGAGCCGTATCCGGCACCGATCAACGCATCGATGGCCTGGTCGATGTCGGCGTCCGGCATGATGATCATGTGGTTCTTGGCCCCGCCAAAGCACTGGGCGCGTTTGCCGTTCGCGGTGGCGGTCTCGTAGATGTACTGCGCGATCGGCGTCGAGCCGACAAATCCGACCGCGGCGATACGTGGATCGTGCAGCAGTGCGTCCACGGCGGTCTTGTCTCCGTTGACCACGTTGAAGACGCCCGGCGGCAGACCGGCCTCCAGGAACAGCTCGGCCAGGCGTAGCGGCACCGACGGGTCGCGCTCGGACGGCTTGAGGACGAAGGCGTTTCCACACGCTAGTGCCGGGCCGGCCTTCCACAGCGGAATCATCGCCGGGAAGTTGAATGGGGTGATGCCCGCGACCACGCCGAGGGGCTGACGGATGGAGTACACGTCGATGCCCGTACCCGCGCCGCTGGTGTATTCACCCTTGATGAGGTGGGGGATGCCGGTGGCGAATTCGCAGACCTCAAGCCCGCGCTCGATGTCACCCTTGGCGTCGGCGAGGGTCTTGCCGTGTTCCTGGGACAGCATCGCGGCCAGGTCGTCGATCTCGGCGCGGACCAAGTCGACGAACTTGGCGAGCACACGAGCGCGTTGCTGAGGGTTGCGGGCGGCCCAGCCGGGCTGCGCTTCCGCCGCGTTTGCGATGACCGCCTCGACTTCGGAAACGTCCGCCAGCGGCACCTGTCGCACCGGCTTGCCCTGCGTGGGGTCGAAGACATCGGCGAAGTGGCCGGAGGTGCCGGGAACGCGCTTGCCGGCGACGAAATGCGTCAATGTGGGCAGGGAATCAGGTAACGAACTCATGGTGTAGCCCCTTGGGAAACGGTGTGGGAATCAGGGAGGTCGACGCTTCCGAATCTAGTTGGACATCCAGGTAATGTCTAGTAGGACTTCCAGGTAAAAATCCAAGTGTTCGCAGGGATCTCACAGGGATTTGCCACACCCACGTAGGCCGGGCGGTAGTCTGGGCGTACCGCGCGACCGGGCACTGGGAACTCTTGTCTTTGCCTGCGCGTTGAATCACCGAGACCGCGTACCGCGGTACCGCACTTCCAGGAGAGGATCACGACGGTGCGAACCACCAGCAATCCCATTCTTCGGACGCTGCCCGGACGTGAGGGTGGCGGCTATGCGCAGTTCGGGGCAGGTGCGGCAGGCGCTGGGGCCATGGCGGCTCAGCAGATGCGGCAGGACCCGTACACCGCGTATCCCGAGGCGCAGGCCGGCGTATCCCGGCCGCTGACGATCGACGATGTGGTGGCCAAGACAGGCATCACCCTCGGTGTGATCGTCGCCGTCGCCGCGGCGGCGTTCTTCTTGATCAGCGCTAACACCGCGCTGGCCCTGCCTTTCCTTGCCGTCGGCGGCATCGGCGGCTTCATCATGGTGATGATCGCCAGCTTCGGACGTAAGCAGGACAACCCGGCGGTCGTGCTGAGCTACGCGGCGCTCGAGGGCCTCTTCGTCGGTGCCATCTCGTTTGTCATCCCGGCCAGCGTGGGTGTCGGCGGAGCCAGCGCGGGTGCGCTGATCGGTCAGGCGATCCTCGGCACCGTGGGCGTGTTCATCGGCATGCTGTTCGTGTACCGTTCCGGCGCCATCCGCGTGACGCCCAAATTCCAGCGGATGTTGCTGGCCTCTATGGTCGGCGTGTTGGTGCTGGCATTGGGCAACCTAGTACTCGGCTTCTTCGGCATCGACATGGGCCTGCGCAGCGGTGGCCCGGTCGCGATCATCTTCTCGCTGGTCTGCATCGGCATCGCCGCCTTCAGCTTCCTGCTCGACTTCGACGCCGCCGATCAGCTGGTGCGCGCCGGGGCGCCGGAGAAGGCCGCCTGGGGCATTGCCCTCGGTCTGGCCGTCACCCTGGTCTGGCTCTACGTCGAGATCCTGCGACTGCTGAGCTACTTCCAGAACGACTAGCACTGAGCATCACAAAAGGGGCGTCCCGCGCAGGGGCGCCCCTTTTGTGATGCTCTCAGCCGGAAACGCGGACCCGGCTCGCGGCCTCGGCAGCGTTGCGGCGCGCGGTGTCCACATCTTCGTCGCGTGCCAGTGCCACGCCCATGCGGCGGGTGGCAAAGCTCTCCGGCTTGCCGAACAACCGCAGATCGGTCCGCGGGACCCGCAGGGCCTCCTCGACTCCGTCGAACACCACGCCCTGAGCATCGACTCCGCCATAGATGACGGCGCTGGCCCCGGGGGACTTCAACGTCGTGTCGACGGGCAGGCCGAGGATGGCGCGGGCGTGCAGCTCGAACTCGTCTTGCCATTGCGTGATCATGGTGACCATGCCGGTGTCGTGCGGGCGCGGGCTCACCTCGCTGAAGTACACCTGATCGCCCTTGACGAACAGTTCGACACCGAAAATTCCCTGCCCGCCCAGGTTTTCGGTGACCGCCCGGGCGATGTGCTCGGCACTGCGCAGGGCGGCGTCCGACATCGGATGAGGCTGCCAGCTCTCGACGTAGTCGCCGTTGGCCTGCCGGTGCCCGATCGGCGCGCAGAAGTTCGTCTCGACCTGCCCGCCCGTGCCCAGTGCGCGGACCGTCAAAAGGGTTATCTCGTAGTCGAAGTCGACGAATCCCTCGACGATCACCCGGTTGTTGCTCACCCGGCTGCCCGCCATCGCGTGGTCCCAGGCTTTTTGCACGTCGGCCGGTCCGTCCAGCTTGCTCTGCCCCTTGCCGGAGCTGCTCATCAGTGGTTTGACCACGCAGGGGCATCCGATGCCCCCGGATTCCGGGTCGATTGCGGCCTGGAGCTCGTCGAGCGAATCGCAAAACGTGTAAGGGCTGGTGGGCAATCCGAGTGTCTCGGCGGCCAGGCGACGAATGCCTTCGCGGTCCATCGTCAGCCGCGCCGCGCGCGCGGTCGGTATCACGCGCACCACACCTTCGGTTTCCAGCGCCTCCAGGGTGGCGGTGGCGATCGCCTCGATCTCGGGGACCACGAGGTCGGGCTTCTCGGCTTCGATGAGGGCGCGTAACTGCTCGGGATCGGTCATCGAGATGACGCGCGCATGGTGGGCGATTTGGTGGCCGGGGGCGTTCTCGTAGCGATCGACGGCAATGGTCTCGACGCCCAGGCGCTGCAGGGCGATCAGTACTTCGCGGCCGAGTTCGCCGGCCCCGAGCAGCATGACGCGGGTGGCGCGTGGTGATAGGGGAGTTCCGATAGTGGTCATCGCGACGGAATTCTAGTGAGCCCGGTGGCACAAACGCCGACACGCCGTGTCGTGGCGGGAACGTGGGATACGAACCCGCCACACCACGGCGTGTCGACGAAAAGGGGGAACTAGGAAAGCCGCTCGATGACCATCGCCATACCCTGGCCGCCGCCGACACACATGGTCTCGACACCAAAGGTCTTGTCGTAGGTGGTCAGGTTGTTCAGCAGGGTCGCGGTGATGCGGGCACCGGTCATACCGAACGGGTGACCCAGGGCGATCGCACCGCCGGAGACGTTGAGCTTGTCCTCGTCGATACCCAGCTCGCGAGCCGAGCCCAGCACCTGCACCGCGAACGCCTCGTTGATCTCGAACAGATCGATATCGCCGATCGTCTTGCCCGCGTTGGACAGTGCGCGCTTGACGGCCTCGATCGGTCCCAGACCCATGATCTCGGGGGACAGGCCCGAGACACCGGTGGAGACGATGCGTGCCAGCGGGGTCAGACCCAGCTCCTTGGCGCGCACGTCACTCATCACGACCAGCGCGGCGGCGCCGTCGTTGAGCGGGCAGGCGTTACCGGCGGTGATGGTGCCGTTGGGGCGGAACACCGGCTTGAGCTGGCTGATCGCCTCGTAGGTGGTGCCGGCGCGCGGGCCGTCGTCCTTGGACACGACGGTGCCGTCGGCGAGGGTCACTGGGGTGATCTCACGCTCGAAAAAGCCATCGGCGATGGCCTTTTCGGCCCGGTTCTGGCTACGTACGCCCCAGTGGTCCTGGTCCTCGCGGCTGATGCCGGTGTGCAGTGCCACGTTCTCGGCGGTCTGGCCCATCGCGATGTAGACATCGGGGGTCAGGCCGTCGTTGCGCGGGTCATGCCACTCTGTGGCACCCTGCGCGGCGGCCACGGTGCGGGCCTCGGCCTCGGCGTACAGCGGGTTGTGGCTATCCGGCCAACCGTCGGAGGTGCCCTTCGGGAAGTGTGAAACCGTCTCCACGCCAGCGGAAATGAAGACGTCGCCCTCGCCGGCCTTGATGGCGTGGAACGCCATGCGGGTGGTCTGCAGTGAGGACGAGCAGTAGCGGTTGACGGTGGTGCCGGGCATGAAGTCGTAGCCCAGCTGCACCGCCACGGCGCGGCCGATGTTGAAGCCCGCCTCACCGCCGGGCTGGCCGCAGCCGAGCATCAGGTCGTCGACGTCCTTGGGGTCGAGTGCGGGCACCTTGTCGAGGGCGGCGCGCACCATCTGCGCGGCCAGGTCATCCGGCCGCATGCTCACCAGCGAGCCCTTGCCGGCGCGCCCGATCGGGGAGCGGGCAAGGGAAACGATCACGGCTTCGGGCATGAAAACTCCTGAATATAGGGGATTTAGTACTGGTTCTACTCCCCAGGAATCTAATGCAGCGATACGGCGGGCAGATCGTCGGGCTCGTCGACGCCGGTGGCGATCTCCGCGACGTTGCGTCGCAAGATTCGGCCCAGGACGCGTATCCGGGCACTCGTGGTCTGCGATTCGGCAGCAGCAGACACCCATGGCAAATCCGGGATGGGTCCACCGGTCCATTCGCCGAGTGAATTGGCCAGGGCCGGCAACAACAGCCGCGCTGCCAGCGCATATCCGGCAGCCGACGGGTGATAGTGGTCGTCGGCGAACATCTCCTCGGGTGCCTGCAGGAACTCCGGGGCCAGCAGGTCGGCAAGCGGAACAGGCACGCCGCCGCTGGCTCGCACCGCCGCGGCCTGGAAATGGGCCAGGCGTAGCCCGCGGGAGCGCACCACCGCCCGCAGCGGCTGCGGTATGGCGGTGATCACGCCGAAGTCGGGGCAGGTACCCACCACCACAACCGCGCCGGCGGCGCGCAGACGGCGCACCGCATCGCCCAGACGCTGCGCCGAGGCCCGCACCGCGTTGAGCGAGGTCACGTCGTTCGCGCCGATCATCATCACCGCGGCATCCGGCGGCGGGCCGATGATCGACATGGCGTCGATCTGTGCGGCCAGGCCCTTGGAGGTTGCACCCGATATCGCTTTGGTGGACAGCCGGATTCGCTTGCCGGATTCCTCGGCCAGGCCACGTGCCAGCAGCACGCCGGGCACCTCGTCGGGGATGTGGCAGCCGTAGCCGGTGGCCGTTGAATCCCCGAAAATCGCCAGATGTAGGTCGTACTGCACGCCACGGCTGTATTTGGTCACCGGAGCGCCGCCGCGCTCGTACACGCCGTCGGCCACCGGGGGAGCGTCGTGAGTCTTCGGGATTACCCGGCGAACCTGCCTGGCCTGCGCATTCAGGAAGCTGTAGGCACCCCAGACCCCGGTACCCATCGCCGCGCCCGCGGCCCCGGTGCTCAGGGCTGCCCAGATCGTCCGTCTCCGTGTGGCGAGGATGCTCACGGTGGCTATTTTCATGGACCGCGACATACCGCGCCAGTCCTCTGACCAGCAACACGGGAAATGAGGCGTGGACGATGCGGTATCGAAAGCGGTTTGTTGCTTGTTGATAGGTATAGTTCACCGGTCGCTAGCTGGCAGCTAGCAGTCTGCAGTGGCACAGGACGCTGGCTAGGCAAAGGAGCCTGAACAGATGACCGCACCGAAGCGCGCGCCCGAGTATGGGCCTGCGGGGTCTGCTGGAGCCTCGCTGAGTGCCCTGAATACGCTGGTCCGCAACATCCCGATGAGCGACGGCGCTGCCGTCGAAGTGATCGAGGACGCGGCAAGTCTGGCCGCGCGGCTACTCGGTTTCGGTGTCCGGATGACGGTGCGCACAGTGCTGCAGATCGGCAGCCACGCCCCCACACTTCCGTACCCGTTTGGGCTGATCGAAGAGCTGGGCCGCTTCCTGGTTCCCCCGCGCGGCACGGTCAAGGCGACGGTCACCCTGCCGAACACCAATGCGCGGTTGATTCGCGCCAAGGGCGTCGGACCGGTGGACGGCACCGGACGCGTGGTGTTGTACCTGCACGGTGGCGCGTTCATCGTGGGCGGGCCAAACACCCACAGCGCCTTGGTGTCCACCATCTCCCAGCACGCCGACGCGCCGTGTCTGCTGGTCGACTACCGCATGCCGCCCAAGGCCTCCCTGGATCAGGCGATCGACGATTGCCTCGACGGGTACCGCTGGCTGCGCGGGCAGGGATACGCGCCGGAACAGATCGTGTTCGCGGGCGATTCGGCCGGCGGTTTTCTCTCGGTGGCGGTGGCCCAGCGGGTCCTTGCGGAGGACGGCGAGGTGCCGGCCGCGCTGGCGCTCATCTCGCCGCTCATCGAGCTGGATCCCGCGCCCAAGGTCGACCATGAGAACGCCAAGACCGATGTGATGTTGCCGCCCAATTGCTTTGAGGCGCTCGACAAGATTCTTACCAAGGCCGGTGGTGGTATCCCGCCGCGGGAGATCATCGACAAGGTCGACGGCCGGATGCCGCAGACGCTGGTGCACTGCTCCGGGTCGGAGGTGCTGCTCTACGACGCCCGACTGCTGGGGCGCCGCCTTGCCGAGCAGGGTGTTCCGGTGGAGATCAAGGTCTGGCCCGGTCAGATGCATGTCTTCCAGGTGGCCATCAAGATGGTGCCCGAGGCCAAGAGATCGCTGGCGCAAATCGGCCAGTACATCCGCGATGCGGTGCCCGAGACTTCCTCCACAGAGTTCGTCGCACCCGCCGCGGTCTGATCCCCGCGGTAGGTCCTGTGCGCGCGGACCACTGGCCGGTCTAATAGCGTTAGCGGCATGCGCATCGCCCAGCATGTCTCGGATCTGATCGGCAACACCCCCCTCGTCCGGCTCGACTCGGTGGTGCCCGAGGGATGCGCGACGGTGGCCGCCAAGATCGAATACCTCAATCCCGGCGGCAGCTCCAAGGACCGCATCGCCGTCAAGATGATCGAGGCGGCCGAGGAGGCGGGCCTGCTCAAGCCCGGCGGCACCATCGTCGAACCCACGTCCGGTAACACCGGCGTCGGATTGGCGCTGGTCGCGCAGCGCAAGGGTTATCGCTGCGTATTCGTGTGCCCGGACAAGGTCAGCGAGGACAAGCGGAATGTGTTGCGGGCCTATGGTGCCGAGGTCGTGGTGTGCCCCACGGCCGTTCCGCCGGAGCACCCCGACAGCTATTACAACGTCTCGGACCGGCTGGTGCGTGAGATCGAGGGCGCCTGGAAGCCCGATCAGTACTCCAATCCGAACGGCCCCGCCAGTCACTACGAGAGCACCGGCCCGGAGATCTGGGCCGATACCGACGGCAAAATCACCCATTTCGTCGCCGGGGTAGGCACCGGCGGAACCATCACCGGCGCGGGCCGTTACCTCAAGGAGGTCTCCGGGGGCCGCGCAATAGGCGAGGTGAAGGTTGTCGGTGCCGATCCGGAGGGATCTGTCTATTCCGGTGGTACGGGCCGCCCGTATCTCGTCGAGGGTGTGGGAGAGGATTTTTGGCCCACCGCGTACGACCCCAGCGTGGTCGACGAGGTGATCGCGGTATCGGATGCGGACTCGTTCGAGATGACTCGCCGCCTCGCCCGCGAAGAGGGCCTGCTGGTCGGCGGATCCTGCGGCATGGCGGTGGTCGCGGCAATTCGTTTGGCGGAGAAGGTCGGACCCGACGGTCTGGTGGTGGTGCTGCTTCCCGACGGCGGACGCGGATATCTGTCCAAGGTGTTCAACGACGCCTGGATGTCCTCCTATGGATTTCTGCGTAGCCGTCTGGACGGCAGCATCTCCGAGCCCACCGTCGGCGACGTGCTGCGTGGAAAGTCAGGGGCGCTACCGGATTTGGTGCACACCCATCCGTCGGAGACCGTCCGCGACGCCATCGAGATCTTGCGCGAGTATGGAGTGTCGCAGATGCCGGTCGTCGGTGCCGAACCACCCGTGATGGCCGGCGAGGTGGCCGGGTCGGTGTCCGAAAGAGAGCTGCTGTCAGCGGTGTTCGAGGGCCGGGCACAACTCGCCGATGCGGTGTCTGAGCACATGAGTCCGCCGTTGCCGCTCGTGGGTTCCGGTGAGCCGCTGAGCACCGCGGGGTCCATGCTGCGCGACACCGATGCGGTCATGGTTGTCGACGAGGGCAAGCCCGTCGGCGTCATTACCCGCCACGACCTGCTGGGATTCGTTTCCTCGGGCAGGGGCGTACGGCTCTGAATTTGGCGCCAAATCGTTTCACGGAAGCCAACCTGTGGAAACGCTGAACGCGTAATGTCCTCTGTTGCTCTACGCTCACGCGTGTCATACGAACTGGAGGATAATCGTGACCGAAGTTCCACCACCCCCGCCGCAGGGTCCGGGTGCATACCCGCCGCCTCCTCCGGCAGCCGGCGCACCAGCCCTGCCGGGCGGTAATTTCGAAATCTGGATCCGGCGTGTCGGTGCGTACATCATCGACGCCATCCCGGTGGCTCTGCTGAGCGGTATCGGCGGCGGAATCGCGGGCGGCACCGCTACGACCGCGGATTGCCTCGGCGAGTCCTACGGCGACCCCATGACCGGCGGAATGAGCTACATCAGCTGCCAGCCGGAGTACACCGGCGTGGGCTGGGCGGCCTACATTCTGTTCACCCTGGCGGCGATCGCGTTCGCAGTGTGGAACTGGGGCCTCAAGCAGGGCACCACCGGATCGAGCCTCGGCAAGGGCCTGCTCGGCATCCGGGTCCTCGGAGAGGCGACCGGCCAGCCGATCGGATTCGGCATGTCGGTTGTCCGCCAGATCGCGCACTTCCTGGACGCGGTCATCTGTTACATCGGCTTCCTGCTGCCGCTGTTCACCGCGAAGCGCCAGACGATCGCCGACATGCTAGTGAAGACCGTCGTCGTTCCCAAGTAGAAGTAATCCGTCAGGCGGCGCTGGGCTGTCTCACCTTCACCGGTCCGGTATAGGCTCGGACCCGATGAGTGAGCAGCGCAGCGCCGCCGACGCGTCTCGGTGGCAAGGGTTTTCCACACGGGCCATCCATGGTGGCTTCCACGCCGATCCGCAGACTGGCGCGGTCAACGTGCCGATCTACGCCAGCTCGACCTTCGCCCAGGACGGTGTCGGGCAGCTGCGTGGCGGTTTCGAATACGCACGCACCGGCAACCCGACGCGTGCGGTCCTCGAATCCTCCCTGGCGGCACTGGAAGACGCCCACTTCGGCAGGGCGTTCGCGTCCGGAATGGCCGCCACCGACTGCGTGTTGCGTGCCCTGCTGCGACCCGGCGATCACCTGATCATTCCCAACGATGCCTACGGCGGCACCTTCCGCCTGATCGACAAGGTGTTCTCGCAGTGGGGAATTAGTCATACGCCGGTGCCGGTGGCCGATGTCGACGCCGTTGCCGCGGCGATCACCTCCAGCACCAAACTGATCTGGCTGGAGACACCGACCAACCCCCTGCTGAGCATCGCCGATATTGCGGCAGTGTCCCAGGTGGCAACCGAGCACTCCGTGAAGCTCTTGGTGGACAACACCTTCGCCTCGCCCGCCTTGCAGCAGCCGCTGAACCTCGGTGCCGACATCGCGCTGCATTCGACCACCAAATACATTGGCGGACATTCCGATGTGGTGGGTGGCGCGTTGCTCACTAACGACGAGGAGCTGGACACCGCGTTCGCGTTCCTGCAGAACGGCGCGGGTGCCGTCCCAGGTCCGTTCGATGCCTACCTGACCTACCGGGGCATCAAGACGCTGGCCTTGCGTATGCAGCGGCACAGCGAGAACGCCCAGGTGGTCGCCGAGTTTCTGGCCGCTCACCCGGCCGTCACGCAGACGATCTACCCGGGGCTGGACAGCCACCCCGGCCATGCGGTCGCGGCAAAGCAGATGCGTGGATTTGGCGGGATGGTCAGCGTCCGATTGGCGGGCGGGCGTCAGGCCGCGCTCGACTTGTGCTCGCGAACAGAACTTTTCATTCTGGCTGAGTCCTTGGGCGGTGTGGAGTCGCTGATCGAGCACCCGGGCGCCATGACGCACGCGTCGACGGCCGGGTCGCTGCTGGAGGTGCCCGAGGACTTGGTGCGGCTGTCGGTGGGCATTGAAGAGATCGGCGACCTAATCGGCGACCTGGAACAGGCGTTGCGCTAGCCCATTGAATGCAGGGCCGCCGAGATCACCGCGGCGGTCACCGCGAGATTGACCGCCGGGCCGCGATTATCGCGAGTCTGGGCCGCCCATCCGCCGTCGGCGATGGTCTGCGACCACCGGGACACCTGCTGCTTGCCGACGGGATCGAGGCTCAAGATCGCGTCGAATCCATTGACCCCGTGCAGCACTGCGATGATCGCGGCGGTGCTGGGCGCGGGCGGCGCGTAGTGGAACAGCACGTCCGTGACGCCCTGGCGCACGGCATTCGCGCGTTCGTTGTTGGTCACCGGCCAGTACTTCTCGGGGAAGAGGCGGCTGCCCATGCGGACCGTGTGGATATCGCCGGTGATCTCCAGCCGGTGCAGTATCTGGGAGTTCGCTCCGCGGCCGACCTTGGTGATCGCCTCGGCCGGGCTCATTGGCCGCCGCCGGAGCCGGTGCACGGCACGGTCGAGCACCGGATCGCCCGTATGCGGGGCGTTGAGCACCAGCAGATGGCCGGCCTTCGCCGGCTCGCCGTGGGTGGCCGGTCGAACGCGTTGGGCCAGAGCAAGATCCAGCACAATGGCGGCGGCCAGGGCCTGCGTGCGCCGATTCTTGTGCAGTAGCGGCCGTCCCGAGGCATTGTTCAGCAACAGAAGCAGGAGGTCTTCCGCAATCTGTGGCATGAGGGGACAATAGCGGCAGAACTGGTGACATGATGCCTGGCATGGGCATTGAGACAGCGGGAGCAACAGGGTTGGTGTCGGTCCAGGAGATTCAGGAGGTGGCCGATCGCCTGGCCCCTGTGATACGGCGCACACCGATGGTGGCCTTCCGTGCACTCAGCGACCGCTGCGGTCACGAGGTGCGGCTCAAGTGTGAAAACTTGCAACGCACAGGATCTTTCAAACCGCGCGGAGCCTACAACCGGATCAGCCTGCTACCCGGGGACCAGCGGGTGAACGGCGTGGTGGCGGCCAGTGCCGGTAATCACGCCCAGGGCGTGGCCTGGGCCGCGACCACGCTGGGCATTCAGTCCACGGTGTTCATGCCGGTCGGGGCCGCGCTGCCCAAGATCGTCGCGACCCGCGCCTACGGCGCGACCGTGCACCTCACCGGTGCCACCATCGACGACGCGCTGCTGGCCGCGACGGAGTTCGCGGTCGAGACCGGTGCGGTACTGATCCATCCGTTCGATCATCGCGACGTCGTGGCTGGGCAGGCCACCGTCGGGCTGGAGATCCTAGAGCAGCTTCCTGAGGTCGGCACCATCGTGGTGCCCGCGGGTGGTGGCGGGCTCGTCGCGGGTATCGCGGCGGTGGTCAAGGCCGCCCGACCGGAGGTGCGGATCGTCGCGGTGCAGGCCGCGGGGGCGGCCGCCTGGCCGGTGTCGCTCAAAGCCGGGCATCCGGTGGCACTGGAGTCCATGGAGACCATGGCCGACGGCATCGCTGTCGGCAAGCCGGGTGCGGTCCCGTTCGAGCATGTGGCCGCTTTGGTCGACGACGTGGTGACGGTCAGCGAGGAGGCGCTCTCCCGCGGGCTGCTGCTCTGCCTGGAGCGGGCCAAGCTGGTGGTGGAACCGGCCGGTGCCGCTGCGGTGGCCGCCCTGCTCACCCTGTCCGCCGAGGAGCTGGGTCTCACCGGGCCGGTGTGCGCGGTGCTCTCGGGCGGAAACATCGACCCGCTGCTGCTCACCCATGTCATCACGCACGGTCTGCGGGCGGCCGGGAGGTATCTGACGGTGCGGGTGACCGTGGCCGACGCGCCGGGTGGTCTCTCGGGTCTCCTGGACGTATTCCGGGTGTCCGGTGCCAGCGTCGTGGACGTCACGCACTGGCGCAACAGTGAGCGGCTGCGGCTGGGAGAGGTGGATGTGTTGGCGACCGTCGAGACACGGGGGCCACAACACCGTCAGGCCGTCCTCGACGCAATCGTCGCGGCCGGCCTGACGGTTCAAGAAGAGCGGTAGGTGAAGCCTTACTCGTGGTAAGGCTCGGCGCTGACCAGGGTCACCTTCACTTCGGTGCCGTTGGGCACCGTGTAGCTGCGAGTCTCGCCGACCTTGGCGTCGATCAGGGCCCCACCGAGCGGTGAGCTGGGGGAGTACACCTCCAGCTTGCCGTCCTTGACGCCCTCTTGGCGGGTGGCGATCAGGAAGGTCTCGGTGTCGCCCTTGTCGCCGTCGTAGTAGACCTTGACGACGGAACCGGGCAGCGCGACGCCGGACTGTGTCGGCGCCTCACCTACCTTGGCGTTGTTCAGCAGTTCCTGCAGCTGACGGATGCGCGCCTCCTGCTGGCCCTGTTCTTCGCGGGCGGCGTGGTAGCCCCCGTTCTCGCGCAGGTCGCCCTCTTCGCGGCGCTCGTTGATCTCGGCGGCGATGACGGGGCGGTTGGCGATCAGTTGGTCGAGTTCCGCCTTGAGCCGATCATGTGACTCCTGGGTCAGCCAGGTCACCTGGGTGTCGGTCATGGTGCAGGTACTCCTTGTCTCAGGCCAGCAACGTCCACTGGCGCTCGTCTATCGGGTGCCGGGTGGGGTGCATTGCTGCGGGTTTGACTCTCCAAAATGCAGCAATACACGGTCCCAGCAGGGATCCGTGTACCCGCTCAGCATACCACTGTCGCTGTGATGTACCGCCCATTTTTGATGGAGGTTTGCCCGATGTGAACGTTGCCGACGTGTGGCTGACGGCGGTCGGTGCCGTTCTACGGGACCGACCGCGGACAGTTTTGGGTCAGGATGCGATCAGATACGGCGGAACCGCCAGGCTGCAGCCGTAGACATCCCCGGTCACCGGGGGCCGCGTCGTCTTTACCAGGGCCGTGACCGGCACGGATCGCTGCGAGGACGGCGGTACCAGCACCTCGCGCCGCCCCGTCTCGCTGCCGTCGATGGAGCGGGCGCGCAGGATGCAGACCGCGGGCTTGGACGGGTCTTTACGTTCCACCGAGGCGGTAACGGAGACCGTCGAGGAGTCAACCAGCTTGTAGGCGGAAAGTTCGCCCTTGACGTCTCCGGGGCCCAATCGGCTGTATCCGATCGCGGCGATCCCGACCCCGGCCACGATCACCCATGCGGTCAGCCCGATGGCGATCCAACGGCCGCGGCCGGGCCTGGCGGGCTTGGTGCCGTATCGCTCTTGCGGCCTATCCATGGAACCAACCGTATGACGGCCATACCGGGATGGAACGATGGGGGCGCGAGAGCAGTGACGGGCTGACAGAAAGAGGCGGGCGCACGGGTGACCGGATTGCGATTGATGGCGGTGCACGCCCACCCCGATGACGAGGCGAGCAAGGGCGCCGCGACCACGGCTCGGTACGCCGCCGAGGGCCATGACGTCTTGGTGGTGACGCTGACGGGCGGCGAGCGCGGCGACATCCTGAACCCCGCCATGGACCGTCCCGAGGTTGCCGCCAACATCGGGACTATCCGCCGTGAGGAGATGGCCAAGGCCGCCGCCGAACTCGGCGTGCGTCACCGCTGGCTCGGCTACGTGGACTCGGGATTGCCGCAGGGCGACCCGTTGCCCCCGCTGCCGTCGGATTCTTTCGCGCTGGTGCCCATCGAAGAGCCGATCGCCAAGCTGGTCGCGGTGGTCCGAGATTTCCGTCCGCACGTCATGACGACCTATGACGAGAACGGTGGCTATCCGCACCCGGATCACATCCGGTGCCACGAGGTGTCGATGGCGGCCTTCGAGGCCGCGGCGGACCCGCAGCAGTTCCCGGAGGCGGGGGAGCCGTGGACCGTCAGCAAGATCTACTACAACCACGGATTCATGCGGGCGCGTATGCAATTGCTTAACGACGAGTGCAGGAAGCATGGCTACAAGGGCCCATTCGATGAATGGCTTGAGCGCTGGCCGGCCGATGACGACACCTTCGATCGTCGGGTGACCACCCGGGTGCCCTGCGCCGACTTCTTCGACGCACGAGACGCCGCCCTGCGCGCCCATGCCTCGCAGATTCCGCCGGACAGCAGCTTTTTCGCGGTTCCGCGTGAGTTTGAGCGGCGGCTGTGGCCCACCGAGGACTTCGAGCTCGCGAAGTCACGCGTGCCGACGAGCACCCCCGAGGACGACTTGTTCGCAGGAGTTGAAACCGCATGATGTTGATGGACGCCGTACTGGTGCTCGCCGATGAGAAGAGCCCGACCAACGTCGGCCCGGATTTCGGAAAGGCCGGCCCATTCGGGTTGACCGTGGTGGTGCTGCTGCTGGTGGGCACCTTCTTACTGATCCGGTCGATGAACGCGCATCTGCGCAAGTTGCCGGAGACGTTCGATCCCGAGCATCCCGAGGCCGACCAGGCCGTCGACGACGGCACCGTCGGGACGGCCGCGGCGGAACCCGAAACGCCTTCGGATTCGGCCGATCAGCGGGGCGACGACCGTTAACCGGCTCGGCGAGTCGACCAGTCCCTATCTGCGCCAGCATGTCGACAACCCGGTGCACTGGCAGCAGTGGACGCCGGAGGCGTTGGCCGAAGCGCAGTCTCGCGATGTGCCGATCCTGCTGTCGATCGGGTACGCGGCCTGCCACTGGTGCCACGTGATGGCCCACGAGTCCTTCGAGGACGGCGAAGTGGCTGCGGTCATGAACGCCGGGTTCGTCAACATCAAGGTCGACCGCGAAGAGCGTCCTGACCTGGACGCTGTCTACATGAATGCCACCGTCGCGATGAACGGCCAGGGTGGCTGGCCGATGACATGTTTCCTCACGCCGGACGGACGGCCCTTCTACACCGGGACCTATTACCCGAAACAGGGCTTTCTGCAGTTGCTTTCTGCCGTGTGCGAGACGTGGGAGCGGCGCCGCGACGAGGTGGAAGAGGCGGCGGCGAGCATCACGGGGCAGCTGCGCGAGATGTCCGGCCGTCTGCCTGCCGGGCCCGGGGTGGATACCGCGTTGTGCGATACCGCGATCGCCGCGATTCTTCCGGCCGAGGATATGCGCTTCGGGGGTTTCGGTGGCGCACCGAAGTTTCCGCCGTCGTCTCTGCTGGAGGCGCTGCTGCGCGGATACGAACGCACGGCGGACGCCTCGGTGCTCGGGGTGGTGACACGGACCGTGACGGCGATGGCGCGCGGCGGCATCTACGACCAGCTAGCCGGGGGCTTCGCGCGGTACAGCGTGGACGAGGCCTGGGTGGTGCCGCACTTCGAGAAGATGCTGTACGACAACGCGCTGCTGCTGCGGGTCTACGCGCACTGGGCGCGCCGCACCGACGACGCACTCGCGCGGCGAATCGCCTCGGAGACGGCCGATTTCCTGCTGCAGGAGCTGCGCGTCGGCGACCTGTTCGTCTCTTCACTGGATGCCGACGCCGACGGCTCGGAAGGCTCCACTTATGTGTGGACGCCCGAGCAGCTCGCGGACGCTCTCGGCGGCGAGGATGGCGATTGGGCCGCAGCGCTGTTCGACGTGACGCCGATGGGAACATTCGAGCACGGCAGCTCGGTGCTGCAGCTATTGCGCGACCCAGACGACATGCAGCGATGGCGGCGCGTGCGTGCGGCACTGCTGGAGGAGCGACTGCGGCGCGTGCAGCCCGGCCGCGACGACAAGGCCGTCACCGCCTGGAACGGTCTGACGATCACCGCGCTCGTGGAAGCGTCGATCGCCCTGGATCGTGACGACCTGCTCGACGCGGCGGCCGGTTGCGCCGCTGAACTGCTGGCCGCGCATCTGCGTGACGGGCGGCTGCGGCGCGCCAGCCTGGGCGGGCAGGTATCCGACGGGGAGGGCGTGCTGGAGGACTACGGCACGCTGGCCACCGGCCTGCTCGCGCTGTATCAGGTGACCGGGCAATGGCGCTGGCGTGAGGCGGCCGCGCAGCTGCTGGACACCGCGCTCGATCACTTCACCGATCCGGAATCGCCCGGTGCGTGGTTCGACGTTGCCGACGACGCCGAGCAGCTGGTGCTGAGGCCGAGCGATCCCCTGGACGGCGCCACCCCGTCCGGGGCGTCGTCGGTGACCGAGGCTCTGCTCACCGCCGGTTATCTGCTGGAGGACTCCCGCTACCGGGAGGCCGCCAATGCCTCACTGTCCGCGGCATCCATGGCGCTGGCACGTGCACCGCGCTCGGCCGGCCACTGGCTGGCGGTGGCCGAGGCAGCGGTCCGGGGCCCGATCCAGGTGGCGGTGGCCTGCGACCCCGCGACCTCACCGCTGCTGCGTCAGGCTCGGTTGTCGGCCCCCGGTGGCGCGATTGTGGTTGGCGGGGTTAAGGATTCGAGCGAGCTGCTGCGCGACAGGGGCCTGGTGGGCGATGTCGAGGCCGCCTATGTGTGCCGGGGTACCGTCTGTGATCTCCCGGTCACCGGGGCCCAACAATTAGACGCCGCGTTGGGTAGGTAGCGTCCCGGGCATGACCGTTACCCGCGAACACGTTCTCGCCGTCGTCCAGAGCTACTGCGATCTGCTCACCACAGGTACCGCGGCGCAGATCGCCGACCTGTACGCCGACGACGCGACCGTCGAGGATCCGCTGGGCGCCGCCGTGCTCAAGGGCCGCGAGGCCATTTTGGGCTTCTACGCCACCATCGAGCCGCTGGACCGCCACGGCGAGCTGAAGCTGGTGCGGGCCACCGACAGCGAGGCCGCGTTCAACTTCGAGCTGACCATCAAGCACGAGAACGGTGGCATGGTGATCGCGCCCATCGACGTGATGACTTTCGACGACGAGGGCAAGATCGCCTCGATGCGGGCCTTCTGGACCCAGGACGACATCAAGCAGCTCTGACTGTTCCCTCGCTCACGCGGGGGCAGCTACGCGAAAACGGCGAACCAGACCGCGATGTAGTGGCATGTCGCGGCAATGACCGTTGCCGCGTGGAAGAACTCGTGGTGGCCGAAGTGCAGCGGCCACGGGTTGGGCCACTTAGCGGCGTACAGGATCGCGCCGATGCTGTACAGGGCGCCGCCGACGATCAGCAGCACCACCGCGGGCACCCCGGCACCGTTGAGCAGCGTGGGGAAGAAGCCGACCGCCACCCAACCGAGCAGCAGGTACAGCGGCACACCCACCCACCGTGGTGCGGTCGGCCAACACATCTTCAAGACCACTCCGGCCAGCGCGCCGCCCCACACGATGGCCAGCACCAAATTGCCCTCCGAAGGCGGCATCGCCAGCATCGCGAAGGGCGTATAGCTGCCCGCGATGAATACGAAGATCATCGAATGATCCAGCCGCTTCATCCAGGTGCGCGTGGTCGGCGATTTCCAGTTGACGCGGTGATAGGCGGCGCTGACCCCGAACACGCCCAGCACGGTGAGACTGTAGATCGCGGTCGCCAGACCGGCCTTCGGTGAGCGCACCGACCACGCGACCGACACCAGTACGATGCCGGTGACGATGGCGATCACGCAGGCATAGAAATGGATCCAGCCGCGGGCCTTGGGTTTGATCGGCAGCGTCTCGATACCGCCGACAAGCGCCGCGATCGGGAGCGAGAGTTCGGAGGTCGATGCTTCGGGTGCAGGAGACTCATCGGTGCCTCTTCGCGCAAGCGGCTCATCGGTCTGCATGCGTCACAGTATCCCTTCCCTACCCAAACCCAGTTTGTGAATGTTGTGCAGATCCATATCTGCTGCTCCGGCCCGCGGACGGCTCGCTAGGCTGGATCCGTGGAGATCATCCCGCCGACGCTGAAAGAACCGCTGTACAAGCTCTACGAAATGCGGCTCCGCCAGGAGCTGGCCAAGGCGTCGAAACCTCGGCATATCGCGGTCCTGTGCGACGGCAACCGTCGTTGGGCACGCTCGGCCGGATACACCGATGTCAGCCACGGATACCGGATGGGCGCCCGCAAGATCGGCGAGATGTTGGGCTGGTGTCAGGACGCGGGCGTCGAGATGGCCACCGTGTATCTGCTGTCGGCGGAGAATCTGACCCGCGATCCCGATCAGCTCGGCGAGCTGCTGGAGATCATCACCGATGTTGTCGAGGAACTGTGCGCACCGCAGAACAAGTGGAGTGTGCGCAGCGTCGGCGACCTTGATCTGCTGCCCGACGAGGTGGCCGAGCGCATGCGGCAGGCCGTGAAGTCGGCACCCTCGGACGCCCGCTTCCATGTGAACGTCGCGGTCGGCTACGGCGGCAGGCAAGAGATCACCGATGCGGTGCGCACCCTGCTGAACAAGGAGTTGGCCAACGGCGCCACCGCCGAGCAGTTGGTGCAGGCGGTGACGGTCGATGCCATCTCCGAGAACTTGTACACCTCGGGGCAGCCCGACCCGGATCTGGTCATCCGCACGTCGGGGGAGCAGCGCCTATCGGGATTTCTGCTGTGGCAGAGCGCCTACTCGGAGATGTGGTTCACCGATGCGTACTGGCCCGAGTTCCGGCGGGTGGACTTCCTGCGCGCGCTGCGCGATTACGCCGCCAGAAACCGCCGGTTCGGGCAGTAGTCATCGTCGGCCCATGAGGCCGTCGATCTCCTCGACGGTCCAGATCCGGTCCTTCCGGTAGCCCACGGGTGTTGGGACCTGACGTGTGAAACGTCCGATGAAACCGCCTGTCGCGAGGAATATCTGGCCCGTGATGCGGGTGGAGAGGTCGCCGGCGACAGAGGCGTACAGCGGTGCCACGCATTCCGGCGGTGCCGGTGCGAGGGATGCCTGCAGGGGCATCGCATCGAGTAGTCCCCGCGCGTGCAAATCGTGCAGGTGTGTGAGGTATTCATCACCCCCGGGCCGCCATGCGCGGTGCGCCGATGCGGCAGGTGTGGAACATCGTGCCCAGATGCGCGCCGAGTAACCGTTGAAACTCGTCGGGGGGGATGGTCCCGACGGAGGAGCCAGGTGGGTTCGGCTATGCCGGCGCAATTGATCGGCACGTCGATCCCGCCGTGTCGGGCATGGCCGGCGTCGATCAGATCCGTGGCCGTGCGCTCATTGTCCGGGGCCCCGACGAATCCGATCGCCGTGCCTCCGCTCGATGCGATCGCGCCGACGGGGTCGTCAACCGCATCGGCATGTCGGCCGTTGACCACCACATGGGCGTCGCGGTCGGCGAGGAGTTGCGCGACCGCGCAGCCGATACCCCGGCTGCCTCCCGCGACAACGCGATTGGGCATCAGTGTGTGACGGGGCAGTAGGCCGTGTCGAACTTCTTGATGCCGTTGATCCAGCCCGAATGGAATCGCGGCGCATCCCCGATTCGCGAGATGTCCGGCATGCGGTCGGCGATCTTGTTGAAGATGATCTCCAGCTCCACCTTGGCGAGGTTGGCTCCGAGGCAGTAGTGGGCACCGGTGCCGCCGAAGCCCAAATGTGGGTTGGGATCTCGGCTGATGTCGAAGGTATGTGGGTTCTCGAAAACCTCTTCGTCGAAATTGGCCGACGGATACAGCATGACGACCCGCTCGCCGGTCTTGATGGGGACGCCGCCGAGCATGGTGTCCTGCAAGGCGGTCCGCTGTTGTGAGATCAACGGAGAGGTGTATCGGACGATCTCGTCGATAGCGGAGGCGGGACGGTCTCGTTTGAAAAGCTCCCACTGATCGGGGTGTTCCAGGAACGCCATCATGCCCATGGTGGTTGCGTTGCGGGTGGTTTCATTCCCCGCGACCGAGAGCATCACGACGAAGAAGCCGAATTGTTCCGGGGTGAGTTGCTCGCCATCGACCGTTCCGGACAATAGGCGAGAGATCACGTCGTTACCCGGACAGTCACGCCGCTGCTCGGCGAGTTGATAGGAGTACCCAAGGATGTGAGCGGCGCCGATGCGCGGGTCGATCTCGACGTCGGCCTCGTCGTACCCCGTCATCTGAGTGCTCCACTCGAAGAGCTTGACGCGGTCTTCTTCGGGGACGCCGATCAATTCGGCGATCGCCTGCATGGGCAGCTCACTGGCCACCTCGCGCACGAATTCACCGTCCCCGCCGTCCAGAGCGGCCTGCACGATGCACTCGGCCCGCTCCTCCAGCGTGATGCGCAGTGCGGCGATGGAACGCGGGGTGAACATGCGGGACACCAGGCCGCGCAGCTGGGTGTGTTCGGGGGCGTCCTTGTTGATCAGTACCGACAGGGTGGCCTGGAACTCTTCCGGGCTGATGTGGTCCTCAAGACGTGGAATGGCGCCTTGGCGACCCGAGGAGAAGATGTCGGTATGCAGCGAGATTTCCCGCACATCACGATGTTTGGAGATCACCCAGTAGCCGTCGTCGGCGAATCCGCCGACCGTGCGCGGCTGGGGGTTCCACCAGACGGGTGCGTCGCGACGAAGCATCGCGAACTCTTCGTGCGGCATCCGATCCCCGTACAGGTTGGGATCGGTGAAATCGAATCCCTCCGGCAGGCCCAGCTCCGCAGCAGTCTTCATGGTGGTCACCAGAGGGGTACCGGAGTCTTGCCCAGGGGGTAGTAGCCGGGCACCTTCTCGCCCGACAGGCCGCGCTGGATGCGCTTGTGCATGCCCTCGCTGAGCTTGCCCGCCGTGATGAGGTCCATGTACAGGGCCGAGACATGGCCGAAATCGAAGAAGTCGCGCTGCCAATTCCATTGGCCGTTGCCGGCGTACCGGAACCAGCTGCCGCCGATTCCGTATATGGTTCGGTCGTCATCGGACACTCCGTCGATCTGACCGGCCACCTGCTTCCAGAATCCGATGACCTCGCCCTGCTTGTCGTCGACGATCACCTTCTGATACGGGTAGGTCCAGCCTTCCAGGCCCTCCATCTCTTGGCCGAGTGCGATGTCGCGTATTTCGTCGATCCCGACGCACATCACGTCTTCCTTGGGGCCAATGTTCCAACCGTAGGTGGCGTCATCGGTATAGAAGCGCGCCAACGGTTTCCAGTCACCCGCCTTCTCGGCGTCCAGGTTGGCCTGCAGCCAGTCCGCGACGACATCGTCGAGTTCCTGGCGGGGGAATTGCGGCATCGTTGACGCTCCTATTTCTCGGTGATGAACAAAGCTCTGGCGGGACATTCCTCGACGGCCCGCTCGATCTCGTCGCGGGCCTCATCGGGTGGTTCGTTGTCGAGGATTTCGACGGTGCCGCGTTTGGGCACGCGGAAGTAGTCGGGGGCTTCCAGCTCACACATGGCATGCCCCTGGCAGAGGTCGGTGTCCACGTCGACGTGGAACTTGGCCGAGGGCGCCATTGCTTATGCTCCCCGTTTGCGGTAACGCACCTTGGCTGGCTGTGCCAACTGCACCACCATCTTGGAGTGGTCGTTGTGGTACGAGTCGGCGGGCTGTGCCATCTCGAACTCATACTCGCGCAACAGCACCGAGAAGATCGCCTTGATCTGCATGGTGGCGAAGGCGGCCCCCACGCAGCGATGCCGACCCGCGCCGAACGGTATCCACGTCCAGCGGTTGACGATGTCTTCCTGGCGTGGCTTTTCGTAGCGGTCGGGGACGAAGCCGTCCGGGTTCGGGAAGTCCTCGGCGATCCGATTCGAGACGGCGGGGGAGGCCGCCACCATGTCCCCGTCGTGAATGGGGAATCCGCCCACCTCGAATTCGCCCTTGGCGACCCGCATCAGGATGATTAGGGGCGGGTGCAGTCGCAGGGTCTCTTTGAGCACGTTCTCCAGCTTCGGGATCTGGCGCAACGCATGGAAACTCACCTCGCTGCCGTCCGCGTACAGCTCGTTGAGCTCGTCGATCACCTGAGCCTGGATGTGCGGATGCCGCAGTAGTTCGATGAGCACCCAGGAGGCCGTCCCGGAACTGGTGTGGTGCCCGGCGAACATCATGGAGATGAACATCCCGGTGATCTCGTCGGCGGTGAAGCGCGGATTGCCGTCCCCGTCCTTGATCTTGATAAGCACGTCGAGCATGTCGCGCTCGTTCTTATCGGTGGGGGAATCAGCGGACCGTTGTACGCGGCCGTTGATTATCTCTTGAACCAGTGCCACCAAGCCCGTTCGCGCCTCGTCGCGCTGGCGGAAGCTCTCGATCTCCAGGTACGGGTCCACGTAGCACAGCGGATCGGTGCCCTGCTCCAGCTGGTGGTACAGATGAGCGAACCGGCCATCGAGTTCATCGCGGAACTTCTTGCCGATCAGGCAGGCCGAGGAGGTGTAGATGGTCAGCTCGGCGAAGAAGTCCAGCAGGTCGATTTCGCCGCTCTTACCCCAGCGCGAGATCATTTGCCGGACTTCGCTTTCGATGGTGGCGGCGTGCCCCTTCATCTGTTCGCCCCGCAGGGCCGCGTTGTGCAACATCTCCTTGCGGCGTTCGGGATCGGCGTCGAACACCACACCCTTGCCGAAGATCGGCGTCATGAACGGGTAGGCCTCGGCCTGATCCAGATCCTCGTCACTGGAGCGGAAGAAGAACTCGTTGGCCTCGGCGCCCGAGAGGAAGACCACCTGCTTATCGGCGAGCTGGAAGGTGCCGACATTCCCGCATTCCTCGCGGATGCGCTTCATCAGCGCGATGGGATCGGTGCGGAACTCTTCGAGGTGGCCGTACTGGTCGTGGCCGCCGGAGACCCGGGGAACGGTGCTCAGTGCCGAGTCGCTGCGCTCGCTCCCGCAAGCGGGAGGTACCCCCAGCCCTCCGATCACGGGGTGTTTCATGACGGCATGCCCTCCTCGCCGAGTTCAAGTTTCTGTATGTCCGCCGGTGCGTCCGCCAGCGGCGCCTCCGGCTGCACTTCCATCTCCGGAATATGGGCGCCCCTCGGAGTTTCGGCGACAAAGGCCACCGCACGGGCGATATCGGAGGGACGCAGGAAGTAGGAGTGACGGGCCTGGCCCCACGCCTTCCAGTCCTCCAGCATGGGGCCGACCTGTTCGGCGGACAGCTGCCAGCCCATGGAGGTCAGGGTGGGGCCGGGGTGCACGATCGAGGCACGTACCCCGGTGCCTTCCAGTTCCATGCGCATGGTGTTCACCATGGCCAGCAGAGCGGCCTTGGCCGCGCCGTATGCACCCATGTGCGGGCGCTGATGCAGCGCGACATCCGAGCCGATGAAGATGACGTCTCCTCGTCGTCTCGACACCATGTCCGGCAACACCGCCGTGGCCAGCTGGTTGGCACCCAACAGATGCACCTGGATCTGCGCGGCGAAGGTCGCGGCGCTCATCTCGTGCACACGGCCGGGATGCATGTCCCCGGCTCCGGATACCAGCAGATCGATTTCGCCCAGCCTGTCGATGCTCTGCGCGACAAACGATTTCACAGAGTCCGCGTTGGTGACGTCCAAGGGGAACGCGACGGCCTCGCCGCCGTCGGCCTGGATCTTCTCGACGAGCTCGGTCAACTTGTCGACCCGCCGGGCGCCGAGGGCCACCGGAAATCCCCTGCCGGCGAGTTCGATTGCCGCCGCTGCGCCGATGCCCGCCGATGCGCCGGCGATGATCGACGGTCGCCGGTCCGGATATGGCTCGAATCGGGGCATCAGTGTCCCTCTCTCAACTGCACGGTCATGGGCAGATGGGTGAATCCGCGAACATTGCTGGAATGCACACGTACGGAATTGCTTTCGTCGATCTCGTAACCGTTGATCCGGGTGAACAGTTCGGTCAGGGCCACCTTGGCCTCCATCCGCGCGAGGTGTGCCCCGAGGCAGAAGTGTGCTCCGCTGCCGAAGCTCACCAGCTTGGCGCCGATCTCGCGTCCGATGCGGTACTCGTCGGCATCGTCGAACACCCGGTCATCGCGGTTGGCCGAGCCGGGAAGCAACAGCACGATGTCCCCGGCGGGGACCGTGGTGTCGTAGAACGTCATGTCTTCCGCGACGGTGCGCGCCAGGATCTGGCTGGAGGTGTCGTAGCGCAGCGACTCCTCCACCCACAGCGGTATCCGGTCGTGGTCGGCGTGCACGGCGGCGAGTTGGTCGGGATTGCGGTGCCCCCAATACACGGCATTGGCCAGCAGTTTGGTGGTGGTCTCATTGCCAGCGATCACCATCAGGAACAGGAAGGCGAGCACCTCCTCGTCGGTGAGGCGGTCGCCGTCGATTTCTGCCTGCAGCAGAGCGGAAGTCAGGTCTTCGGAGGGGCTGCGGCGACGCTCCTTGACCATATCGACGTAGTAGGTCATCAGGTCGAACGACGCCTGGATGGCCTCGGGCGGTACGTCAGCCAGACCGTCTTCACGGTGCATGACGCCGTCGGCCAGTTCGCGGATGCGGGTCCGGTCGGCTTCCGGAACGCCCATCAGCTCGGAGATGACGTCCATCGGCAGCTTGCCCGCGTACTCGGCGATGAAGTCGAATGATCCGTCGGAGGCGTTGGCCAGCGCTCGTTCCAGGTGAGTGCGCGCCAGCGCGACGACCTGGCCCTCCAGCTCACGAATCCGTCGGGGGGTAAACCCTTTTGATACCAGGGTGCGCAGTCGCAGGTGCTCCGGATCGTCCATGGCGAGGAAGGACATAACCAGCTTGGCGTGTGGGCCGAACGATGCTTTGTCCATCGAGACGCCATTGGCGTTGGACAGCGCCTCGCTGTTCCTGAAGCCCTGCAAGACATCGTGGTGCCGGGATAGAGCCCAGAAATTCAGATCGTTGTTGCGATACAGCGGCGCCTCGTCACGCAGTCGCCGGTAGTAGGGGTAAGGGTCTTCATGGAAGTCGTAGTCGTACGGGTCAAAGACCAGCCGCGTGGTTGTCATGGTCGTTCTCCCAACATGAGATCCACGACGAAGGTGAGCTTGTCGGCGATCTGGTGATACGTGAAGGTGCCGCTGCCGGCGTGCATCAGTGCGCCGAAGAAGGTCATTTCGAGAGCCGACACAACCCGGGGATCGGCATCTGGTCCCATCGCGGAGCGGATACGACGATGGATCTCCAGCCCGATCTTGTCGCGAACGGCATGCACGGCCTCGTCGTTGTTGCTCAGCAGGGCGGTGGTGCACCCGGTCGCGATCTCGGGCTCGTCGGCGACGACCAGTGCCAAGCTCCGCAACGTCTGCGTGACGCGCGTGACCTGGCTGTCGTTAACGTCGGTGAAATACGGCGCCTCGTGGATGAGGTCGAGGTAGATCTCGGCGACGAGGTGACTCTTGGACGAGAAGTAGGTGTACGCCGTCGCGGGTGCGACCATCGCTCGGGCGGCCACGCCGCGGATCGTCATGTCCGCGTAGGTGGTCTCGCCGAGCATGTCCCGGCCCGCGGTGACGATCTTGCGAATGGTCTCTTCTTGCCGCCGGTTACGGGGTGTTTCGCCTGTGAGGGCCACCACAACTTCGCTGGACACGTGTCCAGACTAGCGCGTGGCATGGTATCGAGCAAGGTACTGTATGAAAAATGCCGCCTAACAACACTAATTGTAGTCGCGCTTGCTTCAGCCTTGCCATGGCGGGATGTGCATGGTTATGGTTCTCGGGTAGAGAATGGACAAGTGTCCAGAATTGGAGACAAGGTGAGATGACGCTCCTGGCCGATGGCGAAAGCGAACTCTTCGTCGATGGAAAGCTGATCCTCGGTGGCGCCGGACGGTTCCCGACGGTGAACCCGGCCACCGAAGAGGTACTCGGAACCGCGGCCGACGCCGATGCCGACGACATGGGCAGCGCGATCGACGCGGCGCGGAGGGCGTTCGACGACAGCGACTGGTCTCGGGATGTGGCACTGCGCGTGCACTGCCTCCGTCAGCTGCGCGTCGGGATGAAAGCCCATATCGAGGAGCTGCGCGAACTGACCATTGCAGAGGTGGGTGCGCCCCGGATGCTCACCGCGGGTGCTCAGCTCGAAGGCCCGGTCGACGATCTGGAATTTGCCGCCGAAACGGCGCAATCGTATGACTGGAATACCGATCTCGGTGTGGCCTCGCCCATGGGTATTAAGACACAGCGCACCCTCGTGCGTGAGGCCGTCGGCGTGGTCGGCGCGGTGACGCCGGGGAATTTTCCGCACCAGATCAACCTCGCCAAGGTGGGCCCCGCGTTGGCCGCCGGCAACACCCTGATACTGAAGCCGGCCCCGGACACCCCATGGTGTGCGGCGGCGCTGGGGCGAATCATTGCCGAACACACCGACTTTCCGCCCGGTGTCTTCAACATCGTCACCTCGAGTGATCACCGGATCGGTGCGCAGCTGTCGACCGATCCCCGTGTCGACATGGTGTCGTTCACTGGTTCGACGGTCACGGGGCGCGCGGTGATGACCGATGCGGCCGCCACCGTCAAAAAGGTGTTCCTCGAACTCGGGGGCAAGTCTGCATTCATCGTGCTCGACGATGCCGAGCTCGGCGCGGCGTGTTCGGTCGCGGCGTTCACGGCCGCGATGCACGCTGGGCAGGGATGCGCCATCACCACCCGGTTGGTGGTTCCGCGCGCACGATACGACGAAGCTGTCGCGGCGGCTGCCGCCACTATGGGCTCGATCACACCGGGAGATCCCGCCAATCCGGGAACGATCTGCGGTCCGGTCATTTCGGAGCGCCAGCGCGACTGGGTCCAGTCCTACCTGGATCTGGCTGTAGCCGAGGGCGGTTCGTTCGCTTGCGGCGGTGGCCGCCCCGAGGGTCGGGACAGGGGATTCTTCATCGAACCCACCGTGGTTGCCGGGCTCACCAACGATGCGCGGGTGGCACGCGAAGAGATCTTCGGCCCGGTGCTGGTGGTGATCGCCCACGATGGCGATGACGACGCGGTCCGGATCGCCAACGATTCGCCGTACGGTCTGTCCGGGACGGTGTTCAGCGGCGACGACGAGCGCGCGGCGCGGGTGGCGTCACGGCTGCGGGTCGGGACGGTGAATGTCAACGGCGGAGTCTGGTACTCGGCCGATGCGCCCTTTGGCGGCTACAAGCAATCGGGCAACGGCAGGGAAATGGGTGTGGCCGGTTTCGAGGAGTACCTGGAAACCAAAGTCATTGCACAGGGTGTGAACTAGGAAGGAATGGCGAGAGAACATGCAAAGATCGGAAGGCTTCAAGGATCGAGTCGCGATCGTCACCGGCGCCGCACAGGGCATCGGCGAGGCATACGCACACGCGCTGGCCCGTGAGGGTGCCGCGGTGGTGGTCGCCGATATCAACGCCGAGATGGGTGAGGGTGTTGCCAAGCAGATCGTCGCCGACGGCGGCAAGGCGATTTTCGCCAGTGTTGACGTGTCCGACCCCGATTCGGCGATTGCGATGGCGGACAAGGCGGTTGCCGAGTTCGGCGGCATCGACTATCTGGTGAACAATGCCGCCATCTACGGTGGCATGAAGCTCGACCTGCTGCTCTCGGTGCCCTGGGATTACTACAAGAAGTTCATGAGTGTGAACCAGGACGGGGCGCTGGTATGTACTCGCGCGGTGTACAAGCACATCGCCAAGCGCGGGGGCGGCGCCATCGTCAACCAATCCTCCACGGCCGCATGGCTGTACTCGGGCTTCTACGGGCTGGCCAAGGTCGGCATCAATGGCCTGACCCAGCAGCTCTCACGTGAGTTGGGTGGTCAGAAGATCCGGATCAATGCCATCGCGCCGGGGCCCACCGACACCGAGGCCACCCGAGGTACCGTGCCCGAGCAGTTCCGCAGCGAGCTGGTCAAGAACATCCCGCTCAGCCGCATGGGTACCGTCGACGACATGGTAGGCATGTGCCTGTTCCTGTTGTCCGACAAGGCGTCCTGGATCACAGGACAGGTATTCAACGTCGACGGCGGACAGATCATCCGGTCATGACACAGCCCGCCCTCACACTGGGGTACATCGGTCTGGGAAACATGGGTGCGCCCATGGCCCAGCGCCTGGTCGATTGGCCGGCCGGTCTCACGGTCTTCGACCTGCGGGCCGAGGCCATGACGCCGCTCATCGAGGCGGGAGCGCGCGCGGCGGACAACCTCGCCGATATCGCGGACGCCGACCTGATCAGTGTGACAGTGCTCGACGACGCACAGGTGCGTGAGGTGGTCGGCGAGCTGGCCACCAAGGCCAAGCCCGGCACCGTCATCGCGATTCACTCCACGATCAGTGACACGACGGCGGTGCAACTCGCCAACGAGCTGGCGCCGAGGCAGATTCACGTCATCGATGCGCCGGTGAGCGGGGGCGCGCCCGGCGCGCACAAGGGCGAGCTGGCCACCATGGTGGGCGCCGACGAGGAGACGTTCGCGAGGGTCAGGGAACCGTTCTCGAAATGGGCGTCGTTGGTGATCCACGCTGGTGCGCCGGGTGCGGGCACCCGAATGAAGCTGGCGCGCAACCTCCTACATTTTGTCGCCTTTACCGCGGTGGGCGAGGCCCAGCGCCTGGCCGAGAGCTGCGGATTGAACATCGCCGACCTAGGCAAGGTGGTTCGTCACACGGATGCCATCACTGGCGGGCCGGGGGCCATCATGCTGCGGGACACCACAGAACTGGTGACATCGGACAGCTTCTGGTTCCCGATCTTCACGCATGTGCGCGGTCTCGGCGAGAAGGACCTGAGTCTGGCACTGGCACTGGGGCAGCAGCAGTCCGTCGAGCTACCGCTGGCGGAGTTGGCCCGTGAACGGCTGGCGGCCAGTCTTGGTGTGCCACACACTGTGCCGTCTACCGAGGGAGAGATCAATGGATGAGCTGCGCCGCAAGGGCCTGGACAAGATGAAGGAGGTCTACGGCTGGGACATGCCGGACCTGCCCGGTGACTTTTTCAAGTACACCGCCGATCATCTCTTCGGCACCATCTGGGATCGTCCGGAACTGTCGATGCGCGATCGCCGCTTGTTGCTTCTCGGCGCGGTGAGTGCCTTGGGACTGGACGAGATCCTGGAGATCCAGACCGGCGCGGCACTCAAGAACGGTGAGCTCACCGATGCCGAACTGCGTGAGGTGGCGGTGTTCATCACCCACTACGTCGGGTGGCCGCTGGGGCAACGGGTCAACAAGCATGTCGAGATGGCGATCGCGAAACGATCCAAGGAGTCTTCGGGTGACTAGCGGGTTCTCCGAGTTGTCCCGGGACCAGTTGGCGGTCTTGGTGCCGGAGCTGCTGT
The DNA here is from genome assembly GCA_014204435.1 of Mycobacteroides chelonae. Classification (GTDB taxonomy): domain Bacteria; phylum Actinomycetota; class Actinomycetes; order Mycobacteriales; family Mycobacteriaceae; genus Mycobacterium; species Mycobacterium chelonae_A. The sequence continues at coordinate 96,142 of JACHLF010000004.1, forward strand.
TGATCGGTCAGCTGATCGATCGCTCCGGGATGGCCTACTGCATACAGCATTTCGGACGCGAGGAGATGCTGCAGGTCGCCATCAAGGAGTGGGCGTCGTCCAGCCCGATCTACACCCGTCGCATGCAGAAGGCGCTGCGGTTCGAGGGCGACGACGTGATCACCATCTTCAAGGGTATGCAGCTCGATATCGGAGCGCCGCCGCAGTTCATGGACTTCCGGTACACCGTGCATGACAAGTGGCATGGAGAGTTTCATCTTGATCACTGCGGTGCGTTGCTTGACGTCGAACCGCTCGGGCCCGACTACGTCACCGGCATGTGCCACGACATCGAGGACCCTACCTTCGATGCGACGGCGTTCGCCACCAATCCACACGCGCAGGTTCGGCCGATTCATCGGCCGCCGCGTACGCCCGCCGATCGGCATCCACACTGTGCGTGGACGGTGACCATCGACGAGTCGTATCCGGCGGTGTCCGCGATCCCCGCATTGGATGTCGTGGGTCGATCATTGGCCGCCGGTTGGGAATTGGGCGGCATCGACACCTCGGACGCGGGTGCCGCGGACTATTCGGGCCCGCTGCTGTCGGATCTGGACTTCGGCGCGTTCTCGCATTCGGCACTGGTGCGGATAGCCGACGAGATTTGTCTGCAGATGCACCTGCTGTTCCTCGGGTTCTCGATCGCCGTGCACACGCGGGCAGATTCGGAGCTGGCGCGCACCATCTGCACGCAGCAGCTCATCGGGCTGGCAGGCGTCGCGGGTGCGCGGATCAAGCAGGCGCTGCGATTGCCCGGTGGGATCGAGGGGGTGCTGCGGGTGCTCCAACTACATCCGCTACTGAGTCCTGTGGGATATGTGAACGCCGAGATCGCCGGCGGCCAGCTGCATGTGTGGAGATCACCCGCGCACGAGGACCGGGCCTGGATATCGCTGTGCGGCCCGTCCGAAACGCGACCGTTGCAGGCCATCGCCACGGCGGTCGACCCGCACATCGGCGTGGAGGTTTCCGGAGATGCGGCGGAGTGGACGGCCTCCTTCGTCGAACACGACGGTCAGGACAAGCTGCTACCCGAGGTGATGATCGCCAATGTCAGCGGGGGATCGCGGTTCGTTTTCGAGCCCCGCAGGTCGTTGCCGCTTATCGTGGTCTGAGGGGACGCGTCGCCTGAGACGCCGAGATGACACACACGCGGGCGATTTCGCCCAATTCCCGGCATGAATGTCATCTCGCGGGGAACTCGTTGAGGGGGCGTTGCGTTGACGGTCAATGCTCGCTGCCCAGGATGAATTCGATCGCCAGCTCGCTCACCTGACCGAACTCGGCTACCCCCTTGCCGGGGACGCCACCCGGCTTCGCGCCCGTGTCGTAGACCTTCCCGCCTCACGCGTCGATCCCGATGTCGATGTGTACCAACCGATTGTGGATATCCCGCAACAGGCGTATCTGCTCACCAATACCGATACCGGCAGCGAGTTCTGCAATGTCACACCAGAGTCCGCGGGGGCGGCGATCACCGCACGCGGACGCACCCCGCTTACCATCGAGGAGGGCATCGCGTTGGTGACCTTGCACCCGGATATGTTGCGCAAGAACAAATGTTTCTCGCTGGCAGCTTCGCGTGGGAAAGGGCAGCGGGTACCGGCGATCTGGATATCCGATCGGCGGCCGAAACTCGGGTGGTGCTGGGATCGCAATCCGCACACCTGGCTGGGCACCGCTTCATGCGGTGGCCGGGTGCCCTGTGAGGTCGCCGACCTGGCACACTACGGGTAATGGTGGCGATGTCGGCACTGGTTTTCGGGCTCAGCTGGTGGCTGGGTCTGTACCTGCTCGCGCGTAACCCCCGCAAACCTGTCTTGGTTCTGGCGGCCATCGGGCTCATCGGCTACTCCGTTGTCGTCGCGCTGGACGCGATCCGGGTCATCCCGGGTTCCGATGCCGAACTTCTGGGCCGCATCGAGGTTTTCACCGCAATCATTCCCAGCGTCGCCTGGCTGATGGTGCTGCTGGAACTCACCAACACCGGCGAGCGATGGCGTGATCGCGCCACCATGGCGCTACCCGGCGCCATCCTGGTGACGGTCCTGCTGGTGGGTGCATCGCTGGCCGGCACCATCGCCGGTCCTGCGCGGCTGGGGCATTGGATCATGTTCTGTGCCAATGGGACCGCCGCCATCGGGGCCGCCATCTTGCTGTTCCGTCGACGCGCCTCCATACCGGGCTCGGCGCGTGGTGTCGTGTTGGTGGCCACCATGTTCTTCACCCTCGGCGATGCTCAGCTGATCATTCCGCTCGGCATCGTGCCGAGCTGGCTGGCATTGGCATCGACAGGCTTCGACCTGGCGCTCCTGGGTCTCGGCGTCGCACTCTGGGACGCCTTCGACGAAGGACAGGCGCTGCGCGGTGACATGTTGCGCTCATGTGTGGCCTCGTCCCTCGTCGGTGCGCTGTTCGGCGCGCAGGCCATGGTCGGTATCGCGGTGGTCGGCCAGTCGGTCGCGCTGGTGGTGCTGCTGTTCACCAGCGTCGGCTTGGCCGTCTGTATCCAGGTGCAAGCGGGTCCATTCGCCGACGTCCTTGACCGCTTGGCTTTCTCACGTTCTCCGCAGCTGCGCCAGGAACGCTCGGAGCTGCGCAGCACCGAGGCGGCGCTGCCGCTGAAATCGGCGTCGCCGATCGACGGTGTCGATGACGAGACGTTCACCCGGCTCACCCGCCGCGCTCTCAGCCACTACGGCGATCTGGCCAAACTCGTCGCCAGCCCGCTGACCTCGCTGCCCACTATCGAGGAACGACTCACTGGTCGCGGCGCCTCGGATCAGCCCGTCGAACGTGCCAACGAACTCAGGGCGGTGCTCGCCGAATCCATCGCACGGCTCAAGCCCCGGGACGGCGGCGACTTCGGCACCACGGACCAGTGGCGCTACTACAACGCTCTGTATTTCCCGTATGTGATGGGTGTGCGGGCATACGCGCAAGGTGCGACGGCTGCCGGGCTGGACCCGATATCGCGTCAAGCGTGGCAGTGGTTGGTCACCGAGGTGCCGCAGCGTTCCTTGCACAACTGGCAGAACGCCGCCGCCAAGCTTATCGCGGCGGATCTACGTGCGCAGACCTTCTCACAGGGGGTTCGGTAGCTGCCCAGGCGGTGGTTGTCACACGGTGAAGCCGACGGCAGGTAGGTGACTCGCCCATGTCTGGCCGCAGCCGGGTCGGGTATCGGCATGCGACGACATCTGCTGTCACCGTCCGGTGATGGCACGTCGCGTCGTGTATCGGCAGGAAGTGGCAGTGTTCAATGTCGAGATGGCAGCGCGGTCGGGGGAGTGTCGGGGGTGTCAGCTGTCCACGGAGCTTTCCCAGAAGGAGTCCGCAATGTCCCTGTCCTCAGAGAACGCATCAGTACTGCGTACACGGTTTGTTCAGCCAGACTCACTGCTGCGATTCGGGATCAGCCTCGACGGCGTCGCCAGCGGGACGGTGGCCATCGGCCTCCTGATGGGGGCGCAGTGGCTCGTAAAACCCCTTGGCCCGTCACTGGAGTTTCACGTGGCACATGCGGCAGCCCTCCTCGGGTACAGCGTGCTGGCCTTAGTGTTGAGCCGGGCCGACAGGTCCAAGCTCGGTGTTATCGGCATCGGCTACATCGCCTGCAACCTGCTGGCTACCGCGCTTTACGTGGCCGCAGGCGTCATGAAGTGGGTACCGCTGACCACCGCAGGGACGACGCTGTGCATCGCCTTCGGGATCTACACCGCGGTTATGGCGGATATTCAGTTCATGGGACTACGGCGTCTGCGCTCCGCGTAGCCGCCCACATGCTCACCTGATTCTGTGGTGAGTCGGTGCCGGGCCACCAGCCGGATGGCCCGGCACCTTTCTGTCTACACCGGGGTCAGCGGCAACCGCAGCGCACCGGGCGCGGACTCAGGAACGGTCGGACGGTTGGGCTGCACCGGCGCAATACGCTGGTATGCCGAGCCCAATGCCGGACGAGGATCGGTCTCACCCTTGTTGGGCCAGAACGCCATTGCGCGTTCGGCCTGGGCGGTGATGGTGAACGACGGGTTCACTCCCAGGTTCGCCGAGATCGCGGAACCGTCGGAGACGTAGAGCCCGGGATAGCCGTAGACCCGCTGGTACGGGTCGATCACGCCGGTCTCGGGGGAATCGCCGATGGGGCATCCGCCGATGAAATGGGCCGTCAGCGGGATGTTCATCGAATCCAGATGAGTACTGCCCGCGTATCCGTCAACCTTGTCGGCCATCCGCCGTGCAACATCATGGGCCACTGGGATCCAGTCCGGATTCGGTTCTCCCGAGCCCTGTTTGGCGGTCATCTTCTTGCCGAACATCCCGCGCTTGAGATAGGTGGTCAGCGAGTTGTCGAGAGACTGCATCACCAGCACGATGATGGAGTGCTGCGCCGCGCGGTACGGGAACATCGATCGGAACATCATCGCGGGGTGCCGCAGGTTGGCCAGCCACGTTCGTGCGAAACGCCACGGGCCGCCGTCGACCATGTTGGTGCCCAACATGCTCAGGAAGGTCGAGCCCTCCCCATATCGAACCACCTCGACATGGGTGTTGGGTTCGGGGTGGATGGATGACGTGATGGCGACCCCCTGCGAGAAGTCATCACGCGTGGGGGAGTAGACGATGGGCACTGATTCGGAGTTGGTGCGCGTCTGTTCGCCCAGGCGATCCGACAGGTTGGGCAGCGACCCCGAATCCTTGAATTTGTGCAGCAGCCGCTGGGTGCCCAGCGATGCCGCCGAGAACACCACATGCTGTGCGGTGAACGTGCGCCTCTTCTTGCGCACCAGCCGCCCGGTCTGTTTGGTGCTGACGGCGTAGCCTTCCCGGTCCTCCAAGGGCCGCACGTCCAGCACCTCGGTGAGCGGATGTATCTCGGCGCCCGCATGTTCCGCGAGATACAGGTAGTTGGTCTCGGTGGTGTTCTTGGCGTTGTGCTTGCAACCGGTCATGCAGGCCGCACACCCGATGCAGCCGGAGCGTTCGGGGCCGGCGCCGCCGAAGAACGGGTCGGGCACCGTCTTGCCGGGCTCGTCGCCGAAGAAGACACCGACATTGGTGGGATGGTAGGTGTCCTCGACGCCGAGGTCCTTGGCGACGGCGAGCAGCACCTCGTCGGGTGGGGTGGTGTGCGGAGTCTGCGTGACCCCGAGCATCCGGCTGGCCTGGTCGTAGTACGGCGCCAGCTCGGATTTCCAGTCGGTGATATGCGCCCACTGCGTATCGGTGTAGAACTGCTCCAGCGGCTCGTACAGGGTGTTGCCGTAGATCAGCGATCCGCCGCCGACGCCCACCGCGCTGGCGATGAAGGTCTTGCCCAGCACGGTGAGTCGTTGGGGGCCGAAGCACCCCAGCGCAGGCGCCCACATCGCCTTGCGTACGTGCCAGTTGTTCGGGGGAAAATCCTCGCGTTTCCAGCGTTTTCCCATATCTAGTAAGCCGACTCGGTAGCCCTTTTCGGTGAGGCGGAGGGCCGCAACGCTCCCACCGAAACCGGACCCGATGACGACTACGTCGTAGTCATAGTCCATGGCGGTCAACCTACTGGTTGGTCGTGCGCTGTGGGGTGAAATCAGCCTTGCGCTTGGGCTAACGCGGCGCGCATCTTCTCGTGCAGCAGGTTGATGGCCTGCAACGGACGGATCATGACCTTGAACTCCACGATCTTTCCGGCATCGTCGCAGGTGATGATGTCGACTCCGTTCATGTAGGTGCCGTCGACGGTCGACTCGAACTCGAGTGCCGCGGTGTTCCCGTCCAGGACTTCCTTGACGTAATGGAAGTCGTTATCGGATCCGGCGAGCGTGGCGAACGCGGCCAGCAGATACATGGCAGTGACCTGCTTGCCCTGCTGCGGAGTGAACACCACCGGGGAGTAGAAGACGGCATCCTCGGCCAGCAGATCGGTGAGTGCTTCCGGGTTCGCGCCGGAAATGATGCCGTGCCAGGTTTCAACCACGTCGTTGATCATGAGCGGAGTATACCATTCGGTATACTCCGCTTAAGGGGTTACAGCTTGCGCAATCGCAGCCGGTTGATCGAGTGGTCGGCGTCTTTGCGTAGCACCAGCGTCGCGCGCGGCCGGGTCGGCAGGATGTTCTCCAGCAGGTTCGGCAGGTTGATCGAATGCCAAATCTCCTGTGCGGCAAGGGTTGCCTGCTTGTCAGACAGCTTGGCGTAGTGGTGAAAATGCGAGGAAGGATTCGCAAAGGATGTGGAGCGCATCGCCAGGAACCGCGAGATGTACCACTGCTCGATGTCCTCGATCCGGGCATCCACGTAGATCGAGAAATCGAACAGGTCCGAGACCATCAGCGTGGAGCCGGTTTGCAGTACGTTCAAGCCCTCGAGAATCAGGATATCGGGTTGCTGCACAACGTGTTTTTCGTTCTTGATGATGTCGTACAGCAAGTGTGAGTACACCGGAGCGGAGACCTCGTGGGCCCCCGATTTGACCTCGGTGACGAATCGCAACAGTCCGCGCCTGTTGTAGCTCTCGGGAAAACCCTTGCGGTGCATGATGTTCCGCCGGGAAAGTTCGGCGTTGGGGTAGAGAAATCCGTCAGTGGTCACCAGGTCTACGCGGGGATGGTGTTCCCATCGCGCCAGCAATGCCTGCAGCACGCGGGCCGTCGTCGACTTGCCGACCGCGACGCTGCCCGCGACGCCGATGACGAAGGGGACCAGACGGTCCGGGTGTTGGTCCCCGAGGAAGGTGGCGGTGGCGGCGAAGAGCCGTTGGCGGGCTGCCACCTGAAGGTGGATGAGACGAGCCAGTGGCAGGTAGACCTCGGCGACCTCGGTCAGATCGATCTGCTCGCCCAGGCCGCGCAGGCCGAAGAGCTCTTCCTCGGTGAGGACCAGCGGCGTGGACTTGCGCAGCGCGCGCCACTGTTTCCGGTCGAACTCCACATAGGGGCTCGGCTCGCTCAGTCGCGGCATGTGCGCAAGTCTTGCAGTAACCCTCCGCAAACGCGGCACTAGGGTTGTGTGACATGGGCGATAACGGCGGGTCGAAGAGCGGTGTCGTTACCGAATATCTGCTGCTCGGGCTGCGATTTGACCGGATTGAAAGCGGCTACGTCGACTCGTTCACCGGTGATCCCGCGCTGCGCCAGCGTGTCGAGAACGAGCCCACTCCCCATCCGGCGGACCTGGCCCGCCAGGCCGAGGCGCTGCGGTCCGAGCTGGCTGCCAGCGACTTGGACGGTGCGCGCAAAACCTTCATCGACACGCATCTGAAGGCGCTGGCCTGCGCCGGACGTAAGTTCGCCGGCGAAGATATCGGGTTTGTCGACGAGGTGCACGCCTACTTCGACGTGCGCATCGCCAAGGGCGATGAGGGGCGCTACCAAGAAGCGCACCTGGCGCTCGATTCCGTTCTGCCCGAGGGTGGTTCGCTGCTGGAACGCAAGACCGCCTACGACCGGTCCCAGGAGATCGATCCCAATCGCCTACAGGAATGCGTGGACGCCTTTTCCAGCGCGCTGCGCGACCGGGTGCGTGGCGATTTTCCGCTGCCCGACACTGAGACGGTGACCTACGAGATCGTCAGCGACAAACCCTGGTCCGGGTTCAACTACTACGAGGGCAACTATCGCTCGACGGTCGCTGTCAATTCCGATCTCAAGCAGTACCTGAACAACGTGCCCGCCCTGATCGCCCACGAGTCCTACCCGGGACACCACACCGAGCACTGCCGCAAGGAGGCCGGCCTGGTGCACCTGGGAGGCCAGCAGGAACAGACCATCTTCCTGGTCAACACGCCGCAGTGCCTGATGGCCGAGGGGCTCGCCGATCTCGCCCTCTACGCGGCCGTCGGCGAGGACTGGGGGCTGTGGGCGCAGGAGATATACACCGACCTCGGGCTGCGCTTCGACGGTGAGCAGGCCCAGACCATCGGTCGGGCGCGGGCCGGACTGATCAACGTGCGCCAGGACGCCGCGCTCATGCTTCACGATGAGCATCGCGACGTCGAGGACGTGATCGCCTTCCTGAAACGGTGGCTGCTGGTGCCCGACGAACGGGCCCGACACATGATCACATTCCTGTCCTCACCGTTGTGGCGGGCATATGTCTGCACCTATGTCGAGGGCTATCAATTGCTGAAGGGATGGCTGGATCGTCGGCCGCCGGAACAGTCACTCACAACCCGCTTCGGACGGCTGCTCGATGAGCCCCTGGTGGCGTCCACCCTGGTGTAGCCGCCGACTAGGCTGATGGCCATGACCGACACAGCTTCAGCCGACATCGCACAGGGCGCGCAGTACGCCGAGACCGCCAGCGCCGCGTACCGCTCGGCGCTGGCGGTCATCGAGACCATCGAGCCGCGCATCGCCGACGCGACGCGCAAAGAGCTTGCCGACCAACGCGATTCGCTCAAGCTGATCGCCAGCGAGAACTACGCCTCGCCCGCGGTACTGCTGACCATGGGCACCTGGCTCTCGGACAAGTACGCCGAGGGCACCATCGGGCATCGTTTCTACGCCGGTTGCCAGAACATCGACACCGTGGAGGCGCTGGCCGCTGAGCACGCCCGCGAGCTGTTCGGTGCGCCGTACGCGTACGCCCAACCGCACTCGGGTATCGATGCCAATCTGGTTGCCTACTGGGCGATCCTGGCGACCCGGGTGGAGGCGCCCGCGCTGGCCCAAAAGGGCGTGCGCAACGTCAACGACCTGTCCGAGACCGACTGGGAGGAACTGCGCCACCAGTACGGAAACCAGCGGCTCATGGGCATGTCGCTCGACGCCGGCGGTCACCTGACCCACGGGTTCCGCCCGAACATCTCGGGCAAGATGTTCCACCAGCGCAGTTACGGCACCGACCCGCAGACCGGTCTGCTGGATTACGACGCCCTGGCCGCCGCCGCGCGTGAGTTCAAGCCGCTGGTCCTGGTGGGCGGCTACTCCGCCTACCCGCGCCGGGTGAACTTCGCCACGCTGCGCGAGATCGCCGACGAGGTGGGTGCCACCTTGTTCGTGGACATGGCGCACTTCGCCGGTCTGGTCGCCGGAAAGGTCTTCACCGGCGACGAGAACCCGGTGCCGCACGCCCACATCACCACGACCACCACTCACAAGTCGCTGCGCGGTCCGCGCGGCGGCCTGGTGCTGGCCACCGCCGAGTATTCCGATGCCGTCGACAAGGGCTGCCCGATGGTGCTCGGAGGACCGCTCTCGCACGTGATGGCGGCCAAGGCCGTCGCCCTGGCCGAGGCGCGTCAGCCCTCGTTCCAGGCGTACGCGCAGCGCGTCGCCGACAACGCCAAGGCTCTCGCCGAGGGCTTCCTCACGCGAGGCGCCCGCCTGGTCACCGGCGGCACCGACAACCACCTGGTGCTGCTGGACGTGCAGTCCTTCGGGCTCACCGGGCGTCAGGCCGAGTCCGCCCTGCTGGACGCGGGCGTGGTTACCAACCGCAACGCCATCCCAGCCGACCCCAACGGTGCCTGGTACACCAGCGGTATCCGGTTCGGTACCCCGGCGCTCACCAGCCGCGGATTCGGCGCCGACGAGTTCGACAAGGTGGCCGAGCTCGTCGTGGAGGTGCTGACCAACACAAGTCCTGCGGAAGGCACCGCAGGTTCTTCCAAGGCCAAGTACACGCTTGCCGACGGGGTAGCGGACCGCGTGAAGGCTGAGTCGGCGGAACTATTGGCCGCAAACCCCCTGTACCCGGGCCTGACTCTCTAGGGTCTTTGGTCACCACGAACAGACGTAAAAGCCCCCGGCATACTGGTGTTTCGGGGGCTTTTACGTCTGTTGACGAAGGGCCGCGCGGCGATTTCACAATTCTGTCGCGTCCGGTTACTGTTACCGCATGGCACAGAAACCTGTACCCAATGCGTTGACTCTCGAGCTGACGGATGTCGTCGCCGAGACCATCGACCGCCACCGCGACACGGCGGAGCTTTGGTACGCCCACGAGCACGTCCCCTACGACGAGGGCGAAAACTTCGCCTTCTTGGGCGGACGCGACTGGGAGCCCTCCGACGTCAAGCTGCCCAAGGCTGTCGTCGACGCCGTTCAGATCCTGCTCATCACCAAGGACAACCTCGCGGGCTACCACCGCGAGATCGTGGAGCATTTCTCGCTGGAGATCATCCCGTGGGCCGACTTCATCGGACGCTGGACCGCCGAAGAGAACCTGCACGCCATCGCACTGCGCGAGTTCCTTGTGGTGACCCGCAACGCCGACCCCAACGCCGACGAGGACACCCGGCTGGCCCATGTCATGAAGGGCTATAAGGCCGACTCGTACACGCAGATCGAGACGCTGGTGTTCAACGCGTTCTTCGAGCAGATGCACGCGGTGTTCGTCCGGAACCTCTCTGCGCAGACCGAGGACGTCGTGCTCAAGGGCCTGCTGGCCAACATCGAGAAGGACGAGCGCCGTCACGAGCAGATGTTTAGCAACATCGTGATGGAATGTCTGCGCCTGCACCCTGAAGACACCATCACCGCCATCAAGGCCCGTGCCGCGGAACTGAAGGTCATCGGTGCCGACATCGACGGTTACGAGGACAAGGTTGCCACGGTGGCCGAGGCCGGGATCATCGACGAGGGCACCGTGGGGGACATCGTCCGCGAACTCACCGACAAGTGGGGCGTCACCGAGCGGCTTTGATGCCCCGCCGAGTGCAGTCCCGGGCAGGGGTGTATTCGTGCTTTGTGGGACAACTCGACACTCGCGCGAAATGTGCGTTAACCCGGTGTTAGTCAACACGCTTGATTCGGTGCGCGGCATCTGCGGGTAGGTGCGAGTAGCGTCAAAAGCGATGGCTAGCGACATGCTTTGCTATCCGGGAGGTACTGATCGTGGCGAAAGCGACAGGACCGGCCCCGGTCCTGATGTGGACGATCTCCATGAGGAGTCCACACACGGTACCGACCGCGTCCACGACAGATCGCGTGTGGTGCCGCACGGATGTCAGGAGCGCTCGGTGACTGCTTCAAAGAACCCTGGGACCAAGGCTGATGATCTTCGCGCAAGCGGTTCATCAATCCGCACCTACGTGCTCGACACCTCGGTGTTGTTGTCCGACCCTTGGGCCACAAACCGATTCGCCGAACATGAGGTAGTGATCCCGTTGGTGGTGATCAGCGAGCTGGAAGGCAAGCGACACCATCATGAACTGGGTTGGTTCGCCCGCACTGCGTTGCGGATGCTCGATGATCTGCGGCTGGAGCATGGCCGTCTGGATCAGTCCATTCCTGTTGGGACACAAGGTGGTTCACTGCATGTCGAGCTGAATCACACCGATCCCTCGGTGCTGCCCGTGGGCTTCCGCACCGACTCCAACGACTCCCGGATCCTGGCGTGCGCGCTCAACCTCGCCGCCGAGGGCAAGCTGGTGACGTTGGTGAGCAAGGACATCCCGTTGCGCGTCAAGGCAGGTGCCGTGGGCCTGGCGGCCGACGAGTACCGGGCTCAGGACGTGGTGAACTCGGGCTGGACGGGTATGGCCGAGCTGGACACCACCCCTGAAGTCATCGACTCGCTCTTCGAGTCCGGTGAGGTCGATCTGGAGGCGGCCCGGGATCTCCCGTGCCACACCGGAATCCGGCTGCTCGGTGGCACCTCGAGCGCTCTGGGCCGTGTCAACGCGGATAAGCAGGTGCAACTGGTGCGCGGTGATCGCGAGGTCTTCGGACTGCGCGGGCGCTCCGCGGAACAGCGTGTCGCACTGGACATCTTGCTCGACGAGTCGGTGGGCATCGTCTCTCTCGGCGGTAAGGCCGGCACCGGCAAGTCGGCGTTGGCACTGTGCGCCGGACTCGAGGCGGTGTTGGAGCGGCGCAGCCACCGCAAGGTGGTGGTCTTCCGTCCGCTGTACGCCGTCGGCGGTCAGGAACTGGGCTATCTGCCGGGCAGCGAGAGCGAAAAGATGGGCCCGTGGGCGCAGGCCGTCTTTGACACCCTCGAAGGTCTGGCATCTCCGGCCGTCATCGAAGAGGTGCTCTCGCGCGGCATGCTCGAGGTACTCCCGCTCACGCACATCCGCGGGCGATCGCTGCACGACTCCTTCGTGATTGTGGACGAGGCGCAGTCTTTGGAGCGCAATGTGCTGCTGACGGTGTTGTCGCGGTTGGGCACGGGCTCGCGGGTGGTGCTCACCCACGACGTCGCGCAGCGCGACAACCTGCGTGTCGGCCGCCACGACGGTGTCGCCGCGGTGATCGAGAAGCTCAAGGGGCATCCGCTGTTCGCGCACGTCACGCTGGTGCGCAGCGAGCGTTCGCCCATCGCCGCGCTGGTCACCGAGATGCTGGAGGAGTTCGGGCCCGGGCTCACTGCGTAAGGCCGGTATGAACCGGCTACTACGCTGTGAGACGTGCTATCCAAGCGTGACGTCTTTCGTTGGACCATGGTCGCGGCCGCGGTGGGAAGTCTGGTCGCGGCCGCGATCGTCGTCACCGACAAGCAGAGCGCTCTCGCCGAGCCGGTGGACTGTCAGCGCGAGAAGTGTGTCGCGCTGACATTCGACGACGGGCCGAGCCCGTTCACCGATCGGCTGCTGGCGATCCTGCAAGCCAACGGCGCGCACTCGACCTTCTTCGAGATCGGTAACAAGGTCCAGCGCGATCCGGCGGGCGCCAAGCGGGTAGTGGACGCCGGGATGGAGCTGGGCAGCCATACCTGGGAACACCCCAACATGACGACGATTCCGCCGGAAGCGATCGCAGGCCAGCTGAGCAAGGCTAGTGATGCCATCGAAGCCGCGACCGGCCAGCGACCGAAGCTGTTCCGCACCGCCGGCGGCCTGATCAACGACCAGGTGCTGGCCGAAGCCAAGAAGCAGGGCCTGGCGGACATCAACTGGGACGTCATCCCCTTCGATTGGGCCAACGACGCGAACACCGATGCCAGCCGCGCCATCCTGATGTCGCAGATCAAGCCGGGCTCAGTGGTGCTCTTTCACGACACCTACTCCAGCACGGTAGATCTGGTCGAACAGTTCCTTCCCGTGCTGCGGGCCAACGGGTACCACGCGGTGACCGTCACGAAGCTGCTCGGCCGGCGTGAACCCGGCAGCAGTTACGGTAGCCGTGAGAACGGGCCACCGGTAAACCTCCTGAAAGACATTCCGGCCTCGGAGATTCCGCCGCTGCCGAATACCCCGTCGCCACTGCCCGCCACCAACATTCCTATCACCGACCTGCCCGACCAGGGTGCGGGCGGGCCGGCCGTCGGGCAGTAGTGGTGCGCCTGGTCGCTTTGGCGTTGATCACGGCACTGCTTGTCGGGCCCGCCAGCGTCGTACTTCCTACCGCCCAGCGCTATTCGGCGACGATTAGCCGAGACGAACGCGGCGTCCCGCACGTCAGCGCCGACGATTGGGGCTCGCTGGGCTATGGCACCGGGTACGCATTCGGCGAGGACCGCGCCTGCACCCTGATCGACCAGATCGTCAAGGTGCGCGGCGAGCGCAGCAAGTGGCTTGGGCCGGGGGCCGGTAACCGGAACATCGACATGGATTTCGGTTACCGCCACCTGAAGCTGTGGGAGAACGCTCCCCAGCGCTGGTCCGATCAGCCGGTCAGGGTGCGTGAACTTGTCGACGGGTATGTCGCGGGTTTCAACGAGTCGCTGGCGCTCAACGGCGTGAACGGCGGTTGGTGCGACGGTGCCGGTTGGGTCCGCCCGATCACCGCACAGGACCTGTACGCGCACTTCTCCGATATCGTGATGACCGTGTCCAGCGTCGCCATGATCACCGAAATCGGCAGGGCGCAGCCGCCTTCGGGTGCCTCGGCACCGTATCCGGGTGCGTTGCCGTCGCCGCCGCGGATGGGCAGCAACGGGTGGGCGCTGGGCTCGGAACGTTCCACCACCGGCGGTGGTCTGCTGTTGGCCAACCCGCATTACCCGTGGACGGGGGAGAACCGCCTTTGGGAGGTGCACCAGAGCATCCCCGGACAACTCAACGTCTACGGCGTCGGATTGTCCGGAATGCCCTTGGTACAGCTCGGATTCACCGGTGCGGTGGCCTGGACGGCCACGGTGGCCGCCGGGCGCCGCTTCGCGCTGTATCGCTATGACCTGGATCCGTCCGACCCCACCGCGTACTACGTCGACGGCCGACGCCAGAGGATGACACCCGATCCCATCACCATCGACGTGGCCGGCGAGCACGGCATCTCACCGATGAGCCGCACCCTCTATTCCACGATTCACGGGCCGGTGGCCGACGTGGACACCGTGGGCTGGACCAGGGCGCAGGCCATCGCGATGGCCGACGCCAACGCCGAGACCAACACCACGCTGTCCCAATACCTGGGCATGGCCACCGCGCGGTCCATGGACGAGTTCCAGGACGTCTTCCGCACGAATCGCGGTGTGCCGTGGATGAACACCGTCTCGACGAGCGCCGACGGGCGCGCCTGGATCGTGGACACCTCGGGAACACCCAACCTGTCCAAGGAAGCCCTCGCCGCGTGGGCGGCCGACCGTGAGAAGCCGGGGCTGATCAGGGACGCGTACCGCTCCGCGGGCATGGTGGTGCTCAATGGATCTCGATCGCTCTTCGATTGGACCGACGATGAGAACGCGGCCGCCCCCGGGCTGATCGGCTACGACCACATGCCGCGGCTCGAGCGGCGGGACTACGTCTTCAACGCCAATGACAGCATGTGGCTTGCACATCCGGATCAGCTGCTCACCGGTTATCAGCCTCAGCAGGGCGGCGAGGGGTGGATGCTGTCGCCACGCACCAAGACCAACGCGCGACTACTTGCGGAGAACAGTGGCAAGTGGTCCGTCGATGATGTGAGCGCGGCGTTGTTCTCCGATCGCGCGATCCTTGCTGACCAGCTGCGCGTGCCGCTGGTGCGGGCGTGCACCGCCACCACGGTCGTCGACGGCGTCGACCTCGCGCCAGCATGCTCGGCGCTGGCCGGTTGGGACGGCAGATTCACCAAGACCGCGCGGGGTGCCGTGGTGTTCCGCGAATGGCTCTCCCGGTTCACCCCGGCGGAACGCAAGGATCGGGGCCGACTCTTCGCCGACGGCTTCAACCCGGCCAATCCTGTTGATTCGCCGTCGGTTCCGGCCACCGATATCACGCCGTGGCTGGCCGAACTCGCTGCCACGGTGCGGCTGCTGCAGCGGGCTGGTATCCCGGTCGATGCACCGTTGGGGGATGTGCAACGTGAGTTCCACACCGGCCGGCTGCTGCCGGTCGGCGGAGGGACCGATATCGAAGGCGCCGCCAACATCGTCGACTGCTGTTCCTGGGGAACCACGTCCGAGCCGCAACCCAACCCAGGGGAGCGGGTGGAGCCGGGCACGGAGCTACGCGCCATTCCGGGCGCCTTCAACGGTTATCCGGTCCAGGAGGGCGACAGCTTCATTATGGCGCTGCAATATGGTCCCGGTGGGCCGGACGCGAAAGGGCTTCTGGTATACGGAAACCCGGACGATTCCAGGAACCCGGCGTATTACGCGGGGGCTCAGGCCTTCAGCGCCGAGCAGCTGCGTCCGCTGGCCTTCACCGTTGCCGAGGTCGCCAAGGAGGCGGTGACCACGGAGACGATATCGAGGCCGCGCTAGGCCTCTCGGGGGCTGGGCTCGGTGGCTATCGCCCGCGTGGGCACCCGCCACGACGGCCACCTCACCGCGGCTAGCAGAGCCAGCCCGACCGGTATCGCGAAGGACCCGAAGTCGAACAGATAGTGGTCATTTCGCGCGCCGAATGCACCGAGGGTGTCGAAGAACGACGCGGGAGCCACGATCGCCCAGGTCCCCGTCACCGCCTGGTAGATACCAGCGATGACGCGGACCAGATGGACGAACCGAGCCTTAACTAATCTTTCACCTTCGCCATGGCGAGCACGTCCAGGCGCTTGTCCAGCTCCTCGACGCTGAGCTTGTCGCCGATGAGACCGCGATCGATGACTGTCTGCCGAATCGTCTTGCGCTCCTTGAGCGCTTCCTTGGCGACGGCCGCCGCTTCCTCGTAACCGATGGCCGAGTTCAGCGGGGTCACGATCGACGGGGAGGACTCCGCTAGCGTCTTCAGGTGCTCCTCATTGGCCACCAGGCCGTCGACACACTTGTCAACAAAGAGGCGAGAGACGTTGGCCAGCAGCGTGAACGACTCCAGCAGGTTGCGCGCCATGACCGGGATGTACACGTTGAGCTCGAAGGCGCCGGAGAGGCCGCCCACGGTGATGGCGGCGTCGTTGCCGATGACCTGTGCCGCAACCTGCGTGACAGCCTCGGGCAGTACCGGGTTCACCTTGCCGGGCATGATCGAGCTGCCGGGCTGCAGGTCGGGAAGCTGGATCTCGCCGAGGCCGGTGAGCGGGCCTGAGCCCATCCAGCGAATGTCGTTGGCGATCTTGGTCAGCGATGCGGCGATGGTCTTCAGCGCGCCCGAGCCTTCGACCAGCCCGTCGCGGGCTGCCTGCGCCTCGAAGGAATCCGAGGCGGTCTTCAGCTCCGAGAGGCCCGTCGACTGCTTCAGCACCTCAACAACTTTCGCGCCGAAGCCGTCGGGCGCGTTCAGGCCGGTGCCTACAGCGGTACCGCCGATGGGCAGCTCACCCAGGCGGGGAAGCACCGCCTGTACCCTTTCGACGCCGGCCTCGATCTGACGGGCGTAGCCGCCGAACTCCTGGCCCAGGGTCACCGGCACCGCGTCCATGAGGTGTGTGCGGCCGGACTTGACCACGGTCTTCCAGGCTTTGGCCTTGGTGGCCAGCGCCTGCTGCAGGTATTCCAGTGCCGGGATCAGGTCGCGCACAGCGGCTTCCGTCGCGGCCAGGTGGGTGGCCGTCGGGAAGGTGTCGTTGGAGGACTGTGACATGTTCACGTCGTCGTTGGGGTGCACGGTGACGCCGCTGTTGGCGGCGATCGAGGCGATCACCTCGTTGGCGTTCATGTTCGAGCTAGTGCCCGAACCGGTTTGGAACACGTCGATGGGGAACTGGTCGTCGTGCTTGCCGTCGGCGATCTCCTGGGCCGCGGCGATGATCGCGTCGGCCTTCTCAGCAGCCAGCAAGCCGAGGTCCTTGTTGACCTGCGCGCAAGCGCCCTTCAGCAGGCCGAGCGCGCGGATCTGGGTGCGCTCCAGGCCGCGCCCCGAGATGGGGAAGTTCTCGACCGCGCGCTGAGTCTGCGCGCGCCATAGTGCTTCCACGGGCACCCGGACCTCGCCCATGGTGTCGTGCTCAATGCGGTACTGCTGCCCTGGCTGGTCAGTCATGTAGTTCCTTCTCGTCGTCGATGATGGAGTGGTCAGGGGAGGGGGTGGGTGGCGTCGTCGTCGCCGGTGAAGTCGACTGCTGAGTATTCGCGGAGCTTGGTGAGGCGGTGGTAGGCCTCGATCATCCGGACGGTGCCGGACTTGGAGCGCATCACGATCGACTGCGTGGTGCAGCCGCCGCCGAAGTACCGGACGCCCTGCAGCAGATCGCCGTCGGTGACGCCGGTCGCGCAGAAGAAGACGTTTTCGCCGGACACCAGGTCCTCGGTGGTCAGGATCTGATCCAGGTCGTACCCGGCGTCGATGGCCTTCTGGCGCTCCTCGTCATCGCGCGGGGCGAGCTTGCCGTGGATGGCGCCACCCATGCAGCGCATGGCGGCCGCGGCGATGATGCCCTCGGGGGTGCCGCCGATGCCCAGCAGCATGTCGGTGCCGGAGTTGGGGCGGGCCGTCGAGATGGCGCCGGCTACGTCGCCGTCGGAGATGAGGCGAATGCGGGCGCCGGTCTGGCGAACATCCTGGATCAGCTCGCCGTGACGGGGGCGATCGAGGATGCAGACCGTGATGTCGGAGACCGAACAGTTGCGCACCTTGGCCACGCGCTTGATGTTCTCCGAGACGGGGGCGGTGATGTCGATGACATCGGCGGCGTCGGGGCCGACGGCGATCTTCTCCATGTAGAAGACGGCCGAGGGGTCGAACATGGCGCCCCGCTCGGAGACCGCGAGCACCGAGATCGCGTTGGGCATGCCCTTGCTCATCAGGGTGGTGCCGTCCACGGGGTCCACCGCGAAATCGCAGTCCGGACCGTCGCCGTTGCCGACTTCCTCGCCGTTGTAGAGCATCGGGGCGTTGTCCTTCTCACCCTCTCCGATGACGACCACACCGCGCATGGAAACGGAGTTGACCAGCTCGCGCATGGCGTCGACAGCAGCGCCGTCGCCCTTCTCCTTCTCACCGCGGCCGACCCACCGACCGGCGGCCATGGCACCCGCCTCGGTGACTCTGACCAGCTCTAACGCCAGGTTACGGTCCGGGGCTTCTCTGCGCGACGGGCTCATGGGTTGCATTGTTTCATGGCGCGATGAGCCGCTTGCGCGAAGAGCATCAAGCGGCGCCTGCAAGGATGGGGGCGTGGGAGGCGCACCAGATCCGGACCAAGATTCCGGACCCGACGATCGCATTGCCGTGCCCGCACCCAGGCCGGCCAAGCCGCGCCTGTTCCAGGACGGTCGCGACATGTTTTGGTCGATGGCCCCGCTGGTGGTCGCATGCATCGTGCTGGCCGGAATCCTCGGCATGTGCTCGTTCACTCCGAGCGGTCCGACGGTAGGCAAGCCGCCCGCCTACGACGCGCACGCCGCGTTGCAGGCCGATGCCCGGCAGTTCCCGTTCCCTGTTCGTGAGCCGTCGTTGCCGCAGGGCTGGCAGGCCAACTCCGGCGGGCGTGACAGCGTCGATGGGGGACCGCTGTCCAAGATCGGCTACCTGAATCCGGCGGGGGCGTACATGGCGGTGGTGCAGAGCGCCGCTCCCGAGGAGAAGCTCGTCCCGAAGCTGAATGGAGCCCTCGTTCCGAGTGGTCCCGAGGACGTCGACGGGGTCACCTGGGTGAAGTACGAGGGTGGCGAGGACGCCGAGCCCGCCTGGGTGACGCGTTTGGTGACACCCGCTCCGGGAACCACCGTCGCGATCACCGGAGCGGGAAACACCGAGGCGTTCCGGACCATCGCACGTGCGGTGCAGACGGCCAAACCTCTCGCCCCCTGACGGTCCCGCCCCCGCTCTCCCTCTACCGGCCTTCCCTTTCCCGGCGAGATGACATCTATGCGGGTCTCTTCTCGACAATCGCCCGCGCCAATGTCATCTCGCCGCGCCACCCTGCGGCGTGGAGTGCATCGGCTACCCGGTCGAAAATGGTCGGCGGCCGCCGCAGCATGTCGCTGCTCACCCGGATGATCCGCCAGCCAAGTGATTCCAGTTCCGCGAGGCGCTCGATGTCTTTGGCACGCTGCGCCGGGTCGGTCCAGTGTTGAGCGCCATCGAATTCGACGCCGACCTTCCATTGCTCCCAGCCCATGTCGATGCGGGCGAACACCCAGCCGAACTCGTCGATCACCTGGATTTGGGTCTGTGGCATCGGCAGCCCGCCTCTGACGAGCACCAACCGCGTGCGTGTTTCCTGCGGTGACTCGGCGCCGCCGTCGACAAGCTCAAGCAGTTCGCGCAGTTGCACCGTGTCTCGCGCACCCCGGTGGCGGTCGATCAGTTTCTGTGCGTCCGCAGCGTGGAGGCCGGTTGCCCGGCACAGCGCGTCGAGGTGAATCAGGGCCTCGGTGAAGGGTATTCGCCGACCGATGTCGAACGCGGTGCGCGCCGGTGTGGTCAGTGCCATGTCGTTGCGGACGATGTATTCGTCGGGTGCGAGCTGGTCGCGATGCAGCGTGATCCCATCCGGGGCATGTCGGCGGGCGGACGCTAGTTCCGCCGACCCGTCGGGGGAGATCCATTTCGAACCCAGGAGTGCCGCCGCCGACAGGCCCGCCACGACCGCTGTGCGCTTCGACCACAACCACGCCGCAACGGCGCGGTTGGCGGCCGTCAACGCAGTGCCGTTGGGGGCATACACGTCCGGATAGATACGCCGGTTGCGTGTTTCCAACGTCCAGCGCGTGGTGTCGGTCGTTGCGAGTAGTTCGGTGCCTATGAATGCATCCCCCATGAGCGCGACCCTGGCACAACCCGCCGACACACGGTCACAATCCAGGGACGCGCGGTCGAGATGACATCTATGCCGTGATTGGGGGTCGATTGCCCGCGTGAATGTCATCTCGGCGGGGAGAAGGGAGGGCGCCGGGGGTCAAGGAGCTAGTCGGAGTCCAGCGCGTCTTCGATGCGCTTGCGGGCACCTGCGAGGTGTTCCTCGCAGCGCTTGGCCAGCGCCTCGCCGCGTTCCCACAGCGCCAGTGAGGTATCCAGATCCAGGCCGCCCTGTTCGAGCTGCTGCACGACGTCGATCAGCTCACCACGCGCTTGCTCGTAGCCGAGTTCGGCGGGGTTGGTCATGACGTTTCTCCTGTCGTCGATGAGCCGCTTGCGCGAAGAGAATTGGTGACGGTCGCGGTCACGGCACCATCGGAAACGCGTACTCGCAGCGATGCCCCGGCCGGAGCATCGGCCACCGTTCGCAGCACCTCCACGGTGCCATCGTCGCGCACGCGCTGTACCACCGAGTACCCGCGGGCCAGTGTGGCGGCAGGCCCCAGTGTGGCCAACTGCGCCGACAAATGCCCTACCCGCTGCGACTCCATGTCCACCAGCCGCTGCACATCGCGGCGCAAAGCCGTTCGCGCGATGCTGATTTCATCCTGGCGGGTGGTGACCATCCGCAGTGGATCGGCCAACACCGGCCGGCTGCGCACCTGGTCGAGTCCACGCTGCTCGCGCTGCACCCAGTTGCGCAACGCCTGCGCCGAACGGCGTCGCAAGTCCAGAATCAGCGCCTGCTCGGCCGCGGCATCGGGCACCAGCTTCTTGGCGGCGTCGGTGGGCGTGGCTGCGCGCAGATCGGCCACCAGATCCGACAGCGGGTTGTCGGGCTCATGGCCGACGGCGCTCACCACCGGGGTGCGGCAGGCCGAAATCGCGCGGCACAGCGTCTCATCGGAGAAGGGCAGCAGGTCTTCCACGCTGCCACCGCCGCGCGCCAGCACGATCACATCCACCGACGGATCGGCATCGAGGGCCTGTAACGCGGCCACGATCTCGGCCACGGCATGCGGGCCCTGCACCGGAGTATTGCGTACCGCGAATTGCGCTGCCGGCCAACGAGTGAGGGCAACAGAGGTGACGTCGCGCTCGGCGGCGCTCGCCCGTCCCGTGATCAGCCCGATGCGGGCAGGCAGGAACGGGACCGGGCGCTTCAAGCGCGGGTCGAACAAGCCCTCGGCGGCCAGCAGCTGGCGTAGCCGCTCGATGCGGGCCAGCAGCTCGCCGATGCCCACTGCGCGAATTTCGCTGAGTCGCAACGAGAACGACCCGCGCACCGTGTAGAAGGTGGGCTTGCCGCACACCACCACTTGGGTGCCTTCGGTCAGCTTCACCGGAGCGTTGCGCACCATGTCGGGTGGACAGGTGACGGTCAGCGACATGTCGGCGGCGGGGTCGCGCAACACCATGAACACGGTCTTGCTGCCGGGCCGCACGTCGATCTGCGTCAGCTGACCTTCCACCCACACCTGGCCCAGGCGGTCGATCCACTTGGCCACCCGGGTGGCGACAGCCCGGACCGGCCAGGGGTTTTCCGGGCTTGTTCCCGGATCAGCCACGGGCAGCGGCGCGGGTGATCCTGTTCGCGAGCAAGGTCTGATATGGCGCTCGTGCCTTGTGAGCGTCTTCGTAGGACAGCAGTTCTTCGAGCTCACTCACGGACAGCGACTGCAGCCGCGCCCGCAGCTGGGCCAGCGTCAGGTCGTGATACCCGAGTTCGACGACGACGTCGGGAGCGTTCGGATCCGCGGATTCGGCGGTCGGCGCCGGTGTGGCCTTTTTTGCCGGGGCCTTCTTTGCGGCGGGCTTCTTCGCCGGAGCCTTGCGGGGCGCGGCCTTCGTGACGGGCTCGGCCTCGGGCGCCGGTGCCTCAGTCTCCGGGGCCGACGGCTCCGAGGAATACAGCGCAAAGCGTCCCTGCGTCATCCGCTCGGCGGCGTCCTCGTAGACGGCGGCGGCCTGCGACTCGTCGGGTTCGGGTGCATCCAGCTCGTCGAGGTCCTCGTCGAAGGTCGCCCACTGCGGCTGTTCATCGGTGGGCGGGAAGATGTTTTCCCAGGTCTCGTCGCCCTTGATGGCCAGTTCGGTGACTGTCTGCTGGAACCGCATGAAGTTCTGCACCGTCTGACTGGCGGCCGTCATGGGATAGGTCAGCACCGCCTGCGGCAGTTTGCGAGTCTCTTCGAGAACGGTAGCGGCGACCCCAAGAAGCAACCGGACGCCGAACGGAGGACGAATCATAGGTCCAAGCTTGCCTTACGTCGGTCGTGCAGCGAAAGGCTGGGCCGTAAGCTGGTGACTATGGCTGCAGTCGATATGGGCACTCCGGGGATGGTGAGCACCGTCGTCGGCCCGGCGACGAGCAAGCGCGTGCTGCTGGCTGAGCCGCGTGGCTATTGCGCGGGTGTCGACCGTGCCGTCGAGACCGTCGAGCGGGCACTGGAGAAACACGGCGCCCCGGTCTACGTGCGTCATGAGATCGTGCACAACCGCTACGTGGTGGACACGCTGGCCAAGGCGGGTGCGATCTTCGTCGACGAGACCGATGAGGTGCCCGAGGGCGCGATTGTCGTCTTCTCCGCGCACGGGGTGGCGCCGACTGTGCACCTGGACGCTGCGGCACGCAATCTGAAGACCATCGACGCCACCTGCCCGCTGGTCACCAAGGTGCATCAGGAGGCCAAGCGCTTCGCGCGCGACGACTTCGACATCCTGCTCATCGGCCACGAGGGTCATGAGGAGGTCATCGGCACCGCAGGTGAGGCTCCCGATCACGTGCAGCTGGTCGACGGCCCCAACGCAGTGGACAACGTCACCGTGCGTGACGAGAACAAGGTCATCTGGCTGTCCCAGACGACGCTGAGCGTCGACGAGACCATGGAGACGGTGCAGCGCCTACGGGAGCGATTCCCGACGCTGCAGGACCCGCCCAGCGACGACATCTGCTATGCCACCCAGAACCGCCAGGTCGCGGTGAAGGCGATGGCCCCCGAATGTGAACTGGTGATCGTCGTCGGTTCACGCAACTCGTCGAACTCGGTGCGGTTGGTCGAGGTCGCCTTGAATGCAGGGTCGCGGGCTTCTTATCTCGTCGACTACGCCGAGGACATCGATCCGGCCTGGCTTGAGGGCGTGACCACGGTCGGGGTGACCTCGGGTGCCTCGGTGCCGGAGGTGCTGGTGCGCGGCGTGCTGGAACGGCTCGCGGAGCACGGATACGGGGAGGTGCAGCCGGTCACCACGGCCAACGAGACGCTGGTGTTCGCATTGCCACGCGAACTGCGTGCCTCACGGCGCTAGTTCGGCTAGCGGTCGTAATCCCAGGAGTCGTATCGGTCTGTGGAGCGGCGCCGCGGCGCGGGTGGCCGCTCATCGCGGTACCTGACGGCCGGCCGGTGCGGTTCGCGCGGAGACTCGGCGCGAGGTTCGCGGTAGCGGGGCCGTTCTTCATATCCCGCGTCGTACCCGTAGTCGTCGTATTCGTCGCGGACCCGACGGGCGGGACGCCGTTCGGTCCGTATCGGGCGCTCGTCGTTCCACGGGGTGCCCAGCGTCGAGGTCCGGCGCGATACGGGTTCGGAATCGCGGGTCGGGCGGCGCCGTGCCGCGGATTCGTGTCGTCCGTGCCGCGTCCGTGCGGCCTCGTCGGCGTGGGGGCGACGGGTCCCGGAGGTTCGTGCGGACTTGGTCGCGGTGCCGCCCTCGGCATCCACCAGCGCCTGCACCCGGGTGCGGGTCGTCGTCTTCGGCTTGGCCCCCTTGGTGCCCTTCGGCTGGGCGGTCGTGGGTGCTTTTTCCTTGATGGGCTTGCCGGTGACGATTCCCCAGTACCAGCGCACCACTCCGATGATCAACACGCCCAGGGCGGTGCTGATCATCAACGGAAAGCGTTCGATCAGGGGGTACCCGATGGTGATTGCCGTCGACTTTCCGCCCGAAAGTGGCGCCTGCGACATGATCATGTAGGCCATCGGGATGCTCGCGAACAAGATGAGCGGGGGCTGTACGACGGCGGTGAAGATCGATGCGTACCGGACCGCCAGAACGGCGACAACGCATCCCGCCGCATAGCAGCCAGCGAACGCGCCGGTCAGCTTCTCACCGTTGGTCATCGCGTCGAGCGCGAAACCGAGAAAGGTTCCGGCAACCGCGATCAGGATGGCACCCCACCACGGCACACCCGGGATATCGGGGTGTGCCGACCGGTGATCGGCTTCCACCGATGAGCGGGCGCGTTGACCTGTCACATGTTGAAAGGTACCGGTGTCGAGCCGGATGTTCGGTAACGGTGCCCGTCAGCGCGCTTGTGTCAGCAGCATCGAGCCGTCGGATTCGCGTCCGCCTCGGCGTACCGCGCACGCCAAAACTCGGCTTCGGAGGGCACCGGACGGCCGGGGTGGCGACGCCGCAGATGCTGCACGTACCGCTGATAGTCGTGGTCGCCCATCACCGAGGTGAACCACCACACCAGTCCCTTGATCACCTTCATGTCCGGGTGTCCGCGAGTTCACGTGCTGCCCATTGTTTCTCGACGTCCTTCTCCACATCGGTGGGCAGGAAGCCGCTGGGTGCGAACAGTACGGACGGTTCCGCTGGGTCTTCACTGGTCGGCAGGCCGCCGGCCCGGACCGCGCGCAGGCAGGTCCACAGCGCCGCCGCCACGACGACCAACACCAGCGAGGCGAAGACGGCAGAGAGCGTGCCCTGGACAAACGTGTTGCGAATCACCGCATCGATGGCCTCGGGTGTCTTGGCTGTCTTGAAACTCGTCAGGCCGGCGTCCCGTGCCGCCGCATAGAGCTGGTGCTGCTTCCAGTACCCGACGGCCGGATCCGCGGAGAAGATCTTCTGCCAGGAGGCGGTCATGGTGACGGTCAGGTCCCAGGCCAGGGGGATGGCCGGGATCCACGCCCATGTGTAGAGCCGCTTCTTGACGACGACCGTCAGCACCACGGTCAGGGCGATCGCGGCCAGTAGCTGGTTGGCGATGCCGAACAGCGGGAACAGGGTGTTGATGCCGCCGAGGGGATCGGTGACACCCATAAGCAGGATCGAGCCCCAGCCGCCGACGACAAGGGCCGAGCAGATCCAGGCTCCGGGCCGCCAGGAGGCGTCCTTGAAGCGGTGCAGCGGGCCGCCTAGGTTCCCCAGCGAGTCGGACAGCATGAACCGGGCCACCCGGGTGCCGGCGTCGACGGTGGTCAGGATGAACAGCGCCTCGAACATGATCGCGAAGTGGTACCAGAACGCCTTGAAACCACTGCCGCCGAATACATCCGACATGACGTGCGAGATCCCGATGGCAAGGGTCGGGGCGCCGCCGGTACGCGAGACGATGGAGGTCTCACCGATGTCGCGGGCGGTCTGCGTCAGCTGTTCACCGGTGATGTTCGGGCCGCTCAGGGGCAGACCGTTGACGTAGGCGGCGGCGGTTTCGGCGGTACCGCCGGTGGCGGCGGTCGGCGCGTTGATCGCAAAGTACAAGTGCTGGTTGAGGATCGCCGCGGTGACCAGCGCCATGACCGCCACGAACGACTCGGTGAGCATGCCGCCGTAACCGATGAAGCGGGCCTGGCTCTCCTTCTCCAGCAGCTTGGGCGTGGTGCCCGAGGCGATCAGTGAATGAAAACCGGAGAGCGCCCCGCAGGCGATGGTGATGAACAGGAACGGGAACAACGATCCGGCGAAGGCCGGTCCCGAGCTGTTGAAGGCGAACTGGCTCACCGCGGGCAACTGCGCCACGGGGCGGGCGATCAGGATGCCGACGGCCAGCATGGCGATGGTGCCGACCTTCATGAACGTCGACAGGTAGTCGCGGGGAGCAAGCAACAGCCACACCGGGAGCACCGAGGCGGCGAAACCGTAGAACATCATCAACCAGGCGATCGTGGTCTTGTCGAGGCTGAACAGTGCTTCGCCCCAACCCGATTCGGCCACCCAGCGGCCGGAGATGATCGCGGCGAGCAGCAGCGCCACCCCGATGACGGTTACCTCGGTGACCTTTCCCGCCCGCAGGTAACGCAGGTACACGCCCATGAACAAGGCGATCGGAATGGTCATCGCGATGGAGAACACACCCCAGGGGCTTTCGCCGAGGGCGTTGACGACTACCAGGCCCAGCACCGCGATCAGGATGATCATGATGACGAAGATCGCGACCATCGCGGCGACCCCGCCGACGGTGCCCATCTCGTCGCGGGCCATTTGTCCGAGGCTGCGACCGCCGCGCCGGGTCGAGATCACCAGCACCAGGTAGTCCTGGACCGCGCCGGCCAGCACGACGCCCACGACGATCCAGATGATTCCGGGGAGATACCCCATTTGGGCCGCCAGCACCGGACCGACCAGAGGCCCTGCCCCGGCGATGGCGGCGAAGTGGTGACCGAACAGCACGCGCCGGTCGGTCGGGACGAAGTCCTTGCCGTTGTCGAGCAGCTCGGCGGGGGTGGCGCGGTCGTCCCGTGGCCGAACGAGCTTACGTTCGACCAGCTTGGCGTAGAAGCGGTAGGCGATCAGATAGGTGCAGATGGCGGCGACGACGAACCAGACCGCGTTGACATGTTCCCCGCGCAGCAGCGCGATCATCGTCCAGGCGAACGCACCCAGCAGCGCCACCAACACCAGCACGATGCGGGTCGTCGGTGAGGGTGCCCGAGTGTCGATCACACCCACCGGCGGCAGGTCGGGATCGGTCCGCAGCAGTTCGACTCCGGGTGGGGGTGTCAGGTCCTGGGGCTCTGTGGCGGTGGCCATGGGCGTTACCTTAGGTCCCCGTCGTCGGGCCCCGTAGAACATCAACCGAGGTGCTGGACCACGGAACCTATTACCGGGACCTGGAATGCTGAGTGGCCACGTTCGGGAAAGATCAGGGATTTCCCTGATGCGCCAGGATGTTTCGGCGGCCTACGGTGAAGACATGACTACAGCACTGCGACGCCCCCGTGCCGGGGCGATGATCGGCGGAGTGTGCGCAGCAATCGCGCAGCGCTTTGGCTGGGATGTGACGATCGTTCGGGCTCTGGCGGTCGCGTCGATCCTGCTTCCCGGACCTCAGGTGCTGGCCTACCTGGTGTTGTGGGTGCTGATTCCGCGCGAGCAATGAGCTATCGCCTCGGGGCTGAAAGTTAATTTTTCGTAACCAACGGGTGTATGGGGTTTCTCTGACCGGCAAATCATGGGTTAGGCTGCGGACGTGCGGCAATACGACTACCCCCTACGGGTTATTGCGGTGGCCGTTGTCGTGGGCGTCCTGTGCTTTGTCGGAGTAAACCCGGGAAGTGTCATGGGCCAGGCAACGGCGATGACGCACGCCGTCGATTCGGAAGGTGCGAGTGCGGCGCCGGCGGATGCGCCTCAGGTCGATGCCTTCGCGCAGGTGGTGCAGATCGCCAAGATGTGTCGCGGGGTTCTCGCCGGAGCGATGCTGCTGGTACTGGGCTTCGTGATGCGCTACGTACTGCTTACCGCGACGCGGGGATCGCCTGTGCTGCAACGGATCGTCAGCCAGGACGGCCGCATGGTGTTACTCAGGGGCTGCGTACATAGGTGCTGATGTGGTCGGAGCGACCCGACCCACCTCAGTCATGCCGCGATCTCGCGGTTCTACACAGGAGTACCTATGCGCAGGAGTTTGACCACCCATTTCGTTTCTGTCGCCCTCATGGCAGCCGCTGCTCTCGCCGCGGCGCCCACAGCGCTGGCGGGTCCGCAGGACGACGGCGAGAGCGCTGCCGATGTCATCGCCGACCTGGAAGCGCGCGGGAACATCGTCGTCGTCAACCGGGTAGGCAGCGGGCCAATGAGTGATTGCAAGGCAACTGCCGTGCGCCCCGGCCGGTTCCTCAATCCGGGCACGGTGGTCAACACCCCCGGAGTGGCGTGGGGTGGCATCCTGCTGCAGCACCGCGTCGTCAACGTCGACATCACGTGCTGAGGAAGTTCAGTAGCGCGATCGCGTGATTGTGCTCGGGGTCCTTGGCGGCATAGAGCAGAGTGACGGTGCCGTGCTCGCGTTCGAGTTCCTGCGCGGTGTCCACCGCCGGATTGGTGGCGAGCTCGGCGCGGTACTCGTCGGCATAGACGGCCCAGTCCTCGGCGGGTGCGTGATGCCAGCGGACGCGCAGGTCGGGACTGGGGGCGATGTCCTTGAACCAGAGATCGACCTGTGCGGCGGCCTTGCTCACCCCGCGCGGCCACAGCCGGTCAACCAGCACGCGATAGCCGTCCGCTGGGTCTGGAGTCTCGTAGATCCGCTTGGTGCGATAGGTCACCCGACCATTGTCCGTAGACTTTCTTACCCGTGAGCCTCAACCTCGGAATCGTTGGTCTGCCGAACGTCGGAAAGTCGACGCTGTTCAATGCGTTGACCCGCAACAACGTGCTGGCGGCCAACTACCCGTTTGCGACCATCGAGCCGAACGAGGGTGTGGTGCCGCTTCCGGACCCGCGCCTGGACAAGCTGGCGGAGGTGTTCGGCTCGGCGCGGACGCTGCCGGCGACGGTGACGTTCGTGGACATCGCCGGGATCGTCAAGGGCGCCTCCGAAGGCGCCGGGCTGGGGAACAAGTTCCTGGCCAACATCCGCGAGTGCGATGCCATCTGTCAGGTGGTCCGGGTGTTCGCCGATGACGACGTGGTGCACGTGGATGGGCGGGTCGATCCGGCGGCCGATATCGAGGTGATCGAGACCGAGCTGATTCTCGCCGACATGCAGACGCTGGAGAAGGCGGTGCCGCGGCTGGAGAAGGAAGCCAAGAACAAGAAGGACCGTCAGCCGCTTCTCGATGCCGCCAAGGCCGCGCAGGAGGTGCTCGACGGGGGCAAGACACTGTTCTCGACGGGCAAGGACTGGTCGTCGGTGCGTGAGCTGAATCTGATGACCACCAAGCCGTTTCTGTATGTGTTCAACGCCGACGAGTCGGTGCTGGGCGATGAGGCTCGCGTGGCCCAGTTGCGCCAGCTGGTGGCCCCGGCCGACGCGGTGTTCCTGGACGCGAAGATCGAGTCCGAGCTGCAAGAGTTGGACCAGGAGTCCGCCGCGGAGCTGCTGGAGTCGATCGGGCAGAGCGAGCGCGGCCTGGATGCGTTGGCGCATGCCGGTTTTCACACGCTGAAGCTTCAGACCTACCTGACCGCCGGGCCAAAAGAAGCGCGGGCGTGGACGATTCACCAGGGCGATACCGCGCCGAAGGCGGCGGGCGTCATCCACACCGACTTCGAGAAGGGCTTCATCAAGGCAGAGGTCGTGTCCTTCGATGACCTGGTCGAAGCCGGTTCGATGGCCGCGGCGAAGGCCGCCGGCAAGGTCCGGATGGAAGGCAAGGACTACGTCATGGTC
Source organism: Mycobacteroides chelonae (assembly GCA_014204435.1). Classification (GTDB taxonomy): domain Bacteria; phylum Actinomycetota; class Actinomycetes; order Mycobacteriales; family Mycobacteriaceae; genus Mycobacterium; species Mycobacterium chelonae_A. The sequence goes on from JACHLF010000004.1 coordinate 125,502, forward strand.
GACGGCGACGTAGTCGAGTTCCGGTTTGGATCAACGTCTACGTCCAAGGGGTAGTTGTGCCTGAGAGCGTCGATCCCGAGTGGGCCACCGACGTGCTGACCTGGTGGGTTGAGCACGGCAACGTCGCACTGACGGACAAGGACGGCCGTCGTGACCGGACCTTCTGCGACGCTAGTCCAACGACCCCTTGGTAGCGACCACCGAGCGATACATCCCCGTCGACGACGAGATTCGAGTGGCTGCGATAGCTGCGCGAATTAGATTTGAAGCCAATCGTATAGCCGCCTGCGAACGCGCTCGATCGTCCGGTCGGCTTGGTTGGCCCTCTCCTCGTCGCTGAGGGTTGGGCGCGGGAATTCGAGATTGCGGCATTTCACAAGCAACGACACGATGGCAGGCATCGCTGCATTGAGGACGGACGCAGATGGAGTGAACGTGGCTTCGACGGCAAGCGAGATGATGGCGTCGTCTACAGGCCGCTCACTGTTCTTGAATGCTCGCACGCCCCAGTAGACCGACTTGATGCCTTCGTAGGCGTCGGTGACAACGGCGGGCACCGTATCGAACGGCGTGAGAGGGACTAGCAGCGTTCTCGGCAGATCATCTTTGTCGAGGTTGAGGTCGAGAGCGTCGGCGAGGACGAGGTACTCGGCTGTCGTAACGTTTTCGGCCACGCGCTTGAGGAGGCCGGGACGGTAGTCGAGCATTCGGTCGATGAACTGGGTCGGAATGGAGTCCTGGTTGACGGTGATCGCGGCGGCGAGCGCGAGCAAGTCGTCGGTCGCCCGCTTGTATTCAGCGTGCTGATCTTCCTTCGCATCTCGGGTGTTCATCCACCCAGTATCGACCGCGCGCACGCTTTTGCCCGGCGGGCTTGCCGAAATTCGCCCGCACCCCAAAAACCTGGCTACTGCGGCGGCAATCAGGTCGGGACGCCTCCAGCAATATCGGGGTGACCGCTATGCAGCGGGTATTGGTGGCGGGCACGTAGCGAAGTAACGTGGTCAAATTTCGGTTCAACATGTGAACCACCAGCTCATGGGTTATTTATCCCTGCTCCGTCCGCAGAGCGTCCGCAGTAGGGTTCATCGACTGCTCAAAAGCTCGCCAGCGGCCTTTCGTGTGCGGTCGTTCGCATCGGGCCACAGGTGCGCGTATGTCGACAAGGTGACGGTCGCTGATAAGTGCGTGCGAGTTTTTCGCCGATCGCCGCTGAGCTGAATCTTTGCGCTTAGCGATGCCGCGCGTGGGGCTATAGCACACGTCAATGACAAGTAGAGTCCCGTTACGTGCGATGCATGGCAAATCGCATTCGCCTAGACATCCCTGATGACAGTGTGCGACCCTTCCGTCAGCTATGCGTCATGAGGACGTGTTCAGCGTCTTGGAGGGATGCTCAATGGGCGTGGACAGGCGGGAGGCCCGCTTTCCTTCGGGTTTGCGTAGAGGGCTAGCAGCTGCGGCCATGCTGGCGTTGGTGGTCGGCGGGATGAAGGTCGCCACCGACTACAGCACTCCCGGCAGCGGCTTCTCCACAATCGCGACTGTTGGTGCAGACCCAACCGGAGGCCCCACGGGCGGCCCCGGCGGCGATGGCGGCATGAACGGCAGCCAATTCTCCCCGCCATCGATGCCTAACTCGGTGCCGGACTATCAGGGCGGCAACAACCAGCCGCCGCTGAATCAGGACAACGGCATCTCCATCTACCAGAGTGGCGCCCAGGGAGCACCGCAGCAAGGCGGGCAGCAGGCCGGACAACAACCTCAGCAGGACTGGCAGTCACCTCAACATGGAACGCAGCCGCCTAATTACTCGACTGCGCCCGGATACACGCAAGGCCCCGGGAAGCCCAACCCGGATTACCAAGCGCCGCAACAAGGTAGCCAGGGTCAGCCTCAGCAGGGCAGCCAGCAGCAGCCACAAACCCAGGCGCCCACTCAGCAGCCGAGCCAAGCACCTACCCAGACCCAGGCCCCGACGCCAACGCAACAGCCGGGTCAGGAAAGGGGTGAGAACAATTCGGATGAGGACATCTACACCGATGACTTTGACGACACCAGCGAGGTTCCGGACGAGAAGTACCGCATGGACAACGGCACCGACAAGAACATCTGCCAGCAGTCGCAGGCTGAGCTAAGTGCCGGGCAGCCAATATCGAATATCGACTGGTTCACGATGATCGGCAATACGTTGAACGGCCAGCAGATGCGTGTAGAAAATGCGACCCAATGGCCCGATATGGTGAAGAAAGGTGTCGATGAGTGGAAAGGGCTCGGTGTTGATATCTCGTATTTCACACCCGCTTTTTACCGCAAAGGTCCTTTCAATGCTGACGTAAAAGTCGTGGAAGTTCTTGATCCCGATTTCGGGCCATATGGTCGCACAGACTGGCAGAAAGGCATTATCTACATCAATACCTGGCTTTTCGAGAAGGAGAAAGCCTCTGCCGAGCGGATACAGGAGACGATCACGCACGAGATCGGGCATGCACTGGGGCTAATCCACGGGTGTGCGGGGACCATCATGCAGCGTGCACACGAGTTGTCCGACCACACGATACGTCCCATGAGTCCGACAGACCTTGACAAGGCTATTGTCAAGCAGATACACCAGAACTGAAGGGTGGCCAGGAGATTACGATGAAAACACGGATATTCCTAGCGGCTGGCTCCCTGGTCCTGGGGCTGGCCGGATGCTCAAGCGCTGGTAAGTCTGAGACGTGCCAACTTGTTCAAGACCCAGCATTCGATACCACGGATGTTGGCCTTCTGGCCGAGAGATCTCAGGCCGTTGTTGTCGCCTCTGTCGGCGACTCGACTGGCACGATTGAGAGCCCGAGCGATCCTAGGACGCTATTTCCGGCCACCGTCGTAAAAACGCTCAAAGGCGAACCGCCGATTTCATTTACCATCGCACAAGAAGGCACCGAGAAATGCGAAGTACTCGGTACCGGAAGCAAACCAATCAAGGCGGGCAACTACATCCTGTTTGTAGGCAACAAGAGCGTCAGAAGCGACTGGTATCATCTGTGGAACAGCATTCATCTATCTTCTGCCGATCTTGAATCAGTGAAATCTGGCACCTTCGCGCCGGATCAAGCCAAACTACAGAAGGCAATGTCCACCATTTCGGACAGAGCGAAAATCCAACCCCCCAAGTGAGGGCATGCGAGTTTCTCGCCGATCTGCAAAAAACTCTGACTGGCTGCCCTGGATACAAGGGCGGTACTGTGCACATAGTTGCTGACCATGACGCGCAGGGGGCTTCAGATGGCCGATTACCTCGGTGTAGACACCGATGGCCTTAGATCCGCTGCTGCACGTAGTGCCGGGGTGGCTGATCAGCTCGCCGATGGCGGTACCGGAGGCAACTTAGGCAGCCAACCAAGCCACGCGGGGGTAGCCGCTCTCGACGGCGCCGCTACGTCGATCAGGGGCGCGCAATCCAGCCGGGTAGAAGGTCAGTCGGGCGATATGGCGACCGGCAGCAAGTCCTATGACGGCACTGTGGCCCGTAGCGCCGCTGACATTGCGAGGTCGATGTGAGCCCCGCTGTCGCAGCAACGGCGACACCTAGCCGGTCACAGATCCAAAGCTGGGATGCCGCGCACCTAGATCAGGCGGCGTCGCGGTGGCGGAAGATGGCCGACGAGTCCGAGACCTTGTTCCAGCAGCACCAAACGAACATCGCTGCACCCGGCGGCAGCCACTGGAACGGTCAAGCTAAGGACGCTGCGTGGGACCGGGTAAGCGCCGATCTGTCGGTGGTGCGCAAGCAAAGCGACGTGCTGCGCCAAGGCGCCGATACCGCCACCCGAGGCGCTGAAGACGTGCGGGGGGCCCAACGGAAAGCCTTGGAGTCCATCGCCGATGCCGAGGGAAACGGCTTCAAGGTCGCCGAGGATCTCTCCGTCACCGACACCAACTCATCGTCCGATGAGGATGCCCAAGCCAAGCGCGCGAAGGCCGCTAAGGAGCACGCCGAGTTCATCCGCTGGCGTGCAGGCGCTCTCGTCGCCGCCGACACCAACGTCGGGAAAGATCTAGCCGCCAAGGCCATTGAACTGCAAGGCATCACGTTCGACGGTGAAAGCCGTGATGGCACAGTCCATATGCTCGATGACGGCGACCGTAAGTCGCCCAAGGATGATGCCAAGGACCGGCTGGAGGAGGAGAAGAAGGACCATTCCAAGCCGCGCACCGATCCTCCCGAATCCGGCACGGTGCCCAAGGACGCCAAGATTGAGGGTGGCACACCAGGACCGGAACCTTATCCAGGCGGCCTCGGGGACCCGGTGGCGGGCACCTCGCTAGACGAGCAACCCAAGCCGCCGGCCTGGGAACCTAAGGACGCTGGCACCATCGGTCAGTTCAAAACCCTGGAGCCCAACCTTCCCGAGGACCAGTTCGACAAGTGGGAAGTCGATGCGGGCCGGGAATGGATGCGCGACGAATTGCCGTATGCCGCAAGGAATATGGACCATTACTTCGATGTCAGTGGCACGCCGTTCGCGCAGGACGTGAAACAGATGCTCAAGGACATACCCGATTTTCAGAGCGCTGTGGATCAGAGAGCACAGCAGCTAGGCGCGGACGCCATTGGACGGGCGCAAGCATCGGGGGCGCACGGGCCAATGACGTTCCCGATCAACACCGATTGGGCAGGCTCACAAGCCCGGATGAATGGCACTGGCGCAGAGCATGACTGGTTCCTCGCATCGGGACGCTTCGACTACAACCTGTCCGGTCAGGTGACGGTGTTTCCGCCCTCCGATGGCCATGATTGGCGCTATGAGATGAGCACCGACGTGAACACACGAGATCGGTACAACTGGGACATCAGCAAGTCCACACCGATCGCCGGTACGAACATCACCGATGCGCAGATGGCGCGGTTCCAACTCATCGGATGGGCCAAGGAATTCACCATGGGTGGCAGCACAGGGATATGGCGGACAGGTGGCTAAAATGACCCTCATAGGCCTACTCGTGGCGTGCGGCGCACTCCTGACCGGATGTCCGGGCAGCGTCCTCCCCGGCCCGGCAGAGACGACCACGACCACAACAACAACCGTCACGCCGAACCTCCCGCCGGTAGAGGATGCCCAGCAGGTCATCGACTACTACAAGGGCTACCTGGATATTCAGTTGCCCGAGGATGCTCAGCAGCTCCGCGTCTCAAAGCCACCCTTAGAGGACTTCCGGGCGAAGGCGCTCATTAGCTTCACCGCACCGCGCGAACAGGTGATCAGTCAGGCTTGCCACGGACTTAAGAACGTCTACCCGGAAACCAAGCCGCCCCTTATCGGCGCATCCGACGAAGGGCGCATCCTCGAAGACGCGGGCGTAACCATCAACCGTGACGACTACGGATACTGCTCCGGAGAGAAGGCTGGGCGAGAAGCGTTCGTCCTGATACCCAAGGCCGTTGGCGGCACAACCTACGTCGTGCTGTACCACGTGCCTTACCGCTGACAGTCTGGTCGGCCCCGCCCGCAGAGCGTCGGCAGTAGTTTCAGCATCAGTCGTTAGTCATCGGCGCTGCCAACGCCTCTGAACTGGAAAGATAAACGCTGCCAATAACTATCAACTTAGCCCTATGTCTAGGTGGTAGTTCCGGTTCAACGTGTAGGGCGACGGTATTCAAGGCAAATCGGTGGCCCAAATTCGGGGTATGACCCGCCGTTGTCGCATAGTGCCGGGCACGCGCATGTGCTGTGAGAAATCAGTCGCGCGCTAGTCCTGCACGTACGACACCACGGTCATCATTCCGGACTCGGCGTGATAGACGTTGTGGCAGTGGGTAGCCCACTGACCGGGATTGTCGGCATTGAAGTCCACCTCGACGGTCTTCATGGGTGCGACAAGGACCGTGTCCTTGCGGGCGCGGAACGTTCCCTTCGCGTCGCGGACCTCGAATGTGTGTCCGTGCAGATGCATGGGGTGGAACATCATCGAATCGTTGATGAAACGCAGACGCACGCGTTGCCCCTCACGCACGGGCAGGCCATCGCGCGGGTCGTAGGTTTTGCCGTTGATGGTCCACGTGTACTTGCCGACGGGGCCCGACAGCCGTACGTCGTGGATGACATCCGGATCGCGCCGGTCGAGTTGGACCTCGGGGGCGGCGGTCAGTGTCGCGGTATCCAACGGCACCTGCGACTTCATCAGCGTTGCCGTGTCCTCGCCACGTCCGCGCACGGGCGTATCGCCGGAACGTAGAATCAGTTGGGCGAAGCCGGTTTTCCCTTCGGGTGCCGCCACCAGCGGCACCGAAGAACCCGGGATGGTGACCACGGCATCGATGCGTTCACCCATGGTGACCAGGATGGTGTCGGCCTTGTACGGCTGCACCGGGAAGCCATCGGTGTGGGTGATCGTCATCGGCACGCCGGGAATGCTGACTCGGAACGCCGTGTCACCGCCGGCGTTGACGATGCGCAGTCGCACTCGCTGCCCCGCGCGATATGGCGCGGTCTGCGGATCGGCAGCCACCCGCCCGTTGATCAGGTAGTGGGGATACGTCACGTCGCCGGCATCCATTCCTAGTGGCGCAGCCGGGTCCATCCCCATGCTCCCCATCATGGAGTGATCCATCGGCGGCATGCCCTTCGTGCGCAGACCGTCGAGTACCTGGTCGGGGTCGGTGCCGGTGCCGTCGATCCAGTCATCGAGGGACACCACCAACTCCTCGTCGTAGTCGGTGCGCTCGTCGGGGTCCTCGACGATCAGCGGCGCGTAGAGCCCGCGATCGATTTGTGTGCCCACGTGGGGGTGGAACCAGTACGTTCCCGCGTGCGGCACCGCGAACTCGTAGTCGAAGACTCCCGTCGGTGCGATCTCCGGCTGGGTGAGGCCGGGCACCCCGTCCATGTCATTGCGTAGTGCCAGCCCGTGCCAATGGACCGTGGTGGGCGCCGGCAGATTGTTCGTAGTTTGCACGCGGAGGATTTCGCCCTTGCGAACGCGGATCTCTTGACCGGGTACCCGCCCTCCGTATGCCCACGTTGGCAGCTGGGTCCCGGCGAGGTCGACCTGGGTGGGGCCGGCATTCAGGGCGAACTGCCTGACCGGTGCGCCCTGGCTCCGTCTGGCTGCTTCTACCACGGCAACACGGGGCGAATCAGGGCCAACGCGTTGCGGTGTGGCGCTTCCTCGCGAATTTTCGGCGCAGGACGCGAGAAGGCCCGCGGCAGCGACCGTCATGCCCAGGCGGAGAAGTTCACGTCGGCCAAGTAGCGGTGAAATGCCAGTGTTCATACCGGTATGTATACCCTGTAGGGGTATCAGATGGCAATTGCGTGCTATGGTCGCGATGTGTTGCCGTCCAATGGTGAACAGCAACCGGTGTGGCGGGGAGATGCCGTGTCGGGAGTCCGCGCGCGAGCTGTGACGTGCTGAAGTTCGGCGGTCTGCCGCGGAGGCGATGGGTCGCCCTGCTTCTCGGAGGCGTGATCGCCGCTCTCCCCGTTGTCCACTACGCGGTGACCGCCGATGCCGCGCTTCCGGTGGTCTCTCGTCATTTCGTCGCATCCGTGCCTGGAGGTATTGCAGAGCCCGGCCACCACATCGGCCGGGCGGCCCAGGACTTCTCCTGCCACGTCTTCGACGTGATCGCCGGGAAAATCCGTTCGGGCAGCGCATTCCGCATGCTCTGGGCGGCGGCAATGGTCGTGAGCATGATCTTGGTGCTGCGCCCGCTGCGGGTGGTCGCCACCCGTGCGCCACCGCGATATGCGTATTGGGCGGTGATGGGGGGCCGTGCCCGTCTGCAACAGATCTGCGTGAGCCGACGCTGACGAGTCCCCTGCGGCAGAGACCTCTGTCTGCCGCACACGGTTGTCATCGAAGGCTCCGTCACGCCGGGCGTGACGCAACGTAGGGAATCGTTATGTATGGACGTCTTATCTGCCACCGTCTCGGCGGCCTGTGTGTGGCCGCCGCAACCGTCGGGGCACTGATCGCTGCTCCGCCCGCGGGGGCGGGGCCCAAGAATCTGGGAAATGCCGACCTCGTCGTCGCCTCTCTGAAGGCCCGGGGTGACAGGGTCGTCGTCAATCGTCGCGGCAATACGCCGCTGAACGAGTGCGTCGCGACTTCCGTTCGCGAGGGCCGCTCGCAGTACCGCTGGCAGCGCGTCCGTGGCGCCGATCCGACGAGTCCGCTGGTGCGGGTGCTGGACTATCGGGTCATGCATGTCAACATTGAGTGCTGACCACGGTTAGGTAGCGATCAGGTCACATACCCCATGAGGGTATGCAAAATCGTGCTAACCTGGCGCACATGCTGACCGGAGTGCGCCGCAGGAGCGGCCATGGTCAGTTGTGGCTTGTCGCGGTGTTGGTCGCAATGGTGGCGAGTCTGCCGATCCTGCACTGTGTCTCCAATGCGGGCGGCAGTGCCGACACGGCGCATCATCAAGCGACGCACGCCGCACTTCTGGGGCACGGGCCCGCGGCAACACATGCGCACCTCGACGACGCGATCCACCAGCTGCTATGTCAGACGGTGGATGGACTCTTCACGTTGACCCGCGGGCACAACCCGTTACGAGTTCTGATCGTGCTTGCCGCGTTGGCTCTGGCAACTCTCGTGTTCCAGCCCGTTGCCGCGCACCTATCCCGCGGGCCACCGCTGCCCGCCGGCTATCGCGGGTCCCGGACGGGCCGCGACATTCTCACCACTCTGTGCGTCATTCGGCGCTGATCGGCGCGCTGTGGGCAAGCGGGGTTTCGCCACGCCCACACCCGCCGTCATCAGCTTCCCGGCCGCGTCTTGCGGCCCTCACGCAGGGATCCCCATGAACAACAGCATTGCTTTGTCATCTCGTCGTAGCTGCACCCACCTAGGGCCGAAGTTCCACGACCCCAACACGTTGGTGGGCAACACCCCGGTGTTGTGGGTGTCGGAACCATTCGCAACACCGGGCACGGGCTTCTGGGCCAAACTCGAAGGCCACAATCCCAACGGCATGAAAGACCGACCCGCGCTGCACATGATCGAGCAGGCCAGGGAGCGTGGGGACCTCAAACCCGGCGCCATGATCGTCGAATCAACCAGCGGAACACTGGGGTTGGGACTGGCCCTGGCCGGGATCATCTACCGTCACCCGGTCACCCTCGTCACCGATCCGGGATTGGAGCCGATCGTCAGCAGCATGCTGACGGCCTACGGCGCCCGTGTGGATGTCGTGACCGAGCCACATCCGGTCGGCGGCTGGCAGCAGGCCCGCAAGGATCGTGTCGCCGAAATACTTGCCGTCGAAACGGATTCGTGGTGCCCCGACCAGTACCAGAACCCCGACAATGTTGACGCCTATCGTGGGCTGGCCGAGGAACTGATCGACCAGTTGGGCACCGTGGACACCCTCGTCTGCTCGGTCGGCACCGGGGGACATTCCTCGGGTGTGGGACGTGCACTGCGGGAACATAATCCGAACCTGCGCCTGGTAGGGGTCGACACCATTGGCTCCACGATCTTCGGGCAACCCGCCAGTACGCGGCTGATGCGCGGCCTCGGATCGAGCATCTATCCGGGCAATGTCGACTACCCCGCATTCGACGAAGCGCATTGGGTGGCACCCAACGAGGCGGTCTGGGCGGCCCGCACCTTGGCCGCCAGTTATCACGCCAGCGGCGGATGGAGCGTCGGAGCAGTCGCGTTGGTCGCCGGATGGGTGGCCCGCACGTCCGCCCCAGGCACTCGAGTCGCCGCCGTATTCCCCGACGGCCCGATGCGCTATCACGGCACGATCTACGACGACGATTACTGCCGCAGCCATGATCTACTGGATAGGCCGCCGGCGCAGGATCCCGACGTGATCGATGATCCGTCGGACCGCGCGGTGGGCCGATGGACCAGACTGACCCATGTGACCGACCCGATAGGACGGATGGCGTGATCCAGACACTGCGCCAATTCCGGTCTTTCGATCGGCCTAGCCAGATCCTGATGGTGAACCAATTCGCGATCAACGTCGGCTTCTACATGCTGATGCCCTACCTGGCCGGATATCTGGCCGGGCCACTGGGATTGGCCGCGTGGATGGTGGGGTTGGTGCTCGGCGTTCGGAACTTCTCTCAGCAGGGCATGTTTCTGGTGGGAGGCACCCTGGCCGACAGGTTCGGATACAAGCCGCTGATTGTTGCGGGCTGTCTGTTGCGCACCGCGGGATTCCTGATGTTGGCGTTCGTGGGGTCGCTACCGGCCATACTGATCGCCTCGGCGGCAACAGGTTTCGCCGGTGCACTGTTCAATCCCGCGGTGCGTGCCTACCTGGCATCGGACTCGGGGGAGCGCCGGGTGGAGGCCTTCGCCGTCTTCAACGTCTTCTACCAGGCGGGCATCTTGTTCGGGCCGATCGTCGGTTTGGCGTTGACGGCCTGGGACTTCCGGATCACCTGTGCCGTCGCCGCGGCGGTGTTCGCCGCGTTGACGGTCATCCAGTTGATGGCGCTGCCGCCGAACAATGCCGAACAGGACGCGGACAAGCAGTCGGTGCTGGCCGACTGGCGAATGGTGTTGTCCAACAAGGCGTTCCTGCTGTTCTCGGGTGCCATGATCGGCTTGTACGTGCTGACGTTCCAGGTGTATCTCGCGTTGCCGTTCCAGGCCGCACTGCTGACCGACGACAAGAAGTCCGAAACAGTGCTGGTGACAAGCATCTTCGTGGTGTCGGGACTGGTGGCGATCGCCGGGCAGGTGCGACTCACCGGCTGGCTATCCGCGCGGTTCGGTCCAAGCCGCAGCCTGGTGCTCGGGATGTTGGTCATTGCCGCGGCCTTCGTTCCACTGGCGCTGTTGCCGTCGGGGGGCGCGGTGGGATCGATTCCGGCGGTCGCTGCGCTGCTGTTATCGGCGGCCATGCTGGCAGTCGGCACCATTGCGACGTTCCCGTTCGAAATGGACACCGTCGTCAGGTTGGCAGGTAATCGTCTGGTCGCCACGCATTACGGGCTGTACAACACGATCGTCGGCGTCGGAATTTTGGCCGGAAACCTGATGACCGGCTCGGTGTTCGGCTACGCCCGGCAGCACGACAAGCCGTCCTTGCTGTGGGTCGCGCTCACCGGAGTGGGGCTGGTGTGCGCCGTCGCTCTGTTTGCGTTGCGGCGGGCGGGGCTACTGGACAGGGGCAGTGAAGTGGCGCCGGCCGCCCGTGCCTGAGTAGTTTGTGGGGGCCATGACCACCCCTGCCAAGCCCGTCAACCTCATCAACCTCGAGAACGTCTCGAAGTCCTACGGCGTCAAACCATTGCTCTCCGATGTCAGTCTCGGAGTACAGGCGGGGGACCGCATCGGCGTGGTGGGCCTCAACGGCGGAGGCAAGACCACGCTGCTGGAGGTGCTCGCAGGCATCGAACCGGCGGATCAGGGCAGGGTGAGCCAGGTCGGGAACCTGCGCCTAGCCGTCGTCACCCAGCGTGACGAGCTGGAGGGCGCGACGGTCTTCGACGTCGTGATCGCACCCCTGGGCGTCGCCGAACACGAATGGGCCGGCGACGCACGCATCCGTTCGATTATGGACGGCCTCGGAGTGGCGGCCCTCGGACTCGACCGGCGTGTGGACCAGCTGTCCGGCGGACAGCGACGCCGGGTGGGGCTCGCCGCCGCCCTCGTGCGTGACCTGGACCTGTTGATCCTTGATGAGCCCACCAACCACCTGGACGTCGAAGGCGTGCAGTGGCTCGCCGAGCATCTGCTGGCTCGGCGCACGGCACTGGTGATCGTGACACACGACCGTTGGTTCCTGGATACTGTGGCTACCCGCACCTGGGAAGTGGTCGACGGCAACGTCGAATCGTATGAAGGCGGATACGCCGACTGGACGTTCGCGCGCGCAGAGCGCGGCCGGCAGGCCGACGCGGCGGAAGCGCGCCGCCGCAACCTCGCGCGCAAGGAGTTGGCCTGGTTGCGTCGCGGCCCACCCGCGCGCACATCCAAGCCCCGGTACCGGATCGAGGCGGCCGAAGCCCTGATCGCGGATGTGCCTGCGCCCCGAGACTCGGTGGCGCTCAACGCATTCGCCCGCCGTCGTTTGGGTCGCATCGTCATCGAGCTTGAGGATGCGACGGTGACGACACCCGTCGGCGATGAGTTGGTGCGCGATCTGACGTGGCGTCTGGCCCCTGGTGAGCGCATCGGGCTGGTGGGCGTCAACGGATCCGGGAAGACGACTCTGTTGCGCGTGCTGGCCGGTGCGGTGCCACTGGCCGCCGGACATCGCAAGGAAGGCAAGACGGTCAGTATCGGCTGGCTGCGCCAGGAACTCGACGATCTGCCCGAAGACATTCGGGTGCTCGAGGCGATCGAATCGATCGCCCTGCGAATCACCCTGGGGGACAAGGAGCTCTCGGCCTCCCAGGTTGCCGAGATGCTTGGCTTCAGCCCGGCGCGCCAGCGCACCCCGGTCGGTGATCTCTCCGGTGGCGAACGCCGCCGGCTGCAGATGACGCGCGTGTTGATGGCCGAGCCGAACGTGCTGCTGCTCGACGAGCCCACCAACGACCTGGATATCGAAACCCTGCAGCAGGTCGAAGACCTACTCGATGGGTGGGCAGGCACCCTGGTGGTTGTCAGCCACGACCGGTATCTCATCGAGCGCGTCTGCGATTCGACATGGGCACTGTTCGGTGACAGCAAGCTGACCAACCTGCCCGGTGGCATCGAGGAGTACCTGCGCCGGCACGCCCAGCCGGCGGCCGCGGCGGTCAAGCCCGCTCCGGAACGCGGCCGCGACGGTGCGGCGCTACGGGCGGCACACAAGGAACTCGGGAGGCTCGAGCGGGCCGTCGCCAAGCTCGATGAGCGGGAGGCCGCGCTGCATGGGCAGCTGGCTGAACATGCCACCGATCCTGACCGGGTGGTGACGCTGACCGCCGAGCTCAACGCCGTCGTCGCCGAGAAAGACGCCACCGAGGTGCAGTGGATGGAACTCGCCGAGGAACTTGAGTAGTTCCCGGGAACGGATCTCAAAGAAAAAGCGCGGGCAGTCGGTGACTGCCCGCGCTTATCGAACGTATTGAGAGAGAAACATCCGGGACTGGGCCCGGCATGCGATGCGCTACGCGCCTCGCCGATGCGTCCCCCCTCTGGGGGTTCGCCAACCTGCCGTTATACGGCTAGCGGGAACCACTCATCGGTCTGCTCCGTGTTGTCGCCCTCGACCAGCAGCTCGCCGCTGTAGATGGCTTCGAAGTCGATCTCGATGACCGTGGCACCGAATTCCTCGTTCGTCATGTACTTGACAGTAGGGGTCACTATTAAGAAATCATTGAGTCACGAATCGGAAAAGTCTGGCAATTTTCGCCACGAGCGTCGGCGCAGGTCATGGACCAAGAGCGACCTTGCGAACTCTTAAGAAAGCGGATTTGTGCCCTTGGCGAGCACCCAGACCGCGACCGCGCCGCCGATTCCTGCTATGAGCAGCACCGATGAGACCGCGGCCGGCCATTCGTCGCGGCCAAAACGCCCGTCTACGGATATGCGGCCCGGTCCCAGCAGGATCACCGCCGCGGCGGCAGCGGCGAGCACCAGAGGGAACTGCAGGGTGGTGCCGGAGGGAAAGAGGTCGTGCCGCGCCGAGTAGCTCAACATTGCGGCATAGAGCATTGACCCCAGTACCGCGCTCCCGCCGAGTGGAGTGAGGAGTCCGGCGACCAGCAATGCGCCGCCGATGCTGTAGGTCCCCGCGAGCACGCGCGCCGCCAGATCGGCGGACGCACTCGCTGCCGCGCCGATCTGCACGAACTGCTCGGACGCGAATACGACGTGCACCCCACTCCAGCACAGCGTGGCGCCCACCGCGAGACGCAGGATTAAGAGACCAATATCGTTGCGAGTCAACGGATCGCTGTACTGCTTACTGGGCACGCCGGAAATTCTAGGGGACGCGCGCGGGTGAATCCGCTATGCGGCGGTCACTTCCCGGTACGACGACGGCAACGACATTCCCGGCATACCGCCCGTGCGCATCACACGTGCCAAGCTGACAACCATCACCGCGATCACGGCCCTGGCCGACAACATTGCACCCGGCTCGTTGTGGGTGCTGCGCCTCGCGGCCACCGCCATGTTCCTGATCCCGGCCCTGTGGCTTGCGGTGCTGCTGGGTGCGGTGGTGTTTGGCCCACGGGCGCTGCTGCGCCGCAGGCAACTGTGGATCGGTGCGGCGGTTGTCATCATGGCCGCCGTCTCGACCCTTATCTGGCAGGCCACCCGTGGCCGCACGGCACGGGTCGTGCAGATTTATCCCATGGCTGCCGCCTATGACGTCGAAGCCGGACGCGAAGGGATCGTGCGGGCCTACAGCTTCCACCGTGGCTACTACTACTTCGGTGCACCAGCGGAATCCATGACGGACATGCTGTACCTCGGCGTCGACGATCCGGATCCCGAACTTGCCCGAGGATTCCGGGGAGTGCAGCGGATCGAGCTGCTGCACGCGCTCGGCGAGGACGAGGCACATGTCTAGCGGTATTACGGCAGAATTGCGTCGTGGCAGCAGCTATGGGACGACTCGCGCGCCTATACGTAGGCGCGCGATGACGATCGAACAGATGGCGCCCCGCGACGCCCAGATGTACTGGATGTCGACGAAGATCCCGAACGACCAGTTTCTGCTGTTCTGCTTCGACTCGCCCTCCGAGGATGTCGCCGCGGTGTGCGAGACGGTCGCCGAACGCGCGACCCGGATCGCCGATCTGCGGGTACGTGCCGTCGACGTCCCCGGACATCTCGACTACCCGTATTGGGGTCCGCGCGATGAATCGCAGATGCCGGTGACGGTGCGCAGGCTGCCCGACCCCGGCTGGCCGCAGTGTCGATCCGCGATCGCCGCATTGCTGCCCAGCACCGTCGATATCCGCGAAAGCCCCTGGCATCTACATCTTTTCCCTGGAGTTCTCGGGGCGCCACGGACGGCCGGTACGGCGCTTGTGGCGGTGTTGCAGGTATCGCATGCGTTGGCCGACGGTCGGCGGGCCACCGCCGCCGCACGGGCCTTGTTCGGAGACGGCGCACCGGAGAAGGGGCCGTTGCCCGAGGTGCCCGCCCGCGCGGCCCTGCGCGGGCTGATGGGGTTCCCGGCCAAACTGGGGCAACTACTGGGCGCGAGCCGGGGTGGGTACGTGGCCTACCGGCGTCAGCAGGAACTTGTCGCCGCCGGTGAGTTGGAGCCGGAACCGCACGGCTTCCCGCTGATTTCGCTCAATGCGCGGCCCGATGACCGCCGCGAGATCCGGATGATCGTGCGGCCGCGCGACGAGCTGCGCGCCGACGACGTCAGCGTGACCGTTGCGGTCATGACGGCCATCGGCACGGCGCTACCGGGATATCTGCGCGATCACGGGCAGTGGGTCCCGGAGCGATTGGGCGCCGAGGTCACCGTCGCTGATTCCCAGGAATCGTTGGCACGTAACAACTTCAGGAATATCGGCGTCGACCTGTGCTGGGACGAGCCGGACATGCGCACGCGAGCACGCAGGATTGCCGACGGCATCGAACGCAGGCGTCTTCGCGCGGCGCATCCGGTGTTGGTCGCACAGCGCGCGGGCGGAGCGGCGCTGCCCGCACCGATGATGTGGGCCGGCGTCAATTCCTTCAACCTCGACCTCATGCCACCCACCGTCGCCGGCAACACCGTGGTGTCCAGTGTGGTGCGCGGTGCCGCCGATCTGACATTGGGCGGCGGGCGGGTGGTGTTCACCGCCGGATTCCCGGCGCTCTCACCGGTGATGGGCCTGACCCACGGGGTACACGGGATCGGCGATGCCGTCACGGTGAGCGTGCACACCAGCGCGGCGGTGATGCCCGATGCTGATTATTACCAAGACCTGTTGGCCGATGCGCTTACCGAGGTTTCCCGCCAGCTGCGATGAGTTTTCCCGTCGGCGGGGGTCGATACCCATATGCCGACGATTACTCCTTGCCTGTGGTTCGACACCCAAGCCGAAGACGCCGCCACCTTCTATGTGTCCGTGTTTCCGAACTCCCGGATTCTTGAGGTCACCCACTATGGGCCGAACACGCCGATGCCGGAGGGCACCGTGCTCACCGTCGAGTTCGAGCTCGACGGAAAGCGATATACCGCGCTGAACGGCGGCCCCCAGTTCACCTTCGACGAGGCGATCTCGTTCCAGATCGATTGCGCTTCGCAGGAAGAAGTCGACCGCTACTGGGAGGCGTTGACCGCGAACGGGGGAGAGGAGTCCCAGTGCGGTTGGCTCAAGGACAAGTTCGGGCTGTCCTGGCAGGTGGTTCCGCGCGAGCTGATCGACCTGATCTTCCACTCCGACACCGTGACCGGTAACGCGGCGATGCAGGCGATGATGACCATGCGCAAGCTCGATGTTGCCGTCGCCAAGGAGGCGGTGGCCGCGGCGAAGGGCGCTTCCTAGTCCTCGTCGCCGAAGTCGACGTTCCAGCCCATGGACTTGTAGCGGCGCTTCTCGGACTCGCGGCGCTGCTTTTCGGCACGTTCGTGCTCACTCCAGTCGCCGATGACGCCGGGAGACGCCTTGGGCAGGTCGCCGAACAGTTCGTTGCCGTTGTCCCAGTTGATGAGGAACTCCGGGGTCTGGTGTTCGTCGTCGTCTTCGCCCTTGCCGCCGTGGCCGTGGGCGCCGCCCATGGGGGCCATGCCCATGCCGCCCATGCCGATTCCACCGCCACGGATTCCTGCGCCACCGATGCCAGCTGGGTTGGTGCCGCCAGCTGCCGGTCCGGGAACTCCTGGGCCACCGCGCAATGCGCCTGGGCCGCTGAGGGTTCCGGTGCCCGAGCCTGAGCCCGATGGCGAGTTGTAGCCTGCTGAGGTGGTGGTGCCGGGCGCCAGGCCGGAGCCGTCCTTGCCCAGGCCGCCCGCGAGGCCGCTGAGCGCATTGCCCAGGCCACTGCCCGAGCCGCCCGAGCCGCTTTGGGGGCTGCCGCCGCCTGCGCCGCTGCCGCCACCTGAACCCGCGCCTTGGCCTTGCCCTTGACCGCCCGAGCCGTCGCTGAAGGCGGGCTTGGTGTCCTTGTCGGCAAGGCCATTGGTGAGCTTGCTCAAATCACCCGAGCCCTGTCCGCCTGTACCGCCGTTCTGGCCGCTTCCACCGGTGTTGTTGCCGCCGCCGGTGCCGGTGCCTTCGGGACGATGTGTGGGCTCTTGCAGCGTGATGTTCCCCGGATTGTTGCCCTGTGGGGGACGAACATCGGTGACGTTATCGCCCTCGCGCACCACTGGTTCGCTGAACAGGCCGACCATCTGAAGGCGTGCAAAGAACTGCTCTTGGTTTTTCCGCTGTTGTATGACTGCGTCCGACGATCCCGACTTCTTGAGCTGCGAGACCTGGGCGTCGGACATCGGCGGCTCGATGCTCCGCTTGGCGGCGCTCATCGCGTCGGCAAGCGGTGGCATTCTGTCGGCCACGTGCCGAATGCTGATGATGCCTCTCTCCGAGGCCCGGAAATACTCGGACATGTTGGCCTGTAGGGATTTCGCGGCCGCCCCACGCCAGTCCTCGACCAGCATGCCCTGCACCTTGCCGCCGAGCGTGTGCATGATGTCGCCCAGCTGCTCGGCGATGCTGTTGATCGATTCCTGGGCCGCTTGCGGGCTGCCGGTCTGGAATGCCTGGGCGGCGTTGTAGATCGACTGGTGGTCGTGGCCTTCCCAGTGTTCCTTCTCGATCTGCTTCTTCCCCATGTCTTCTCCTCCTGAAAACGGCTGGCTCTAAGGTATTTTCGGCTCGATCTGCTTCATGATCTGCAGGGCTAGCGGGCATTGGTCGTAGTGCTGCTCGGTGAGGTCGAGATTCAGATCGACCTGGACAGCGGCGATTGCTTGTTGCGACTGGATGCCTACAGAGCAGCCAATCCAATTTTTGTCGTGAAGTAGCCAGCCGGGACGTGAACCAATCTGGACGCGCTCTTGTCGGTCGAATCGGCCGTTTGGTTGTTCGAATTGCGCAAGCGAGCCTTTTACCGCGTAGATTTTAATACCCCATTTAGGTCCGTTCCAGATGCAGCCGCGAACACGCTGACCAAACGCCGTGGTGTGTGCGTCGCGCTTTTCAGGCTTGACTTCCCACGTTGCAGTGTCGGCGTCGGTGATGGCAGTACATGGATCGAAGGTTGTCCCTTTTACTGGGTCGCTATCGGTATTTATCGTTGGGGAAGTCACGCTGGCGGATGACGAAGGCGGACTAGAGGGGGTTGACGTCGATTTTGTAGTGGGCGTTCCTTGGATTCCGTTGTGAGCACATCCGATGAGGAGTGCAGTCGAAACGGCAACAACGGCGATCCACTTCATCTTCATGGTTCCAGTCTTCCTGACCTGTCAGCTGCTTTTGGGCGGCGGGTAGACGCCCAAGCCGTTGCTGTCGATGGTGTCTCCCTTGAGCTGCTCGAAGGATTCGGCGTTTCGGTGCTCGGTGTTGTCGTATTCGTTCTGCGCGACCTTGGCCCACTCTGCCCACGTCTTCACAGTCTTGATATGCGCCGCGATGACGGCGACAACTGAGTCTGAGTCAGCTGTTACCAATTCGTTCAGGGCGGTGTTCCAGGAGGAACCCTCAGCACAGGAACCCATACCGACATCGAAGGCAAACGAGTTCGCCTCCTGACGGAGTGCTTCGAGCTTGTCGACTGCGGCACTGAACTCCTGGGACACCTTTGTCGCGGCGCCCGGCGCTAGGTGCAGTTCGTTCATGTCGAGCCCTGATTCTCCGGGCATGGACGCTCCCCTCGCTGGTCGTGCGGACATGTTTGCCCTACTTATAGCTACGACGCTAGGGCACGCGATTCGGTTCCGTGTTTCTTAAACGATTTGAAACAGCAGCTTGAGGAGCTGTTAGGTGCCCGCTGCAGGCCAGCCGGGATCAGCGGGCAGAGTCGGGAAGTCGCTGCGAGGGTGATCGCCGACCGTAATGAAGTTGCCCTGTCCTGTGAGAAGGTCAGGAGCCCTCTCGCCGCAGGCGTTGAGAGTGAGGCGAAAGTCATCCAGTGGCCAATCTGACCGCTGATCCATCCAGGTTGCGATGCCCAGGCTGTCTGCCGCGCGGATTTTCCAGCCGCCGAATATGTCGGTCGAGGGATTGGGTGCGCTCCCGTGTTGAGGCGCTCTGGTCGGATCCGGTTCGAACGGGGGTGGCGGGGTAATGGTGATCCGGACAGCCAAGGTGCCGACGCCGGCGCGTACTGACCACATTGAATTCGAGGGAAGTCGGTTCGGGTAGCGGTATTGACCATTCGGTAGTCGCACTCCAGTGCCCGTATCCCATACACACACTTTTGCGGTGTATCCCGACGTTGAGTCGCCGGTCAAGGACAGTATGTGTTCTCGCCAGGTGCCTACGATCGGAGTCGTAGTCTGGAAGCCGCGGCTCTCCAGTTGCGAGTCGCCGGTTACGAGCGGCCGTATCAGCGGACTGACATTTGGGCCGTTTTGCGGAACGGCGCGCTCGAAGCCAGGGTAGTAGTACGCAGGGTTGGCCATGAGTCCGCCGACTACATAAGACTCGCGGTAGGCGCGGACGATTACGGCGGGGCCGGTCAGCAGATCGATGCCAGGCTCGGCAGACCAGCGAATACGCAGGTCCTTAGTGAGCCCGGTAAACGGGATCGGTGGCTGCTCAGTGGGCGTGCAACCCGCCGACATCGAAACAATCGTTGCCAGCAAGCCGAACAGTACGCGGACCCCGGCGTGCCTCTTCCGAGGGTGCGTCATTCGGTTGTCTTTACAGCGTTGTTGTATGCATCAATCAGCGGCTGGGCAGAGTCTGCATCCCCTGGTACCCGGCGAAGGGCTTCATTGACCATGGTGTGGTATTTATCTGAAGTCAGGTGCTCGTAAACGGGGCGATCGTCCGGTCCCTTCATCTGTCGCAATTCCTCCAAGGTGCCCACTCGCATTATTCCCGGGTGTTTGGGGTCTGGCACGAGCATATTCGGCGGGAACTGTTCGGGCCGTAGGACTCCCGTGGCCGAGTATGCGTTCAGCAGTTGTTGCTGGCCGTACGCCGGATTCAAATTCGGTACCGTTGTGTTTGCGGGCTGGCCGGGCTCGGGCGCCTTCCCAACGATGCTGTCCTTGAGAGCGTCGGACATGATTCCAAAAGGAGTGGCTGCTTCCGCCGGTATCGGCAGGATCTTGGTGATGGCGCCGTATGCGGTCTCTTTCAGCCTCTGTAGATCCTTAGCGTATTGCTCCTTAGAGACCGTGTCAGCCTTGTGCTGTGCATCATTGCCTGCGGCCAATCCTGCGTCTGCCAGGCCACGGAATCTCCCAGCCTGATCCAGGTCGCCGATTTCGCCTACACCAGAATGCTTTACCGCTTCTGCATAGTGGTTCGTGGCCATGACCGAGTCCCCGTAGAGCGCGCCACCTAGCGTGGTGGCTGCCTCCGCATTCGTGCTCAGCACCTTGAACAGTGCCTTGGCCTGCGGCATGGAACCATTGCCAATGGCGTCATCGGTATCCAAAGCATTGTCGAAACCTGGAGTGCTGCCGAATATTGCGGGATCGCCGCCACCGATGGCGGCTGTGTATGGCGCCAGGCCCCAGGCCATGCCTTTCACCAAATCAGGGCTGAGTTGGCCGAGTGTCTTCGTTCCTTGGCCGAGGCATTGGTTGTCGTTGGCGGGCAGCGCGTTCAATTCCTTATGTTCCGCGATGTAGCTGGCGTAAGCACGAGCGGTCTCACCTGACACCTGAGCCTGCTCTTGGGACACGCCCGGTCCCACATGCGCTGAATCGTGGGTCCAGCTCATCAGGCTTCCTGCCGCCTTGCCGCCATCAGTGAACTGGTGGTGCGTCAGATCACCCAGGAACTGGTCGTTGCGCTTGCCGTCGGGGTTCACCATCATGTCGTGATCAACGACATGATCCCGGCCGGCCGACGAGAAAATGTTCTGAATTGTTGAATCCGCAGCCCCTTCATGGCTGTCGTTGTTTTGGTTCTCGAAATGCAAAATATCTACACCGCGTTGCATGAGCTTGCGATCTAGCTCGGTGCCGTTTTGGAAACCGGGATCTCCGTCTTTGATGACATCCGACAGCCTGTCTAGATTGCCAAGCGTCGAGCCCTGGGTTACAGGTGCTGTTCCCTGTCCGGGTCCCTGTGGAACATAGCTGAACCCAGGTGACTTGTCGTTCAGCAGGTTCTGGACAGAGGTGGGCAGCTTGTCATACCCGCCCGTCGTGAGCTCGGTGGTGGAGCCCTGTGCGCCGGGGCGTAATTCGGTCTTCGCGTAGCCGTACTGGTTGGAACCCATCATCTGCAGCGCGTTACCGATAATGCTCTTGTTGTTGCCCAAGCGCCGCTCGGCCCGGTGAATGTCCTCGACCGACATCCCATGCATCTGCGCCTGCAGCTGTCCTAACACCTGCTGCTGCGAACGCGTCAACTGCACCGGCCTGCCCGCGTCGCGGTCGGCGATCTGCTCCGGGCTCAGGATCGATGCCGCCTGAACGCGCGCCTTCTGCTCGTCCGTGGCTGTACCGGCGAGAACGTCGTGGACATCGCGTTCGGCTTGCTCGGGGCTCCCCTCGGCGATTTGCTTCTCGGCCATGGTGTGACCGCCAGTGCCCTCATCGAGCACGCGAGCCAGCGAGTCGTCCAACATCTCACCTCGCGCAACGAGGCCCGTCACCCGCTGCTGGAGATCCTTCAGTTTGTCGATGACCTTCTGCAGCTGTTCTTTGTTCAGCCCGCTGATATCCGGGGGCGTCACAGCATTGGTCTTGGGATCGATGTCCACCTTGGGGGGAGCTGCGGCGTAGGTCAGGAAGGCTCCGATGTCGTCGGCCAATGTTTGCGACTCGCCGTAGGCCTTATTGGCATGCATTGCGACATAAAGCGCCTCGAATCCCGCGGTGTCGAAGCGGGCGGCCGAGCGTTTCATCGCGTCCCTAGCGGCGTCGCCGGCATCGCCCTTCCAGGTCGACATATCGACGATCGCTTGTACCTTGTCCGCAGCCTGCTGGCTGGCTTCGCCACGCTTTGATGCGGCGTCCGCTAGCGCCTTGATCTGCGGTGGCCAATGCTGCAATTCGTCGAGCGTCATCCCCATATTCGTTCCCCCTTAGACCGCGCTGCTTGGTCCTGCTTGCTCAATGCCCGCACGGTTGATCTCGTCCCGGGTCACGAACTTAGCCGCGGACGACCGGTGGTTGTCACCGTGGCTGGTCAGCTCGGTGTGATGGTCTGCGGATTCCTTCTCCCAGCCCGAAATCCGGCTACTCAAGGCATTGGCTGCTCGTCCTGACCCGAATCCGGCCTGGGCGTCAGTCATCGCGCGGTGTGCGGCATCGTGTGCTTCCTTCAGATCGGAAGCATGCGAATGGAGTTGGTCCGCGTGAATCTGCAGTTCGGTGGGGTCCACATGTAAGTGGCCGCCCGATGAACCGGAAACGCTCGACATGTCTGACTCTCCTCTTTGTGGCATACATGTGCCTATATAGAGATCCGACGGGGCAAGGCTGCGTTTGGTTCCATGATCTTTCGGGGGATTGCGAGAGGGCTGCCTGCCCCACGTACCCTCGTTCGCCGAGCGCATACCGCACGCAGGTGAAACGCCCGAAAGGCCTGCGTGCGGTATGCGCTCGGCGAGCAGCGTCACCACTCCTTGACCCGTTAACTTATCGCTGATAACTTAACGCCGTTATTTTCCGGCGGAAGGCGTGGCGATGTTGGAACGTTTGGCTCGACGGGTGATCGCGGCACCGCGCCTGGTCCTGGGCGCGGCACTGCTCATCGCCATCGCGGCCGCCATCTTCGGCGTACCGGTGACCAAGCACCTCGCCGCCGGTGGGCAGCAGGACCCCAATTCCGAGTCCGCTTATGTGACAAGAGTTCTCGCCGACAAGTTCGGCATCAGCGACCAATCGCTGGTCTTCATGCTCACCAGCGAGCAAGGTGTCAAAAGCCCGCAGATGCGCGCCGTCGCAGGCGATCTGGAACGCCAGCTCAAGGGCTCCGGCGTGGTGCTCAACCTGACCTCGGCATGGACAGCGCCGCCGCCGGTGGCCGAAGAGCTCATCGGCACTGACGGTAAGTCGGGGATGATCGTCGCCGGTCTGACCGGAGGCGAGAACGACGCCCAGAAGCATGCGGCCACGCTCATCAAATCGCTCGCCGTCGATCGCGATGGCGTATCGGTCACTGCGGGTGGTGTCGCCACGCTCTACAACCAGATCGTCACGCAGTCCGAGAAGGATCTGTTGGTCATGGAATCGATCGCGATTCCGATCAGCTTCGTGGTGTTGGTCTGGATCTTCGGCGGTCTCTACGCCGCCCTGCTCCCCCTTGTCGTGGGCGTCTTCTCCATCGTCGGGGCCATGTCGATCCTGCGCGGTCTGACCTACGTCACCGACGTTTCGGTGTTCGCCCTGAATCTTGCTGTGGCAATGGGATTGGCGCTCGCCATCGACTATTCGCTGCTGATCATCAGCCGCTATCGCGAGGAGGTGAGCGCAGGCAAGCCCCGCGACGAAGCGCTGGTGCTGACCATGGCCACCGCGGGCCGCACCGTGCTCTTCTCGGCGCTGACGGTTGCCCTCGCGTTGGTGGCGCTGATCTTGTTCCCGATGTACTTCCTCAAGTCGTTCGGGTACGCCGGTGTGGCCGTGGTGTTCGTCGGCGCGATCGCGGCGCTCGTCATCGTGCCGGCTGTGGTGACCTTGCTGGGCGATCGGATCGACGCCCTCGACGTGCGCCGCCTCATCCGCAAGATTCTGGGCAGGCCCGAGCCGGTGGCAAAGGCCGTCACCGACACCTTCTGGTATCGCACCACCAAACAGGTTATGGCGCGGGCGGTTCCGATAGCCATTGTCATTGTCACGGCACTGGTAGTTCTCGGGCTGCCGTTCCTCGACGGCAAATTCGGGTTCCCGGATGATCGGGTGCTCCCCGCATCGGCCTCGGTGCACCAGGTGGGTAACGAGATGCGGCGCAACTTCAACAACAACAGCTCCACCAACTTGTCGGTCATCGCCGAGGGTGTCGGCGCGCTGCCGCAGCAGGAGATCGACCAGTACGCCACGAACCTCTCGAAGATCGAAGACGT
Organism: Mycobacteroides chelonae; assembly: GCA_014204435.1. Classification (GTDB taxonomy): domain Bacteria; phylum Actinomycetota; class Actinomycetes; order Mycobacteriales; family Mycobacteriaceae; genus Mycobacterium; species Mycobacterium chelonae_A. Next base: position 149,550 of record JACHLF010000004.1, read on the forward strand.
CAAGGAGGTGGCCGCGCCGACCGGCGCCTTCATTCGTGGCATGAAAGTCGGCCCGCCGTCGAGTGCCACCGGAATCAAGAATGGGACAGCGCTTTTCACGGTCCAGACGGGTGCCAAGCCTTATACCGATGCCGCCGACCTTCAGCTCGACGCCATCCACGCACTTCCCGGCCCGGGCGACGTCACCGTCAAGATCGGCGGAGGAGCACAACTGGACCGTGACGCCGTCGACGGCATCGTGCACAAGCTGCCGTTGGTGCTGGCGATCATCGCGGTTGTCACCTTCGCGCTGTTGTTCCTGTTGACGGGCTCGGTGGTGCTGCCGCTCAAGGCGCTTGTTCTGAACGTGCTGTCGCTCACGGCGACCTTTGGGGCGCTGATCTGGATCTTCCAGGAAGGTCACCTGGGCGGGTTTGGAACCGAAGTGACCGGCACCATTGTCGCCACCATGCCGATGCTGTTGTTCTGTATCGCGTTTGGGCTGTCGATGGACTACGAGGTGTTCCTCATCTCGCGCATCCGCGAGTACTGGATGGCTTCCGGGCGTACGCGTGCCGACAACGATGAGGCCGTAGCCCTCGGGGTGGCCCGTACCGGTCGGGTGGTCACCGCGGCCGCGTTGATCATGACGATCGCCTTCGCGGCGTTGATGGCCGCACAGGTGTCCTTCATGTGCATGTTCGGTACCGGCCTGACGATCGCTATCCTGGTCGACGCCACCATCATTCGCATGCTGCTGGTGCCGTCGTTCATGCGAATGCTGGGGCGCTTCAACTGGTGGGCGCCCAAACCGCTGGTCAAGCTGCATGAGCGAATCGGATTCAGTGACTAAGCGTCAGCGTTCGTCTCGCGGGGAAGGCAATCAGCTCCGCGAGGAGATCATCGGGGCCGCAATTGCTTTGGTGCTGGAATCCAAGGAGCTCCGTGCGCCGTCGATTCGTGATGTGGCTCGCGAGATCGGTGTGACACCGCCATCGATCTACCTGCATTTCGCGGACAAAGACCAACTCATGGACGCGGCGTGCGGGCAGTACTACCAACAGCTGGACGACGAGATGGTGGCCGCGGCCGTCGACCAACGGACCGCACTGGAGCGCTTACACGCGCAGGGCATGGCCTACGTCCGTTTCGCCACCGCGACGCCGCTGATGTATCGGCTGGCCACGTCCGCGCCGCCGCGCAACGACAGCGAGCTGGACGAGACATTGGTCAGCGCGGCGTTCGCGCATCTACACAAGGGTGTTCTGGAACTCGTCGCCGAGGGCTTCTATCCGGACGGCGACACGGTGGCGATGGGTTTGCAGCTCTGGACCGCGGCGCACGGAGTTGCCTCGATGCTGGTCACCAAACCGTACCTCCCATGGGGAGATGCGGAACTGTTCGCCGACAACGCCTTACGTGTGGCCTGCCTAGGGCAGGCGGTCAGCGATATCGACCTGAGTGGTTTACTGCCCCGTCAGAAATAGAGCCGCGCCGATGCCAGCGTGCCCGGCGCCGCGGAGTTGTCGGAGAACTCGAAGAGCCCGACGCCGCGACGATCGCCCAAATGCACCGTGGCCGATACCGAAGAGCCCGCGGCCAACAACTTGTCAACAGTCAAAGAGCCTGCGTTCGAGGCGAACTCGGCCAGCGAAACATCGGATACGCCATCCAGAGATAGGGAGGCATCGGGAGAGAGCAGTGTGGTCACTGTGGGAACATCGCGGCCGCGCAGGGCCGCGGCCAGTTCCTGGACGCGTTGCTTGCCCGCCCCGCGCACACCCTTGAGCCCGCGCATGAATCCGAGCACCCCGTCGAGTCCCTGATTCTTCAGCAGCTGTGGCCCCAATTTGACGCTCGCGAGCAGTCCGTCGCCGCCCGCGCCCAACAGCTGGCCGATCATGGCGCGCAGTTCCCAGTAGGCGAACAGGCGGTCGATCTTGAGCGATGCGGCCGGGCCGTCCTCGACCACGTCATACCGCAGATGCATCGGGATATGCAGGGTGACACCGGTCGACATGGTTGTATGGATGGTCAGATCGCGCAGCACCGACATCCCGGCGACCACATCGTTTTCGACGTCGAACACGATGGTGTTGGGCGCGATGAAGGTGTCGTAGAACTTGCCGATCGCGGATGCGCCGATATGTGGCCGCGATCCCACCGGATCATTGACCTGGCCGTAGGTGGCGAACAGGCCGACCCAGGTGTCCTTGTCATGAGCACCGACAGCTGCCGGCGACGCTTGAACGGTCGCCAGCAGCTCGTCGGCAAATGGTGCGCTGGACACTGGCTTAGGACAGTGCCCCGAGCACCGCGTCGTAATCGGGTTCTTGAGCGATCTCGGGCACCAACTCGGTGTAGGCGACGTTGCCGTCGGCACCGATGACGACGATCGCGCGTCCCAGCAGTCCGGTCATCGGGCCGTCGGCGATGGTGACGCCGAAGTCCTCGCCGAAAGAGCTGCGGAACGCGGATGCGGTGCCGACGTTCTCGATGCCCTCGGCGCCGCAGAAGCGCTTCTGGGCAAACGGCAGGTCCTTGGATACGCACAGCACCGGCGCTCCAGCCTCGGCGGCACGCTGATTGAAGGTGCGCACGCTGGCCTGGCAGACCGGGGTGTCGATCGAAGGAAAGATGTTGAGGATCACCGGCTTATCCCGGTACTGATCGCTGGTGACGGGGCCGAGATCGGCACCTACCAGCTCAAATGCCGGGGCAGGAGAGCCGACAGCGGGAAGCTCGCCGACCGTGTTGATGGGGTTTCCGCGCAACGTGATCTGTGCCATGGCCCCAGTGTTCCAGAGTTTGGGTGCCAGTGGCATCAGCGGGGCTAGGTTGGAGGCATGACGACACCCGTCAGCTTCGATAACAAGTTCTTCTCGGCAATGTGGTCCGCCATCGCGCGACGCGAGCCTCCGGAGATCAAAGAGCTCCGTGCCGAGAATTTGCGGGGCCTGACGGGGCACGTGCTCGAGGTGGGTGCGGGGACCGGCTCGAACTTCCCGCTGTACCCGAACACGGTGACCGCGGTGACGGCACTGGAACCCGAATCCAGGCTGCGCCCGCAAGCCGAGGCCGCGGCGGCCGGTGCGGCGATCCCGGTGACGGTGACCGCCGGTGTCTTCGAGGATCTTGCGGTCACCGGGGAGGACCGATTTGACGCGGTGGTGTGCTCGCTGGTGCTGTGCTCGGTGAGCGATCCCGACCGTGCCGCCGCGCAGGCATTCGAGGTGCTCAAGCCCGGCGGCGAGGTTCGTTTCTTCGAGCATGTGGCCCACGATGGCGCGCTCGGGCTAGTGCAGCGCGCTGTCGACGCGACGTTCTGGCCGAGATTGTTCGGTAACTGCCACACCCACCGAGATACGCTGGGTGCGATCGAACGAGCCGGGTTCCAGATCGAGGGGCAGCGGGACGACTGGCTGAAGGTGATGGGTATCCCGATGCCGTCCTCGTCGATCGTGATCGGCCGCGCGGTCAAACCCGCGTAGAACGTCTGCGGATTAACCGAACTCGACAACGGTCATCGCCGGCCTGATCCGGTCGGAGAAGGGCAGGTCGTAGAACAGCGGCGTGGCCAGCTTCAGGAAGTTTCCGCGGCCGGGCGGCATCCGCACCTCGCGGACCGCGCGCACACCGTCGAAAGCACGTAGCTCGTCGTATTGGTGGGCGGTGAACGAGAACGGCATCGGCGGCACCGTGTAGTGCTTGCTCAGCTTCCAGCCCCGCCGTTGCGAATACACGCTCATCAACCACGGGATGGTGTCGAACACCATCTGGCCGCCGGGGAAGCGTTTGGCGCAGGCGGCGATGAGATCGAACACGACATCGCGTTCCAGGTACATGAACAGGCCCTCGGCGGTGATCACCACACCCTCGGAGGCGTCGATCTGATCCATCCAGGAGTAGTCGAGTGCCGACTGCGCGATGTAACGGAGCCGGTCCGACGGGGGGAGCAACTGCTGACGCAACCGCACGATGGGTTCCAGGTCGACCGTCACCCACTTCAGCTCGCCGTTGTCGATACGCCAGAAGCTGGTCTGCAATCCCTCGGCCAGCGCCACCACCGTAGCGCGCGGATGATCGGCCAGGTACTCGTTGGTGACGTTGTCGAATGTCAACGCCCGCAGCGCAATACCCTGATGTGTGCGGCCGAAGTGGTGATAGTCGTAGTCCAGGCTCTCGTAGACCACGACGGCCATCGGGTCATCGATCACGCCATCGGGCCGCGCCGCCTCTTCAGCGCGCTGGCGCAGCGTGATGAGCGCGGTTTCGGATACCCCGTCGAGGTGGCGGGCATCAATGGCAGCCATGCCAGCCACACTACTAGCGAACGAGCTTGTGCAACGTCCGCAGGTTGCGGGTGGTGGTCGTCGACTTGTATCGCTTCTTGCCCATCGTCTTGCCGACGGGGCTGCTCAAGGTCTGCGACTTGGGCACCTGCCAGTACAGCACCCCATCGCCCGCGGTGATGCGTTCGTTCCCGTCGAGCGCGGTACCAAGGCCGGCCAGCTCGGCAAGCACCTCGGGGTCGCTGCAGAACATCACGTACGAATGCACGCCCTCGATCTCGGGCTCCCAGGGGAAAGCCGCGATGATCCGGCCGATGGTGTCCAGGTCGTACACCAGCACCCATGCCTCATACCCGAAGCGATCGCCGAGTATCTGCTGCAGTCGTTCCTTGACCGCGGCCGCGGACTCGGCTGCGTCGAGCAGTACGTTGCCGCTGGCGAGAATCGTTGTCACACCTGCGAATCCATCAGCGGAGAGGGCATCGCGGACATCGGCCATCTTCATCGTGATGCCACCAACGTTCACTCCGCGCAGCAAGGCGGCATATCGGGTCACGGTTATCCGAACTGCAGCAGCGTCATGGACGGCCGGGTTCTGCGTAGAAACCCGCGATCAAGACGCTGGGCGTTCACGAACTTCCAGATTCCACGGCCTGGACGCAACGGAATGTCGATGGCCGCGGACACCCCGGGAATGGACGTGAGCGCCTCACCCTCATCGGCTGTCAGCGCGAACGGCATCGGTGGGGCCACGTAGCGGTCCGAGAGTTTGAACCCCTGCAGGGTGCGCTTGCTGAACCAATGCGGGATGCTGTCGAACATCATCTGTCCACCGGGAAAGCGCCTGGCGCAGGCTTTGATCAGTCCCAGTGACTCCTCAGGCTGCAAGTACATCAGCAGCCCCTCGGCCGTGATGAACACACCGCCCGAGTCGTCGACCCGATCCATCCAGCTCAGGTCGAGGGCTGACTGGGCCAGCTTCACGATCCGGTCGTTCTTGGGCAGCAGTTGGTCGCGCAGCTCCATCACTGGCGGTAGATCCACTGAATACCAAGTGAATTGCGTTGTGGGTTGGTCGCCGCCCAGTCGCCAGAAGCTCGTCTGCATGCCCTCGGCGAGGGCCGCCACCGCCGCTCTGGGGTGCGTCGCGAGATACACCCGTGCCTGCGAGTCGAACGACAATGCCCTGAGTGCGTGGGACTGCGACGGGCGACCGAACTTGCGGTAGTCGTACTCGATGGCGTCGAAGAGCTCCGCGGCCAGCGGGTCCTGTATGAGGCTATCGGGGCGCTTGGCCTCGGTGCCGCGATTGTGCAGTGTCCACAGGGTGGTAGCTGAGACGCCGTCCAGGCTGTCTCCGCTGATCCGCGATGAGCCGCTTGGGCGAAGAGCATCGGACTCGGTCATGAACCTGATGCTAGTGACATGGGGCGACGACCAGGCCGCCCCTTGGTTAGGCTGACGGCTATGACCGATTCGAAGGGGAGCGGCGACGCGGCCGCGGACGAGGCCAAGCGCAAGTTCCGCGAGGCCCTTGAGCGCAAGAACATCAAGGCCAGCTCCGCCGCCGATCACAAGGACACCGCAAGCAAGCCGACCCACGCACACGGCCGGGCCGGTTCGCATCGCGAATTCCGTCGTAAGAGCGGCTAGACGGCCTTCTTCTTACTGGCCAGCAATCGGGCGACGGCCAGCCCGGCCAGCACTACCAGCCAGCACACCAGGCCAAATCCCTTAAGTCCCCAGACCACCGAGGCCAAGGTGAATCCGCCCGCGGCCGTCAGTGCTATCCCGACGAAGGCGCTGCGTGGGCCGGGCTGTGCGACGTAGCCGCCATCCCAGCCGGGTAGCGGGTTGTTCTCCAGCGGCCGCAGGGCCAGGAACAGTCCGGTCACCAGCACGACCATCATCGCAACCTGGAGCGCCGACAGGGCGATGAAATTCGGTGCGGCGGTGTCATATCGGGGGAACCCGAGGAAGTCGAACACCAGGTGCATGCCGAGAAGTGCGGGCATGTGCCACAGGTACAGCGTCATCGCACCTGAGTTGCCGATGGTCACCGCCCACCACACGCGCGGATGCTGTGCCCACCGGTTGATGGCCGGCATCGCCGCGAGGGCAAGGGCGGACAGGATGATCGCGTGCCCGGCCAGCACCAGCGACGGCGGGATCATGTTCGGTACCTTCTGTCCGGCCACGCCGACCAGGCTGATGGTGTACGGGCCGAACGTCACCAGGGCGATATTGATCGCGAAAACGGCCGCGGCCAGCCCCAGGGCCGCCTTCTGGGTGATCAGCTGACGGCGGTACCCCACGCCCAAGACCGCCGGCAGCAGCCACACCACGAAGTTCACGTACCCGATCCCCTTGGGTGCATCCAGGCCGAGTCGCAGCACGTCCACCACCGCGATGCCCAGGTAGATTCCCGCGAGCGCCGTGAACATCGCACGCGTCGTCGTGACCCGGGCCAACAGCGGCACCGCCGCCAGCACCAGCACGTAGGCCCCGAGGAACCACAGCAGCTGGGTGCTCACACCGGCGACCGGCTCATAGACATGCAGGGGCAGGAGCTGCCGGAGAACCACCAGCGCCAGCGCCCAGAAGCCCAGGTAGTAGAACACCGGGCGATACAGCCGGGTGCAGCGATGCATCAGCCAGGACCCCCAGCTGGTTCCGGGCTTCCAGGAACCCACACTGGCCGCGACACCGGCGAAGAAGAACAGCGGCATGATCTGGAAAACCCAGGTCAGCGCCTGGAAAATGGGGCGGCCGTTGAGCAGGTTGCCCCACAGCAGCACGCCGTAGTCGATGGTGCTCACCGCCATGATGGTGTGCCCGAGGACCACGCCGACCAGCGACGCGATCCGGATCACGTCGAGCGCGCGATCGCGTGTGGTCGGGGTGGCTGTGCCCACCTCGTCGGCGGTGGGCAAGCCCAGCGATGAGCCGCTTGCGCGAAGAGTCTTGGTCGGTGCAATCGTCATGCGCCCAGCGTCGCCGAGCTAGACACGCCGACACAGCGCGTGGCTACGCGACCGCGCTAGGTAGTTTCCCCTGCCGTGTCAGCGCGAGGTACCTACCTGAACTAGCCGCCGAGAGCGGCGATGAGGTCCTTGATCTTGGCGGCCTCGTCTTCGGTGACGGGTTCCTCGGACTCGATTGCCGTTAGGAAGCCCACCTTCAGACCGGCGCCGTTGGCGGTTTCCTGCGCGGTGAGCCGCGCACGCCGGCGTGCGGTGTACAGGCGCTGGCCCAGTGTGGCGCTGGGGCTGTTGGCGGCGTCCTTCATCAGGTCGTCGTAGCGATGGCGCACGCCGCTCAGCGCAATGACGACCGAGGGTGTCACGCGGCTACGGGCGGCGGCCTTCGCGATCGCGCCCTCAAGCTTGCGAAGCCCGCTGAGAACAACGGCGACGCGTTCTCCGTACTCGGGGTCGCTGGGCTCGGGCAAGGTATCGATGGCGGACGAGTACATGTGCACCGCTGCATCGACGAGGCTGACAATGACTGGGGCTTCTCCATCATCCGGCACGACTTCAGGCACGACCCATCGACTCCTTCTGAAAAGACCGGTTATGACCCCGGAGTAGGCAGGGGTCGCCGACAACCTAGCGCTGATTCGCAGCCCGGACAACCCCTATCGGATGAACGGTTTCTGACCCGAGCGTCCAGGTTGGACATGTGAACTGTGCTGCGCTACCTACCTTTTCGCCATCGCAGCTGTGCTCATGGGGTGTGGCGGCAACAGATCTTGATTAGCCGGTGGTCACCGTCTCTACCGACTGTGTCCGGCGCGGGCGCTCCTGCCAGATGACGACGATCAGGCAGAGTGTGGCCAGCGCGACCATCGCGAGCGCGAAGGTGACACCGGCGGTGAATGACCCGAGTGCCGCGAAGCCGGCTGTCGCCGCGGCCGCGAATGTCATCTCGGCCGGGGTAGGGGAGTGCGGGTCAGTGCTGGACGGCCTTCTCCGCCCCGATGCCCGTCAGAGAGCGCACCTCCATCTCGGCGTTCAATCCGGGGTCGCCCTTGTCGTTGGAGGTGAGCGTCCCGACGATGCCCAGCAGGAAGGCCAGCGGAATCGACACGATGCCCGGGTTGGACAGGGGGAACCACGCGAAGTCGGCGCCGGGGATCATCGCCGTCTTCGCGCCGGACACGGCGGGCGAGAAGACGATCAGCACGATGGTGGAGATCAACCCGCTGTACATGCTCCACAGCGCACCGCGGGTGTTGAAGCGCGGCCAGTACAGCGAGTACAGGATGGTCGGCAGATTGGCCGCGGCCGCGACCGCGAACGCCAGTGCGACCAGGAACGCGACGTTCTGCCCGTTGGCCAGGATGCCGAGTCCGATCGCGATGATGCCCAGCACCACCGCCGCGATCCGCGATACCCGTACCTGCTCCTCTTCGGAAACGTTGTGTTCCTTCATGATCGAGGCATAGATGTCGTGGGCGAAGGACGCTGACGCGGTGATCGTCAAGCCTGCCACCACCGCGAGGATGGTGGCGAAGGCTACCGCGGAGATGACCGCCAGCAGGATCACTCCGCCGAGCTCGAAGGCCAACAGCGGCGCAGCCGAGTTCTGACCGCCCGCGGCGGCCAGGATGCGATCGGGACCCACGAGTGCCGCGGCGCCGTAGCCGAGCGCCAAGGTGAACAGGTAGAAGGCACCGATCAGCCCGATCGCCCATACCACCGAACGGCGAGCCTCCTTGGCGGTGGGCACCGTGTAGAAGCGCATCAGCACATGGGGGAGGCCGGCGGTGCCGAGCACCAGGGCCAGGCCGAGGGACAGGAAGTTGATCTTCGACGTCAACGAGCCGCCGTACTGTGCGCCGGGCGCCAGAACATCACGGGAGGCAACACCGTTGGTGTGGCTGCCGGAAACGGCGTGCTGCGCTGCCCCGAGGATGTCGGAGAAGTTGAAACCGAACGTGGCCAGCACTGCCGCCGTCATCAGCGCGGCGCCGGTGATCAACAGCACTGCCTTGATGATCTGCACCCAGGTGGTGCCCTTCATTCCGCCTACCAGGACATAGACGATCATGAGCACGCCCACTACGCCGATCACGATCGATTGGCCCACGCGGCCATGGATATTGAGCAGCAGTGCCACTAGGCCTCCGGCGCCCGCCATCTGTGCGAGCAGGTAGAACAACGACACCGTGAGGGTCGAGGTGGCCGCCGCCAGCCGGACCGGGCGCTGACGGAGCCGGAAGCTCAACACGTCGGCCATGGTGAATTTTCCTGTGTTACGGAGTAATTCGGCGACAAGCAGCAGGGCCACCAACCACGCCACCAGGAATCCGATGGAGTACAAGAAGCCGTCGTAGCCGTATACCGCGATGGCGCCGGCGATACCGAGAAAGCTTGCGGCGGAGAGGTAGTCGCCGGCGATCGCGATGCCATTCTGTGGACCGGAGAAGGCACGGCCGCCGGTGAAGAATCCCTCGGCGGTCTTACTGCTTCCGCTGGCCCGGATGACGAGGTAGAGGGTGACGGCGACGAAGAGAGTGAATATCGCGATGTTGGTGGCGGGATTGCCGATGGTCTCGGCTGCCACGATCGACGGTGTGGTCATGCCTGTTCCACCTCGGCGCGGATGGCCGCTGCTCGCGGATCCAACTCGCGGTTGGCTAACCGGACGTAGAGGCCGGTGATGACGAATGTGGTGAGGAACTGGCCGAGACCGAGTGCGAGTCCCACGTTGATGTTGCCGACGATCTTGATGGCCATGAAGTCATGGGCGAACGCACCCAGTGCCAAGTACAGGCCGTACCATCCCAGGAAGAATGCCGTCATGGGGAAAACAAAGCGGCGCAGTGTTTTCCGGAGTTCATGAAACTCGAGGCTGGTCTGGATTTCCAGGGCTCTGTCGGTGGACAGCTCGGGAGGATCGATAGCAGTCAACGCTGGCTCCTTATGGATACCTGTCAGGGTGCTGGGAGAGCGTAATGAGGGCCGAGCTGCGAGCGGGGCGTTTCCGGCGCTGGTTTGTCAGGTGTTCACCTGCACCGGCTCGAATCGGTGGTGCCGCCGACTCACGCGTCCTTGCGCGCCGAGTCCTCTCCATAGTGCTGGTTGACCGCGCGCAGGAATTTTTCGGCGTCGGTCGGTTCCAGAGGGGGCAGGTTGATCGTCTCGCTGACGATGCCGTCGGGAAGACGAGGCTCGGAGCCGACGTCCGGAATGAAGTTCTTCACGGCTCCGTCGGTGAAGGGCACGCCGGACTTGACCTGGTTGTTGGACACCAGATCGAATGCCCGTGTCATTGCGTCCCGGGATTCCTCGGGCAGTCCCGCCTTGATGGCGGCGATCTCGGTCGCGGACTTGCCGTCGAAGGACTGCGCGAACTCGTACAGGTATTGCAGCTGGTTCGACGGAATGGTGACGCTTTTGCCGGCCGCCAGGTCCTTGAGCTGCTTGTCGTCGAGAAGCGATGCCGCCTTGACCCGGTTCAGCACGCCCTGATCGCGATGGTTGTCGTCCTGAAAGTGTGCCCCGTCGTGGTTTCCTTGCGCCGGTGTCAGCCCACAGAACGGATTGAACGACGCCGATAGGGCGTCGCAGATGGCGTCGATCTGTTGCTGGGCCTCAAGCTCGGCCGCCCACCACTTGTCGTAGGCCTTCCGCATCATCCGCGTGAACTTGGCGGCGTACTGGTTGCCTTTCTCGATGATCTCCGCGCTCGCGTCGGGCTGCATGATCCAGCTGGCGGTGAGGTCCTCGGCCACGGTGTAGCCGTTATCCATGGCCTCGTTGTAGAGGTCCACCGCCTCGCGGCGGTACTCGATGGACTGAAACTCCAACGTGACCAGGGCCTTCGGAGCATCGTCGAGCAACATCTGGGTGGCCAGATAGATCGTCTTCTCATCGCTGGCCGCGGTGTCCTGGATGGCGCGGGCGGTTTCCCCGTCCCATGGCAAGCCGCCGGGCCGGTCGATCGAGTTCTTGTAGTCCTGGGCGCGGTGCTGCAACTCGGCGGCGGCGAGCATCGCCTGGCGCAACGGCACGATGGATTGTTCGGGGTGGTTGGTGAGCAGCCTTCTGGCCGAGTATTCCGACTTCATTGCGGCCTCGACAAGGATGCTGCCGAAAGGATGGTCTGCCGCACATACTCTTCGGTGTCGCCGAACCGAGTCTGCGCCTGCTGGGACAGGTCGGCCATGTTGACACAACGTGCCGCAAACATGCGCTGCAGCTCGGGGATGACCTCGGTGACCAGTCGTCTGACGGCCTTCAGTGAAGGAGCATCCCCCGGTTCAACCCTGGCGGGGTTGTCGGCCCGATTGCATAGCTTGTGGGCTTGTTCTCTTAGTTCCGGCGACAGCTTGCGCAACGCCTCTAGATCAACGTCCAATTGGCCTGACAGCGGCAGCCTCCCCGAGCACGGTGATCTTGGTCGCCCAAGTTGCCGTAGCGTAGCACCGCTGGGGTTGTCAAAGTTCAGAAGGAAGGAATGTCACATTGGCGAAATTGCAGCTAGCGCAAGACCCGGCCGCCGACGAGTTGCTGGAGGAGAATCCGCTGGCGCTTTTGATAGCGATGCTCCTCGATCAACAGATTCCCATGGAGGTCGCCTTCGCGGGGCCCAAGAAGATTGCCGACCGCATCGGCGGTATCGACGCGCGTCAGATCGCCGAATACGACCCCGACACGTTCGTGGCCCTGTGTTCCCAGCGGCCCGCCATCCATCGCTTCCCCGGCTCGATGGCCAAGCGTGTCCAGGTCCTCGCGCAGGAGATCGTCGATGAGTATGACGGCCGCGCCGAGAACATCTGGAAGGCCGGCGACCCGACCGGCGCCGAGCTGCTCAAGCGGCTCAAGGCGCTGCCCGGCTTCGGCGAGCAGAAGGCGAAAATCTTTGTGGCCCTGCTGGGCAAGCAGTACGGTGTGCAGCCCACGGACTGGCGCAAGGCCGCCGGAAACTACGGCGAGAAGGACATGCACCTATCGGTCGCGGACGTCGTCGACGCCGAGTCGCTCGGTCTGGTGCGTGCCCATAAGAAGGAAATGAAGGCTGCCGCCAAAGCAAAGGCGGCCAAGGCATAACGCCCTGACCGCCTTGCTTGTGTACTGACTGAACTACGGCAGTGCCGCGAACATCGGTGCCGACGGGACCAGTCCGGCGCCGGGGGTGGCGGCGGTGGCGGCAGGCAGTCCGGCCACGGGAGCCGCGACAGCGGCGGGGATTCCGTTGACCAGCGCCGGCGGGATCAGCGTCTGCTGCACACCGGCGGGCAGCAGCTTGGGCAGGTTGGTCGCCCACAGGTCGACGGTCTGCGTGACGCCGTCTGCACCCGGGATCTGCGAGACACCGGGCACGTTGCTGGTCGCGGGAACCGACGCCGGAGACAGCGCCTGGGCTGCGGCCGGGGTGAGGGCCTGGGCGGCATCTGGAGCGACGGCAGGAAGGGCCGGTGCTGCCGGTGCGGCAACCGCAGCGGGAGCCACCGGAGCAGCGGCAGGTGCGTTACCGAAGCCCGAAGCCGCTTGGCCCAGGATCGCGGCGGGGTTGGTCGGGTTCGGTCCCGGGGCGGGGATGGGGTCAGCGCTGGCGGTCGACGCCAGGCCCAGCGCCAGGCCGGCCGACGCGAAGGCCGCGATCGACGCGCCCATGAAGACGTTGGTGATCCGTGACATATTGAACTCCAATGCTGTTTCGCTAGACGTGATTACTGGTGCTAAACGCCAAGGTAATCCGTTACGCGTGTTACTCAAGTGACGCGTGTGGTGTAGATGGAACCGTTACCAAAACGAGTGAGCGAGGTTATCGAAGCCCCGATGAGAACAGAGCCGACCAGGGCAGATGGCGAGCCCCAGGTTTCGACACGCGGCGCGTCTGCGTGGCGGCGTGTCCGCGAATGGGGTCCGTGGCTGCTGGCGCTGAGTGTCGCGGTGCGCCTCGCGTGGGCGTACCTGACGCCGCACGGTGCCGACCTTGTCGACCTGCATGTGTACGTCAGCGGTCCGGCAACTCTGGGCCACGGAAATCTCTACGAGTTCACCTACCCGGACAAGACCCCGGACTTTCCGCTGCCTTTTACGTATCCGCCCTTTGCGGCCGTGGTGTTCTGGCCGCTACACCTGATTCCGTTCACTCTGCTCGGACTGTGCTGGATCCTGGGCACCCTTGCGGCGCTGTACGCGGTGGTTCGGCTGAGTCAGCGGCTCCTCGGGTTCGATGATGCCCGCGGGGCCGCCGTATGGACTGCCGTCACGATGTGGACCGAACCGGTGCGCTCCACCCTGGACTATGGGCAGATCAACGTGTTGTTGATGCTGCTGATCCTGTTGGCGGTGACGTCCTCGCGCGGGTGGATCTCCGGAACGCTGGTGGGGCTTGCGGGTGGAGTGAAGCTGACCCCGCTGGTCGGCGGGTTGTACTTCCTGGGTGCGCGTCGCTGGGCGACTGCCATCTGGGCCGGAGCGGTTTTTGTGCTGACCGTGGTGATCGGCATCGCTGTGGTCGGGGAGCAGGGACGCTACTACTTCACCGATCTGTTGGGTAAGCCCGACCGGATCGGGCCGATTGCCACCGTGTTCAACCAGTCCTGGCGCGGCGGGATCTCCAGAATCCTCGGACATGACGCGGGGTCCGGGGCACTGGTTCTGGTGGCCTACGCGATCACGGCGGTGCTGGCCTTCCTGGCCTGGCGTGCCGTCGACGACAGGTTGGGGCGAATCTGCGTGGTGGAGATCTTCGGTCTGCTGATCTCGCCGATCTCGTGGACCCATCATTGGGTGTGGATGGTTCCGTTCATGGTGTGGTTGCTCCACGGGCCCTGGCGAGAAAAGCTGGGCGCCAAGATTTTTGGGTGCGGATTGCTGCTGCTGTTGCTGGTCGGGGTGCCCTGGCTGCTGAGCTTTGCTCAGCCCGACATCTGGCGCATCGACCGTCCCTGGCCGTTGGCGTGGGCCGGACTGGCGGACATCGCGGCGGCAATGGCCACACTGACCTGGATGGCGGTATCCGGGATCAGGTCGCGGGCTTGGAATCGGGAAGTTTCGGTCACCGGCTAGCGTTGCGATCATGTCTGAACATTGGACCGTCCTGGTCACCGGCGCTTCCAGTGGGATCGGCGCGAGCGCGGCCCGGATCTTCGTCGAGCGCGGGCATCGGGTATTCGGTACCAGCCGCAATCCCGACTCCATCGCCGATCGCATCGCAGGGGTGCAATACCTGCGGCTGGACCAGACTGACAAGGCCAGCATCGCCGAGTGCGTGGCGCAGGCCGGCGAGGTGGACATCCTGGTCAACAACGCCGGCGAAAGTCAGATCGGCGCGCTGGAAGACATCTCCATCGATGACTTCGAGAAGCTGTACACCACCAATGTCTTTGGGCCCGTGGCGCTTACCAAAGCGGTGCTACCTGGGATGCGGGAACGGCGCCGCGGCGCCATCGTGATGGTGGGGTCGATGGCGGGCACCCTGCACGTGCCCTTTCGGTCGGCCTACAGCTCGGCGAAATCGGCATTGCGCACCGTGGCTGACTGCCTGCGGTACGAGGTAGCGCCGTTGGGGATCACGGTAAGCACCGTGGAACCCGGCGTCATCGCCACGGGGATCGAGATGCGGCGCAATCGCATCGTGGCCGAGGGATCTGCCTACCGCGAAGCGTTCCAGACGGTCGACGCGGCCATGGCCGCGCGGGAACAGCACGGCATGGCCACCGACGACTTGGCGCGACTGGTTGTGGACGTGGCACTGAATCCGAATCCGAAGCCCTTGTACGCCAAGGGCAGTAACGCGCCGCTCATCATGGCCGCACAGCGGCTGTTGCCCGCACGGTTCTTCCTCAAGTTCCTGGCACGCATGCACGGGCTGAAGGTGGCGTAACGCATGTTTCCGCAGGGTATGCACCCCACTGGATCCTCAGATGCCTTTCACTCCAAAGACATCGGCAGGCTGCTGCTGCAGTGTCCGGACCGTATCGGTGTGGTGGCCGCCGTCAGCGCCTTCCTAGCCGACGCTGGCGCCAGCATCATCTCGCTGGCGCAGTACTCGACCGAACCGCAAGGCGGTTGGTTCATGCAGCGCACGGTTTTCCACCGCGCTGGGCTGACCGCCGCGCGCGAGGAGATGGAGAACAAGTTCGCTTCCATCGCCAAAGAATTCGACATTCAGTATCGATTCAGTGAAGCCGCCAAGCCCAAGCGCGTCGCGATCATGGTGTCGCGCACCGATCACTGTCTGCTGGATCTGCTGTGGCGCAACCGCCGCGGCGAACTCGACATGTCGATCGTGATGGTGATCTCGAATCATCCCGATCTCGCCGAGCAGGTGCGCTCGTTCGGGCTACCGTTCGTGCACATCCCGGCGACTCGCGAGAACCGCACCGAGGCCGAACACAAGCAACTGGAACTGCTACGGGGAAACGTCGATTTGGTGGTCCTGGCTCGGTATATGCAGATCATCTCGCCGGAGTTCCTCGTCGCGATCGGCTGCCCGATGATCAACATCCACCATTCATTCCTGCCCGCCTTTACCGGCGCGATGCCCTACCGCCGCGCACGCGAACGCGGTGTCAAAATGATCGGTGCCACAGCGCATTACGTGACGCAGGAGCTTGACGAGGGGCCCATCATCGAGCAGGACGTCATCCGTGTCGACCACACCCACACCGTCGAGGATCTGGTGCGGCTCGGTTCGGACGTGGAGCGTCTGGTGCTGTCGCGAGCCGTCGCATGGCACTGTGAAGACAGGATCATGCGGCACGGCAATGTCACTGCGATCCTGTGAAGCGCCATCGCGCTGAACGCTCGGGAGCCGTGCCGCTGTTGCCCGCCTCTATGCGACAAACGCGAAGTAGTGCGGCGGGACTGGCCTTATTTTGTCTCCTAGACGTGGGCAGGGCCTATCTGTGTGGTGTCGAGATCCTTGCGCCCCCGTACCGTGCCCTCTAGCCACCTACCTGCACGTCGATCGTCTGGGCCAGTGCCACGTCCTTGTCGGTAATGCCGTCCTCGGAATGGGTGGACAGTACAAACGTCACTGTGCGCCATCGGATATCGATATCGGGATGATGGTCGACCGACTCGGCGTGCTCGGCGATGCGCCGCACCGCGTCGATGCCGTCGAGGAAGGCGTTGAATGTGACGACGCGGCGCAGAGATTCGCCCTCACGAGTCCAGCCGGAAATTCCGGCGAGCGCTGCGTTGATCTGGTCATCGGTGAGCAGAGCCATGGCACCCACGGTACGCGGGAACCTCCTACAGCTTGGTGATCCTCAGCGCACCGAGGGCCTTTTCAACATCGTCGTGTGCGTGGGCATCGCCGATGGGGCTGGTGCCCATGAAGAACGTCACGGGATCGGTTCGGATCATCACCACGGTGGTGTCGTCTCCATCGACACCGGCTTTGGCCCGATTGACCCTGATCACTGCGTCGACACGGTATGCCGGCACGCCGTCGACCTTCATCGGCGTCGCCCGAATCGGCCCGAGCCGGGGCAAGTAGGGGCGATACCACTCGCAGTCCGCCAGACACCTCATCGCCGCGGTGGCCTGGTCCGCGGCGCTCGCGTCCGGTGGAAATCGAGACGTGCCGATGTCGACACTGGTCATCCAGTGTTCGGCGACCTGACGTTGTAAGCCAGTGACATCGCTGCCCAGCGGAAACGACTTGTATGCGTTGGCTTTCAGATTGGGCAGGGTGTCCACGGGTAGCAGCAGCTGGCCCGTCGCCAGTAGTGGACCGCTCGGATCAGGATCGCTTTCGACGGTGCCGGCACAGGACATGTCTCCGGGTGCGTTGCGGACGTTGCGTGGCGTTTCCGGCGTACGGACGGTGTGACAGGACATGAGCAGTAGGGCACCGGTCGTCGCTGCCGCGACCGCGCCGCCGATTCGAAGTGCTCTCACCTGTGGTCCCCGTTGCTAGTGGACACTCATCGTACGGAGATTCGTCCGGGCCGATAGCGTTGTCACCATGGCGATAGTGGTCGCGGGTGCGGTCATCGACGGCGACAAGCTACTCATTGCCCAGCGCGCCACGCCCGCCGAGCTCGCCGGGCAGTGGGAGCTTCCCGGTGGCAAGGTCACCGAGGGGGAATCGGAGCCGCAGGCCCTGGTGCGCGAGCTGCGGGAAGAACTCGGGATCGACGTCGAGGTCGCTGCGCGCATCGGTGAGGACGTCGTCGTCGGGAATCTGGTGCTGCGTGCCTACTGCGCGCGGCTGGGTCGTGGCATCCCACATCCGCATGAGCACCTGGCACTGCGCTGGGTCACCGCCGACGAACTTGACACCGTGGAGTGGGTGGCCGCCGACGGCGGATGGATTCCGGCCTTGCGTGCCGCGCTAGTGGGCCCGCGCCCGGTGTAGCACCTTTTTCAGCTCCTTTTCGGAGAGGCCGTGGTGCTCGGCCTTCTGCATTTTGTGCACCACAACGGGGCACTTGGTGCAGCGCGGCTTGCTTTTGCAGCACTTCTTCTTCGGCTTGAGCCGGGCGACCTTGCTGGCCTTCACGAGCGTCCTACTTCTGGGGCTGATTGCAGGTGTTGCTATGTCCGGCGTCACATCAATTGTTCGCCGGTTTCGTGAACTGCGGGCTGTACTGCCAGAATTGGAAGACGTGACCCACAATTTCCGTAACGTAGCCATTGTTGCGCACGTCGACCACGGCAAGACAACCCTGGTCGATGCGATGCTCAAACAATCGGGTGCGCTCTCGCACCGAGGTGATGACGCCGTCGAGCGGCTGATGGACTCCGGTGACCTGGAGAAGGAAAAGGGCATCACCATCCTGGCCAAGAACACCGCGGTGCACCGGCACCATGCGGACGGTTCCATGACGGTCATCAACGTCATCGACACCCCCGGTCACGCCGACTTCGGCGGCGAGGTGGAACGTGGTCTGTCGATGGTCGACGGTGTGTTGTTGCTGGTCGACGCCTCCGAAGGACCGCTGCCGCAGACCCGGTTCGTGCTGCGTAAGGCGCTTTCCGCGCACCTGCCGGTGATCCTGGTCGTCAACAAGACCGACCGCCCCGATGCGCGCATTGCCGAGGTGGTCGAGGAAAGCCACGACCTGCTGCTCGATGTTGCCTCTGATCTGGACGAGGAGGCCCAGGCGGCCGCCGAGAAGGCTCTCGATCTGCCGACGCTGTACGCATCGGGCCGTGCCGGCATTGCCAGCACCACCGAGCCGCCGAACGGTGAGAACCCGGACGGCGAGAACCTCGACCCGCTCTTCGATGTGCTGCTCGAGCACATCCCGCCGCCCAAGGGTGACCCCGACGCGCCCCTGCAGGCACTGGTCACCAACCTCGACGCCTCGGCCTTCCTGGGCCGGCTCGCGCTGATCCGTATCTACAACGGACGGATCCGCAAGGGCCAGCAGATCGCATGGATGCGTGAAGTGGACGGTCACCCCGTCATCACCAACGCGAAGATCACCGAGCTGCTCGCCACCGAGGGCGTCGACCGCAGCCCCACGGAGGAAGCAATCGCCGGTGACATCGTCGCCGTCGCCGGGATGTCCGAGATCATGATCGGCGACACGCTCGCCGACCCCGATCACGCGCACGCGCTACCGCGGATCACCGTTGACGAGCCCGCGATCTCGGTGACCATCGGTACCAACAGCTCGCCGCTTGCGGGCAAGGTGTCCGGGCACAAGCTGACCGCGCGGATGGTCAAGTCGCGGCTGGATTCGGAGCTCATCGGCAACGTGTCGATCAAGGTGGTCGATATCGGCCGTCCCGACGCCTGGGAGGTGCAGGGGCGAGGCGAGCTGGCGCTGGCCATCCTCGTCGAGCAGATGCGCCGTGAGGGCTTCGAGCTGACCGTCGGAAAGCCCCAGGTAGTCACCCGACAGATCGACGGCAAGCTGCACGAGCCCTTCGAGGCCATGACCATCGACTGTCCGGAGGAATTCGTGGGCGCCATCACCCAGCTGATGGCCGCTCGCAAGGGCCGCATGGAGGAGATGGCCAACCACGCTGCCGGATGGGTCCGGATGGACTTCATCGTGCCGTCGCGCGGCCTGATTGGCTTCCGCACCGACTTCCTGACGATTACCCGGGGCACCGGCATCGCGAACGCCGTCTTCGAGGGCTACCGCCCGTGGGCGGGGGAGATCCGCGCGCGGCACACTGGCTCGCTGGTGTCCGACCGGACCGGAAGTATCACCCCGTTCGCGATGATCCAGCTCGCCGACCGTGGGCAGTTCTTCGTGGAGCCGGGCGAGGACACCTACGAGGGTCAGGTCGTGGGTATCAACCCGCGCGCCGAGGACCTCGACGTCAACGTCACCCGTGAGAAGAAGCTCACCAACATGCGCTCCTCGACCGCCGATGTCATGGAGACGTTGGCACGGCCGATCGAGCTCGACCTGGAACAGGCCATGGAGTTCTGCGCCGCCGACGAATGTGTCGAGGTGACACCGGAAATCGTGCGCGTGCGCAAGGTCGACCTGGATGCCAACACCCGTGCGCGCAATCGCTCACGCGCCAAGGCGGCCGCCAACAACAGCTAGATTCGGCTGATGGCGTCCCGTTTCAGCGAGCTGGCCCGTATCAAGCATCTTTGACGTGTCGGCGTCCGGATGACGGATTTGAACTCCCTCAAGCGACTGGTGGTCCATACCGCGCAGCGGTACCTCGTCAACCCGGTAGGACGCAGGCTGCCGGTGGTGATGCTAGAGACCACGGGACGCAAGTCCGGACAACCACGCCACACCGCCATCGGCGGACGGCTGGTCGACAACCAGTTCTGGCTCGTTTCCGAGCACGGCGAGCATTCGGACTACGTGCGCAACATCCAAGCCAACCCTGCGGTGCGGCTACGCATGGGCGATCAATGGCGTAGCGGTACCGCGCATCTATTGCCCGACGATGACGCGCGAGCACGGCTGCAACAGCTGCCGCGGGGTAACAGCGCAGTGGTGCGCGCGGTGGGTACCGACTCGTTGACTGTTAGGGTCGACCTCGACTGATGTGGTAACGGCGGTTGCCGGATCTCGATGAACTCGTTTGAGAGATAACGGCTTTGGCGATCGCTAGATCGCGCCCGTAGGTACTATCGCGATATGCCGGAGCACACCCAGCCCACATCGCGCATCGTCGAACAGAACGCCGCGGCGGCGCGGGAGCTCCCGTTCGCCCATATCGAGGACCAGGACGACGCAGACCGTGGATTCCTCGCAGCGCTGGAACCCGGTGTCGTGCGCGACGGCTCGGGAAGGATCGTGTGGGACAACGATTCGTACGCGTTTCTGCAGGGGACCTGCCCAGCGTCGGTACATCCGAGTCTGTGGCGGCAGTGTGGGCTGAACATCAGACAAGGGCTCTACCAGGTGACGGAGGGCATCTATCAGGTTCGGGGACTGGACCTGTCCAATATGACGCTGGTGGAGGGGGACAGGGGCGTCATTGTCATAGATCCGTTGGTTTCGACCGAGACCGCGGCCGCCGCACTGGCGCTCTACCGCGCCCACCGGGGCGAGCGTCCGGTGACGGGGTTGATCTACACCCACTCGCATGTCGACCATTTCGGGGGCTCCCTGGGGGTGGTGAGCCCGGAGGACGTAGAGGCGGGCCGCTGCCCGGTCATCGCACCCGCGGGACTCCTGGAACATGCCGTCGCCGAGAATGTCTATGCCGGAACCGCAATGGCCCGCCGCGCGGTGTACATGTACGGCGCGGTGCTGCCTCGGGGCCCACTTGGGCAGGTGGGGGCCGGCCTTGGACAAACCAATTCGCTTGGCACCGTTACGTTGATTCCGCCGACACTCGATATCACGCACACCGGGCAAGAGGAAACCGTCGACGGAGTGCGGATCGTGTTCCAGCTGACTCCGGGGACCGAAGCTCCGGCGGAGATGAACTTCCACTTTCCCGAGCGCCGGGCCCTCTGCATGGCCGAGAACGCCACCCACACCCTGCACAATCTGCTGACACTGCGGGGCGCACTGGTACGCGACCCGCACGTGTGGGCGCGGTACCTCACCGAGGCCATCAACCTGTACGGCTACGACTCCGATGTGGTGTTCGCCTCGCACCACTGGCCCACCTGGGGCACCCAGCGGCTGGTGGAATATCTTGGGCTGCAGCGTGATCTGTATGCATATCTGCACGATCAGACGCTGCGTCAGCTGAATCAGGGATATGTGGGCTCCGAGATCGCCGAGGCCCTGCAGCTGCCACCGGCGATCGCCGGAGCCTGGCACGCGCGCGGCTACTACGGCTCCGTCAGTCACAACGTCAAGGCGATCTACCAGCGCTACATGGGCTGGTTCGACGGCAACCCGGCGCACCTCTGGGAACATCCGCCGGTCGAAAGCGCGCAGCGACACGTGGAGTTCATGGGCGGGGCAGACGAGGTTCTACGCAAGGCGCACATTGCCTTTGAGCAAGGGGACTATCGTTGGGTGGCGCAGGTGGTCAACTACGTGATCTTCGCCGATCCGGCCAATGACGCAGCCAAGACGTTGCAGGCCAGTTGTTTTGAACAGCTCGGTTACGGAGCCGAGAACGCGACCTGGCGCAACTTCTATCTGATGGGTGCGTACGAGCTGCGCCACGGCAGCGTCGGCACACCGATAGCCACCAGCTCGGCCTCGATGATGGACGCGTTGACCGTCGATCAAGTCTTCGATGCACTCTCCCTGCGGGTCAATGGCCCTCAGGCCTGGAGCGAGCGCTTCGTCAGCGACTGGCGGTTCACCGACGAGAACCGCGTGCACCGGGTGGAGCTGCGCAACGGTGTGCTGGTGCATTACGACCGGCTTGTCGACGGCAAGCTGCCGCCGCCCGACGTGACTTTCGCGTTGACCAAGCCCGCCCTCATCAAGGTCTTGCTCGGTGGTGCGGACCCCGCCGCGACGTTTGCAGCCGGTGAGATCACGGTGGAGGGCGACACCACCGGATTCGCGCGACTGGTCGCGGTCCTGGACCAGCCCGATCCCGGCTTTGCCATCGTGACCCCCTGACCGGTCGATTCACTGTTTGCTGCTCGTTGATTGTGGTTGGTGACCATGCTGTCCGGGGGAGTGCGTCGGTGACTGGATTTTGCTCCTGACGCTTTTCCGCAAGGCACTTCAGATTTTGAAGGCGCGGCGGGCGGGCTGCACCTAGATTGACCGGCGTTGGTCACGGGGGACGTGGTCACTAGGCCCTGACCTCGCGAATGCGAGAGTCGGGCCCCATCCGGCACCACCGCCCCAATCATCGGGGGGTGTCGACGGCAGGGGCGGCGGCCGGAATCGATACCCGCCCCACAGGTAGCTGGGCCTCGTTCGCATTCGCCTCTCAGCACGCCACCGATAAGGTTGTTCCTCATGCCGACCGACTCACCGCGCCTGCGACTGGGCGCAGTGCTTGGTGTGGTGCTCCTCGCCGGATGCTCTGTCAGCGCGCCTCCGGCCGTGCAGGGCAGCCAGACAACCAGCTCCACCACGCCGCCACCGCCCAAAAAAGAGCAGATCGTGGTGGGCATCGACTCGATCGGTGCGGGATTCAATCCCCATCTGTTGTCCGATCAGTCGCCGGTGAATTCGGCGATCAGCTCCCTGGTACTGCCCAGCGCGTTCCGTCCGGTGCCGGATTCTGCCACCACCACCGGCTCGCGCTGGGAGATGGATCCCACGCTCTTGGTCTCCGCCGAGGAAACGAGTCAGGAACCGTTCACGGTCACCTACACAATCCGTCCTGAGGCCCAGTGGACGGACAACGCACCCATCGGTGCCGACGACTTCTCGTACCTGTGGCAGCAGATGCTCACCCAGCCCGGAACCGTCGACCCGGCCGGCTATGGAGACATCACCGACGTGCAGTCTCGTGACGGCGGTAAGCGTGTGGTCGTTACCTTTGATCACAAATACCCGGCCTGGCGTGAGCTGTTCACCGATCTGCTGCCCGCGCACATCGTCAAGGACATCCCGGGCGGCTTCGCGTCGGGGTTGATCAAGTCGATGCCTGCCTCCGGGGGACGCTTCCGGGTCGACACGATCGACCCTCAGCGCGACGAGATCCTGCTGGCGCGCAACGACCGGTACTGGGCGACCCCCGCGGTTCCCGACGAAATCCTGTTCCGGAGGGCCGGCGCGCCTACGGTGCTGGCGGATTCCATCCGTAACGGCGACACCCAGGTGGCCCAGGTGCACGGCAGCGGGGTGACCTTCGCGCAGCTGTCCAACATCCCCGGGGTGCGCACCGCGCGCATCGTCGCTCCGCGCACCCTGCAACTGACGCTGCGTGCCGGACAGCCGGCGCTCACCGATACCGGTGTGCGCCGCGGCTTGCTCGGTCTGCTCGATGTCGGCCTGCTGGCCGCGGTGGCCGCCGGTAACGACAACGCCGTCACCCTGGCCGCGGCCCAGGTGCGTTCTCCCTCAGATCCCGGGTACAAGCCCACCGCGCCCACCGCTCTGACCCGTGAGGCTGCCCTAGCGCTGCTCAAGGAGGCCGGATACGAGGCCGTCGAGGTGCCCACACCTCCGGGTGCCCCGGCTGGCTCGCCACAGATCACCCGGGACGGCGAACCGCTCACCCTGATCATCGGGGCCGCGTCCAACGATCCGACGTCGGTGGCCGTCGCGAACACCGCCGCAGATCAATTGCGCAACGCGGGGGTGCGCGCCAGCGTGCTGGCTCTCGATCCACCCACGCTGTACGGCCAGGCGATTCCGGATGGACGTGTCGATGCCATCGTCGGCTGGCGTCAGTCGGGCGGTGACCTGGCCACCGCGCTGGCCTCCCGGTACGGTTGCCCGGCGTTGCAGTCGGGCAAGCTTCCCGACACGCGCACCACCACACCCCCTGCACCCCCCGCGAGCAATACGCCGTCACCGCCGTCGAGGGAAGAGTCCGTGCGTGCGCCGAGCAATCTCACCGGGTTGTGCAACGAGGCACTGCAGTCCAGGATCGACGCAGCGCTGACCGGCCACGCCGACGTGGGCAAGGTCGTCGATCAGGCCGAGCCTCACTTGTGGAAAATGGCAACGGTTCTGCCGATCATGCAGGACACCACCATTGCCGCGGCGGGCCCCAGCGTGCAGAACGTGGAGCTGACCGGTGCGGTGCCGGTAGGAATCGTCGCCACGGCAGGAGAGTGGAAGAAGACCCGTCCATGACTCGACGGCTCATGTTGGTACACGCCCACCCTGACGACGAATCGCTGACCACCGGAGGCACGATCGCGCGGTACGCCGCCGAGGGTGCCGACGTGCGGGTCGTCACCTGCACCCTCGGCGAGGAGGGTGAGGTGATCGGCGAGCGCTGGGCACAGCTGGCCCTCGATCACGCCGACCAGCTCGGCGGATACCGGATCGCCGAACTGTCCAGCGCGCTGGGACACCTCGGCGTCGACGGCCCCACCTATCTCGGCGGTGCGGGGCATTGGCGTGATTCGGGCATGGCGGGCACCGAACCGCTGCACCCGCGGGCATTCGCGGGTGCCGAATTGGATGACGCGGTGGCGGCGCTGGTCGCGCTGATCGACGAACATCGCCCCCACGTCGTCGTCACCTATGACCCATTCGGTGGTTACGGACATCCGGATCACATCCAGGCACACATGGTGACCACGGCGGCCGTGGAGAAGGCCACCTGGCAGGTGGCCAAGCTGTACTGGACCGTCATCGCGACCAGTGCGCTGGAGGCCGGCCTGGCGTCCATGACGCAGCTGCCACCGGGATGCCAACCGGCACCGCTGGACCTCATACCCACCTTTGCCGACGAGAAGATCAGCGCGGCCGTCGACGTATCGGCCTACCGCGACGCCAAGGTTGCGGCATTGCGTGCACACGCCACCCAACTCACGGTGTCCGAGGATGGCACCTCGATGGCGCTGTCGAACCTGATCGCCTTGCCCATCGCGGACACTGAGCACTTCGTCTTGGTGCGCGGGGAGCCCGGCGTCGACACCGGGCGGGAATCAGATCTGTTCGCTGGGGTGGAGTTGTAAGCTCGACTCATGCCACCCGATCAAGACCTGGATCCCAACCAGCAGCACTGGCAAGACCGGCTGGACAATTTCCAATGGGTCGTCGGCTCGCTCGTGGCCCAGCTCGATTCCGTCCCGATCTAGTCACCTGTTCGTCTTCATGCGCGGGTTTGTCATGGCCGCGCTGATTGTCGACGGCGTCATCAGCGCTGTTTTCGGTGCCGCTCTGCTCAACACTCGCTTCGGCGGGGTTCTGGTTCCACTCGGTGTGATCATCAGCGCAGTGCTCAACGCGCTGCTGGCGTGGTGCGCTCTGCAGTGCGCGTCGACACCGCGATGGGCGGCCGCACCGCTGTGGACCTTCGCGGTGACCACGATGATCCTGTTGTTCGGCGGTCCCGGCGGTGACGTCGTTTTCACCGGGTTCTGGCCGGTTCTGCTCGTCGTGTTCGGGGTGGTTCCCGCCGCCTGGGTACTGCGCCGGGGTCTCTAACCCGCCGACGCGTCGCGTGCTGCGTCGCCCACTCGCGAAACGCGTCCAGAACCGTAGTTTCGGGGAGCAGGTGGCTTACCCCAGAAACTCGGACTCGAGAACCAGGTCCTTCACCAGGGTCTGGTACTCCACGTGGGTCTGGTGCTCGATGGTCTGCCAGAGCTTGCCCTGTTGCTCCTTCATGTACGCGCGGTATTTGGGCGAGCCCGGGAAGCCAACGTTGTCGGCCACCACGATCGTGCCCGGATGCAGCCAGCCCCGATCCATCAGCCGCTGCAGGTCGTCGAGGTAGACGTCCTTCCAGTGGTCGATGAACACGAAATCCAGGCATCCCTCGGTGAATCCGTAGTCCTTGGTCAGAGTGTCCAGCGTGGTGCCGTCATCGGCCGTCCCGGTCAGGCACGTGGCCCGGTCTGCCAGTCCGGCGTGTGCCCAGATCCGGCGCGCGACCGAGGCGTTGGCCCCTGACTTCTCGATGGAGAAGAACTTGGCACCCGGGGCCGCTCGCGCGATCCGCAGGCCGCTGTAGCCGCAATACGCACCCAGCTCCAGCGCGATCTTGGGGTTAGCGCGTTTGACGGCGGCGTCGAGCAGCTGGCCCTTTTCATCGCCGACATTCATAAGGATCGATTGGTCGTACGCGAAGTTGTCTATGGCGTCGATGGCGGCGTCGATATCTCCCGCCGGGGCGTTCGCGATGACGTGCCCGGCGGTGGCCTCCTCGCGGCCGTCACCCATCTGACCGGTGCGCATGACGTTTAAGCCACCGAACACCGCCCGTAA
Organism: Mycobacteroides chelonae; assembly: GCA_014204435.1. Classification (GTDB taxonomy): domain Bacteria; phylum Actinomycetota; class Actinomycetes; order Mycobacteriales; family Mycobacteriaceae; genus Mycobacterium; species Mycobacterium chelonae_A. Next base: position 175,989 of record JACHLF010000004.1, read on the forward strand.
AAACGAATACCGCAGAAACGGAAGTTTCTGCTTGAGGGTTCTCGCAAGACTCACAGCGATCAGCCTAGCCATCCCGGGCATTTCCGCAGGGTGGCCTCGTTGATGAACCCCCGAGTGGTCGGCTTTTCGGTACGGGCGGATGATCTGAGGGTGACCGACGGTTGTACAAACGTGCCCGACGACGTAACGCCGCTGCCGGATCCCGCTTTTCCCTCCCGGAAAGCGGCGTCCTCATCGCCGGCGTTGCGGCGGGTGCTGCGACGTGCCCGCGACGGGGTGACGCTAAATGTCGACGAGGCCTCGCTCGCACTGACCGCGCGTGGAGACGATCTGGCCGACTTGATGGCCAGTGCCGCGCGTGTGCGTGACGCTGGGCTGGAATCTGCTGGTCGCCTCGGCGCCGAGGGTCGTCTGCCGATCTCCTATTCGCGCAAGGTGTTCATCCCCATCACACATCTGTGCCGCGACACATGCCATTACTGCACGTTCGTGACAGTTCCAGGCAAGCTGCGGGCGCAGGGCCGGGGCATGTACCTGGAGCCCGACGAGATCTTGGACATCGCCCGCCGCGGCGCCGAATTGGGCTGCAAGGAAGCCCTGTTCACCTTGGGGGACCGGCCCGAGGATCGCTGGCCCGATGCCAAGCAGTGGCTGGACGAGCGCGGCTACGACACCACCCTGGATTACGTGCGTGCGATGGCCATCCGTGTCCTGGAAGAGACGGGTCTGCTTCCGCATCTGAACCCGGGCGTGATGACCTGGGCCGAGCTGGCACGGCTCAAGCCGGTGGCGCCGTCGATGGGCATGATGCTGGAAACCACATCGCGGCGGTTGTTCGAGAACCGCGGCGAGGCGCATTACGGCAGTCCCGACAAGGACCCCGCGGTGCGTGTGCGGACGCTGACCGACGCGGGCCGGTTGTCGATTCCCTTCACGACGGGTCTGCTGGTGGGTATCGGCGAGGACCTGACCGAGCGCGCCGAGACCATCCATGCGATCCGCAAGGTGCACAAGGAATTCGGGCACGTACAGGAAGTGATCGTGCAGAACTTCCGGGCCAAATCCGATACCGCCATGCAGAAGGCGCCCGATGCTGACATCGACGAGTTCCTGGCGACGATCGCGGTGACGCGTCTGGTGCTGGGACCCAAGATGCGGGTGCAGGCGCCGCCGAACCTGGTGTCCCGTAGTGAGTGCCTGGCACTGATAGGTGCCGGCGTGGACGACTGGGGCGGAGTCTCGCCCTTGACCCCGGACCATGTGAACCCCGAGCGGCCGTGGCCCGCGCTGGACGACCTGGCCTCGGTGACGGTGGAGGCCGGATACGACCTGGTGCAACGCCTGACGGCGCAGCCGCAGTACGTGCAGGCCGGTGCAGCCTGGATAGACCCCCGGGTGCGCGGGCATGTGGAGGCCCTGGCAGACCCGGAAACCGGTTACGCCCTGGATATTTCGCCGACGGGGCTGCCGTGGCAGGAACCCGACGAGACCTGGGAGTCGACCGGGCGCGTGGATCTGCACGCGGCCATCGACTCGGAGGGGCGCAACACCGATACCCGTAGCGATCTGGCGAGTGCCTTCGGGGATTGGGAGTCGATCCGCGAGCATGTGCGCGAGTTGAATGCGCGTGCACCGGAGAAGGTGAGCGCCGATGTGTTGGCGGCCTTGCGTTCTGCCGAGTGCGATCCCGCCGGTTGCACCGACGACGAATATCTGGCGCTCGCGACCGCCGAGGGCCCGGCGATGGAGGCCCTTGCCGCGCTGGCCGATTCGATTCGTGCGGATGTGGTCGGTGACGACGTCACCTACGTGGTGAATCGGAACATCAACTTCACCAACATCTGCTACACCGGCTGCCGCTTCTGCGCCTTCGCGCAACGTAAGGGCGACGCCGACGCCTTCTCGCTGTCCGCCGAGGAGGTGGGCGACCGAGCCTGGGAGGCGTATGTCGCCGGTGCCACCGAGGTCTGCATGCAGGGTGGCATCGATCCGGAACTACCGGTGACCGGGTACGCCGATCTGGTGCGCGCGGTGAAGAAGCGGGTGCCCAGCATGCACGTGCACGCCTTCAGCCCCATGGAAATCGTCAACGGTGCCTCCAAGGGAGGCCAGAGTGTGCGCGAATGGTTGACCGAACTGCGTGCGGCGGGCCTGGACACCATCCCGGGCACGGCCGCGGAGATTCTCGACGACGAGATTCGGTGGGTCCTCACCAAGGGCAAGTTGCCCGCCTCCGAATGGATTGACGTCATCAGCACCGCGCACGAGGTGGGCCTGCGTTCCAGCTCGACCATGATGTACGGGCACGTCGACACCCCCAAGCATTGGGTGGGACATCTGCGCGTGCTCGCCGGAATCCAGGACCGTACAGGCGGTTTCACCGAATTCGTGCCGCTGCCCTTCGTGCATCAGAGCGCCCCCCTCTACCTCGCGGGTGCTGCCCGCCCCGGGCCCACCAACCGGGACAACCGCGCGGTGCACGCGCTGGCGCGCATCATGCTGCATGGGCGTATCGACAACATCCAGACCAGCTGGGTCAAGCTCGGCATCGAGGGCACGCGGATGATGCTCCAGGGTGGCGCCAACGATCTCGGTGGCACGCTGATGGAGGAAACCATCTCGCGGATGGCCGGCTCCGAACACGGATCGGCCAAGACCATCGCCGAACTGGAGGAGATCGCCGACGGCATCGGACGGCCCGCGGTGGAGCGCACCACCACGTATTCGCGACGGCCTTCCGCCGCGTAGCGCAGGAGTGCAGATTAGGGGGTGAGGCGGCGCCTAGGGCGGTGGCCTCGTGGCCCTGATGACCGAGTTTCCGCCCGACGACGAGTCGATGCCGCCGACTACTCAGCGGCCGCTGGAGCCCTCCGTGGCTGCGTTTTCCTCGGTCTCTACGCCTCCGCTTTCCACCTCGAGGGAAACCGTCACGCAGACGGTGACGGCAACGACCTATGTTCCGGTGCCCACCGTCACGCCGACAACCGACGCGTCACCGAGTGCCACTGCGACGGATCCGAACGACATCTGGCGGGCGTGCCGCCACATGCATCCGCACGCTGGTGCAATGGATACCGGTGACCCCGCCAACGCGAACAGACGCTTAGCGCAAACCCTTCCCGGGTCTTCCGTGCACCAAGCGTCTGCTCGCGGACGAAGGGCTACAGCTTGGCGGCCAGCTCGGTGCCCTGCTTGATCGCGCGCTTGGCGTCCAGCTCGCCGGCCCGCGCCGCGCCGCCGATCACGTGGGCCTGGATCCCGGCCTCCTTCAACACATCATCGAGGTCGCGTACCGATTCCTGGCCGGCGCAGATCACCACGTTGTCGACTTCGAGCACACGCGGGTCCTTGCGCTCCTCGCCGAAGCTGATGTGCAGCCCGGAATCGTCGATCTTCTCGTAGTTGACTCCCGCCAACTCGGTGACCTTCTTGGCCTTCAGCGATGCCCGGTGCACCCAGCCCGTAGTCTTGCCGAGGCCCTTGCCCAGCGAGCCCTTCTTGCGCTGGCACAGGTAGACCTCGCGAACCGCCGGAGCCGGAATGGGTTTGGTGAGTGAGCCGCGGGCATCGTGCTCTTCGGAGATGCCCCACTCGGCGCGCCACTCCTTGAGGTTCAGCGTGGGTGACTCGTCGATCGTCAGGAACTCGGACACGTCGAATCCGATACCGCCCGCACCGACGACGGCGACGCGCTTGCCGACGGGCTTGATCTGCTTGATGACCTCAGGGTAGGAGAGCACCATCGGATGGTCGATGCCGGGGATGGACGGAACGCGGGGCTTGACGCCGGTGGCGAGGATGACGTCGTCGAACTGGCCGGCAATGAGCTCCTGCGCATCCACCTTCTTATTCAAAAGCACTGTAACGCCGTGCTTCTTGAGCACCGTGGTGTAGTAGCGGATGGTCTCGTTGAACTCTTCCTTGCCGGGAATCTTGCGGGCCAAGTCAAACTGGCCGCCGATCTCACCGTTGGCCTCGAACAGCACCACCTTGTGACCACGCTGTGCCGCGGTGACGGCGGCAGCGAGTCCAGCCGGACCCGCGCCGACGATGGCGATCTTCTTGCCATGCCGAGTCGGCAGCAGCTTGAGCGTTGTCTCGTTGCCGGCTCGCGGGTTCAGCAGGCAGCTGGCCTTCTTGTTCACGAAGGAGTGATCCAGGCAGGCCTGGTTGCAGGCGATGCAGGTGTTGATCTCATCGGCGTGATCGGCCGACGCCTTGTTCACCCAGTCCGGGTCGGCCAGCAGCGGCCGGGCCATCGAGATCAACTGCACCTGGCCGTCATTGAGGATCTGCTCGGCGGACTGCGGCATGTTGATCCGGTTGGAGGCCATCACCGGGATGCTGACCTCTTGGGCGATCTTGTTGGAGAGGTCGACGAAGGCGTTCTGCGGCACCGAGGTGACGATGGTGGGCACCCGCGCCTCGTGCCAACCGATACCGGTGTTGATGATCGTGGCCCCGGCCGCCTCGATCTCCTTGGCAAGGGCCACGATCTCGTCCCAGGTCTGGCCGTCGGGCACATAGTCGGCCATGGAGAGCCGGTAGCAGATGATGAATTCCGGGCCCACCGCCTCGCGGACCGCCGTGACCACCTCGACGGCCAGGCGCCGTCGGTTCTCGGGGCTGCCGCCGAATTCGTCGGTGCGGTCGTTGGTGTAGGGCGCGAGGAACTGATTGATGAAATAGCCTTCGCTGCCCATGATCTCGCAGCCGTCGTATCCGGCCTTCTTGGCCATCTTGGCGCTGTGCGCCCAGTCGTCGATGGTCTGCCAGACACCCTTGGTGCTGAGCTTGCGGGGTTTGAACGGGGTGATGGGCGACTTCTTAGCCGAGGCGCTCACCGAGAACGGGTGGTATCCGTAGCGTCCCGAATGCAGCAGCTGCACGATGATCTTGCCGCCGTTCTTGTGCACGGCGTTGGTGACGATCCGGTGCCGGTATGCCTCCAGGGAGGTTGTGAGCTTGCCTGCCAACGGCTTGAGCCATGCGGTGCGGTTGATGGCGTATCCGCCGGTGATGATCATGCCGACGCCGCCTTTGGCGCGCTCCGCGAAATACGCCGCCAATGCCGGGGTGTCCCACGGGAAGTCTTCGAGGCCGGCGTGCATGGATCCCATGACCACCCGGTTCTTGAGCTTGGTGAAGCCAAGGTCCAAGGGGGACAGCAGGGTTGGGTACGGATTACTCATCACTTCCACTTTCGTCAGTCCGGGCTGGGACATTTGGGCTGGACAAAGCCGAGATCATCTCGTCGCACCAATCGGTGAAGCACTCCTCCATGCGGATGCCTCCGCGCAGGACGAGGTATTGGTGCAGGGCCGCACCGGAGAGCTGATCCGGCGCGGGAAACTGGCGTTTTTGCATGTGGAGGTAACCCTGCAGCGCGGCGGCGTGGGCATTGCGCTGCGCACGAATCTGTTCGATGACCGCGTCGACGTCCGCGTAGGTGGCGGCGCGAACTTTGAGGGCAAGGTCGCGCATCTCGGTGCCCTCGGAGCTGGCGATCCAGCGGGACAGTTCGCGGAAACCGAGTTCGGCGACGGTGTAGACCTTCTTGGCCGGCCGTCCCCCTTGGTCGACGACCCTGCAGTGCAGCCAGCTGTCGTCCTCCATGCGGCGCAGCGTGCGATACATCTGCTGATGGGTCGCGCTGTAGAAGTAGCCGATCGAGCGATCGAATCGGCGCGTGAGCTCGTAACCCGACCCGCTCTGCTCGGCTAGGGACAACAGGATCGCGTGGGTGAGTGCCACGGCAGCATGCTGGCATGAAACCTCGCCCCTATGCAACTTGTTGCAGTGCAACAGTCTGCATATAGCTATCAGTTAAGCGTTTCCTAAGGTAACTGTTACTGATAGAAACGGTAAATTGATGTGGAGTTCAGAGGAGGCTTTCCGTGGCATAGGTGATCGCCGGGCCCTGTGTGGACACGATGGATAAGGCCTGTGCCGAGGAGTGTCCCGTCGACTGCATCTACGAGGGCGCGCGAGCGCTGTACATCCATCCGGATGAGCGCACGGATTGCACTGCGTGCGAACCGGCTTGTCCGGTAGAGGCGATCTTCTACGAGGAAGACGTGCCTGGGGAATGGCGTGCTTACGTGCGTGCGAACGCAGACTTTCTTTGTGTGCCTCGAGGTGGCGTCCAGTGCTCGACGGAGCGGCAAGATCGACCGAGATGCGCCGCTGGTGACGTAAGTCCCTCGAAGGGGCTGGGCACTTCTGCTGGACGGCGGGTCAAGTTAAACGTTAAGCTAAGTACCTGTAACCGATGGATACGTCTAGATTGCCCTGGCGAGTTAGGGCAGCCTGTGTCGCGAGGCACATCTAGGGACCGGGATACTGGCCGCAACGCATGAACTGGACATCAGCGCAGGAAATGAGGAGACCTTCGTGACCTACACGATCGCGGAACCGTGCGTCGACGTTATGGACAAGGCATGTATTGAAGAATGCCCCGTCGACTGCATCTACGAGGGTGGGCGGATGCTCTACATCCACCCCGACGAATGCGTTGACTGCGGTGCTTGCGAACCGGTCTGCCCGGTGGAGGCCATCTTCTACGAGGACGATGTGCCGGACCAGTGGACTGGGTACATCCAGTCCAACGCCGACTTCTTCGTCGACTTGGGCTCTCCCGGTGGCGCCGCGAAGGTCGGCAAGACCGAGTACGACCCGCCGTCGGTCAAGGAGCTGCCGCCCATGGGTGAGGGACACTGAGCTCTCCGGTGGACAGGCGCGTCTCGGCCTCTCTCCCCGAGTTCCCCTGGGACACCATCGCCGATGCCAAGGCGACCGCTGCGGCGCACCCCGAAGGGATTGTTGACCTCTCGGTCGGTACTCCCGTGGACAGCGTGGCGCCTCTCATTCGCGATGCGTTGGCCGCGGCCAGCGACTTGCCCGGATATCCGGCGACCGCCGGAACACCCGCACTACGGGAGGCGATCCGTGACGCAGTGACCCGGCGATACGGCCTCGTGTCGCTCGCCGACAACGCGGTACTGCCGGTGATCGGAACCAAAGAGCTCATCGCCGGGCTGCCTAGTCTGCTCGGGTTGGGCGCTGAAAATCTGGTCGTCATTCCCGAATTGGCCTATCCCACCTATGAAGTGGGTGCGCGGCTGGCGGGTGTACCGACCGTGCGGGCAGACTCGCTGACACAGCTTGGGCCGCAGCGCCCCGCTTTGATCTACCTCAACTCGCCCAGCAATCCGACCGGCGCGGTACTGCCGATCGAGCATCTGCGCAAGGTCGTCGAGTGGGCCCGTGAACGCGGCGCCCTCGTGGTTTCCGATGAGTGCTACCTCGGCCTCGGGTGGGACGCGGAGCCGGTGTCGGTTCTTGATCCCCGGGTCTGTGACGGCGACACCACCGGGTTGTTGGCGGTGCACTCGCTGTCCAAGACCTCGTCGCTGGCGGGGTACCGGGCCGGATTCGTGCTGGGTGACGCATCGGTGGTCGCTGAGCTGCTCGCGGTGCGCAAGCACGCCGGGATGATGGTACCGGGGCCGGTGCAAGTGGCGATGACCGCGGCGCTGAGCGAGGACGCGCACCAACGTGATCAGCGCGCACGCTATGGACTGCGCCGCGACAAACTTTCGAAGGCGTTGACGGGTAATGGCTTCCGGATCGATCACTCCGAGGCGGGCCTGTACCTATGGGCTACCCGCGGGGACTCGTGCGACGAGGCGCTGGCGTATCTGGCGCAGCGGGGGATTCTGGTGGCGCCGGGTCGGTTCTACGGGCCGCGCGGCAAGGAACACGTGCGTGTGGCCCTCACCGCCACCGACGAGCGCATCGACGCCGCGGTCTCCCGTCTGAGCGACTAGTTCCGCCGAGCGTCGAAGACTCGGCCTATCACACGAAACGTCCCGCCGGATTTCGGCGTTACCTGAGGTTTCGTTGTGCATCTCCGCTAATCCTCGACACCCGTGGGTGAACAGGACGATGCTGGATGCATGGATGCCATCACCAACGTGCCGGCTCCCGTCAACGAGCCGGTGCTCACCTACGCTCCGCACACTCCCGAACGCGACCGATTGACGACGGCACTGTCACACCTCGCCGCTACGCCCATAGACCTGCCGCATGTGATCGGTGGTGCCCGCCGGATGAGTGACGGTGAATGCATCGATGTGGTGCAGCCGCACAACCACCGCGCCGTACTCGGCACCGTCACCAATGCTGGCCATGCCGAGGCGCGTGATGCGGTAGAGGCCGCCATCGCTGCGAAGAAGGATTGGGCAGCACTACCTTTCGATGACAGGGCGGCGGTTTTTCTGCGTGCCGCCGATCTGCTGTCTGGTCCGTGGCGTGCCACGCTCAACGCCGCCACCATGCTCGGGCAGTCAAAGACCGCGTACCAGGCCGAGATCGACTCGGCCTGCGAGCTAGCCGACTTCTGGCGTTTCAACGTGCAGTTCGCGCGGCACATTTTCGCCGAGCAGCCCAGCAGCGGAGGCGGGGCATGGAATCGGATGGAGTACCGCCCGCTGGAGGGCTTCGTCTACGCCATCACACCCTTCAACTTCACCGCGATTGCCGGTAACCTTCCTACGGCCCCAGCGCTTTTGGGGAACACGGTGGTGTGGAAGCCATCTGTCACACAGGCCTTCGCCGCGCATTTCACCCTGGAGCTCCTCGAAGCGGCCGGGTTGCCGCCCGGAGTCGTCAACCTGCTCAATGGCGACGGGATCGCGGTCTCGGACGTCACGCTCGCCGATCCACGCCTGGCGGGCATCCACTTCACCGGTTCCACCCGAACGTTCCGGCATCTGTGGCGCGAGGTCGGCACCAATATCGACAGGTACAACACCTATCCGCGGCTGGTCGGTGAGACCGGTGGCAAGGACTTCGTCGTTGCGCACACCTCTGCTCGCCCAGATATATTGCGCACAGCGCTTATTCGCGGTGCCTTCGACTATCAGGGGCAGAAGTGCTCCGCGGCCTCCCGGGCCTTCGTCGCCCGGTCGGTTTGGGACCAGATGGGCGACGAGTTCCTGGACGCTACCGCGGGGCTCAGCTATGGGGACGTGACCGACCTGTCCAACTTCGGCGGTGCCGTCATCGACGAGAAGTCGTTTAAACGCAACGCGGCCGCCATCGATCGCGCCAAGGGCGCCGGAGTCACGATTGCCGCCGGAGGCGAATACGACGACAGCGAAGGCTATTTCGTCCAGCCGACGGTCCTGCTGTCGGACGACCCGACCGACGAGGCGTTCTCTACCGAGTACTTCGGTCCGATCCTGGCGGTGCACGTCTATCCGGACAACGACTACGAGCGCATCCTGGACGTCGTCGACACCGGTTCTCGGTACGGCCTGACCGGTGCCGTCATCGCCGATGATCGTCAGGCGGTTCGAACAGCCAGCGAGCGGCTTCGCTTCGCGGCGGGGAACTTCTACATCAACGACAAGCCCACTGGTGCCGTCGTCGGCCAGCAGCCCTTCGGCGGTGGGCGGGCATCGGGTACCAACGACAAGGCCGGATCACCTCTCAACCTGCACCGTTGGCTGTTGCCGCGATCTATCAAGGAAACATTCGACGCTCCAAAGGAATACGGATATCCCCACATGGAGCGTGAGGATGGCTGAGTGGTTCGGAAAGACAGCCAGACCCGCGATCCTGGCTGCCAGCAGGTCCGCGCGACTACGAACCGCCGCCGAACGGATGCCGTTAACCCGGCAGGTGGTACGCCGCTTCGTTCCCGGTGAAGCGCAGGATGACGTCCTCGTCGCCGGCACGACGCTGCTCGACTCCGGGCGCTTCATCTCCATCGACTACCTCGGCGAGGACACCACGGATAGGGAGCGGGCCACCCGAACCGTGTCGGCCTACCTGTCGCTGCTGGATGCCCTGGCGCCGCGCAGCGACGCCGTGCACACCGGCGTGCGGCCGCTGGAGATCTCGCTCAAGTTGTCGGCGCTGGGGCAGGCGCTGCCGCGAGACGGGGAGCGCATTGCCCTGGAGAACGCACAGCTGTTGTGCGCGAAGGCCGATCAGGCCGGAGTATGGGTCACCGTGGACGCCGAGGACCACACCACCACGGACTCGACCCTGAGTATCGTGCGGGAATTACGCGCGGACTTTCCGTGGCTGGGCACCGTGTTGCAGGCATATCTGAAGCGCACGTACGCCGATTGCGGTGACCTGTCGGGAGAAGGTTCGCGCATTCGATTGTGCAAAGGGGCTTATGACGAGCCCGCATCTGTCGCACATCGCGATCCCGAAGATGTCGATGTCGCCTACCTGCGCTGTCTGCGGGTGTTGATGGAAGGTGCCGGTTACCCGATGGTGGCCTCGCATGATCCCGCCATCATCGACGCGGCAGGCGTGATGGCGCGTGAGACAGGCAGGGGCCCTGGTGATTACGAGTATCAAATGCTCTACGGGATCCGTGACGCCGAACAGCGGCGGTTGGTCGGTGAGGGTCACCACATGAGGGTCTATGTGCCGTTCGGCGAGGAGTGGTACGGGTACTTCGTGCGGCGCATCGCCGAACGTCCCGCCAACATGACCTTCTTCCTGCGCGCGCTGGTCTCGGGGCGGTAGCCAAGCGGCTCATCCTAAGCTGGATGCATGCTGCTGAAGTCTCTTCACCCCAAGTCTCCCGACCTCGCGGATGCGGTTCGTATCGGCGAGGACAGCTGGGGGCGCGGTGACCTTGTCGGCGCCGCGACGGCGGCAGCAGAACGCATAGGCGGCGCCTCGGGTCCCCTCGCGGTACTGGCCCGCCCGAGTATCGACACGGTCCTTGCGGTGATTGCCGGACTCATCGCCGGGGTCCCCGTCGTGCCGATGCCGGCAGATGTCGGGGTGGCAGAACGTCGACACATTCTCACGGATAGTGGCGCGATCGCCTGGCTGGGTGAATTGCCACAGGAGTCCGAGGGATTGCCGCATGTACCGGTGCGTCGGCACGCACGGTCGTGGCACCAGTACTTCGAACCGCGCCCGGAGTCGACGGCGCTGATCGTGTACACCTCGGGGACCACCGGTGCCCCCAAGGGAGTCCAGCTGAGTCGGCGTGCCGTGGCCGCCAGTCTCGACGGACTGGCCGAGGCCTGGGCATGGACGGCAGATGATGTTCTGGTGCACGGGCTTCCACTGTTCCATGTTCACGGACTGGTGCTCGGACTGCTCGGGTCGTTGCGGGTAGGAAATCGTTTTGTGCACACCGTCAAACCGACACCCGAGGCCTATGCCAGCACGCACGGCACCCTGTACTTCGGTGTGCCGACGGTCTGGTCTCGGGTGGTCTCCGACGAATCCTGTGCGCGTGCCTTGTCTTCGGCGCGACTCCTGGTGTCGGGAAGTGCGCCGCTGCCGGTGCCGGTGTTCGACGCGCTGCGCAGGCTTACGGGCCAAGCCCCCATCGAGCGCTACGGCGCCACTGAAACCCTGATCACGCTCTCGACCCGCGCCGACGGCGAACGCCGCGCGGGATGGGTGGGTCACCCATTGACGGGCGTACAGACCCGCCTACTGGGCGAGGATGGCCTGGCGGCCCTGCACGACGGGGAAACGGTTGGCCAGCTGCAGGTTCAGGGGCCGACACTGTTCAGCGGATATCTCAATCTGCCGGAGAAGACAGCCGAAGTGCTCACCGAGGACGGATGGTACCGCACCGGTGACGTCGCCGTTGTCGACGCAGACGGAATGCACCGGATCGTGGGGCGCGAATCGGTCGACCTGATCAAGTCGGGCGGCTACCGCGTAGGCGCTGGTGAGATCGAAACCGTGCTGCTGGGCCATCCCGGGATCGTGGAGGTGGCTGTGGTGGGGGTGCCCGACGACGACCTGGGGCAACGCATCGTCGCCTATGTTGTCGGTGACGTGGTGGAAGATGACGTCATTGCCTTCGTGGCGCAACAGCTCTCGATACACAAACGTCCTCGCGAGGTGCGTCGTGTTGATGCGCTGCCCCGGAACGCCATGGGCAAGGTGCTCAAAAAGGAGCTGATGACATGAACGTGACCGGCGAGATCGTGGACCAGATCGACTGGCACTGGACCTCGCAACTGCGTCCCCGCTTCGACGGACTCACCGATGACGAATACTTCTGGGAACCGGTACGTGGCTGCTGGAGTCTGCGGCCCCGTCACCTGAACCCGCACCGGTCACCACCATCGCCTGGCGGCTCGGCCACATTCTGGTGGGTGTGCTCGGCGCACGGATCGCCAGTCACTTCGGTGGACCGTCGGTCGACTACATGACCTACGACTATCCGGTCACCGCAGCCGATGCCCTGGATCGTCTTGACCTCATGTACGCGGCATGGCGTGCCGGAGTGCTCGGTAAAGACGAAGTCTCACTGGCTCTTCCGGTTGGGCCGGCCGAAGGGCCGTGGTCCGAGAAACCGTTCCTGACCCTGGCTCTGCACATCAATCGTGAGTTGCTGCACCACGGCGCGGAGATCGGCCTGCTGCGCGACTTGTATGTCGGGCAGTGAGCGACTGATCGCTACCGCGCGTTCAGGGCCTTGTTGATTCCAGCGGCGATCACGGTCATGGCGCGCAGCGTCGGGTGATAGGCCATCGGTCCGTAGTTCAGCGGAGTTGCCGAGAACGTGTACCCGTAGACCCAGGGATCCGCCGAACATATGTCGTGGCCACGTGTCAGGGCGGCCGCGGATACGAGCAGCGATCCGGTAGTGCGCGCTGCTTCATTCGTTGTGGCGGCAAGTGTTTTCGCCAGAATGCGGGCGCGGTCGAACTGCGCGTTGGTGATGGGCAGCCTGTCCGGGCAGTATCCGGTGTCGGGCAGGACAGTGGCGTAGTCGACGTACACGACCGCGGCGCGCGGCGCGCGTCGGTGCGCTTCGCGGCCGATCTCTTGCAGGCTCGTACTCACCTGCTGCACCGCCCTGTCGACGTCGTCGTCGGACTTGGCGTCACAGATGCTGAGCCGCCAGGTGAACGACACGGCGCCCGGATCTTTCGCACAGGACCAGGCGATCAGATTGGGCAGATAGTAGATGTCGTTTCCGCCCGCGGTGATGGTGACGAGTTTGGTGGTGTTGCGCACCGCGTCGAGTTGGGGTGGCTGGAAGTACTGCCCACCGTGCAGGACGTACTGTGCCGTTGCTCCCGAGCAGGTGACGTCGGTCAGGTCGAGGTGACGCAGGGTGGCCAGCTGATGGGCGTAGTTGTTGGCGGATCGCATACACAGGATGGGGCTCCTCCGGTCGCGACCGGGAACTCCCGGACCGGCCCCGAACGAACTTCCGAGGGCGACGTAATCGTGGTTGCCTGCGGGCGCCCGCCTGCCTTGATACGCGATCAATGCCGTCGCCGTTCCTGTCACGATGAGGACCGCGACGACGAAGGCACCGAACACCTTGAGCGCCAGCAGCAATCCCCACGCCGGGCGTGGTCGTTGCGCCACCTCGTCAGGCAGCGGATCGGCCTCTTCCGGCGGCGAGGACATAGCGGGGTTAGTTGGCGTGGAGCGCTGCGTTCAGCTCGAACGCGCCACCGTCACGCGACACGACCTCGACCGCGCCAGTCTGCGAATTGCGTCGGAACAGTAGGTTGTTGGCTCCGGACAGCTCCAGCGCCTTGACCGTCTTGCCGTCGGGTGTGCCGACCTTGGTGCCCGCCGTGACATACAGCCCGGCCTCGACGATGCAATCGTCGCCCAGGCTGATGCCCACACCGGAGTTAGCGCCCAGCAGGGAGCGCTGCCCCACCGAGATCACCTGGCTGCCGCCGCCGGACAAGGTGCCCATAATCGACGCGCCGCCGCCGACGTCGGAACCGTCGCCCACGACGACACCGGCCGAGATGCGGCCTTCCACCATCGAGGCGCCCAGCGTTCCGGCATTGAAGTTCACGAAGCCCTCGTGCATGACCGTCGTGCCGGGGGCCAGGTGTGCGCCCAGCCGCACCCGGTCGGCATCGGCGACACGCACACCCGTGGGCACCACGTAGTCGACCATGCGCGGGAACTTGTCGATTCCGAAGACCGTCACCACGCCGCGCGCTTTCAGCCGCGCGCGCACCGTCTCGAAGCCCTCGACCGCACAGGGGCCAAAGTTCGTCCACACCACGTTGGTCAGTACGCCGAACAATCCGTCCATGCTGGCGCCATGCGGCTGGACCAGCCGGTGTGACAACAGGTGCAGACGCAGATAGGCGTCGTAGGCATCGGTGGGCTTGTCGGTGAGCGAGCCAATCGTGGTGCGCACCAACACCTTCTCCACACTGCGGTCCGGATCGGTGCCGGCCAGTCCGGCCAGCTCGGCGGGTGCGTCTGTCTCGAAGATCCGCTCGGTGCCCGACGTGCCGGGGGCATCGGTCAATTCGGGCGCCGGGAACCAGGTATCCAGTACCGATCCGTCCGCCGCGATGGTCGCCAGGCCACGTGCTACTGCTCCGCTCACGCTGTACACGCTAGCCTGAATCGGTGGCGCTTGAACTCGCTGGTGACCCAATAGCCCTGGCGGCTGCCCTGGTAGACATCCCCAGCGAGTCCCGGCACGAGGCCGAGATCGCGGATGCCGTCGAGGCTGCCCTGCGTGAACAGACCGCCGGATTCGAGGTCATTCGCAACGGCAACGCGGTGCTGGCTCGTACCGACTATGGCCACGGAACCCGGGTGATGCTGGCCGGGCACCTGGACACGGTGCCTGCCGCCGACAATGTGCCCAGCCGGCGCGAGGCGGAGATCCTGCACGGCTGCGGCACCGTCGACATGAAATCCGGCGACGCTGTCTTCCTGCACCTGGCCGCTACCGTGACACCTCGCGTCGACCTGACGCTGGTGTTCTATGACTGCGAGGAGATCGAATCCTCGGCCAACGGGCTCGGCCGCATCGAGCGTGAACTGCCCGAGTGGCTCGACGCTGATCTCGCGATCCTCGGTGAGCCCACCGCCGGTCTGATCGAGGCGGGTTGCCAGGGCACCCTGCGCGTCGTCATCGGTGCTACGGGCGCCCGTGCCCACTCGGCGCGATCCTGGCTGGGGGACAACGCCATTCACAAGCTTGGTGCGGTGCTGCAGCGGCTGGACTCGTACCGCGCCCGCATCGTCGACATCGACGGCTGCGAATACCGGGAAGGGCTGTCCGCCGTGCGGATCGACGGGGGTGTCGCGGGGAACGTCATTCCCGATGCCGCGTCGGTGACCGTCAACTTCCGGTTCGCCCCCGATCGCAGCCCCGAGCAGGCGCTTGCGCATGTGCGGGAGGTTTTCGACGGGCTTGATGTCGAGATCGAGCTCACCGATTCTGCCGCTGGGGCGCTGCCGGGTTTGGACCGTCCCGCCGCCGCCGAGTTGATCCGCGCGGCAGGCGCAGTGGTGCGCGCCAAGTACGGCTGGACCGACGTCTCCCGGTTCGCGGCACGTGGGATCGCCGCAGTCAACTATGGGCCTGGCGACCCCAACTTGGCGCACACCCGCGGTGAACACGTTCCGGTGCGGCAGATCACCGATGTCACCGAGGTGCTCCGGCGCTACCTCAGCGTGTGACGGGTGCGGCATAGGTTCCCGGGGTCTTACCCAGGGTGTGCCGATACACGTCGATGAACACGCTGGGAGTGGGCCAACCGTACTGATGCGCTACGGAGGTGACCGGCCGATCCTCTCCGCGAGTAGCCGCAGGGCATGGTGAAGCCGGGTCAGGGTGCGCTCGCTGGCCCCCACGCGTCGACCCAAAACGGCCACCGTCCAGACCTGCGTCAGGTCTTCTTCCGCCACAGGTCCGCTGGACGAGGCACGCACCTTGGCGCTACTGAACGAGCTGTCCTGCGGGAATTGAGTTGCCGGCGGCCCCTAGGCTGGCAACGTGCCCGAAAGTATCGAACCCCAGCTACACGGACCGGTTCAACTGCGTCGTGACCGCTGCGAGAACACCACCGCCGACCAACGTTTGTTGGACACCCGAGATACCACCACCTGGACCCATACCGACCCGTGGCGAGTGCTGCGTATCCAGGGTGAATTCGTGGAGGGGTTCGACGCACTCGCGGAAACCCCCAAGGCGGTAACGGTTTTCGGTTCAGCCAGGACCAAGCAGGATTCGCCCGAATACCGATGGGGGCAGGCACTCGGGACTGCCCTGGTGGATGCCGGATACGCCGTCATCACCGGTGGCGGACCCGGCGCTATGGAGGCCGCCAACCGCGGCGCCAGCGAATCGGGCGGCTATTCGGTGGGCCTGGGCATCGAGCTGCCCTTCGAACAGGGCCTCAACGAGTGGGTGGACCTGGGGATCAACTTCCGCTACTTCTTTGTCCGCAAGACGATGTTCGTCAAATACGCGCAGGCCTTCGTCTGCCTGCCCGGCGGATTCGGCACCCTCGATGAGCTCTTTGAAGCGCTCACGCTGGTACAGACACGCAAGGTGACGCGGTTCCCGATCATTTTGCTGGGCACCGACTACTGGTCTGGACTGCTCGATTGGATCCGCGGCACGATGTTGCCCGCAGGCAAGGTCGGTGAGCAGGACATCGCGCTCCTCTCGGTGACCGACAGTGTCGAAGAAGCCGTCCAGATCATCGTCAAGTCCGCCGCCAACGGGAACGGGAGCCACCGATGAGTTGGTCAGTTTGTGTGTATTGCGCATCGGGGCCGCGCCACCCTGAGCTGCTGGATCTGGCCACTCGTCTGGGCACCGCCATCGCCGAGCGCGGGTGGACCCTGGTCTCCGGGGGCGGCAATGTGTCGGCCATGGGAGCTGTCGCCCAAGCCGCGCGAGCGGCCGGTGGACGCACCATCGGTGTCATCCCGAAAACGCTGGTTCATCGGGAAGTCGCCGATACCGACGCCGACGAACTCGTCGTCACCACCACCATGCGCGAACGTAAGCAGATCATGGAGGACCGCTCGGACGCGTTCATCACCTTGCCCGGTGGAATCGGCACCCTTGAAGAGGTTTTCGAGACCTGGACGGCCGGTTACCTGGGCTTACACGATAAGCCTGTGGTCCTGCTGGACCCCGACGGTCACTACACCGGACTGCTGCACTGGCTCGACGAACTGCAGGGCAAGGGCTACGTGGCGGCGCCCGCCCGGGACCGGCTGCTGGTGCACACCGAGATCGCCGCCGCCCTGGACGCGTGTAAACCGACGGATTGACGGGGCCTTGCCGTTCGTCAACAATGCGGTGAGCCAATTGCCTACCGGGCGGTAAGAACGTGGATGAGCCGCTAGCGGGAAGACCGAGCACAGGGAGAACCAGATGTCCGCAGGCAGCGCCATTCCGTCGAACCCCCGTGATCGGGTGCACCTGACCGAGGTTCTGGCGCAGCTGCCGGGCATGGCGCTTGACCTGCCGATCCTGGCGCGCGGCATCCTCAGCGGCATCAAGTCCAACCCGAAGGGCCGTTGGTCGATCGGCGCGCTCTTCGCCGAGCGGGCCGCCAAGCACGCCGACCGCGTGTTCTTGCGTTTCGAGGGCAACGACGTCACCTATGCGCAGGCCAACGCCACCGCCAATCGGTACGCCGCCACGCTGGCCTCGCATGGCGTGGGGCGCGGTGACGTCGTGGGCATCATGTTGCGTAACTCGCCGCAGACCGTGCTGCTGATGTTGGCGACCGTGAAGCTCGGCGCCATTGCCGGAATGCTCAACTACAACCAGCGCGGCCACGTGCTGGCGCACAGTATCGGGCTGCTCGATTCCAAGCTGTTGATCAGTGAGGCCGAGTTCGTCGACCCCATCAACGAATCCGGTGCCAACGTGATCTCGCTGCTCACCGGCGACGAGTTGGACCGCGCCTCGGCGCTGGCGCCCACCACCAACCCCTCCGCCACCGACGCCGTGATGACCAAGGATCGCGCTTTCTACATCTTCACCTCGGGCACCACCGGACTACCGAAAGCCAGTGTGATGACGCACTACCGGTGGTTGCGTGGCATGTCCGGTGTCGGCGACATGGCGCTGCGGCTGCGTCCCAACGACGTGCTGTACAGCTGTCTGCCGCTGTACCACAACAACGCCCTGACCCTGGCCGTGTCGACCACCATCAATGCCGGCGCTACGCTGGCGATCGGCAAGTCGTTCTCGGTGTCGCGATTTTGGGACGAGGTCATCGCGAGCCGCGCAACCGCTTTCATCTACATCGGCGAGCTGTGCCGCTACCTGCTCAACCAGCCGGCCAAGCCCACCGACCGGCAGCACAAGGTGCGCGTGATCATCGGAAACGGGTTGCGACCCGAGCTGTGGGGTGAGTTCACCCACCGCTTCGGTATCAAGCGAGTCTGCGAGTTCTACTCGGCCAGCGAGTCCAACACCGCATTCGTCAACGCCCTCAACATCGACCGCACCGTCGGCATCTGCCCGATGCCCATCGCGTACGTCAAGTACGACGTGGAAACCGGTGAACCACTGAGGAACTCGAAGGGCTACCTGACGAAGGTCGGAGCCGGAGAAGCCGGCCTGCTGATCAGTAAGGTCACCAACCTGGCCCCGTTCGACGGGTACACCGATCCGACGGCTTCGGAGAAGAAGCTGGTGCGTGACGCCTTCAAGAAGGGTGACACCTGGTTCAACACAGGCGATCTCATGCGCAACCTGGGCTGGGGGCACGCGGCCTTCGGTGATCGGCTCGGTGACACCTTCCGATGGAAGGGCGAGAACGTCGCGACCACCGAGGTGGAAGGTGCACTCGATCACGCCGACGCCATCGAGGAGGCCACGGTCTTCGGTGTCGAGGTACCCGGCACCGACGGTCGCGCCGGTATGGCCGCCATCAAGCTGCACGACGGCACAGAGTTCGATCCAAAGGCGTTGAGCGACATCGTGTACCAGTACCTACCTGCCTACGCGATGCCGCTGTTCGTCAGGATCGTGGACGGCCTGGAGCACACCACCACCTTCAAGAGCCGCAAGGTAGAGCTGCGCAATGAGGCCTACGGAGAGGAGATCACCGATCCGCTGTACGTGCTTGCCGGTCGCGCGGAGGGCTACGTCCCGTTCTACCCCGAGTACGCCGGCGAGGTCGCCGGCGGCCAGCGTCCCAAGGGATAGCGGTTCGTCGGGTTAGTGTTCCCGCGTGGGAGTTAACCGACGGGTTCGTGCGTCGCGGCGTCGTCACCGTCGGGTGAAGCTTGCCGACAACGACCTCACCGATGAGCAGTGGCTGACGCTCGTGGAAGCCTGGGGTGGCTGCGCCTATTGCGGCGCGACCGGGACTGCGCTGCAACGCGACTGCGTACAGGCGATCTCGCGCGGTGGCCGGTACACGCTGTCCAACGTGGTGCCGGCCTGCCCGTCCTGCAATGCGAGTAAATGCAATGCGGAGGTGACAGGCTGGATGCGGCGCAAGCGACTGGACGAGACCGCCTTCCTGCGTCGTTACGTGGAGATCTCAGCCGCGGGCTAGCCCGCGGTGTATACACCGGTTGGTTCGTCCAGCCCAGTTCGGCGCGAGCCCTGGTGTTGACGTAGCCCCGGTCGATTGTCGAGAACATTTTCTATCCGTGCGCCGCATACAGAGTGGGCTGTTCGGGGAAGTGTCGAGCCACCACCGCCGGTGCATCGGTGCGTAGTTGCGCGATATCGGTGCGGGAGAAAGGCGTCGTCGCCGAGACAACCTGCTTGGCCCAGCCGAGGTCGGGGGCGCGTTCTGGCGCCAGTAGGTGTGCCTCGACAACGTCGGCCAGCTCCACCCGTCGATAGAGGTATTCGTTGGCCGCCACGTTCGCATCGGAGTATGGGGCCCGGACCGCATCGTTGTCGTCCTGCTCGAGAGAGAACCGCGAGGTGCGCAGCACGATGACCGGCAAACCGCTGCCCGGATGGACCACCTCCGCGATGTCCTCGGCGGCGATGTCGATCCCGATCACGGCGCCGCCTCGCCGCAGCGTGCGGCCTCCCCGAGATGGCCTGGGGATCCGGTGACCAGGAAACGGTTCTCGCCCATGTGCTCATACTGCCCAGGCTGGCAAGTCATTTCGCTCGCCCAGTGTGACGCGGTTGCGCGCAATGGGGCCAGATTTCGCTGTGGGCTCACACTCGGTGCGAGCAGGACTGGATCGGCCTGCACAATGAGAACGTGCTGGAGACGTTCTGCGGGCGACCCGTCCGCACCGATCGTGCCCTCATCATGGCGATCGTCAACCGCACTCCGGACTCCTTCTACGACCGCGGGGCCACCTTCACCGACGAGGCCGCGCAGACCGCCGTGCATAAAGCGGTGGCCGGCGGCGCCGATGTGGTGGACATCGGGGGCGTCAAGGCAGGCCCGGGGGAGAACGTCGATGCCGTCGCCGAGATCGCGCGTGTGGTGCCCTTCATCGAGTGGGTGCGCGATGCCCACCCCGACCTGCTGATCAGCGTCGACACTTGGCGGGCCGAAGTGGCAGAGAAGGCGTGCGCGGCGGGGGCCGACCTGATCAACGACACCTGGGCCGGGGCAGACCCCGAGCTCCCTGCCGTGGCAGCCGCCCATGGTGCCGGACTGGTGTGCTCGCACACCGGTGGGGCGATACCTCGAACCCGGCCGTTTCGCGTCAACTACGGAGCTGAGGTCGACGGTGTTGTGCGGGCTGTGCTCGACGAGGTGACCGCCTCCGCCGAGCGTGCGGTAGCTCTCGGGGTATCCCAAGACGCGATTCTGATCGATCCGACGCATGACTTCGGCAAAAATACGTTCCACGGTCTCGCTTTGTTGCGCCATGTAAACGATCTCGTTAATACCGGGTGGCCCGTGTTGATGGCGTTGAGCAACAAGGATTTCATCGGGGAGACTCTTGGTGTGGGACTGACGGAACGACTCGAAGGCACTCTCGCCGCCACCGCGTTGGCGGCGGCGGCCGGTGCCCGCATGTTCCGAGTCCATGAAGTTGGGCCTACACGCCGCACGCTGGAAATGGTGGGTTCCATCGTAGGAACTCGCCCACCGGCGCGAACAGTGAGGGGGTTGGCATGACCTCGACAATTGGCATCGATCCGAGCTGGCTGGACACCCACAGCTGGAACCGGCCCGAGTGGACGGTCGATCAGCTCATCGCTGCGAAGAAGGGCCGCACCGTCTCGGTGGTACTGCCCGCGCTCAACGAGCAGGAAACCGTTGCGGCCGTCATCGACACCATCAGTCCGCTGTTGGGCGGTCTGGTGGACGAGCTGATTGTGCTGGACTCGGGCTCCACCGATGACACCGCGATCCGGGCCGTGGCCGCGGGAGCGCGGGTGGTCAGCCGTGAACAGGCGCTGCCCGAGGTGCCGCCCAATCCCGGCAAGGGCGAGGTGCTGTGGCGATCGGTGGCGGCGACCACCGGCGACGTGATTGCTTTCGTGGACTCCGATCTGATCGACCCCGACCCGATGTTCGTGCCGCATCTGCTCGGCCCGCTGCTGCTGGGTCAGGGCATTCACCTCGTCAAGGGCTTCTACCGGCGCCCGCTCAAGGTCAGTGGGTCCGAGGACGCCAACGGCGGAGGGCGGGTAACCGAGCTGGTGGCCCGGCCGATGCTCGCGGCCCTGCGGCCGGAACTCAGTTGTGTCGTACAGCCGTTGGGCGGCGAGTACGCGGGTACCCGCGAGCTGTTGTCCTCGGTGCCCTTCGCGCCCGGATACGGCGTGGAGATCGGCCTGCTCATCGACACCTACGACAAGCTGGGCCTGAACTCCATCGCCCAGGTGAACTTGGGCGTACGTAGCCACCGCAATCGGCCGCTGGTCGAGCTCGGGGTGATGAGCCGGCAGGTGATGGCGACCATGCTGTCACGCTGCGGGATTCCGGACTCCGGGGTGGGTATCACCCAGTTCTTCGCCGACGGCGACGGGTTCACCCCGCGCAGTTCGACGGTCTCGCTGGACGATCGTCCGCCGATGAACACCCTGCGCTGAGCGTCTGCGCGTCGAACGCATACCGCACGCAGACATATCGGGCAGATCGCCTGCACCCGGTATGCACTCGATGAGGCTCAGGTCTTCTGGATCTCACGTTCTCCCTCGATCGGTGACCACGCGGTGACGATCATGTGGTCGTCGTCGAGACATATCGCCGAGGCTCCCTGGATGTCCGCGACGTAGAACGGTGCGAACCGCCGTCCGCGCAGATCGAATCCGATGGTGGCGTAGAGGTGTTCGGCTAAGGCGGCGTGTAGGTCCAGGTCCTGCTCGTCGTCCACGATGTCCCAACCCTTCACGTCAGCCTCGCCGATGTGGGTGTCGACGGTGGCGGTGTGCAGCTCGACGTGGGGATCGGGCTGATCCGCGGGGCCCCGCCGCGTCGGAGGGTCGACAGGAAGCACAGGTTGCGCGTGGCGGCGCCGAAACAATTCGGCGATGGTCGGAGCCTGCCGCGTGAACTCGTGCCAGGCGCTCATGGCCCCACGGTAGATCGCGATGTCGGACCTCGCTGGCAAGATCGGTGTCGTGACGTTCGCACTGACGTATCTGCTGGTTCTCATCGCGGTGGCCGCGGTGTTGTTCGTGCTCGGCTCGATGCTGTTCGGTCGTGGGGAGGCGCTGCCCCCGCTGCCCAAGGGGACCACCGCCACCGTGCTGCCCGCCGAGAAGGTGACGGGCACGGACGTGGATGCCGTCAAGTTCTCCCTGGTGTTCCGTGGGTACAAGGCCAGCGAGGTCGACTGGGTGTTGGATCGGCTTGCCCGTCAGATCGACGAGTTGCGCGCCGAACTCGACGAGGCGCAGGGCGTGCGAGCCAGTGTTGACGCTGATGCCCGGTAAGGAGCCCTCGCGCTGTTCCTGGGCCGTGGACCCGGCCGGGTCCACGTTGTATGCCGACTACCACGACAACGAATGGGGACGCCCCGTCTACGGGCGCGACGCCTTGTTCGAGCGTCTCTGCCTCGAGGCGTTCCAGAGCGGCCTGGCCTGGATCACCATCCTGCGTAAGCGCGAGGGCTTTCGGCGCGCCTTCGACGGGTTCTCGCCGGAGAAGATCGCCCGGTATGGCGAGAAGGACGTGGCCCGGCTGATGGCCGATGCCGAGATCGTGCGGAACCGCGCCAAGATCGATTCGGCGATTTCCAACGCCCGCGTGGTGCTCGATCTGGACACCGATCTTTCGGACCTGTTGTGGTCGTTCGCCCCGAAACGCCGCGCCCGGCCACAGCGCATTTCGGATGTGCCGGCGGTGACCGACGAGAGCACCGCAATGGCCAAGGAACTCAAACGCCGTGGCGTCCGTTTTGTCGGCCCTACCACGGCATATGCGTTGATGCAGGCCACCGGGATGGTGGACGATCATGTGCGGTCCTGCTGGGTTCCACGGACCGAAACTGCACCCGCCGTACAGTCCAGTTGAGGGTCTGCTGTCTCCAGATGCTCGCGATAGGGAACAATGGTCCAGTGAAACGGCAGCTCAGATAGGGAACAATGGTCGGAGATGCCGAACACCCTTGGCTGGAATTTGGAGGGAGCACACGATGGCGGCCATGAAGCCCCGAACAGGCGACGGTCCTCTCGAGGCTACGAAAGAGGGACGCGGAATCGTCATGCGCGTGCCACTGGAAGGTGGCGGTCGCTTGGTGGTCGAGCTGACCCCCGATGAGGCTGCCGCGCTCGGCGACGAACTCAAGAACGTCACCAGCTAGGCCCACAGCCCTCCGGGCGCTAGCCGCAGACTTTGTGATAGATCTGCAGCGTCATTTCCGCGATGTGCGCCCACGAGAAGTCTTCGATACACCGCGCTCTTCCGGCGTTGCCGAGTTCGGTGGCCCGCGCGGGGTCCGCGACCAATGCGTTGACCGCGTCGGCAAGACCCGCCTCGAAGGCCGTCGATTCGCTGCTTTCGTAAGCCACCAACGTGCCGGTGACACCATCGGCAACCACCTCAGGTATCCCGCCGACGCGCGAGGCCACGACGGCCGTACCGCAGGCCATGGCCTCAAGGTTCACGATGCCCAACGGTTCGTAGATCGACGGACACACAAAAACCGTTGCCGCGGACAGCACTTCCCGCAGCTTGGAAGTGGGCAGGAATTCCCGCACCCAGTGCACTCCCGGCCGGGTCGCCGCAAGTTCGGTCACGGCACCGGTGATCTGCTCGGCGATCTCTTGGGTGTCCGGCTCGCCTGCACACAGGATCAGCTGAATCTCGGGGGAGAAGCGGTGCGCGGCGGCCACCAGGTGCGCGAGCCCCTTCTGCCGCGTGATCCGACCGACGAAGACGACAATCGGACGAGACAGATCCACGCCCAGCTCGGCGAGCACCGATCCTGGTTGGGTGATCGCCTCGGCCGGGTCCACTGGATACCAGGTTGTGGTGTCTATTCCATTGCGCACCACGTGAATCCGCTCGGGATCCAGGTCGGGGTAGGTCTGCATGATGTCCTCGCGCATCCCACCGCTGACCGCAATGACCGCGTCCGCGGCGTGTATCG
Source organism: Mycobacteroides chelonae (assembly GCA_014204435.1). GTDB lineage: Bacteria > Actinomycetota > Actinomycetes > Mycobacteriales > Mycobacteriaceae > Mycobacterium > Mycobacterium chelonae_A. Next base: position 200,289 of record JACHLF010000004.1, read on the forward strand.
CAGTGTGCTCCACCCACGACGACACCCGGTATCCGCCGCCCAGTTGTTCGGCCTTCCACGGCCGGCGCGGCTCCAGGGAGTGCGCGGTCAGCACGTGTGGGACGCCGTACAGCAGCTTGGCCAGATGCCCGGCCATTCCGGTGTACCAGGTGTGCGAATGCACCACCGTGGAGCCGGCGGCCGCCGCAGCCATCGCGAGATCGGCCGACAGGGTCGTCAACGCGGGATTGGCGCCGTCCAGCGCCGGGTCGGGTCGGTGAACAAAGACTCCGTCGCGCGGTGCGCCCATGCAGTGCACATCGACGTCGCACAGTGTGCGCAGTTGAGCCACCAACTCGGTGACGTGGACGCCTGCCCCGCCGTACACCTCGGGTGGATACTCCCGCGTCATCATCGCGACCCGCGTCGTGGATGAGCCGCCTGCGCGAAGACCGTCGGTCGTGGATGAGCCGCCTGCGCGAAGACCGTCGGTCGTGGATGAGCCGCCTGCGCGAAGACCGTCGGTCATAGCCACGACCGTAGTAGGTGGCTCTGACGACCGCAGGCTCGCCACGGGGTGTAGCGCTGGCCGCTTCTGCCGAGTGCCGATAGGTTGATTGCTATGAGGGCATCGCCACACGTTCTGGGGATCGTGCTTGCCGGCGGTGAAGGCAAGCGGCTCTACCCGTTGACCGCCGATCGGGCGAAACCGGCGGTGCCCTTCGGCGGCGCGTATCGCCTCATCGACTTCGTGCTGAGCAACCTGGTCAACGCGCGTTTCCTGCGTATTTGCGTTCTGACCCAATACAAGTCGCACTCGCTGGACCGGCACATCTCGCAAAACTGGCGGCTGTCGGGCCTGGCGGGGGAGTACATCACCCCTGTTCCCGCGCAGCAGCGGCTCGGTCCGCGCTGGTATACGGGCAGCGCTGATGCCATCCACCAGTCCCTGAACCTGATCTTCGACGAGGATCCCGAGTACATCGTGGTGTTCGGCGCCGACCATGTGTATCGGATGGATCCCGAGCAGATGCTCGACTTCCATATCGACAGCGGTGCCGGGGTCACCGTGGCGGGAATCCGCGTGCCGCGAACCGAAGCGAGCGCGTTCGGTTGCATCGATGCCGACGACACCGGACGCATCCGCGAGTTCGTCGAGAAGCCCGCGGATCCGCCCGGCACACCGGATGATCCCGATGCGGCCTTTGTGTCGATGGGGAACTACATCTTCACGACCAAGGAACTCATCGAGGTCATCCGTGCGGATGCCGAGGATGACCACTCCGATCACGATATGGGCGGCGACATCATTCCGCGGCTGGTGGCCGATGGCCGCGCGGCGGTCTACGACTTCAACACCAACCTGGTGCCGGGAGCGACCGAACGTGATCACGCCTACTGGCGCGATGTCGGAACGCTCGACGCGTTCTATGACGCACACATGGATCTGGTGTCGGTGCATCCGGTGTTCAACCTATACAACCGGCGGTGGCCCATCCGTGGTGAATCGGAGAACCTGGCTCCCGCCAAGTTCGTCAACGGTGGTTCGGCTCAGGAGTCAGTGGTGGGCGCCGGCAGCATCGTGTCAGCGGCCTCGGTGCGCAACTCGGTGCTGTCCTCCAACGTCGTCATCGACGACGGCGCCGTCGTGGAAGGTAGCGTGCTGATGCCCGGTGTGCGGGTGGGTCGGGGTGCTGTTGTCCGGCACGCGATTCTGGACAAGAACGTGGTGGTCGGTGTGGGCGAGCAGGTCGGCGTCGACATCGAGCGCGACCGCGAACGGTTCAACGTCAGCGCGGGGGGTGTCGTCGCCGTCGGCAAGGGCGTATGGATTTAGCCACTCACCACACCAACGGCACCAGACGGCTGCGTACCTTCTCGGTGTACTCATCGTAGCCTTGCCGATCGTGCCGCAGCATCTTTCCCTCGTACAGGATCCGGACCACCAGCGAGGCTGCGGCCGGAATGACCGCGAGCAGGCCCCAATACGATCCCAGCGCCAAAGGCATACCCACCATCATCATCAGCGAGCCGGTGTACATGGGATGGCGAACCGGCCCGTACAACCCGGTCGACGTGACGGTCTGTCCGGACTCGACGGTGATGTTGGCCGCCGCGTAGTTGTTCTGGGCCACTACCGGCGTGGCAGCGCCCAGGCCGGCGGTGACCGAAAAAAAATTCCTGTACAACAGTTTTCATGATCTTTCTTTCTTAGATCGCATCACGACGGTGGTAGATCGCGCCTGCGGCTGCGGTGAGCCCGGCGCCTATCGCTATGAGGACGAACATGGTCGGCCAGGGATACTCCACGGGAGCACTGACACGCATCACCGGGGATAGCGTCACGATCCAGGATGGGAGCTGCAGTATTCCGGCATAGAGCATGCCGACGGAGAACGCCACTACGAGCCAGCCAATCAAGCTGTGCTGCAAGGAGATCCCGATTGCTGCGATTCCCGCGACCACCATGAGGGCGGGAACCTGGGCCAGTGCCGCGAGGGCGAGGCGCCACACCAGATCGGGATTGTGCAACGTCGCGGCAGCGCCGAGCCCGCCGCCCAGACCGGCGATCAGCATCAGGAGCGCGCTGCCCATGACCGTTACCGCGACCGCGGACAGTATCCAGTTCCAGCGTGAGACCGCGCGTGCCAGCACTGTTTCGGTGATACCCGACTGCTCATCCTTGGCCAGCTTCACGATCGCCGAGACAACATACGCGGTTGCTGCGATGGCGAGGACCTGATTGAAGGTGGCGAAGATGCCATCGAGTCCGTGGGCCTGGAATGCGCGGGCCAACAGTGGGTTGGTGTCGATCGAATCGCTCAGGCTCTTGGCCATCGATCCAAATGCCATACCGGTCAGAAAGATTCCGGCTCCCCAACCGGTGAGCAGCCCGCGCTGCAGCTGCAGGTTGAGGCCGAACACGGACTTGATCTCAAGTGCGTTCGCATTCTCGCCGCGCGAGGGCAGCACTCCGGCGTCGTATTGTCGATGCCTTTCCAGCATGTGTGCGGTCAGCATCAGCGCCACCGAGGCACCCACCAAGAGCAGGAGGGGCCACCAGCGTAGGTCGACGAACGGCCGTATCTGCTGGGCCCATGCCAGGGGCGAGAACCAGCTCAGTGTGCTGCCCTTGTTGTCGATGATGTCGCCGATTCCTCGAACCAGGACCGCTGCTGCGAGGGCGGCCATCGCTACGCTGCTGGCTACCCGCGAGGTGCGCCACAATTGCGACGTGACGGCCGCGACCCCAGCGAAAACCATGGAGGCGCCGGTGATTCCGAGGCTGATTCCAAGGCTGTCGGCGACATCGAATCCTGCCGCGGACAAGGCGATCGTCATCGCAACGGCGAGGACGGCATTCATCAGTCCGACCACCACGAGCGCCGCATAGGTGCGGGCCTGGTGGCCGATCGCCGCCGCCATCACCAGCTCAGCACTGCCGGACTCTTCCTCGGCGCGGGTGTGGCGGATGACGGTCAGGATGGACATGATGGCCGCTGCGCCGATCATGACCGTCATCAGTTCGTTGGCGACCATGACGCCGACATTGGTCTCGTTGACGCCGAAATTAGGCCCACCCATGATGATTCCAGCCGGGGTCTTCATCATGGTGACCCGCGCCATGCGATCATCGGTTGTCGGGTAGATCGACGTGAACGCCAGCGGCGTATAGGTCATCAAGAGCGTCAGCCAGCCCACCCACATACAGATCCGGAACCTGTCACGAAGCAACGTCAACGCGATCAGCGTGCCGATGCCGGTCAGTGGCTGTCGGGGGCTGCCATCCGAAATGGTATGGCGGATGGGCAGGGTCGCGAAGTCGGTAGTCACCGCGGGACGCCCTGGTACTCGCGCATGAACAGCTCTTCGAGCGACGCGGGAGCCACGGTGAGGTCGACGATGCCGAGACGTACCAGTTGCTCCATGGTGCGGTCGAGGTCGCCGCGATCCACGGTGAATGATGCTCGGTTACCGCCGATGGTGACGTCGTGCAATTGCGGGATGGATGTGAGCGTAGAAGGGTTGGCCAGGGTGCGCACCGTGACGGACGTCCGCATGAAGTGTCGCAGTTCTGCCAGGGAGCCGGAGAGCACCGTGCGCCCGGCACGCACGATGGTCACCCGATGGCACAGCTTCTCCACCTCGGCCAGGATGTGGCTGGAAAGTAGGACCGCGCAGCCACGAGAGGCCACCTCGGCCACACATTCTTGGAAGACGGTTTCCATGAGCGGGTCGAGGCCAGATGTCGGCTCGTCCAGGATGAACAGCTCGGCATCGGAGCAGAACGCGGCGATCAGCGCCACCTTCTGCCGGTTGCCCTTGGAGTAGGTCCGGGCCTTCTTGGAGGGGTCGAGCTCGAAACGCTCGATGAGTTCGTTGCGCCTGGGCAGGGAAACATGTTCGGCGCCGCGCATTCTGGTGAGGAAGTCGATCGCCTGTCCGCCGGTGAGGTTGGGCCACAAGATGACATCCCCTGGTACGTAGCCGATGAGTCGATGCAGCTCCACCGCGTTGACCCAGGGGTCGCCCCCGAAGAGCTGCACCGTGCCGGCCTCGGCGCGCAGGAGGCCGAGTAGTACCCGGATAGTGGTGGACTTACCGGCGCCGTTGGGTCCCAGGAATCCCGCCACCTCGCCGTGCGCGACCGATAGGTCGAGCCCGTCGAGTGCCCTGTTCTTGCCGAAAGACTTGATCAGTCCTCGTATTTCGACCGCAAGATTGGGGTACGTCACTTCGAATCTGCTTCGTTGTGAGAGCTATCCTGTTGTGCAGCAAAGGCATCGAGCATGGTGGAGTCGGTCATCATGCCCTCGGTGTAGATCTCGATGGCCGGGAACATCAGCTCCTCGGAGTACCGGCGCAAGATGGTGCGCAGGTCGTCGTTTGGAAACATCTGTACGTAGACAGTTAGTGCGCCGACACCGGTCAGTGACACCCACAAGGCCCGCCCCTTGGGATCACGGCTGGGCTTGATGGTACCCGCGTTCACGCCGTCTTCCAGATACCTCCCGGCATCGTCGATGGAGCGCTGCAGAAATGCGCGGCCGGGTTCTCCGCCCGACTGCACGCTGTGCAGCAGGTACCTGACCATCGGTGCGAAGGTCTCGATCTCGTCGATGGCATTGAGCCAGACCTTGGGGTCGTTTGAGGTGATAGTGCGGGACCTCTCTGAACGGATGTACTCCAGCAGGTAGTCGTCCACGGACTGCCGAAGCCCGTCCTTGGATCCGTAGTGGTGAATGACCAGCGCGGGGCTGACCCCTGCCGCATCGGCGATGGCGCGGATGCTGGCGCCGAATCCCTGCTCGCCCCACAGTTTGATGGCGGCCTCTCGGATCCGGGCGACGGCGGTGAGGTCATCGACTGAACGCATATTTAGCAAGCTAAACGTGCATTCAGTGAGAGTCAAGCATCAAGAACCTGAGCGCGAGGGCGAGCACAAAAACACCGGGCGTGCGCAGCAGCGCGCTCACGCCCGGTGGGAGAGTGGACTATCTAATCGCGGGTGGCCGCCAGCAGGCCATCGCCCAGCGGGATCAGCACCGCGGTGAACCGGCCGTCGTCGGCGATGATGCGTGCCGCCTCGCGCGCGCCGACCACATCGGGGTCGTTGGCACTCGGATCACCCGCGCGCCCGCCGGCCGACACCCCGTGGATCACCACGGCTCCGCCCGGGCGCAGCAGCCGAATGCCCCTGGCCAGGAAGTCGGGTTGATCTGCCGGCGCGGCATCGATGACGAGCAGGTCGTAGGACTCGTCGGCCAGTCGGGGCAGAACTTCTTGGGCCCGGCCACCGATCAGCCGGGTGCGCGACGGCGCGATGGCAGCCTCCAAGAAGGCATGCTTGGCGCTGCGCTGGTGCTCGGGTTCCAGGTCGATGGTGGTCAGTACGCCGTCCTCGCGCATACCTGAGAGCAGCCACAAGCCGCTGACCCCGGCGCCCGTACCCACTTCGACGACGGCCTTACCGCCGGATAGACGTGCGAAGACACTCAGGAGAGCGCCCACCGCGGGCGTCACCGGGCCGGCACCCAGGTCAACGGCACGTTCCCGGGCGGCGGCGACTATGTCGTCTTCGGAGATGGCGCCCTCGGCGTGGCTCACCATCGCCTCGACGCGGGATCGATCTGCGCTGCTGGTCACGATTCGATCCTGTCGAGCGGGAGTGAATCTGTCCTGCGACACGCCGAACTCGGGGACGATCGAGCGGGTTTCTTGTGCGGATATCCCCGGTGAGACCGGATCGAGACCGCATTCTCAGGAAGAGTTAAGTTAGCTCATAAGAGACCCACACCTCGGTGGTAGAGGGTCAATGCATGTCGCGATCTGTCCTGAATACGCGCCCCTCCACGACGACCTTGGCCGGGAATAACACCGATGGCATCTGGGTTGATCAGGCTGACAATCTCCCCATCGGGGGTGAGGCCGCCATAGCCGAACAGGAGGAACACGCGATTACGCTTACGCGTATCAGCGAGCCCGAGTACACAGACTTCGTCGAGGCCATCAACCCTGACGAGCTATCCGGGACCGCAGTATTCGATGCCACCGGAGACCAGGCCGCCATGCCGTCCTGGGATGAATTGGTTCGTCAGCATGCCGACCGCGTGTACCGCTTGGCTTACCGCCTTTCCGGCAACCAGCAGGACGCCGAGGACCTGACTCAGGAAACTTTCATCAGGGTGTTCCGGTCGCTGCAGAACTACCAGCCCGGCACGTTCGAGGGTTGGCTGCACCGCATCACCACCAATCTGTTCCTGGACATGGTCCGTCGCCGCGGACGCATCCGCATGGAGGCATTGCCCGAGGATTACGACCGCGTGCCCGCGACCGACCCGGATCCAGAGCAGATCTATCACGATGCTCAGCTGGGTGCCGACCTGCAGGCCGCGTTGGACTCTCTGGCGCCGGAATTCCGTGCCGCCGTGGTCCTGTGTGACATCGAAGGTCTGTCCTACGAGGAAATCGGTGCCACTCTCGACGTGAAGCTCGGCACCGTGCGTAGCCGCATTCACCGTGGCCGGCAGGCCATCCGTGAGTACCTGGCCGCACACTCCTCGACGTCCGCGCTCGCGGCGGCGGAGTAGCGCGCGACACCATTGGTGCAGGTTGGTACGCAATGAGTACATTCGCGCGCTATCTTCGAGGTAGGCCGGTACGTGTCCGTCGGCCGTACCGAACCGAAGGGAGCGTCGCCGTGGTGGATAGCGGCCCGTTCCGGCGGGCGTTCTCGAGTTTCTCGTCGTTCTCGCGGCTGCCCTCCCCGTTCGCCTCGCAGAGTGAGGCGCCGGTGGGTGCGCCGCGTCAGTTCGGATCGACCGAGCATCTGTCCACCGAGGCGATTGCGGCGTTCGTGGATGGCGAACTACGGATGAGCGCGCACCTGCGTGCGGCGCACCACCTGTCGATGTGCGCCGAATGCGCGCTAGAGATCGACGCTCAGCGCCAAGCACGCAGCGCACTGCGTGATTCCGGGGCTATCCGGGTGCCGGGCTCATTGCTGGGGTTGCTCAACCAGATTCCGCACATTCCGCATGAGGCCGCACCACCGCAACCGTCAGCACACGATGGCGACTTGTCGCCCACAGTGGGAAATGACGCGGTGCGGCCAGATAGCCGAGTACGTCGTAAGCGCCGGTAGGGTGGGCCGGTGACCGCACATCAGGACACCGCCCCCCGGTTGGCGCCGCGCCCGGTTGATCGGCCGCCCGTCGATCCGGCTTCGCAACGGGCTTTCGGTCGTCCTTCGGGGGTATCCGGTTCGTTCCAGGGGGCGGACAAGTACCGAGATCAGGGGCAGTACACACCGCGGGTCGGTCCTCCCGACCCGGTGCTGGCCCAGGCTTTCGGACGGCCCGACAACACCACCACGTCCTTGCAGCGCCACCCCGCTGACGCAGGCAAGCTCAATGCCGTCGACGAGGGGTCCGACGCCGCCGAAGATCCGTGGCGCGACCCCACGGCGCAGGTCGAGCTGGGCAGGCCCGCGGTCACCAAGGCCCCGCTCGCCGTATCCGGTGCACCGGCGCCGAAGCTGGGCGTTCGCGACGTGCTGTTCGGTGGCCGGGTGTCCATCCCGGCGCTTGCCATCCTTGCCGCCGTCGCCCTGTTGATCGGCTTGGTCGGTGGCATCATCGGACGCAAGACGGCCGAGGTGGTGCAGGCGTTCACCACCTCGAAGGTCACCTTGACCACCGATGACAGCACCCAACCCGACGAGTCCCGCTTCACCGCCGTCGCCAACGCGGTCAAGAGTGCGGTGGTGACCATCGAGGCCAGCTCCGATGACGAGGTGGCACAGGGCTCGGGCGTCGTCATCGACCCCAAGGGCTACGTCATCACCAACAATCACGTGATCTCCGACGCCGCGAAGAACCCCGGCAAGTTCAAGATCGAAGTCATCTTCAACGACAGCAAGAAGGTGCCCGCCAATCTCGTGGGGCGGGACCCGAAGACGGATATCGCGGTATTGAAGGTGGACAACGTCGACAACCTGACGGTGGCGCGTCTGGGTGACTCCGACAAGGTCGCGGTGGGCGCCGAGGTCATCGCCTTCGGTTCTCCGCTGGGTTTGCGCAGCACGGTGACCAGCGGCATCATCAGCGCGCTGCATCGCCCGGTGCCGCTGTCGGGTGAAGGCAGTGACACCGACACCGTGATCGACGCGCTGCAGACGGACGCCGCCATCAACCACGGCAACTCCGGTGGCCCGCTGATCGACATGAAGTCTCAGGTGATCGGAATCAACACCGCCGGAAAGTCGTTGAGCGACAGTTCCAGTGGCCTGGGGTTCGCCATTCCAATCAACGAGGCTGCTGAGGTCGCGCAGACGTTGATCCGCGACGGCAAGATTGTGCACGCGACGCTGGGTATCAGCAGCCGCACGGTCAGCAATGCGACCGCCACCGGTGCCGAGGTGGCCAACGTCAAGGCCGGCAGCCCTGCCGAAAAGGGCGGCATGCTGGAGAACGACGTTGTCGTGAAGGTCGGCAACCGGACGGTGGCCGATGCCGACGAGTTCGTGGTCGCGGTGCGGCAGTTGAAGATTGGGCAAGAAGCCACCATCACGGTGCTGCGTCAGGGTCGTCCCGTCGAGCTCAAAGTTACTCCCGGTCCAGACGGCTCCTGATGTTCGGCAGTGTCGGCTGGGGCGAGCTGTTAGTCCTGTTGGTGGTGGGGCTCGTGGTACTGGGGCCCGAGCGACTTCCCGGGGCGATTCGGTGGACCACCGAGTCGCTGCGTAAGGTCCGCGATTACGCCAGCGGGGCGACAGCCTCTCTGCGTGAAGAGCTGGGGCCGGAATTCGACGACGTGCGCAAGCCCCTCGCCGAGCTGCAGAAGCTGCGCGGCATGACGCCTCGCGCCGTCATCACCAAACACCTTCTGGACGGCGATGATTCGGTGCTCGATTCATTGACCAGGCCGCTGGACGGCGTGAAGAAGGCGGTCACCGAGCCGGTGCCTTCGCCGATCGCCAATCCCGAGCTCACGAAGCCGGCGGAGCGCGGGCCGACGCGTTACGACGCCGACGCGACGTAACCAAACTCCGCGAATAGTCCCCCCGCAAGCGGGGGCCCGCTCGCGCTAGGGCACGGTCAGTTCCGGCGGGCCGTATCGATGTTCAGCGACATGCCCGCGAGCCCGCGGCCGCGGGTGGAGAGCTTGTCTGCCACGGTGCGAAGGGCCTGGCCCGCAGCCGAATCCGGCTGGCTGAGCACGATGGGCAAACCGTCGTCGCCACCCTCGCGTACGGCGGGATCGAGCGGGATCTGGCCCAGCAGCGGCACATTGGTGCCGACCACTCGGGTCAGGCTTTCGGCGACGGTGTCGCCACCGCCGGACCCGAACACCTCCATGCGGGTGCCGTCGGGCAGTACCAGCCAGGACATGTTCTCGACCACGCCGACGATGCGCTGACGGGTTTGGGTTGCGATCGCCCCCGCGCGCTCGGCAACCTCGGCTGCGGCCTGCTGCGGTGTGGTGACCACCAGAATCTCGGCGCCCGGGATGAGCTGGGCCACCGAGATCGCGACGTCACCGGTGCCGGGCGGCAGATCCAGCAGCAGCACGTCCAAATCGCCCCAGAACACGTCGGCCAGGAACTGCTGCAGGGCGCGGTGCAGCATCGGCCCGCGCCACACCACCGGGGTGTTGCCCTGGGTGAATTGGGCGATCGAGATGACCTTCACGTCATGGGCGACCGGGGGCAGGATCATCCGCTCCACCTGGGTGGGGCGATCCGAGGTGCCCATCATGCGCGGTACCGAATGGCCGTAGATGTCAGCGTCCAGCAGCCCGACCGAGAGTCCCTTCGCCGCCATCGCGGCCGCGAGGTTGACTGTGACGCTTGATTTTCCGACGCCGCCCTTACCCGATGCGACCGCGTACACGCGAGTGAGTGAGCCGGGCTGGGCGAAGGGGATGACCGGTTCGGCGCTGTCGCCGCGCAGTTGCTTGCGCAGCTCGGTGCGCTGCTCGTCGTTCATGACGTCGAGCAGCACGCGCACGGTGCCCACGCCGTCGACATCGGCGGCGGCCTGCGTTACCCGCTCGGCGATCTCGGCCTTCTTCGGACACCCGGAGGTGGTGAGGTATATCCCGATCTCGACGTTGTGGGCGTCGTCGAACGTGATGTCCTTGACCATCCCCAATTCGGTGATGGGACGGCGAAGTTCGGGGTCGATTACCCCGGCGAGTGCGCTGCGCACGGCCGTGGTGAGCTCGGATGTCACTACCCGAGTCTAGGACGTGCCGTTTTAGGGCTTGGGCGCTGCCGGTGCAGGCGCAGGTCCGGGGGCCGGTCCCAACTCCACCGGGGGCGGGGCAAACGGGTTGAACGGCTGCGGTGTCTGGTTCGGTGCGAACGGATTGAACGGTTCGGCGGCAGGGGGAGGCGGCGGTGCACAGAAGAACATGCACGGTGCCTGCGGAGCCTCGGGTACCGGTTGTGTTGCTCCGGGAGGGCCCACGACACCGGCTCGGTCGGGAGCCAAGGGGGTGACGATCGGCAGCTGGGCCAGCGGGTCATTGGGGGACAGGCTGGCGACGTCGGTGGCCGAACCCGGTCCCAGCCCGCGGGACTCGCCCCCGCCCAGGTGGGCCTTGCGTTCGGGGGCCACATCGGCGGCGGTCAGCGGCGGCAGATTGAGTGGGGTCACGCCGGTGGCGTAGCCGGCCGCCCAGGCGAGCACGTTCTGCGCGTAGGCCACCGAGTTGTTGTAGCGCAGGATGGCCGACATCGTTTGCGAGCGATCCCGCAAATTCAATCCGCCGCTGCACAGATAGCGGGCGGCGGCCAGGCTGGCGTCGAAAACGTTCTGTGGGTCGGCCTTGCCGTCGCCGTCGCCGTCGGAGGCGTAGTGGTTCCAGGTGCTCGGCAGGAACTGCATGGGCCCCATGGCCCGGACGTACACGCGCGAACCTTGAGACCGGCTCTGCTCATGGTCGACGATGACCTCGTTACCCGGCAGGGAGCCGTCCAGACTCGGGCCGTAGATGGGACGGACCACGCGGCCCTTCACATCGGTCGCACCGTTGTTGGCGTGGCCCGATTCGATCCGCCCGATGCCCGCCAGCAGATTCCAGCTCACACCGCAGCCCGGTGCGGCCTTGGCCATCATGCGCTCGGCGTTCTGATAGGCGTCCAGCGCGATCTTCGGAACACCAAGTCCCCCGGGGGCCCTCACGATTCCGGGCGGCGCAGGAGCTACCGCGGCGCTCGGCGCGACGCGGTATTTGGTCGGCGGACGCATCACGGTGACCAGGTTCAGCTGCCCCGTTTCGGCCTGTGTAGGGGCGGCGTTCGCCATCGGAATCGGAACGTGCACCACCGCCTGGCCACTGCTTGCCGTCACTGCGGAGCCGACGATCACCAGTGCGCTGAGCCCGCCAACCCGTATCCAGGGCACCGAGGTGGTTTTGACGCGCAGCGCCGCGCCACGGGCATGGTTCACCGACGTCGCAACCCAACCCGGAAGCTCCACTCGGTCCCTCTCTGTGGGTCCCGTTTCTCGGGTCCCGGCCGTACTCCTGGGTCCCATCTGTTGGCACCCATTCCGACCTATGCAGTCGTGACGGATGTGACCGATGTGAACCGGAGCAACCATACCGGCGAGATGTCGGTCCGGTTGCAAAATCGGCAAACCCCAGGCAGTTTCGGGCCACGGACGAGTCCGGCGAGAGCACGCTGTGCTCGGCCGGGTGAAAATGGGCGTGTGGCTATCGCCAGCGGACGAATCTCCGATAATCTGACTTATAGTCAGTATCTGGATGTCAAAATAGTCAATTGATAGCGTTGCAGCATGACCGCATCACCGGACGGCGCCGTCCACCGGGAACTTGGTTCGGATCGCCCTTCTACAAGGCCAAGACGGCCCTGCGACCGCTCACGCGCACACCGGCGGAGGCCAAGGAGAGGTACGGGAGGCGAGCCACCGCGTAGAGCGGCGCTTTACGCTGGCTAGTTGTGGCAGCTCACTCGTATCGTCCGTACCGTCCACGTCGGACCACCCTTGCCGTTCCCGGCAGCAGTCAGAAGATGATCGACAAGGCGAAAACCCTGGCCGCGGACGAGGTTTTCCTGGACCTTGAGGACGCCGTGGCGGCTCCCGCCAAGGTGGAAGCTCGCCGGCGCATCGCGGACGCCCTGAATGCGTCCGGCTGGTCCGGGCGGCTGCGATCGGTGCGCGTCAACGACTGGACCACCGAGTGGACCTACGCCGATGTGGTGGAGGTTGTTTCGCGGGCCGGCGCCAATATCGACACCATCCTGCTGCCCAAGGTCACCGGCGCCTCACACGTGACGGCATTGGATCTGCTGTTGACCCAGATCGAGCGATCGCACGGGCTTGAGGTGGGCGCGATCGGCATCCAGGCACAGATCGAGAATGCCGAGGGGCTCACCAACATCGATGCGATCGCCTCGGCCAGCCCACGCGTGCAGTCGTTGGTCTTCGGGCCTGCGGACTTCATGGCCAGTCTCGGCATGCGCACGCTGGTGGTCGGGGAACAGCCGCCCGGGTATGACGGCGAGGCGTATCACCACGTGCTGATGACCATCCTGGTTGCCGCGCGTGCTCACGGAATCGATGCGATTGACGGTCCCTATCTGAAGGTGCGCGACGTCGATGCCTTCCGAGTGGCTGCGGGCCGCTCGGCCGCACTGGGTTTCGACGGGAAGTGGGTGCTGCATCCCGCGCAGGTCGAGGCGGGCAACGAGATCTTCAGCCCGCGTCAGGAGGACTACGACAGGGCCGAGCTGATCCTGGACGCCTATGAGTGGCATACCTCGGTTGCCGGCGGTGCGCGCGGTGCGGTGATGCTCGGGGACGAGATGATCGATGAGGCCAGCCGCAAGATGGCGCTGGTGATCGCGGGTAAGGGCCGGGCCGCGGGTATGACGCGGCAGGCGTCCCCTTACACGCCGCAGACGGGCTAGTAGGACCCCGAGCTGCCGCTACCGCCGGAGGCGATGCCGATGACGATGATCAGCAGCCAGAACGCGATGACGGCGCCACCGATGATGATCCCGGCGATGGCCACACCCTTGCCGTCCTGCTGTGAGGTCTTGAGCTGGTTGAGCGCGATGATGCCCATGATGATGCCGGCGATCGATCCGACGCCGCAGAAGACGCCGGCGATCGAGGCGATCAGAGATCCGATGGCCAGTCCGTTGGTGCCGCCGGTTTGCCCGTAGGCGCCGTACCCGTAGGGGTCGGCGTAGCCGGGCGGTGGGTATCCGGGGTATCCGCCGGTGGCCGGATACCCGCCCGGTAGCTGTCCCGACTGGTACTGGGGATAGCCCTGGCCGTACTGGGGATAGGCGGGCGGTGCCGTCGGATACGGCGGTGGAGCCGTGGGGTACGCGGGCGGAGCGCTCGGGTAGGCGGGGTAGGCCGGAGGAGCTCCTGGGGTCTCCCAGGCCGGTGGAACGCTCGGAGATACCGGGTTGGCCGCGGAAGCGGGATCCACCGGCGGGGTGGACTTTTCCAGGGACGGGTATTCGTACCCGGACGAGGCGTCAGAGCTGGTGCCAGAGGGTTCGTTGCCCGGGGTAGTCATGGCGCAAACCTAGCGTATCGAGGGCATTCTCGGCCGCGCAGCGGCCGGAAAGTCGCAGGTAGCGGTCAAAGGGGCACCAACGGGTACCGTCGGGCGTTAAATGAGAGCTAGCTAGAGCGCCACCGTACATCATCGACTCTCCAGGAGGACCCAACTCGTGGGACAACCGCTCACCCCCGGGCAATCGCAGCGCTCGACGTCACCGCGTTCCCCGTTGTCGTTGCCGACACCACCGCAAGGCTGGCCCATCGGTTCATACCCGACCTACGCCGAGGCTCAGCGTGCCGTCGACTACCTGTCCGATCAGCAGTTCCCGGTCGAAAACGTGACCATCGTCGGAGTGAATCTGATGCAGGTCGAGCGAGTGACCGGCCGACTGTCGTGGCCCAAGGTTCTCGGCGGCGGCATGCTCAGTGGGGCATGGCTGGGTTTGTTCATCGGTCTGGTGCTCGGAATGTTCAGTGCAAACCTGGCCGGTTCGCTCATCGTGGGGCTGACCGTCGGGCTGGTGTTCGGATTGGTCACTGCCGCGGTTCCCTATGCGATGACAAGGGGCACAAGAGATTTCGCATCGACGATGCAGCTGGTGGCGGGACGTTATGACGTGTTGTGCGAGCCGGGGCAGGCCGAGGCCGCGCGCGACATGCTGGCCAAACTAGCCATCTAGACCCCATCGGTTCTGCGCCGTACTGCGCTGGCCTGCGGCGTTGCCGGTGCCCCCGAGAGTGGGACGCGCGCACCGAACATGTTGCATGTCACCTGGTTCTCGCTCTACGGTTGCCGCGCGGGACGGGTGTGCCCGCCGTGCCGGCACGCGGAGGTGCCGAGCCACGTCAACGGACCAGGAGGCGGTCGTGCTGGAGTCGTCGGCCGGATGGTTCCGACGGAAGGGCGTGGCGCTGGGCGTCACCTGTCTGACGCTGGCCGCGCTGACGGGATGCGCCCGCTCCGACGACGAGATCGTTATCCGCTTCTACACCCCTGCCAGCGAGGCCGGCACCTTCACCGCTGCGGCCCAGCGATGCAACAAAGAGCTCGGTGGCCGGTTCACCATTCGACAAGTCAGCCTCCCGAAGCGAGCCGACGAACAACGGCTGCAGCTGGCCCGCCGGCTGACCGGCAACGACCGCACCCTGGACCTGATGGGCATGGATGTGGTCTGGACCGCGGAGTTCGCCGAAGCGGATTGGGCGCTACCGCTTTCCGATGACCCGGCGGGTGTCACCGAGGCCAACGCGCAGCGCGACACCCTGGCCGGACCGTTGGCCAGCGCCCGCTGGAAGGGCAAGCTGTATGCGGCCCCGCTGAGCACCAATACTCAGCTGCTCTGGTACCGCAAGGACCTGGTCTCCGAACCGCCCGCCACCTGGGATGAGACAGTCCGGGAGGCCGAGGGTTTCGCGCGCTCCGGCGGTCCCAGCTGGATTGCGTTACAGGGCAAGCAGTACGAGGGCCTCGTGGTGTTGTTCAACACCCTGCTGGTCAGTGCCGGCGGCTCCGTACTGGCAGACGACGGCAAGACGGTCACCCTGAGCGACACCCCGGAGCATCGCGCCGCGACGGTCACCGCGTTGCGGATCATCAAGTCGATCGCCACGGCCGACGGCGCCGATCCATCGATCACCCAGACAGATGAGGGCACAGCGCGATTGGCCTTTGAGCAGGGCAAGGCCGCATTCGAGATCAATTGGCCGTTCGTCATGGCCAGCATGATGGAGAACGCCATCAAGGGCGGGGTGCCGTTCCTGCGTCTGGACCGGCGGCCGGATTTGACCGGCGCGATCGGCGACGCGGGTCGCTTCGATCCGAGCGATGAGCAGTTCACCGCCGCGTACGAGGCGGCCAGTGCGGCGCTCGGTTTCGCTCCGCTTCCCGCCGCGGTCGAAGGACAGCCCGCCAGGGTTACGATCGGCGGGCTGAACATCGCGGTCGCCAGGACGACTCGCTATAAGGCTCAGGCCTTCGAGGCGCTGAACTGCTTGCGCAATCGGGAGAATCAGAAGGCGACGGCGATCGAGGGTGGCTTGCCCGCGGTGGACTCCTCGCTTTACGACGATCCCGAATTCCAGGCCAAGTACCCGGCCTACGCGATCATCCGTGAGCAGCTCGCCAATGCCGCGGTACGACCCGCCTCGCCGTACTACCAAGCCATCTCGACACGAGTCTCGGCGGCGCTGTCCCCGATCACCGGGATCGATCCCGAGCGCACCGCCGACCTGCTCACCGATCAGGTGCAGAAGGCCGTTGACGGCCGGGGGCTGATCCCATGACCTCCAAGACGGACTCCGAGGGAAAGAAGGCCGAGCGTCGGCTCGGTCTGCTGCTCATCGCGCCTGCCGCCATCCTGATGCTCGCGGTCACCGCGTACCCCATCTGCTACGCCGTATGGCTCAGCCTGCAGAAGTACAACTTCGCCAGCCCACAGGATCGCAAGTTCGTGTGGTTCGACAACTACATCACCGTGTTGTCCGACAGATATTGGTGGAGCGCGCTTCTCGTGACCCTTGTGATCACCGTGATTTCGGTGATCATCGAGCTCGCGCTCGGAATGATCCTCGCGCTGGTGATGCACCGGACCATCTTCGGTAGGGGGGTAGTGCGCACCGCCGTGCTGATCCCGTACGGAATCGTCACCGTGGCAGCCTCATACAGCTGGTACTACGCATGGACGCCGGGCACCGGATACCTTGTGAATCTGCTCCCGTCAGGGAGTGCGCCGTTGACGCAACAGATTCCATCGCTTGCTGTGGTGATCCTGGCTGAGGTGTGGAAGACCACACCGTTCATGGCGCTGCTGCTACTGGCAGGTTTGGCGTTGGTGCCCGACGATCTGTTGAAGGCCGCTCAGGTCGACGGTGCCAACGGCTGGAGCCGGTTGATCCGCGTCACCATCCCGATCATGAAGCCTGCGATTCTGGTCGCGCTGCTGTTCCGCACCCTGGATGCGTTCCGGATCTTCGACAACGTCTATGTACTCACCGGTGGCAGCAACAACACGGGATCGGTGTCGATTTTGGGCTACGACAATCTGTTCAAGGCGTTCAACGTCGGCCTCGGCTCGGCGATCAGTGTCCTGATCTTCCTGTGTGTGGCCGTCATCGCCGTCATCTTCATCAAGGGTTTTGGGGCCTCGGCACCGACCGCGGGCGATGAGGGCACACGATGAGCGCGCGCGATTCGCGCCGGGCCCGGCAGCTTTCGGGATGGGTGATCGCCGATGTGTTGGTGCTGTGTTACGCGCTGGTGCCGGTGCTGTGGGTGTTGAGCCTGTCGCTCAAGCCGACGTCGTCGGTCAAGGACGGCAAGTTCTTCCCCTGGCCGGTGACCCTGGACAACTACCGCGGCATCTTCAGCGGCAACGTCTTCACCTCGGCACTGGTCAATTCCATCGGCATCGGACTGATCGCGACGGTGATTGCCGTCGGTGTGGGCACCATGGCCGCCTATGCGGTGGCGCGACTGGACTTCCCCGGTAAGAAGGCGCTCATCGGGGCCGCCCTTCTCATCGCGATGTTCCCGCAGATCTCCCTGGTGACGCCGATTTTCAACATCGAGCGGTCCATCGGCCTGTTCGACACCTGGCCCGGTCTGATCATTCCGTACATCACTTTCGCGCTGCCCCTGGCCATCTACACGCTGTCAGCGTTCTTCCGCGAGATCCCGTGGGAGTTGGAGAAGGCAGCCAAGATGGATGGCGCTACCCCGGCACAGGCGTTCCGGAAGGTCATCGCCCCGTTGGCCACACCCGGCATCGTCACCTCCGCGATCCTGGTGTTCATCTTCGCGTGGAACGACCTACTGTTGGCGATCTCGCTGACCGCCACCGACCGGTCCATCACCGCCCCGGTGGCAATCGCCAACTTCACCGGCAGTTCGCAATTCGAGGAGCCCACCGGATCGATCGCGGCCGGCGCCATCGTCATCACGGTGCCGATCATCATCTTCGTGCTCATATTCCAACGACGGATCGTCGCCGGATTGACCTCCGGCGCAGTGAAGGGTTAGCGATGGCTGAGATAGTGCTCGATCGGGTGTCCAAGACGTACGCGGATGGTTCGGCCGCTGTCCAGGACGTCAGCCTGAACATCGCAGACGGCGAGTTCATCATCCTGGTCGGTCCGTCGGGGTGCGGCAAGTCCACCACATTGAACATGATTGCCGGACTTGAGGACATCTCCTCGGGCGAGCTGAGCATCGCGGGTCAGCGGGTCAACGAGAAGGCGCCCAAGGATCGCGATATCGCGATGGTCTTCCAGTCGTACGCGTTGTATCCGCATATGACGGTGCGCCAGAACATCGCGTTTCCGCTGACCTTGGCCAAGATGCGCAAGGCCGATGTCAACGCGAAGGTCGAAGAGGCCGCCAAGATCCTGGATCTCACCGACTACCTGGACCGCAAGCCCGCCAACCTTTCTGGCGGTCAGCGGCAGCGGGTGGCGATGGGCCGTGCGATTGTGCGTAGCCCCAAGGCGTTCCTGATGGACGAGCCGTTGTCCAATCTGGACGCCAAGCTGCGAGTGCAGATGCGTACCGAGATCGCGCGCCTGCAAAAGCGTTTGGGTACCACCACCGTCTACGTCACGCACGACCAGACCGAGGCGATGACGTTGGGGGATCGGGTGGTGGTGCTGCGCGCGGGAAAGGTTCAGCAGGTCGGTGCGCCCCAGGAACTGTACGACACGCCGGCCAACCTGTTCGTCGCCGGCTTCATCGGTTCTCCGGCCATGAACTTCTTTCCGGCGACGCTCACCGATGTCGGTGTGCAGCTGCCCTTCGGTGAGGTGACGCTCGATGCCGGTGTGTATGCCGGCATCACGGCCAAGAAGCCTTCTGGTGACGTGATCGTGGGCATTCGCCCAGAACAGTTCGAGGACGCCGTCTTGGTCGACACGTATAAGCGGATCACCGGCCTGACGCTCACGGTCAATGCCGACGTGGTGGAGTCGCTGGGCTCGGACAAGTACGTGCACTTCACTACCGAGGGCGGTGCGGCCAAGTCCGCCGAGCTGACCGAGCTCGCGCAGGAATCCGAGGTCGGCGAGAATGAATTCGTGGCACGGCTGGCCGCGGCGTCCAAGGTCGTGGAGGGCGAGCCCATCGAGCTGATCATCGACACCGGCAAGCTGGTGATCTTCGATGCGGCCTCGGGGGAGAATCTTTCCCTGGCCGCCGTCGGCGAGTGAACAGTGCAGGTATGAATTCGGACGAGATCGTCCGCCGGGTACTCGCGCATCTGGCCGGTTACTTCGCCGGGCGCGGCGCGGGCGAGCCGGATTCGGCCTCCGTCACCTTCCTGGGATCCGAGCCCTACGAGCTGCTGCGTTACGGGCCCGATGACGCCGGGCTGACACACTTCGTGTCTGTGGGTGCCGCGCGCTACCCGATGTCCGACCCGGGGGAGATGCTGACCTCCGACGAGCGCGGCCCGCGTGCCGAGGTGCTGATCAGTCTGCGCGGCAACGTCTTTCCCGGCCTGGTCCGGTCCCTTGCGGTGCTGGCCGCCTCGCCGGCGGTGGAAGGGCTGGTGCTCACCGACGATGCGCTTGTCGACCTGGGACAGCCGCTCTGGGACGATCCGGCCCGACAGGCGTTCACCGCGGTACTGCTGCAGGCCGGCGAGGTGCCGAACCTCGTATTGCCCGAACCGCTATCGCCCGTGCGGTTTTTGGCGGCGGTGCCCATCACCGCCAACGAGGCGGCCTGGGTGCGGCTTAAGGGTACCGATGCGCTCCGAGAAGCATGGCGGCTGGCCGATATCGACGTGATGGACCCGTCACGCGCGCACGCGCAGCCGTCCTGACACATCGACAGTGACCGCACGCACGAGAATCATCGTTCGGGTGTGCATGTGGTTACGTTCGCGGACGAGGGTTACAGCCAACGGTTGCGTCGTAAGGTGCGGTACACGAAAGTGCAGGCGCTGACCATGACCAGCAGCACCACCGGGTAACCCCAGGGCTGATGCAGTTCGGGCATGAAATCGAAGTTCATGCCATAGATCCCTGCGATCATGGTGGGCACCGACACGATGGCGACCCAGGCACTGATCTTGCGCATATCGGTGTTCTGCTGCATCGCCACCTTGCCGACCGCGGCATTGACCAGAGAGGTCAGCATCTCGTCGTAGCTTCCGATCTGGTCGGCCGCGTGGGTCTGGTGATCCAGGACGTCACGCAGATAGCGGCGGACTTCCTTGGCGATGAGGTCGTTGTGGTCCTGGGTCAGCTTGCTCAACGCGACCGAGAGCGGGCTGATCGCGCGGCGCAGTTCCACCACTTCGCGTTTGAGCATGTAGATGTGCTCGATGTCGGTGGTTGACCGTGGAGAGAACACGTTCTCCTCCATCGAGTCGATATCGTCCTCCACCAGATCGGAGACCTCGAGGTAGGAGTCGACGACACGGTCGGCGATCGCATGCATGACGGCGTAGGGGCCCAGCCGCATGTGGTCGGGGTCGGCGTCCATCTGTGCACGCACCTTCGCCAGGCCGCTGTGGTCGCCGTGGCGCACCGTCACCACGAAGTCGCCACCCACGAAGATCATGATCTCGCCGGTCTCCACGATTTCGCGGGCGGTCGAAATTGATTCGTGTTCAACGTAATTGACGGTCTTAAGCACCAGGAAGAGGGTGTCGTCATAGCGTTCGAGCTTCGGCCGGTTGTGCGCGTGCACCGCGTCTTCGACGGCCAGCCGGTGTAATCCGAACGGGCCCGCGACGGCTTCCATCTGATGTTCGTCGGGTTTATGCAGGCCCACCCAGACGAATCCGCGATCCAGCGAGCGCACCTTCTCCAGCGCGGCGGTGGGGGTGTACTTGCCCGGCAGTCGTACCCCGTCGATGTAGACGCCGCAGTCCACGATGGCGCGGGCGAGGGGAACCGGGATGCGTGTGGCGTCGGTTTCCGGTTCACGGCCGCGGATGGGTGAACGCAACGATGACGGATTGACCGACGGAAATCGCGCCATGATGTGGGCTCCCTGCTCGCAAACCAATTCTGCGGAACCGTGCTGCGCGATGGTAACCCGCCAACCTGAAGGATCGCCTGGGACACTGATACTGTGACATTCGATATCGCGGTGTTCACCTCGGTGTTCATCACCCTGGTGGTCATCATGGATCCGCCCGGTGCGGTACCGGTGTTTTTGTCGCTGACAGGACGGGCGCCGGCCTCCGAGCGCCATCGCGCCGCGTGGCAGGCTCCCGCGGTCTCGTTGACGGTCATCTCGATGTTCGCGATCGGTGGCCAGGCGATCCTGACCTACCTACATATAGGAGTGCCCGCGCTGCAGGGTGCCGGTGGCCTGCTGCTGCTCATCACCGGTCTGTCGCTGCTGATGGGGGGTGCCACCAGTCAGAACGCCGACAGTGGTGTGAATGTGGCGCTCGTTCCGCTGGGCACGCCCCTGATGGCGGGGCCCGGCGCGATCGCGGCCACCATCATCGCGGTCCGCCAGGCGCAGGGACAGGTAGGGACCTATCTGGCCATCGCCGCCGCGATTCTGTGTGTGCACCTGGTGCTGTATCTGACGCTGAGGTTCTCGACGGTGCTGATCAGGGTGCTGCGGGAGGGCGGAATCATGCTGCTGGCGCGCGTGGCGGGCCTGCTCCTGGCTGCGATCGCGGTGCAGATGATCGCCGAGTCGGTGCGCGGATTCGTGGCGGGCGCGTAACGGGCTGCTCACAGTTCCTGAGTCGCCAGAAGTGACCTCCACGGGGGCCAGTAGTCTCACGCTGTGACCGCATCCGACGTTGTCGTGACAGATGAAGAGATTTTCGAAGCACATATCGATGGGAAGCTGTCGGTAGAGCTCAAGTCGCCGCTGGATACCCAGCGCGCACTCTCGATTGCTTACACCCCGGGTGTCGCACAGGTGTCGCGGGCTATCGCGGCCGACGCCAGCCTGGCCAAGAAGTACACCTGGGCGCATCGTCTGGTTGCGGTCGTGAGTGACGGCAGCGCCGTGCTCGGTCTCGGCGATATCGGCCCGTCGGCCTCGCTGCCCGTCATGGAGGGCAAGAGCGCGCTGTTCAAGACCTTCGCGGGCCTCAACTCCATCCCGATCGTGCTCGACACCAAGGATCCCGACGAGATCGTCGAGACGCTGATCCGTCTGCGTCCCACCTTCGGCGCGGTCAACCTGGAGGACATCTCCGCGCCGCGATGTTTCGAAATCGAGCGTCGCGTGATCGAGGCGCTGGACTGCCCGGTGATGCACGACGACCAGCACGGCACCGCCATCGTGGTGCTCGCCGCACTCATGGGTGCATCGCGGGTACTGGGCCGCGACCAGAAGTCCCTCAAGGTGGTGATCTCCGGCGCGGGCGCGGCCGGTGTCGCGTGCGCCAACATCCTGCTGGCAGACGGCATCGCCGATGTCACGGTGCTGGACTCCAAAGGCATTGTGCATTCCAGCCGCGATGACCTCAACGAGTTTAAGGCAGACCTTGCGGCGCGCACCAACCCGCGTGGCCTCACCGGCGGACAGGCTGAGGCGCTCGCGGGTGCCGATGTCTTCCTGGGTGTTTCGGCCGGAAAGGTCGACGAGTCGCTTATCGCGACCATGGCGGACGACAGCATCGTCTTCGCGTGCTCCAACCCCGATCCCGAGATCCACCCGCATGTTGCGGCCAAGTACGCCGCGATCGTGGCGACCGGACGCAGCGATTTCCCGAATCAGATCAACAACGTGCTGGCCTTCCCCGGTGTGTTCCGTGGCGCGCTCGACGCGGAGGCGACCAGGATCACCGAACGGATGAAAGTGGCTGCGGCCGAGGCGATCTTCTCGGTCGTCGAGCCCGATCTGGCCCCGAACAAGATCGTGCCTAGCCCACTGGATCCTCGCGTCGGACCCGCGGTGGCGGCGGCGGTTCAGGCTGTCGCGCACGAGAGCGACTGATCCCGTTTGATTTTTCGCGCGTGGGCTGTGGGGCTGCTGATCGCAGTGGCCATACTGGCCGCTTGTTCTGAGAATGGCGGCCCCGCACCATATTTGACGGTGGTCACTACGAAGGAACCGCAGTACCGAGTGCTCGCGCACATCTACGCGGCGGTGGTGAAGGCGACCGGTATCGACACAAAGGTGCGTGAGAGTGCCGACCCGGTAGCAGAACTGGATAACGGTATTGCGAGCGTCGCGCCAGGATTCACGGGCAGGTTATTACGACAGTTCGCGCCGCAGCAGCGGGCCAGCGGGGACGAGGAAGTCACGTATAAGGCCATGATCGTCGCGCTGCCCGCAGGCGTCGCGGCCGCCGACTACGGGACGGCAGAGGATCGCCCGGCCATTGCGGTTCCGTCCGGTACGACGAGTGTCTCGGCTAAACCCACGCTTGCCGGGCTCGCCCGGCATTGCGATGAATTGGCGCGTGCCGGGCAGGTGGGGCCGGGGCCCGTTCCCGTCGCGCGCATCGGCGCTTGCTCGACGGGTTATCCGCGTCAATTCCCCAGTACTGGTGAGCTTTTCGCGGCGCTCAAGCGCGCAGAGGTCGCGGTGGCCTGGACGTCCACCGCCAGCCCGGCCCTTCCGGCCGATGGGGTCACCCTGGTGGACGACGAAAAAAACTGGCTGCCGGCCAACAACGTCGTTCCGTTGTATCGGCGCAATGAACTGTCTGAACCGCAGGTTTTGTCGCTCAACAAGGTGGCCGGCGAGCTGACCACCGGTGACCTGGCGGCGATGACCCGCGAAGTATCCGGCGGTGCGGATCCACAGCGAGTAGTGGACACCTGGCTCAACGATCACCAGATTCTGCTGCGCGGCTGACCGAAGCTCGCTGACCTTGGGTGACGCCGTCGGCAATCAGATTGTGACTTGACCTGATTGTTTGACACGTGGTACCCAAATGTTCATTATGGCGATCCCTCTGGGCCCCAATGTTGCGGCCACAGCACCTGCACACGGCAATGAGTTCTATCCGGGGGATCAGCCCGGGTTGCGCCTGCCCAAGGGAGTGGAGGGGTGGGCGCGCCCCGAGCTTTCCTCCGTCGTCCGAACCTTCGACTGGATGTTCACCAAGTATCGGCTCGGTGGCGGTGGGCTCTGCGTCTATGTAGACGGTGAACCGGCCCTGGACATCTGGGCCGGTGCGGCCGCTGCCGGGCAGGGCTGGACACGCGACACCGGCGCGCTGGTGTTCTCGGCGTCCAAGGGCGTGGCCGCCACGGTCATCCACCGCCTGGTTGACCGCGGACTGCTTGCCTATGACGCTCCGGTGGCGCGCTACTGGCCGGAGTTCGGCGCCAACGGCAAGTCGTCGATCACGGTCCGCCAGGTTCTCGATCACCGTGCGGGTCTTTCCCGACTGGGCGGGATCGCTTACCACGCAGAGGAAATCGTCGATCACGAGTTGATGGAGCTGCGCCTGGCCGCGGCCCCCGTCGACAAGTTCTACGGTAAGCGCGCCTATCACGCACTTACCTTCGGGTGGCTGCTCGCGGGGCTGGCTCGTGCGGTCACCGGAAAGGACATGCGCGAGCTGTTCCAGACCGAGATCGCTGAGCCGTTGGGGGTTGACGGAATTCACCTGGGCCGCCCACCGCGCACCTCGTCCACCAAGGCCGCCTCGATGTATCCCTTCCTGGACCCGGTGGCGAACCGGCCCGTGGTGGGGCGGGTACTGCCGACGGTCATCCGTGCCATCGATCGCATTCCCGGTTTCGAGGGCGCGATCGCCACGATGTACGAGCCGGGAATGGAGCGGATTCTCGCCGACGACGGCACGCTGAATTCGGCCCTGTACGACATGCAGGCCCCGGCTGCCAATGCGGTGGCGACAGCGCCCGCTCTGGCTACGATGTACGCCGCCCTGGCGGGCGGTGGCAGTGTTGACGGTCGTGAGTTCCTCTCGCCGGAAATTGTTGCCGGGCTTGGCCGTAAGACCAATCTGACCGTCGACCGGACCATCGTGTTTCCCATGGGCATGCACCTGGGCTACATGTCGCTTCCCATGAACGGATTCCGCGGCGGGTTCGGCCACATCGGGCTGGGCGGCTCGATGGGGTGGGCCGACCCCAAGCGCAAGATTGCCGTCGGCTTCGCACACAACCGGCTTCCGCTGACCATGGCTCTTGACCAGATCTCCTTCGCATTCTTGTGGCCTCAGATCGTCAAGGCGGTCGGCTGAAGAGTTGGGGTCGTGAAGCGCCCCCAATCGTTGCGCCCCGAGTGCGTATCTGTCTGACATCTGCGCCATCGCGCTTGCCTAGACGTTGAGTACCTGGTACTTACTGTTACTTATGGCACAACCTCACGGCCTCGATGACGCGGCTACAGAACCGTCGACACCCGCATTCACTCCTCTGGCTTACCCGCCGCTGGAACGCGGCATGGAGCTGCCGCCGGGGGTGAACGGTTGGGCGCGCCCCGAGTTTCGGGGGGTGGTGCGTGTCTTCTCGCTCGCCTTCACCCGGTATCGCGTCGGCGGCGGCGCCATCTGCGTGTACGTCGACGGCGAGCCCGTGCTCGATCTGTGGGCAGGGTTGGCGCAGAAGGGCGAGCAGTGGACGCGTGATACCGCTCCGGTGATCTTCTCGGCGTCCAAGGGCGTGACCGCCACGATCATTCACCGACTAGTGGACCGTGGGCTGTTGGACTACGGCGCGCCGGTCTCTCGTTACTGGCCGGAATTCGCCGCCAACGGCAAGGAAGCGATCACGGTCGACGAGATTCTCTCGCATACGGCCGGTCTGTCGCGGCTGACGGGGATCGCGTGCAACTACGAGGAGATGTTCGATCCGGATCTGATGGCCGACAGGTTGGCCGGGGCCCCGGTGGACCGCTATTTTGGCCGGCCGGCGTACCACGCGCTGTCGATCGGCTGGTTGATGGGGCGGCTGGCCAAGGCCGTCACCGGAAAGGATTTGGAAGAGCTGTACCGTACCGAGCTGGCCGAGCCGCTGGGTGTCGACGGCATCTACATGGGACGCCCGCCTGTCGGTGCTCCGTCGCAATCTGCGGCGCTCACACCATATTTGGACCGGGTCGCACGGTCTGGGTTCATCCGTCGCACCGCTCCTCCGGTGATGGGTGCGCTCGACAAGATGCCGGGCGCCAAGGGTGCTGCCTCCACGGTGTACCAGCCGGGTGCTGAAATGCTGCTCGCCGACGACGGGCACGCCAGTGCGCCCGTGATGGATCTGCGTTGCGGGGCAGGCAGCGCTTGCTGCACCGCTCCTGCGTTGGCCAAGCTCTATTCTGCCCTCGCGGGCGACGGCAGCGTGGACGGTGTGCGGCTGCTGTCACCGGAGATCACCCGGGGACTGGGGCGCAAGAACAGCTTTCAGATCGACCACACGCTCGGGCTACCGCTGGGCTGGCACCGCGGCTACCACTCCTTGACCGTCCCCGTGATCGGTGGCGGCTTCGGGCACATCGGCGTCGGCGGATCCTTCGGGTGGGCCGACCAGAAACGCAAGATCTCGGTGGCGATCGTGCACAACCGGCTTCCCAGCACGATGGTGTTCGATCAAACTGTCATTGGTACCTTCTTGCCGTCGATCATTCGCGCCGCGCGGTAGTACGGCGCGAATGATCGATGCCGGGGCTATTTCCCCGGGCGGGGCAGGATGAAGCGGGTCACCAGCGAGAAGATGTCCTGGTAGCGGGCGCCGGTCAGTCGCACGATGACGTCCAGGATCTTGGCGTCGGGACCGACCAGCACGCGCGGCTTCTTCTTGCGTACCGCGGTCAGGATGATGCGGGCGGCAGCCTCAGGGCTGGTGTTCGCCAGGTACTTGTCGAACATCGCGGCCATCGCCTGCTGGTCGTAGCCCTCGGCCGTGGTGGAGTTGCGTGCGATGGCAGTTTTGATGCCGCCGGGGTGCACGCAGGTGACGGCGACGGGCTTCTTGCCGATAATCATTTCCTGGCGCAGCGACTCGGTGAAGCCGCGTACCGCGAACTTGGCTGAGTTGTAAGCACTTTGGCCGGGCATGGACAACACGCCGAACAGGCTGGACACGTTGACGACGTGGCCGTCGCCGGAGGCGATCAGGTGCGGCAGGAATGCCTTGGTGCCGTTGACGACGCCCCAGAAGTCGACGTCGATGATGCGCTCGATGTCCTTGAACTGGCTTTCCTCTACCTCGCCCTGGTAGGCGATGCCGGCGTTGTTGTAGATCTGGTTGACCTTGCCGAAGTGCTCCTTAATGGAGTCGGCGTAGAGCAAGAAGGCCTCGCGCTCAACGACATTGAGGCGATCGGAGCGAACCTCTGCACCCAGGGCCTTCACCTGGCGTTCGGTTTCTGCCAGCCCCTCGCCGTCGACGTCGCTGATGGCGACCTTGGCGCCCGAACGCGCCAGTTCGACGGCCAGTGCGCGTCCGATACCCGAACCCGCGCCGGTCACCACGGCGACCTTGCCGCTGAAGCCTTCCATAATTGTCTCCTTGTTAGACGACTGTCAAATAGTCAGAGTAATGGGTCAGTGGGAACGTTTGGGCATCAGGAACCGCTCGCCCAGCACGAACAGATCCTGGTACCGCGCACCCGTAAGTCGGACTAAGGCGTCGATCACCTTGGCATCCGGCCCGACGAGCACCCGGGGCTTTTTCTTGCGCACGGCGGTGAGAATGATCCGTGCGGCGGCCTGGGGGCTGGTGCGTGCGAGCAGGTCGAACAACTTCGCGAACTCGGCGTGGTCGTAGCCCTCGGCCATGGTGGCGTTGCGGGCCACATTGGTCTTGATGCCGCCGGGGTGCACGCAGGTGACGGCGACGGGCTTCTTGCCCACGATCATCTCCTGACGCAGGGACTCGGTGAAGCCGCGTACCGCGAATTTCGCTGCGTTGTAGGCACTCTGACCCGGGCACGCCATCACGCCGAAGATGGACGAGACGTTGACGACGTGGCCGTCGCCGGAGGCGATGAGGTGCGGCAGGAATGCCTTGGTGCCGTTGACGACGCCCCAGAAGTCGACGTCGATGATGCGCTCGATGTCCTTGAACTGACTCGCTTCGACGTCGCCGTGGAAGTCGATGCCGGCGTTGTTGTAGATCTGGTTGACCTTGCCGAAGTGTTCTTTGACGACATCGGCGTAGAGTAGGAAGGCCTCGCGCTCGGCGACATTGAGGCGGTCCGAGCGCACGTCGGCACCGAGGGCCTTGATCTGGCGTTCGGTCTCGGCCAGGCCCTCGTTGTCGATATCGCTGATGGCGACCTTGGCGCCCGAACGCGCCAATTCGACGGCCAGCGCACGGCCGATTCCCGAACCGGCACCGGTGACCACGGCGACCTTGCCGCTGAAACCCTCCATGGGGCACTCCTGACAGATTTACGTTGTGAGCCGGACGTCAATCAGTGAGAGTAATGGATGGCCGAACGGCTTGGTCAGGCTGCCGGGCAGCTAGTAGTCAGGTCTTGAGGCCCACGCAGATCCAGTCGACGGAGACCAGCGGTGGTGTGACGGGGCGTGCCACCGGGCGGTGCGCCACGACGTCGAAGCCGGCACCCGCGAACAGCCGCCCCATTTCGCCCGCCGTCGGGACATGCGTCGGTCCGCGTTCGCCGGTTCTGTTGCGCATCCAGCCGCGCTCTTTCGGGCAGATCGTGGCGACCGAGGCCACGCCGAAGACGGTTGCCGACGGCAGTTCGCTCTGGATTCGTGATGTCAATATTCCGGTGCCACAAGCGATATCGGTGATGCGACGGGCATCGTGTTCGCGCAACTGCCTGATGGTGTCCGTTTGTGCCGGGCTATAGATGTGACGCTGCACGAGCGGGAAGTTGTACACCTGCGGCGCGGAACCTGGTGGGGATCACGCCGAACAGCGCGATGCGAACTCGCCTGCGGCGAAGAGGCGTCCCCGGTGCGGTATGCCTCCACCCGAGTGTCGGGGATAGCACGGGTCCTCGGGACATAGGCGTGGCTTCCCGGAGGTCGGCGGCCATGTTTGCGCCAACAGTTCGGTAACGGCTGGCACCGGCTCTGCACGCGCAGTCATCAGCGCTAGAGTGCGAACCTCCGGACGCCCGAATTGAGCATCCGGCGCGAATACAGGGTGACCCCCTAAGGAGCCGCCCTCACCTTGTGACCACTCACTCCCGCGGTGATGTGGGAGCGAAGGCCTCGTCGATGATTTCCTGCTGCTCGACGGCGTGCACCTTCGAGGAGCCGGATGACGGTGCCGACATGGCTCGCCGGGAGATCTTGGTCAGGCCCGTCAGGCGCGGTACCACCTCCGGCAGGTTCAGGCCGAAGGTCGGCCAGGCACCCTGGTTGGCGGGCTCTTCCTGGATCCAGATGTACTGCGTGCCATCCGGATACCGCCCAAGTGTCTCCTCCAGGCGATAGCGCGGGATCGGGTAGAGCTGCTCGATGCGCACGATCGCGATGTCTTCGCGCTTGTCGGCGTTCTTACGCGCCAGCAGGTCGTAGTACAGCTTTCCGCTGGTCAGCAGGATCCTGCGGACCTTGCTGCGATCGCCGACGCCGTCCTCATAGGTGGCCTCTTCAAGTACCGAACGGAACTTGCGATCGGTGAAGTCCTTGATATCGCTGACCGCCGCCTTGTTGCGCAGCATGGACTTTGGCGTGAACACCACCATGGGCCGGGTGATGCCGTCCAGGGCATGACGACGCAACAGGTGAAAGTAGTTGGCGGGCGTCGACGGCATGGCCACCGTCATCGATCCCTCAGCGCACAACTGCAGGAATCGCTCGATGCGGCCGGAGGTGTGATCGGGGCCCTGTCCCTCATGGCCGTGGGGGAGTAGCAGCACCACTTCGGAGAGCTGACCCCACTTGGCCTCGCCGGAGGAGATGAACTCGTCGATGATGGACTGCGCGCCGTTGACGAAGTCGCCGAACTGCGCCTCCCACAACACCATTGCATCGGGATTGCCGACAGAATAGCCGTACTCGAAGCCCAGTGCCGCGTACTCCGACAGCGCCGAGTCGTGCACCACGAGACGTCCGCCGGTGGGGTTGCCCTCGGCGTCGACCCCGACCAGTTGTAGCGGGCTGAACTCGTTGCCGTTGTGCCGGTCGATGATCATCGCGTGGCGCTGGGTGAAGGTGCCGCGCTTGGAATCCTGGCCGGACAGCCGCACTACCTTGCCCTCGGCAACCAGTGTGCCGAAGGCAAGTAGTTCACCGAAGGCCCAGTCGACCTTGCCTTCGTATGCCATCTCGCGGCGCTTCTCGAGCACCGGCTTGACGCGCGGATGCACGCTGAAGTCCTCGGGTACCGCCAGGAATGCGTCACCGATGCGCTGCAGCAGCGCCTTGTCGACGGCGGTGACCAGCTTCTGCGGCAGCTGCTGATCCTCTTCCACCGACTCGCTGGGTCGCTGCTGGTACTTCTCCAGGTCCCTTACCTCGTTGAAGACCCGCTCCAGCTGGCCCTGGTAATCGCGCAGGGCGTCTTCGGCTTCCTTCATCGAGATGTCGCCTCGGCCGATCAGAGCCTCGGTGTAGGTCTTACGCACACCGCGCTTAGTGTCGATGACCTCGTACATCTGCGGGTTGGTCATCGAGGGGTCGTCGCCCTCGTTGTGGCCGCGCCGGCGGTAGCAGACGAGGTCGATGACGACGTCCTTGTTGAACTTCTGCCGGAAGTCGACGGCCAGTCGTGACACCCAGACGCATGCCTCCGGGTCGTCCCCGTTGACGTGGAAGATCGGTGCACCAATCATTTTCGCGACATCGGTGCAGTATTCGGTGGACCGGGAATGCTCCGGTGCCGTGGTGAAACCGATCTGGTTGTTGACCACGATGTGGATGGTGCCGCCGGTGCGATACCCGGGCAGGTTGGCCAGATTCAGGGTTTCGGCGACCACGCCCTGGCCCGCGAACGCGGCGTCACCGTGCAGCATCAGCGGTAAGACGGTGAAGCGGCCGCCGTCGGTGCCCACGTCGAGGACATCTTGCTTGGCGCGCACCAGACCTTCCAGCACCGGATCGACGGCCTCCAGGTGTGACGGGTTGGCCGTCAGAGAGACCTCAATGTCGTTGTCGCCGAACATCTGGATGTAGGTGCCGGAGGCCCCCAGGTGGTACTTGACGTCTCCGGAGCCGTGGGCGAGCGCCGGATTCAGGTTGCCCTCGAACTCGGTGAAGATCTGCGAGTACGGTTTGCCGACAATGTTGGCGAGAACGTTGAGGCGGCCTCGGTGTGGCATGCCGATGACCACCTCATCGAGGCCGTGCTCTGCGCTCTGGTCAATGACGGCATCCATCATGGGGATGACGCCCTCGGCGCCCTCCAGTGAGAAGCGCTTCTGCCCAACGTATTTGGTGGCAAGGAAGGTCTCGAATGCCTCGGCCGCGTTGAGCTTGGACAGGATGTACTTCTGCTCGGCGACGGTGGGCTTGTCGTGCTTGACCTCGATGCGTTCCTGCAGCCACTTCTGCTGCTCGGGCTCAAGGATGTGGGTGTATTCCACCGCGGCATGCCGGCAGTACGCGTCGCGCAGCACCGAGAGCACGTCGCGCAGCTTCATGTACTCCTGGCCCTTGAACCCGGAGACCTTGAACTCGCGGTCCAGGTCCCACAGCGTCAGGCCGTGGCTGAGTACATCCAGGTCGGGATGGCTGCGAAAGCGCGTCTTGTCCAGGCGCAGCGGGTCGGTATCGGCCATGAGGTGGCCCCGGTTACGATATGCCGCAATCAGTTCCAGCACGCGGGCGTTCTTGTCGACGATCGAGTCCGGGTTGTCGATGCGCCAGCGCACCGGCTCATACGGGATGCCCAGCTCGCGGAAGATGTCATCGAAGAAGTCGTCGGAAAGCAGCAGCTGATGCACCGTGCGTAGGAAGTCGCCCGACTCGGCGCCCTGGATGATCCGGTGGTCGTAGGTGGACGTCAGCGTCATGTGCTTGCCGATGCCCAGATCGGAGATGCGTTCTTCACTGGCGCCCTGGAACTCGGCGGGGTACTCCAGCGCACCCGCGCCGATGATGGCGCCCTGGCCGCGCATGAGGCGCGGCACCGAATGCACGGTGCCGATGGTGCCGGGGTTGGTCAGCGAGATGGTGACCCCGGAGAAGTCCTCGGCTGTCAGCTTGCCGTCCCTGGCCCGGCGCACGATGTCCTCGTAGGCGGCGATGAATTGGCCGAATCCCATTGCTTCGCAGCCCTTGATGGCGGCTACGACCAGGGTGCGGTTGCCGTCCTTGCCGGGCAGGTCAATGGCCAGGCCCAGGTTCACGTGTGCGGGGGTGATCGCGACCGGCTTGCCGTCCACTTCGGCGAAGTGCCGATTCATGTTCGGGAAGTCCTTGATGGCCTGGACGATGGCGTAACCCAGCAGATGGGTGAAGGAGATCTTGCCGCCGCGGGTGCGCTTGAGGTGGTTGTTGATGACGATGCGATTGTCGATCATCAGCTTGGCGGGAATGGCCCGTACGCTCGTGGCCGTCGGGATTTCCAGTGAGGCCGACATGTTCTTGACGACGGCGGCCGCAGCGCCCCGCAGCACCTGGGTTTCGTCACCCTCGGCAGTCGGTAGGGAAGCCGCGGCGGCGGCCTTGGGAGCTGGTGCTGGTGCGGCCGGTGCCGGAGCGGGTGCGGGTGCGGGTGCGGGTGCGGGTGCGGGTGCTGGAGCGGGTGCGGCGGTCTGGCCGTTGGAAATATCGGTCGCCGGCTCAGCCACGTAGTCGGCCAGGAATTCGTGCCAGCTGGAGTCCACCGAGGACGGGTTTTCCTTGAATCGCCGGTACATTTCTTCGACCAGCCATTCGTTCTGCCCGAATTGTGGATTTGAACCGTTCACGGCAGTCTTCGCCTCGCTCCGTCTCGTTCGATATTCAGTCCGTGTAGCGACCGGTACCAGGCTAACGCGTCGCCATGTGGGCTGAGGTGTCACGGTGATATGACAGAGGCGACATCTTCGGCGCCACTGATGGCCCGGGGGGTGGCTACTCGGTGAACAGCCACTGCCCGACCTGGCTAGCTGGTGGGTGCCACCAACCGCAGCTGCACCGGCCATGCCGTGGGGGGCCGGCCAAAAGCATTGCGTGCATTGGTGATTATTCGTTTGCCGATAAATCGGTTGCCACCCGCGCCGATGACGGCCCCGATGCCGGCCGGCAACAGCTTGCCGGCGGCCATGGCGCCCCGCTTCAGCGCGAACTTCTTGGTGAACCTTTTGAGCAGGGTGGCATTCACGTGACTCAGGGCAGGCATCGGCAGCGTCGAGGTGGCTTCGGCGAGCCAGCCCCCGCCGATGGTGCGCTCCTTGCCGAGCACGTTCGAGACCGTCGTCTCGCCGTCTTCGCCCAATAGGACCGCCAGTACGAGAGTGTGCCGGTGCTCGATCTTGGCGAGCTCGATGTCGTGAACTGCCGCGAGTGCCAAAGTGAACAGCGACGTCGCCTCCAGGAACAGCACCGCTTCGCCGGCGGTGGCCGACAGCGCGGCCAGAGTCCCCACGCCGGGGAAGGCGGCGGCGGCACCGACCGCCGCGCCGCTTCCCATCACGGTCGCCAGGTATCGCTTCTCCAACATCGTGATGATGTCGGCGGGCGTGGCGTCGGGATGGGAGGCGCGCAGCTTTTGCACATACGCGCGGACCGCGGGCTCCTGTACCTTGGTGCTCTGGTCCAGGATGAGCGAGAGCAGCTTGCCCGAGGCTCCGAGCTTGGGTTCCTTGCCCTTGCCTCCCAGAGCGAGCTGTCGCTGCGGTTCGGTGATGCGAGTGCTCATCGGCGTGTTCCTTCAGTGCGGTGGGCTGGATGGGTCCACTGGTTGTGAGCGAAGTTTCGTCCTCACAGTAGTGAAGACGAACGGCCTCCGTGTTTCGTTCCTTCTGCGGGGACCAACGAGGGTGTTTTGCGCAACGTTTTGAGTGCTCGACATACGTATTCGCGCGGCGGCATGGCCGATTGACCGGTCGACGCCCGCGCGTGCGGCGAGCAAAGCCGACCAGCCGCATCAGACGCGGCTGGGTGAGATGCATCTCACATTTGTCGGAGGAAGGGAAGGTTTTGCGGCGTGCGCGTGCTGAGCACTGAGATGACTGCTGCCCGGAGTGAGACGACGACGGATGAACCGACGGACGCCCCCGCGCCAGTCGGTTCGGTCTCTCCCCCTGACACCCGACTGGGCAAGGCATGGCTGATCACCGTGTTGGGGGCCATGGTCGCCCTGGGACCGCTCACCATCGACATGTACCTGCCCGCCCTGCCCGACATCGGGTCAGATCTGCACGTCAACTCCACGCTTACGCAGCTGACGCTTACCGGAACGCTCGTGGGGCTGGGCTTGGGTCAGCTCCTCGTCGGCCCGTTATCGGATTCACTCGGTCGGCGACTGCCGCTGATCGCCGGCGCGGTTCTGCACGTCCTGGCTTCGCTGGCGATCACCATTGCCCCGAACATCGTGGTGCTGGGTGTGCTGCGGGCCATCGAAGGTATAGGTGCCGCGGCGGCCATGGTGGTGGCGATGGCCGTGGTCCGTGACCTCTACGCCGATAAGGCTGCCGCCACCGTGATTTCGCGGCTCACGCTGGTGATCGGTATCGCGCCCATTCTGGCGCCGTCCCTGGGTGCGGCCGTGCTGGTGCACGGCTCGTGGCATCACGTCTTCGCGGCGCTGTCGGTTTTGGGCGTTCTGCTTTTGATCCTTGCCGTCGTGGCACTGCCGGAGACGCTGCCCCCGGCCGCGCGGCGTCCGCTACGGGTGGGGGCCATTCTGCGCACCTACCGCGATCTGCTGCGCGACAAGGTGTTCGTGGTTCTGGTTCTGGTTGCCGGACTCTCGCTGTCCGGCCTGTTCGCTTACATCTCGGGCGCTTCGTTTGTGCTGCAAGGTCAATACGGCATGAACCAGCAGGTGTTCGCGATCGCATTCGGAGCGGGTGCCATCGCCTTTGTCGCGGCCTCGCAACTGAACGTGGTGCTGCTCAAACGATTCGAACCGCAGCAGATCGTGCAGTGGTGCCTGTTGTCGGCCCTCATCCCGGCGGTGGTGCTGCTGGTGCTGTCCTGGCTCGGAATCGGCGGTTTGGTCGGCTTCGTGGCTCCGGTGTGGACGTTGATGGCGCTGATGGGATTTGTCATCCCGAACGCGCCTGCGCTGGCCTTGTCCCGCCATGGTGAGGCGGCAGGCACCTCGGCCGCGGTGCTGGGTGCCGCTCAGTTCGGGGTGGGCGCGTTGATCGCTCCACTCGTGGGAGCCCTGGGTAACAACGCGCTCGCCGTGGCCGTCGTCATGATGATCGGGGTGGTGCTGGCTCTCGTGGGGCTGGCCGTCGTGAGAAATCGTGTCTCTGCCTGACCGACCGCTAGATTCCGTAGCCGTGCAGGCCGAATACCCGCGACCGTGGACGACGTTGTGGGTGGTGCTGTTCGGACTGTTCATGATTCTGCTCGACTCGACGATCGTGTCGGTCGCCAATCCGGCGATCAAGGCCGGTTTCGACGCCGACTACACGGCGACGGTGTGGGTGACGAGCGCTTATCTGCTGGGTTATGTGGTGCCGCTGCTGGTCACCGGGCGACTCGGCGATCAATTCGGCCCGAGGTCCATGTACCTGGCGGGGTTGGCGGTCTTCACCGGGGCCTCACTGTGGTGCGGGCTGGCCGGATCGATCGGCTGGCTGATCGCGGCACGGGTGGTGCAGGGGATCGGGGCTGCGATGCTGACCCCGCAGACGTTGATGGTGGTGCAGCGGGTGTTCCCGCCGAAGCGGCGCGGTGCCGCCATGGGGGCGTGGGGCGCGGTCGCCGGGATCGCCACGCTGGTGGGCCCGGTCGCCGGTGGTGTGTTGGTCGACGGGTGGGGTTGGCAGTGGATCTTCTACGTCAATGTCCCGGTGGGCGTGCTGGGAATGATTCTGGGCGCCATCTACATTCCACGCATGCCGACGCATCGGCATCGGCTGGATCTGCTGGGCATGGCGCTCTCGGCTGTGGGCATGTTCGCATTCGTCTTCGCGCTACAAGAGGGCGAGAGCTTCCACTGGGCGCCGGGGGTGTGGGCGATGATGGCCGCAGGCCTGGCGGTGCTGGGTGTGTTCGTATGGTGGCAGTCGGCCAACAAAGGTGAGCCGCTGATTCCGTTGCGGTTGTTCGTGGATCGCAACTTCTCACTTGCCGGTGTCGGCATCGCGTCGATGAGCTTTTGCGTGATCTCCACCGGGCTGCCGATGATGTTCTATACCCAATTGGCGCTGGGCTTTTCGCCGACAAAGGCGGCGCTGACGCAGGCCCCGACGGCGATCGTGAGTGGAGTTCTGGCGCCACTGTCTGGTTGGCTCGTCGACCGGGTGCGTCCGTCGGTTCTGATCGGCGGCGGCATCTCGTTGATGATCTTCTCGACGGTGTGGTGGACCGCGCTGATGAGGCCCGATACGCAGATGTGGCAGCTCATGCTGCCCGCGGTGGGCATCGGTGCGGCCATGGCGTTCATCTGGGGCCCGTTGGCCACCACTGCGACCCGGAACCTGCTACCGGCGGTGGCCGGCGCCGGCTCGGGTGTCTACAACACGCTGCGGCAGGTTGGTGGCGTGGTGGGCAGCTCGGCGATGGGTGCGGTGATGACGGCGCGACTGGCCACCACGATGCCAGCGACGCCGTCCGGTTCTGTTCCCAGTGGCGTGTTGCCTGTCGCATTACGCGCGCCGTTCGCCGCGGCGATGTCCCAGTCGATGCTGCTGGGCATCGCCGCGTTGGGCATCGGTTTGGTGGCTGCGCTGTTCATGCGGCCTACCGGTTCACAGGTAGGTGCCGTGCCCCTCCACCACGTGGTCTCCGTCGAAGATTAGGACCTCGTTGACGAGGCCGCCCCTGTGGTTTCGGTAGTTGATGACGATCGCTGTGGCCCCCACGTAGGTGCCGACGGGCTCGAAATGCAGATCCGGATTGCGGGTCAGCGCATCGGCCCAATAGCTGCGGATGGCGTCCTTGCCCGTGAAGACGCCCCCGGTTTCCGGGGCGATCTGGGCGCCGTAGGCGGAGGTGAAGACCGCGTCCGGGTGAAAGTGCGCCAGCACGGCGTCGATATCGTGCGCGTTCCATGCGGCGAACCAGTCTCTGCTGAACTTCTCGGGGTCGACGGTGAGTGTCATGGCCGTGCGCCGAACAGCACGGCGGGATTGAGGAATCCGGTGGGATCGAAGGCCTCTTTTACGGCACGCATGGCCGCGATGTCACCGGGTGTGCGCGCCATGCCGAGGTAGTCGCGTTTGAGAGTGCCGACGCCATGCTCGGAGCTGACATTGCCGCCCAGCTCGGCGATGAGCGTCATCATGGGCTGATACAACGCGGTGGAGTCGGGGCAGCGCAACACGTTCAAATGCAGGTTGCCCTCGCCGACGTGGCCGAACAGTACCGGTATCGCCTCGGCCACCTTGTCCGCGATCAGTGCGGTGGCGCGCTTTTCGAATTCGCCGATGTGCGTCAGCGGCAGTGCCACATCGAATTTCAACGGCGGGCCGTAGGCGCCGAGTGCCTCGGCGATGGATTCGCGTACCTGCCATAGGCGTTCACGTGAGGTGACGTCCAAACCGACGGCAGCCTGCTCGGCCACACCGGCGGCTTCGAGTGCCTCGGCCAGATCTTCGGTGGGGTCGTTATCTCGGGCCAGTTCGATGAGCAGCTGCCATGGGCCGTCGACCGGGCTGGGTATCCCCAAGCGGGCGTCCATCAGCTCCAGTGCGGCGATGCCGTTGAGATCGCGGAAGATCCGGCTGGCCTGCACCAGCTCGTCCAGATCGGCGAACCCGGTGATCGCGGCGACGCTCCGTTTCGGGACCGGGTGCAAGCCCAGTTCGAGCGCGGTGATGACGCCGAGGGTGCCTTCGGCGCCAACGAACAGGCTGGTGAGGTCGTAGCCCGTGTTGTCGGCGCGGACATCGCTGTGGCGCTCCATGATTGAGCCATCCGGCAGGACGACCTCGAGTCCGATCACCTGTTCGCGCATGTTGCCGTATTGCACGGTGCGTAGGCCGCCTGCGTTGGTGGATGCCATGCCGCCGAGGGTGGCTGAATCGCGTGATCCGATGTCGACCCCGAATTGCAGGTTCTCTTTGGCCGCGGCCTGTTGCAGTGCGGCCAGGGTGACGCCGGAGCCGACGCGGACGCGTCGGTCGACGGTATCGATGGGGCCGATCTCGGCGAGGCGTTCGGTGGACAGCAGCACGTCGTTGCGCTCTGGCACGGTCCCGGCGACCATCGAGGTACGTCCGCCTTGAGTGGTGACGGCTTGTCCTTGTTCCTTGCAGACCATCAAGATCGCGGCAACTTCCACGGCCGATCCGGGGCGCGCCAGTACGCTGGCCGCGCCGCTGTATCGGCCGGTGTGGTCGACGACCCGTCCGGCCAGCACGTCGGAATCTGCGCTCACATATCGTTCACCGACGATCTGGACGAGGGCTTCGACGAGCGCAGACATGGACCTCAGTGTGGCACGGCGTCATTGGTCGGGGCCGGACTTAGCGCCAAGAACGCGCCCAGCTCCACCAGTCCGTCGGGCGTGGCGGGCAGATACTCGGTCAGCGCCGGGGAGCGCACGATCACCGCCTGAAACTTCGCACGACTGATCGCGACGTTCAACCGGTTCCTGTTCAGCAGAAAGGACACCCCGCGCGGCACGTCGTCGACGGCCGAGGCGGTCATCGAGACGAACACCACGGGCGCCTGTCTGCCCTGGAACTTGTCGACCGTTCCCACCAGTACCTCACCCAAACCGGCGGCGGCAAGGACGGCCCGCACGGTCAACACCTGTGCGTTGTACGGCGCAACCACCAACACATCGGCCTGCGTCAGAGGTCGCGTGCCGGATTCGTCGGTCCACTCCGAGCCGATCAGCGACGCGATCTCCGCGGCGATGGCCTCGGCTTCCTGGGGGCTGCTGGTGGCATTCCCCTCGTGGTCAACCAGCAGCGTGCGCACTCCGGGCCTGTGCCCGGTCAGGGTGCGCTTGGGTGCCGCGGACTCGAGCTCTCCGTCGTAGGAAAGTCGCGAAACATGTTGGCATAGTGCGGGGTGCATCCGGTACGAGCGTTCCAGAAAGTATCCGCGCTCGGCAGGCAGCGCGCCATGGCCCTCGACGAGCCAGCCCAGCGCGGAGGTGTCTACCGGCTCCGGGTGCACACCCTGCGACACCTGCGGCAGCTGCTGTGGATCTCCGAGCAGCAGCAGGTTCTGTGCCCCCCGTGCGACTGCCAGGGTGTTGGCCAAACTGAACTGTCCGGCCTCGTCGACGACCAAGAGGCGCAGCACGCCGTCGGCCACCCGGGTCGTGTTCGCGAAATCCCATGCGGTGCCTCCGATGACAGCGCCCTCCCCTGCGTGAGAGAGAAGGAATCCTGCATAGTCGCTGTCGCGAATCTGGGTCCACGCGGCATCGCCGCTGTACGGTGACGTCTTCTTGGCGACGCGCTCGCACGGTACGCCCGCCGCGACAATCTGGTCGAGAAGGTGTTCCACGACCGCATGAGACTGGGCCACCACACCGACAAGCCACCTGTCTCGCGTCACAAGCTCGGCGATCACCCGCGCCGCGGTGGAGGTCTTGCCGGTCCCCGGGGGGCCGTGCACGGCAAGGTAGGACGAGTCCAGGCTCCGCAAGGCTGAGGTGATGGCGCCCGCATACCCGCCCTCGCCCACAGGGGGCAGCGGGCCACCACGCGGGTTGCGGCGCAACAGGATATCGAGGGAGGCGGTCCGCGGCATCTTGGGAAGTCCGTGGGCGACCTCGGCGGCGACTTCTTCGATGGCGGCCTCGAGCGCCTTGGTCATCACCGGCGCCCCGGGTGCCAGCGCCATGGGCATTTCCGAGAACACCTCGCCGTTTTTGGGAGTGAGCTCCTGAATGGTCACATCCACCGGGACACCACCGGATTCGGTGACTTCCACCACGGTGGCCGACCCGGATGCCCGGCGATCGGGATCTCCGTCACCGAGCCCGCTGGGCGCGGGCGGTTCGTAGAGTGCGTAGACGCTATCGTCGAGGACGCCCCCGGCGAGATCGCCCGTCACCTTCACGTGTCGTCGGAGCTTGCGCTGGCTCCCCGATGTGTGCCAGTCCTGGACCAGCTCGGCACCCTCGACGATGAAAACTCCGCCGGTATCCGCCCATTCGTCGACGGGATTGTTCAGACGGTCGAAATGGCTCCACCAGAAGGGCTTTCGTTCTCTGCTGTGGTACCCGCGTGCCGCCGACACCATTGCCGCCGCGGTTTGCTCTGGGGTCCGATCGGCCGGCGAGGTGTCTCCGGCGAACCCGGCGAGCGCCAGTCCCACCTCATCGGTGTGTGCCTCTTCCGCGTCACCGGTGGCGGCATGCGAGGACAGATGGGTGATGCCGTGCTCGAAGGCCCGGACCAACAGCCAATCCCGGAGCTTGCGCGTCGAGGCGCAGTCGTACCGGTTGTATTCGGCGATGGAGTCCAGTACCTCTCGTGCGGTGGGGTCGCCGTTGTCGCGCAGTGTGCAATAGCGCGCGTATTCGTTGATGGAGTCCACCGCGGTGGTGACCTCGCCGGAACGCTTGCCGGATTCGATGAACAGCGGTTCCAGGGTCTTGAGTCCATAGCTGCCGGAACCGGAGCGAATGCTCTTGCGTACCAATGGGTAAAGGTCGACAAGGACGTTGTCGCGCAATAGGTCGTCTATCTGATCCTCGCCGACGCCGTATCGGCCGGCAAGGCGTAGCAGTGCGGTCTTCTCGTAGGCCGCGTAGTGATAGACGTGCATTCCCGGATACCGCCGACGGCGCTTGGCCACCAAATCGAGGAAGGCGATCAGTGCCTTGCGCTCGGTGCGGCGATCATGAGCCCAGATCGGCCGGAATTTCTCATGTCCTGACCGGTCGTACTCGAGCACGCCGAACAGATACTCCAGTCCCCATTGCACACCGTCCTCGGTCCACAGCGGATCGCCTTCGAAGTCGAAAAAGATGTCACCGGGATTCGGCGCGGGCAGTGTGCCCAGCGGAATCGGGTCGACCACTTCGAACTGCGGTGTGCCGCTGTCGCGTTGGCGTACCTGCAGCTCGGCCTGCGCGGACAACTGTCTCAAGCTGCGCGCCGAGAGATCCGCGACGGGCTCACGGTGCCGCGCCAGTTGCTCCACGGTGCCGACCCCTGCGTCCAACAGGGCCGCGCGTTGACTGGCCCGCATGCCCGCGACAAGAAGCAAGTCGTCTGTGCGTTCGACCTCGGGCTCGCAAGCCGGACAGCGGAAACAGGCACGCACATGGTCATCGGACCACTGGACGGGCACGCCACCGGCCATATGTCGGTCGAGTAAGTCCTGCAACTGGATTCGCCGTTGTCGGTACACGCCGACAAGATCGGCGACCGGGTAGTCGACGAGCGATCGGTCGCCCAGGATCAACCGAACTTCCGGGGACACCGGGACACCCGTTGCCGCCAAACTGTCGGCGTAGGCCGCCAATTGCAACAACGCGGTCACCTTGGCGCTGCGGGCCAGTTTGGTGTCACACACCCGGTACGTCTGCCCCTCCCGAACCACGAAGTCCGCGAAACCGACGAATCGGCCGTCGAACATGGCGGCCTGATATACCACTGGGTGCCCTTCGTTGAAAGCCCGTGTGGTGGCGGTGGCGACGGCGTGCAGGCCGTCGAGGGTGAACATCGGGGGGAACGGAATGCTGGCCACTGCGGAACCGAAACGCGCTTGTAGCTCCGCAAGATGATGTGCCTCATGCGCATCGCCCAAAGCCGCGGTGCGCGCCAGCAGTTCATCATCGCGCGGTGCCGCTGGCCCCCAGCCGAGTTTGGCGTCAAGGGCCCTCAGTAGGGCGTACTCACAGCGTGCCGCGGACGCGAGATCAGAAGCGCTGTAGACCACCCGGTCGTCGAGGACGAACACTCGATCACTGTAGGTGTTGGCACCGACGAACGGGCCCTACTGCCCGACCT
The DNA here is from genome assembly GCA_014204435.1 of Mycobacteroides chelonae. Classification (GTDB taxonomy): domain Bacteria; phylum Actinomycetota; class Actinomycetes; order Mycobacteriales; family Mycobacteriaceae; genus Mycobacterium; species Mycobacterium chelonae_A. The sequence continues at coordinate 242,163 of JACHLF010000004.1, forward strand.
GTTGCACCTTTTCCACGCCAGTTCCGTTCCAGCGGAACGACACCACGCTCTCCAGCCCAGGAATGCCGTTGGAGAAGTTCAGTACCACGGTGTCTAGGGTGCTCGCCGACAAGTCGATGGCGTTGTAGCCATACGTGTCGGGGACGCCGTGCGAGATCACACCGCCGAGGTGGAAGAACACCGCGCGGGTGGGAGGCTGGGGTTCGTGCGTATCCGCTGCGACGATGATGGCCGAGAGCGGTGCGCACTTGTTGTAATTGCCCGCGACCGGCACCGAGTTCCACTTGGCCTCGCTGTTGGGCCCGGGGGGCAGCAGGGCGATGGCTGACGCGACGGCCGGGTCCTTCACGTTCACCGCGCAGTCGTCCGTGGTCGACGGTGGCGGTTTGGGCTTGGTGGTCGATCCCGGCAGCACGGGAGACGGTGACGGGGACGCGATGGTGTTGGTTGGGGTCTTGGACACCGTGCTGTCGCCGCCGGTGCACGCGCAGGCGAGCATCAGCACAGTCGCCGAGGCCGCCAGCGTTCTTGCCAGAACCATCCTTCGCACGGCCCAGCACACTACCGATATTTATGCGCTGCGCCATGGAGGCGGGAGTCCTGCGTATATGCGCCTACACTTCATACCGTCATGACCTCTACAGATGCTTCGCCGAACAACACAGCGCCGGACACCGACGAGTCGACCGCGCAAACAGCCGACGCCACGGCCACCTTCGCCGACCTGCAGATCGCCCCGGCGGTCTTGCGTGCGGTGTCCGATGTCGGGTACGAGACGCCCTCGGCGATCCAGGCTGCCACCATTCCACCGCTGCTGGCGGGCTCGGACGTGGTGGGTCTGGCTCAGACCGGAACGGGAAAGACCGCGGCGTTCGCCATTCCGGTGCTGTCGAAAATCGATCTGACCTCTAAGAACACCCAGGCTCTGGTGCTGGCCCCGACGCGTGAGCTGGCCCTGCAGGTGGCCGAGGCATTCGGTCGGTACGGGGCACATATGCCCAAACTGAACGTGCTGCCGATTTACGGCGGCCAGTCCTACGTGGTGCAGCTGGCCGGCCTCAAGCGCGGCGCGCAGGTGGTGGTCGGCACGCCGGGGCGCGTCATCGACCACCTGGAGCGCGGGACCCTCGATCTGTCGCACCTGGATTACCTGGTTCTGGACGAGGCCGACGAGATGCTCACCATGGGGTTCGCCGAGGATGTCGAGCGCATCCTGGCCGACACGCCCGAGTACAAGCAGGTGGCGCTGTTTTCAGCGACCATGCCCACCACCATTCGGCGGCTCACCAAGAAGTATCTGCACGATCCCGTCGAGATCGCTGTCGAGGCCAAAACCAAGACCGCGGAGAATATTTCGCAGCGATTCATCCAGGTCGCCGGTCCCCGCAAGATGGACGCGCTGACCAGGATCCTGGAGGTCGAGCCCTTCGAGGCGATGATCGTCTTCGTCAGGACCAAGCAGGCCACCGAGGAGGTGGCCGAAAAGCTCAAGGCGCGAGGGTTCGCGGCGGCCGCCATCAACGGCGACATCAATCAATCAGTGCGTGAGCGCACGGTCAACGCACTCAAGTCCGGCACCATCGACATCCTGGTGGCCACGGACGTGGCCGCACGCGGTCTGGATGTGGAACGTATCTCCCATGTGCTCAACTACGACATCCCGCACGACACCGAGTCCTACGTGCACCGCATCGGCCGGACGGGTCGCGCGGGACGGTCGGGCACCGCAGTGTTGTTCGTTTCTCCGCGTGAGCGGCATCTGCTCAAGGCCATCGAGAAGGCCACCGGCGCCGAGCTCGCCGAGGAGCCGTTGCCGTCGGTCGAGGACGTCAACGCCCAGCGCGTGACGAAGTTCCGTGATGCGATCACCGCGGCGCTGTCGGCGCCCGAGATCGACGTGTTCCGCGGGATCGTCGCGGACTACGAACGCGAGAATGATGTGCCTATGGCCGATATCGCGGCCGCGCTGGCGGTGCAGTCGCGTGATGGCGAACAGTTCTTGTTGCAGCCCGATCCGCCACGTGAACCGCGCCATGAGCGCGGTGAGCGTCCCGAGCGGGGGCCCCGCGAGGCGCGGCCACGGACTCCCGGGCTGGCGACATATCGCATCGCCGTCGGCAAGCGGCACAAGGTCGGACCGGGTGCCATCGTGGGAGCGATCGCCAACGAGGGCGGCTTGCACCGCAGTGATTTCGGGCACATCACCATCCGCCCCGATCACTCGCTTGTCGAGTTACCCGCCAAGCTGTCGCCCAAGACGCTCAAGGCGTTGGAAAGCACGCGAATTTCGGGTGTACTCATCGAGCTGCGCCCCGCGGGAAGGCCCGATGGCACGCGCCCCGAGCGCAAGTACCCGGACCGCAAGCGTCCCCATAAGGCAAACGCCGAGTACAAACATACGGACCACACACGTTCGGAGGCGAAGCGTCCCAAGCGGTCCCCGAAGAAACCATGACGGCTGTCTCCCCAGCTGAAAGTGCGCCTCTCGTACACGCTTCCGGGCGGGTAGCTGCGCTCACCGGGGTGAGGGCGGTCGCCGCGACCTTGGTGGTCGCCACTCACGCCGCCTACAGCACGGGCAACTACGTGGTGGACGGGGTTTCCCCGTGGAAGGCCTATCTCCACCTGCTGCAGTCTCGCCTGGAGATCGGCGTGCCGATCTTCTTCGTGCTGTCCGGGTTTCTGCTGTTCCTGCCGTGGGTGCGGGCGGCCGCCGACGGCGCCGCCTCACCCTCGGTGAAACGTTATGCCTGGCATAGGTTTCGGCGCATCATGCCAGCTTACTGGATTCTGGTCGCCATCGCGTACATCTGGTATCACATTCGCGACCAGTACCCGAACCCCGGACACACTTGGTTGGGGTTGTTGCGCAACCTCACGCTCACCCAGATCTACACCTCCAATTACGGATATCGCTACATCCACCAGGGCATGACTCAGATCTGGAGCCTTGCCGTGGAAGCGGCCTTCTACGTCGCACTGCCGGTGCTGGCATGGCTGCTTGTCAAGAAACTGTGTGGTGGGCAGTGGCATCCGGTGCGACTGCTGGTCGGCCTGGGTGGCCTGGCCTTGGTGACCCCGCTGTGGATGACGTTGGTGTACACCATCAGCGCTTTTCCGGACGGCGCGAAGCTGTGGCTTCCCGCCTACTTGTCGTGGTTTGTGGGCGGCATGATTCTGTCGGTGTTGGCCGTCATGGGTGTGCGCTGCTACGCGTTGGTGACGGTGCCGCTGGCGATCATCTGTTACGTGATCGTGTCGACGCGGATCGCGGGAGATCCCACGACCTCACCGTGGGCGCTGCCGCAGGCACTGACAAAGTCGATTTTCTATGTGGTGATCGCGACGCTGCTGGTAGCTCCCGCCGGACTGGGCGACACCGGTTGGTATGTCCGGTTTCTGTCTTCGCGGCCCATGGTGTGGTTGGGCGAGATCTCCTACGAGCTGTTCCTCATCCACATGATCCTGATGGAGATCGTGATGGTCGATTTGCTGCACTACCACGTCTACACGGGGTCGGTGGCGATCGTGTTCCTCGTGACGATGGTGGTCAGTGTGCCTGCTTCGTGGCTGATCCACCGGACTGTGCAGGTGCTGCTGGCATGGGGCTCACGTCTGTGGAAATCATGGGCGCCACGAATTCGGTGATTAGCGTCCGCTCATCCTCGAGACTGTCCTCGGGGTAAGACAGGAGCGAGATAATCACCCGGACATACCATTTAGCCCGCAGCTGAGTGAGCGCGGTGACGTCGTCCGCAGCCACAAATGCCGACACCATGGCGTTGAGGACCTCTGAATGCATCGCGAGTGAGCCACCGACGTACTCCCCGGGCCGGAACCACGCCGACAACGCGGGGTTGTTGCGGACCAGTCTGAGGCTGGTGAGTACGGCACTCACCAGCCGCTCCGCAGGATCGCCGATGTCGGCGACCGCCGCGGTGACCTGTCCGGTGATGGTCCTGGCCTCGCGGTGCACATAGGCGATATGCAGCGCCTCGCGATTCTCGAAGTAGCGGTACAGGGTTGCCCGGGAACAGCCGGCGGCCTTGGCGATTTCGTTCATGCCGACGGCGGCGACACCGTCACGCACGAACAGCTCCGCGGCCGCGTCGAGGATCTTCTCCGCGGCTACCGATGTCCGAGTGTCGGCCAACCAACTCACCAGAGGATCATCCCACGCGGATGGGCACCGTCAGGGGCCTTCGCACATATGAGCCGTCCGCCCACGTCACCCCGTCGAGGTCGACCTCGAAATTCGGTATGCGGGTGAGCAGTTCCTCGAGTGCGATCCGCGACTGCATGCGTGCCGCCGCTGCTCCCAGGCAGTGGTGATTCCCATGGCTGAAGGTGAGAATGTTGCGCGGCATGCGCAGGACATCCAATTCACCTGCGTCATCTCCGTATTCACGTTCATCCCGGTTGGCGCTGCCGTAGAGCAGCAGTGCACGCCGCCCGGCGGGGATGGTGGTGTCGCCGATCGTGACGTCACGGGTGGCCGTGCGGGCCAGACCCTGCACCGGGGACGTGAGGCGCAGAAATTCCTCCACAGCTCCCGGGATGAGGGATGGATCGTCGATCAGCTGCTGGCGTTGCTCGGGGTTTTGATGTAGCAGTTGTATTGCACCGCCCAGCATTCCGGTGGTCGTATCGTTGCCGCCGGTCACCATGGTGAACGCGAAGCCAAGGATCTGCAACGTCCCGCTGATGTCGCCGTCGGCGCCGACACCCGCCGCTACCAGATGGGACACAGTGTCGTCCTCGGGTTCGGCACGCCGGCGCTCGATGAGCCCGGTGAAGTACATCATCAGTTCGCCGATCGTCTGAGCGACCTCGCCTTGCATGGCTTCGATATCGATGGCGCCCCCGGATGCCGCCGCGACAATGCCGTCGGTCCAGACGTCGAACTGGGCCCGGTCCTGCCCGGGGACCCCGAGATAGTGCGCGACAACCATCGACGGCAAGGGTTTGAACAACTCGACGACGATGTCGCCTTCGCCGCGTTCCTTGAGTCGCTCAAGGCGTTGCACCACGAACTCGCGCACCGTGGGCTCCACGGCGGTGACTTGGCGTGGTGTGAATCCGCGGGAGACGAGCTTGCGGAAGTCGGTGTGAGTGGGCGGGTCGCGCATGACCATCGGCGGGTTGTCGCCCATGCCGGTCTTCTCCAGGTCGCCGTACATGACCGTGAGGCCCCGTGCCGAGGAGAACGTCTCCCAGTCGCGAGCGGCCTCGTAGATGTCGGCATGGCGGGTGAGTACGTAGTAGTCGTCGGCGGGGTTATGCTCCGGCACCACGTGGTGCACCGGGTCGCGGTCACGAAGTGCCGCATACATCGGCCACGGATTGGTCCAGTTGTCCGAGGCGCCGGGGATGTAGCGGGGCATAGCAGGGGCGTGAGACACATCAACTGACATGTCTTATATGTAAGGCATGTAACCTAAAGTGTCAATACCTGGTGCTACGCCGACGGAATCAGATCAGCGTGCCCGGGTTCAGGATGCCGGCCGGGTCGAGAGCCAGCTTGATCCGCCGATTCACCTCGAGCACCTCAGGTCCGACCTGATCGCCCAGCCATGGCTTCTTGAGACGCCCCACCCCATGCTCGCCGGTGATGGTGCCGCCGAGAGAGATCGCCAGATCCATGATTTGTCCGAACGCCGTGTGGGCGCGCTGCGATTCGTCGAGGTTGTTGGGGTCATACACGATGAGCGGATGGGTATTGCCGTCGCCGGCGTGCGCGATTACCGAGATCAGTAAGCGGTGCCGTGCGGCAATGGCTTCGACTCCTTCCACCAGCTGGGCCAGCTGCGGCAGTGGAACGCCCACGTCTTCGAGCAGCAGTGGGCCCTTTGCCTCCACGGCGGGGATTGCGAACCTTCGTGCCGCGACGAACGCCTCACCCTCCTCCTGGTTATCGGTGGAAAAGACTTCGGCGGCATGGTGATCGGTGAAGATGCGCGAGATGAGCTCGGCATCCTCCGCGGAGGTTGAGCCGCGCTCATCCGACCGGGCCACCAGCATGGCCGCGGCCTTGCGGTCCAACCCCATCCGAAGCTTGTCCTCCACGGCGTTGATCGCCACCGAGTCCATGAACTCCAGCATCGAGGGCCGGATCTGCGCGGTGATCGCGAGGACGGCATTGGTCGCATCGTGCACCGACGAGAAGGTCGCCACCACGGTGCACGGAGGCGGCTGCGCGGGGAGCAGCCGCAGGGTGACTTCGGTGATCACGCCCAGGGTGCCCTCGCTGCCGATGAAGAGCTTGGTAAGACTCAGTCCGGCAACATCTTTGAGACGCGGTCCCCCCAGCCTGAGGATGGTGCCGTCGGCCAGGACTACGTGCATTCCCAGCACGTAGTCGGTAGTCACGCCGTATTTGACACAGCACAACCCGCCGGCATTGGTGGCGATGTTGCCGCCGATGCTGCAGATCTCGAAGGACGAGGGGTCTGGTGGATACCAGAGGCCGTGTTCGGACGCGGCTGTCTTCACCTCCGCGTTGAGGACGCCGGGCTGAGTGATCGCGACGCGCGTGGCGGTGTCGATCGTGATGGCGCGCATCCGCTCGGTCGACAGCACGATGGCGCCGTCCTGGGCGGTGGATCCGCCGGATAGGCCGGTGCCTGCGCCACGGGGCACCACGGGAATGCGATGTGTACTGGCCCATGTGAGGGCGGTGGATACCTCTTCGGTGCTGTTGGGCCGCACCACCGCCAGTGGTGTTCCGGCGTCCGGATCGAAGGCCCGGTCTTGTCGATACGAGGCGGTGATGTCGGGGTCGGTGATGACCGCGCCGTCACCGAGGGCGGCGACCAATTCAGAAAGCACCGCGAGGGCGTCCTGGCTCATATCATTCGTGCCGTCGCACCGGCGTCGATCGGCAGTACGGTCCCGGTGATGTGCGAGCTGGCCTCGTGGACCAGGAACAACACCGCGCGGGTGACTTCTTCGGGCTTGAGGAAGGGGGCGTACTGCAGGTGCAGGGAGGCGAAGACGGATTCGACGTCCTTGAGTGTCGGCTTCTCCAGGTCGGGGCGCATGGTGCCGAAAATGAAATCGTTTTGGGTCATGGGTGTTTCGATGTTGCCCGGAGCAACGGCGTTCACGGTGATGCCGTAACCGACGAGGTCGTGGGCGGCACATTTGGTCAATCCGATGACGCCCCACTTCGACGAGACATAAGAGGCTTGAGCGAAGTTTGCGCTGTGTCCGAGCATCGACGACACGGTGACGATGCGGCCGTAGTTCCGCTTGATCATGCCCGGTGCCACTGCCGAAATGGTGTTGAAGGTCCCGGTGAGGTTGGTGCCGATGACCTCGTCCCACTGCGCGGACTCGACCTCGGGCAGCATTGCGATGGTGCTGATGCCGGCGTTGGTTATGGCGATGTCTATTCCGCCGAGCAAGTCCTCGGTTTCGGCGACAAACGATTCCAGTGCGGCCCTGTCCTTCACGTCCACCTTGGCCGAGATGCATCGGCGGCCGGTCTTTTCGACCAGGGCGACTGTCTCGGCGAGGTCATCCTCGGTCGCCAGCGGATATCCCACGACGTCGCTGTTCTCGCAGCGATCGCAGATCGCGACGTCGGCGCCCGCCTCGGCCAGCGCCAGGGCGTGTGAACGGCCCATGCCGCGCGCGCCGCCGGTGATCAGTGCAGTTTTTCCCTCGAAGTCACCCACGGAGCCGACCCTACCGATTCAGATCCTTGCGAGGCTACGGATCGTCCTGGTCCAACTCACGCAACACGGGCATCCGGGTGCTCGCGATCGCGATCAGCAGCATGGGCACACCGATGATCGTCAGCGTGGCGGCGACGCCGAACTTATCGGCGATGGGACCGGCAATCATAAAGCCAAGGGGTCCGGCGCAGTATGCGGTGGATGTCATGACGCCGACCACCCGGCCGCGCAGGTGCTCGGGGGAGCGGGTCTGCATGACGTAGTTGGCGATGGGTGCCACCGGTCCGTAGATGAAGCCCAGGCATGCGGCCAGCACCAGCAGCACCCCGATGGGCGGCAGCAGCGACATACCGAGTGTGGTGATGCCGGCTGTGAAGCTGGCGCACAGCATGATGGTGCGGCGCGTGACGTAACGAACCATGGTGGCGTAGCCGAGGGCGCCGAGTAGCCCACCGACGGAGATCGCCATGAGCATCCAGCCCAGCTGTTGCGGGGCTCCGGTGTCGCTGAAATGCTTGGGCAGCAACACACTTTCGATGGGCAAATACAGCGCCGTGATGGCCATGTCGACCAGTGCCAGGGTCCGCAGGATCTTGACGTTCCAGACGAATTTCAGTCCCTCGAGCATGCCGCTGACAACACCGGTGGGCTTGGTTTCGGCTGCGGGCTTCCCGGCGCCGTCGACCGTGAGGAAGGTGATGGCCACGATCGAGATGAGTAACGTCGCGGCGGTGGCCCACATGGTGTTGACGCCGCCGACGGTGGCGATCAAGAGTCCGCCCAGACCGGGTCCCACGATGTATGCGACGTTGAAGGTGGCCTCGTAGACGCTGTTCATCCGGTCGAGCGACCAGCCCGCAGCCTTCGCGGCGGCCGGGAGCATCGATTCTCGGGCGGTGATGCCGGCCGGGTCGAACACGGCGCCGAGTGCAGCGAGGGCAGCGAGCAGTGGGACGCTGAGTCCGGTGGTCATCGCGAGAATCGGTATGGCAGAGACCGACAGCAAGGAGAAGACGTCAGAGGTGATCGATATCGTGCGGCGGCCGAAGAAGTCGACCGCGGTTCCCGAGATCAATGTCGAGAACACCAGCGGGAGGGTGCCGGCGGCGGCGACCACCGCGGCATCCGCCGCGGAGCCGGTCCGCTGCAGTACGAGCCAGGGCAGCGCGACGATCGACACGCCGTTGCCGATGGCGGCGACGACGGATGCGAAGAGCAGCAGGAGAGCCGGCCGGCGATTCACCTGATCGAATGTCGGCGAATCCGCCGTCGGAGTGGACATGTCGCCCGAAAACGTAGCAGCGGGTTACGTGAGCGGGCGACTGATTTTTCGGCTAGGTGGCCTGCACCGCTTCTCGGATGATGCGGGCGGTCGCCTCCAGGTTGGGGTCGCGACGGACGACGAATCCCTTTGCGAAGGCAAGCTTGTCCCCGCCGCGGCGGGGGACCACATGGAGGTGCGCGTGCATGATGGTTTGGAATGCGACACGGCCGTCGTTGAGCGCCACGTTGGTGCCGTCGCTGTGCAGTTCCGAATCGCGCATGGCGTTGGCGATGCGCTGGCCCACCGTCATGATGGCCGCGGCGTCATCGGGCTTCAGGTCCGTGAGGTCCTGCGCGTGGGCCTTCGGAATGACCAGTGTGTGTCCGCGGGTGATAGGGCGGATGTCGAGGAAGGCGAGCGTTGTCTCGTCCTCGTAGACGCGGAAGGACGGTGACTCGCCGGCGACGATGGCGCAGAAGACACAGGACATGTGGACACCGTAATGCGTTGCCGATCAGGTCTTGCCTACTGTCGGCGGGCGCCGTTAGCATTCGAACATGCGTTCTATCAAGGTGTTGGAGGCGGCAGTTGATGCGCGCAGCACCGTGGCCTGCGAGACCAACTGACCATCGTGACGGTACATCGCCCAAATCTTGCGGTGCCCCCACTCGGGACGCGCCAGCGCGTGCCCCCGCACCTCTTCGCGCGCTCTGTCTCGCACTAGGGCAGGCCACGGCCCCTTGACCACACGACCAACCTTGGCCTTGTGCTGCCAGCGCCGCCACGACCGTTCGGGCACAACGAACTTGGCACACCACCTCGAAGTCGGCATGCCCGCTTCCCGGCCGGATCACCTCGAGGTCCTCGAAGGGCCCAGGCGCCCCTCGGTGGACTTCTTCCACACTCGGATCTCCACGGCCGCCTCACCCAGGGCAGAGGTCAGGTCCGCGACCTCGGCCTCCAGTTGCTGCTCGCGGGTCGAGGGATCGGACTTACCCCCGGCCAGGCCAGCCCTGCCCGCTTCCAGGAACTGCCGCTTCCAGGAACTGCCGCTTCCAGTTGCCGATCGCCTGCTCGCTGACCTTCTCGCGCCGCGCTGCCTCGGCGACCGACACCTCACCGGCAAGCACCGCCAGCACGATCCGCGGTCTTCGTCTCTACCGGAATCACCGGAGGTCTTCCCATCGTCGGACATCCTTTCAACGCTCAACTAACAGCCCTGCCACAAAGTCTGACGCGCGACACCAGCCCCCAGCCATTTACTCAGTAGCCGACTAACGGTCCCGTCCGTGAGGGCTTGGGCGAGCCATTGGTTCGTCTGCTCGGTCAACTGACTTCCTTTGGGCAGCATGTATGCCTTGTGGTCGACAGTAAAAGGCTTGCCCGAACACCCAGCTACCAATTCGGGGTGCTGTTGGGCCTGATAGAGGGCTTCAATGGCGTCGGTGATCATGACGTCAGCCTTGTCTTGCAGTAGCCGGTCAAACACTGTTGTGTTGTCTGGCCAAATAGTCAGGGTCGCTTTAGCGAAGTTCCGTCTTGCGAACTCCTCATTAGTCCCTCCCGAATTCTCGATCACGCGTACGCCGGGTCGATTTATTTGGTCTATCGATTGGAGGCGCTCCGCATGGTCATGTCTGGTCAATGGGATCTTGCCACTGACCAGATATGGTGCGGTGAAATCAGCAACTTGCTCACGCGCCAGCGTCCTGGAGATCCCGCCAACGGCGATATCACATTTACCCGGCGCAGCTATATCTCTCGTGAGCGTCTCCCATGTGGTGGCAACGAATACTGCAGTGGCTCGCAGATGTGTAGCCAGATCCCTGGCCATGTCGATATCGATACCGGCGTACTGCCCTGTTGCTGGATCAAGCGAGGACATGGGCTTGTAGTCGCCTGTCGTACAGACTCGTAACACCACCGGCGCGACTTTAGCTATGGGCAGTAGGGGGCGAGGGGCCTCTGGCGTATCACTCTGGCAAATCGTACAGACAGTGGCGAAAGCAAGTGCACTAACTGTGATAGCCGAGAAACGGCCTGCGATTTGAATAACCATACTTAGAGCATGGCAGGCGCACCCACTGAAGCGTCCTGGTTCTGCCGGAAACCCGCATCAGCCGGGCTACCTGATCTCTGCCACCGAATTTGATTGATCCTTAGCCTCTTGACTGTGCGGCACGCAGTAGACCGTTGTGACGTGAGGCCGCTGACAGCGGTGGCCTCAACGCTGATGTAGCCAAGGCGCGCTGGTGGCCCAAAAGATGATTTTTGCTCCAAGAGTATTGGTTGCGAAGTCCACGAACTCTTGCTTGCTGTACGGCTTGCCAGTTGATGGGCTGGTGTACTTGAAATCGGGTTCTTGTACGGCCATGCTTACTACTGCCAGCCGGTTCTTATAACGGTTGAAGAAAGGATACGAGTTTTGCATCTGGGCCAACCTGTCGGGCAAGACATCCGGGCCACCCACGCCGATGCCATGGTTCAGAGCGAAGCTGAATGCCCGCTCCATGTACCGGTGGTCGTTGTTCCATTCGCACGGCCAGAAGTTGATATACTGTACGAACTCGCTCTTTGTGAAGACCTTCTTGCCGTAAGCCATATTGTCGAGCGTTGCGTTGAAGTATTTGTCGCAACTGAAGTGCGTGGTGTCCCTCGTCTCATCGACCTGTATAGACGTTTCCGGCAGATTTACTCCCTCGATCTTACCATCGAACCGTTGCGCCAAGGCGGCGAGTAGGCTCTGAAACCTTTCCCGTACTTTTGGATCCCATTGAGCAGCAACGGCACCCGGTGGCCCTAACCCTAAGCCACCCTCGTTTACGGTCAGTGCAGTACCTCCCTCATACTCCCTGCCGGTGAGGTAATTCGGGACCCTTGCAGGCAGGCTGAAGAATCTGTCCTGTACTTGGATGAACAACTTCTTATGCCGTTCGGTCAGATAGCTGCGAACCCGCTCAATTTCAAGGAAATCATATTGATCTTTCTGTGGTTCAAGCATTTTCCATGGTACAACAATCTGTACACCGACAATATCTCTACGATTAATCAATGGCTTGACCGTAGATTCGAAGTCCCCAATGGAAGCATACAGCCAATTCTCGGGGGCAGGCTCCCCTAATTTAGCTGATTCAGTGCAACCACCTGTCAAAAAAATTACAATCGCCACCACGCACCACGTTGCTATGTAACCCACCAAATCAACTGTACACGACGTACGGCAGATCCTCACGCTCGGTTTTAGCAAATCAGCTATTAGACAGGCATATTTGACCAGGAACTTCATTACCTCGGTACCTAATTTGACCGGCCCGATCGCGGCGAACAACACCTTGGCCCGTACTCGTTTGAGGGCTGAATGTGCGATGCCGGTTCCGACAATTATACCGACTACCGTCCAGCGAATTCACCATTGAACACCTAGCAGCGCCAAGATGAATGCGACGGTGATCGTCACAATAGTGATTACCGTTTGAGCTATTGCGCGCAAAAGTGCGTCAGGCACCCTGTGAGATCTAGCTTCCAGTATCTCCGCGTGATTCCAGTGTGCGGGCGCATTAGTGCTTATATCGGTCAGTGCGCGGATAAAAATCAGGTGGATGAACAGATCGTAGACAATTTTAGGCACAACAAGCGCTGCAAGAAAGATCTCGCGCCATCCGCCTGCCCACACGGTCGGTACCCGTTCCACTGCAAGAATTAAACTGAGAAAAAACCGCAAGCATAACCACGGAAACCTGCCGTTTTGAATAGTCGATATCGTAATGACAGTCAGGTAGAAAGGCGATGCCTAGATAGATCAGAAACTGTCTGATCACATAGGGTGCAGTTGTTAACGTGATTCCGTACGTGACTAGGTTTTGAAGTGCTCCGCGCTGCCAGCGCAGGCGTTGGAAGTACGGTCTTTTGACGGTGGGCATAATCTCGGTTTGCACCGTGCATTCGGCAGGTGAGGCGCATCATCGTCTCGGCGGGAATCGTGGGGGTGGCGCTCGGTTTCGGTGCGCAGAACCTGGTGCGGGCCTTCAATCACGGGCATCTTCATGTTGTTGAAGACCCTATGGCGTGGGCGACGTAGTCGGTCTCGGAGATACGGTCGGTACCGTCGAGAGCGTCGGTCTGCGGATCACCACAGTACGTGACCTGCAGGGCACGCTCTGGTATGTGGGGCAACGGGGGGATAGCCAGGGTCGGCAACGTAGCCAGTACTATGCGGTCGCGTTTTTACAGATTCCGGTGGGGCCTACAGCTCCGATGTTGATCTGGCCTGCCGGGTGGCGCTGGAGGCCGCGCAACAGACGGTGGCTGACGACGCCCTGCGCGACGAGATCATCGGAGCACCCGAGATGCTCGGAGTGGACGGCATCACCGCGGATGCCATCAGTCTGCGGTTGACGGTGGCCGTTCGTGCCAAAGCGCACTGGGCCGTCGAGCGCGAGTTGCGGCGCCGCATCCTCATCGCGTTCGACGAGAACGACATCCGCCCGCGCGACCTGGATGGACTGTCGCGTCCGGCCGACGAGCTTCTCGAGAAGTCGAGCCGGTGATCGCCGCTGATGCGCAGTACGCTGGTGGGATGGCTGGTAAGGAAATCGACAAGCGGCGAGCAAACGCCGCACTGGCGGTGATCCGTCAGCACCCCGGGATGGCGCTGTTCCTGGCCGCGCCGGTACTGGCTGCTCTCGGAGCCGTCTGGTGGCTCGCCGGTCTGGGATGGGCGCTGGTTCTCGCGGTGGTCATCGTGCTTGCCGGCGGTGCCGCAATCGTCATGCGTCGGAGCTGACGCCCCTTTTTCAATGCTCCCCGGTTGTTCGCTGCAGGCGAACACCCTGACTTATGAAACCATGTAATTTTGTAATCATGAAGCGAGATCAACAACCCGACGCCTCCGACGCCGCCGATTGGTTCGCCGGGCGCCTGCCCGACGGCTGGTTCAGTGGCGATCCTGAAGTCGTTGTCGACCGTGAAGAGATCACCGTCATCGGCCGGCTGTCCGCCGCCGACGCAGACAAGGACAGCGACGCGCGTGCGGCAGGCCGAGCCTCTCGCTTCCGGGAAGAGACGCGCTCCCACCGGATGCGCATCGCCGACGAGGCGCAGGCCCGGTACGGGCGCAAGGTCTCTTGGGGAATCGACGTCGGCACCGCCGAATCCTCCGAGCGAATCCTGTTCACGCACATCGCTGTTCCGGTGATGACCCGGCTGCGTCAGCCGGAGCGCCAGGTGCTGGACACCTTGGTCGAGGCCGGCGTGGCCCGATCACGCTCGGACGCACTGGCGTGGGCGGTCCGGCTGGTCGGCGAACACACGGAGGACTGGCTGGAGCAGCTACGCGCCGCGATGACCGAAGTTCGCGATCTACGGACGCAGGGGCCTCGGCTCTAGATCTGCGTCATCGCGAAGTAGGCGCCGCGACGGGCCAGCAGCTCGGCATGAGTGCCGCTCTCGACGACGCTGCCGCCGTCCATCACCACGATGCGGTCCGCATCGCGAATGGTGGAAAGCCGGTGGGCGATAATGAAACTCGTCCGGTCCCGGCGTAGCTCGGCCATGGCTCGCTGAATTCGTTGCTCGGTGCGGGTGTCCACCGAACTTGTCGCCTCATCGAGTATCAGCAGCTGCGGGCGTGCCAGGAATGCGCGTGCGATGGTGATCAACTGCTTTTCGCCGGCGCTGATGTTCCCGCCGTCGTCGGCGATCCTGGTGCCGTATCCGTCGGGAAGCGTGCGCACGAATCGGTCGACATACGCCGCGCGTGCTGCCTCCCGAACCTGCTCTTCGGATGCCCCGGGCCTTCCGTAGGCGATATTCTCGGCGATGGTGCCGCCGAACAGCCACGTGTCCTGGAGCACCATTCCTATCCGGGATCGCAGATCGCGCCGGCTCATCGTCGAGATATCAACGCCGTCAAGCAATATTCGTCCGGAGTCGACTTCGTAGAAGCGCATCAACAGATTTACCAGGGTGGTCTTTCCCGCACCGGTCGGACCGACGATCGCCACCGTGTGTCCCGGCTCGACGCTGAGCGACAGGCCCTCGATCACCGGCGCCTCGCGGGAGTACCCGAAGTGGATGTCCTCGAAGTCGACGCGCGCGGACCCGTCGGGCACAGTCACCGGCGATACCGGATCCGACGTTTCCTCGTCGGCATCCAGCAGCTCGAAAACCCTTTCGGCGCTGGCGAGCCCGGATTGCAGGGTGTTGTACATCGCGGCCACCTGCGTCAGCGGCTGGTTGAACTGCCGCACGTACTGGGTGAATGCCTGGATGCTGCCCAACGTCAGGTCGCCCGAGGCAACTTTGAGGCCGCCCACCACTGCCACCGCCACGTAGCTCAGATTTCCGATGAATGCCGTCGCCGGTGAGACCAGGCCCGAGAAGAACTGGGCGCCAAATGCGCTGCCGTAGACCTTGGCATTTCGGTCCGTGAAGATCGCTTCTGCCTCCGCCTGATGCCCATACGTCTTGACAATGGTGAAACCGCTGTAGGTCTCTTCGATGTGCGCGTTCAGCTTCCCCGTGTTGGCCCACTGTGTCACGAACAGTCCTTGTGATCGACGGGCGATCGCCCCTGTCACCCACAGTGACAGGGGCACCGTCGTGAGCGTGATCACCGCTAGCAGGGGCGAGATGCTGAGCATCATCGCGAGTACGGCCGCCAGGGTCAGCATCGAGCTCAGTAGTTGGTTGATGCTCATTTGCAGGGATGCCTGGATATTGTCCACATCGTTGGTCACACGGCTGAGAATCTCCCCACGCTGGCGGGAGTCGAAGTATGACAACGGAAGTCGATGCAGTTTGTCTTCCACGTCCGTGCGCAGGGTCACCACGGTGCGCTGCACCGTCACGTTGAGAAGTCGCGCCTGCACCCACGCGAGCAGCCCGGCAGCCAGGTACAGGCCCAGCGCCAAAGCCAATGTCATGCCGATTGCCCGGAAGTCGACACCAACCCCGGGAGTGACGTTCATGCCCGAAAGCATCTGGGCGAACTGCCCGTCCCCGCGAGCGTGAGCGGCATCGAGGGCCTGCTGCTTGCTCAGCCCGGCCAGAAGCTCCCGGCCGATCACTCCGTTGAACAACAGGTCGGTGGCGTGACCGAGAATCCGCGGCCCGATCACCCCGATCGCGATACCGGCCATCGACAGGATGATGACCATTGTGGTTAGGAAACGTTGTGGCGCAAGGCGCCTGACCACGCGCACCGCCGTGCCGCGGAAGTCCCGGGAGCGCTCCGCAGGCCCTTGCTGCACTCCCCGAAAGTCAATCGCCCGCGTCATGTCGAGAACACCGCCTGTGAATCGCAGATCTCCCGGTACATCCCGCAGCATTCCGCGAGTTCGGCATGGGTGCCCGCCGCGGCCACGCGCCCGTCCTCCAGCACCACGATCTGGTCGGCGTCGATCACCGTCGAGATCCGTTGGGCCACGACAATCACCGTGGCGTCCGCGGCGACCTCGCGCAGGGACTCCCGTAGCCGGGTATCGGTGCGCACGTCGAGCGCCGAGAAGGCGTCATCGAACAGGTAGATGCTCGGGCGCCGAATCACCGCGCGCGCAATGGCAAGACGCTGACGTTGGCCACCGGAAAAGTTGATACCGCCCTGAGACACCGGCATCAGTAGTCCTGCGGCATGCGCCTGGACGAAATCCGCCGCCTGCGCCACCCGTAGCGCCTCCCACATCTCGTTCTCGGTGGCGTCGGACTTGCCGTAGCGCAGGTTGCTTTCCACAGTGCCGGAGAACAGGTACCCCCGCTGCGGAACCAATCCCATGACCGTCCACAGGTCTTCGGGGTCGTATCGCCGTACGTCGTTGCCACCCACGCGTACCGAGCCGGCTGTTACGTCGTGCAAGCGGGGGATCAAGTTCAACAGCGTGCTCTTGCCGCATCCGGTGGCTCCGACCACGGCGGTGACGGTCCCGGGCCGGGCGGTGAACGAGATCCCCTCCAGCACAGCACGTTCAGCACCGGGGTAGCGGAATCCGGCGTCGGCGAACTCCACGGTGGACCTCGTCGGCTCGACACGGACGGGATCGGGCGGTGCAGTGATGGATCCCTGGGTCTCGAACACCTCGGTGATGCGTTCTGCACAGGCCGAGGCGCGCGGCACCATGACGGCCAACATCGTAAGCATCATCATCGACATGAGGATCTGCAGAAAGTAGGACAGAAAGGCGATCAGTGATCCCACCTGCATCTGTCCCTGGTCGATGCGCAGCCCGGCGAACCAGATCAGCGCGACACTGGAGGTGTTGATGACCAGCGAGGTGGTGGGCAGCATGAGGGCCTGCCAGCGGCCTGCGGCCAGCGCTGCCTCCGATACTTCAGTAACTGCCGCGCCGAACCGGATGCGTTCCACGGCTTCCCGGGTGAAAGCGCGAATGACCCGGATACCCGACAGCTGTTCGCGCGTCACCCGGTTGATGCCGTCGATGAGTCGTTGCATGCGGCGGAAGATCGGCAACATCGATCGGACGATGTACCAATTCACCGCTGCGAGCGCCGGCATGCTGACCATCAGCAGCCAGGACAACCCCGCGTTCTGGTGGACCGCCATGGCGATTCCGCCGATGCACATGATGGGCGCCGTCACCAGCATGGTGCAGGTCACCTGAACCAGCAGTTGTAGCTGTTGCACGTCGTTGGTGGTGCGCGTCAACAATGTCGGTGCCCCGAATCGGGCCGACTCTTCGGCGGAGAACCCGGTGATGTGATGAAACAGTGCCGACCGCATGTCGCGACCGAAGCCCATTCCGGTTCTGGAACCGAAGTACACCGCACCGATCGAGCAGACGATCTGCAGCAGCGTCACGGCGAGCATCACCGTTCCCAGCCGCGTGATGGTGCCGGTATCGCCGTGTGCCACTCCGTCGTCGATGATCGCCGCGTTCACCGTCGGCAGGTACAGCGAAGCCAGCGTGCTGATGATCTGCAGCGTGACCACCGTCGCGACGAGGCCGCGGTACGGGCGGACGTACCGCCGCAGGAGGGCCGGCAACTGACCCTGAGGCATGGGCACCACTGTCGCACATGCCGTCCGCAACAAAGCCGCAGCTCAGTGGTTGACTCCCGTTTGTGCCGCTACAGTGCACATGTGAGGTTGGGCTTGGATTCGCGCAATGTGTTGAGCACGTGCGCTGTCGTACTGGCGATGGTCGCGCTCGTGTTGGCTGGCTGTTCGGGTGGTGACACGTCCGATCAACCGGGCGGCACCGCGCCGAACGCGACGGCACCGCAGCAGACGAATTCCAAAGGCGTCGAAGGTCCGATGTTCACCGAATGCGGTGGCGTCAGTGATCAGGCGATGATGCAGATGACCAAGGTCGTGGGGCTGGTGGGCACCGCGAAGAACTCCGTCGGTTGTGTCTGGCTTCGCGGTGGAAGCATCGTGGGGCCGCACTTCTCCTTCAACTGGTATCGGGGTAGTCCGATCGGCCGTGAACGGGCGACGGAAGAACGGACACGGCCGAGTGTCGAGAACATCGAGATCGCCGGGTACAAGGGATTCATTGCCACCAACGGGTACCCGGGCACCGTGACCACGCTGTGCGAGATCGGTATGGACTTCGGAAACGACTTCATCGAGTGGTCCATCAACTTTGAGCCCGGATCAGGCGCTCCCGACTCCTGTGACGTGGCCAAACAGCTGACTGAGACGTCCATCAAGGCGGCCAAGAAATGACGCATCGGAAAACGAAGTCGCTGCTCGCGGCGGCATGTATCGCACTCGTCGCATTCGGCTCCGCCGGCTGCGGGGGCACGGTCGACGGCGAGGCCGTGATGCCCGGCAAGGGAGATCTCGGTGACGGAACACCCGCCGAGCAGAAGTACCCCAACCTGCTCAAGGAATGCGACGTCCTCACCACGGATGTGCTGGCCAAGGCCGTCGACGCGGACCCACGGGACATTCAGAGCACGTTCGTGGGGGCGCTGTGCCGCTGGCAGGCGATGAGCAAGAGCGGCGGCCTGGTCGATATCACCCGGTTCTGGTTCGAGACCGGCAGCCTTGAGGCCGAAAAGGCCACAGCGAACAGTTTGAAGTACAGCGTCCAGGAGCGGGCGATCCAGGGCATCCCGTCGATCGTGATGAAGCCACCCGACCAGCCGGGTGCGTGTGGAGTTGCCAGCGATGCCGCAGGTGTTGTTGGATGGTGGGTCAACCCGCAGGGCCAAGGCGGAGACTCATGCACTCAGGCAATCAAATTGATGGAGATGACGCTGTCGGTGAACATCTGACGCGTCGTGTTCGCTCGTCCCGTATCGCCGGGGCACTCCTGTGCGCAGTGCTGTCCGCAGGAATTCTGCTCACCGCGGGCTGCGCTGGACACCATGGTGGACTACACGGACATGACGTGGCGTCCGAGCATGATGTCCGGGTCGGCCCCGCCTATTCCGAGTGCGGCAGTCTCACCACTCCCGATGTCGCCGCAGTGGTGCACCGGACTGACCTGAAGCTGATCGCGAAGACCCCTGCGGGATGCACCTGGTCGCCGAACGGGTACTGGAGCGTGCTGCCCAACGTCACCCTCTCCTGGTATCGCGGTAGCCCGATCGGTCGCGAACGTGAGGGCGAGGAACGCACGCGTGACGAGGTGAGGGACTTTTCTGCCGGGGGCAAGAGCGGTTTCATCAGTTCGACCTACGGGATGTGCGTCACCGCGCTGGAGTACGGCGACGATCAGTTTTTCGAACTGGCGGTCACCCTGCTCGGCGCGGGTCACGGCACGTCATCGGATGCGTGTCACTGCGCGATGAAGCTCTCCACCCAGGTGGCGGAGAAGGTCTGAGACGAGTCGCTAGCGCGGCACGTGAAATGTGGTGAGTGACGCACCGCCCAGTTCGAGTGCCGACCACGGCGCGCGAGTGGTCAGTACCGCGATAGCCGATGTCGGAAACTTCGTGGAGATGCGGTTCGCGGCCTCGGCGCTGCTGGTGCCGGTGTCGGCTAGTGCCAGCGCCAACTGCGATGTGGTGGGCTCGTGTCCCACGACGAGCACGGTGATCGCGGAGTTCGGTACCGCGTTGATCTCGTCGAGGGTGATCCCCGGTGTCGAGTCGTAGAGCTTGTCGCTGAACCTGACGAGTTGACTGTGTACGCCGGTTTGCGTGAGCGTCGCGCGGGTCCGGGTGGCGGTCGAGCACAGCACCGCGTCGATTCGATTGAAGTTGTCTTGTAGCCACGTGCCGGCCTGGGTGGCCTGCCGGGTGCCGCGCAGGTTCAGCGGGCGGTCGTGGTCGTCGACCCCGGGAGGATAGGCCGACTTCGCGTGGCGCATCAGGATCAGGCTGCGCTTGGCGTCATCCGACATGATTCGTACCGTAGCGGGGCTACAGGACGAGTGTCGGGCAGATGCCAGACCTGTGGATGGACCGCGGGGCCGGGCGTTGCGTCCCGGAGGTTGTCGGTCAACGGCCATAGACTCCGCTTGTGAAGTTCCTGCACACTGCCGACTGGCAACTCGGCATGACACGGCATTTCCTTGCCGGTGAGGCGCAGCCCCGGTACTCGGCCGCACGTCGGGAGGTGATTGCCTCTCTGGGTGAGGTTGCTGTGGCGCAGGGTTGCGACTTCATGGTGGTGTGTGGAGACGTCTTCGAGTCCAATCAGCTGGCGCCGCGCGTCATCAGCCAGGCGCTGGAGGTCATGCGGGGCGTCGGTGTGGACATTTACCTACTTCCTGGCAACCATGATCCGCTGGATGCCGCCTCCGTGTACACCAGTGAATTGTTCCTGGCGGAAAAGCCCGCGAACGTCCATGTGCTTGACACCGCCGGTGTGCACCAGGTGGCCGCCGGCGTTGAGCTGGTGGCGGTCCCCTGGCGATCGAAGGCCCCCACGCATGATCTGGTGGCCGAGCAGCTGGAGGGTCTGCCCGCCGACGGGACCCGGCGCGTCGTGGTGGCACACGGCGGCGTCGACGTCCTCGATCCCGATCCGACGAAACCGGCGCTGATCGCGCTGAAGGCCGTCGAGGACGCCCTTGACCGGGGCGCTGTCCATTACGTGGCTCTGGGAGACAAGCATTCGCGTACCCAGGTGGGTGCCAGTGGGCGGGTCTGGTACTCGGGGGCACCCGAGGTCACCAATTACGACGATGTCGAATCCGATCCGGGTCACGCCCTCGTGGTGGACCTGGACCAGTCGGGTGCCGTGCGGGTGGATGCGCACCAAGTGGGACGGTGGCGGTTCGTCACGCTGCGGCGCTCCGTGGACAACGCGCGCGATATCGCCGATATGGGTTTGAACCTCGAGCTGCTGCCCGATAAGGAGCGCACGGTGGTGCGCCTGGCACTGACCGGCACGCTCAGCGTGACCGACAACGCCGTGCTCGAGGAGTGCCTGGATAAGTACGCCCGGCTTTTCGCGAGCGTGCGGACGTGGGAGCGGTACACCGATATCGCGGTGGTGCCCGCCGACGGAGAGTTCAGCGACCTTGGTGTCGGCGGTTTCGCCGAATCGGCGATCGCCGAGCTGAAGGAGATGGCGGCCGCCGGGGGAGCAGCGTCTGCGGACGCGCAGGGTGCGTTGTTGCTGCTGTTGCGCCTCACATCCGGCGCTCGACAGGCCAGTGCGACATCGGACCACGCCGTGAGACGAGGGTCGGCGGCGTGAAGCTGCACCGGCTCTCGGTCACCAACTACCGCGGGATCGCGCATCGCGACATCAGTTTTCCCGATCGTGGCGTCGTAGTGGTCAGTGGTGCGAACGAGGTCGGCAAGACCTCCATGATCGAGGCGCTGGACCTGCTGATCGAATCCAAGGACCGCTCCACCAAGAAGGACGTCAAGCAGGTCAAGCCCACCTTTGCCGACGTCGGCTCCGAGATCGAGGCCGAAATCAGTTGCGGACCGTATAGATTCGTGTATCGCAAGCGGTTCCACAAGCGCGCCGAGACCCACCTGACGGTCATCGAACCGCGACGCGAACAACTCTCCGGCGACGAGGCTCATCAGCGTGTGCTGGACATGCTCGATCAGTCCATCGACATGAATCTCTGGAAGGCGCAACGGGTCCTGCAGTCGGCGGGGGCAGGGGTGCTCGACCTGTCATCGAGTGATGCGCTCACCCGTGCTCTGGATTTGGCTGCCGGGCAATCGGTTGCGCTCTCGGGCAGCGAGCCGGATCTGGTGGAGCGGATCGACGCCGAGTATGCCCTGTACTTCACCGGGACCGGGCGCCCGACCGGTGAATGGGCCAAGGCCGCCGCGCGTCTAACCGCTGCCGAGGATGCTCTGGCCGTCGCCACCGCGGCCGTGGCCGAGGTCGATCAGCAGGTCCGCGAGCATGATGCGCTCACCCGGGAGCTGGCCGCCATCATCACCGATCGCGCCGAGTTCGGCCGCCGCCTGGCTCCGTTGGAGCATGCGGCCCAAGCCATTTCGATGCTTGTGCAGCAGCGTGACAACGCCGTCGTGGTGGCTGAGGCCGCGCAGGCGGCGGTGGTCGCGGCCCAGACGAAACGTGATGAGCGGGCTCAGCTGGTCGCCGATATCCACGCCCGGCAGGCTTCCATCGACGGGCTCGCGGATCAGTTTTCCGCCACAGCCGAAGCGCATGCCACCGCACAACAGGTATCCGAGGCGGCCGCGGCCGCGGCCGCCCGCACCACAGAAGCGGTCGACGGCGCCCGCGCCCAGCTCGAGGCGGCGCGTGGCACGTTGGAGCGCGTGCTGGCCCGGGACGAGGTCGACGGTTTGGCGGCCAGGCTGTCGCGTATCGACCTCACGACCCGACAGCTGGCATCGGTGGGCTCGGAACTCTCGGCCTTGGCGATCACCGCACAGCGCCTGAGCGCGATCGAGACCGCGGCGCGTGCTGTCGGGATGGCGGAGGTAGCGCTGGAAACCGCGTCGGCGCAGGTCGAGGTCGGAGCGCTCGCCGATGTGGAGATCACCGTCAACGGTGAGCAGCTGCGGGTAGGGGCGGGACAGCAGTGGACGGGCGCCGCCACGGACACCATCGAGATAACCGCCTCCGGCGTGGCAGTCACTCGAATCATTCCGGGGGCCAACGCCTCTCAGCTGCGTGAGAACCTCGAGAGCGCCCGCGAGAGGTTGACCGGCGCACTGGCCGATGCCGGTGTCGTCGATCTAGGACAGGCCCAGAAGCAGTATGAACGGCGTACCGAACTGAATGCCGAACGTGACCGGCTGGCCGCGCTGCTCGATGGCCTCATAGGCGCGGACAACCTCGAAGCATTGCGCGAGAGACTGATCAGGTTGCGCGAGTTGGCCCCAGAGGCCACCGGCCTGTGGGACGCGATCGATCCGGCGCAAGCGCGCGCCGAGGTCACCCGATTGGTGGGCGAGGTGGAGCGCTTGCAGGCCGAGGAGCTCACCCACCGTCAGGCGGTCCAGGTGGCTGCTCAGCGGCTCACCGAGAAGGCCGCCGAGGCAATGGCATTGCGGGAGAAGCGGGCAGTGCGCGCCGAGGAGTTGAACGCCGCCGAGCTGCGTCTTACTCATGTGCGGTCTTCGGCCTCCGACGAGTTGCTGGCCGAGCGTCACGACCAGGCGGTGCAGGCGGCCGATCTGACCACGCGCCGTGTCACCGACCTCGTGGAGCAGTTGGCGGCGCTGGACGCCGATCGAGTGCGTACCGAGCTCGAAGAAGTCTCGGCGCAGGCACAGGCTCTGGATCAGCGACACGAGGCATTGCGTCATCAATTGCGCGATATCTCAGTGCGGCTGGAGGTGTTCGGTAGGCAGGGGCGCAAGGATCAACTCGACGCAGCCGCCTCCGAGCGGGAATATGCGGCAACGGAATTCGCGCGGATCGGCGCGAAGGCGCGGGCCGTCGACACGCTCCGGTCGGTGATGATGCGTCATCGCGACGGCATGAGATTGCGATATGTCGATCCCTTCCGTGCGGAGCTGGAACGCCTGGGCCGCATGGTCTTCGGCCCCACCTTCGAGGTGGATGTCGACACAGACCTGACCATCCGCAGCAGGACTCTGGAGGGCAGGACGGTGCCCTACGAGTCGCTCTCGGGTGGCGCCAAGGAGCAGCTGGGCATCGTGGCCCGGTTGGCCAGTGCCGCGTTGGTGGCACCTCAGGACGCGGTGCCCGTCATCATCGACGACGCGCTGGGGTTCACCGACAACGACAGGCTGGAACGCATGGGAGAGGTGTTCGGGGCGGTGGGCACCGAGGCGCAAGTCATCGTGCTGACCTGCAGCCCCGATCGATACCGTTCGGTGACCGCGGCACAGCGGATCAGCTTGTCGGCCTGAGTGACTTGCGGTAGATCCTGCCAGTCCGTCAGAAGTGGGCGTTCGCGGGAACCGGCGTGCCGTGCAGCAGGGGTCGTCGAGCGGACGCTCGGTCAGAGCATGGCTGAAGTTGCGCTGACGGGATCGCAGCAGCGCAGCACCGTCGTCCACGTGGGTGAATATCGTGGTGCCGCTGCCGCTGCCGCTGCCGCTGCCGGTGCGTCGCTGACCGAAGCCATCCCAGACGTCGACCAGCTGCACCCCTTCGCGGTCACCGGGAACGATCACCGAGGCCACCGAGTCGCGATCCCTGGCGCCGGCGGCGACTTGGGTGAGCAGGTTCCGGTAGGTCTCGGTTCCGGACAGGGCGCGGATGTCCGGGACTGACGGGGCGGAAGTCATGTCTTCGTTGTACGCGGCATGCCCTTCGGCGGCATCGCCTTGAATCACCTAGAACCGAAGCGGCAATATGGGTCACGATGATTCGCATGGTTCAGTCCTTGTCTGCGTGCTTTCGCTCATTCACTCTCCTGTGTGCCTTCGCGATCGCCTGCCTGCTGCTGTTCACCCCTGGTGGCACCGTTCCGTCCGGCCCTCCAGGGGCGGACAAGGTGGTGCACATTCTGATTTTCGCGATGTTGGCCATGTCCTCGCGCTTTGCGAGGATTGGCGAGAAACCAACGCTGGCTTGGGTTCTGGTATTCGCGGCGTTTTCGGAGGTCATTCAGGCACTGTGGGTTCCGCACCGTGACGGCAGTCTGTTGGACCTGGTGGCCGATGCGGTCGGCCTGCTCACGGCGTTGTTGTTGTGGCGGACGATTCGTTCGAAGTCTCGCCGGGCTCGGCCATGACGACCGTGACGGTGCGAGTGTGAGCCAGCCCGCTGGTGACCAGGTCTAACTGTCGTAGCGCGCGATTCAGGGCGGTGTGCGCGTCGGCATCGGTGGGGTGGTCGGTGTCTACCAACATGCCGATCGTGTTGAGAATCGACCCGGCGATGAGATCTGCCGCGATCCCGAGGTCTTCGGTGGTGTGATGGTTGGTCGCCGGATTACGTGCGAGTTCGACCACCACGTCGTTGGTGAGCATGGGCATTTCGTTGTCGAGGGCACGCCGGATTTGAGGCGAGCCACCGTGACGTTCGCGAACCAGAAACCGGAAGTTGTTTGCGTGCTCGCTGACTCGATCGACCATGAGGCCGAGAATCTTGGCGGGATTGTCGCTGCCCCGACTCACGTCGGGCCTGGCGGAAGGTGTCACGTAGCGCGCGAACACTCTCCTCGGACAGGACGGTGCCCAGATCCTCCATCGATTCGAAGTACCAGGCCCGCGGATTGGCCACCTCGCGCGGGCTTACTCGAACAGGACGCGTTCTTTCACGCCCCTGCCGGACGGGCGCGCTGGGAATTGGCCGCGCGGCGCAATGTCGGGGCGGAGCTGCGTAGGCTCGGCTGACGGTGTCAGCGCTGCCGCACCGTGATGAGCCCGTTGTTCTTCGGGCAGGAAGCAACCCCGCGAGAGTGCCACTTTTCGTTGGGTGCCGTCGTGGTTTCAATGATGAAGTGCCGCAGCACCGTCCGCAGCACGATATCCATCTCCATGTTGGCGAAGGCCGCTCCGACGCAGCGTCGGGTACCGCCACCATAGGGAACCCACGAGTTGCCGGGTTTGGCGCTTGTGAAGCGTTCGGGGTCGAATCGTTCCGGGTTGGGGAAGGAGGCCGGGTCATCGTGCATGAGGTTGATGCTCACCACCACGGAGTGACCACGTGGGATGCGGTAGGGCCCGATGTCCACGTAGGGTGCCAGCACGTGCCGGCCCGCGAAGTCGATGACCGGCCGACTGCGTTGTACCTCAAGGATTGTCGCCTGCCGGTATTCGCCCTTCTCGGTCTGAGCTTCCTCGCTCAAGCGCGAGAGCACCTGGGGGTGCCGGGTGATCCGCTCGAAGGCCCATGCCAGGGTGGTGGCGGTGGTCTCATGGCCGGCCGCCAGTAAGGTCAGTAGTTCGTCGGAGACATCGCTGCGCGACATGGTGGTGCCGTCGTCGTAGGTGGAACGCAGGAGCAGGGCCAGGATGTCTGTGCGGTCTTCGAAATCCGGTGCGGCGAGGGCTTTGTCGATGAGTAGCGCGATCACCTCGTCGTAGCGTGCACGGTAGGTCTTCAGTCGGCCCCACGGACTGAAACGTCCATAGTCGCGTGTGGGCTGTGGCACCCGAGTTGTCAGAGAGGCCAGCACGACCCACGGCGGGATGAGCGTGCGCAGCTCGTCCAACTCGGCGCCGTCGGCACCGAAGACCGCGCGCAGGATCGCGTTGAGCGTGATCCGCATCATCGGTTCCATGGTCTCGAACTCCTGGCCTTCCGGCCAGGATGCGCACTCGCGCAGCGTCTCTTCTTCGATGATCTGCTCGTACTGAACCATGGCCTTGCCGTGGAACTTCGGTGCGAGCAACTTGCGGCGATGCCGGTGTTCGCTGCGTTCCAGCGCGAAGACCGATCCGGGTCCGAGCTGCTGGCTCAGATTGGGCTGGATATTGCCCAGAATTTCGGTGCTAGTGGTGAACACCTGCCGGGTCAGGTCCGGGTCGGCCACCACGACCGTGTACCCGAACTTGGGGATGTTGATCGTGTAGACCTTCCCGTACCTCTTCGCCAGCCGGGTGGTGGTCCAGCGGCGCGAGGCCACGAAGGCGATGCCCTGGGCCAGTTTGGGAAGCGCCACGACCGGGGGAGCGATGGGCTCGGGAGTGCCGGCTGCCCGGTCGATGCTTGAGGTTTGTGTCACGTCACCCTCCACGGCGTTGTGGTGTTAGTAGACATGTGTCTGATAACACAGCGTACATCTGGTATGTCTGTCACACCAGGGGAAATCGCCGGAGATTGGACCGGCGGGTCGACTTGACAGGGGTAACTCTGGCACCATGTATCTCGTTCGTCTCGGAAGTCACGTGGGTATTGGAGGGCGCATTGATCACGCGATGGACGACCGCCATGGTCGTCAGTGCCGCCCTCATGCTCTGTGTGCCTGCGACCGGTAGCGCCGAGCCCATGGCGATGGGCAAGGATTTCTCGAAGCCGGCAGTCGTCATCCTCGGGTATGGCCTCAAGCCCGACGGTTCGATGCGCGACAAGCTCTATCAACGCGTGGCGACCGGTAGAGCTATCGCCAACATGTTTCCGAATTCGTTCATCATCGTGACCGGCGGCAACCCTCAGAACGGTGTGTCTGAGGCCGAGCAGATGCGCAATATGCTTGTCGGCCTTGGGTATCCGTCCGACCGGATCATTGTGGAGCCGCGGGCCAACAGTACGGTGCAGAACGCGCAGTTCTCGGTGCCGCTGGCCAAGCAGGCCGGTGCCTCGGGAATCATCCTGGTCACCAACTCGACCCACCAGCAGCGCGCCGACCGCAACTTCGCCGACGCCGGTGGCAATGTGCTGGCCACCGCGAGCTTCCCCGATGGGGACATGCCCACCAACATCGGTCAGTTCATGCGCGACGTCATCAGTCCGTTCCGCTGACGACTGTTCGCAACTGCGAAACGACCACGGTTCGCCTGCAGGGAACGAACCCGGCAGAATTGTCGGTTGACCGACCAAGGCGCTCATCGGTGTGCGCCGCCGCGTGCGTTCGGCCCGCGGCATCCCACCGAATACCGCACAGGAGCCCACTTCATGACTGCCGATATCGACTCACGCGCGCAGCCCGCGCCCCCGGTGTCGGCGCGCGCACGCCGGGGCGCGATTCTCGCGCTTGCCATCGGTGGATTCGGGATCGGGACAACTGAATTCGTCGCGATGGGGCTGTTGCCCAACATCGCCCACGGCCAGCACGTCACCGAACCGCAGGCTGGGCACGTCATCAGTGCCTACGCGCTGGGTGTGGTTGTCGGAGCACCGGTCATCGCGGCGCTCACCGCCCGCGCCTCGCGTCGGACGCTGCTCATCGCGCTGATGATCGCGTTCACCATCGGCAATGCGGCCACCGTCTTCGCGCCGGGCTACGGGGCGCTCATCGCATCCAGATTCGTCGCCGGACTGCCGCACGGCGCGTACTTCGGCGTGGCGGCCCTGGTCGCCGCCCACTTGGCCGGGCCGGGCCAGCGCGCCAAGGCGGTGGGGCAGACCATGCTGGGCCTATCGGTGGCCAACGTCGTGGGGGTCCCGGTGGCCACCTGGCTGGGTAATACCGTGGGCTGGCGTTCGGCCTTCGCGGTCGTCGCGGTGATCGGTCTGATCACCATCGCGGCACTACTGCGCTACCTGCCGGGGCTGACGGATATGACGATTACCCATCCCCTGACCGAGCTCGGTGCGCTGCGCCGGGTGCAGGTGTGGCTCACCCTGCTTATCGGCATCGTGGGCTTCGGCGGCATGTTCGCGTTCTACACCTACATCAGCACCACGCTCACCAGTGTCTCCGGACTACCGAGGGCGCTTGTCCCGCTCGCGCTGGCGGTCTACGGAATCGGCATGGTCACCGGAAATGTGCTGGGCGGCTGGATGGCCGATCGCAGCGTGGTGCGGGCCATCGCCATCGGCCTGGTGCTGGTGGCCGTGATGCTGGTGATCTTCACGGCGGTATCCAGAAACCCCTGGGCCGCACTGGTGTTGGTATTCGCGGTTGGGGTCTCCGGGACGTCTTTGGTGCCGGCGCTCCAAACCCGCCTCATGGATGTCGCCGATGACGCGCAGACGCTGGCCGCCGCGCTGAATCACTCGGCCCTCAACATCGCCAATGCCGGTGGCGCTTGGCTGGGTGGTGTGGTCATCACCGCCGGATATGGCTATCGCGCGCCGTCTGTTGTCGGTGCGATGCTCGCGGTGGCGGGCCTGGGCGTGCTGGGGCTGTCGCTGTTGTACGCGCGGTGGAAGCCCGCGCCCTGAGCCACTTTGCCGCCTACTCATGCACGAAAGCATTTCTCGTGGAATAGCCTTTTCGCATGGATGGGAGCGGCGAAGCAAGGCTTGCGGTCAAGGACTCCTTCTGGACGAGATGGTGCGGGCGCCTGATCGGGGGTATCGCACTGCTGGTTGCGCTGGTGGCCGTGTATTTCGCGTTGTCGGCCTTCATCCCGCGCTGGTGGGCGCAACGCATCGCCGACATGTCCGGCCACGGCAGCTTCACCAAGGGTATCGGCAGCGGGCTCACGCTCGGGCTGTTGTGCACCGGAATTCCGCTGTTGCTGGCGATGTGGGCTTTTTTGATGCGAGGACGGCGCGGTGGGACGTTCTTCGCCGGGGTATTGACATTGCTTGCGGTCATCATCGCGGTGCCCAACCTGATGACCCTGACGATTGTGCTCGGGACCAGCAGTTCCGCCCACGCCG
Organism: Mycobacteroides chelonae; assembly: GCA_014204435.1. GTDB lineage: Bacteria > Actinomycetota > Actinomycetes > Mycobacteriales > Mycobacteriaceae > Mycobacterium > Mycobacterium chelonae_A. The sequence continues at coordinate 271,654 of JACHLF010000004.1, forward strand.
GCGAGCGGGTACTCGATGTCGAGGCGCCTGGATTCCGGGGAGCCACGGCGATCGGGGCCGTTGTCGCTTTGTTGATTGTCCTGCTCGTCACGTTCTTTGTCGTCCGCAACTGGCGCCGACGTGTCAAGGCGGAGAAGCAGCTGACCCGTGAGGCCGCAGCCGCCGCGGCCCAAAGTCCTACTACCGAATAGATTGTGTGCCCTCGGCAGGAATCGAACCTGCGGCCTTCTGCTCCGGAGGCAGACGCTCTATCCCCTGAGCTACGAGGGCATCAGGGCCCTGACAGCGTAGCGCATGACGGCGCACACCCCGACCACCGTTTCGGTCGCGGGTAAAGGATTCGGGGCCTGGATACCCCAGCCCATAGGATGATCGCCGTGACTCCCGCCGACCTTGCCGACCTGCTGCGTTCCACCGCTACCACGGTGCTGGACGAGCGAGGCCTGGACACGTCGGCCCTGCCCGCCGATGTGACCGTCGAACGGCCCCGCAATCCAGAGCATGGCGACTACGCCACCAACGTGGCCTTGCAGGTCGCCAAGAAGGTGGGTGTCGCCCCGCGCGACCTGGCCACCTGGCTGGTGGAGGCACTCGTCTCCAACGATGCAATCGCGGCCGCCGAGATCGCCGGACCGGGGTTCGTCAACCTGCGGATCGCCGCCGACGCGCAGGGCACCATCGTCGCGAACATCCTGGATGCGGGTGACACCTACGGCAACTCTGAGTCGCAGGGCACCCACTCCATCAACCTGGAATTCGTCTCGGCCAACCCAACGGGACCGATCCACATCGGCGGCACTCGCTGGGCCGCGGTCGGCGATGCCCTAGGCCGTCTGCTGACTCGCCAGGGCGCCAAGGTCACCCGCGAGTACTACTTCAACGATCACGGCGCGCAGATCGACCGGTTCGTCCGTTCGCTGATCGCCTCGGCCGACGGCAAGGAAGCTCCCGAGGACGGGTACGCGGGCGACTACATCGCCGATATCGCCAAGCAGGTCCTCGCCCAGCGCCCCGATGCGCTCCAGCTGCCGGACCCCGAGAGGTCCGAGGTGTTCCGGGAGATCGGCGTGGACTTGATGTTCACCCATATCAAGAAGTCGTTGCACGAGTTCGGAACGGACTTCGACGTTTTCACCCACGAAGACTCGATGCACACTTCGGGCCGGGTGCAGGAGGCCATTGCGCAGCTGCGCAAGACCGGCAACATCTACGAGAAGGATGGCGCGTCCTGGTTGCGTGCGAGCAACTTCGGCGACGACAAGGACCGCGTCGTCATCAAGAGCGACGGCAACCCCGCCTACATCGCCGGTGACATCGCCTACTACCTCGACAAGCGCGAGCGTGGCTTCGACCTGTGCATCTACATGCTGGGCGCCGATCACCACGGGTACATCGCGCGGCTGAAAGCCGTTGCTGCTGCGCTGGGTTATGACGCCGACAGTGTCGAGGTGCTGATCGGCCAGATGGTCAACCTGGTGCGCGACGGCCAACCGGTCCGGATGTCCAAGCGTGCCGGGACGGTCATCACCCTCGATGATCTGGTCGACGCGATCGGAGTCGACGCGGCGCGGTACGCGTTGATCCGATCCTCGGTGGACACCTCGATCGACATCGACCTGGAGCTGTGGGCCTCCGCGTCGAGCGAGAACCCGGTCTACTACGTCCAGTACGCGCACGCACGGCTCTGCGCGCTGTCTCGCAACGCTGCCGACCTGGGTCTGCAGCACTCGACCGATCATCTTGAGCTGCTCACCCACGAGAAGGAGGGTGCGCTGATCCGCGGGCTCGGCGATTTCGGCCGAATCCTGCAGAACGCCGCGGTGCTGCGTGAACCGCACCGTGTCGCACGCTATTTAGAAGACATCGCCGGTGACTATCACCGGTTCTACGATTCGTGCCGGGTGCTCCCGCAGGGGGATGAGGCTCCCGGACCGCTGCACCAGGCGCGGCTGGCGCTGTGCCTGGCCACTCGGCAAGTTATCGCCAACGGCCTGGACATTCTCGGCGTGAGTGCACCGGAGCGGATGTGAGCGCACACCCGGCAGGCCCCCGCCACGCAGAAGGGGAACAGCACACCGTCATGGCCAGTGCACCACCAGCCAATCCGACTGAATTGGCGCCGAATGTATGGCCCCGTAACGCCTCTCGTGGTGCATACGGCGAGGTTGCCCTCGCGGGCATAACCGTCTCGGAGCTCGCCGAGCAGTACGGCACGCCGTTGTTCGTCATCGACGAGGACGACTTCCGGTCACGCTGCCAGGACATGGCCACGGCCTTCGGTGGCACCGCCCGCGTGCACTACGCCTCGAAGGCGTTCCTGTGCACCGAGATCGCGCGCTGGATCAAGGACGAGGGCCTAGGCCTGGACGTCTGCTCGGCGGGGGAGTTGGCCATCGCGCTACGAGCCGAGTTCCCGCCGGAGCGAATCGCGCTGCACGGCAACAACAAATCCGAGGTCGAACTGGCGCAGGCGGTTCAGGTCGGTGTCGGGCACATCGTCGTCGACTCGATGATCGAGATCGAGCGGCTCGACGCCATCGCGGGCAAGGCCGGTGTGGTGCAGGACGTGCTGGTGCGCGTCACCGTCGGTGTCGAGGCACACACCCACGAGTTCATTTCCACCGCACACGAGGACCAGAAGTTCGGGTTGTCGCTCGCAGGCGGGCAGGCACTGGAGGCCGTGCGGCGCGTCTTCGCCACCGACAACCTGCGACTGGTTGGGCTGCACAGCCACATCGGCTCGCAGATCTTCGATGTCGACGGATTCGAGGTCGCCGCACACCGGGTCATCGGACTGCTGCGGGACGTGGTCGCCGAGTTCGGAACCGAGAAGACCGCGCAACTCAACATCATTGACCTGGGTGGCGGCCTGGGCATCAGCTATGTGCCCTCCGACGACCCGCCCCCCATCGAGGATCTGGCTGCCAAGCTCGGCGTCATCGTGCGCGCCGAGTCTGCGCTGGTAGGTCTGCCCGAGCCGCGTTTGGTGATCGAGCCGGGCCGGGCCATCGCCGGCCCCGGCACTGTCACCCTGTATCGCGTGGGCACCACCAAAGACGTGATTCTCTCGAACGGGCAGCGCCGCTACGTGAGCGTCGACGGCGGAATGAGCGACAACATTCGCACCTCGCTGTATCAGGCCGAGTATCACCCGCAGCTGGTTTCGCGCGACAGCGATGTCGCTCCGGTGCTGTCCCGGGTAGTCGGAAAGCATTGTGAAAGTGGCGACATCGTGGTCAGGGACGCGTGGCTCCCGGAGGACGTGGCTCCTGGCGACCTGCTGGCCGTCGCCGCGACCGGCGCGTACTGCTACTCGATGTCCAGCCGGTACAACCTGCTTACCCGTCCGGCGGTTATCGCCGTCAAGGACGGCAAGGCGCGACTCATCCTGCGGCGCGAGACCGTCGAGGATCTGGTGAGTTTGGAGGTAAATGAATGAGTGACGCGATAGGCGTGGCGATCCTGGGCCTGGGCAACGTCGGTAGTGAAGTAGCGCGCATCATCGAAAGCAGCGCAAGTGATCTCGCTGCCCGCATCGGCGCCCCGCTGGAGATTCGGGGCATCGGCGTGCGGCGCCTCGCCGACGACCGCGGAGTACCGGTGGATCTCCTCACCGACGATATCGACACCCTGGTCGCGCGCGATGACGTCGACATCGTCGTCGAGCTGATGGGCCCCGTCGAACCGGCGCGGCGGGGTATTCTGGCCGCACTCAACGCGGGTAAGTCGGTGGTCACCGCCAATAAGGCACTCCTGGCGCAATCGGCCGGAGAACTCGCCGAGGCCGCCGAAAAGGCAAAGGTAGACCTTTATTTCGAGGCCGCCGTGGCCGGCGCCATTCCGGTCATCCGACCATTGACGCAGTCACTGGCCGGTGACTCCGTGATTCGGGTATCCGGAATCGTGAACGGCACCACCAACTACATCCTGTCCGCCATGGACAACACCGGGGCCGGTTATGCCACGGCGCTGGCAGAAGCCGGGGAGCTCGGATACGCCGAGGCTGATCCGACCGCCGATGTCGAGGGCTATGACGCTGCGGCCAAGGCGGCCATCCTGGCGTCCATCGCCTTCCACACTCGGGTCAGCGCCGAGGACGTGTACCGCGAGGGCATCACCAATATCGGTGCCGAGGACTTCGAGTCCGCGCGAGCCCTGCAGTGCACCATCAAGCTGCTGTCCATCTGCGAGCGTCTTGCTGATGCCGAGGGACGCCAGCGTGTTTCGGCGCGTGTCTACCCGGCTCTGGTGCCGCTCACCCATCCATTGGCGAGCGTCAGCGGCGCGTTCAACGCCGTCTTCGTCGAGGCCGAGGCCGCCGGACAGCTCATGTTCTACGGTCAGGGAGCCGGTGGTACGCCGACCGCATCCGCGGTACTAGGAGATCTGGTGATGGCAGCACGCAACCGTGTCCAGGGCGGTCGGGGGCCGCTGGAGTCCAGGTACGCCCAGCTGCCGATCGCGCCGATCGGTCTGATCCCGACGCGCTACTACGTGCGCATGCGGGTGGCCGACAAGCCGGGTGTGCTCGCTACCGTCGCCACCGAGTTCGCCAAGCGTGAGGTGAGCATCGCCACAGTTCGGCAGGAGGGCGAGGTCGACGAGACGGGCGCCCGGTTGGTGGTGCTCACACACAAGGCAACCGACGCCGCACTTTCGGAAACCGTTGCCGCCCTGGCCGATCTTGACGTGGTGTTGGGTGTCGCGAGTGTCATCCGGCTGGAAGGAACACAAGAGTGACCGTTCACACCCCTTGGCCCGGCCTGATCGCCGCATACCGGGATCGCCTCCCGATCGGTGAGAACTGGCAGCCTGTGACGCTGCGCGAAGGCGGCACGCCGCTGCTGCCCGCGGCGCGCCTGTCCGAGCTCACCGGTTGCACGGTGCACTTGAAGGTCGAAGGCCTCAACCCCACCGGCTCCTTCAAGGACCGCGGCATGACCATGGCCGTGACCGATGCCCTGGCCCGTGGTCAGCGCGCGGTGCTGTGCGCCTCGACCGGAAACACCTCGGCCTCGGCCGCTGCGTATGCGGCCAAGGCCGGCATCACCTGTGCGGTGTTGATCCCCCAAGGCAAGATCGCAATGGGTAAGCTGGCCCAGGCCGTCATTCACGGTGCGCGGATCATCCAGGTGGACGGCAACTTTGACGACTGTCTGGAGTTGGCGCGCAAGACCACGGCTGACTATCCGACCATCGCGCTGGTGAACTCCGTCAACCCGGTGCGCATCGAGGGCCAGAAGACCGCGGCTTTCGAGATCATGGACGCCTTGGGCACGGCCCCCGATATTCATGCGCTGCCGGTCGGTAACGCGGGGAACATCACCGCGTACTGGCGCGGCTACACCGAGTACCACCGTGACGGTCTTTCGGATCGGCTGCCCAAGATGCTGGGAGCTCAGGCCGCCGGTGCCGCGCCGTTGGTGAACGGGGCCCCCGTCGCCAATCCGGAGACCATCGCCACTGCCATCCGAATCGGATCTCCGGCATCGTGGTCGGGTGCCGTTGCCGCGCAACAAGAATCGGGCGGCAAGTTCCTGGCGGTCACCGACGAGGAGATCCTCAATGCCTATCGACTGGTAGCCTCCAGCGAGGGCGTTTTCGTGGAGCCCGCCTCGGCGGCCAGCATCGCGGGTCTGTTGAAATCGGTCGCCGACGGTTGGGTTCCGAAGGGTTCCACCGTGGTGTGCACGGTGACGGGCAACGGTCTCAAGGATCCCGATAACGCGCTGAGTGGAATGTCCGAGGTGACCCCTATCCCGGTGCAGGCGAGTGCGGTCGCCGAGGCGCTGGAACTCGCGTGACCGATCTGCTGCCCGCGGGGCTATCCGTCGCCGTGGTGGTGCCCGCATCGAGTGCGAACCTGGGCCCGGGCTTCGACAGCCTCGGCATCGCGCTGTCCCTGTATGACGAGATCGAGGTCAGCACAACCGAATCGGGCCTCAAGGTGGCCGTCGAAGGTCAAGGCACCGGTGAGGTTCCACTTGACGGCAGCCATCTCGTGGTGCGTGCGATCGAGCGCGGGCTGGCGGCCGGAGGCGCTGCCGCTCCAGGCCTGATTGTCCGGTGTCACAACAAGATTCCGCATTCACGAGGGTTGGGATCATCGGCGGCTGCCGCAGTGGCGGGCCTGGGCGTTGCGAACGGACTGCTCGCCAAGGCCGGGCATCCGGTGCTCGCCGACGATGTGCTGGTGCAGCTGGCCTCGGAGTTCGAGGGGCATCCCGACAATGCGGCAGCCAGTGTGCTCGGGGGAGCGGTGGTGTCCTGGTCGGAGACCTCGGGTGCTGCCCCCGTCTACGCGGCCACCCGCCTCGACGTGCACCCCGATATCAGGATTGTCGCCGCCATTCCGGAGGAAAAGTCGTCCACAGCGCACACGAGAATTTTGCTTCCCGAATCAGTGACGCATCTAGATGCTCAATTCAACATTAGCCGAGCGGCTCTGCTGACCGTCGCCCTGACCGGGCGCCCTGATCTGCTGATGACGGCTACCGAGGATCGGTTGCATCAGCCGCAGCGTGCGCCGGCCATGCCGGCCTCGGCGCAGGTCCTCGGATATCTGCGTGCCCAAGGGGTTGCCGCGGTCCTTTCCGGTGCCGGACCTGCGGTGTTGGCGCTGACCACGGGTGATCTACCCGATTCGGCGGTGAAATACGCTGAAGATCAAGGTTTCTCACTTGTGGCGATGACGGTGTCGGCGGGCGTCTCCGTTCGATAGCCGACGTAATGGCTGGTGAGCCAGGGGACTCGCCGGGGGGTGCTGGTTGCTTGATGCCGATCTGGGGGTTATCCTCGGTATCAGTCCCAGCAATTGCAGCTTCTGCGCACCTGCGCCGAGAACGAGGACGATCACAAATTCTTCCTGGTATTTCAGTCGTCGCCGACAGGCGGCGGCATTGGGCAAGGTCGATGGTGAGCTGCCATTTCTCCGGACCTCGCGCGGCCCTGTCTGTGTGGGCCCGCAGCATGAACTTCGCGGCCAGCAACCTAACTGGCCGAAGTGAGACCCCTCGCCCCATGTTCGGCGGGGGAAGGAAAGGAAATCCGTGACCGATACGGACCTCATCGCGACCGAAGCCGCCCCGGTAATTCCGGAGGCGCCGACCGCAGCCGCATCTGATCGCCCTGCCAAGGAGCGTCGGGGTGACGGGCTGGGTGCGCTGTCGACGATGGTGTTGCCGGAGTTGCGTGCGCTGGCCAGCCAGGTAGGCGTCAAGGGCACCTCCGGAATGCGTAAGGGCGATTTGATCGCCGCCATCCGCGAGCATCAGGGTGCGCTGGGCGCCCCCAAGAACAACAATCAGGCGACGCAGGCCCAGCAGCCCCAGGCCTCCTCGGCGCAGGCAGAAGCCGTCCAGAAGGAATTGGCCCAGGACTCCGAGGGTAAGGATGCCGAGAACGGCGGCGCGCCCCGCGAGGGCCGTGGTGAACGGCGTCGCAATCAGAACCAGCAGAACCAGAACGCCGAGGGCGAGCGCAAGCAGAACGGCGCCCGCGACAACCGCGACAACGGCGACAACACCGAGAACTCGGGTCGCGATGGCGGCTCGGGAAGCCAGAACTCGGACCAGGACAACCAGAACCAGGGCAACCGCGGCGACGACGGCGAGGGCCGCGGCCGTCGTGGCCGTCGTACTCGTGAACGCCGTCGCGGTCGCGATCGCAACAACAGCGGCAACGAGGGCGGCGAGACCGAGCTGCGCGAGGACGACGTCGTCCAGCCGGTGGCCGGAATTCTCGACGTACTCGACAACTACGCGTTCGTCCGCACGTCCGGCTACCTGGCCGGCCCTAACGACGTCTACGTGTCGATGAACCTCGTCCGCAAGAACGGGCTGCGTCGCGGTGACGCGATCACCGGCGCCGTGCGGGTGCCCCGCGATCCGGACGCCGGGAACCAGAACCAGCGGCAGAAGTTCAACCCGCTGGTGCGCCTGGACTCCGTCAACGGCGGCCCGGTCGAAGACGCCCGGAAGCGCCCCGAGTTCGGCAAGCTGACCCCGCTGTACCCGAACCAGCGCCTGCGGTTGGAGACCACCACCGAGAAGCTGACCACCCGCGTGATCGACCTGATCATGCCCATCGGTAAAGGGCAGCGCGCCCTGATCGTGTCCCCGCCCAAGGCGGGCAAGACCATGATCCTCCAGAACATCGCCAACGCGATTTCGGTGAACAACCCCGAGTGCCACCTCATGGTGGTGCTTATCGACGAGCGGCCCGAAGAGGTCACCGACATGCAGCGCTCGGTCAAGGGTGAGGTCATCGCCTCCACCTTCGATCGGCCGCCGTCAGATCACACCGCCGTGGCCGAGCTGGCCATCGAACGGGCCAAGCGTTTGGTGGAGCAGGGCAAGGACGTGGTGGTGCTGCTCGATTCGATCACCCGTCTGGGCCGTGCGTACAACAACGCCTCCCCGGCATCGGGCCGCATTCTGTCCGGTGGTGTCGACTCGACCGCGCTGTATCCGCCCAAGCGATTCCTGGGCGCCGCACGCAACATTGAGCACGGCGGTTCGCTGACGATCATCGCCACGGCGATGGTCGAGACCGGCTCCACCGGTGACACGGTCATCTTCGAGGAGTTTAAGGGTACCGGTAACGCCGAACTCAAGCTCGACCGCAAGATCGCCGAACGGCGGGTGTTCCCGGCCGTCGACGTCAACCCGTCGAGCACGCGTAAAGACGAACTGCTGCTGTCTTCCGATGAGTTCGCGATCGTGCACAAGCTGCGCCGCCTGCTCTCGGGCCTGGATTCACATCAGGCGATTGATCTGCTGATGAGCCAGCTGCGTAAGACCAAGAACAATTACGAGTTCCTGGTTCAGGTTTCCAAGAACACCCCGGGTGCCACAAACGTCGAGGAACCGCAGTACAGCTAGTGCGGTGAGATCACCGGTACGGATCGGCGAGCGGGCCCGCGCCATTCGGCGCGCGGCGGCGGCCAGCCCCGGTCGTGGTCTCGCCGGTTGTCGTTGTCTCGCCGGTTGTCGTTGTCTCGCCAGTTGCCGTCGTTGCACCAACCCGTCATGGTCACCCCAGTCGTCATGTGGACGATTCGGATGATCCTGGAGGTAACCGTGCTGACCTGCCGGCTGTGCATAGGCCGAAACGGCGCCCATTCCCGGCGCGCCCGCTATCAATGATCCGACGATGATACCTTGGGGTACAAGACTATTCAGATTCATGTGCGACGTCTGTCCGATTTTCTCGGCGGCTCGCCCCGACTCAACCGAAGGTATAGATCTTCAACAGCGGTACCCCGTTCGTCATGCTGCGGGTGGTCGTCGCCGCCTCGCCAGTTGCCGACTCTCCGCCAATCCCCGGGGCCGTCGCGATGGTCGCCATCTGGGTCATGCTTGTCGGTACTTACCGCGACAGGTTGAGGTGGCGCAGGTGCGGCATTGGCGACTCCGGTGCCGAGGCCGAACGCGCCGAAGCTCAGAGCGCCGACGAGTACGCCCTTGGCGATCGCGTTCTTGATGGTCATCTCGAAACTCCTTTCACTCGTCCCGACTGACAAGAAGGTTAGGAAAGCGAGCTATTTATGGGCTGCGACTGCGCTGGGAAAATGCTGCGGCGTGAGAGCCGTGTCGACGGGTTGGAATACCACGCAGGTCGGCGCCGTTTAGGTTCTACGTAACTGAGCTGGCATAATGCTCTCTCAGCCTTTTGAAGGGTTCCGGTTCACGCCCGCAAGCGACCCGGCGGCCACAACAAGCAGAGGAAAAGCAATGAAATCGGGTATCCACCCCACCTACGTCGAGACCAACGTGGTCTGCGGCTGCGGTAACACCTTCACCACTCGCAGCACCAAGGACAGCGGCCACATCGTGGTCGAGGTGTGCTCGCAGTGCCACCCGTTCTACACCGGCAAGCAGAAGATCCTGGACAGCGGCGGCCGCGTCGCCCGGTTCGAAGCCCGGTACGGCAAGCGCAAGGCCGCAGCCGACAAATAGCTTCCTTGCCGACGCCCGGATCCGCCATGTGCGGTCCGGGCGTCGGTTTTTTGTAGGACGACTGTGTACGACGCGTATGAGCATTGGGAGGAGGGTGCATGAGCGAGACGCCACTAATCGAGGCGATGCTGGCTGAGCACGCCGAGCTGGAGAAGCAACTGGCCGACCCGGCGTTGCACGCCGATGCCGGGGCCGCGCGCAAGGCCGGCCGCCGGTTCGCGATGCTGTCGCCGATCGTCGCCACCCATCGCAAACTCGTCACCGCCCGCGACGATTTGGCCACCGCCCGTGAGCTGTCCGCGGACGATCCGTCCTTCGCCGATGAGATGACGGAACTGGAGTCGTCGATCGCGGAGCTGGAAACCCAGCTTTCGGACATGCTGGCTCCCCGCGACCCCCACGACGGCGATGACATCCTGCTGGAAGTGAAATCCGGCGAGGGCGGCGAAGAGTCGGCGTTGTTCGCGGCCGACCTGGCCCGCATGTACATCCGCTACGCCGAGCGGCATGGCTGGAAGGTCACGGTTCTCGACGAGACCGAGTCCGATCTCGGTGGTTACAAGGACGCCACCTTGGCCATCGCCAGCAAGGGTGATAGCGCCGACGGCGTCTGGTCGCGGCTGAAGTTCGAGGGCGGAGTGCATCGCGTCCAGCGCGTTCCCGTCACCGAATCTCAAGGGCGCGTGCATACCTCGGCTGCCGGTGTGTTGGTCTACCCCGAACCCGAAGAGGTCGAGGAAATTCAGATCGACGAATCGGATCTGCGCATCGACGTGTACCGCTCCTCCGGCAAGGGCGGCCAGGGCGTCAACACCACCGACTCGGCGGTCCGTATCACGCACCTGCCGACCGGGATTGTCGTGACCTGCCAGAACGAGCGTTCCCAGCTGCAAAACAAGGCGCGTGCCATGCAGGTTCTGGCGGCACGGCTGCAGGCGCTCGCCGAGGAGCAGGCGCAGGCCGATGCGTCGGCGGGTCGCGCCAGCCAGATCCGCACCGTGGACCGCAGCGAGCGGATCCGTACCTACAATTTCCCGGAGAACCGCATCACCGATCACCGCGTCGGGTTCAAAGCGCACAACCTGGACCAGGTGCTCGACGGTGACTTGGATGCGCTGTTCGACGCGTTGGCCGTCGCTGACCGGAAGGCGCGTCTGCAGGAGGCCTGATGTTGCGTCAGCTGATCGCGGAGGCGGTTGAGTCACTTTCCCGGGCAGGGGTTTCCAGTCCGCAGGTGGATGCAGAAGAGCTTGCGGCGCACCTGCTCGGGATCTCGCGGTCGCGGCTGCGCTTCGCCGAGGTGTCGGCGGAATTCGCTGAGGGTTACCGCGATCTGGTTGCTCGGCGTGCGCAACGGATTCCCTTGCAGCACTTGATTGGAAGTGCCGCGTTCGGTCCCATCGAGGTGCGTGTGGGTCCTGGCGTGTTCATTCCGCGTCCCGAGACGGAATCTCTTTATGTTTGGGCGGCAGGTAAGTTGGCCCGTGGCGCGACGGTCGTCGAGCTGTGTGCCGGGACGGCGGCACTCGCGATCGCCTTGTCGCGGGACGAGCCCACCGCCCGCGTCATCGCCGTCGAACTTGACGATAATGCGCTGAGCTACACCCGGCAGAACGCCGTGGGCACCACGGTCGAGGTGATCCAGGCCGACGTGACCGCGCCGTTGCTGCTGGCTGAGCTTGACGGCACGGTCGATTTGATCGTCGCCAACCCGCCCTACATTCCCGAAGGTTTCGAGCTGGAGCCCGAAGTGGCGCAGCATGATCCGCCGCTCGCGCTCTTCGCGGGCGTCGATGGGCTCGCCGTCATCGCGCCCATCGTGGCCGCCGCAGGCCGGTTGCTGGCGCCGGGAGGGGCCATCGGTGTGGAACACGATGACACCAACGGCGACCAGACGTGCGAGTTGTTCACGGCCAGTGGCCTGTTCGACGAGGTTGCGCAGCGATATGACCTGGCAGGGAGGCCGAGATTCGTCACCGCTCGCCGAAAATCTTCGGCGTCCTAGACTGGGCCCGTGACCGTCGTCTACGACTGCCAGGACGCTGCGACCCGCCAGGAGGGTATCGACGCGGCGGTGAGCGCGCTCAAGGCGGGTGAACTCGTCGTCATGCCTACCGACACTGTTTACGGATTGGGTTGTGACGCATTTGATTCCAATGCGGTGACGGCGTTGCTGGCCGCCAAGGGGCGTGGCCGCGACATGCCCGTCGGCGTGCTCGTCGGATCGTGGCACACCATCGACGGATTGGTGTTCGCGGTTCCCTCAGCGGCCCGTGAGCTCATCGAGGCATTCTGGCCGGGGCCGCTGAGCATCATCGTGCGGCATGCGCCGTCGCTGTCCTGGGACCTTGGGGACGCTCAGGGCAGTGTCATGTTGCGCATGCCCTTGCATCCGGTGGCCATCGACCTGTTGCGTGCGGTCGGCCCGATGGCGGTCTCCAGCGCCAACGTCTCGGGGCAGCCCCCGGCGCTCACGGCCGAGGAGGCCCGCGATCAATTGGACGACGACGTTGCGGTGTATCTGGACGGCGGCGCGGCCGAGCTGGGCGCGGCATCGACCATCGTCGACCTCTCCGGGCCGGTGCCGCTGATCGTGCGTGAGGGGCCGATCACCCGGGAGCAGATCGTCGATGTACTCGGTGGCGACATCGGGCCGGGCGAGTCGGGGGAGCCCACAGGATCTTGAAGTACGGTCGGATGCGTGAGTGAGCTGCTGGCCCTTGCCGATCGCGGTGCGGGCGTCCCTCTGCGTGAGCTTGCCCTGGTCGGGCTTACGGCGGCCATCACGACGTTCTTCTGCATCGGCGGCGTGCGGATGTTCGCGACCCGGGTGGGTGCGGTGGCCTATCCGCGCGAACGTGATGTGCACCTGCAGCCGACTCCCCGAATGGGTGGTCTCGGGATGTATCTGGGTGTTTGTGTAGCGATTTTCCTGGCCTCGCAACTACCCGCCCTGACAAGGGGTTTCGTCTACTCCTCGGGTATGCCCGCCGTCGTCGTGGCGGGAGGCATCATCATGGTCGTCGGTCTCATCGACGACAAATGGGGCCTGGACGCGCTGACCAAGTTCGCCGGTCAGGTCACCGCCGCCAGCGTGTTGGTCACGATGGGTGTCGCGTGGAGCATGATCTACATCCCGTTCGGCGGGGTGGGGACGATCGTGCTGGACCAGATGTCGTCGATCCTGGTGACGCTCGCGTTGACGGTGTCGATCGTCAACGCGATGAATTTCGTCGACGGTCTCGATGGTCTTGCCGCCGGCCTGGGGCTCATCACCGCCGCTGCTATCTGCGTCTTCTCGGTAGGACTGCTGCGCAGCCACGGGGGCGACGTCTTGTACTACCCACCCGCGGTGATCTCGGTAGTACTGGCCGGGGCCTGCCTGGGCTTCCTTCCGCACAACTTCCACCGGGCCCGCATCTTTATGGGGGACTCGGGCTCCATGCTCATCGGTCTGATGCTGGCTGCGGCGTCGACAACGGCGGCAGGCCCCATCTCGCAGAGCTCGTACGGCGCCAAGGACATGTTCGTCCTGCTGTCACCGTTCCTTTTGGTGATCGCGGTGATGCTGGTGCCGGCGCTGGACGCGTTGTTGGCGATCATCCGTCGTACCCGTGCCGGGCGCAGCCCGTTCAGCCCCGACAAGATGCATCTGCACCACCGGTTGCTGCAGATCGGTCATTCGCATCGCAAGGCTGTGCTGATCATCTATCTATGGGTCGCGATCATTGCGTTCGGTGCGGCCAGCACCATCTTCTTCGAGCCCCGCTATGCCGGAGCGGTCGTGGTGGGAGCGACCGGTATTGCCATAGTCGCAACGGTCATCCCCCTGCTGCGCCGCGGAGAAGCCGATCAGGTCTTGGAGGCCGAATCGGACCCGACTCTGTCGGCGTAACGGGCCGTGTACGACGAAAAGTAGTAGGGGTGCAGAACCGTCTCTACCATGTGATACGGTTCTGCCATACCCGAAAACTCACGGGTGCCGGCCACACCGGATCGGCGGAGATTTTGGAAGGTCTTTCTAGACATTCCGGGCTCCACCGGACGGATCAACTGACCGACAGGGAGCTGCCCTTTGAGGTGAGTTCAGCGAGCCCTCAGACCTCCTATAAGGTCTGGAACCGACGAACGCAGTTTTTGTTCCGCCACCCCGACAAAGATGTGAGGTGACACCCCAGGTGACAACGCCCGACGCCCCGCTGGTTCTTCCGGCATTGGCGTTTCGTCCGTTGCGTTTGGCGGTTTTGTGTGGCGTTCTCGGTGCTCTGGCTCTGCTGGCCGCCGCCCTGCTGGGGCAATGGCAGCTCGGCCCCTTCTTCGTCTTGGGGCTTGGACTCGGATTGGTGAACGCTCTCCTCGTTCGCCAATCCGCGGAAGTGATTACCGCACAAGACAATCCAAGCAAGCAGAAAATGGCCATCAATTCCGCGGCGCGGTTGATGATCATTACCGTTATCGCCCTGGTGATCGCCTTCGTTTTCCGCCCCGCTGGTCTTGGGGTGTTCTTCGGAGTCGCGTTGTTCCAGGTGCTGCTGGTGTTGACCACCGCCGTGCCGGTGTGGAAAGGGATCCGTTCAGTGAATCAGCCGCAGGCGGAGGTCTAGCGCAGAATGATTACGACATTCCAGGCGGAAGCCGCTATCGAGGTTGGCCATCACAAGCACGCACACTGGGGCTTCCTCGGTGAGGTCAACGTCGACACCATTGTCGCCACCGCGCTCGCCGCGGTCGTGGTGATCGCGCTGGCGCTGTTCTTGCGGGCCAAGGTCACCTCGACCGGTGTGCCGAACGGGGTGCAGCTGTTCTTCGAGGCGGTCACCGTTCAGTTCCGCAATCAGGTCGAGTCGGCCATCGGAATGCGGGTCGCGCCGTTCGTGCTGCCGCTGGCGGTGACGATCTTCGTTTTCATCCTCGTGTCCAACTGGATCTCGGTGTTGCCCGTGCAGTACACCGACGAGTCAGGCAAGACGGCCGAACTGCTGGCCCCGCCGGCCTCGGACATCAACTACGTGCTGGCCTTGGCGCTGTTCGTCTTCGTCTGCTACCACATCGCCGGCTTCGCGCGCCGCGGCCTTATCGGCCACCCGATCAAGCTGCTCAAGGGCCACACCTGGGTCACCGCGTTCATCAACCCGATCGAGGAGTTGGCCAAGCCGATCTCGCTGTCGCTGCGACTCTTCGGCAACATGTTCGCCGGCGGCATCATGGTCGCGCTGATCGCGATGTTCCCGGCATGGATCATGTGGGCGCCCAACGCCATCTGGAAATCGTTCGACCTGTTCGTCGGCCTGATCCAGGCCTTCATCTTCGCGCTGCTGACAGTCCTGTACTTCAGCCAGTCGATGGAACTGGACGACGAGCACCACTAATTACACAGACCACATTGAATAGCCCTGGTAGCACAGCTACCACTTAATAAGGAGGAAGAAAATGGCGGACCCGACAATTGTTGCTGGTGCCCTCATTGGCGGTGGGTTGATCATGGCCGGCGGCGCGATCGGTGCCGGCATCGGTGACGGTATCGCCGGTAACGCCCTGATCTCGGGTGTGGCCCGTCAGCCCGAGGCGCAGAGCCGGCTGTTCACCCCGTTCTTCATCACCGTCGGTCTGGTTGAGGCTGCGTACTTCATCAACCTGGCCTTCATGGCGCTGTTTGTCTTCGCGACCCCCGGCGCCAGCTAATCGGCATGGGTGAATTGCACAGTGTCGCTTCTGCCGTAACGGCAGTCGCGACGGAAGCCGCCGAAGAGGGTGGGAAGCAGAACAACTTCCTCATCCCCAACGGCACCTTCTTTGTCGTCCTGGCGATCTTCCTGATCGTCCTGGCGGTCATCGGAACCTTCGTGGTGCCGCCGATCCAGAAGGTGCTCAAGGCACGCGAGGACACGGTCGCCAAGACGGCCGAGGACAACCGGAACGCCGCTGAGCAATTCACCGCCGCCGAGGCTGACTACAAGGACGAGCTGGCCAAGGCGCGTGGTGCCGCAACCGCGGTGCGCGACGAGGCCAGAGCCGAGGGGCGCGGAATTCTCGAGGACATGCGTCAACGGGCCAACACTGAAGCGACCGCCGTGAATACCAAGGCCGCTGAGGAGTTGGCTCGTCAGGGTGAGGCAACATCCGGAGAGCTTTCGGCAAGTGTCGAGAGCCTGTCCCGGACGCTCGCTGAACGCGTTCTCGGCGTGAGCCTTTCGGAACCAGCGAACGCAGGGCGAGGCTAAGCAAAGATGTCGACATTTATCGGACAGTTCATCGGTTTCGCTGTCATCGTGTTCCTGGTGGTCAAGTTCGTGGTGCCGCCGGTACGCACCTTGATGGCCAAGCAGCAGGACGCGGTACGTCAGCAGCTCGCCGACAGCAACGCTGCGGCGGACAAGCTGGTCGAGGCCGAGGGTGCACACGCCAAGGCCATCGCTGATGCCAAGGCTGATTCCGCCCACATCGCGGAGGAAGCCAAGGCCGATGCGGTGCAGATCTCGAAGCAGCTGCGCGAGCAGGCCGATGCCGAGGTCGAGCGGATCAAGGTGCATGGGCAGGAGCAGATCGTGCTCCAGCGCCAGCAGCTGATCCGTCAGCTCCGCGGCGACCTGGGAGCCGAATCAGTCCGCCGCGCCGGTGATTTGGTGCGCGCGCACGTAGGCGACGCCGCGGCTCAGTCCGCCACGGTCGACCGGTTCCTGGACGAGCTGGCCCAGATGGCCGGCAGCATCAACACCGAACGCCGACCGCTGGCGGCCGGGGGAGCGGGTCTGCACGCCGCGAGCCGCGAATCGCTCGCCGAGCAGGTGCAGGCTTTCCAGGCCAATGCCGTCTCGCTCGACAGCCTGACGCTCAACGCGCTCGCCGATGATCTGACCGCAGTCGCTGAGCTCCTCAACAAGGAGCTGGTGCTGCGCAAGCACCTGTCCGAGCCGGTCGATCCCAGTGAGCATGCCGCCAAGGTCTCCTTGGTCGACTCGGTGTTCTCCTCGAAGGTCGGACGCCCGGCACTTGAGGTCGTGCGTGCCGCCGCGACCGCGCGCTGGTCCGCCTCCGGCGACCTGATCACTGCGATCGAGCACATCGCTCGTCTGGCTCTGCTGGAGCGCGCCGAGCGCGACGGCCAGATCGATGATGTGGAAGACCAGCTGTTCCGCGTCAGCCGCATCTTGGACGGGGAGCCGCAGCTGAGCGCACTGCTGGGCAACACCACCTCACCTGCCGCCGATCGTGTGGCATTGCTGAAGAACGTGCTGGCCGGTCGGTCCAACCTGATCGTGACAAGCCTGCTCGCGCAGACCGTGCGTCTGCTGCGCGGCAAGCGCACCGATGTCGCCGTGCTCGAGGTCGCCGAACTTGCGGTTGCCCGGCGCGACGAGTCGGTGGCGCACGTGAAGTCGGCCGCCCCGATCAGCGATGCACAGAGCACCCGGCTTGCCCAGGTACTCGGGCAGATATACGGCCGCACCATCGCGGTGCAACTGAATGTGGATCCGGAATTGCTGGGCGGACTCGTCGTCAACATCGGTGACGAGGAGATCGACGGCAGCCTGTCCAGCCGGCTCTCGGCCGCCGCACTCCATCTGCCCAACTGACCACTATTTAGACCTACCCCGATAGACGAGCAGGAAGACGAAAAGCCATGACAGAGTTGACGATCTCCTCGGCGGATATCTCCGGCGCGATCGAGCAGTACGTCGCGACGTTCTCTGCCGACCCCACCCGCGAAGAAATCGGCATCGTCTCCGACACCGGTGACGGCATCGCCCACGTCGAGGGTCTGCCCTCGGTCATGACCCAGGAACTCCTCGAGTTCCCCGGCGGAGTGCTGGGTGTGGCGCTGAACCTCGACGAGCGCAGCGTCGGCACCGTTATCCTCGGTGACTTCCACGGCATCGAAGAGGGCCAGCAGGTCAAGCGCACCGGCGAGGTGCTGTCGGTACCTGTGGGTGACGCCTTCCTGGGCCGCGTCATCAACCCTCTGGGCCAGCCGATCGACGGCCGCGGCGACATCGAGGCCGAGACTAACCGCGCCCTGGAGCTGCAAGCCGCCTCGGTGGTGCAGCGTCAAAGTGTTTCCGAGCCTCTGCAGACCGGCATCAAGGCCATCGACTCGCAGACCCCGATCGGTCGCGGACAGCGCCAGCTGATCATCGGCGATCGCAAGACGGGCAAGACCGCCGTCTGCGTCGACACCATCTTGAACCAGAAGCAGGCCTGGGAGACCGGTGATCCGGCACAGCAGGTGCGTTGCATCTACGTCGCCGTCGGTCAGAAGGGCTCGACCGTTGCCGCGGTGCGCCGCACCCTGGACGAGGCCGGCGCCCTGGAGTACACCACCATCATCGCCGCCCCGGCCTCCGACGCCGCCGGCTTCAAGTGGCTTGCACCGTACACCGGTTCGGCGCTCGGCCAGCACTGGATGTACCAGGGCAAGCACGTCCTCATCGTGTTCGATGACCTGACCAAGCAGGCCGAGGCCTACCGTGCCATCTCGCTGCTGCTGCGTCGCCCCCCGGGCCGCGAGGCATACCCGGGTGACGTCTTCTACCTGCACTCGCGTCTGCTGGAGCGTTGTGCGAAGCTCTCCGACGAGCTCGGTGCCGGTTCGTTGACCGGTCTGCCGATCATCGAGACCAAGGCCAACGACATCTCGGCGTACATCCCCACCAACGTCATCTCGATCACCGACGGACAGTGCTTCCTGCAGACCGACCTGTTCAACCAGGGTGTGCGCCCGGCCATCAACGTCGGTGTGTCGGTGTCCCGCGTGGGTGGTGCCGCACAGATCAAGGCTATGAAGGAGGTAGCCGGCTCGCTGCGTCTGGAGCTTTCGCAGTACCGCGAGCTGGAGGCCTTCGCGGCCTTCGCCTCCGACCTGGATGCCACCTCGAAGGCCCAGCTGGAGCGCGGTGCTCGTCTGGTCGAGCTGCTCAAGCAGCCGCAGAACTCGCCGTACCCGGTCGAGGAGCAGGTTGTCGCGATCTACCTGGGCACCGGCGGACACCTCGACTCGGTGCCGGTCGGCGACGTGATCCGCTTCGAGCAGGAGTTCCTTGACCACGTGCGCGGCTCGCACGCCGACATCTTGGCCGACATCAAGGAGACCAAGAAGTTCTCCGAGGACACCGAGACCAAGCTGACCGACGCCGTGAACGACTTCAAGAAGAGCTTCGCCGCCACCGACGGCAGCTCGGTCGAGGTCAAGGACGTCGCCGCCGAGGCGCTCGACGCGTCCGAGGTCGGTCAGGAGACCGTCCAGGTCCGCAAGCCGGCTCCCAAGAAGTAATCAGCCATGGCTGCACAAATCCGAGAATTGCGCCGGCGGATCAAATCCGCCGGGTCGATCAAGAAGATTACCAAGGCGCAAGAGCTGATCGCGACATCGCGCATCTCCAAGGCGCAGGCTCGAGTGGTGGCTGCCCGGCCGTACGCTACCGAGATCACCAGCGTGCTCACGGCGCTCGCCGATGACGCGGCGCTGGACCACCCGCTTTTGGTGGAACGCGCCGAGCCCAAGCGTGCGGGGGTGCTCATCGTGTCCTCGGACCGCGGACTCTGCGGCGGCTACAACGCCAACGTGCTCCGCGTCGCCGAGGAGCTCTTCGCGCTGCTGCGCGAGCAGGGCAAGTCCCCGGTGATCTACGTGATTGGCCGTAAGGCACTGAATTTCTACAAGTTCCGGGGCCGCACGGTCACCGAATCTTGGACGGGGTTCTCCGAGCGGCCCGAGTACGCGCATGCCCAGCAGATCGCGGGCGTGCTGGTCGACGCGTTCCTGTCGGGTGCCGATGACGACGGCGACGACCCGGGCGCTGACGGAATTCTGGGTGTGGACGAGCTTCATATCGTCTACACCGAATTCAAGTCGATGTTGACTCAGTCGGCCGTGGCCAAGCGGATCGCGCCGATGGAGGTCGAGTACATCGGCGAGGCCGCGGGCCCCACCACCCAGTATTCGTTCGAGCCTGACGCCACAACGCTTTTCGCGTCGCTGCTGCCTCGTTACCTGGCCACCCGGGTGTACGCGGCGCTGCTGGAGGCGGCAGCCTCGGAGTCGGCGTCCCGCCGGCGCGCCATGAAGGCCGCCACGGACAACGCCGATGAGCTCATCAAGGGACTCACCCTGGAAGCCAACCGTGCTCGCCAGGCCCAGATCACCCAGGAAATCAGTGAAATCGTTGGCGGCGTGGACGCGCTTGCCTCGGCCGCCGCAAGCGAACATTAGGGAAAAGGTCAGATGACTGTGTCGACTCCAACCAATACTGCTAATAAGACCGTCGGGCGAGTTGTTCGCGTTACCGGCCCGGTCGTTGACGTGGAGTTCCCGCGCGACGCCGTGCCGCCGCTCTTCTCCGCCCTCAACGCCGAGATCACCTACGAGGCGATGGCCAAGACGCTGACCCTCGAGGTGGCACAGCACCTGGGTGACAACCTGGTGCGCACCGTGTCCATGCAGCCGACCGATGGCCTGGTCCGTGGCGTGGACGTCGTCAACACCGGCAACACCATTGCGGTGCCTGTCGGTGACGGCGTCAAGGGCCACGTGTTCAACGCCCTGGGCAACTGCCTCGACGAGCCGGGCTACGGCAGCGACTTCGAGAAGTGGTCGATCCACCGCAAGCCGCCGGCCTTCGATCAGCTGGAGCCGCGTACCGAGATGCTCGAGACCGGTCTGAAGGTCGTTGACCTGCTGACCCCGTACGTGCGTGGCGGCAAGATCGCGCTGTTCGGTGGTGCCGGTGTGGGTAAGACCGTCTTGATCCAGGAGATGATCAACCGCATCGCCCGGAACTTCGGTGGTACCTCGGTGTTCGCCGGCGTGGGTGAACGCACCCGTGAGGGCAACGACCTGTGGGTCGAGCTCGCCGACGCTAACGTGCTCAAGGACACCGCCTTGGTGTTCGGCCAGATGGACGAGCCGCCCGGCACCCGTATGCGCGTTGCCCTCTCGGCCCTGACTATGGCCGAGTACTTCCGCGACGAGCAGGGCCAGGACGTGCTGCTGTTCATCGACAACATCTTCCGGTTCACCCAGGCCGGTTCGGAGGTGTCGACCCTGCTGGGCCGCATGCCTTCGGCGGTGGGTTACCAGCCGACGCTGGCCGACGAGATGGGTGAGCTGCAGGAGCGCATCACCTCGACCCGTGGTCGGTCCATCACCTCGATGCAGGCCGTGTACGTGCCCGCGGACGACTACACCGACCCCGCGCCCGCAACCACGTTCGCGCACCTGGATGCCACCACCGAGCTTTCTCGTGCGGTGTTCTCCAAGGGCATCTTCCCTGCCGTGGACCCGCTGGCCTCGTCGTCGACGATTCTGCTGCCGTCCGTGGTGGGCGACGAGCACTACCGGGTCGCGCAGGAAGTCATCCGCATCCTGCAGCGCTACCAGGATCTGCAGGACATCATCGCCATCCTCGGTATCGACGAGCTCTCCGAAGAGGACAAGCAGCTCGTGGGTCGCGCGCGTCGTATTGAGCGCTTCCTGAGCCAGAACATGATGGCTGCCGAGCAGTTCACCGGTCAGCCCGGCTCGACGGTGCCGCTCAAGGAGACCATCGAGGCGTTCGACAAGCTCACCAAGGGCGAGTTCGATCACCTGCCCGAGCAGGCGTTCTTCCTCATCGGTGGCCTGGACGATCTTGCCAAGAAGGCCGAAAGCCTCGGCGCCAAGCTGTAGTTCGTCACTAGCTATCTTCAAGGAGGTGCACGCTAATGTCCGAGATTGACGTCGAGATTGTCGCCGTCGAGCGCGAGATCTGGTCGGGTAAGGCCACATTCGTCTTTACCCGCACGACCTCCGGTGAAATCGGCATCCTGCCGCACCACATTCCGTTGGTGGCGCAGCTGGTGGACGATGCAGCGGTGAAGATCGAACGCGAGGGTGATGACGACCTGTGGTGGGCGATCGACGGGGGATTCCTGTCGATCACCGACACTAGGGTGAGCATCCTGGTGGAGTCCGCGCAGGCACGTGCGGACATCGATGAGTCCAAGGCCAAGACCGACTCCGCCTCCGACGATCCACGGGTCGCTGCGCAGGGACGCGCGCGATTGCGTGCTCTCGGCCAGACGGTTTAGCACTACCCACTAAGGAAGTACCTCTTTGAGCGTGACGGCGATGATCGAGATATCGGTCATCGCCGTCCTTGCTTTGTCGGTGGCCGCATTGAGCTTTCGCCTGCTGAAGTTGCGGCACGGCGGGACCGCGGCACTGTTGCGCGATATGCCGGAGGCAGGGCAGGGGCGCTGGCGTCATGGCGTCATGCGCTATCGCGAATCTCAAGCGGAGTTCTTTCGGCTCTCCAGCGTACGGCTCTGGCCCGACCGGCAGTTGTCGCGGCGGGACCTGGAGATCATCGACCGCAGGATTCCGCGCGGTGACGAGTACGACATCATGACGGCCGAGATCGTGGTGCTGCAGCTGCGTGATGGTGCTCGCGAATACGAAATGGCGCTGGATCGCGGCGCACTGACCGCGTTCATGTCGTGGGTGGAATCGCGTCCTTCACCGCGTGCCGAACGCCGCAGCCGGTAACCGGTTCCGCAGAGCCGCTAGGCGGGTTGTGCCGGTCCGCCGGGCTTCCAGAGCGTGTCTTTTCCGCCATTGGCGACCCGGGACAGGATGAACAACAGATCCGAGAGCCGATTCAGATACTTGGCGGTCAGCACGTTGGTGCTGTCGGGATAGGTCTCGATGGCTGCCCAGGCTGAACGCTCCGCCCGTCGCGCAACGGTCCGTGCCACGTGCAATAACACGGAGAGCGCGGTAGCGCCCGGCAGCACAAAGGAATTCAGCTTGGGTAGGCCCGCGTTGTGCTCGTCACACCAGGCCTCCAGTCTGTCGATGTAGGGCTGTGTGATCCGCAGTGGTGGGTACTGGGGGTCGGGTACCACGGGGGTCGACAGATCTGCGCCGGCGTCGAACAGATCGTTCTGGATCTGCAGGAGCAGGGCCCTGATCGGCTGGTGCGGGTTCCCAAGCACCACTGCAGCGCCGATGGCGGCATTGGCCTCGTCACAATCCGCGTAGGCGATGAGCCGTGGGTCGTTCTTCGGGACGCGCGAGAAGTCGCTCAACCCCGTGGTTCCGTCGTCTCCGGTCCGGGTGTAGATGCGCGTGAGATGCACGCCACGGGATGTACTTGGCCCAGGAGACTCATCGGTCATGCGTCGTGACGTTACCCGGCTACGCTGTCGGGCGTGAGCGAGCATTTCTTGGTGACCGGCGGTGCCCGGCTGACAGGCGACGTGGCAGTGACCGGCGCCAAGAACAGTGTGCTCAAACTGATGGCGGCCGCACTTCTGGCGGAGGGAACCAGCACCATCTCCAACTGCCCGGACATCCTGGACGTGCCGCTGATGGCGGAGGTACTGCGCGGATTGGGCGCGACGGTGGAGCTGGAAGGCGACGTCGTCAGGATCACGTCACCGGATGAACCCAAGTACGACGCCGATTTCGCGGCGGTCCGGCAGTTCAGGGCCTCAGTCTGCGTCCTTGGGCCTCTCGTCGGCCGGTGCCGCCGGGCCAAGGTGGCGCTGCCGGGCGGAGATGCCATCGGATCGCGCCCCCTGGACATGCACCAGGCGGGCCTGCGACAGCTCGGCGCCGAGTGCACCATCGAGCACGGATGTGTGGTCGCGGAGGCAAAAGCGTTGCACGGGGCTGACATTCAGCTGGAGTTCCCGTCTGTGGGCGCGACCGAGAACATCTTGATGGCGGCGGTGCTCGCCGATGGCGTCACCACCATCCACAACGCGGCGCGTGAACCTGACGTGGTGGATCTGTGCACCATGTTGGTGCAGATGGGTGCCGAAATTGAAGGTGCCGGAACCTCGACCTTGACGGTGATCGGCGTGCCCAAGCTCCATCCCACCGAGCATCGCGTAATCGGGGACCGAATCGTAGCTGCCACTTGGGGTCTCGCGGCCGCTATGACGCGTGGCGATGTCACGGTCACGGGCGTGGATCCGGAGCATCTGCAGTTGGTGCTACACAAGCTGCATGATGCCGGTGCCACAGTCACCCAGAACGACAACGGGTTTCGCGTGGTTCAGTACGAGCGTCCCAAAGCGATAAACGTGGCGACCCTGCCCTTCCCGGGATTCCCAACTGACTTGCAGCCCATGGCAATTGGGCTCGCGGCGATAGCCGACGGCACCTCCATGATCACCGAGAACGTCTTCGAGGCCCGGTTCCGCTTCGTCGAGGAGATGATGCGACTGGGGGCCGACGCGCGGACCGACGGGCACCACGCGGTGGTCAGGGGCATCCGTCAACTCTCCAGTGCGCCGGTGTGGTCATCCGACATCCGGGCCGGCGCGGGACTCGTGCTGGCGGGGTTAGTGGCGGATGGCGTCACCGAGGTATACGATGTATTTCATATCGACCGCGGTTACCCGTTGTTCGTGGAGGATCTCCAGAGCTTGGGTGCCGAAGTCGAGCGGGTCAGCTAGCGCTGACCACCCCAGAACCCGAAGTTGACTCAAGTTCATTGGACTTGGTACAGTGGTCGGGTTGCCCTGAATGAGCGAGGCCGGGACAAGGAAGTGATTCCGAAATTCCGGTCTTAGGTTGGTGCGCAGTTGACCAGCCAAAACCGGGAATTTGACTCAAGTTCACCGAACTTGATACGGTTCCCGGGCCGCTTACAAAGGGCGAAAGCCGAAATAGAAGAAGAAATTCAGATATCTCGGCGATTGGATGGTGCGCAAGCAACCAGCCAAGACCGGGAATTTGACTCAAGTTCACCGAACTTGATACGGTTTCCGAGCCGCCCGAAAAGGCGGAGGCAAGAATAGAGGAAGTAACTCCCTATATTCACGGCCACAAGAAATAAATGTGTTGTTTGAGAACTCAATAGTGTGTCAGTGTTTACATCGACATTTTTATGTCGATAACAATTCTTTTGACAGTTGTTTTGCCGGGATTAAATTTTGTTTGGAGAGTTTGATCCTGGCTCAGGACGAACGCTGGCGGCGTGCTTAACACATGCAAGTCGAACGGAAAGGCCCTTCGGGGTACTCGAGTGGCGAACGGGTGAGTAACACGTGGGTGATCTGCCCTGCACTCTGGGATAAGCCTGGGAAACTGGGTCTAATACCGGATAGGACCACACACTTCATGGTGAGTGGTGCAAAGCTTTTGCGGTGTGGGATGAGCCCGCGGCCTATCAGCTTGTTGGTGGGGTAATGGCCCACCAAGGCGACGACGGGTAGCCGGCCTGAGAGGGTGACCGGCCACACTGGGACTGAGATACGGCCCAGACTCCTACGGGAGGCAGCAGTGGGGAATATTGCACAATGGGCGCAAGCCTGATGCAGCGACGCCGCGTGAGGGATGACGGCCTTCGGGTTGTAAACCTCTTTCAGTAGGGACGAAGCGAAAGTGACGGTACCTACAGAAGAAGGACCGGCCAACTACGTGCCAGCAGCCGCGGTAATACGTAGGGTCCGAGCGTTGTCCGGAATTACTGGGCGTAAAGAGCTCGTAGGTGGTTTGTCGCGTTGTTCGTGAAAACTCACAGCTTAACTGTGGGCGTGCGGGCGATACGGGCAGACTAGAGTACTGCAGGGGAGACTGGAATTCCTGGTGTAGCGGTGGAATGCGCAGATATCAGGAGGAACACCGGTGGCGAAGGCGGGTCTCTGGGCAGTAACTGACGCTGAGGAGCGAAAGCGTGGGTAGCGAACAGGATTAGATACCCT
Organism: Mycobacteroides chelonae; assembly: GCA_014204435.1. Taxonomy (GTDB): domain Bacteria; phylum Actinomycetota; class Actinomycetes; order Mycobacteriales; family Mycobacteriaceae; genus Mycobacterium; species Mycobacterium chelonae_A. The sequence goes on from JACHLF010000004.1 coordinate 297,303, forward strand.
GGTAGTCCACGCCGTAAACGGTGGGTACTAGGTGTGGGTTTCCTTCCTTGGGATCCGTGCCGTAGCTAACGCATTAAGTACCCCGCCTGGGGAGTACGGTCGCAAGACTAAAACTCAAAGGAATTGACGGGGGCCCGCACAAGCGGCGGAGCATGTGGATTAATTCGATGCAACGCGAAGAACCTTACCTGGGTTTGACATGCGCAGGACGTATCTAGAGATAGGTATTCCCTTGTGGCCTGCGTGCAGGTGGTGCATGGCTGTCGTCAGCTCGTGTCGTGAGATGTTGGGTTAAGTCCCGCAACGAGCGCAACCCTTGTCCTATGTTGCCAGCGGGTAATGCCGGGGACTCGTAGGAGACTGCCGGGGTCAACTCGGAGGAAGGTGGGGATGACGTCAAGTCATCATGCCCCTTATGTCCAGGGCTTCACACATGCTACAATGGCCAGTACAGAGGGCTGCGAAGCCGCAAGGTGGAGCGAATCCCTTAAAGCTGGTCTCAGTTCGGATTGGGGTCTGCAACTCGACCCCATGAAGTCGGAGTCGCTAGTAATCGCAGATCAGCAACGCTGCGGTGAATACGTTCCCGGGCCTTGTACACACCGCCCGTCACGTCATGAAAGTCGGTAACACCCGAAGCCAGTGGCCTAACCTTTTGGAGGGAGCTGTCGAAGGTGGGATCGGCGATTGGGACGAAGTCGTAACAAGGTAGCCGTACCGGAAGGTGCGGCTGGATCACCTCCTTTCTAAGGAGCACCATTTCCCAGCCGAATGAGCTTGGGAACATAAAGCGAGTTTCTGTAGTGGTTAGTCGCTTGGTGAATATGTTTTATAAATCTTGTCCACCCCGTGGATAGGTAGTCGGCAAAACGTCGAACTGTCAATAGAATTGAAACGCTGGCACACTGTTGGGTCCTGAGGCAACACATTGTGTTGTCACCCTGCTTGGTGGTGGGGTGTGGTCTTTGACTTATGGATAGTGGTTGCGAGCATCTAACAAGCCTCGCTCGTTTACGAGTGAGGCTAGTTTTTGCAATTTATTAGCTAAGTTCTTAAGGGCGCATGGTGAATGCCTTGGCACTAGAAGCCGAAGAAGGACGTAGGAGGCTGCGATAAGCCTCGGGGAGCTGCCAACCGAGCTTTGATCCGAGGATGTCCGAATGGGGAAACCCAGCACGAGTGATGTCGTGTTACCCACTGCTGAATATATAGGCTTTGGGAGGAAACGCGGGGAAGTGAAACATCTCAGTACCCGTAGGAAGAGAAAACAACCGTGATTCCGTGAGTAGTGGCGAGCGAAAGCGGAAGATGGCTAAACCGCATGCATGTGATACCTGGTAGGGGTTGTGTGTGCGGGGTTGTGGGAGTTGTACTTGCCGGTTCTACCAGGCCGGCGGACAGTAAAAAAGTGTCGCGATTAGCGGAAGTGGTCTGGGACGGCCCGCCGCAGACGGTGAGAGTCCGGTACGCGAAAATCCGACACCTGTCTCGTACTTCATCCCGAGTAGCAGCGGGCTCGTGGAATCTGCTGTGAATCTGCCGGGACCACCCGGTAAGCCTAAATACTCTCTAGTGACCGATAGCGGATTAGTACCGTGAGGGAATGGTGAAAAGTACCCCGGGAGGGGAGTGAAATAGTACCTGAAACCATGTGCCTACAATCCGTCAAAGCCTCCTTGTGGGGTGATGGCGTGCCTTTTGAAGAATGAGCCTGCGAGTCAGGGACACGTCGCGAGGTTAACCCGTGAGGGGTAGCCGTAGCGAAAGCGAGTCTGAATAGGGCGCCCATAGTGGCGTGTTCTGGACCCGAAGCGGAGTGATCTACCCATGGCCAGGGTGAAGCGGCGGTAAGACGCCGTGGAGGCCCGAACCCACTTAGGTTGAAGACTGAGGGGATGAGCTGTGGGTAGGGGTGAAAGGCCAATCAAACTCCGTGATAGCTGGTTCTCCCCGAAATGCATTTAGGTGCAGCGTCGCGTGTTTCTTATTGGAGGTAGAGCTACTGGATGGCCGATGGGCCCTACTAGGTTACTGACGTCAGCCAAACTCCGAATGCCAATAAGTTAGAGCGCGGCAGTGAGACGGCGGGGGAGAAGCTCCGTACGTCGAGAGGGAAACAGCCCAGATCGCCGGCTAAGGCCCCTAAGCGTGTACTAAGTGGAAAAGGATGTGCAGTCGCGAAGACAACCAGGAGGTTGGCTTAGAAGCAGCCACCCTTGAAAGAGTGCGTAATAGCTCACTGGTCAAGTGATTGTGCGCCGACAATGTAGCGGGGCTCAAGTACACCGCCGAAGCCGCGGCATTCATGCAATACATTCCCTTCGGGGCAGTGGCATGGATGGGTAGGGGAGCGTCCTGCACCCAGCGAAGCTGCGGAGTAATCCAGCAGTGGAGGGTGCGGGAGTGAGAATGCAGGCATGAGTAGCGACAGGCAAGTGAGAAACTTGCCCGCCGAATGACCAAGGGTTCCTGGGCCAGGCTAGTCCTCCCAGGGTAAGTCGGGACCTAAGGCGAGGCCGACAGGCGTAGTCGATGGACAACGGGTTGATATTCCCGTACCCGTGTGTGCGCGCCCATGATGAATCATCGGTACTAACCGCCCAAACGGTTCTAGATCAATCTCTTCGGAGTGCGACGTGAACCCGCTGCGTGGGACCAACGGTGGTAGTAGTCAAGCGATGGGGTGACGCAGGAAGGTAGCTGTACCGGTTAGTGGTTATACCGGAGCAAGCCCGTAGGACGACATCTAGGCAAATCCGGATGTCATACGTCTGAGAGGTGACGCATAGCCGATTGAGGCGAATTCAGTGATCCTATGCTGCCAAGAAAAGCCTCTAGTGAGTTCACACACGGCCCGTACCCCAAACCAACACAGGTGGTCAGGTAGAGAATACTAAGGCGTACGAGATAACTATGGTTAAGGAACTCGGCAAAATACCCCCGTAACTTCGGGAGAAGGGGGACCTCGCGTGGTGACCGGACTTGCTCCGTAAGCTGAACGAGGTCGCAGAGACCAGTGAGAAGCGACTGTTTACTAAAAACACAGGTCCGTGCGAAGTCGCAAGACGATGTATACGGACTGACGCCTGCCCGGTGCTGGAAGGTTAAGAGGACCCGTTAACCCTTCGGTGAAGCGGAGAATTTAAGCCCCAGTAAACGGCGGTGGTAACTATAACCATCCTAAGGTAGCGAAATTCCTTGTCGGGTAAGTTCCGACCTGCACGAATGGCGTAACGACTTCTCAACTGTCTCAACCATAGACTCGGCGAAATTGCACTACGAGTAAAGATGCTCGTTACGCGCGGCAGGACGAAAAGACCCCGGGACCTTCACTATAGCTTGGTATTGGCGTTTGGTTCGGTTTGTGTAGGATAGGTGGGAGACTGTGAAGCAGGCACGCCAGTGTTTGTGGAGTCATCGTTGAAATACCACTCTGATCGTATTGAACCTCTAACCTCGGACCGTATATCCGGTCCAGGGACAGTGCCTGGTGGGTAGTTTAACTGGGGCGGTTGCCTCCCAAAATGTAACGGAGGCGCCCAAAGGTTCCCTCAACCTGGACGGCAATCAGGTGTTGAGTGCAAGTGCACAAGGGAGCTTGACTGCGAGACCTACAAGTCGAGCAGGGACGAAAGTCGGGACTAGTGATCCGGCATCTCTGAGTGGAAGGGATGTCGCTCAACGGATAAAAGGTACCCCGGGGATAACAGGCTGATCTTCCCCAAGAGTCCATATCGACGGGATGGTTTGGCACCTCGATGTCGGCTCGTCGCATCCTGGGGCTGGAGCAGGTCCCAAGGGTTGGGCTGTTCGCCCATTAAAGCGGCACGCGAGCTGGGTTTAGAACGTCGTGAGACAGTTCGGTCTCTATCCGCCGCGCGCGTCAGAAACTTGAGGAAACCTGTCCCTAGTACGAGAGGACCGGGACGGACGAACCTCTGGTGTACCAGTTGTTCCACCAGGAGCACGGCTGGATAGCTACGTTCGGACAGGATAACCGCTGAAAGCATCTAAGCGGGAAACCTATTCCAAGACCAGGTTTCTTACCCTTTTAGAGGGATAAGGTCACCCACAGACTATGGGTTCAATAGGCCAGACCTATAAGCGTAGTAATACGTTCAGGGAACTGGCACTAATCGACCGAAAACTTACTAATAAATCGCAACCACTATTCGTCGTCATCTGACGACCACACTCCACCACCAGATAACTTGTGTGTTAATCACACGAAAGAGTTACGGCGGCCACAGCGAGAGGGAAACGCCCGGTCCCATTCCGAACCCGGAAGCTAAGCCTCTCAGCGCCGATGGTACTGTTCTTCACACAGAACGGAAGAGTAGGACACCGCCGAACATAAATTGGAAATACCCCCCAGGAAACTGGGGGGTATTTTCATATTCTGACTGTTAGATTTCTGAAACAGGGTCGCGTAGAGATAGGAATCTTGTGCAGGCATTCAAGGGGCGCTTCAAGTTGAAGCCGGCCGCCACCACTGTGGGTGCCGTGGTACTTGTGCTGGTCATTTATGTGGGCTTTTTGCTCATATATCGGATGTTGGATCATCATTCGGGTCCCCCGTCGGCGGATCTGGATCTGCCACGGGACAACGAGACTGTGGTGGTCATCGATCTGCAAGACCTGAGGACGGTGAACAACCGGCTGGATGCCGAGATCGTGGTGCTACCGGCGAAGACGACTCTCGATGGCTTCGGGCTGCTGAATGCGGACATGTCGGTGCGATTGGTGTCGTCGCTGGATTATGGCGAGCGACACTTTCCGCGGGGCACTGTTCCCGCCGCCATGGATGACACCCTGGTCGCGACGGGCGATGCCCAGTCATGGCCGTTCGACGAGTACTCGACCGGGAATCTGCGTGCACAAGTCATGGTGGGTAACGGCGAAGGGCGGCGGCCCGTGCCAGCACGCATCGAAGTGATCGGGAGCCTGGGCGGATGGCGTGTGTCGACGGAGACGTCACCCGCGCCGGCCGGTAACGGCGACCAGACGACCGTCACGTTGGTACGCGCCCGTGGCACGCTGGCCTTCGATGTGGGTATCTGCCTGGTGTTGATCACGCTTCCGACGATGGCGCTGATCGTGGCGATCGAGACGGTCAAGGGACGGAAGAAGTTTCACCCACCACTGACAACCTGGTTCGGCACAATGCTGTTCGCGATTGTTCCGCTGCGAAACATCTTGCCGGGAGCGCCGCCGCCGGGGGCCTGGATAGACCAGGCCTTGGTGTTATGGGTGCTCATCGCGCTGGTCGTGGCGATGGTGCTGTATGTCGAAGCCTGGTGGAAACAGTCCGATTAGACCGGCACCGCGAGTTCGGTCGGTTCGGTGCGCCCGCGCAGCGTCACGGTGTCGCCCGAGCGCCAATGCAGAGCCTCGCGATGGTGAGCGCGCAGGACGGTGTCGAGTGATGCGACCAGATGGCCCGGTACCGTCTTGGACAGCTCGCAAAGCCGGGCAGCCTCATTGACCGGGTCGCCGATCACGGTGTATTCGAAACGATCATGAGCGCCGACGTTTCCCGCTACCGCCTGCCCCGAGGCGACGCCGATGCCGGCCTGACATTCGGGTACCTCGGTCCGTAGCCGGCGCGCGATGGCGCGTGCGGCGGCGAGTGCCTGACTTTCGGGACGGTCCTGCCGGACCGGCGCCCCGAACACGGCGAGGGTGGCATCACCCTCGAACTTGTTGACCATGCCCTCGCAGCGGTCTATCTCTTCGACGACGATGGTGAAGAACCGGTTCAGCAGCGCGACCACCTCGATTGCGGGGCGGGTGGCCGCCAGCTGGGTGGATCCGACGATGTCGGCGAAAAGCACTGCGACATGGCGTTCTTCGCCGCCGAGTTCGGGTTGTTGCAATTCGGCGGCCGCGGCAACCTCGCGGCCCACATGCTTGCCGAACAGGTCTCTGACCCGTTCGCGTTCGCGCAGGCCCTCCACCATGGTGTTGAAGCCCGCTTGCAGCTCGCCGAGCTCGGTGCCGTCGTACACGACGAGATCGATGTCGAGGTCATTTTGGGCAACACGCTTGATTGCGGTCTGAACTTCCTTCACCGGCGTCGCCATCAGCCAGGATGCGATCCAGATCAGAATGAGCCCAAAGGTCGGAATCGCGCCGGCGATGATGATGACCGCCACCGCGAGCTGGCTCACCGTGAGGTTGTGCAGGACCAGGGCCCCGATCCCGGTTATCACGATGCCCGCCGCGGGCACCCCCGATCCCAGCATCCAGGCAAGCATCGTGCGCACCATCACACCCGAAGCCAGCCTGCGTCGGCGATAGCCTGCCTGGAGTGCGCGGGCGGCGACCGGCCGCATCGCGAACTCGGTGAACAGATAGTTGGCGGCGCAGACCACGGCGCCGCTGAAGCCTACGGCGAAGAAGATCTTCGGGATGTACATCGGGTCATAGAGCCCGTAAATCAGGGTGAACAACGCCACGCCACCGGCCCACAGCACCGACTGTATGACGGTGAGCCGCCACGGCACTGCGAAGGCGTTGCGCTGGTCGGCCTTGGTCGGTGGGCGCTCGTCCAAGGCCCACCGCACTGCTTTAAAGATGCGCCGGGTGCCCCAGACGGCACCGATGAGGACTGCGAGGGCGATGTAGACGGGGACTATGACGAAGTTGACCCATGCGGGTGCGTCGAAAACGTTGGGCGTGGGGAACGCCACCGTCACCAGCAGAATGACGACGCCAATGCCGATGATATTGGCGGCCACCACAAACACGGTCAGGATCAGCTGGATCCGGATCCGCTGGATGAATGTGCTCTCGTCGGCCGTCCCGAGCAGCCAGGAACCGTAGCCATTGCCGGTGTTGATGTTTCCGGTTTGCCCCGTAATCGCGCCCAAGGCACGGCCCGCCCGGCGCGACACTGCGCGAATCGACTCGTTTGCCATAGTTGTAGTCAGCCTATCGCCCGATACAGTGGGCCGGTGCGTCTTGTCGTAGCCCAGTGCACTGTTGACTATGTCGGTCGTTTGACCGCCCATCTACCTTCCGCTAAACGCCTCTTGCTCATCAAGGCCGATGGTTCGGTGAGCGTGCACGCGGACGATCGTGCGTATAAGCCGCTCAACTGGATGAGTCCGCCGTGCTGGCTCACCGAAGAGACAGGCGGCACCACCGTGTGGGTGGTGGAGAACAAGACCGGTGAGCAGCTGCGGATCACCATCGAGAACATCGAACACGACTCGGCACATGAGCTCGGCGTCGACCCCGGGCTGGTCAAGGACGGTGTGGAGGCGCACCTACAGGAGTTGCTCGCCGAGCATGTCGCCCTGCTTGGCGACGGTTACACCCTGGTGCGTCGCGAGTACATGACCCCGATCGGGCCGGTCGATCTGCTCTGCCGCGACGCAGACGGCGCGACGGTGGCCGTGGAGATCAAGCGCCGCGGCGAAATCGACGGCGTCGAGCAGCTGACCCGTTACTTGGAACTGCTCAACCGGGATACCACGCTCGCTCCGGTCGCCGGGGTCTTCGCCGCGCAACAGATTAAGCCCCAGGCTCGCACGCTTGCCGAAGACCGTGGAATCCGTTGCTTGACACTCGATTACGACGCAATGCGAGGAATGGACTCGAACGAGTTCAGACTGTTCTGAGATGGTTCGTCGGGGGAAGCGGCGTCATCCGCACCGCGAGCCCGGCAGTCCGGTGCCGTCGATCGGCGCAGATCGGATCGAGCAAGGTGCTGACGGCTTCGACTATTACGTGCGGCGCATTGCGGGCGCACGAGCGATCAAGGTCTATCGCTGTCCCGGATGCGATCACGAGATAGCGATAGGGGTGACGCACGTGGTGGTGTGGCCCGTCGACGACAGGGCGGGGGAGGACCGTCGGCACTGGCATGCACCGTGCTGGACCAACCGGGCCAATCGGAGCCCGACGCGGCGCTGGAGCTAGTGCGACTCTGTCGGCTGCACGAGCTCGATGAGCACGCCGCCGGTGTCCTTGGGGTGCAGGAAGTTGATACGCGAGCTGGCGGTGCCGATGCGAGGCTCGTCATAGAGCACCCGCACGCCCGCGGCGCTCAGCTGATCGGTGAGCGCATCGATATCGGTGACGCGATAGGCGAGCTGCTGCAGGCCGGCTCCCTTGGTGTTCAGGAACTTGGCGATCGGCGAGGACTCGTTCAGCGGAGCCATCAACTGAATCTGCGCGCTGCCGGGTTCGGCACCGGGGAAGGACAACATCGCCTCGCGGACGCCCTGCCCCTCGTTGATCTCCTCGTGCACCAGGATCATGCCCAGGTGCTCGTGGTACCACTCGATTGCCGCGTCGAGGTCGGGCACGGCGATACCGACGTGGTCGATGGCAGTCACCAGCCCGGTCGATAGAATCGCGGGTACATCAAGAGGAGACGAAGTCGTCATAACGCAACGGTAACCCGTTCCAGAAAACGGCGTCCAATCCAGAAAGTTACGGAAGGACTCCCATGGCCCCGACAAATAGGTCCGTAATAGTTGCTGGAGCGCGCACGCCCGTCGGCCGGTTCCAGGGGTCGCTAAAGGATTTCTCCGGGGCACAGCTCGGCGGCTTCGCCATTGCCGGTGCACTGGCGAAGGCCAAGGTGGCGCCGTCCGCAGTGGATTACGTGATCATGGGGCAGGTGCTCACGGCTGGCGCGGGCCAGATCCCGGCACGTCAGGCCGCGGTTGCCGGTGGAATCGGTATGGACGTCCCGGCGCTCACCATCAACAAGGTGTGTCTGTCCGGCGTGGCTGCCATTGCACTGGCCGACCAGCTGATTCGGGCCGGTGAGTTCGAGGTGGTGGTCGCCGGTGGGCAGGAATCCATGACCAACGCCCCCCACCTGCTGCCCAAGAGCCGGTTCGGGTTCAAGTACGGCGACGTGACACTCGTGGATCACATGGCCTTCGACGGTCTGCACGATGCTTTCACCGATCAGGCCATGGGAGTGCTGACCGAACAACGCAATGTCTCCGATAAGTTCACCCGTGAGCAGCAGGACGCGTTCGCGGCGCGCTCCCACCAGAATGCGGCCCGCGCCTGGAAGGACGGTGTCTTCGCCGACGAGGTGGTCGCCGTGCAGATCCCGCAGCGCAAGGGTGACCCGATCGAATTCGCTGAGGACGAGGGCGTCCGCGCCGACACCACCGCCGTGTCGCTGGCGGGCCTGCGTCCGGCATTCAGCAAGGACGGCACCATCACCGCGGGATCGTCCTCGCCGATCTCGGACGGTGCCTGTGCCGTGGTGGTGATGAGCAAGGAGCGCGCTGAGCGCGAGGGGGTGGAGTGGTTGGCCGAGATCGGTGCACACGGCGTTGTCGCAGGCCCCGATTCCAGCCTGCAGCTGCAGCCTGCCAATGCCATTCGCAAGGCTTGCGAGCGGGAAGGGATTTCGCCCGAGCAGCTGGACCTGGTCGAGATCAACGAGGCGTTCGCACTGGTGGGGCTCGCCTCGGTCAAGGACCTGGGTATCGACCCCGCCACGGTCAACGTCAACGGTGGTGCCATCGCGATCGGTCACCCTATCGGGATGTCCGGCGCCCGGATCACGCTGCATCTGGCGCAGGAGCTCAAGCGCCGCGGCGGTGGAATCGGCGCGGCGGCACTGTGCGGCGGCGGTGGTCAGGGTGACGCCCTGATCGTGCGGGTGTGATTTACGACGTACTGTAGTAGGCCTGAGGGAGTGTCGGGCTCCCCATCGGGCAGACTGAGGGCATGACACAGCTTTTCGACCTGCGCAGCACCGCCAGCAGGTTCCGCACCGTCGCGTTGCTCGAGGCCGTCAGCTGGGCGGGACTGCTGATTGGGATGTATTTCAAATACTTCGCCGACCCTGCCACCGTCGTGGGGGTCAAGCTGTTCGGCCCCATCCACGGGGTGCTGTTCCTGGTCTACCTCGGGGTGGGCTTTATGGCTGGTCGTGAATACCGCTGGAGGCCGCTCACCTGGTTGCTCGCGTTGTTAGCTGGGATTACCCCTTTGTGCAGTGTGATCTTTGTCATATGGGCTGATAAGGCGGGCAAATTGCCCGTCGCCCGAGCGGCGGAGGCTGGTGGCACGGCGCCGTAGTGCGTAGGCCGCGCGCCGTGACAGACTGGAGAGCGTGACCCGACCACGTCCCGCGATGGCTGCTGCCATGTCCGGAGCCGTCGACCTTTCCGCCCTCAAGCAGCGTGCTCAAGAACCTGCCACGCCCCGCGAGCCTTCGGCGGGCGGTGAATGGACGGTCGACGTCACCGAGGCGAATCTCGAAACCGAGGTGCTCGCGCAGTCCAACCGCGTTCCGGTCATCGTGCTGCTGGGCTCGCCGCGCAGCGAGGCCTCGGCGGCGCTCGCCGCCACGCTGGGTGACCTGGTCGCCGAGGACCGCGGTAAGTGGTCCCTGGCGCTGGTCAACGTCGACACCAGCCCGCAGATCGCACAGGCCTTCGGCGTGCAGGCCGTGCCCACCGTGGTGGCGGTGGCCGCCGGGCGGCCCATCACCAGCTTCGCGGGACCGCAACCGGCAGATCAGCTGCGGCGGTGGATCGATTCGATCCTCGACGCGGTCGCAGGCAAGCTGCCCGATGCTCCCGAATCGGAGGACGAGGAGGTCGAGGAGGCCGTCGACCCCGCGTTGGCCGTCGCGCGGGACGCGCTGAATGCCGGCGACTTCGAGGCGGCCAGTGCCGCTTATCAGGCTCTGCTGGACGGCGGCGCCACCGGTGCGGTGGCAGTCGAGGCAACCTCGTCGGTACGCCAGATCGCATTCCTGATTCGCGCGACGGCGCAGCGCCAGGATGCGGTGCAGGTCGCCGATGCCGCACCGCGCGACATCGATGCGGGGTTGGCTGCCGCCGACGTGGAAGTGCTTTCTCAGCAGCCGGATTCGGCTTTCGACAGGTTGGTGGCGCTGGTGCGTGTTACCCGCGACGACGATCGTGCCACGGTACGCGCCCGACTGCTCGAGCTGTTCGAGTTGTTCGATCCGGCCGACCCCGCGGTGATCGCTGGTCGGCGCAAGCTCGCCAACGCCCTGTTCTGACCTTCCCTGTGTCCCGCGAGTAGACGCAAAAGTCTCCAAATCTCGTCGATTTCGGGGACTTTTACGTCTACTCGCGCGGAATCGGCTAGGGGAAACGCTTGGCGCAGGTCTGGCCGTTGCCCAGCACACCGATCCGGTAGGCATCGATGCGGGAGAAGCCGGCCGGTGCCATCTCGCCCTTGACATCGCTGGAAGCCCTGCCGCTGGAAAGCAATTCGGAGACAGCCTCGTAGAGATCGCCGCCGGAGAGGATCACCGGCGCGCGTGGGGTCACGATGCCCCGGCCCGCGGCACGCGCGGTGAAATACCCCGTCAGGCATGCCGTGCGGGACCCGGTCATGATGCCTTCAGTCTCCAGCCCCGCGGCCTTCTCCGCGGCCAGCGCATAACGCGAGACGATCACGCTGAACGCCGAGTAGTCACCGTTCACTTGCGCCGAGAACAGCGCCCGGTCAGACACGGGCGTTGCCATCTTTTGCAGCGCCTTGGGATCCAGCGCGATCGTGTTGTCCGTGGGGCAGTAGGAGGCAGGCGCCGTGCCCGTGCCGTCGGAGCATTTCCCGTCGCCTTAGACGGTCTTGGGCGGGTTATGCATGGGAAACACCTGCGCGGCTGCGGCCAGCACCACGTCGATGGTGTCTTGCTTGATGGGCCAGTTGTCGCCGTTGGGGCCCACCCCCAGACCCCTCGGCAACTCGCCCCGGCGCTTGAGGATCTCGCGGGCGTCGATGCGCTTGCAGGCCATAGGCCCGTCGGTGAATCCGAACTGGAAGGCCGACACCCGCTCGAAGGCCGACCCGTGGATCGCCCGTTTCTTACTGGTGTCGTTGTCGCGGATGGCGATCATCGCCGCCATCACCTTGTTGAGCCCGTCGGCGGTGTTCAGGGTGAATCGCGGCGAATCGCCCTGGGTGACCCAACGCAGATAGGCCCCGGCGAAGCAGTCGGCCTGCTGCTCCTGGTTGAGGTCCATGAGGTACTCGACCTGGTCCTTGCTCATGTTCGGATCGTCGATCGGGTTGATGAGCTGAGCGTGGTACTGGATCGAGTGCCCGTACTCGTGGGCCATGACGGTGTTCATGGCCATATCGCCCATCTGCTTGCGCAGGTAGGGGAAAAGCTGACCGCGATCCCATGCGAACGAGTTGTCCGGCGGGCAGAACGCGGCGTTGATGAAACCGTTCAGGTTGCCTCGGCAGAACTCGAGATCTTCGTTGTCCTCACGGGAATCGACGGAGATGAGCAGGGACACCGGCCGGAAGTTGGCGAACGAATCGTCGTAGAACTGCGTCCAGAACTCCTCGATATCGGCTAGGGAGACCTTGACGTAATCGTCGATCTGGCCGTTGTCGGTGTTCTCGATCGCGCGTTGGGGGACCTGCACCCCGGGCTTCATGCCCGAGGGACCGTCGACGGCGGGCATGCCGGCCACCCGCAGGGGATCTGCGTAGATCGATTGGGGCTGGCCACCGAGCGGGCGGCCACACGATGTGGTCACGAGCACCAGCCCCGCCAGCAGTGCCATCCAGCGTTTGGGCATCGAGCCACCCCTTTAGATACGGGATCGCGCGTCTAGCGCATCCTAATGTTTTCTACAGGTCCTCTGAGACGGGTTCCAACCAGATCGCCGCGGCGGGCGGTAGGGCCAGCGTGGCCGAGGCGGGACGGCCATGCCAAGGGGTCGCCGAAGCGTTGACCTCGCCCAGGTTGCCGACTCCGCTGCCCCGGTACTGCACCGCGTCGGTATTGATGACCTCGCGCCAGCGACCGGTGAGGGGCAGCCCCACCCGGTAGCTGCTGCGCTCGACGCCCGCGAAGTTGAAGATGCACGCCAGCACCGAGCCGTCGTCGCCGAAGCGCAGGAAGCTCAGCACGTTGTTGGCCGAGTCGTTGGCATCGATCCACGAATACCCTTGCGGCGCGGTGTCTTGCGACCACAACGCGCGTCGCCGCTGGTACGCGGCGTTCAGGTCGGCGGTCAGCGTCGCGACTCCCGCCGAGTACCCGTCCTCGTCCAGCTGGAACCAGTCGACACCGCGCTCATCGGACCATTCGGCGCGCTGGCCGAATTCTTGCCCCATGAACAGCAATTGCTTTCCCGGATGTGCCCACATGTATGCCAGCAGGCAGCGCAGTCCGGCGGCCTTGGCATGGTCGTCGCCCGGGATGCGGGTCCACAACGTGCCCTTGCCGTGCACCACCTCGTCATGGCTGATGGGTAGCACGAAGTTCTCGCTGAACGCGTACAGCATCGAGAAGGTCATCTCGTGGTGATGGAAGCTGCGATGGATGGGATCGCGCCCCAGATAGCCCAGGGTGTCATGCATCCACCCCATGTTCCACTTCATGGAAAAGCCAAGGCCGCCAAGGTTGGTCGCCCGCGTGACGCCGGGCCAGGACGTGGACTCCTCGGCCACTGTGACGATCCCGGGATGCAGCTTGTGCACCGTGGCGTTCATTTCCTGCAGGAACTGCACGGCCTCGAGGTTCTCGCGACCGCCGTGGACGTTGGGTGTCCATCCACCCTCGGGGCGCGAATAGTCCAGGTAGAGCATCGATGCGACGGCATCCACTCGAAGCCCGTCGATGTGGAACTGGTCGAGCCAGTACAGGGCGTTGGCAACCAGGAAGTTGCGCACCTCGGGACGGCCGAAGTCGAAAACGTAGGTGCCCCAGTCCAGCTGTTCGGCGCGGTGCGGATCGGCGTGCTCGTACAGGGGCGTCCCGTCGAAGCGGGCGAGTGCCCACGCGTCCTTGGGGAAATGTGCGGGCACCCAGTCGACGATCACTGCGATGCCGGCCCCGTGTAGGGCGTCGACCAGGTACCGGAAGTCGTCGGGCGTGCCGAGTCGCGAGGTCGGGGCATAGTACGACGTCACCTGGTAGCCCCAGGACCCACCGAAGGGGTGTTCGGCCACCGGCAGCAGCTCGACATGAGTGAATCCTTGTGCCAGAACGTATTCAGTGAGCTCGTGGGCCAGCTCGCGGTAGGTGAGTCCGGGACGCCAGGACGCCAGATGCACCTCGTAGGTGCTCATCGGCTCGAACACCGGGTTGCTCGAGGTGCGCCGCGACATCCATTCGCCGTCTTCCCAGGAATACGACGAGGTGGTGACGCGCGATGCGGTGGCGGGGGGTTTCTCGGTCGCGAAGGCGAAGGGGTCGGCACGATCGGTCACCGATCCGTCGGCGCCGTGCACCCGGAACTTGTACAGCGCGCCCAGCGCCATGCCGGGCCAGAACAGCTCCCAGACCCCTGACGATCCCAGCGTTCGCATGGGGGCGTCATTTCCGTTCCATCCGTTGAAATCACCGATCAACGAGACGCCGCGCGCGTTGGGCGCCCAGACCGCGAAGGATATGCCGCTGACCTCGCCATCGGCGGTGGCGAATGAGCGGGGATGTGCGCCAAGGATTTCCCAGAGCCGTTCGTGCCGGCCCTCGTTGAACAGATGGAGGTCTACCTCGCCGAGAGTGGGCAAGAACCGGTAGGCATCGGCGATGACGAGCGATGTGCCGCCGTAGTAGACGTCGAGCCGGTAGTCTAGGAGGTTTAGGAAGGGCAGTGCGACGGCGAACAGCCCCGACCCGATATCGATCATCGGATGGGTCTGGCTGCCGACCAGGGCGGCGACGGTCGTGGCTGCCGGCTTGAACGCACGAATGACGGTGTATCCGTTGCCGCCGGGGTCGGGATATTCGTGTGCCCCGAGTATCGAATGCGGATTGTGATGCGTACCCGCAGCCAGTCTGGCGATATCGGCACGATCCGGTGTCAAGATTGGTGATGCGGCGCTGTTCTTGGTCATGGGCGGTACACCAGGTGCGTGCGGGCGGGTTCGCGAACCTGCGGCAGGTTGAGGATGTGCGCTACTTGTCGAGACGGGTCGAGTCGCACGTAGTTGGCGTGGGCCCACCGATATTGCTCACCGGTGAGTTCGTCACGTACCCAGAAGGTTTCGTGCCAGTCGAGACCGAGTGAGGGCAGATCGATCCAGATGGTGCCGTCCTCGGGGCCGAAGGGGTTCAGATTCACCACAATCAGGACTGCATCGCCGGTGACCGGGTCGAACTTGGAGTATGCCAAGAGAGCATCGTTCTCGACGTGATGGAAGGTAATGTTGCGCAGCTGATGCAGGGCCGGGTGCAGCCGGCGGATCTCGTTGAGTCGGGTGATGAACGGTTCCAACGATTCATCGCGGGCAGCGGCGCCTTTGTAGTCGCGAGGGCGCAGTTGGTACTTCTCTGAGTCCAGGTATTCCTCGCTACCTTCGCGCAGCGGAACATGTTCGTAGAGTTCGTATCCTGAGTACACGCCCCAGGTGGGGCTGAGTGTGCCCGCCAGGACGGCGCGGATGGCGAACATGCCCGGCCCGCCGTGCTGCAAGCTGGCGTGCAGGATGTCCGGGGTGTTGACGAAGAGGTTCGGGCGCGCCAGGTCCGCCTGCGCGGCAATCTCGCCGCCGAAGTCGGCGATCTCGGATTTTCCGGTACGCCAGGTGAAGTAGGTATACGACTGGGTGAAGCCCAGCCGGGCCAGGCCGTACAACCGGGCTGGGCGAGTGAATGCCTCGGAGAGAAACAAGACATCGGGATCGGCCGCCTTGACCTCGCCGATCAGCCACTGCCAGAAGTCGGGCGGCTTGGTGTGGGGGTTGTCCACGCGGAATATCTTGACGCCGTGAGCAACCCAGTGTTGAACCACGCGCAGGACCTCGGTGTACAGCCCCGCTGGATCGGCGTCGAAGTTCAGGGGATAGATGTCTTGATATTTCTTCGGCGGGTTCTCGGCGTAGGCGATGGTGCCGTCGGGGAGTTCGGTGAACCACTCGGGATGCGCGCTCACCCAGGGATGATCCGGTGCGCATTGCAAGGCCAGGTCCAGCGCCACCTCCATGCCGAGCTTGCGTGCGGTGGAGACGAATCGGTCGAAATCCTTGAGTGTGCCGAGCTCGGGGTGTATCGCGTCGTGGCCACCGGCGGCGCTACCGATTGCCCACGGTGAGCCCACCTCGCCGGGTTCGGCGAGCGGATTGTTGTTACGGCCCTTGCGGTTTATTTCGCCGATCGGATGAATCGGTGGCAGGTAGACCACATCGAATCCCATCGCGGCCACGCGCGCGAGATCGGCCGCAGCGGTCGCGAGGGTGCCGTGCATGGGCCGCCCGTCCGGTCCGACTCCACCAGTGGAACGCGGAAACAGCTCGTACCAAGAGCCGTACAACGCGCGGGTGCGATCGACCCAGATACCGTATTGGGTTCCGCGAGTGAGCAGGTCGCGCAGCGGGAACTCGTCGAGCAACGTTAGCGTTTCCGGGGACAGCGCGTGTTGGAACCGCGCGCCTGGATCGTCCTGCGTACGCAGCACTTCCGCGGAGTCCACGAGGGGTTGGCGGCGCTTGCGCGGTACCCCGGCCGCGGCCCGCTCGAACAATCGGGCACCGATCTGCAGGTCGTTGGCCAATTCTGCGGCGCCCTGCCCGGCCTCCAGCTTGGCCGCGACATTGTGCCGCCAGGTAGCGACCGGATCGCCCCAGCCGTCGACACGGAAAGTCCACAACCCTTCCCGGTCCGGCACGAAGCTGGCGTGAAAGCGGTCCAGGGCCCCTCCCGGTTGCATCGGGACATGCAGCGGCTTGATACGCGTGGCGTTCTTGTCCTTGTCGCGTAGGGCCGAGATCCGGCGCAGCGGGCCCTCGGCGAGCTGCGGGTAGTTGGGGCCGAGGGAGCGCACCACCAGGGTCGCGGCCACGGCGTCGTGGCCTTCCCGCCAGACGGTTGCGGCCACGGGCACGACTTCACCCACGACGGCCTTGGCCGGATAGCGTCCACCCGCGATCACGGGGGCGACATCGTCGATGCCTATGCGTCCGGTCACCACGTCCACCGTAGTAGAAGGGCTCTTACGGCGCGTTGTAGAAGTGGGCACGGAACCATCACCGACACGCCCGCTTGTGGCGGCAACGTGCGATACGGAACCGCCACAACACGGCGTGTCGGCGCGGAGGCGTCGGTACGGAATTGCCGCCGGGCATGCGGATGAGCGAAATCTCAGTAAAGTTCTTCAGGGTGAAAGCCCTACGTCGATTCACGGTTCGTGCCCATCTTCCGGAGCGGTTGGCGGCGCTGGGCGAGTTGTCGAACAACCTGCGCTGGTCATGGCATCAACCCACCAGGGATCTGTTCGCCGATATCGACCACCAGTTGTGGGAGCAGACCAACCACGATCCGGTTGCGGTCATGGGATCGGTGCCCGCGCAGCGGCTCGACGAACTGGCCGCCGACGACGGCTTTGTCGACAGGGTGGCGGCTCTCGCGGGTGACTTGCACGACTACCTCAATCGGCCGATGTGGTATCAGCGCCAGCTGGAGCGTGGCCAGGAAGACGACGCGGGCGCCCCCGACTTACCGTCCGCGATCGCCTACTTCTCGATGGAGTTCGGTGTCTCCGAAGTGCTGCCGAACTACTCCGGTGGTCTGGGGATTCTGGCCGGCGATCACCTCAAGGCCGCCTCCGATCTGGGGCTGCCGCTTGTCGCGGTGGGGCTGCACTACCGCTCGGGGTACTTCCGTCAATCGTTGACCGCTGATGGTTGGCAGACCGAGCAGTATCCGCTGATCGACCCGGCGGGCCTGCCCCTGCGCTTGTTGGCGCACGAGGACGGCACCCCGATTCTCGTCACGGTGCCGATGCCGCAGGACCGTGTGCTCTCGGCGCGCATCTGGGTTGCCCAGGTGGGCCGGATTCCCTTGCTGCTCTTGGATTCCGATATCGCCGAGAACGATCGGGAGCTGCGGTACGTCACCGACCGGCTGTACGGCGGCGATCAGGATCACCGCATCAAGCAGGAGATCCTGGCCGGAATCGGCGGCGTGCGCGCGATTCGCGCCTATGTCGTGTCGACCAGCTCGCCAGCGCCCGAGGTGTTCCACACCAACGAGGGACATGCCGGATTCCTGGGGCTCGAGCGCATCCGGGAGTACATCGGACAGCATGGCCTGGACGTCGAAACAGCGCTGACAGTGGTTCGGTCCAGCACTGTGTTCACCACCCACACACCGGTTCCCGCCGGTATCGACAGATTCCCGGTCGACCTGGTGCGGCGGTACTTCGGTGAATCCGGCGACTCCACCCTGCTGCCCGGCCTCCCGGTGGACCGCATCATCGCCCTGGGGGCCGAGGACGATCCCTCCACGTTCAACATGGCCCACATGGGGCTGCGGTTGGCCCAGCGCGCCAATGGCGTCTCGCTGCTGCACGGCCAGGTGAGTCGGTCCATGTTCAACGGGCTGTGGCCGTCATTCGACGCCGCGGAGGTGCCCATCGGCTCGATCACCAACGGTGTGCACGCACCCACGTGGGCAGCCCCGCAATGGCTGGAACTCGGGCAGCAACTGGTGGGTGCCGAGGCATTCAACGACGCCAGTGGATGGGACCGCATCCACGAGGTGGACCCCGGACACATTTGGTGGATCCGCTCGCAGCTGCGTGAGCAGCTGATTCAGGACGTGCGCCGGCGGATCCGCGCATCGTGGCTGCAGCGTGGTGCCGCCGAAGCCGAATTGGGCTGGGTGGACAGTGCCTTCGACCCGGGTGTACTGACCATCGGATTCGCCCGCAGAGTCCCCACGTACAAGCGGCTCACGCTGATGCTGCGCAACCCGGAGCGGTTGCGTGAGCTGCTCCTCGACGAGAAACATCCGGTGCAGCTCATCGTGGCCGGTAAGTCGCATCCTGCCGACGACGGCGGTAAGGGGCTCATCCAGCAGATCGTGAGATTCGCCGATCAGGCCGATGTGCGGCACCGGATCACCTTCCTGCCCGATTACGACATGTCGATGGCCCGCTACCTGTATTTCGGGTGCGATGTGTGGCTCAACAATCCGTTGCGCCCGCTGGAGGCATGCGGCACCTCGGGCATGAAGAGCGCCCTCAATGGTGGGCTCAACCTGTCCATCCGCGATGGTTGGTGGGACGAGTGGTACGACGGTGAAAATGGTTGGGAAATACCAACTGCCGACGGGGTAACCGATGACGCTCGGCGCGACGACCTGGAGGCCGCGGCGCTGTACGAGCTGTTGGCGCAGAAGGTGGCGCCCAAGTTCTACGAACGTGATGAGCATGGCACTCCACAGCGGTGGGTCGAGATGGTGCGTCACACCCTGGAAAAGCTCGGTCCAAAAGTGTTGGCATCCAGAATGGTTCGTGATTACACCGTCGGCTACTACGCTCCGGCGGCTGCGTCGTTGCGCGCCACGGTAGGTGCTGACGAGTCCTTCGCCCCAGCCAAGGAGCTGGCGCGCTTTCGCGAACGAGTGCAGCAGGTATGGCCGTCTCTGGTCATCACCGAGGTTGACAGTTCGGGTCTGCCCGACACCCCGCTACTGGGATCACCGTTGACGCTCACCGCGTCCGTACAGCTGTCCGGGCTGGCACCGTCGGAGGTCGCGGTGCAGGCCGTGATCGGGCGAGTGGACCTGGACGACAAGCTCTCCGACTCGGAGATCGTCCCGATGACTCACACCGGAAGCCGTGGGGGCGGCGTGGAGACATTCTGCACCACTACGACCCTGCCGGTCTCGGGATCGGTGGGCTACACGGTGCGGGTGCTTCCGCATCATCCGCTGCTGGCCGGCGATAGCGAGTTGGGCCTGGCGGTGCTGGCTGCCAGCGACCTGGAGCACTGAACCGGGGGCTCAGCCGTAACGCCTGAGGCAGCGATCGGTCGATCCTGCCACGCCGTCACGGAAGGCATCGATGCGTGAGAAGCCGGCCGGGATGGTGGTTCCGTTGACATCGCTGGCCACCACGCCGTTGGCCAGCAGCCCGGACACCGCCTCGTCGAGGTCTTCGGCGTCGAGCACAAAGGGATGGGGTTCCCGGGTGGGCACGCTGGTCTGGGCCATAGCCGCCGATGCGACACCCGTTAGGCAGGCGGCGCGCAGGGCGCTCTGACCGGTGTCGAGGGGAAGATCATGTTGATTCTCGACCGACAGTGCATAGCGGGATATGACCATCGAGTATGCGGTGAAATCGCCGGTTGTCAGCCCCTTCTCGTGGGTGGGCTGTGCCAGTTCGGTCAGTCGCGGCGGCCCTGCAGGTGCGTACACCGCTTGCAGGACTGTCATCAGGGCGCGCAGGGTGTCAGCGGAGACGGGTATGTCGCCCGGTTCGCCCACGGGCGGGTTCACCGGCAGGCCGCCGTGGCGCTTGGTGATCTCGGCCATGTCGATCCGGGTGCACGGGGCCGCCCCGTCTAAGAATCCGCGTTGTACCGCCGATACCCGTTCGAAGGCGGATCCGTGTGAGTCGATGGCGTCGCCGGCCTCGATCGGGTCGTCCCGGAAAGCGATGAGCGCGGCGATGACGGTGTCGAGGCCGTCGCCGGTGCTCAGTGTGAAACGTGGTGAGCTGCCCTGCGCCACCCACCTCAGGTAGGTACCGGCCAGGCAGTCGGCCATCTGCACCAGCTTGGGCAGCAGCGCTCCTCGGTCCCAGCCGAGGCTGTTCTGGCTGATGCAGTACCCGGCGTTGTCGAAGCCGACCGTGGGGTGGTTGCAGAATCCGGCTGCGGTGGAGCCGCCGCTATCTCATGACATCAGCGATTCCACCGCACGGAACGTTGCCCAGAAGGTCTTGGGGTAGGCGTCCTGCCAGAAGTCCTCGATGTCGGCAACCGCATTCAATGCGAGACGGTCCGTCTCTCCATCGTCGGTGCCGCGCACCGCCCTGTCGGCCGTTTTGGTGTGTGATCGCAGTCCGGAAGGACCGTCGACAACCGGTAGCCCGGCGATTTGATAGGCATTGCCCAGTTGTGAAACCGGTTTGCCATCAATGGCATTCGCGCAGGCCGAGAGTGCGAGAACGCAGCAGGTCAGGATCGCCGTCGATGTGTGGAACCACCTGACCGGAATCGACATGGCCATCCCTCTGCTGCGGCTATCCCTGGATGTGGGTGCCCCCTCCAGCATAGGTCGCCGTGTGCTTGGTCATCAGGCGTTGCAGTGCGGCGGTGACCACCGACAAGTCGTGTGTCGACCAGAACGGAGGCAGTGATGCTCGCAGGAATCCGCCGTAGCCCGCCGTTGCCATTCGTGAATCAAGTACCGCGACAACGCCTCTGTCGTCTGCCCTGCGCAACAGTCGGCCGGTTCCCTGGGCCAGCAGTAGGGCCGCCTGGGTGCCCGCCACCGCCATGAAGCCATTGCCGCCGCGGGCGCTGATCGCTCGTTGTCGTGCCGCTCGCAATGGGTCATCCGGACGCGGGAACGGAATTCGGTCGATGAGTACCAGCGAGAGCGAGGGCCCGGGCACGTCGACGCCCTGCCACAAGGACAGGGTTCCGAACAGTGAGGTCTCGGGGTCCGCGCTGAACTGCTCGACCAGAACCGATGTCGCGTCGTCACCCTGGCAGAGCACCGGGGTGTCGAACCTGGTGCGCATCTCCTCGGAAGCTTCTTTGGCGGCACGCATCGAGGAGAACAGCCCGAGGGTACGACCCCCGGCCGCGCGGACCAGTGTCTCGATCTCATCGAGCGTTGCCGCTCCGAGACCGTCGCGGCCTGGGGCGGGCAGGTGTCGTGCCAGATAGAGGATGGCGGATTTCTCATGCTGGAAAGGAGATCCGACATCGATGCCATGCCAGGTGGCCTTCGGCTCGGCGGTGGGTTCCGCGCCGGCCTCCCGGGCGGGCAGCCCCCAGGAGGCGGCCATCGCGTCGAACTTCCCGCCCAGGGCCAGCGTGGCGGAGGTGAGGACGACGGTGCGCTGCCCGAACAGGCGGGTGCGCAGCAGCCCGGCCACCGAGAGCGGCGCAACGCGCAGTACAGGGCGCACCGAGCCTCGGTTGTCCTCGTGATCCAGCCACACCACATTGGGCCGCGCCGTGATGTCCGGTTCGGCCCAGCATGCCAGAGCCAACGAAGCGGCATCGACGATGTCATCCAGTGCGGCAACAGCTTCTGAGCGCGCCGAGGCCGTGGCAGGGTCGGTGGACTGGCCCGTGGGAATTTCGATGCGTGCCGCCGCGGCGGCGTCACGCAATGCGGTCAGGTAGGTGACCGTCTCCTCGTCCGCGCGATCGATGGTGCCCGGCCGGCTGTCGTGGATCAGTGAGGAGAACGTCGCCGAGCTCGCCTCGAACCGGCTTGCCGTCTCCGGTGACACCAGGCGGCCGATGCGGCGGATGGCGACGGTGAGTCCGACCGCCGAGAGTTCTTGGGTGGCAACGCTTGTCACCCTGTCAACCAGGTCGTGCGCCTCATCGACGATCACCGCGTCATGCTCGGGCAGGATGTTTATGTCGGCGATGGCATCGATGGCCAACAGCGCGTGGTTGGTGACCACCACATCGGACTGGCCGGCGTCGAGCCGAGCCAGCTCGGCAAAGCACTCCGTGCCGAACGGGCATCGCGTGGCACCGAGGCACTCGCGCGCCGACACGCTGACCTGCGACCAGGAGCGGTCGGGGACGCCGGGCTTGAGCTCATCGCGATCCCCGGTCTTGGTTTCTTCGGCCCACTCGTTGAGTCGCTGCACATCGCGACCGAGCGCGCTGGCTGCGAAGGGCTCGAACAGGGTGTCCGGTGCCTCGTGATCGGAGGCGGCGCCGTTGTGCAATTTGTTGAGGCACAGGTAGTTTCCGCGGCCTTTGAGAATGGCGAACCGGGGCCTGCGGGCCAGGGACGGAGTCAGGGCGTCGGCGAGCCTGGGCAGGTCGCGATCCACGAGCTGGCGTTGCAGCGCGATGGTTGCTGTCGAAACTACGACCGGGGAAGACTCCTCGATGGCGTGAGCGATTGCGGGCACCAGGTACGCTAGGGACTTCCCGGTGCCGGTGCCGGCCTGGACCACCAGGTGTTCACCGCTGTGCAGGGAGTGCTCGACGGCAGTGGCCATGGTGAGCTGTCCGGCGCGTTCGGTACCGCCGAGTGCTGTGACGGCGGTGGCAAGCAGGCCTGTGGATGTGGTTGCCTCGGTGTCCTTCAGCGGATCACCTCGATGCCGGCTCTCTGGAGCTCGTCCAGGGCGCGACTAACCGATTCTTGGCTGATGCCAACAGAATATGTGGTCAGCACACGGGTATGCAGCCCCTCGCGCACCGCGTCACGGGCGGTGGCGGCCACGCAGTAGTCGGTGGCTATTCCCACCACATCCACGCTGTCCAGATCTCGGGTCTGCAACCAGGTCGCCAGAGTGGTGCCGTCGGTGCAAACGCCCTCGAAGCCTGAATATGCGGCGGCATAGCCGCCTTTGGAGAACACCTCGTCGACGCGGGTGAGGTCCAGGTCAGGGTGAAAGTCCGCACCGGGCGTGCCGACCCGGCAGTGCGGCGGCCAGCTGATGTCGAAATCCGGGGTCTCGGAGAAATGGCTGCCGGGGTCGACGTGAAAGTCGCGGGTCGCCACCACGGCGTCGTACGTTCCGGAGTTGGTGAGGCCGTTCAGCGCCCGGGCGAGTGCTGCGCCGCCGGATACGGGCAGCGATCCTCCCTCGCAGAAGTCGTTCTGCACGTCGACGACGATAAGCGCCCTGCCCATGGATCGACGGTACCCGGCCGGTGCTCAGTCGAAGATGGCCGACACCTGGCGGCCCATGCGTGAGATGTAGTCGATCAGCTCGTCGCGACTGATCGCCAGATCTCCGCGCAGATAGTCGATGATGGCGCCCGAGGCGGCGCCGACGAGCGATACCGACAGGAACCGGCGGCGGCCCGGATCGTCGACATCGATCAGTGCTTTCTCGGCCAGCGAGGCGAAGGCCATCGACCCGGCGAATCCCACGCTGCCGAGGGTCGGCTCGGTGAACGGAGCCAGCATCATGATGCGGCCGTACTCGGGGTTGTCGACGGTCGCGCCGATAAAGGTCTCGACCGCACGGGTTTCCAAATCGTCCCCATCGGCGGCGAATTCGGTGACAACGCGCATCACCGATTCGAGCACGTCCTGGTACACGGCGCGTACGAAGTCGTCCCGGTCACCGAACTCCTCATAGAAATTGCGTTCGGAGACACCGGAAGACCGGCACACGGTGCGGATGGTCAGTGCCGGGCCGTCGCTGGCACCCAGCGCGGCGATACCCGCGTCGAGCAGTGCGCGTCGACGCGTGGCTCTACGCTCCTCGGGAGTGGTTCCCGCCCATTGCCTTCTGGCTGCCATGTGACCTCCGGACCCGAATTATCCCACCAGTCGGGTGGCAATCGCAGGATCCCCGTGGGAAAGGCCCAGCCCTTCCCAGGGCAAGCTCAACAATCCCGTCCGCACGCGCTGCCGGGCGTCATCGAGAGAATAGGTCGTGACGGGCTCACCGCCGCGTATCAACGCCCCCGTGAGTGGGCGGTGCGGCTCGGTCACCGCCGGCTGCCCGGCGGCGGCGCGGTACACGACTTCCTCGACGATGGTGCCGGTCGCTTTGGCGATGCGCAGCGCACATTTGTGGCCGCCGTGAGACTCCTTGTGGCTGCTGCGTTTGGCGACGGGTAAACCGTCGATCTCGACGAGTTTGTAGACCATCTGGGCCGTCGGCATTCCCGAGCCTGTCACCACCGAGGTACCCACCCCGTAGATGTCCACGGGCTCGGCGCGTAGGGCGGCTATGGAGTACTCGTCGAGGTCTCCGGAGACGACGATGCGGGTTCGGTGCGCGCCCAGCGCGTCCAACTGTGCCCGGACTTGCCGGGCCAACATGCCCAGGTCACCCGAATCAATACGCACCGCCCCGAGTTCGGGACCCGCGACCGCGATGGCGTTGTCGACCCCGGTGGTGATGTCGTAGGTGTCCACCAGCAAGGTGGTGCCGATGCCGAGGGCCTTCACCTGGGCCCGGAATGCCTCGCGTTCGGCCTCGCTGGGGCTCATGCCGTCCTTGGCGTGCAGCAGTGTGAAGGCATGTGCGGCGGTGCCCCGCGCCGGCACGCCGTAGCGGCGCTGCGCCTCCAGGTTGGACGTCGACTCGAATCCCGCCAGATAGGCCGCGCGGGCGCAGGCCACCGCCGCGAGCTCGTGAGTGCGCCGCGATCCCATCTCGATGAGCGGGCGGCCTCCCGCCGCCGACACCATGCGGGCGGCGGCAGACGCGACGGCGCTGTCGTGGTTCAGGATCGACAGCGCCAGAGTTTCCAGAATGACGCATTCGGCGAAGGTGCCGCGCACGGTCAGTACGGGAGAACCGGGGAAGTACAGCTCTCCCTCGGGGTAGCCGTCCATATCGCCACCGAATCGGTAGGAGGCCAGGTAGTCGAGGGCATCGCGGTCCAGGAAACTGGATAGCGATGTCAATTCCTCGGATCCGAAGCGGAACTCGGCGATGGCTTCGAGCAACCGCCCGGTCCCTGCGACCACCCCATATCGACGGCCGTCGGGGAGCCTCCTGGCGAACACTTCGAAGGTGGCGTGACGTCCCGCGGTGCCATCGCGTAGCGCGGCGGCAAGCATGGTGAGCTCGTATTTGTCGGTGAGCAATGACGTGGACGGGTGCGTCATGTGCGCCACGTTAGCGGGATATCCGGTGGTATGGACGGGCGCCGACCGGCCTCGCGGGGTGGCGGGAAACTCAGAACTTCGTGCTGACATACTCGGCGGTCCCGGTATTCTGGGGCCATGGGTGCGCCGGCGCGAGCCTTGCCAGGGACTACAGCGGAGAGGTCGGTCGAACACGTTGACCAGACCCAGTCGCCGTGGGTCACCATTGTCTGGGACGACCCGGTAAACCTGATGAACTATGTCGCCTACGTGTTTCAGCAGCTGTTCGGCTATAGCGAGACCGAGGCCACCAATTTGATGCTGCAGGTCCATCACGAGGGCAAGGCCGTGGTGTCGTGCGGTGCCCGCGAGTCGATGGAGATCGACGTCAGCAAGCTGCACGCCGCGGGTCTGTGGGCCACTCTGCAGCAGGACCGATGAGCCGCTCGGGCGAAGAGGCAACCGAATCGATGAGCCGCTGATCCGTGCGTAAATGGAAGCGCGTCAACGCCTCCGATGGAATTCGGCTGCGTTCGGAGATGGAGCCGCACGAGGCGGCGCTGGTGCAGTCGATGGTCACATCCATGCTGGCCATGCTGGACGAGCGCGAATCGTCGGCGCCCAGTGACGAACTGGCGCAGCTGACAGGCATTCGCATCGGCAACACCGAGGCCCCCACCGATGTCACCCTGGGGCGGCTGCTGCCGGACTTTCACCGGCCGGACCAGGACGGCACCAGCAGCATCGAGGCGGTCAGCGGGCTCAACAGTGCACTACGCAGCCTGTACGAGCCGGACATCATCGATGCCAAACGCGAGGCCGGACAACGGTTGCTGCGGACGATTCCCGCAGACGGCGGGCGATTCGAGTTGTCCGAGGACGATGCGCGATCGTGGTTGACCGCGCTGAATGACGTGCGCCTTGCCCTGGGGGCGATGCTCGGGATCGACAGCGACGGGCCCCAAGAGCTGCCCGCGGACGATCCCATGGCCGGGCATATGGACATCTATCACTGGTTGACGGTGATGCAGGAGCTCTTGGTGCTCGCCTTGATGGGGAAATCGGCGGTATGAGTCTGTTCTCTGGAGCGATCACCGATGTTCCGGGAATACTCGTCGGGCATCACCAGCAGGTAGACCCCGATGCGAGCCTCGGAGCAGGCTGGGCCACCGGCACCACCGTGGTGCTGGCACCGACGGGGACCACCGGCGCCGTCGATGTGCGCGGTGGAGCTCCCGGCACGCGTGAATCCGATCTGCTCGACCCCGCGAATACCGTGTCGACCGTCGACGCCATCGTGCTCACCGGGGGAAGTGCCTACGGATTGGCCGCCGCCGACGGGGTGATGCGTTGGCTGGAGGAGAGGGGCAGGGGAGTGGCGCTGCCCGGTGGCACCGTGCCCATCGTCCCGGGCGCAGTCATCTTCGATCTGCCTGTGGGTGCCTGGAAGAACCGTCCGGATGCTGAATTCGGTTATCGTGCGGCCGAACTCGCCAATGATGCGCCGCAGTGGGGTACGGTGGGTGCCGGTGTCGGCGCCCGGGCCGGAACGCTCAAGGGCGGAGTCGGGTCGGCCAGCGTGAGTCTTGGCGGCGGCATCGTTGTCGGCGCCGTGATCGTCGCGAATCCGGTTGGATTGGTGATCAATCCGGCGACGGGGCTGCCCTGGACCACCGACATTGTGCCGGAGCTGAGTGTACCGCCTGCCTGCGAGGTCGAGAATCTGCTGAACCTGCCGGACACGTCGGTGTCGTTGAACACGACGATCGGTGTGGTGGCCACGAACGCCGCCTTGAGCAAGGCGCAGTGCCGCCGTGTGGCCATCGCCGCCCACGACGGGTTGGCCCGGGCTATCAGGCCCGCGCACACTCCGATGGACGGGGATACGTTGTACGTGCTCGCGACCGGGACCGGCGAGGGTGATGCCGAGGTCCTCACCGCCTCGGTGGGGATTGCCGCCGCTGAGGCAGTCGAGCGGGCCGTGGTGCGCGCGGTGGTGGGCGCCGTGAGCATCGCCGGAATACCCGCATATCGTGACGTGTTGCCAGGAGCGTTTTCGTAGTGCTCCGTCACAGCCCAAGAAGGTAGGAGGGACCGGCAGTGCTTCGTATTCGTGCAGACTTGGTCGACGCCATGGTCGAGCATGCCCGCGCCGACCACCCCGATGAGGCGTGCGGTGTCCTGGCGGGTCCGGAGGGCTCCGATCGTGCCGAACGGCATGTGGCCATGATCAACGCCGAGCGATCTCCCACTTTTTATCGCTTTGATTCCGGTGAGCAGCTTCGCGTTTGGCGCGCGATGGATGACGCCGACGAGGTACCGGTGGTTATCTATCACTCCCACACCGCGACCGAGGCATACCCCAGCCGTACCGACATCAACTTGGCCACTGAGCCCGATGCCCATTACGTCTTGGTGTCCACCCGCGACCCCGAGCGGCATGAGCTGCGCAGTTACCGGATCTTCGACGGGGTGGTCACCGAAGAGGACATCACCATCGTCGAGCAGTACTAGAGAAAGGAATTCTCACCGTGTCGATTCACGTATCGATCCCAACTATCCTGCGCACCCACACCGGTGGCGAGAAGCGCGTCACCGCAACGGGATCCACCCTGCAGGCGGTGATTGCAGATCTGGAGTCCAACTACTCGGGGATTTCCGAGCGACTCGTCGACCCCGCTACCCCTGGCAAGTTGCACCGATTCGTCAACATCTACGTCAACGATGAGGACGTGCGGTTCTCGGGTGGGCTGGACACCGCGATCGCCGACGGCGATTCGGTCACCATCCTGCCTGCCGTGGCCGGTGGCTAGCGGCACATGACCCGATACGACTCGCTGTTGCAGGCCCTGGGGAACACCCCGCTCGTCGGGTTGCAGAGACTGTCTCCGGCTTGGGACGGCGATCCTCATGTGCGATTGTGGGCCAAGCTGGAAGACCGCAACCCGACCGGCTCCATCAAGGACCGGCCTGCCCTGCGCATGATCGAACAGGCCGAGCGCGACGGATTGCTGCAACCGGGGGCGACGATTCTCGAGCCCACCAGCGGCAATACCGGCATCTCCATGGCGATGGCCGCGCAGCTCAAGGGCTACAAGATGATCTGCGTGATGCCGGAGAACACGTCCATCGAGAGGCGTCAGCTCCTGGAGCTCTACGGTGCCCGGATCATCTTCTCGCCGGCCGAAGGTGGCTCCAACACCGCCGTCTCCACGGCCAAAGAGCTTGCCGCGCAAAACCCCTCGTGGATGATGCTGTACCAGTACGGCAACCCGGCCAACGCGGACGCGCACTATCACGGCACCGGTCCAGAGATCCTGGCCGATCTGCCCGAGATCACCCATTTCGTCGCCGGGCTCGGCACCACCGGAACTCTGATGGGCACGGGGCGGTTCCTGCGCGAGAGCGTTCCGGGGATACAGATCGTCGCCGCCGAACCTCGCTACGGCGAGGGCGTCTACGCCCTGCGCAACATCGACGAGGGATTCGTGCCCGAGTTGTACGACCCGGAGGTACTCACCACCCGCTTCTCGGTGGGGTCGTTCGACGCGGTGCGTCGCACCCGCGAGCTGGTTCAGGTCGAAGGTATCTTCGCGGGCATCTCGACCGGTGCGATTCTGCATGCGGCGCTCGGAATGGCAGCCAAGGCGGTCGCGGTGGGCGAGCGCGCGGACATCGCGTTCGTGGTCGCCGACGCCGGATGGAAGTACCTGTCGACCGGCGCGTACGCCGGTACCGTGGATGACGCAGAGGACGCACTGGAAGGGCAGTTGTGGGCATGACGGGACAGGGCGGTGGCTCCGAGCTTTCGGATTCCGCTGCCTCCCGTCCCGCGCGCTGTGGACGTCCGCAATGGGTCACCGGGGGAATTCTGGTGGCCTCGTTCGTGGCCCTGCTGTACGGCGTCGAGGGCATCGATTCGGTCACCGGACACCGCCTCGACGAGAACGGCATCCGGCCGCTGGAGACCGACGGTCTGGACGGCATTCTCTTCGCGCCGCTGCTGCATGCCAACTGGGGTCACTTGGTTGCCAACACCGTGCCCGCACTCGTGTTGGGTTTCCTGGCGGCGGCCGCCGGCATCGGACGTTTTCTTCTGGCAACCGCCATCATCTGGGTCCTCGGCGGTGTGGGGACGTGGCTCATCGGCAATCTCGGCACGCCGTACGAGACCAATCACATCGGGGCGTCGGGGTTGATCTTCGGCTGGCTGACATACGTGATCGTTCGGGGATTCTTCAACCGTCGTGTCGGACAGATCCTCATCGGGGTGGTGGTGATCGTGCTCTACGGCGGTGTGCTGTGGGGCGTGCTGCCCGGTCAGTTCGGGGTGTCCTGGCAGGGTCACCTGAGCGGTGCCGTCGCCGGCGTACTGGCGGCGTACTGGCTCTCCGGGAGGGAACGCAAGGCGAAGACCGCGCGCGGTTCCGGAATGCCGCCCAGGCTCACATCATGAGCCAAGCACCCATCGGGATTTTCGATTCGGGGGTCGGCGGATTGACCGTCGCACGTGCCGTCATCGATCAGCTCCCCGACGAGGACATCATCTACGTCGGGGATACCGGCAACGGGCCGTACGGTCCGTTAACCATTCCGGAGATCCGCGAGCACGCGCTGGCCATCGGCGACGATCTCGTCGGACGTGGGGTGAAAGCGCTGGTGATCGCCTGTAACACGGCCTCGGCGGCATGCCTGCGCGACGCCCGTGAACGCTACGCGCCGGTGCCGGTCATCGAGGTGGTGTTGCCCGCCGTGCGGAGAGCCGTACACACCACGCACAACAACAAGATCGGCGTCATCGGAACGGCGGCGACCATCGCATCGGGTGCGTATCAAGATGCGTTCGCGGCAGCCCGCGATACCGAGATCACCGCGGTGGCGTGTCCGCGTTTCGTGGACTTCGTCGAGCGTGGCATCACTAGTGGACGGCAGGTGCTCCAGCTCGCCGAGGGCTATCTGGAGCCGCTGCAGCGGGCGCAGGTGGACACGGTGGTGTTGGGTTGCACTCACTATCCGTTGCTGTCCGGGTTGATCCAGTTGGCCATGGGTGAGGACGTGACGTTGGTGTCGAGCGCCGAGGAAACTGCCAAGGACCTGCTGCGGGTGCTGTCCGAGAAGGATCTGCTGCGGCCGCATGACGCCCCGGTCGCGACGCGGGTATTCGAGGCAACCGGCGACCCGGATGCATTTCGTAGTCTGGCGGCTCGATTCCTCGGCCCGGCTGTGACGGCAGTGCAAACTCGAGCTAGCGGTGTTCCTGGTTACACCGAAATTGCAACACCTCTCTGACCCTGTGCCGAGACGCTTGCCCGGCGTGGCAAGCTAGGGCTGTGCGAGTCACCGTGCTCGGCTGCTCGGGCAGCGTCACCGGACCGGATTCACCGGCATCTGGTTACCTCCTGACGGCACCGGATGCCCCACCGTTGGTCATCGACTTCGGTGGCGGTGTCTTGGGCTCTCTGCAACGTTTCGCCGATCCCGGATCGGTTTCCGTTCTGTTGTCGCACCTGCATGCCGATCACTGCCTGGACCTGCCCGGTCTGTTCGTGTGGCGCCGCTATCACCCGAATCCGCCCAAGGGTAAGGCGATCATGTACGGACCCGCCGACACCCTGGTGCGGGTAGGCGCCGCTTCCGCGGAGATCGGGGGCGAGGTGGACGACTTCACGGACATCTTCGACCTGTATGCGTGGAGCGAGGGTGTGCCCGTCGCATTCGGATCGCTTACCGTCACGCCCACGCGGGTGGCTCACCCGCCCGAGTCGTACGGGCTGCGGATCGAGGACACCTCGGGCGCCGTGTTGGCCTACAGCGGGGACACCGGCATCTGCGATGCCGTGGTCGAGCTGGCCCGCAATGCCGATGTGTTCCTGTGCGAGGCGTCGTGGACGCACATGCCGGGGCATCGTCCGCCGGACCTCCACCTGTCGGGAACCGAAGCAGGTCAGATCGCGACCAGGGCCGGCGTCAAGGAACTACTGCTGACGCACATCCCGCCGTGGACCGCGCGCGAGGATGTCATCGCGGAAGCCAAGTCGGCATTCGACGGTCCGGTACGCGCCGTGGTCGCCGGGGAGAGCGTCGACCTGTAGCTCTGCCACTCAGACTCGGTACTGCCGCCGAGACGATAAGGTCGAGGGCGTGTCCAGACGAGAAGACGGCAGACAAGACGACGAACTGCGCCCGGTAACCATCACGCGGGGATTCACCTCACATCCAGCGGGTTCGGTGTTGATCGAATTCGGCCAGACGCGGGTGATGTGCACGGCCAGTGCCACCGAGGGGGTGCCGCGCTGGCGCAAGGGTTCCGGACTTGGTTGGCTGACAGCCGAGTACGCGATGCTGCCGGCGTCGACGCACACTCGCAGCGATCGTGAATCGGTCAAGGGACGGGTGGGCGGCCGTACCCAGGAGATCAGCCGCCTCATCGGACGCTCGCTTCGTGCCTGTATCGACTTGTCGGCATTGGGGGAGAACACCATTGCCATCGACTGTGATGTGTTGCAGGCCGACGGCGGTACCCGCACCGCCGCGATCACCGGTGCCTACGTGGCGCTGGCCGACGCGGTGACGTATTTGGCCGCGCACGGCAAACTGGCCGATGACGAGCCGTTGTCGTGTGCGATCGCCGCCGTGAGCGTGGGCGTAGTGGATGGCCGGGTGCGTGTGGACCTTCCGTACGAAGAGGATTCGCGCGCCGAGGTGGATATGAACGTGGTGGCCACCGATACCGGTACCTTGGTCGAGGTGCAGGGCACCGGGGAGGGCGCGACCTTCCCGCGGTCCACACTCGACAAGCTGCTGGATGCCGCCGTGGGTGCAGCTGATCAGCTGTTCGTCCTGCAGAAGGAAGCGCTCGCGTTGCCGTACCCCGGGGTGCTGCCGGACGCACCGCAGAAAAAGGCGTTCGGTTCATAGTAGGCGAGGCCATGAAAATACTTGTCGCAAGCCGTAACCCGAAGAAGCTCGCGGAGTTATCGCGCGTTCTTGAGTCGTCGGGGATCACCG
This sequence comes from Mycobacteroides chelonae, assembly GCA_014204435.1. GTDB lineage: Bacteria > Actinomycetota > Actinomycetes > Mycobacteriales > Mycobacteriaceae > Mycobacterium > Mycobacterium chelonae_A. Next base: position 329,788 of record JACHLF010000004.1, read on the forward strand.
GTGTCGAGCTGGTGTCGCTGGCGGACGTGCGGCAGTACGAGGAGGTGCCCGAAACGGGTGCCAGTTTTGAGGACAACGCGTTGATCAAGGCGCGCGAGGGTGCGCAGCGGACCGGATTGGCCTGTGTTGCCGACGATTCCGGGCTCGCGGTGGACGCGTTGAACTGGATGCCGGGCGTGTTGTCGGCCCGCTGGTGCGGTCGGCATGGCGATGACGCCGCCAACACCACACTGTTGCTCGCGCAGCTTTCCGATGTACCCGATGAGCGTCGCGGGGCGGCGTTTGTCTCCGCGTGTGCGCTGGTGACGCCCGAGGGCGAAGAGGTAGTAGTCGAGGGACGCTGGAAGGGGTCGATCGCGCGGGAACCCGCGGGGCAGAACGGCTTCGGCTATGACCCGATCTTTGTGCCACGCGGAGCCCTGCGGACGGCGGCGGAGATGACCCCCGAGGAGAAGGATGCGGTATCGCATCGCGGACGGGCGCTCGCGGCGCTGCTACCCATGCTGCGCAACCTGGTAAATCTCGGTCGCACCGCACCCTAGTTTCTTTCAGGCGAGCAGACGCTGAGTCCTACGAGTTAGGACTCAGCGTCTGCTCGTGAGTTTTAGGGGACCAGGATGATCTTGCCGCGGGCGTGGCCCGTCTGGCCGTACTCGTGGGCCTGGCGGGCTTCTGCCAGGGGATAGGTGCGGTCGACGGTGACCTTCAGTTCGCCATTCCCCGCGAGGCGGACCAATTCTGGGCGGGCGGCGAGTCGGATGTCGGTGCCCGGGTCGGCGCCAGGAGCACCACCCAATGCCTTGAAGCCATCGCGTGCGGCACGACCGAATCCGGCGATCGTGGCGATGCGGTCCTTGTCGGCGACGAGCGCCAGCGAGACGTTGGCGGCCTCGTCGGTGCCGACAAGGTCGAGTGTTGCATCCACCGGACCGATTGCGCTGACACGCTCTTGCAGGCCCGGGCCGTACTCCACGGGGATGGCGCCATACCCGCGCAACTGATCGTGGCGCGCGGCACTGGCGGTGGCGATCACCGTAGCGCCCCGGGCCTTGGCGAGTTGGGTGGCCAGCAGACCCACACCACCCGCGGCACCGTGGATGAGAACGGTGTCACCCTCGGTGACGTTGGTGGCTTCGAGCAGGTGGACGGCCGTCTGCCCGGTCAGGAGGAACCCGGCGGCCTCGTCGAACGACAAGCCTGCGGGCTTCTTGAACACCTCGTCCGCGCCGGCGATGATTCGGCTGGCGTAGCCGCCGATCTGGCCGGCGGCAATGACATCGTCTCCGGGTACGAGCCCGCCGACACCCGTGCCCACGGCCGCGATGGTTCCGGAAATCTCCAGGCCAAGGCGCATCGGGAGCTTGTCGGGGTCAGTACCGAATGCGCCCGAGTACAGCTTCCAATCGATCGGGTTAACGCCCGCGGCCTTGACGTTGATGAGCACCTGTCCCGGACCGGGGCCGGGGGTCGCGATGTCGTGAAGTTCCAGGACATCCGGACCGCCGTATGTAGTTGCGACAACCGCTTGCGTCATGTTCATACATGTACGCAAGGCTCGAAACCATGTCAATATTCCTGACATGGAAGATTTTTTTTTCGCGCGGGAGCCCTAGAGGCCGAACTGTTCCTTGACCTGCTTGGTGCGATAGTGCTCGACGATGAACCCGAGTAGCGGGATGGTGCCCGCGAGCAGCGTGCCGATGGTGCGTGGCCACGGCCAACGCACCTTGATGGCCAGGTCGGTGGTGAAAATCAGGTACACGAAGTAGATCCAGCCGTGCACGATGCCGATCCAGCTTGGCGGATGCGGAACCTGCTCAACGTATTTGAGCCACATCTCCCAACACAGCGCGATCAGCCACACGCCCGTGGTCCACGCCAGGATGCGGTAGCGCCACAACGCGCCCCGGATCTTCTCAACCGGTGTGATGACGGCAGGCGTGTCGGGTGTGGCGTCTTGCTCGGTCACGGGGCGGGCTTCCTATCTTCTTTGGCCAGGGCGGCGAGGTACGCGTTGTATTCGGTCAGTGTGCGGTCCTCGGGGTCCGGCGTCGCGGCGGCGGGGCGCTCGGGCAGCAGGCCCTGAGGTATCTCGGTGATCCGATCGGTGGGCGGCGGGGGCGGTCCCTCGTCCTCGTATTGCACGAAGCGGCGATAGGCCCAAATCGCGAATGCCGCGAACAGAGGCCATTGCAGCGCGTAGCCCAGGTTCTGGTCGTTGCCGGTCACCGACTCGAAGCGCTGGAACTGCCAATAGGCCAGGCCGAGGAACGCGACCACACTGACGCCGACCAGCACGATGAGCGCTGGTCTCCCACGCCGTGTAGTGGACACCTTCTGACGGTACCGCGTGAGCGTGGTGACGATGCCAACGCCCCTGGTCAGCGCTTCGGCTCGATGAACTCGTCCGGACGTGCGGTGGCAGCCTTGCGGTACACGGACACGACGTATTTGGTCGATCGTGTCCAGGGAATATCGAGGGCGTCGAGGGCAGCGCTGAAGCGTCCGAGGATGTCGTCGGAGCTGTGCTTGCGGCCCGGGCCGTGCTGAGGAAATAGGCAGGGCCAATGCTTGGAGTACATCGCGACGTCAACGCAGCGGGTGGGCAGCTTCATGACTGCTGCTTGGGCATCAACGCATCCATAGTTGCCCGGCAATTCTCGATGATCTCTGGGTACTTTGCGTCGAGTGTGACGCGAAGACGCCATACTCGGCCGTCTGGTGAAATGCACCCGTCCCCGAGATAGAGGCCCAATAGGTACGCACAGGTAGGTGGGGGTACCGCGCTCAACGGGTGTTTCGCGCCACAGGTCATCGAGCCGGCCGATAGCCGCGGGAGAACGCCTGGACGATGGCGCCCATCTCGCACAGTGGGTCGAGGAATGCCCGTTCTGCGGGCGATAGCGCAGTCGCTCAAGCCAGCGGACAGAAGCTGCTGAACTCTGGCGAAATCTTCCGCAGAGCGCATGTTCCGCCCCTCCCCGCTCACTGGATTCACGGGATCCGGGTGCACTGACAGCTGCGGGGTACGATCAAGGCCTGCGCGAGTGGCGGAATTGGCTTACGCGCTGGATTTAGGTTCCAGTGTCCTTACGGACGTGGGGGTTCGAGTCCCCCCTCGCGCACAGATGTGGGTAGTTCGGCTGCACTCGTGGCCGCGCCTAGACTGAAAACGTGGTTCGCAGTGACGGTTTGCTTGACATCGACGATTGCCTGAATTCCGACGGAAACATCGAGCTGCCTCCCGGCACTACGCTGATATCCCTCATCGAGCGCAACATCAGGAACGTCGGAGACACCGTCGCCTATCGGTACCTCGACTTCACCACCTCCGAAGACGGTACCCGCGTCGAGCTCACCTGGTGGCAGCTCGGGGTGCGTCTCAACGCCGTGGCCGCGCAGCTGCAACGCCATATCCAGCGCGGTGAACGTGTCGCGATCCTGGCTCCGCAGGGCCTCGATTACATCGTCGGCTTCTTCTCGGCCATCAAGGCGGGCGCGATCGCCGTGCCGTTGTTCGCCCCTGAACTGCCCGGCCACGCCCAACGCCTCGACACCGCGTTGAGGGATTGCACGCCCTCGGTGGTGTTGACCACTGCCATGGCGCGCGCCGCGGTGGAAGAGTTTCTGAACGGTCGCCGGGAGACGCCACAGATTCTCGTCATCGACGAGATACCCGATGACGCAGGGGAGGCGTTCGAGTACGTGCACCTTGTGGAGGACGACATCTCGCACCTGCAGTACACCTCGGGCGCCACCCGCGCACCGGTAGGCGTGGAGATCACCCATCGGGCTGTCGGTGTCAACCTGACGCAGATGATCCTGTCCATCGACCTGCTGGATCGAAACACCCACGGCTGCAGCTGGTTACCGCTCTACCACGATATGGGTCTGTCGATGATCGGCTTCCCGACCGTCTATGGTGGGCACTCCACCCTGATGTCGCCGACGGCGTTCATCCGCCGGCCGCAGCGCTGGATCAAGGCACTCTCCGACGGATGCAAGGAGGGGCGCGTGATCACCGCCGCGCCCAACTTCGCCTACGAGTACACGGCGCAACGTGGCGTACCGAAGGACGGTGCGGATATCAACCTCGACAAGGTCGTGATGATCATCGGCTCTGAGCCGGTCAGTATCGATGCCATCCGTGCGGTGGAAAAAGCATTCGCGCCTTTCGGATTGCCTCCGACCGCGTTCAAGCCCTCGTACGGAATCGCCGAGGCCACCCTGTTCATCTCCAATATCGCCCCGGATGCCGAGCCCTCGGTCGTGCACCTCGACCGCAAACAGCTTGCGGCGGGCCGCGCGGTCGAGGTCGCCGTGGACGCTCCCAATGCCACCGCCCACGTGTCCTGCGGTCAACTCGCCCGCAGCCTGCACGGCGTTGTCGTCGACCCCGGCACCGAACATGAGCTTGCCGACGGTCAGGTCGGGGAAATCTGGTTGCAGGGCAACAACGTTGGCCGCGGATACTGGGGCCGCCCCGAAGACACCAAACGGGTGTTCCATGCCCGGCTTGGCCACCCGTTGCCGCAAGGCAGTCACGCGGCAACGGCCGACGCCGACGGCGACTGGTTGCGCACGGGCGACATGGGCTTTTACCTCGACGGCGAGCTGTATGTCACCGGCCGCCTTGCCGACCACATAACCCTCGAGGGACACAGTCACTACCCGCAGGACATCGAGGCCACCGTCGCCGACGCCTCGCCCATCGTGCGGCGCGGATACGTCACCGCGTTCGCGGTCGACGACGCTCTGGTCATCGTGGCCGAGCGCGCGTCGCGTACGGCCAAGGCCGACCCGCAGGAAGCCGGCGACGCGATCCGGGCCGCCGTGGGCACCGCGTACGGTCTGGAGCCCGCTGACGTGCGATTGCTCCCTGCGGGCGGCATTCCCCGCACCACCAGCGGAAAGCTCGCACGGTTGGCCTGCCGGGGCCAGTACCTCGAAGGCAGGCTGGGCGTCCACTGAGGTCCCAGCTAACTCATTTGCCTCATTTGTCCCACGTCAGCGAGCCCATTCGCCACGCCCCGCTCGGCCCGGTAGGTTTTGCGAGCCAGTGGCTATGACGGCTGCGCGGCCGGGGGACAAGACGTTAGCTATGTGATGGAGGTGCGCGATGGATGACCTGGTAGTCGAAGAGCTGTTCGCGCTCAACGACGACGTTCAGAAATCCCGCGCGGTGCGGCTGCTGGCCGCTAAGAACCTGGCGCCGTACATCACGCTCATGGAGCGCCACCTGGACCGCAGCGCCAAGGTCTCCGAACCTCAGCTGGTGGCCAGGCTCGACAGAGACCTGGGCGCCGTCGGCCTGGGGGAGCAGTCGGGACTCGCCCTCATCAAGAGTTGGGCCAGCGACGGATGGCTGCACCGGGTATCGGACGGCGCCGGCCCGGATGCCGAGAATGTCTGCTCGCTGACCGAGGACGCCCGCAGTGCGCTGGCCTTCGTACGCCGACTGCGCCGCGCCGACACGGTCGCCACAGGTGGATCCATCGCGGGTATCGCCGCGGGACTCAAGCGGGTCGCTACTCAGCTGGACGGTGACCCGTCCCGACTGCGTGCCGATATCGAAGCCCAGATCGCCGAGTTGCAGACCCAGCTGCTTGCCATCGACGACGGATACCGTCCCGAACCGGACATCGTCGACCTCGAGGACGAGACCCGTGCCATCGCCTATCAGATGGAGCAGGTGATCACCGACATCGTGCGCTACGGCAGCATGCAGAACGAGATCACCGCTGGACTGATCGACGCCGCCGAAGACTCGGATTCGGGATTTCGCGACCGTGCGCGCCGGATGTTCGCCGACTACGACGCCCTCTTCGATTCGCGCGAGCGTGCCTCCTATGCCGCGTTCACCCGCACCATCCAGGATCCGGATCAGCGTGCCGCGCTGCGCAGCGATATCGCCTGTGTCGCCGAGGGATTGCCTGAACTAGACCCCGGTCTGCGTGACGTCATGAGGAACTTCTTCAAGCTGGTCTCCCAGCAGATCGCCGAGGTTTCTCGCATCGAGCAGCGCTGTGCACAGCGCATCCGGCGGTTCTTCGCTGCGGGTACCACCGAGCAGGCACGTGGCCGCGCACGACAGCTCAACGATGCGCTGGCCGCCGGGCACGCCCTACTCAAGGTGTCGACGGCGGATTCGCCGATCGATGCCGAACTGCCGATAGGACGCTCGGCAGCAGCGGCCATCGGCGCACTCTCGTTCACCATCAAGGACACCGCGCCCCCGGTGCTTGCGCAGGATGCGTCGTCCGGACCGCTGGATCTGAGCGGATTCTCGGCATTGGCCACCCAGGTGGACATGGCCGCGTTGGCAGATACGGTGAACAGTGCTGTTGCTGGTGGCCCAGTTTCCTTGCCCGACATGATTTCTCATGTCGAGGCTCCGTATCTGGGCGATGTGATCGTGCTGTGGTCGCTCGCTCTCAAGCAGGACAACACAACCGATCGTGATTCGGTGAAGGTGAAGTTCCGGTCCCTTGACGGACAGGACCGGGTGATGGAGGTACCTCAGTTGATGTTCCGCGAACCGGTGCTGGACACCCTGGATGACGGAGTGGCGCTGTGACAACGCAGACCTCGGGGATGCCCTTGGGAAACATCAACTTTGACGATCTTCCAGGCGTCGAGCCCGACGCTTCGGCGCCGAGGACCGTCAAAGGGCCGCGGTTCGACGGCGATACAAGTGAGCTGCCCGACAAGGCGTGCTGGGCGCTGCAGAACGTGGTGGCCCGGCGTTATCTGAGCAAGGACGGTCAGCCCGAGTTGTGGGCATCGATGATCGAGCACCGCAAGGTATTGGCCTCGCGTCTGTCCGAACTGGACCTACGGCTGCGGGTGTTCGACGATCTTGAGGTCGCGTACGCCGAACCGGCCCCCTTGGAGAACCCCAGTGCGTACGGCGCCCGGGTATTGCGACGGGAGCCCCTGGGCACCTACGCCTCGATCGTCGCGCTGCACCTGGCCAAGATCGCGCGGACCGCGCACGACGAACACGTCGTGGTCAGCCGTGAGGACATCCATGAGCTGTTCGCCAACGTCAGCCACGACATCGACCGCGACGAGGTGATGCTGCGCGACCGTGTCGACGAGGCGATCAAACGTTTGTCCAAGGCGGAGATCCTGCAACGCACCCGCGACGACGAGCACAGTTACACCATCAGCCCGGTCATCAACGCGCTGATGTCCGCGCAGATGATCGAGGCATTGCAACGCCAGTACGAGCAGTTGCAGCGCGGCGGCGCCGCCCCAGAAGACTCCACCGACGAAGAAGATGGCGATACCGATGACGACGAATGAGACTGCAACCCAGCAGTTCTGGCTGTCCCGACTGCAGGTCATCAACTGGGGTGTCTTCGACGGCTATCACAGCATCGAATTCAGCCGTAACGGCACGCTGATCACCGGCTCCTCCGGCAGCGGAAAATCCTCGCTACTGGACGCGATCTCATTGGCCTTCCTGTCTTCGAACCGGCGCAACTTCAACGCGTCCAGCGACACCACCGCCGCGGGCTCCAATATGGGTAAGCGCACCGTCGACAAGTACGTGCGTGGTCTGTGGGGTGAGCTGAAGAACCCGGGAGAGCGGCCCAAGCAGATGTTCCTGCGCGGTACGGGTGGGGCGTGGTCGGCGATTGCGGTGACCTATTCGGGTACCGACGGCCGCGTGATCACCGGCTTGGTGCTCAAATGGCTTGCGCCTGGTTCTGATTCGGACTCGTCGAGTCGTTACTACCTGATCGATGCCTACGCCGACATCCGCGATCTGTGCAATGCCTGGGCGAGTAAGGGATATGCCGGCTCGGTGTTCGAGGGTGCGGGCTGGCGCGGCCACAAGAGCGAACGCTGGTATCTGGAGCAGCTGTACGCCGCCGTCGGTATCCAGGGTTCGTCGGCGGCGCAGCAGCTGTTGGGCAAGGCGAAGTCGCTCAAGAGCGTGGGCGGCCTGGAGCAGTTCGTACGGGAGTACATGCTCGACGAGCCCGAGTCCATGGCGGCGATCGCCGAGGCACTGGGACAGATCACCCCGTTGGTCGACGCGCGGGCCGCGCTTGCCATCGCCCAGCGTCAGCGGCAGACGCTGGGCGATATCGAACAGATCCAGCAGACGTACGCCAGTGATGCGGCGCAGCTGGCCACCGTCGATGTCGTGGACCATCACACCGTGCGCGACTACGTGGACCAGCAGCGTTTGGCCCTGGCGGGGCCGGAGATCGACCTGCTGGACACCGAGATCACCCGGCTGGGCGGGGAATGCGACGAAATCCAGTCGCGCCAAGACATTCTCACCGGTGAGCGCGACAAGCTGCTGGGCCGCATCGCGGCGGCAGACAGCAATCTGGCACCGCTCAAGAGCGAGTTGGCTCACGCCCGGGCCCGCGCCGAGGAGGTGTCACGCCGACGCACCGCCTATGACAGCGCGCTGTGGGACCTCGGCCACGATGAGGACATCGAATCCGCCGAGGAATTCGAAGCCATGCGGGTGGAGAGCCTGCGCGCGGTCACCCGGATCAACGCCGAACTCGAAGCCGGTCATGACGCCTACGTCATGGCTGCCGGTGCCCTGTCGACGGCTCGTGACCAATTGCGGGCCGCCTCTGCGGAACTCAAGCGGGTCGAGCACCTGGGCACCCCGGTGCCTCCGGATGAGGACCGCATGCGCGGGGAAATCGCCGCAGCACTCGGTCTCACCGCCAAGGACCTGCCATACGTCTGCGAGCTGATGGACCTGCGCCCCGGGCAGGAGCGGTGGCGCAAGTGCGTGGAGAAGGTGCTGCGCTCTACCGGTCTATGCCTGTTGGTGCCCGATCAACATCATCGGCAGGTGCTGCGCTACGTCAACGAGAACCCGATGCGCGGTTACCTGCAGATGGAGCGGGTGATCCCGTCCGGCTCGCCGCGACGCGCGGAGCCGGGCACCCTTGCCGACTGCCTGCGCCTGACCAACCCGAATCACGAATGTGCCGGTGCTGCCATGAGTCTGGTGGCCGGCGTGGGTGACTACGTGCTGGTCGACAGCCCCGACGAGTTCAGCAAGCACCGCCGGGCGGTCACCGATCAAGGTCTGCGCAAGGACGGTGACCGGCGTGCGGTCAAGGACGACCGACGCGATTTGCGCGCCTCGCAATTCATCTACCAGGGCAACGCCGGTGACAAGCGAGCTGCGCTCTCCGACGATGTGGTCGAGGCGCAACAGGCCGTGGGTGATGCCGAGAAGTTCATCGGCGAAATGGATACCAAGCGCGAGGAATTACGCTCGGAAGTGGTGCGGTGGTCCAAACTGCACAGCCAGTACGAGTACTGGAGTCAGATCGACACCGACTCGGCGGAGGCGGCGGTCTCGCGACTGCAAGATCAGTACGACGCGATGTTGGAGGCCAACCCCGACCTCACCGGCCTGCAGCAACAGGCCGATTCGTATCTCGACGAGATCAAAAAGCTCTCGGAGCGCATCGGTGCGTTGAGAAAGCAAGAGTCCGAGCATGATTCGCGTCGCACGCGGCTACTGGATCTGATGGACAATCTGAGCCCGCGGGAGGTGGGCGGGCATACTCGCTCCGGTATCGAAGCCTATGTGCCGCAGCTTTCCTCCAGTTTGGACGTGTTGGAACCCGACGCGTACCGGCTGGAGCTGTGGCGTCAGATCGAGAAGGATCAGTCGGTGTTGCGGGAGAGCGTCACCCGCTCACGCAACGAGCTGAACCGGATCCTCAATGCCTACGACCGGGATTTCCCTGATTCGATTCCCAACGACAGTGAGAACTTCGACGAGAAGATCCACGACTACGTCGCGTTGTGCCGCCGGATCGACGAGCGAGACCTGCCTGCCGCCTATGAGCGGATGCTCAGGCTCATCACCGAGCAGGCTCCCACCGCTGTGTTGCGACTGCATCAGCTCGCCGAGGAAGAGGCGCATCGCATCACCGATCAGATTGACCGTGTCAATAGCGGTTTGGGTTCGGTGGAGTTCAATCGGGGTACGCGTTTGACCCTGCGCGCCGAGCCCAAGGCGCTCGAAGCCGTGGGCGAGCTCAACGAACGTGCCCGGCGTATCTCCGCGCGTGCGGTGGCAGTGTCCATGGGCGACGAGAAAGCCATCCACGACCAGTATCAAGACATCTTGCAGCTGCGGAACCTTCTGGCCGCCGAGAATCCCGAGGCCCGCCAGTGGACGCGCGACGCGTTGGATGTGCGCAATCGCTTCGTGTTGTACTGCGAGGAACGCGATGCCACCACCGGAGAAGCGATTCGTACCTACAGCAATGCGGGTGCGAATTCCGGTGGGGAGCAAGAGAAGCTGATGGCGTTCTGCCTCGCCGGTGCGCTGAGCTTCAACCTGGCCAACCCGGAGACGGGGGACAACCGGCCGGTGTTCGCGCAGCTGATGCTCGACGAGGCATTCTCCAAATCCGATCCACAGTTCGCGCAGCAGGCGCTCTCGGCGTTCCGCAAGTTCGGGTTCCAGCTGGTGATTGTCGCGACCGTGCAGAACACCACCACCATCCAGCCATACATCGACAGCGTGGTCATGGTGTCCAAGCCCGATGGCCCCGGCGTGCGCCCGGTTGCCTCGACGCGCACCGTGTCCATCGGTGAGCTCGGTGATGTGCGGAAGGCCGTGAGCGCGCGCTAGCGGCCCACGAATTCGGCGGTGGTGCGGGTAAGGAATGCCTGTACGCCCAGTGCGGCGTCTTCGGTGGTGAACAGTTCCCGGATGGTGGGCACCAGCTGGGTCTCGGCGCTCGCCTCGCCCTCGCGTAGTGCTTGCCGGGCATTGCGCAACGTGGCCTGTACGCCCAGCGGCGCTTGACGGGCGATGGTCTGGGCGATGGCGATGGCCTTGTCCACATGCCGGCCCGCGGCCACGACCTCCTGCACGATTCCGATGCGATGCGCCTCGACGGCGTCGAAGGTGTCGGCCGTCAGCATCCACCGCATGGCGTTACCCCAACCGGCAGTGCGGGGGAAGCGGATCGTCGCCCCACCGAAGGGGTATATCCCGCGGTTGATTTCGAGCTGCGCGAAGGTGGCTGTCTCATCGGCGATCACGATGTCGCCGGCGAGTGCCAGCTCGATGCCCAGCGTCAGAACCTTGCCGTGGACCGCGACAATCAGCGGCTTGCGCAGATGCGTTCCGTCGACCTGCCACGGATTGACTCCGCTGTCCGGGGTGAGCGATGCGCCTCCCTGAATCTCGGCGGCCACGCTGGCCAGGTCCAGCCCAGCGGTGAACATCGTTCCCTCGCCGTAGAGCACCGCGGCTCGTAGGCCCGGGTCGGCATCGAACTCTGCCAGGGCCAGGGATAACTCCTGCAGCATCGTCTTGTCGAAGGCATTGCGCTTGGCAGGCCGATTCAGTCCGATGACCTGGACATATCCATCGCGCCGGATGCTCAGGGTTTCGTACGCGCTCATTGACTTCTCCGTCTCGGTGGGCGATTATGTAGGGCATCATACATAGACTGCCTGCCGGGCCGGAAGGACGAGAATGAGCACCCCGCGTGAACGAATGGTTGCCTCGGCGGCCTTACTGATTCGGGAGCGCGGTGCGCATGCGACGGCCATTTCCGATGTTCTCGAGCACAGCGGTGCACCGCGCGGGTCGGCGTACCACTACTTTCCCGGCGGGCGCGCTCAACTGCTCTGCGAGGCAGTGGATCTTGCTGGCGACTACATCGTCGGAATGATCGATGCCAAGCCCTCGGTGGTGGACGCACTCGATATGCTCGTCGCCTCCTACCGGAAGCAGTTGATGCGCAGCGATTTTCGGGCAGGGTGTCCGGTCGTCGCGGTGGCGGTGGAGGCTGGGGACCCGGAAAGCCCGGCCGGCAATCGCCAGCTCATCGAACGCTCGGCAGAGGTCTTTCGGCGCTGGATCGGCCTCATGGCCGACAAGTTGGCTGCCGCCGGTGTTGCCCGGGCACGCGCCGATGAGCTCGCGATGATGGCGATGACCTCGTTGGAAGGGGCCATCATCGTCGCGCGATCGACCCGTGAGATCGCACCGATCGACGTGGTGCACAAGCAGTTGCGCGCTCTTATCGAGGAGGCTCTGGCATGAACACCACCAACTGGTTGCCCACCGCCTGCATTTTGTGTGAGTGCAACTGCGGCATCGTGGTGCAGACGGAGGGGCGCACGCTCGCCAAGATCCGTGGGGATAAGGAGCATCCGGGCTCGAAGGGTTACACCTGCAACAAAGCGCTGCGCCTGAACCATTACCAGAACAACGCCAACCGGCTGACCTCGCCCATGCGCCGCCGGCCCGATGGTACCTATGAGGAAATCGATTGGGACACGGCGATCGGGGAGATCGCCGAGGGTTTCCGGCATGTCCGTGACAGCTATGGCGGCGACAAGATCTTCTACTACGGCGGTGGTGGCCAGGGAAACCACTTGGGTGGTGCCTACAGCGGCGCGTTCCTCAAGGCGATCGGCTCCAAATACCGCTCCAATGCGCTGGCGCAAGAGAAGACAGGTGAGGCCTGGATCGACAAGAGCTTGTACGGCGGGCATACCCGTGGTGAGTTCGAACACGCTGAGGTCTCGGTCTTCGTCGGGAAGAACCCGTGGATGTCGCAGAGTTTCCCCCGGGCCCGCGTGGTGCTCAATGAAATCGCCAAGGATCCCGCGCGCTCGATGGTTGTCATCGACCCGGTGATCACCGATACCGCCAAGATGGCCGACTTTCATCTGCGGGTGCGCCCCGGAGCCGACGCCTGGTGCCTGGCCGCGCTTGCCGCGGTGCTGATCCAGGAGAATCTTTGTGACGAAGTATTTTTGGCTGAGCACGTCAACGGAACCGAGGAAGTTCGTGACGTGCTGCGCGCGGTACCGATCGCCGACTACGCGCAGCGCTGTGGCGTCGATGAGGATCTCATTCGGCGGGCGGCCCGGCGGATCGCCGCGGCCCAGAGCGTGGCGGTCTTCGAAGACCTTGGGATCCAGCAGGCCCCTAACAGCACGTTGAGCTCGTACCTGAACAAGATGCTCTGGATACTCACCGGCAGTTTCGCCAAGCGCGGCGGCCAGCACCTGCATTCGTGGATGGCCCCGCTCATGGGCGGGTTCTTCGGCAAGACTCCGGTAACCGGAGCACCCATCATCGGTGGGCTGCTGCCGTCCAATGTCGTCCCCGAGGAGATCCTCACGGATCACCCCGACCGATTCCGGGCCATGATCGTCGAGAGCAGCAATCCCGCTCACTCCCTGGCGGATTCGGCCAGATGCAAGGAGGCCTTCGAGTCCTTGGAGCTGCTGGTCGTCGTCGACGTGGCGATGACCGAGACTGCTCGCCTCGCCCACTACGTGCTGCCCGCCGCCACCCAGTTCGAGAAGGTGGAGGCGACGTTCTTCAATCTGGAGTTCCCGCACAACACCTTTCAGCTGAGGCACCCGCTATTCGAGCCGGCGCCGGGAACCCTGCCCGAGCCCGAGATCTGGGCGCGGTTGGTCCGAGCGCTGGGTGTGGTGGATGACGCGGATCTGCAGCCATTGCGTGAAGCCGCCGCACAGGGGCACGACGCTTACCTCCAGGCGTTCTTCGCGGTGCTGGGGAACCCGGTACTGGCCCCGCTGGCTCCCTATGTGTTGTATGAAACTCTCGGCCCGACCTTGCCCGAGGGGTTGGAGGGGGCCGCCGCGGTGTGGGGCTTGGCTCAGAAGGTGATGATGACGTATCCACAGGCGGTGGGGCGGGCCGGCTATCCCGATGGCAACGCGTTGTTTGACGCCATATTGAACAGTCCGTCCGGAGTGGTCTTCACCGTTCACGAGTACGAAGACGACTTCGCGCTCATCACGCACACCGACCGCAAGATTGCGTTGGCGATCCCTGAAATGCTGGACGACATCAGAGGATTGGCATCACGTCCGGCCCAGCTGATCACGCCCGAGTTCCCGATCGTGCTTTCCGCAGGTGAGCGGCGGGCATACACCGCCAACGACATCATTCGCGACCCCGCGTGGCGTAAGCGGGATCAGCAGGGTGCGCTACGGATCAGTGTGGAGGACTCCCAAGCGCTCGGAGTGGCAGATGGGGAGCGGGTGCGTATCGCCACCGCGGCGGGCAGCGCCGAGGCCACCGTCGAGATCAGTGACACGATGCAGTCCGGCCATGCCTCGCTGCCCAACGGGTTTGGGCTCGACTACACCGACGAGTCCGGCGAGATCAGCGCCCCAGGCGTCGCACCGAACGCGCTCACGTCCTCGGCATGGCGTGACGAGTACGCCGGCACGCCATGGCATAAGCATGTGCCCGCGCGCATCGAGTCGTTGGCCGTCCGCGTCTAGCGCATACGAGCGAGGTAGTGTCGCGCGGTGTTCTCGGACTAGTTGATGACGCCGATGTAGCCATCCGGGCGCACCAGGACAAGCGCCGATGGCTTGACGTCGTAGTCGGCCGACGGGACCATCTGCTGGAGGCGTACATCGGCGATGTCGGGGGTGCGGTTGGCGAAGGTGAGCAGGGTGAAGTGCGTGCCGCGCAGCACATCAAACAGGTGAGTGCCTTCCGGCAGCCGGGCGTGCGGTGCGCGGTCACCGGCCCCCAGATGTCCGGGGTGTGCGCGATCGTCAACGGCCAATGGTCCTCCGCGATAGGTGATGTCCATCTGATGCAACTGAGGCGCGGGCCCGTCGGAGGGATCGAAGTTACGCCGGTGTAGATCGGTACTGAGCCCGAGCACGGACGCGGCGACGGGCACCCGCTCTTCCTCGTAAGTGTCCGGCAGCGTGGTCAGCCGGAAACCAGCGCAGGCGTACTACTGGTATAGGTACACGCTTTCAGCGGCACAGGGCGGCCGATCCTTGCCCTCGATCTCGTACTTGATCCCGTACGTCGCCTCGACGGTGCCTTTGTCGCGCTGCTTGGCCGACAGCAGCGTGACGTGTCCGCGTACGCGCGCGCCCACGTGCAGCGGGGCGGGGAATCTCACCTTGTTGACTCCGTAGTTGAGCACCGCGTCGTACGACGCGATCTCAAGTACCTCGTCGAGGAATGCCGGGGCCAGAGCGAGCGTGAGGTATCCATGCACGATGGTCCCGCCGAAAGGGCCGGACTTGGCACGTTCGGTGTCGATGTGAATCCACTGCCGGTCGCCGGTCGCATCCGCGAACTCGTTGACCTGTTCCTGGGTGATCTGAACCCAACTGCTGGTACCCAATTCGACTCTGCCCAGGGACAGCAGCTCCTGTGGTGTCGCCAGCTTGGTGGACATACCGCGCACTCCTTCTCGGGTCGTGGTGCCTTGTCGCATTACCGACCGGTCATGTCGGCTGAACTCTTCTTACCCGAGATCGCATGCCTGCCACGGGACAATGCCCAAATCCGGGAGAGCAGCGTATGCGGGTAAAGTTTGCCGACATGAGGTGGTCAGTACCGCTGGTGCTCGCGCTGCTGCTCGCCGCGACGGGCTGCCACAAGGGGGTCGACGGGGAGGCGACAGCGGGAAGGGGATCTGTTCCGGCGGGCCCGATTCAGCCCGCCCAGCTCGATCAGCTCCTGACTCCGGCGCTATCGCTGACCATCACGCCGGGCAAGCCGCTGTTCGAAACCGACATGCAATCGGTTCTGTGGATAGGTTCTGATCCCGCCGAATGCCAAGGGGTCGTCGGATACGGCCGCTATCCGCTGTTCCCGACGGACTACACCGGTCGCGAGGCGCGGACACAGACCGACAATCAGTACCCCAATCAGCACCAGCTCCTCGAAGTCTCGGCGACCTATCCCGGTGATTTCCAGGCGGCGAAGTTCTTGGATTCGGTCCGCGCGAAAGTTTCCGCGTGTCAGCGTCCGGTGGTCGCGTGGGGTGATGACGGGAAACGCAGCACCGTCACGCCGAGTCCGGTCACTGCGGGTTCACCCGACATGGTGCGGTGGTCGACGAATCTCGATGGTGATCAATGGATTTGCGGGTTCGCCGTGATCGCCAAGGCCAACGTGATTGCACAGTTGGTGACCTGTTCGGGGGATCGATCGATCGACAACGCGGTGTTGTCGAACCAGCGGCTCCAGAAGATCGAGGAGCTGCTCAACTCCAAGGTCTGACGGTTGATCAGGAAGCCTCGCGTGCTGCGATGTCCTGGGCGAGCAAGTGCTCGGCGCGTTGGATGATGGCCTCGACGGTGAAGTCGAAGTTGGCATCCGAGATCGTGGCGATCGAATGACCGCGGGAGGCCAACTCGTGCAGTGTCGGGGCGATCGCGGGGTTGGGCACCAGGCTGCGGGCCTTGCCGGATGCGGGCATGACGGTATCCATGTGCTCGAGGACCACGATGCCCCGAATATGCAGAGACAGGGAGAAGTACACGTCCAGTGCGTTGTCTGGGCTGAATCCGACACAGGTGAGAGTCTGCACCAGCGATTCCAGGTTCTGAATGCTCGCCTGCAAGGCCTCGCTGCTGAGCTCACTCGTGCGCATCAGGATGAGCTCGACCAGTACCGGACGCTCCCGAAATGCTTGACGCATCCGGCGGGTGTGGCAGCGCAGGGCGTCCTGCCAGGTTTCGTCGCCGACGAACGGTGCGGCGAAGTGATACTGCTTGGTCGCGCGGTCGGTCATCGCATCGAGCAGCTCGCCCTTTTTGCGGAAGTACCAGTAGATACTCGTGACGCCGACGTCCAGATGCTTCGCTAGCAGCGGCATGCTCAGCCCACTGATCCCCATTTCCTCGGCGAGTTCGAACGCGCCGGCGATGATCTCCTCAGCAGAGATGGAGCCGCGGCGCCGTCGTTCCCGCTTGGGGCTATGTGAAGGGCCCTGTGTGCTGGTCGTCCTGGCCTCACGGCCGACACCGGCATGTCGCATGTGTAGTCCTCGTCGTGCCCCAGTCGCGCCGCTCTGTCCCTGTCCTACCGTTGACGGCCCTGATGGCAAGATACCGCAGAAGCCTGGGAGCGCGGTCGGCTCCCCGGCCGGCCCAGTTCGCTGTGCTGGTGATCTACGGCACCTTCCATGGATTTGCGCGGCTGGGTTCTGGGTATCGGTGGCACCGCGACCTACGGGTCACCCTCGCGGTGCCGATCTGGTAATACCCCTGTGCGGTGCTCCGACGTGCGTGCACCATTGACACGCACAGCTGGCGGCATCGAGAAGGGTGTGGCAATGGCGATCGAACGGGATATCGACAACGACCAAGACAAGGAGCCAGACGCAGAACTCGCCGACGCGTCCACGCCGGAGAAATCCGAGAGGCCGGCATGGTGGGTGCGGCGGTACACGTTTACGGGTACCGCGGTCGGCTTGGTCTTCCTCTGGCTGTCGATGACGCCGTCACTGTTGCCGCGAGGCCCGCTGTTCCAGGCGTTGGTGAGCGGAGGTTCTGGAGCCCTTGGTTACGCGCTCGGTGTCCTGGCGGTTTGGCTGGTGCGCTATATGCGGTCACAGGATTCGAGCCCACGGGCACCGCGCATCGCATGGTGGATCCTCATCGTGATCGGGATTATCGGCACCGTCTTGATGATCCTCTGGTTCCACTTCTGGCAGGACCGCGTACGTGACCTCATGGGCGTGCCGAGGCTCACGTTCTGGGCACATCCTCAGACCGCTGTGCTGTCAGTCGTCGTGTTGTTCGTACTGGTCGAGATCGGACAACAGATTCGCCGGCTGATTCTGTTCCTGATCGAACGGCTCAACCGTGTGGCCCCCAAACGCGTCTCCGCGGTGGTCGCCGTCACGCTGGTGGTGGTTCTAGCGATGGCACTCATCAACGGTGTCGTCGTCAGGGTAGCCATGGACTTCTTGAACAACACCTTCTCGGCGGTGAACAACGAGGAGAGTCCGGACAACCCCGCGCCCACGACATCGCTGCGCTCGGGTGGGCCGGGCTCGTTGGTCTCCTGGGCGTCGTTGGGTAATCAGGGCCGTGCCTTCCTCGGTGGTGGTGCCACCACCGAGGAGCTGTCCGCGTTCAACAACGCGCCGGCCACCGAACCGATCCGGGCGTACGCAGGCCTGGAGTCCGCGGACGGTATCAAGGCGACAGCCGAGCTCGCCGCCCGCGAGCTGGAACGTGAGGGTGGCTTGCACCGCAAGGTGGTGGCGGTGGCCACGACTACGGGAACCGGCTGGATCAACCAGGCCGAGGCAGACGCTCTGGAATACATGTACAACGGCGACACCGCCATTGTCAGCATGCAGTATTCGTTTCTGCCCAGCTGGCTCTCGTTCCTGGTGGACAAGGAGAACGCGCGTCAGGCAGGACAGGCGTTGTTCGAGGCCGTGTCCGCGCGGGTGCGTGCTATGCCGGAGGCGGTACGGCCCAAGCTGGTGGTGTTCGGGGAGAGTCTCGGATCGTTCGGCGGCGAGGCGCCGTTCCTGTCGGTGAACAACATCGTGGCCCGTACCGACGGTGCGCTGTTCTCCGGCCCCACGTTCAACAACTCCATGTGGCGGGAGGCCACACACAACCGCGACGACGGGTCGCCCGAGGTGTTGCCGATCTACGACAACGGACAACATGTTCGATTCGTTTCGCGCCCAGAGGATCTCAAGCGCCCCGCGAATACCTGGGGGAACCCGCGCATCGTCTATCTACAGCACGCGTCGGACCCGATCGCCTGGTGGAACCCCGATCTGATCCTGAGCAAGCCGGATTGGTTGCGTGAACCGCGTGGTTACGACGTACTGCCGAGCATGGAATGGATACCGTTCGTGACCTTCCTGCAGGTTTCCGCCGACATGGCTGTCGCGGTGAATGTTCCCGACGGCCATGGTCACGTGTACGTGCGGGCGGTCGCCGATGCGTGGGCCGCGATCCTGCAACCGCCGGGATGGACACAGGCGAAGACCGAACGGCTGCGACCACTGCTGCACTCGGGGGCCTAGCCAGCCGACCTCCTGGGCGTATGTTCCGTACGGTGGCTGGATGAGCCACACCCTCGGGTCGAGTAACTAGGTAACTACCTCCGACGGGCGCGCGTTGCACTACATGGTCGCCGGAATCGGTGATCCGACCGTGGTCTTCGAGTCGGGGATGGGTTTGCCGCGATCGGCCTGGGGTCTTGTGCAACCCCTTGTGACACAGCGTTTTCGGTCGGTGGTTTTTGACCGCGCGAACCTGGGCGTAGCGATGACGATCATCGGCCGCGAACCCTGGAACGAATCAGCGGGGACCTGAGTGAGCTGCTGGCGGCGCTCGGTCCGGGGCCCCACATCCTGGGTGGGTCACAGTTACGGCGGAACCATCGCGCTGGCCTCGACGGTGGCCGATCCGTCCCGCCTCGCCCGGTATGCGGTTCCTCGGCGTCATCCATCGGCCGGCCCTCGACGTCATGCGGCGACATGGTGTCCGAAGATCTACGTGGCGGGCCGGACGTGCCGCCAATGAGGAGGACCGCCGGTGTGTCGACGGGAGCGTGCGCGGAGTTTCTCAACGAGGAGACACAGTCCGAACTGAATGCCGCACATCAGGTGACGGCACACCGGCTCGGCGCACGCCACGTGGTGGCGCGCAAATCCGGACATCAGGTCGTTCTCACCGAACCGCGTGTGATCGCCGACGAGGTGTTTCGGATCGCGGATGCGTAGAAGCCACTGTGCCGCATGTGACAAGCGTGGCTGCCGTTTTTGTTGAGGTAGTTGTCGTAATCTGAGGCCTGAGTTGTTCGAAGTGCTCGGATTGGTCTTGTGAGGTAACAGTGGTGTCCATTTCCCGTCGGGATGTCCTCAAGTACGCCGCCGCCTTGCCGGCTGCGGCGGCACTGGGCGGCGCAGCCTTGGCGACCCCGCGGGCGAACGCCGCATCATTGGGCACACTCATTGACTACGCTGGCGGTGTTCCGACTCCCGAAGCGATCAAGGCCGCCGGGCACCTGGGTGCCATCCGATACGTATCCGATCCACGCACCCCCGGATTGTCGGCGGGCAAACCCATCAAACTGGCCGAGGCGCGCGATCTATATCGGGCGGGTTTGAAGATCGTCTCCAACTACCAGTACGGCAAGCAGGACACGGCGGACTGGCTCGGTGGCCATGACGCCGGCATCAAACACGCACAGCGGGGTTGGCAGTTGCATGTCGCCGCGGGCGGTTCCTATAACGTGCCCATCTACGTGTCGATCGACGACAACCCGACACCTGAGCAGTACAAGAATCAGGTGGCGCCCTACCTGAAGGCCTGGGAAACGGTGCTCGGGCACGCCCGCACCGGCCTCTACGGCAACTCCAAGACCATTGATTGGGCCCTGCAGGACGGGTTGTGCTCGTACTTTTGGCAGCACAACTGGGGCAGCCCCAAGGGATTCGTCCATCCCGAGGCCCACCTGCATCAGTTCGAGATCGACAAGCGGCAGGTCGGCGGAATCGGGGTCGACCTCAACGACATCCTCAAGCCCAATTTCGGGCAGTGGGTCTAGCACGAGGCGTCATCTGTGTGCGCCCCCGGCGGCCACATCGCCGAAACCGGCGGACTTCGATACTGGGATTCCGAGCGCGGTCCCGGCGACGTTCCGCTCGCCCCATGTATCGCGGAACAAACCTCACCAGTCGCATCTATCACACAAGTTGAATCAGTATTTCAGTGCCAGCAAACTTTTTGCGCAAACTCTGAATTGTTGCGGTCCAGAAGGCCTCATCGCAGTCGCTGAACCCGACACGCGCGAATGTGGGCGGCGCCACCCAAATCAAACATAACGATTCTATAACAATAGATGTCTGATCTGCGATGTTATACCTACTCGACCGTAACCACCTGCATGCAGCACGTTTGATTCGGCGGTTAGTTGCCAGCGCCTGGCCTGCTGTTACGTATGCAGCGGTTACTCCCGCGTAGAACTCGGCAGTAACTATTGAGCTAGAAGAAATCGTCACCCCTCTTATGACACTCTTAAATCCAGACCTGCGGAGATGGTGCAGATCAACGCGCCACAACACGCCCCCGATCGACAGAGACGACGAACTCGGGTGCGTCTGGAATCACGACTGACGGAAAGACGGGTAGCGGCGACGTGACGATCAATGAATACGACAAGGTGACCAGCTCTGAGGACCACGACGCCAATGGGGCGGTCGATCCGGGTCCCAGTGCGGGTCCGGCGCTGATCGATCGTCTGGAGTCCGGTGAGCCGTACGCCGTGGCATTCGGGGGACAGGGCAGCGACTGGTTGGAGTCGCTCGCGGACTTGGCGGCCTCGGCCGGTATCGAATCGGAGCTGGCGACCCTCTCGGGTGAGGCCGAGCTGCGCCTGGAGCCCGTCGCCAAGGAACTCGTCGTGGTGCGCCCGGTCGGGTTCACGCCGCTCACCTGGGTGCGTGCGCTGACCGCCGAAGAGCCCGTACCCTCCGCCGCGCAGCTGACCTCGGCCGCGGTCTCGATGCCTGGTGTGCTGCTGGCTCAGCTCGCCGCGATCCGCGCCCTGAAGATCCAGGGCCTGGACCTGGCCCAGCTGCCGCCGGTCGCCGTCATCGGACACTCGCAGGGCGTGCTGGCCGTCGAGGCACTCAAGGCGCACGGCACGGGCGATGTCGAGCTGCTAGCCATCGCTCAGCTGGTAGGCGCGGCAGCCACCCTGGTCGCGCGCCGTCGCGGCATCGTGGTGCGCGGCAATCGCACCCCCATGGTGTCGGTGACCAACGTCGACCCCGATCGCGTCAAGGCACTGCTGGACGAATTCTCCCAGGACGTCCGCACCGTGCAGCCGCCGGCGTTGTCCATCCGCAACGGCCGCCGCTCCGTCGTCATCACCGGCACCCCCGAGCAGCTGGCTCGGTTCGAGCTGTACTGCGAGCAGATCGCCGAGCGCGAGACCGCTGAGCGCAAGGACAAGGTGCGCGGTGGTGCGGTGTTCAGCCCGGTCTTCGATCCGGTAAACGTCGAGGTGGGCTTCCACACCCCGCGCCTGGCCGACGGCATGGAGATCGCCGGCCGCTGGGCGGCCGCGGCAGGTTTGGACGTCGCGCTGACCAAGGCACTGACCGAGGCCATCCTCGTCACTCCGGTCGACTGGGTGAACGAGGTCAACCATGTCGCGGACGCCGGCGCTCGCTGGATCCTCGATCTGGGTCCCGGTGACCTGCTCACCCGCCTGACCGCCCCCGTCGTCCGCGGTCTGGGAATCGGGATCGTGCCGACCGCCACGCGCGGCGGGCAGCGCAACCTGTTCATGCACGGCGCCGTTCCCGAGGTCGCCCGGGCATGGACCTCCTTCGCGCCCACCGTGGTGTCGCTGCCGGACGGCTCGGTCAAGCTGTCCACCAAATTCACCCGCCTCACCGGACGTTCGCCGATCCTGTTGGCGGGTATGACGCCGACCACTGTCGACGCGAAGATCGTTGCGGCCGCTGCCAATGCCGGCCACTGGTCCGAGCTCGCCGGCGGTGGGCAGGTCACTGAAGAGATCTTCAGCGCCCGTATCGAAGAGCTGACCGGTCTCCTGGAGCCCGGCCGTCAGATCCAGTTCAACTCGCTGTTCCTCGACCCGTATCTGTGGAAGCTACAGGTGGGCTCGAAGCGCTTGGTGCAGAAGGCCCGTCAGGCCGGCGCGCCGATCGACGGTGTGGTCGTGACCGCCGGTGTCCCGGAGCTGGAAGAGGCCGTCGCGCTCATCGACGAGCTCACTGAGATCGGCTTCAGTCACATCGTGTTCAAGCCGGGCACCGTGGAGCAGATCCGCTCGGTAGTGCGTATCGCGGCCGAGGTTCCGACCCGCCCGATCATCATGCACGTCGAGGGTGGCCGTGCCGGTGGACACCACTCCTGGGAGGACCTTGACGACCTGCTGCTGGCCACCTACTCGGAGCTGCGTTCGCGCTCCAACATCACCGTGTGTGTTGGCGGCGGCATCGGGACCCCGGAGCAGGCTGCTGAATACCTCAGTGGCCGTTGGGCATTGAAGTTCGGCTTCCCGCTGATGCCGGTGGACGGCATCCTGGTCGGCACCGCGGCCATGGCGACGCTGGAGGCCACTACCTCGCCGGCGGTCAAGCAGATGCTGGTGGAGACCCAGGGCACCCCGGAATGGGTGCCCGCCGGAAAGGCGCAGGGCGGCATGGCCTCCGGGCGCAGCCAGCTAGGTGCCGACATTCACGAGATCGACAACGCCGCGTCACGCTGCGGCCGCCTGCTTGACGACGTCGCCGGCGACGCCGACGCTGTTGCCAAGCGTCGCGACGAGATCATCGCCGCGATGGAACTGACCGCCAAGCAGTACTTCGGCGATGTCACCGAGATGACCTACGCGCAGTGGCTGAACCGCTACGTGGAGCTGTCCATCGGTGACGGTGACAGCACCGCCGACACCGCGGTGGCGCATTCGCCGTGGCTGGACATCACCTGGCGGGATCGCTTTGAGCAGATGCTCAAGCGCGCAGAGGCTCGCCTACACCCCAAGGACTTTGGGCCCGTGGAGACGCTGTTCGTCGACGAGTCGCTCCTGGAGCGTCCCGCCGATGCCATTGCGGCGCTGCTGCAGCGTTACCCCGAGGCCGAAGCCATCAAGCTGCACCCGGCCGATGTGCCCTTCTTCGTCGCGCTGTGCAAGACGCTGGGCAAGCCCGTCAACTTCGTGCCCGTCATCGACAAGGACGTGCGTCGCTGGTGGCGCAGTGATTCCCTGTGGCAGGCACACGATGCCCGCTACACCGCGGAGCAGGTGTGCATCATCCCCGGCACCGCCGCGGTCGCCGGGATCACCAGGGTCGACGAGCCGGTGGGCGAGCTGCTGGACCGGTTTGAGCAGACCGCCATCGACGAGGTTGTCGCCACCGGCGCAGAGCCGTTGCCGGTGCGTTCGCGCCTGCGTCGCCGCTGGGATGTCGAGGGCCCCTTGGCAACGGTTCTGGACGCGCCGGATGTGTTGTGGTCCGGTCGTATTGCCGTCAACCCGGTGCACCGCATTGCTCCGGATGGAGCCTGGCAGGTCTTTGAAGACCGCACCGCCTCGCACCCGTCGACCGGTGCACGCCTGGAGGTCACCGGCGACGACTCGGTGCGTTTGAGCGTGCCGCTCTCGGGCACCTGGGTCGACATCGACCTGACCTTGCCCGCCACCACCCGCGACGGAGGCACGCCGGTGGTCACCACCGAGGCCGCGGCCGCCGCCATGCGGACCGTCCTCGCGGTAGCCGGCGGGTTTGACAATGCGGCTGGTCCGGCTTCTTTGGTGGAAAGCGGGACCGCGCGCGTTGCGGCGCACTGGGATCCGGAGCGCGTGGCCGATCACACCGGAGTCACCGCTGTCCTTCCCGCGCCGTTGGCGCCGGGATCATCCATCGTGCCGGATGCGTTGGTCGGATTGTGCTGGCCCGCAGTGTTCGCCGCCATCGGCGACGCCAAGACCGAGGACGGCACCGGAGTTATCGAGGGTCTGCTCTCGCTGGTGCACCTGGACCACGCGGCTCACCTGGTCTCCAAGCTTCCCGCCGAGAGTGCCCAACTGACTGTTACCGCAACGGCTTCCGCAGCCACCGACACCGAGGTCGGCCGCGTCGTCCCGGTTGACGTCACCGTGGCAGCAGCCGACGGTACCGTGTTGGCCACCCTGAAGGAACGATTCGCGATTCTGGGCCGCAATGGCGCTGCCGCGCTGGCCGACCCGGTGCGTGCCGGCGGTGCGCTCTCCGAGCACGAAGAGGACACCACTCGTCGTCGCCGTCGTGACGCCAAGATCTTCGCTCCCACCGACATGCGGGCGTTCGCGGTGGTGTCGGGTGATCACAACCCGATACACACGGACAAGTCGGCCGCACTGCTGGCCGGGCTGGGATCGCCCATCGTGCACGGCATGTGGCTTTCCGCGGCGGCGCAGCACGTGGTCACCTCTGCGGACGGCTCGAGCACTCCGCCGCGCACCCTGGTCGGCTGGACCTCGCGGTTCCTGGGCATGGTGCAGCCGGGCGACGAGATTGACGTACGCGTGGACCGCGTCGGAATCGATTCCGGCGCAGAGGTTGTGGAGGTTCAGGCCAAGGTCGGCAGCGACCTGGTGATGTCGGCCACCGCCCGTTTGGCGGCGCCCAAGACGGTGTACGCCTTCCCGGGCCAGGGCATCCAGCACAAGGGGATGGGCATGGATGTGCGTTCGCGCTCCAAGGCCGCCCGCAAGGTCTGGGACAAGGCCGACAAGTTCACCCGCGAACGCCTTGGCTTCTCGGTGCTGCATGTCGTGAAGGACAACCCGACGAGCCTCATCGCCGGCGGCGTGCACTACCAGCACCCCGAAGGCGTGCTGTACCTGACGCAGTTCACCCAGGTGGCCATGGCCACGTTGGCCACGGCGCAGATCGCCGAGATGAAGGAATCCGGATCGTTCGTCGAGGACGCCATCACCTGTGGTCACTCCGTCGGCGAGTACACCGCTCTGGCCACCGTCAGCGGCGTCATCCCGCAGGACGGCCTGCTCGAGGTGGTGTTCCACCGCGGATCGGCGATGCACGACATCGTGCCGCGAGATGAGCAGGGACGCAGTAACTATCGTCTGGCTGCCATCCGCCCGTCGCAGATCGGTTTGGAGGACGCCGATGTCGAGGCGTTCGTCGCCGACATCGCGGATCGTTCCGGAGAGTTCCTGCAGATCGTGAACTTCAACCTGCGGGGGTCGCAGTACGCCATCGCCGGAACGGTGCGCGGGCTGGAGCTGCTGGAGGCCGAGGTCGAGAAGCGCCGCGAAGCGTTCGGTGGCCGTCGTTCCTTCATTATGGTGCCCGGTATCGATGTGCCGTTCCACTCCGAGGTGCTGCGGGTCGGTGTCGCCGAGTTCCGTCGTTCCCTTGAGCGCGTCCTGCCGATGGACGGTGACCCGAACCTGATCATCGGCAAGTACATCCCGAACCTGGTGCCCAAGCCGTTCACTCTGGATCGTGAATTCATCCAGGAGATCCGGGATCTGGTTCCCGCCGAGCCGCTCGACGAGGTGCTCGCCGACTATGAAACCTGGCGCAACGAAAAGCCGGTGTTGTTGTGCCGCAAGGTGCTTATCGAGCTCCTCGCGTGGCAGTTCGCCAGCCCGGTGCGGTGGATCGAGACCCAGGACCTGCTGTTCACCGAGGAGGCCGCAGGCGGTCTCGGCGTGGAACGGTTTGTCGAGGTCGGCGTGAAGTCGATGCCGACCGTCGCGGGCCTGGCCAACAACACCCTGAAGCTGCCCGAGTTCAGCCACAGCTCGGTCGAGGTGCTCAATGTTGAGCGCGACCATGCCGTGCTGTTCGGTACCGACAGCGATCCGGAGCCCGAGCCTGAGGTTGAAGAGGTGGCCGCTGCTCCGGCAGACGCACCTGCCGCCGCTGCTCTAGCTCCGGCTGCCGCCCCGGCCGCACCGAGCGGAGGCCCGCGTCCGGATGACATCGGGTTTGATGCCTCCGATGCCACGTTGGCGCTGATCGCCTTGTCGACAAAGATGCGCATCGACCAGATCGAGCCGGTGGACTCCATCGAGAGCCTCACCGACGGTGCCTCCTCGCGGCGTAATCAGCTGTTGGTCGACCTGGGTTCGGAACTGAACCTGAGCGCCATCGACGGAGCCGCCGAGGCGGATCTGTCCGGATTGCGTACGCAGGTCACTAAGCTGGCGCGCACCTACAAGCCGTTTGGTCCGGTGCTCTCGGACTCAATCAACGATCAGCTCAAGGCAGTCTTCGGGCCGTCGGGTAAGCGTCCCGCCGCCATCGGCGAGCGGGTCACCAAGACCTGGGAACTCGGCCCCGGCTGGGTCAAGCACGTCACCGTCGAGCTGGCACTGGGTACCCGCGAGGGCACCAGTGTTCGTGGCGGCGACCTCGGTGGCCTGGCGCCCAGCACGCTGACTGACGGCAATGCTGTCGACGCGGCGATCGACGCCGCCGTCGCCGCGGTGGCTGGGCGTCGCGGTGTGGGTGTGTCGCTGCCTTCGGCAGGCGGTGCCGGCGGTGCCACCGTCGACGCGGCCGCGCTGAGCGAGTTTACCGACCAGATCACCGGTCGCGAGGGCGTTCTCGCCTCGGCCGCCCGTTTGGTGCTCGACCAGCTTGGGCTGTCGACTCCGGTCGCCGTTCCCGAGGGTGCCACCGATACCGAGCTTGTCGAGCTAGTCTCCGCCGAGCTGGGCTCGGACTGGCCGCGCTTGGTGGCGCCGATGTTCGACGGCAAGAAGGCCGTCGTGTTCGACGACCGTTGGGCCAGCGCTCGCGAGGACCTCGCGCGGTTGTGGATCACCGAAGAAGACGAGATCGACAGCCAGTGGGCGCAGTTGGCCGAGAGCTTCGAAGGCGCCGGACATGCCGTTGGTACGCAGGCCAATTGGTGGCAGGGCAAGTCCCTGGCGCAGGGTCGCAACGTGCACGCCTCGCTGTACGGGCGGATCGCCGCCGGTGCAGAGAGCCCCGAGCAGGGCAAGTGGGGCGGCGAGGTCGCGGTGGTGACGGGTGCTTCCAAGGGCTCGATCGCCGCGTCGGTGATAGCCGAGCTGCTCTCGGGTGGCGCGACGGTCATTGCGACCACGTCGCGTCTCGATGAGGACCGGTTGGCGTTCTACCGCAATCTGTACCGCGAGAGCGCACGCTTGAGCGCCAAGCTGTGGGTGGTGCCGGCCAACATGGCCTCGTACTCCGACATCGACGCGCTGGTGCAGTGGGTCGGCACTGAGCAGTCCGAAAGCCTTGGCCCAATGTCGATTCACCTCAAGGACGCGCAGACCCCGACGCTGCTGTTCCCGTTCGCCGCACCGAAGGTGGTCGGGGATCTGTCGGAGGCCGGGTCGCGCGCCGAGATGGAGATGAAGGTGCTGCTGTGGGCCGTGCAACGGCTCATCGGTGGGCTGTCGGCCATCGGTGCTGAGCGCGACATCGCCTCGCGTCTGCATGTGGTGCTGCCCGGTTCGCCGAACCGCGGCATGTTCGGTGGCGACGGCGCATACGGCGAGTCCAAGTCGGCACTCGATGCACTGGTCACCCGCTGGAAGGCGGAGTCATCGTGGGCATCGCGAGTGAGCTTGGCGCACGCGCTGATCGGCTGGACCCGTGGTACGGGCTTGATGGGTCACAACGACGCCATCGTCAGCGCCGTCGAAGAAGCGGGAGTCACCACGTACTCGACCGCGGACATGGCGTCGATGCTGCTGGCGCTGTGCAGCCCGGAGGCGCGAGTGCAGGCCGCACAGGCGCCGGTGGAGAAGGACCTCACCGGTGGCCTGGCCGAGGTCGAACTCGACATGGCCGAGCTGGCCGCCAAGGCCCGCGAGGACATGGAGGCCAAGGCCAAGGCTGAAGCCGCCGCGAGCTCCGATGAGGAAGAGGACCCCAGTCTCATTGCGGCACTGCCGTCCCCGCCACGCGGATACACCTCGACGGTCCCGCCGGAATGGGCCGACCTGGATGTCGACCCGGCCGATCTGGTGGTCATCGTCGGTGGTGGCGAGCTCGGTCCGCTGGGCTCCTCGCGCACCCGCTACGAGATGGAGGTCGACGACGAGCTGTCGGCGGCCGGCGTGCTGGAGCTCGCCTGGACCACCGGACTAGTCAAATGGGAGAACGATCCCGAAGCCGGTTGGTACGACACCGAAACCGGTGAACTGGTGCCGGAGTCGGAGCTGGTCGAGCGGTACCACGACAAGGTGGTCGCCAACATCGGTGTCCGCGAGTTCGTCGATGACGGCGCGATCGATCCCGATCACGCCTCGCCGCTGCTGGTTTCGGTGTTCCTGGATAAGGACTTCACCTTCACGGTCTCGACCGAGGCCGAGGCCCGCGAGTTCGTGAAGTGGGATCCCGAGCACACCGTGATCCAGCCGTTGGCCGAGGGCAGCGACTGGCAGGTGACCCGTAAGTCGGGCACCGAGGTTCGCGTGCCGCGCAAGACCAAGCTGTCGCGGACCGTCGGCGCACAGATTCCGACCGGCTTCGATCCGACCGTGTGGGGCATCACCCCGGACATGGTCAGCTCCATCGACCGGGTGGCACTGTGGAACATGGTCGCGACGGTCGATGCGTTCCTGTCGGCGGGCTTCACCCCGACCGAGCTGATGCGTTGGGTGCACCCGAGTCAGGTGGCCAACACCCAGGGCACCGGTATGGGCGGCATGACCTCGATGCAGACCATGTACCACGGAAACCTGTTGGGCCGTAACAAGCCGAACGACATCCTGCAGGAAGTTCTGCCGAACGTCGTTGCCGCGCACGTGGTTCAGTCATACGTCGGCTCTTACGGCGCGATGATCCACCCGGTCGCGGCGTGTGCCACCGCGGCGGTGTCCGTCGAGGAAGGCGTCGACAAGATCCGGCTCGGCAAGGCGCATCTGGCGCTGGCCGGTGGGTTCGACGACCTGACGCTGGAAGCCATCATCGGCTTCGGTGACATGGCCGCGACCGCCGACACCGAGATGATGCGGGCCAAGGGCATTGCGGATAAGCGGTTTTCGCGTGCCAACGACCGTCGCCGCCTCGGCTTCGTCGAGGCTCAAGGCGGTGGCAGCGTGCTGCTGGCGCGCGGTGACCTGGCTCTGAAGATGGGTCTGCCCGTGCTCGCGGTGGTGGCGTACGCGCAGTCCTTCGGTGATGGTGTGCACACCTCCATCCCGGCTCCGGGCCTGGGTGCGCTGGCTGCCGGACGTGGCGGCAAGGACTCGGACCTGGCGCGCTCGCTGAACAAGCTGGGCGTGACCGCCGACGACATCGCCGTCATCTCCAAGCACGACACGTCCACGCTCGCCAACGATCCCAACGAGACCGAGCTGCATGAGCGGCTCGCGGCCTCGCTGGGGCGCTCGGACGGTGCCCCACTGTTCGTCATCTCCCAGAAGAACCTGACCGGCCACGCCAAGGGTGGCGCCGCGGTGTTCCAGATGCTGGGCCTGTGCCAGGTATTGCGCGACGGCGTCATCCCGCCGAACCGCAGCCTGGACTGTGTTGACGATGAGCTGGCCACCAGCCAGCACTTCGTATGGCTGCGGGAGTCGTTGCCGCTCAAGGAGAAGCTGCCGTTGAAGGCGGGCCTGGTGACCAGCCTCGGATTCGGTCACGTGTCGGGTCTGGTGGCGCTGGTTCACCCGCAGGCATTCATCGCTTCGCTGCGTCCAGAGGACCGCGATGACTACGAGAAGCGTTCGCGTGAGCGCATTCTCGCCGGACAGCGGCGCTTGGCCTCGGCCATGGCCGGCGGCCGGCCGATGTACGAGCGGCCGGACGGACGTCGATTCGATCATGACCATGAGGAGTCGGAGAAGCGCCAGGAAGCCTCGATGCTGCTGGATCCGGGTGCGCGCCTCAGTGAGGACGAGGTCTACCACCGGTGATTGTCGGTATCGGGATCGACCTAGTGACCATCTCCGAGTTCGGAGAGCAGCTAGCTAGTCCCGGAACCGCTTTCGGGTCCGCGTTCACGCCAGGGGAGCGCCGTGACGCGGCCTCGAAGACCGGAGGCGAGGCGCGGTACTTGGCGGCCCGTTGGGCTGCCAAGGAAGCCGTCATCAAGGCATGGTCGGGGTCGCGCTATGCGCAGAGGCCGGTGCTACCGGAGAACATTCACCGGGACATCGAGGTCGTCACGGATACCTGGGGTCGCCCGCGGATCCGGCTTTCCGGGGCGATTGCCGTGTACCTGGCGGATATGACGATGCACGTGACCCTGACGCACGACGGTGATACTGCGGCGGCTTTCGTCGTATTGGAGCAAGAGGGCGACGCCTCCTCTTCTTCGTAGCGTCGAATGTGAGTGATGGCATTCGGTTGAGACATGTGTACAGTAAGTGGTCTGACCACCTGACCACACGGCTTGAGAGGCGGATTCGGACCCGATGATTCGGATAGATTTCAAGGCTGCCACCGCGCTGTTTGTCGTTGGCGCGATAGTGGCTCCCGTTGGAGATCATGCCCACGTGGTGACGGGTACGACCCGTTATCTCGTCGACAATGTTCCTTTCGTGTGGGGCTCGCCCGTGTGGTTTCCCGTTCTGGTCGGCCTGGCCACGGTCGGGTTGGCGGAACTGCGCCTGCATCTGCCTGCACCTAGGACAACCCCGACGGTGCGTCAGGGAGTCGCGGGCATCGCCGCGGTGATCGGCACATACGTGGTGACCGCTCTCGGGGTCGGTTCCCAGATCGCGCCGCTGACTGCGCTCATCGCTGCTCTGGCGGCTCTGGTCTGGACAGCGCTCGGCGACTGGCAAGGCGCCCTCTGCGGAGTTGTCATCGCTGTTGTAGGGCCAGCGGTCGAGATCGCCTTGACCAAGTCTGCGGTATTTGAGTACACGGCTTCCCGTGACGGTCTATGGGGCGTCGCGCCATGGTTACCCCCGTTGTACTTCGCGTTTGGCGTTGTTGCTGCCCTGCTAGGGGAGCTGGCGTACAAGAGACGCGCGGCCGACCGCGCCTGAGGTCACGGGCGTCGTCTGTTAGAAAGTGGCTATGGCGGTACCGGACTTCGTCGTCGAGCTGCGTCGGCATATCGGGCGTGCGCCGCTGTGGTTGCCCGGCGTGACTGGTGTGGTCATTCGTGATGAACAGGTGCTGCTGGTCAAGCGTGCCGACAACGGTGCCTGGACCGCGGTCACCGGAATCGTTGATCCGGGCGAGAACCCGGCCGACTGCGCCATCCGGGAAGTGTGGGAAGAAGCGGGTGTTCAGGCGATGCCCACGCGATTGGTGTGGGTGCACGTGAGTCGGCCGATTGTGCACGTCAGCGGCGATCACGCGCAGTACCTGGATCACGTGTTCCGCATGGACTGGGTCTCTGGATCGCCATACCCGGCCGATGGCGAGAACGTCGCCGCGCAGTGGTTCGACATCGCGGCGATGCCGGACATGACCGCTGACATGCGGCGCCGCATCGAGCTGGCAGTCGATACCGACAGTACGGCTACGGTTTTCGATATCACCGATCCGCGGGGCTAGGTAGCGGTACCGGCTCAGTGGTCGTCGCTGGTGAGATGAGAAAGGTTGCGGCAAGTCCCACCGCAAGGAATGTCGCCGCCAGGTAGCTGCCTAATTCGACACCGTGCGCCATGGCCGCACGGGCGGCTTCAGCGATGCCAGTGGTCTGTGGTTGGTGAGCGAACCCGTCTATGGCCGCACCCGCGCTGCGTACGACCGCACGTGCGAGGGAATCGGATTGGTCGGGTGGGAGCCCGGAGGCTGTGAGCGTGTAGGTGAGCCGTGTGCTGATGGCGCTGAAGAAGGCCGTCGTCAGTACGGCGATCCCGAGCGCCGAGCCGAGTTGCCGGAAAACGCTTTGCATTCCGGACCCTTGACCGGAACTGCGTTCGGGAACGTCGGCGAGTACAACGTTGGTCACTTGAGCGGTGGCGAAGCCGATGCCGATGCCATAGACGAACAGTGCTGCCGAGATGGCCCACCACGTGCTGTCGGGCCGTGCGATGGCTCCGAGCACGGCCAGTCCCGCAGCCTCAAGGGCTAGGCCGATACGGACCAATCCCAGCGCCGAGATTCGCGATGTCATCCCGAAACTGGCTCCACTGGCCACGAAGCTTCCCAGCGCCACCGGCACCAGTGCCAAGCCCGCTTCAACGGCGCTGTATCCCAACGCGAATTGCAGCCATAACGGTAGAACCGCCACGATCCCGAATTCGCCCATCCCGATGATCAGCGTTGCGATGTTGCCATTGCGGAAGGAGTCGATAGAGAAGAGCCGGACATCCATCAGCGCTTTAGTCGGCTGTGTGGGATCGACCTGGCGGGTCAGCGTGACCTGACGGATGACAAAGGCGATCAAGGCCAGTGCTGCCAGGACGAGTGCGATGAACACCGGGGACAGGCCGAGTGTCCAGCGGATGCCGAACAACTCGAACGGATCGGCGGCGTGTATCCATCCGTAGGTGCGGCCGTCGATCAGTCCGAAGGCGAGCAACCCCAGTCCGAGGATCGAGAAGAACGCGCCAGCTGCATCCACCGGAGCGCGCGTGCGCGGCGAGCGCGGGACGAAAGCCAATGCGCCGAGGCAGATCACCACGACGAGCGGGATATTGATCCCGAAAGCCCAACGCCACGAGGCATGTTCGGACAGCCAGCCGCCGAGCAGCGGGCCCAGCGCAGTCGCGGCACCGATGGTCGACCCCCAAACGGCGAACGCCTGACCTCGCGCCTTGCCGGTAAACTGTGCGTTGAGGAGTGCCAGGGATGTCGGCAGGATCAACGCGGCGCCCGAACCCTGCAGGAAGCGCGCCAGTATTAGCCATTCTCCGGTGGTGGCCATGCCGGCCAGCAGGCTCGTCGCACCGAAAATGATTACGCCGGTAAGGAAGACGCGCCGCGCGCCGAGAATGTCGGAGACGCGGCCGACGAGCAACAGCAGAGCCGCGAAGACGATCGCGTACGACTCCTGTACCCACTGGGCCTGCGCCGAGGTGACACCGAGGTCGCGCGCAATCGAAGGGATGATGACGTTGACGATCGTCGTGTCCACGACGATCAGTGCCACTCCCAGCGCGATGGCGGCCAAGCCGAGCCACTTGCGTGCGTTCTCAGGCATGCGATCCTTTGCTAGTAGGGTGGCGTGCCGGTGGGTTCGCGCTCGACGGTCGTCACCCGCCGAGCATTAGACGGATAGGTCGCGGCGCAACTTCGCGACGTGTCCCGTCGCCTTCACGTTGTACTGCGCCACCTCGATCTTGCCCTTCTCGTCCACGACGAAGGTCGATCGGATGACGCCCTCGACGATCTTCCCGTACAGCTTCTTCTCACCGAAGGCGCCGTAGGCGGTCAGCGTTGTCTTGTCGGGGTCGGACAGCAGCGGGAAGTTCACGCCGTCGCGCTCGCGGAACTTCGCCAGCTTCTCGGGCTTGTCGGGGGAGATGCCGATGACGTCGAGACCGGCCTCGTTGAGCTCGGCGAGGCTGTCACGGAAATCGCAGGCCTGCTTGGTGCAGCCGGGGGTCATCGCGGCGGGGTAGAAGTAGATGATCACCTTGCGGTCCTTGTAGGAGGACAGCGACACCTTCTCGCCGTCGGCGTCGAACAGAGTGAATGCCGGGGCCTTGTCGCCAACTTCGAGCCGCTTGGTTTCCGCCATGACTGGTGCCTTTCTGTTGACCCGTACAGTTGTTGCCCTAGGGTAGTTGCTTGAGTTTCATACCGCGGACGTGGAGGAGTGCACGTGGCCAGGGATCCAGAGGCAATCAAGGCCGATATCGACAAGGCGCGCGATCAGCTCGCCGCGACGGTCGACACCCTGAGCGATCGCGCAAACCCGCAGCGTCTAGCCGAGGACGCCAAGGCGTCCGTGCTGGCGACTCTGAACAAGCCAGCCGTCAAATTCACCATCCTAGGCTTCGGGGCCGTGGTTGCGGTGCTGGTGGTTCGTAAGGTTGCAGGCAAGTTCCGTCGCGACTGATGTAGTGGGGTATTGCCCTGTTCCGCTATCTTGACAGATAGTTTGCGATTGGTGGATTGCCGTCGGAGTTACAGGACCTCTCCTCGGAGTGCTGATGACACTGGCAGGCTTAATCGAGGGGGGTATCTCGCCGTCGTGAAGGATATTGCTCCGCAGGAGTATCGGCTTGTGGCGAGAGCTCTCGAACGCGGTCCATTGCCCACCGATCCCACTATGAGGTCAGCGGTCGTTCGCCTGGCTACATCACGCGGGCGCTGGTCGACGGCTCCGCGGGGCAGGTGTTCGACGAGATGGTCGCGATGACCGAAGGCTAGTTGGCCGGTGCCGACCACAACCGGGTGTCTCCGGCGGAGATCGATGTGAAGTCACGCGCCTCCGTCATTACGGCCATGGCGTTGGCGGTCCCGTTGCTTCAGCAACATGTTTCGCGTGGCCTCGGGGTGGATATCGGTTCACCTGCGGGTGATCTGAGATGGCGGCCACGCTTGCCGATGTGTAGGCCAACCCGCTGTTGACCCCCGGACAGGCAAAATCGGCGCGCGAGGACATAGCGCACAGAATGGGGTAGCCATACCTATTGAGCAATATTCGCTGTGTGGTATCGCGATTGTCCTTCCACCTGGGTACTCTTAGCCGATGCCACGTACCCGCGCACTGGCTGTACCCCGATGATTTTCGTCGCTGGTCTACGCCTTGACGCGAACGCGGGCAAGGCCTCGGCGATGGTGCTCTACGTCGTCGGATTTGCCTTCACCGTGTTCTTCGGTGTGGATAGCGTGCGCCTTGCTGTAGTGCTTCTTGTTGGCATCGCAGCGACGGCACTGCACTACTGGCAGGAACGCGAGAAGTTCGACCGAATTTCGATAGCAGTCGCGATCGGTCTCGCGATCGCATTCCTGCTCGATGCATGGTCGACGTGGGTTATTGACCAGACCCTGGAACCCGATATGGGAATCGCCGTGGTGCGCCTGTTGGCATGGCTGCTGTCGGTCGCCGGCATCCTGGCGCTCCCACGACGCCTCATCGACACAGACGCCGACCCGCAGGGTTAGACCCGGGTTCTTTCCATCCGAGACGGCCTCGCCAGCAGGTATGAGAGCACGCCAGCGGTGCGCGGCGATCGAGTCTTGGACCATCGGTACAACAAGCCGCGCAGCAGCGGTGCGGGTGACCACCAGAACCACTTGCCCAGTGCGCCTGCCATCGCGGGCACCACGAAGGTTCTGACGATGAGTGTGTCGATCGTCAGTCCGACGCCGATGGCGGTGCCGACCTGTTCGATGCTCAAGACGTTACTGGAAAGCATCGCAAACATGGTGATGCCGAAGACGATCCCGGCTGTGGTCACCACGCCGCCGGTGCCGCCGAATGCGCGGATCATTCCGGTACGTAATCCGGCATCATGCAGGAAGATCTCCTCGCGCATGCGCATGGTGAGCAACAGGTTGTAGTCGGCGCCGACCGCGACCAGTGCGATCAGGGCGATCGACGGGACCGACCAATGCAGGTCGCGTCCCAGCACGTCATGCCAGATCAGGGTGGTGATCCCCAGTGCGGACACGTACGAGACGATGACGGTGCCGATCACCACGGCCGCTGCCACCGGGCTGCGGAGCATGACCAGCACGATGAGGAAGACCAGCGCGAGCGCCACCGCCGCCAGCAGGAGGAAGTCGTCGTTGACGTAGCCGCGCAATTCGGCGGTGCCCGTGCCGAATCCGGTGAGGTTGACCGTGGTACCGGCCAGGGTGCCCTCCTTGGTGGCCTCGCTCACCGCGAGCACGATTTGCGGGGAGCGATGTGCGCCGTCGGCCCCGAATACCTTGCCGTCGCCGAACACCAGCATGCGCGTGGAACGCCCGTCAGGGCCGAAGTAGAGTCCGGCCGCACGCTGGAACCGCGGGTCCTGCCAGGCGCGCTGCGGCAGGTAGTAGCCCCCCTCGCCACTGCTGCGGAAGTCTTCGCGCATGGCACGTAGGTACTCGGTGAGCCCGGAGAACATGCTGCGTGTCTCGCCGACCGCTTTGGTGAGCTGGTCGGTGATAGCGCTCAGCTGCCCCACGGTCGCTCGCACGTTCTTCACCGAATCCACGGCGCCGGAGAACGATTTCTGCATGCCCTGGGCAGCGGTGCCGAATGTGGCGGTACTGGCGGTCAGTGAGGCGGTCGCCGCGACAACGGAATCCATCGGTTCGACGGCCTTGAGCACCAGCGAGCAGATACCGTCATTGGCACAGTTGGGATTGCCATTGGTGAAGTTGCGCAGCGGCTCCATGTACCCGGAGACCTGGGCGACGTTGTCCTGCAGCGCCTTCATCCCGGAGTGCATGTCGCCGACGCCACTGTTGAGCTCGCCCAGTCCGCTTACCCCGCCGGCCAGTCCCTTTTGCAGCTGCGCGATGGCCCCGGAGAATTGGCTCAGTGTTGTCGAGAGCTGGTCGACGGCCCCCAATCGTTGGCTCATCTGGGCGGTTCCGTCATCCAACTGATCGGCGATGATTCCGGCCTGCTCGGTCAACGCGGCCTGTTCGGGAATGGAGCCCGCGGGGCGGGAGGCCGATTGGACCATGCGAATTCCGGGAATCTCCATGAGCTTCTTGGTGACTCGCTCGATCCCGATGACGCCGGCGGGATTGCGTAGGTCATGGTCCGATTCGATCGAGACGATCTCCGGCAGCAGGCGGTTCGGCGGGAAATGTCGATCCATTGCTTGATAGCCCTGGTTGGCCTGAGTGGCAAGCGGTTGGGCAGCAAGCTCGTCGAAGCCCAGACGCAGACCGGTTGTGGGCAGAGCGCACACGACGAGCACGAGCATCGACCCGGCCAGCACCGGACCCGGCCAGCGCGCGACCATGGCTCCCACCCGGCGCCAGCGGCGCCCTGGCTGTCCACGCACCGCGCGCGGCTGTGCCAAGCCACGGCGGCCCGCCAATCCGATGAGTGCGGGCAGCAGCGTCAGCGAGGCCAGCATGCCGGTGAGTATCCCGATGGCGCAAGGAAGTCCGGCGCTGCGCAGCATGCCCACCTGTGCGAACAGCAGACAGGAGAGCGCTGCGGCAATGGTCAGCCCGGATGCCGCGATGACCGGGGCCACACTGCTATTCGCGATGACCAGAGCCTGCTCGTGCTCCACGCCGGAGCGGCGTTGTTCGTGGTAGCGGCCCAGCAGGAAGATGCCGTAGTCGGTCGCCGCGCCGAGAACGAGGGCGGCAAGCAGCGCCACCGAGAAGATGGACACCTCGATGAGATCGCCTTCACCGAGGAGGGCGACGACCGAGCGTGCCACCGCGAGCCCGAGGCCCACCGTCAGCAACGGGATCGCCGCGGTGATGACGGATCGGTACACGATGAACAACAACACGGCGATGAGCACCACGGTGACACCGGTGATCATCAGCATCTGGGAGTCGATGGCGGTCAGCTCGTCGGCGATGGTGGCCCCCGGCCCGGTGACCCAAGCGTGCATACCCGCCGGCGCAGGCTCGTCCGCGACAATCTTGCGGACCGCGTTCAATGCCTCGTTGGCCTTGGCGGCGCCGAGCTCGCCGTTGACGCGCAGCATGGTGTAGACGGCCTTGCCGTCCGGGCTGAGCGCACCCTCGGCCGTCAGCGGATCGGCCCACAGGTCCATTGCCGAGTCCAGGTGTGCGGTGTCGGCACGCAGTTTGGTCAGCAGCCGGTCGTGATACTGATGTTCGACGGGCCCCATCTTGCGATCGCTTTCCAGCACCAGGTAGTTGAGGTTGTTACCCGCGCCGTCCTGAAACTGGTTACCCATGACGGTACCTGCGGCGTTCACCGGTGCGTCCTGCGGCAGGAAGCCGCGGGCATGGTTGTGCGCGGTGCTCTCCACCTGCGGCACAAGCAGATTGCCCGCTCCGGCGGCGAGCATCCAGAGTCCGATGATCAGAACCGCGTAGCGGCTGGAGAACCGTGCGATGGCGTCCCACATGCCTGCCGACGCTACGGAGATGCCGTGTGGGCGTCGTCGTGCTGTAGGCGAGACTTGTTCTCCTACCGTGGTAGGAGATGTAGATCCGCGTGAAGCATGATGTGCGACGGGCCGGCTGCCTCTACGCTGGCACTATGGATCGGTTCCGGGAAGTCGCGCTGCGGCGCCGTGCTTTGGTGCCGTACGAGTTTCCGTGGACTGTGCCGCTGGTGATGTACGGCAGCACGTTGCTCATCGTGGGATGCGCGGTGGTGCAGCGTGGCTTCACCCATCCCTGGGTGCTGCTGCTGGCGGCCAGCTTGGCGTTGGCGCCGATCCTCATTTTCACCGTGGGTGGTTACAAGCTCAACACCTTCTGGACCGTGGCATGTGGTCTCGCAGCGGTGGCTTTGTTCTTGACGTGGCCGCCGAATGTGGTGGACGCAGCCCCCTTTCTGTTGATGTTCACCATCGGCGAGGTGGGTGCGATGGCATCAGTGCGTGCGGGGCTGCTCGCGGTGAGCGCCTGTGTGGCGCTGTTGTTGGTGGCCGAGCAACAGCATCACCTCGGCACCTTCTCGCTGTACATGGTGTTCTTCGTCGTGACCGGGTGGCTGATCGGCCACATCATGCAATTGCAACAACGAATTCTGCTGCAGGAACGCGCACAGCAGGCACGCATGCAGGAACAGGCTGCCGCCGATGAACGGCGTCGCATCGCGCGTGAAATCCACGACGTGATAGCGCATTCTCTTTCGGTGACACTGTTGCATCTCACCGGAGCAAGGCGAGCGCTGCAGGAGGATCATGATGTGGACGATGCTGTCGCGGGCTTGGTTGACGCTGAACGCCTTGGGCGTCAGGCCATGTCGGACATCCGAGGCACAGTGGGCCTGCTGAGTGCGGGCCCGGGTGGGGTCGAGCCGATGCGCTTGGCCGCCGAACCCGGCATCGCCGATATCCCGGATTTGGTGGCCGATTTCACCGCAGCGGGAATGACGGTGGAATCACATATCTACGGGCTGGGTGGGTCCGTCAGCGCCGGAGTGGGTTTGGCGTTGTACCGAGTGGCTCAGGAATCGTTGGCCAACATCGCCAAGCATTCGCCTAAGTCGTCGGCTGCGGTACTGCTGGACATCAACAGCTCGGTCGCGAGTCTGACCGTGAGCAACGATCTGGCGGTCGGGCTCCGGCCGGATGCGTGTTCGGGAGGTGGGCTCTCGGGAATGCGGCAGCGTATCGAGACGCTCGGCGGGGAGTTCCGTGCCGGGAAGGCCGAGGAAGGCTGGACGGTGTGCGCCACGGTCCCCTTGTCCAGTGGGACGCCATGCCGTACCCAACGGAAGGTGCTGTGGCGCCATGACTGACGGGGAGGTGGGCGTGCTACTGGTTGACGACCAGGAACTGGTGCGCACGGGGTTACGTCGGATCCTGCGCCGCAAGGACGGATTTGCGATCGTGGGCGAGTGCGTCGACGGCAGCGAGGTCTCGGCGGCGGTCACTCAGGTGCGGCCCGATGTGGTGATCATGGATCTGCGTATGAAGCAGATGAGCGGCATCGAGGCCATCCGGTTGCTCCATGCCTCCGACGGGCCGCCTGCCTTGGCACTCACCACATTTGACGACGATGAGCTGCTCTCGGGAGCTTTGCGTGCCGGCGCAGCAGGGTTCATCCTGAAGGACTCGCCCGCCGAGGAGCTGGTCCGCGCCGTGCATGCGGTGG
This sequence comes from Mycobacteroides chelonae, assembly GCA_014204435.1. Lineage (GTDB taxonomy): Bacteria > Actinomycetota > Actinomycetes > Mycobacteriales > Mycobacteriaceae > Mycobacterium > Mycobacterium chelonae_A. The sequence goes on from JACHLF010000004.1 coordinate 369,702, forward strand.
CCCGCGGTGAGGCGTATCTGGACCCGGCGGTGACATCGCGTGTGCTCAACGCCTATCGGCGGGCGCCCGCCACCACCACGGGTGACGCCGAAGACAAGCTCACCGCGCGTGAGCTGGATGTGTTGGCACTCATCGCCTCCGGTGCCACGAACTCCGAAATCGCCGAACAGCTGGTGATATCCGAGGTGACGGTCAAGAGTCACATCGGCCGCATCTTCGTCAAGCTCGACCTACGTGATCGGGCCGCCGCCATCGTGTATGCCTATGACCATGGCATCGTGACGCCCAAATAGCGCTACTTCAAGCCCTTTTCGCGGATCTCTTCCAGCGTTTCGTGTAGCTGTTCCAGTTCACGTCGCAGGTAGTCGCGGGTGGCCACCTCACCCACCGCCAATCGGAGCGCGGCCAGTTCTCGGGCCAGGTATTCGGTGTCGGCCTTGGTCTGCTCGGCGCGCCTGCGATCCTCTTCCAGCGCGACACGGTCGCGGTTTTCCTGCCGGTTCTGGGCCAACAGGATCAGCGGTGCCGCGTAGGCGGCCTGTGTGGAGAACGCGAGGTTGAGCAGGATGAACGGGTACGGATCCCATTGCAGGCGAATCGCGAAGAGGTTCAGGACTATCCACACGATGACGAACACCGTCTGCATCGCCAGGTAGCGTCCGGTGCCGAGGAATCGGGCGATGTTCTCGCTGACTCGTCCGACTGCCTCGACATCGAGACCGAGGGACAGTCCGCGTGAGGTACGGGGCGTATCGAGCCGCTGTCGCGCCGATGCGTCGCTCACGAACGGTCACCTCCTGCCACGCTCCCGGGTTCGTCGGCGCGCCAGCCGTCGGGCATCAGGTGGTCGAGCACGTCGTCCACGGTGACAGCTCCGAGCAAGTGATCCTCCCTGTCGATCACCGGGCCACATACCAGGTTGTAAGCGGCGAAGTAGCGGGTGACTTCGGCCAGTGGGGCCTCGGCGTCCAGATAGGGCAGGTCGGTGTCGAGAATACCGCCGACCATCGCATACGGGGGTTCACGGAGTAGACGCTGTAGGTGCACGCACCCGAGGTAGCGGCCGGTGGGCGTCGCGGTGGGGGGCCGGACCACGAATACTAGCGAGGACAGCGCCGGTGTCAGATCCGGATCGCGTACGCGGGCAAGGGCTTCGGCAACCGTGGTGTTGGGGCTGAGGATCACCGGCTCCGGTGTCATCATTCCGCCGGCGGTGTTGGGGGAGTGGGTGAGCAGTCGGCGGACGGGCTCGGAATCTTCCGGATCCATCAGTGCCAGCAGCGATTCGGCCTCTGCGGGAGACAGCTCGCCCAACAGGTCGGCGGCGTCGTCGGGGTCCATGGCCTCCAGCACGTCCGCTGCGCGCTCGTCTTCCAGTTTGGTCAGCACCTCAGCCTGGTCGTCCTCGGGAAGCTCCTGGAGGATGTCGGCCAGTCGCTCGTCATCGAAGGCGCCCAGCACTTCGTCGCGCCGCTTGGGGGGAAGCTCGCGGATGGCATCGGCCACCTCGACCGGCCGCATGCCCTCGAACTGGAGCATCAACTGGGCGACACCTTGTCCGGGCAGATTCAGGGCAGACGGCGTCAAACCGTGGACATGGCTCCAGTGGGTCACCTGCACGCCGGTGCGCCGCCCCAGCCTTCGCGGGCTTCGCACCGCCACGCGGGTGACCACCCAGTCGCGGGTGCGGGTCTGCTCAAGGCCCAGGTCGACCACGGTGAGGTCCACGCCGTGGAACTGTTCGAGCTGGGGATCATCGGTGCGCACGGTGGTGTCGAGGACCTGACCCAGGACCAAGGCTTCGCTGGGGCGTTGTTCGAAGCGCCGCAATGAGACGTTTCCGGTGTTGAGCGTCACTGATCCGGGCTCGATGGCGGTGACGCGCAGCATGGGCACGAAGATCCTTCGGCGCGTGAGCATTTCGACGACAAGCCCGATGACTCGCGGCTGTTTTCGGGACACGCCAATGGCGATCACGACATCGCGTACCCGTCCGATCGATTCGCCGTCCGGGCCGAGAACCACCAGGCCTGAGAGCCTGGCTGCGAACACTTTGCTCACTGCGGCCATGACAGCAAGATTAGGGGGTGGGGACCTGACCACTGTCCTCCGGTGTCGCGAGTTGGGTGGTTAGGGGCCGATCCCGCCGTACATGAGCGCGATGACCGCGTCCGAGAATCGCTCGGTGTCCTGCACCTCGCCACCTCGCGAGGCGTGCAGTCCGTTGGCCAAGATCATTCCGGTCACCGCGCGAGCGGTGTACTCGGTGTCGAGATCGGCGCGTAGATAACCTTTTCCGACTCCGTGCCGCAGATAGGTCTCCGTCAGGTGATCGCTGGTGGAGAGCATGGCGAACACGCGTTCGCGCAGCTCGCTGTCGACCGAGCCTGCCTCCAGTAGAAGCAGCGGCAACTGCGGGTTTTCCCGGAACAGGTGTGCAAGCGTGGCGCCAATCCGGACCGACTGTTGGCGGTACTGCTCTATATCGTCGGCAAGGCCTGCGGCGTTCTCGGCACTGATCGCCTCAAAGATCTGACCGGTCACGTCATCGATGACATGCTCGATGATGTCCCGCTTGCTCTTGAAGTATCGGTAGAAGGTCCCGTGGCCGATACCGATCCGTCCGGCGATGTCCGCGACACCCGTGGCGTGGTAGCCCTGCTCGGCGAAGCACGCGAACGCCGCATCCAAAATCTCTTGCCGCATCTCGAGCTTCTTGCGCTCGGCGCGACTGAGCGTGGGAGAACCAGCCGGGCTTGTCGACATAAGCGGCGATCCTACGGACCTTGACATGACTCAAGAATGACATATCATTCCGAAACTGACACACCATTCCGTCCGCTGGAGGTCGATGTGAGTCGTTATCCGAAGATCGAGCTTGCCGGCGCGGTGGTCGTCATCACCGGCGGAGCCAGGGGGATTGGGGCCGCGACCGCGCGCCTCTTCGCCGAGCGGGGCGCCGATGTGTGGATCGGCGATGTGGACGACGTGGTCGCCAAAGAAACCGCGGACACAATCCCGCGTGCACAGTCCGGTGTCCTCGATGTCACCAATCCCGAGTCCTGGGCCGCGTTTCTTGACCGGGTACGTACCGAATCCGGCCCGGTGGACATCCTGATCAACAACGCCGGCGTCATGCCGCTGGGCGGATTCGTCGAAGAAAACGAGCGCACCACGGACCTGATCCTCGATGTGAACGTGCGCGGCCCGCTCAACGGTGCGCGCGCGGCGTTGCCGGAGATGGTGGCCCGCGGGCGTGGACACGTCGTCAACGTGGCGTCGATGGCAGGCAAGTTGGCGGTCCCCGGCATGGTCACCTACAACGCCTCCAAGTTCGGTGCCGTGGGGTTGTCGATGGCGCTGCGCACGGAGTACGGGAACACCGGCGTCAGTGTCAGCTGTGTGCTGCCCAGCGCGGTCCGGACCGAGCTGGCTTCGGGTGCGCCACTGGGCAAGGGCATGCCGACGGTCGACCCCGAGGACGTGGCCGAGGCCATCGTGCGCAGCGTGCAGACTCGCCGTGCGCAGATTTCGGTACCGGGCTGGCTCGCGTTCGGTTGGGGTTTGGTGGATCTGTTCGTGCCTGAACCAGTTGAGCGACTCGCCCGCCGACTCATCGACGACCGTCGTGCGCTGACGTCGCTCGACCTGAACGCGCGCGGCGCCTATATCGAGCGCATCGAGCGTCAGAGCAAGGAGCACCAGAAGTGAGCGATCAGCATGACCCCAAGATCATCGTCATCGGCGCAGGTATGGCCGGAATCGCGGTGGGGCACAAGCTCAAAGAGGCCGGCTTCAACGATTTCACCATCCTGGAGAAGGGTCAGGACGTCGGCGGCGTCTGGTACTGGAACCGCTACCCGGGGCTGACCTGCGATGTGCCCTCGCAGGCCTATCAGTATCCGTTCGCGCCCCGGACGGACTGGCCGCGGCTCTTCGCCACCGGCAGTGAGATTCAGGCGTATCACCGCAAGGCCGCCGAGGATCTGGGCGTGATGCCGCATATCCGGTGCGGGCAGGAAGTGACGGCAGCCGAGTTCACCGGAACCGGCTGGCGGGTGGTCACCGGGGCAGGGGAGAGCATGGAGTGTGATTTTCTGATCGCGGCCACCGGGGTGCTGCACCATCCGAACATTCCCGACATCCCCGGACTGGACAGCTTCCAGGGGAAAGTCGTGCACACCGCGCGATGGGATGATTCGATCACCCTGGAAGGCAAGCGCGTCGCCGCCATCGGAACCGGTTCCACTGGGGTGCAGATTGTTTCGGCCATGCAACCCGTCGTCGAGCAGGTGACGTCGTTCATCCGGACTCCGCAGTGGGTGCTGTGGGCGCCGATGGCTATGCGGCAGCCGAAGTTTGTCACGAAGCTGTTAGAGGCGTTGCCGACCCAACGTATCGTGCGGTTCAGTGCGCTGACGGGTACCGACGCTCTGGTGAACATCGTGACCCGGCCCGGCTGGGGGCGGCGGCTCGTGCAGCAGTACGCCCGCGCGTGCCTGCACTTGATCCGCGACAAGGAATTGCGTCAGAAGCTCACCCCGGATTACCAGCCGCTGTGTAAGAGGCAGGTGTTGTCCGGATCGTTCCACCGCGCCGTCCAGAAGCCGAACGTCGAGATCGTCACCGATCGCATCGACAGGGTCACACCCACCGGAATCGTCACCGTCGACGGCATCGCGCGCGACTTCGACGTGATCGTGCTGGCCACCGGATTCCAGGCGCACAACTACATGCGCCCCATGAATCTGGTTGGTAAGGATGGATATTCAATCGACGAGGCATGGGACAAGGGGCCCAGGGCCTACCGCATGACCGCGATCCCCGGCTTCCCGAACTTCTTCACCGTGCTCGGCCCTAACTCGCCGACCGGATCGATCTGGCTGCAGCACACGGCCGAGCGCACCGCCGAGTACATTATCAGCTGGCTTCATCGCTTCGCCCGTGGCGAGATCACCACGGTCGAAGTGAGCCGCGAGGCCACCGATGAGTTCAATGACCAAGCGCGCGAAGCGATGAAGCCGACTGTGTGGGCTACGGGCTGCAACTCCTGGTACCTCACCGAGGACGGCTCGGTCGACCTGTGGCCCTTCGATCGAAAGACCATGGAGCGCATGCTGTCATCTCCAGAGGAGAGCCACTACATCGTGCAGTGATGCGCGTTAACGCAGGTTGAACGTCGCCGGATCCGGGCCGATGCGGCCGTCGACCGCATCGAGTGCGGTGATGCGGTCCACCTCGTCGGCGCTGAGCTCGAAGCCGAACACGTCGAAGTTGGTCGCGATGCGTGCCGGCGTCACCGACTTGGGGATGACGACGTTGCCCAGCTGCAGATGCCAGCGCAGGATCACCTGTGCGGTGCTTACCTGGTGTGCTTCGGCGATCGAGCAGAGCCTCGGATCCTGAAGAATCGTGCCCTGGCCCAGCGGCGACCACGCCTCGGTGGCAATGCCGTACTCGGCGTGGAAGGCGCGCAGCTCGGGCTGGGTGAACCGGGGATGCAGCTCGATCTGGTTGAGAGCGGGCACTTCTGCGGTCTCGTCGATCAGCCGCTTGAGGTTGTCGACGGTGAAGTTGCTGACCCCGATGGCCTTGGCGCGGCCATCGGCCTGGATCCGTTGCAAGGCCTTGAAGCTGGCCACATACTCGTCGAGCTCCGGGACCGGCCAGTGGATGAGGTACAAGTCCACATAATCGGTGCCCAGCCGCGCCAGGGAGGCGTCGAAGGCGCGTAGCGCGGTGTCGTAGCCCTGGTCTGAATTCCACAGCTTGGTGGTCAGGAAGATCTCGCCGCGAGGGACGCCGGACTCTGCGATGGCCGCGCCGGTGCCCACCTCGTTGTCGTAGATCGTGGCGGTGTCGATGCTGCGATATCCGACCTCGAGCGCGGTCGACACAGCGGCACGCGCCTCGTCGTCGGGCACCTGCCAGACGCCGTAGCCGAGCTGGGGAATCGCTGTACCGGAGTTGAGGGTCACTGGGGGAACCACATGGGGAACTGTCACGGTCAACCCAACACGAGGCGCCCCCGAGTATTCCCGGGGTTCTCGGCCAAAAGGAAACGCCCCGCTCCCAGGACTGGGATACGAGGCGTTTCTGTGGTGCGCCGTCAGGGGCTCGAACCCCGGACCCGCTGATTAAGAGTCAGCTGCTCTACCAACTGAGCTAACGGCGCGTGAACGTGCGTGGAAGACCTTAGCAGCCTCGGCGCCCGTAACGAAAATTGAAAGCCCCGCGATAGCCCGGTCGCGGTTATGGAGGTCGTCGCAGCCCTACGTGAACCCGTACAATCATCGCTGAGCTTGCATGCATCAAGATTCAAAGGGGGCAAAGAATGACCCAGGGTCGTCCACGCCTGCGACGTGGCGCGCGTCGGCGGTGGGTCACCGCGCTGGTTCTGCCTTTCGCAGCAATGACCGTGCTGGCCGGATGCACGAGCCCCGCACCCAAGGGACCGCCGAAAGTCATTGACAAGGCAACCCCTTACGCCGATCTGCTGGTGCCCAAGCTGGCGATGTCGGTTAAGGATGGTGCGGTCGGCGTGCCGGTCGATGCGCCCGTGACGGTGACCGCGGGTGAAGGTGTGCTCGGAACCGTCACCATGGTCAACTCCGATGGCAAAGACATTGCCGGTGAAATCGGCCCGGACGGTGTGACCTGGTCCACCACCGAGCCGCTCGGTTACGACAAGCAGTACACGATCATTGCAGATGCCCGGGGTCTGGGCGGGGTGGCGCGCGCCAACGCGACGTTCCGCACCCATTTGCCGGACAACATGACGATGCCGTACGTGGTGCCGGGCGACGGCGAGGTGGTCGGCGTCGGTCAGACCGTGGCGATTCGGTTCGACGAGAACATCCCCAACCGGGCCGTCGCCGAGAAGGCCATCAAGATCACCACCAACCCACCTGTCGAGGGTGCCTTCTACTGGTTGAACAACCGTGAAGTGCGTTGGCGCCCTGAGGCATTCTGGGAGCCGGGTACCTCCATCGACGTGAAGGTCAACACCTACGGTGTGGACCTGGGCAATGGCGTGTTCGGGCAGGACAACGCGGCCTCGCGTTTCTCGATCGGTGACGCGATCATCAGCCGGGTGGACGACAACAACAAGGTCGTCAACATCGAGCGCAACGGCGAGATCATCAAGACCATGCCGACCTCGATGGGTAAGGACAAGGCCCCCACCAACAACGGCACCTACATCATCGGCGAGCGGTTCAAGGATCTGATCATGGACTCCTCGACCTACGGTGTTGCGGTCAACTCGCCGGACGGGTACCGCACCAAGGTGCAGTACGCCACCCAGATGTCGTATAGCGGCATCTACGTGCACGCCGCACCGTGGTCCGTCGGCGCACAGGGCCGCACCAACACTAGCCACGGCTGCCTCAACGTCAGCACGGCGAACGCGAAGTGGTTCTATGAGAACACCAAGCGCGGCGACGTGGTGATCGTCTCCAACACCGTCGGACCGGTGCTACCCGGCACCGAAGGGCTGGGCGATTGGAACATCCCGTGGTCACAGTGGAAGGCCGGAAACACCAGGCAGCAGTAGGCATCAACTGGCGAGCAGACGTAAAAGCCCCCGCGCGCTCGGCGTGTCGGGGGCTTTTACGTCTGCTCGCGGGCCTGAGATCAACCCTCGATGACCTTCTGGTCGATCACACGCTTGGACGGCACCATGATGATCGACTTGGAGTTGTCACGATCGCGGTAGGCCGACTCCAGGATCGACGGGATGCTCTCCAGCTTGCCGTGCACGCTCATCAATTGCTCCAGGATCGAGATGCGCTGCTGGCCAACCTCTTCCACCGACCGGCGGGCCTGATCCAAGCGGCGTTCGATCTGCTCGTCGGCCAGGCGCAGACGGCGGTCTGCCTCCTCCTTGGCATCGGCGAGCCGCTTCTCGCACTCGGCCTGGGTACCGCGCCGCTGCTCGTCGACGGCCGCCTGGGTCTCGGTGCGTAGCTTGGTCAGCTCTTCGTCCAACTCGGTCTCGGCCTTGTCGCGCCGCTTGGTCTCGGCGGCTCGCAGGCGCTCAGACTCGCTGACCGCCTGGGCCACAATCTGATTGGCTTCCTCGCGGGCACGCGCCATGACCTCGGTGTACTCGGTCTCCAGTGCACTCTGCCGGGCCGCCATATCGGCCAGCATTTCCTTGTGTTTGGTGCGCATGGCCTCGGCGTCGGACTTGGCCGAGGCGACCAGGGCCGCGGACTCGGTGCGCGCCTCGTTCTGCATCTCGGAGACCTCGTCGACCGCGATACGCAGCATCTTGGCCATGCGGTCGGTCATCGCGTGTGCGGAGGGGGAGGTGTCGCTGAGTGTGGATACCTCGTCCTTGAGCGTGGTGATCTGCTTAGCGGCGTCTTCGAGGCGGCTCTTGAGCGTCTCGACATCGTTGAGTCCGGACTGGTGCATGATCGTCAGTCGGCTGATGTACTCGTTGACCTCGATCGGGTCGTACCCGTTGCGGGTCCGAGTGAAGTTCCGGGTGGACTCATTGGTGGTAGTCGCGGTCACTGGTACCCCTTGGAAACAGGTATGGAAGTAGTGGACGGGCGTTAGCCCGCGAAGAGTATGACACGCGTTACCAGTTCTCGTATACAGCTGTTGGTAAAGACTGGATCATGACGTAACCAGATTGTTCACATCTGACACACCTGTTCATGGTGTCTATTTCTGTAAGTCTTGCCGCCAATGATCGGTGACAGCATGCCTGCTGTGGGTTCGCCCCGTGTGATGGTCAACTATTAAAACTATTTGCTAGAAATTTTGGAGAGGAATCACTGCGGAAGTGCGTGACGTGTGGCATGTGATTTGCCATGGGGGCAATTGTGGACGTACTGGCCATGGGTGGGGTTTCCTGGATTTGATCTTGATGCGGCAGGTCAAGTAGCGCTGGCGTGGACTACCCGGTCGCGGTATGGGGTACCTGGCTGGTGGTGGCGGCTCGTGTGGCGGCAGTGGCACGGATCAGGAGGCAGAACGGAGCAAACGGCTGATACGTCAAGGTTGCCCCGTCACAGCGGCTCGTCGGAAAGCAGAATTCGCAGCATCGGCTCCGGGTTCACGAGGAACTCTCGTGTGATCCTGTAGTGCTCTGTGTCGCGATAGGCAACGGGATCGATTCCTTCTTCTGAGCAGGCGTAGATGAGTGAATCTGGGTACGCCATGAGGATCGGCGAATGAGTGGCGATAACGAATTGTGAACCTTTTCAAACTAATTCGTGCATTCGTGCTAATGCGGCCATTTGGCGCGCAGGCGAGAGCGCCGCTTCGGGCTCGTCGAGTACGTAAAGGCCGTCATTGGAAAATCGGTTGGTCATCAGCGCCAGAAAGGCTTCGCCGTGGGACTGCTCGTGTAGCGATCGGCCGCCGTAGTACGACATGATCTGCCCGCTCGGTCCTCCGTCCAGGCGCTCGATCTCGGTGGCGACGTTGAAGAAACTTTCCGCACGCAGGAAGTACCCGGTTCGCGGTTTCCGTACGCCGCGAGCGATCCGAAGGTGACGGTGTCGGTGCTCGATGGCGAGTCTGGCCCAAAGTACCGAGCGGTGCCCAGGTGGGTTGCCTTGCTATAGGTTCCGCCGATTCGCCGTCGAGTCCATGCACCGGTCGAGGGTGTGTTGGGTGACCTAATGGGAGCTTGTCTTGGCAACGGAGCCCTTCACTGTCTTGTCCCGTCGGCACGCTCTCGGGTGCTACTGCACCGTCCGAGAGCTGTCAAAGGAGGGCGATGCCCACCGATCCGACCGAGCCCGTCTTCATCGGGGTTGATACACACGCCGACGAAATGCATGGCCGTCATCGAACTGCGGGGCGTAAGTCAGGGAAGATGTACCGCACGGAGGATATAGCGTCAGCGTCAGCGTTCGTCGTGATCGAGCATTGTCCGGAGTCCGTCGAGCATCGTGATTGCGTCGGCGGTGTCGCCGGATCGCGCGCGAGCTTGTACGCCTAGCACTCCAGCGCGCAGGGCGTCGGCAAGATTCTTCGGTGCCGATGCTGGAAGTTCACCAGCGGCGGCAGCGCGCCGCAACGCGGCGGTTAGGCCCTGGCGCAGTCGTTGCATGTGCTGTTCAGTCAGTGTCTTGATGCGTGGGTCATCGTTGATCGGGTTCTGCATGGTGTTCCACACAAGACACCCGGCGTTGCTCAGCGGGCCGTCGAGCTGCGTTTGCAGGTGGTCGAAAAACGCGTGTACGTCCGCTACGCCCCGGTGGCCGTGCTCCAACGGAGCGAACATCGCATCGGCCCAGGCGAGATATCGCGCCAATGCTGCTTCGAGGACATCGGCCTTGTTTCCGAACGACCGGTACAGCGACGAGGAGGACAGCCCGGTCGCGGCGAGCATTTCCTCCTGCGTGGCCGCGTCGTAGCCCCTGCTCCACAAAAGCAAGACTAGTGCGGTCAGTGAGTCGTCACGATCGAACCGTGCAGGGCGCCCGGGCCTCCTGGCGGGGGTGTCGGGAATATTTGACATCTGAGTGATCCTACTCAATACTGCGAATCGCGGTATAGAGTTAAGCGACTCAATAATGGAGGATGCTGTGCTGAAAGTGGGAGATAAGGTCAACGCGCGGACGTTGACTACTATCACGGGTGCCCAAGTCGCGGTTCCTGCCGTCGGCGGACTGGCGCACATGCAGTTTCGGCGGTTTGCTGGCTGTCCGATCTGCAGCGTGCACATGCATCAAGTAGCCGCCCGGCTCGACGAGATCAGCGATGCTGGAGTCACCGAGGTGGTGCTGTTCCATTCCTCCGCCGACCGGCTGCGCCGCTACCAGGCTGACCTGCCGTTCGCCGTGGTGGCCGATCCAGAACGCAAGCTTTATGACGAGTTCGGCGTGCACAACTCGGTACGTGGAGTCCTCAATCGAGACGTGGCGCATGCCGTCGGCCGCGGCATAATGCAGATGCGATCGCTGAGCAACGTCGTGGCCAGTCTGGGGCCCACGGAGAATCACCTGAGCATGCCGGCGGATTTCCTCATCGCCCCCGATGGCTCAGTAATTGCCTTCAAGTATGGCGAGCACGCAGACGATCAGTGGTCGGTCGACGAACTCTTGGCCCGGGCTGCCGCACGATAACCGCGACTTCGGCGCGGGTGACTGAGCTGCTGGAGCGGCACCGCGCATCGGGCCCTGTTCGCCGCTGACGGCATCGGCTCGTTCGTGCTCGAGGAGGGTTCGCGCGACGGCGAGGCGGTGTGTGTGCATGGAGTGTCTGCCTGAGGCTATCTGTGCCGAAAGGTATTGCGCACCTTGGCCACTCCTTTGTTTGCGTAGAGCCCGTAGGGCTTTGTCGATGCGGCGGCGGGCGTCATCGGAGCGCTGCTGGGTATGGCGGCGCAGCCTGTGGGTGGCGCGGTTGTATTCAGTTATCGCACATCCGCAAGTTTGCGCTAAGGCTGCAAGGGTTGCTCCGAATGCAAAAGGTGGGAGGCCAAAATGGACCTCCCACCTGGTGGGGTGGCTGACGGGACTCGAACCCGCGACAGCCAGGATCACAACCTGGTGCTCTACCAACTGAACTACAGCCACCATTGCCGCGTGAAGCGGCGTCACAGATCTTAACCGGTGAGGGCGCCTTAGGCCGAATCGGTATCCGGCGCGTTATCCAGGTCCGCCACGATCGCGACAAGGTCACTGGTAGAGGGCCCGGGGTCGGGGACGAAGGCCGCACGACGGTAGTAGCGCAGCTCGCGGATCGATTCCTTGATGTCGGCCAGGGCGCGGTGTGCCAGGCCCTTGTCGGGCTGGCCGAAGTAGATCCGGGGGTACCAGCGACGGCACAGCTCCTTGATGGAGCTGACGTCGATCATCCGGTAGTGCAGGAAGCCGTCCAGCTCCGGCATATCGCGCGCGATGAAGCCCCGGTCGGTGGCAATCGAGTTTCCGGCCAGGGGAGCGGTCTTGGCCGAGGGCACGTGCTGGCGGATGTAGTCCAGCACCATGGCCTCGGCCTCTTGGAGGGTGACCACCGACTTGCGGACTTCGTTGGTGAGCCCGGATTTGGCATGCATGTCTGCGACCACCGGCGGCATCGCCGCCAGAGCGGCGTCATCGGCATGAATGACGAGATCTATGCCCTCGCCGAGGATGTTGAGGTCGCCGTCGGTGACCAGGGCGGCGATCTCGATCAGTTTGGCTGAGCCGAGGTCGAGGCCGGTCATCTCGCAGTCGATCCAGACCAGTTCATCGCGTGGAGCACTCACAGTCTGAGCACATTAGCGGTACGTGCGATCCGCGAGTGTGACGTCAACGCGGAATTTCGCGAGCAATCCATTGCCGACCGCACCGTCGGCGATGACGGGGACGGTGCGGGGCATTAGGGTCGTGGCCATGGCCGAGCAGACCACCGCGGGAGCCACGCCCGCACAGCAGATCGCCTCCGGATACGCCACCACAGGTCAAGCGCTTGAACTGGGGTCGGTCGTGGTTGACGTCACCGTCGACCCGGCGGCGCGTATCCGCATTCCGTTGGCGACCCTCAACCGGCACGGCCTCATCGCCGGCGCGACCGGTACCGGCAAGACCAAGACCCTTCAGATAATCGCCGAGCAGCTCAGCGCAGCGGGAGTGCCTGTGGTCATGGCCGACGTCAAGGGCGACCTGTCCGGCATCTCCAAGCCAGGCGAGGCCAACGACAAGACCGCCGGCCGCGCCAAGGACACCGGCGACGACTGGGCGCCGACGGGCTTCCCGACCGAGTTCGTGTCACTGGGCACCAACGGGATCGGTGTGCCGGTCCGCGCGACCATCCGCAGCTTCGGGCCGATCCTGCTGTCCAAGGTGCTGGGGCTCAACGCCACCCAGGAATCCACGCTGGGGCTGATCTTCCACTGGGCAGACCAGCAGCAGCTACCACTGCAGGATCTGAAAGACCTGCGCGCGGTCATCACGTACCTGACCAGCGATGAGGGCAAGGCGGACCTGAAGAACCTCGGTGGCGTGTCGGCGGCGACGGCGGGCGTGATCCTGCGGGCGCTGATCAACCTGGAGGCCGACGGCGGCGACACCTTTTTCGGCGAACCCGAAATCGATCCCAACGATCTGATGCGTACTACCGCAGACAAGGGCATTATCACGCTCATCGAGCTAGGGGCACAGGCTGCGCGGCCGGTCCTGTTCTCCACCTTCCTGATGTGGATTCTGTCCAACCTGTTCACGAAGCTGCCCGAGGTCGGCGACGTTGACAAGCCGAAGCTCGTGTTCATCTTCGACGAGGCGCACCTGCTGTTCGCCGACGCATCGAAGGCGTTCCTGGAGCAGGTGGAGCAGACTGTCAAGCTCATCCGGTCCAAGGGTGTCGGCGTGTTCTTCTGCACCCAGCTGCCGACCGACGTGCCCAACAATGTGCTCTCGCAGTTGGGTGCGCGCATTCAGCACGCGCTGCGTGCCTTCACGCCCGAGGACCAGCAGGCCCTTACCAAGACCGTCAAGACCTATCCCAAGACGGATGTGTACGACATGAGCACGGCGCTGACCTCGCTGGGCATCGGCGAGGCGATCGTCACGGTGCTCTCCGAGAGGGGTGCGCCGACGCCGGTGGCGTGGACCCGGATGCGTGCGCCGCGTTCGCTGATGGCCGCCATCGGTGATGACGCCATCAAAGCGGCCGCCGCGTCTAGCCCCCTGCAATCCAAGTACGGCCAAACGGTCGATTCGCGATCCGCCTTCGAGGTCCTCGCCGAGAAGGCGGCCCAGGCGGCCCAGGACGCCCCCGTCGAGCAGGCTCCCGCGAAGAGGGACGGCAAGCCGGTACCTGAGAAGCCCAGCTGGTGGCGGCGCCTGCTTAGCAACAGGAGCTTTCAGAGCTTCCTCAGTGCGCTGGGCAAGCAGCTCATCCGCAATATGGGTAAGAAGTAAGGTCGCGACAATTCGCACCGAGACCTAGCTGAGACTGAGGCGTACTCCGTCCGTTTCGATTGTGGCACAAGGTGTTCGGGTAACATCTGGGAGCACCGTCAGAGGAACTGGACCAGGCGGCCTTCGGGCATGTCCGCCTCGTTCATGGCGCGGACCAGGCTGCAAGGTCTCGTCGTTCATAGTCTGGCGCTGCAACCGGTGCAGTATCTCCTCGACCATCAGCATCATCGAGAAGACCGTCGCGGAAAGCGGTGCTGGCGCTGTCACGCCCACCAGGGCTCGGGCGATCATCGGCGGGTTACAGCTCCGATCGCTCAATGTGTTGATCTGGCGGCCGAACATCACCGAATGGCGGCACTCGTCGGCGACCTCGGTCAGCGCGTATTGCGCTGTGGCGCTTCGTGGATCGCTGATCGAGGCCAGCTTGAGCATCGGATGCATCCCAGTAGACGTCCATGTCTGGGTTATGCCTCCCGCTGTTCAGTCCGCCATTTCAGTAGACAGTACCGAGAGGTACCGGGTACTTCGCCTATGCGTCAATGGCATGGCGGATGGTGGTGATGCGTGGCGCGAACGATGGGCACAGCACAAGGTGCGAGCGCGCCGCCGATTCGTGCCGCCGCCATCGTCGCGATCGCTGACCGGTGCCGTCTCGGCATTCCGCCGAGAAACTCCGCGCAGCGCGCCGCATCTCGCTTCATCGAGCTGGTGCAGCGGTACCCGCAGTCGACCCGCTTCCTTTTCGAGCATCAGATGGTGAGCGTGCGAGGCAAGCCTGAACCGGCGCTGCGGCCATCTCGTCGTTCATGGAGGGGGTGAACGTGTATCCGGCCGGCGCCGACCCACTGGCGGCCGCCTTGGTCGGTGCCCCTGAGGGCGTCGGTCGATGCCGTCCTGCGATCCAAGGGCGTCATCATCGACCCGGACCAAGCCCTCGATCCGGGAAGGGTCGAGACCGCGCGTGCCGCGCTCCTGGACCTGCGAGGTCAGGGTTAGTCGCCGAGCTTCTTGTAGAAGCTCCCCACAATCGGAGCGACGATGGCACGCGGGGCGTAACCTGCAGCCACCGACATCGCCTTGGACGTGATGCCGGGAACAACGCGCATCTTGTTGCGCTCCAACGCATCCAGGGAGACGCGTGCCGTATACTGCCCGTTGATCCACAGGAAGTCCGGAACCACCTTGTCGACGATTGATGCCTCGGCGGGGTCGGGTTCGACGGTGCGCACCGGCCCGGGGGCCAACAGTGTGACGTGCACGCCGGTGCCCTTGAGTTCGCCACGCAGCGACTCCGAGAAAGTGTTCGCGAAGGCTTTGGTCGCCGCGTAGGTGGCGTTGTTGGGAATCGGGGAGTTACCGGCCGCCGATCCGGAGATCAATATGCCGCCGGCGCCGCGCTCAAGCATGCCGGGCAGCACGGCCAGCGTAAGGTCATGTACCGCAACAGCGTTGAGCTGCACCTGCTTGCGTTCGCCCTCGGGGTCCAGGCTGCGGATGGGCCCGAAAGTGGCCGTCCCGGCGTTGTTGCACAGGATGGAGATATTGCGCTCGGAGAGTTCCTTGCACAGCACATCGCGGGCGCCCGGATCGGCCAGATCCACCGCGCGTACCTCGACGATCACGCCGGTCTTCTCCGTCAGGGTGTTGGCGAGGTCGCTGAGAATCTCGCCGCGTCGGGCGGTGATGATGAGGCTGTGTCCGCGGGCGGCAAGCTCTTCGGCAAGCGCCGCGCCGATGCCCTGGGAGGCTCCGGTGACGACGGCGCGGGCATCGGGACTTGGTGCGGGTATCGACATGGGGCAATCGTAAAGGTTGCCAATAGCGCCCGAGGCTACGCTGGTCGGTAATGAGCATGCCTGGGGTCGAGGAGCCGGTGGGGCGTCAAGACCCAGGGACCGGCCGACAATTGCATACCCACACTTCACGTGGCCGGATAGCTGCCTGGGCGGCATTCGACTGGGGGTCGGCGGCCTTCAACACCGTCATCGTGATGTTCATCTTCACGCCGTACCTGACGGGTCGGGTCGGGTCGGGCATGCCCGACGGGGTGCCGCAGGGCCTTCTCGGCTGGATGATGGGTCTGGGCGGTGTCCTTGTCTTCCTGCTTGCGCCGGTCATCGGGGTGTGGGCCGACACCCCGCAGCGGCGCCGCGTCGCGCTGGGCACACTCACCACCTTGGTGGTGGTGGTCGCCACGATGATGAGCCTGGTGCGCGAGGACAATCGCTACCTCTGGTTGGGTCTGGGGTTGTATTGCGCGGGTTCGGTATTCAACGAGCTGGCTCAGGTCCCCTACAACGCGATGCTGCACGGGCTCACCACGCCGGCCAACGCCTCGCGGGTGTCCGGCCTCGGCTTGGCCGCCGCGTACATCGGGGGCGTCGTGGTCCTGCTGGTGTGCTACCTGGGCTTTATCTCGGGAGACGGGTCGACCCGCGGTCTCTTGCACATACCTGCCAGCGACGGTTACGACGTGCGCGTGTCCGCGCTGCTGGCGGCGGCATGGTTCGCGGTGTTCGCGTTGCCGCTGGTGCTCAGCCGACCGCTGGCCGATCCGGGCGCTCCGCCGCCCAGCTCACCCGGGCTGCTTGGGGTGTATCGGGAGTTGTGGCGCGACTTGGTCGAGCAATGGCATATGGATCGGCGCATCATCTACTTCCTCATGGCGAGTGCGATCTTCCGCGACGGGATGGTCGCGATGTTCGCGCTGACGCCGGTCATCGCCAGCGGCGTGTTCCATCTGTCCGGCGCGGACATCACCTTGTTCGGCGTGGCCGGTAACGTCATGGCAGCGCTCGGCGCGGTGGTGGGCGGACTGATTGACACTCGGTGGGGCTCCAAGGGGATCATCGCCGGTTCATTGACGGCGATCGTCGCCCTCGGCGTCGTGATGATGTTCCTGACGGGCCAGCCCGCGTTCTGGGTCTGTGGGCTCGCCATCGCGGCGTTCGTCGGGCCTCCGCAGTCGGCGGCCCGCACGCTGGTGCTGCGGATGGCTCCGGCCGGTCGGGAGGCATTCGTGTTCGGCCTCTACACCATGACCGGGCGGGCAGTCTCCTTCGTCGGCCCGTGGCTGTTCGCCACGTTCGCGTTGCTCTTTCATGCCACCCGTGCGGGTATCGCCGGCCCGGTGCTGATGATCGGATTGGGACTGGTGGCCGTTATGCTGGTCAAGGTTCCCCGATACCACCCCGTCACCGGCGAAACCGTCGGCGGCGCAAGCTAGCTCAGGGTGCTGCAGGTCGCCATCTTTCCTGATGTCGTGCTCTTCTGCGTTCCATTGACAACCAGCGAGCACGACACATCGTGCGAGAAGTCGGCGGCGATCACGACGGCGTTCGTCACCTGCTTGGCGTTCAACTTGACCTCTTTGCGCCACGGCAGCTTGACGTTGAACTCCATTTGCAGGGAGCCGCTGGCGTCGAAGTAGGTGATGTTGAGGGCCGGACCGTGGCCGCCCACCTCATAGACCACGGCCTCCGTCGCGGCCTGGCTTCCCTGGGTTGGGGGATCGACCGGGATCGGCGGAATGGTGAAGCTCGGTATGGGGGGGATGGTCAGCCGACTGGGCACGGTGGTCGTGGAGGTTCGCGTCGAGGGAGTGGCGACAACGGTGGGGGGCCTGTCGTCTTGCCGTTGAATCAGCACGAACAGCGTGATGATCAGCGCGACGATCACCACCAGCGCGCCGATACCAACAACCCACAGCCAGAAGGTGTTCGACCGGCGCGGGGGCTCGGGATCCTTGGGCGGTGGGCCATACGAGCCGTACTGCTGCGCAAGCACCGCCGTTCGGTTGGGCTGGGCGGTGCCCCCGATCGCGGGGTACTCGAATGCCTGTGATGCGTAGGCGGGGTCGTCGGGGTATTCCAACGGTTGGCTGGACTGCGACCACGACCCGTATGACGTGGAGCCGCTCGGGGCGGCCGCATCGTCGCGGCGGTTGCTGTCCATGGCCGCCAGGGTACCCGCCAAGCTATCAATGCAGGTAAAAGCCGGTCGGCCGTGTTTTCGGCGGATCATCGCCGGGACGTGGGCCAACGGCGGGTTCGCGCTGTGATCCCAGTCACGGTACGGCACGATAGGGGCTATGACAGCGACCGAATCGACGGCTTCCGAGAGCACCCCACCCAAGAAACACAAGGACCGCACCCATTGGCTCTATATAGCGGTCATCGTCGCGGTGGTGCTGGGCGTCGCGGTCGGCCTGCTGTGGCCGGGATTCGGGAAATCGGTGGGCGTGCTCGGTGAGATCTTCGTCAGCCTCATCAAGATGATGATCAGTCCGGTCATCTTCTGCACGATCGTGTTGGGCATCGGGTCGGCGCGCAAGGCCGCCAGCGTGGGTCGTGTCGGTGGGTTGGCGTTCGTCTACTTCCTGGCGATGTCCACGGTCGCGTTGGCCGTCGGGCTCGTGGTCGGCAACCTGCTCGCGCCCGGCACCGGCTTGCACCTGTCCACCGCGAATCAGGGCGCGGGGGCCACGTACGTCGACCAGGCCCACGCCGCCGGCGGCACCTGGCACTTCATCAAATCGATTGTGCCGGAGACCATGTTCTCGGCGCTGACCTCCGGCAGTGTGCTGCAGACGCTGTTCATCGCACTACTGGTGGGCTTCGCGGTACAGGCGCTTGGATCCACCGGGGAATCGATCGTGCGCGGTATCGGGATGCTTCAGGAGCTGGTCTTCAAGGTCCTCATCGTGGTGCTGTGGCTGGCGCCCATTGGCGCCTTCGGTGCCATCGCCAATGCGGTCGGCCAAACCGGCTGGAACGCCGTCAAGGAGCTGGGCGCGCTGATGCTCGGCTTCTACACCACATGCGTGATCTTCATCTTCGGTGTGCTGGGCGCGCTGCTGTGGGCAGTTGCCCGAGTATCGATCTTCAAGCTGGTGCGCTACTTGGCACGCGAGTACCTGCTCATCGTCTCGACCTCGTCCTCCGAATCGGCGCTGCCGCGGCTGATCGCCAAGATGACTCACCTCGGTGTGGAGAAGTCGACGGTGGGAATCGTTGTCCCGACCGGATACTCGTTCAACTTGGATGGTACGGCGATCTATCTGACCATGGCTTCGCTGTTCGTCGCCGACGCGATGGGCAAGCCTCTATCGATCGGCGAGCAGATCTCACTGCTGGCGTTCATGATCATCGCCTCCAAAGGTGCGGCCGGGGTGACCGGGGCCGGAATGGCAACGCTGGCAGGCGGATTGCAAAGCCATCGGCCCGATCTGGTCGACGGAGTGGGCATGATCGTCGGCATCGACCGGTTCATGTCCGAGGCGCGGGCGCTGACCAACTTCTCCGGGAACGCGGTGGCCACGCTGCTCATCGGAACCTGGACCAAGACGGCGGACCGCGACCGGATCACGTGCGTGCTCGCGGGGGCGGAGCCGTTCGACGAGACGACCATGCTCGACGATCACGTGGGTGATGTCGAGACTGAGAAGGCACCCGTGCAGGCGGCCGGATGAGACATCAGCCCATCCGGTAGGGATAGTTGGCGACGATCGCATCGGTGCGGTCGATGAGGTTGGCCGTCAGCACGATCCCGGTCTGGTTGTGCAGGATCTGATGCCAGCGACGCTTGGTCTTGATCTCGGTGAGGAGCACTGTCACCTGACGGCCGCCGCATTGTCGCTTCTTGACGTATTCCACCAGCGGAGTTACCAGGGACCGATGCGCGGTAGGAAGTACGACCAGTTCCAGGCCCGGATTCCAGTGCGTCCAAAGCTTGGTCATCGCGTTGGCCTTCTGATCGGTGCGGCTGATGGTGACCGGAACCACCTCACCGCCCAGATGCAGCGCCGCCTCCAAGAGGTGCACCGTTCGCTTGTTGATGTCGTCGATGGGCACGATCACCAGCGGTGTCTGGTCCGGTGGGTTCGACGTCAGCGCAGGCAATTCATCGAGCGCCAGTTCGCGTTTGACGCCCTGATAGTAGGACTCGGTGCGTCCGAACAGGAGGATGAGCAGCGGGATGACGATGACGAGCAGCCAAGCGCCCTCGGAGAACTTGCTGACGAAGAACACCACCATCGCGATGGCCGACAGCGTGGCCCCGAAGCCGTTTAACGCGGCCTTCCAATGCCAGCCGGGTGTACGCGCGCCGAACCAGTGCTTGACCAAACCCACTTGGCTGATGGTGAAGCCGATGAACACGCCGATCGCGAACAGCGGCAGCAGCCGGTGGGTGTCTGCGTCGCTGGCGATGAGGATCAGGGCCGCGAAGATCGCGAGGGCTGCGACACCGTAGCGATACACCGGCTTTTCCGCCCGCAGCCCGAACAGGTGCGGCATTCGGTCGTCCTTGGCGAGCAGGCTCATCAACACCGGCAATCCGCCGAAACTGGTGTTGGCGGCGAATCCGAGAATCAGCGCCACAGTGACATTGGTGATGTAGAACGGCAGCCCCGTTCCGAATGCCGCGGCGGACAGCTGCGCCAGGATGGTGACGTCACCGCGAGGTACTACGTGGTGGGCCTTGATGAGAATGCTGAGTCCGATCAGCATGACGCCCAACAGGAATCCCAGGGCGACCTCGGTGTGCTGGGCTCGTTTGATAGCGGGAGTCTTGAAGGTTGGGACGCCGTTGGCGATGGCTTCCACGCCGGTCAGGGATGAGCATCCGGCCGCGAATGCCTTGAGGACCAAGATGATTCCGAGTGCGCTCACCGGCTCAACGGGGCCGAGGTCCTTCCCGATGACAGCTACCGGGGTGGAGTGTGCGAGCCCGAACACGATGACCGCCAGGATGCACAGGATGAACAGAAGCGTCGGCAGCATCAGGACCTTTGCCGATTCGCTGATGCCGATCACGTTCAGGATCGTCAGGATCGCCAGGCCGATCAGCGTGACCGACAGCAGGTGCGGGGCGAGGGCGGGAAAGGCGCTTGCCAGGCTCGCTGCTCCGGCTGCCAGGCTCACCGCGACGGTCAGCACGTAATCGACCACCAGACTCGCGGCGGCCAGCAGGCTCGCCTCGCGCCCGAGGTCCTTCTTCGCCACGGCGTACGAGCCGCCGCCTTCGGGGTGGACCGCGATCACCTGGCGATAGGAGAACACGAGCACGATGAGCAGCACAGTGATCCCAATGGCCACCGGCAGGGTGAAGGCGATGGCTCCGACGCCGCCCGCGATCAGGGCCAGCACGATGGCCTCGGGGCCGTAGGCGACCGAGGACAACGCGTCCAGGGACAGCGCGGCGAGCCCGCCGACAGAGGTCAGCTTGTGCGCGTCGTCCTTCAGGACGTGGCGCAGGCGGGGGTCCGCGACGCGCTGCGGTGCAGGGTGAAGAGGGTGAAGAGAAGGGGCAGGAACCACCGAGGGAGAGTAGGCCGCACGGTGGCGCTTTCGTGGTTCTTTGCGCGATCTTGAGGCCGCGGCAGTGGTGTCAATCACGATGACATCCGTGAACCTATGTCCGATGAGGTCAACGGATGTAGACTCACCGGCATGAAGGGACTCGGTCTTACTGCGATGATCGCGATGGGTGTGGGTGCTGCGGCGATCGCCATGGCCTCCCCGGCGAACGCCGATGACGTCAGCTTCAACGAGACGTTGCACTCGTACGGCATCTACGCGCCGCCGGACAAGACTGCCTACCTGGGCAAGATCGCCTGCCATCGGCTGGACACCGGCCTGGACAAGGATGCCTACCAGTCCGCCGAGTTCCTGGCCAAGAACCTTGACCGGAAGAGCACCACCGAGCAGAAGTGGCAGTTCCTGTCCGCGTCTATCGACGAGTACTGCCCCGAGTTGCGGCCCGTTCTGGAGCGCGCGGCCAACCGTACCTAGGCCGGTTAAGAACGTCGATCACCTAAGCGGCCAGCCCGTCGATATCGGCTCCGGTCGTGTCGAGAACCAGTTCGGGATTTGCCGGGGCGTCGTAGGGATCCTCGACCCCCGCCCGACCCTTCAATTCACCCGGACGTGCCCGTGCATACGGACCCTTGGGGTCTGGCTTCTCGCATTCGGCCCGCGGTGTCGCTGCCGTCATTGGAGAGTACCGTTGCGCCTACCGCCCGAAACCTGCGTTGCGCAGCGCGTCCGCCATTGAACCTGTCGGGAGGCTCTCCTGCCTGCGGCCGGAATTCTTGCCGCGGTTCTGGTTTCGCCGATCCTGATTTCGGTCGTCGCGATTTCTTTCGTCACGGCGGGGAGTGCTGGTCCGTTCGGGGCGCTTGCCCTGCGGAGGATCGTCATTGAGGCGCAGGCTCAGTCCGATCCGCTGGCGTGGGATGTCCACGTCGGTGACCTTCACCCGCACCACCTGACCGGACTTGACCACCCCGTGGGGATCGGACACGTACCGATCCGACATCGCCGACACATGCACGAGGCCGTCCTGATGCACACCGACGTCGACAAACGCGCCGAACGCGGCCACGTTCGTCACGACACCTTCCAGCACCATGCCGACCTTCAGGTCCGACACCTTCTCGACACCGGCCGCGAACGTTGCGGTGGTGAATGCGGGCCGGGGGTCACGCCCGGGCTTCTCCAACTCGCCGAGAATGTCTGTGACGGTGGGTATTCCGAACCGGTCGTCGGCGAAGTCGGCAGGTTTGAGTGAGCGCAGCGAGCGTTCGTTGCCGATCAGCTCGGCGAGCGTGATGCCCGAGCGATCGAGGATTTTGCGGACCACCGGGTAGGACTCGGGATGTACACCGGAGGCATCCAGCGGGTCATCGCCGCCCTGGATACGCAGGAATCCAGCGCACTGCTCAAAGGCCTTGGGACCCAGCCTGGGAACCTCCAGCAGTCCCTTGCGGCTACGGAACGCTCCTACCTTCTCGCGGTGCGCGACGATTGACTCTGCCAAGGATTCGGTTACTCCGGATACCCGCGCGAGCAGCGGCACCGAGGCGGTGTTCAGGTCGACACCGACAGCGTTCACGGCATCTTCGACGACGGCGTTGAGGCTGCGGGCGAGGGTGCCCGGAGTGACATCGTGCTGGTACTGCCCGACGCCGATCGACTTGGGTTCGATCTTCACCAACTCGGCCAACGGATCCTGCAGACGTCGCGCGATCGACACCGCGCCACGCAGCGTCACATCCAAGTCTGGAAGCTCATGTGCGGCATAGGCGGATGCCGAGTACACCGACGCGCCCGCCTCACTCACCATCGCCTTGGTCGGGGCCTTGGCTCCCGCAGCCTTGATATCGGCGATGAGTTCGGCTGCCAGGGCATCGGTTTCGCGCGATGCGGTTCCGTTGCCGACGGCGATCAACTCGACGCCATGGCGGGCTACGAACGCCGCGAGGGTGGCCTTGGCCTCATCCCACTTCTTCTGTGGTTGGTGCGGATAGACCGCGCAGGTGTCCACCACCTTGCCGGTGCCGTCCACTACGGCCACCTTGACGCCGGTCCGGAACCCGGGATCAAGACCGAGCGTGGCGCGGGTACCCGCGGGCGCGGCCAGCAATAGGTCCTTGAGGTTGCGGGCGAAGACGCCGACGGCGTCTTCTTCGGCGCGTTGACGCAGCTTGAGTCGGGCGTCGACGGATGCGGAGAACATGAGTTTGGCGCGCCAGGCGACCCGGACGGTGCCGGCCAACCAGGGCGTCGCCGGGGTTTTGGCGGTCAGGTTCACTCCGAGTGACTGCGCGACCATGGCTTCGTAAGGGGCGTCGTCGCCGCCGTCGAAGGTGAGGGCCAGAACCTGTTCCTTCTCGCCACGCATGACGGCGAGCACGCGGTGAGAAGGCATGCTCTCCAGAGACTCGGAGAACTCGAAGTAGTCACGGTACTTCTGCGCTGCTTCGGTTTTCGCGGCATCCTCGGACCACGGCGCGGTCCGCAGTGCGCCGTCTGCCCAGAACTTGGTGCGTGTGGCGCCGACAAGCTCAGCGTCCTCTGCCGCACGCTCGATGAGGATGTGGCGGGCGCCGTCGAGCGCGGCATTGGCATCGGCGACGTTCTCGGTGAGGAACTGGGCGGCCACCTCGCTGGGCACCAGGCTCGGGTCCGTCAGCAGCCGGTCGGCCAGCGGTTCCAGTCCGGCCTCGCGAGCGATCTGAGCCTTGGTACGACGCTTCGGTTTGTACGGCAGGTAGATGTCTTCGACACGCGCCTTGGTATCGGCCGAGAGCAGCGCCGCCTTCAGGTCGTCGGTGAGCTTGCCTTGCTCTTCGATGGAGGACAGCACCGCGGCACGGCGCTCGTCGAGTTCCCGCAGGTACCGCAGCCGTTCTTCCAGTTCGCGTAACTGACCGTCGTCCAGGCTGCCGGTGACTTCCTTGCGGTAACGCGCGATGAACGGGACCGTCGCGCCCTCGTCAAGCAGCCGCACGGCGGCCACGACCTGGGCCTCGGCCACGGCCAGTTCCGCAGCGAGGCGGGCGTTTACAGATTTCACGGTCACGCTCTGAGTCACGCGGAGGGACCCTACCCAATGCAGAGGACAAGCTACGCTCACCGGGGGCGTGTCTGGAGCGTGTTGTGCCTGATCTTCCTGGTGGCGGGGTGTGCGTCACACACGCAGCAGGGCCCGCCGACCTCGTCGGCACCTGCGCCGGGGCGGGGCGCGTCCGTGGAGTCGGTGGCCGGCTGGATCGAGGCAGGCAGCCCCGCCGATCCAGAGGAATTCCGCACGGTGGATCAGGACGGCGTGCCGTCCCAGCTCTCGGAAGGTGAGGTGGCCTTCCGAGAGCGCGGCGATCTCGGGCCCCGGATCATCGCAGGCTGCATCACGAGTGCGGTCAGCGATGACATACGTCAAGAACTACCGCCGCTTCCTCATACATTTGGGCGATGAGCTTGGCGTAGACATCTTGCTTCCGTAGCTGCTCTAGTTGCGTTCCTGGTTCTTGACGGATCTCGCGGACAACGGAGACGGCTTGATCGGACAGCTCGGCAATGTGTAGTGCCCGCGGTGCGAGATCGGATCTGGTTACCTGCGTCGCGTGAGTGCGAATCTCGTTGGACCACTTCTCGTAATCGGTTAGGCTCGGTCCGCCAGGGACGATCGATTCGGCGTTCGTGAGATCCTCGCGCTCGCTGAAGACAGCGAGGGTTGCTATTGCCTTACCGCATTCGCTGCACCCGCTGGTACGAGGTATGCGCCCCACCGCGCCCATGTGGGTGTCCGCAGCCTGGTTCCCACAAGGAGCGTGCACAGCCGCACCGCCGCAGACAGCACCGGCGCCTCGGTGGGTGCGGCGCCGCGCTGGCTTGCCTCGATGGCCTGGCGCCGCTGCGCCGCGTCCAACCCGTCAAGGGTAGCCAGAAAAGACTGGCGGAATCGTTCCTGAACAACGATCAGCAGGGTTCCAACACCGATGCTGAGCACCGGTATCTGCACCGCACGGATTTTCCAGTCCGATCCGTCGTCGGGCATGAGAAAGATCCACAGCGGTCCGCCGATCGCCGTCATGAGGGCGACCAGTACCAACCAACGCATCCACCGCGGAGCCAATAGCAAACGAATGTTCACAGCAAACATTCTGGCAGGTCGAATGGTTGTTGTGTGTCCGGGTAGCCACTGCTACATCAACGAGGCCGCTGCTGCTTCAGCAAGGTCGCAGAGAACGGTTACGCCGGTGGTGGCGTCGCGGGGTTCAGCGCGTTCGGGCACAACTCGCTTTGCAGAATGTCGAGATAGACAGTGGGGGCCGGTGCGGGTGCGACGCCGGAACCCACCGGGAACTGCGATCCCGCCTCCTCCGGTGGGACACCGTTCTTCAAGTCTCGGCAGGCCTGGTGTCCCGCCTGGACCACGTACGGCTCGGCATCCTTGTGAATGAAGACCCCGGCGGCGCGCAGACTGTCCAGGAACGTGTGATCGTTCGCCTGCGCAGTACCGACGCCGAACACGCCACCGGCCGACATGCCGGCCGCAGCCATCCCGGCGACGACCCTGGTACGGAGCTTGTCCATCCCCATTCCTTCCAGTCACCAGCATTATTGCCACGGGACAGGGTTTGGCATGGGCGAATTGCGAACACAGCATGTCCACGCGGGCGCTAGTGGTAACTCCTCGATAGGTTGTGAACGGCGTGGCGTGCGGAGGTAGGTGAGGACCTCCGGTATCGGTGTGGTTACCACAGCGCACATCGAACACCGAGAGATCCTCATGGTCCGCGCTGATGCTTGTTTGACTCCCAAGGGCCGGTTGCGGCTCGCGCCGGCCATTGTGGACGACGGGTAGACCTACGCGCGGGCCGCTGAGCGGTTCCAGTGTTCAACGGCGACGGCCAAGAAGTGGGCGGACCGTTACCGCGACGGCGCTCACGGCGCGATGGGCGATCGCTCCAGTCGCCCGCATCGCATCGCCGCGCATCTGCGTCTGCCGCGTTTCGCCGTCGAGGCGGTGCTGCGCCGGTACCGGATGCCGCTGCTGCGCCATCTGGACCAGGCCAGTCGGCTGGCGGTGCGCCGACCCACACCGGTGCGCTATGAGCATCCCGCGCCCGGGGACCTGGTCCATGTCGACATCAAGAAGCTGGGCCGCATCCCCGATGGTGGCGGGCACCGCAAACTCGGCCGCACGGTCGGCAACCGCAACAACAAGAAGAAGAGCCGCGGGTATGCCTACGTGCATCACGCCGTCGACGATCACGGGATCATCGTCAAACGCGTGCTCACCGACAACGGATCATATTATCGATCAAAGGATTTCGCGGCAGCACTCACCGCCGACATCACGCACAAGCGCACCCGACCCTACCGGCCCCTGACCAACGGGAAAGTTGAACGATTCAACCGCACCCTCAACCAAGAATGGGCCTACGCCCACAACTACCTGACCGACGAAGACCGCGCAGCGACCTACCCTGACTGGCTGCATCACTACAGTCACCACAAGACACCACACCGGCATCAATGGCAAGACACCGATCGAACGCGTACGCGTTCACAACCTCCCCGTGAAAGAACAACTAGCCCGCCGCCTGCAGATGTGGTTCCGCCATTAGCCGATCAGACAAGGTGGCCGGTGATTACCATGCCAACTGACTCAGCTGGTTCGGGCTAGGGCGGTGCACATCGTGGACAGAGCGTGGCCCAGATCTGTCGGTGTCGATGCCGCAGAGCTAGCGGAATTGGAGTTTTTCGCAGGCAGTGCGGTCGATGCGCTTAAGCCGCTGGCTGAGTTGCTGTCGCCTCTGGACGCGGCCGCCGGGGACGTACTCATGCGTCAGCGCGAGCCAGCCGACTGGTTCTTGCTCCTCGGCTCAGGTGGAGGCGAAATCCGTCATGCGGGAGAAGACGGGGAGTCGGTCGTGGCACATCTGATACCCGGCACGGTGGTCGGCGAGATCGCGCTTCTGCGCGGGACTGCCCGGTCGGCGACCGTCGTGGCGACCGAGCCGTTGCGGGGCTGGGCCGGCGGGTGGGATGCGTTCACCGCCATGCTCGAAATCCCCCGTGTGTCAGAGGCGTTGGTCTGGACCGCGCGCCAGCGGGTGGCCACATTCGTGACCCCTATTCCGGTGCGGCTGCGTGACGGCACCGAGTTCCACCTGCGGCCCCTTCTTCCCGGTGACAGCCAGCGCCTGGCAAGGCTTTCGCCGCGTACGGTCTACCGCCGGTTTCTGGGAGTTCCCAGTAAGCGGATGATCACCTATCTGTTTGAGCTCGACTACCTCGACCACTTCGCGTGGGCACTCACCGACGGACCCGACGGCCTCGTTGTGGCCGATGCTCGATTCATCCGGCACCTCGACGAACCCGACAGTGCCGAGTTGGCCTTCACGGTTGGCGATGACTACCAGGGCCGGGGGATTGGGACATTACTGATGGAGGCGTTGGCGGTGTCTGCTCATGCCGACGGTGTACGTCGATTTACGGCGTCGGTGTTGGCCGACAACTACGCGATGCGCAACATTCTGAATCGGTACGGTGCGCGCTGGGAATCGGATGGGCCGGGCGTCGTCGTCACCGCACTCGATGTTCCGCACGTGCGGGAGCTGAGTCTTTCGTCGGAGGTGTCCCGAAGGGTTCGTATCGCTACGCGGCAGGTGGTTCAGGTGTTGTGCTGACGAGCCCGGCAGACCTGTCCGATCGGTCGTCTACGTGACCAAGGAGTCGTCATACGTCGCAGTCCGGGGACAGCCGGCATCCCCGGTGTTCACTACCCCGGTTGGCTCGATGAGGACGGGTCTGCTGTACGGATAGGTGATCTTTTTCACCGTATGGTTATGGGATGAATAGACGTCTGCTGGCGCTTTTGGCATGCACCGCGTTTCTTGCTGGGTGTGGACAGAACGCTACGACGACCGCGACATCAAGCGCTGATCCCGAGACGTCGGTGGGCCCGGTTAAGCCAGGTGAGATCGACTCGCTACCACTCACGATGGACGAAATGAAGCCGATCGTTGGAGACAAGCTCTTCACGGCCTATCCGATCGAACGCGGCCCATCTGGTTACGGTTGCGGAACCTCGTTCCCGCAGGGGTGGGCACAGTTCCGTTCCGCACGCGACACCGGTTACAGCAATTTCTATGTCCTCCAGGAAATCGCGGTCTACAACGACCCGGCTGCTGCCAGGAGCGCGTTCGATCAACAAGTGAAACAGCTCAACAAGTGCTCAGTCGGCCACATCACCGATCAAACGCCAACATCCCTAACATGGTTTAGCCCATCGAGCGGCCAGACGAATGACGGGGCTGGCGGACAGACGCGCGTATCGGCAAACGTCTTGTTCTACGTCGAATCTTCGCACTTGTACGACGCTGCCATTATCGCCCCGATCAGCGATAAAATTGAATCGAAAATCGTAAGTGCCGCCTGACCTAGCGGAACCCTCTAACTCGGATGTATTCGCCCTGAGGAACATCGGGAGTGGTACCCCGGAGATTGATCTGCACAGGAATGCCCGACCCAGGTGCATTGATAATTACGCCATCTGAGACGTAGATGCCCACGTGCTCTGCCGTACCAGGGCCATAGAACACCAAGTCTCCGGGCTGCGGTGCACCTGGGTGGCCTGGACCTGCCACGTCTACCAGCTTCGGCGACCCCAGTTGGGTTCCCGTGTAACCACCGATGCTGTTGTCATTACCGCCAATAACTTGACCCGCTGCATACTCGGTTAGTCCACTGCAATCAAAACCAACGCGCTTTGGGTCGTTGTATGTATACGACTCATCCGGTATTAGGTTCCCGTTTTTGTCGTAATTGAAGGAGCCCTTACCTGGACCTTTGGTGTCGCCACCTGACCATGCGTACGATGTTCCAAGTTGGGTGGCTGCAAAGCCGATGTTCTTTAATCCCTTGTCCTGCACAGCATCTGGGTTGGGTAGAACCCCCCCGCGTGCCGTCCTTCGGATAGTTGGCAAGATATTCCTTCCAAGCCGCATCCCGTTCAGCACCGGCAGGAAGCGTCATACCAGGCGGGTTATCGGATAGCTGTGGATTTCGGTACGACTCTTTCCATTTGGCAGGATCGATACCCGGCTGCCACTGCACGTCGGGATCGTTGATGTCAGTCACGCCCGGTCGTTCCTGGCTACCGACGTCGCGCATGGGGCTTGTCTGTGGCGCCGCTGGTGAACCTGCGACGGCAGCGCGAAGTGCGGCGGCGATTTCCTGCTCGACGATGGTGGCGCGTTGCTCCAACGCAGTGACTTGTTTTTGGAGGCGCGCGATTTGGTCGTCTTGGAGAGCCTTGTCGGTGTCTTTGACTTGTCGAGCAGCTACAACCTTGCCGTCGTCGGTGATCTTGGCACCGAAAGACTGGGCATCTTGCTCGAGAAATCCCAGCTTGTTTTTGACGTCCCGCACGTCATCTATAGCTGGTTTGACTGCGGCAGCGACCTTCTCGGCCTGCTCGGTGTGATCGCCAAGGTCAACGCGGACCTTACCCATGCTTTCGCGCCAGGCGTCGGCGGTTGCGCCACCCCAGGTATTCAGGTCGTTGGCGACCTGCTCGATATCTTCACCAAGGTGGGTAAGGCTTTTGGCGCGTGCGGTCGCGGTGTCGAATACCTGTTGCAAAGTATCCGGATTCCAGTGCCTGATGTCACCGATCTTCGCCATAGGTCAGATCTTGTTTTCGGTATTACCGAGACGGCCCGCACTGTGCTCATCGGTCGCCGTAATTTTGGAGGTGGCCTCAAAGATCCATGTGGCGTGTTCGCCTGCCTGTTTGTGTGTCACCTCGTGCTGTTCAGCCCACCCGGTGCGTATTTCCTCTAATGCCGAACCGATGGCCCCCGACCAAGCACTGACGGCATTCGACAAGTCGGCTTCGTGTCCCGCGTGGTCTTGCCTATGAGCCTCTACGTGATCCAGTAGCTTGTTAGCTTGCTGGTGCAACAACTCCGGATCGAAGCTCAACGGATCAGGCATCAGTTCCCCCTCGGTCATCGAAACCCTGTTAGCGGGAACTATACGCGGTAGCGAGATTCTGATGCTAGGAAGGGAAATGCGGCAGGAAGGCCTCTAGGTGAGCTCGTGCGGCGGTGAGGCAGTCTGGGAACTGGCCGAACTTGCCTGTCGCGCTATCGACCATGACGCCATATACGCCAGTGGTCGCCTGTAGATCAATCGCGCAGGTGTTGGTGTCACCTTGGAATAGGTAGTAGCTCAAAGCCTTACGACCGCTGATTTCGAGATCCGTGAAGCCCCAGTGCGCGGGGTCTTTCTTGTCCATATCGAGCGTGTAGTTCGATGCGGTGACGGTAACGCCGTATCGGGCTTGCGCTAGGTATCCGCACGTATTGTTTTCGGTCTCGCCATCGGTTCGACGATCCGGCTCTGGGGGACGTCGGTCGAGTTTCTGTTGTGCAACTACGGTCGCCGGAATCTCTTTGCAGGGTTCATAGGTGATCTTTGGTCTACCGGCTGCATTTGTAGCGATTGCTGATGTGGTCGTGGTGGCAGTCGCTTTGTCAGCGTTGGGCTGGATACCTGCATGACTGCACGACGTGAGTAGCGCGGCCATTAGCGCCGCAACAGCTGGCCGCATGTATGGACTAATGCCCATCGCCTGGTTTGAAGCTGTTCGCGTTGTGTTCTTCTGTCTGGCGGTAGGCGCTACGGGCTGCCAGGAACAGGGTTTTGAAATTCTCGGCTTGTTCGATGTGCGATGCGAAGGTGCTCGCGGCGCTGTTGGTGGGGCCTGAGGCTTTGTCGCGGAAGATCTCTGCGAGCCGTTGGCCAGATGGCAAGGATTCTGCCCCCAGCTTGTGCCACGCCAGTTCGTTCGCCTTGCGGTGTAGATCGTGCAGGTCGTCTATGTAAGCGTCGCATCCCGTGATGAGCTTGTTAAATGCCTCGTCATCCATGTGTAAGACCAGCTGACCGGCGTTCGCGTTATTGATCAGATCTTCGATCCCTATTTCCCCTCCAAGCTTCAACCCAGTAGCCGAACTATACGTGGCGGCCAATATTTGGCGCTCGTTGTTCAGGAAGGTTGCTGGCGTCGTCGCGGTGCCCGCTTTGGGTGACAGCTGGGTGACAACCAGGTCAGAGTGGTTCGACAGCTAACCCGATACTCGCCTCAAAAGTGTCTCTACCTGCGAAAAACAACTTGTGCCCTTGTTTGTCTTCGGTTGATGGTTGATGGATGTGTGTCGGTTGATCCTTGACACTCTTGTTGTGGTTAGGCCTGGTCGCGGTTGCGGCAGGCCTTCT
>JACHLF010000005.1 GCA_014204435.1 Mycobacteroides chelonae
CCCGCGGGTGTTAGCGGTGTCGCCGGGGGGGCCCAGTTACCCGGTCCGGGCGTCCCCGCGGGCCGGTGGGGGGCGGGGGGCGGGGGGGGCGGGGGCGGGGGGGGGGGGGGCCCCCCCCCCCCCCCCCCCCCCCCCCCGGACGCCGACCCTGACGCCTATCGCATGGCCGGCCGCGGCGGCGGCCGACGGCATCGCGCCGCAGTGCGTGCTTACCGTCGAAGAGTCGGACCTCGGCGATGGCGACTGCACCGTCACCATCACCCTTGCCGTCGACGGCATGCAGACCGACGCCGTAGCCGATGCCAGACTGTGCGTCGACGGCGCTGAGCTCACGCTCTCCCGGGGCAACGACACCTTTACCGCCACAACGACTCTACGCGCCAAGGCATCTCGGCCACGCCATTCGGTGTGGCGCGATGCCTACGGCTCCTTGATCGTGGCCTTGGCTCGCACCCACGACGGCCGAACCTCGGGAGCGTGGACAACGGCGTGCGGCATCGCCTGACAGATCAGGCGGCGATAGTTCGCACAGCGCGGCGAACTCGCTGCCGCGCAATCCCTGGAAATTCTCGACGAATTGGCCGAGCAGCAGGCTGCGTTCCCCGGTCTCCGGATGCACCCGCACCACGGGATGCAAGGTCTCGTAGAGCGAGCTGGTGAACTCGGTGTAGTACGCGGCGCGACGCTCGGCGCTCGCCCCGCCCGACGCCCAGGTGGTCGCTCCCCCGCAGGACGACAGTGCGACCGGCCGCAGCACCGATGCCTTCGGTATCCGGTCGACGAAGGTGAGATCGGTGTGCCAGCCGTTCGCCGCGCCCCCGAGGTTCAACAGCTCGGTGCCATACGAGGTCCCCGTGGGATGGGCAGGATCGGCTCGCCGAGGAGGCCGGCGAACGCATGCTGCCCGCCGTCGTCGAGGTAGTGCCGCCCGGTGAACACCAGCACCTTGTTGACGACTAGGGCGGCGCGGATGGACTCCACGCGTCCGGCCGGAACATCGGCGCCAAGCTCCACACCCTCGACCCGGGCACGAGCTTGTCGACGGCGATTCCGGCGTCCCGATAGATACCTCGTGTTTGGTGATCGCTCGTACCCGCATCACAGCAAGCCCGGCGCCGTATGCCCAGCTATAGAGCCAAGTAAATTCGAAACGTCTGCCTTCTGCGACGACAGATAGGGTCGAACGGTGATCGCATACGACGACGAACTGCGGGCCCGTATTCGCGGACATCTGGCGGGTCACGAACGCAGGACCGTCGACGACCCGGACAAACGGCGCGCGGCGGTGGCCGTGGTGCTGGTCGACTCGGACCTCGGCGAAGACCGCATCGACCCGGCACCGGTGGACGAGTGGATCGGCGCGCGGGAGATACCCGGGCAGGGCCTGGACGGCAGGATGGTGGATGTCTCCGGCGGCGCGGCATTCCTGTTGTGTCGCAGAACCTCCCGGCTCAACTCTCACGCCGCCCAATGGGCACTGCCCGGTGGGCGGTTGGATCCGGGCGAGGACGCGGCGCAGGCCGCATTGCGCGAGCTGGACGAGGAGCTGGGTGTCGCGCTGCCCGACTCGACCGTGCTCGGGCTACTCGACGACTACCCGACACGTTCCGGATATGTGATCACGCCGGTAGTGGTGTGGGGCGGCGGACGTCTGCAATTGCGTCCCTCCCCCGACGAGGTGCTCGCCGCCTACCGGGTGGGATTGCACCAACTGCAACGCGAGGATTCACCGCGCTACATCGCGATTCCCGAAAGCCCGCGCCCGGTGGTGCAGATCCCGCTGGGCAACGACCTCATCCACGCCCCGACCGGAGCCGTCTTACTACAGGTGCGGTGGCTCTGCTTGGAGGGCCAGAATGACCGGGTCGACCAGTTGGAGCAGCCGGTGTTCGCCTGGCGATAGGTCCAGCGCCAGGCCCTAGGACACGTCGGCGCGCGCCAACAAGGTCGGCGTGCCGTACGGCGTCTCCTACTCCGCAACCCAGCCCGGGTCCCGATAGACCGAGTTGGACGCGACCACATTGCCGTCGCGCGGCATATCACCGAGGTAGTTGCCGCCCTCGTCACTGAAGATGCTCACCTGCGCCTCGCGGCGGCCGGCAGTCCGATCACAGCACCAGACCTCAGCGCGACCAGCACGGCGAGAATTCTTCTCATGCGCGGGGATGCTAGCTGGCCCTAATGCTCCTGTGGCGAGTGTCGACGAACTTTGCGCTCCGGCACGCCGTTGGGCCCGGTCGTGGACAACGCATAGGTCCCGATCGCGAAGGCGACCGCCGAGCCGTTGATTCCCAGCGCCGCTTTGCCGACGTTCGCCAGGTTGTCCTTGGGACCGTGATAGTTGGGGTCGAACGGCTGGCCCGCGCGGCCCTGCCAGGTCTTGGACTCGGGGCCGCTCATCCGGTCCAGCGCACCCGAGCTGATGCCGCCGACAGGGATGCCCGCGGACATGAAGGGCCCGTAGTCGGATCTGCCGTTAAACTCCTCGGCTGCCGGTCGCTTGCCTGCCAAGTTCAGATATCCGGCGAAGGTCCGTTCGATACCCGCGGATCCCTCGGGGACGTCCAGCGGCGGTCGATTGGGATCCGGCTTGGCGGCCGACTGATCGCCGTCGAGCACGAAGTACCCAGCGTTGGGAGACGCAAGCATGTCGAAGTTCAGATACAGCGCGATGTCGTTGAGCTCTTCGGCGCTGCGGCCCTTGGCATACTCCAGCGAACCTGCCAGCCCATCTTCTTCGGCGGCCCAGAAGGCGAACCTGACGGCATTGTTGACCACCGGCTTCGGGCCCATCTGCAGTGCGGTTTCCAGGACCGCCGCCACTCCGCTGCCGTTGTCGTTGATACCCGGCCCCTTCGGCACACTGTCCAGGTGAGCGCCGGCCAGCACCACGTTCGCGGGATCGCCCGTGGCCGTCTGGGCGATGATGGTACGTGAGCGCACCTTCGCGACGTTCATATCCAGCACCAGCGATATCGGCGACGAGCTGCGCCGCAGGAGCGTATCGACGCCCGAGTCGATGATGCCCACCGGAATGGACAGCTGCTCATAGTAATTGGGGGTGAACAAGCCCTCGCCCGCACCGGCCTGCATGGTGACAAGCAGTGCCGCGGCGCCCTTCTCCTTGGCGACGTTGTGCTTGTCGACCACCGAACACCCGGCGACGTCGACCACGGCGATCTGTCCGTCCATCTTCAGCGTGCCGTAATCGTCGGCGGCGCAACCGCTGGCCTTCCCCGACGGTCGGACGACGTTGGCCTTGAGCCCGTCCTTGGGCGTCTGCGCGAAATAGGAAGCCTGATCCACCGCATAGGGACGGCCCCCGATGACGACGAGCGGCTTGCCCTCGGCCAAGACCTTGAGCCTGGACAACTCGGGAGCCTGCACCTCGAACCCGCGATCCTTCAACGCCTGTGTCACATAGTCAGCACTGGCGTCATAGCCCGGTGTGCCCTCGGCACGGTTTCCGCCGTTCGCGTCGGCTGCCTGCTGTAGCTGCTGCAGGTGCGCCATCATCGCGTCCACTGTTACCGAACGCGCAAGATCGGCGGCAAGATTCACATTGGCAGCTGCAGGCGCACCGGCACCTGGTGCAGTCGGATGTGCGCAGCAGCTCGCCAACGCCGCGATCACAAGCAGGGAGCATCCGCGCGCCAGCCCCCGGGCGCGAAACAATGCCATCAAAAAAACCTCAATGAAACCTCTGTGGAACCCCGGTGGACTTGTGCGAATCGAGCAATCGCACACGCTACCGCACCAACGTTGGTTCCCAAGGCCTTTCGAGGCGTTGCAACGAAGCTGTTACCGCAGACTCGACGGGCCGAAGCGAGATGCCCGGGAATGCGTCAGTCCGTGAGCTTGTGACGCGTGCGGTTCTCGTGCGCGGGAACGCCGTTACGTCCGTCGATGCTCTGCGCGTATAGACCGATGGTGTAGGCCACGCCACCCGCGTTGATCTTCAGCGCATCCTTGTTCACGTTGGCCAGGGTGTCACCGACCTGGTGATAATTCGGATCGAACGGCTGGCCCTCCTTGCCGCCCCAATCCTTCGCCTCCTCGGCCGACATCTTGTCCTCGGCGCCGGAGAAGATGCCACCGGTCGGGATGCCTGCCCTACTGAATGCGTCGTAGTCCGAACGTCCGTCGTAGCCCGTGTCATGGGCCTTCTTGCCCTGCTCGGCGAGGTAGGCGACCTCGGTGCGCTCGATGCCCGCCGAACCCTCGGGGATGCGCACCGGAGCCTCGTTCGGGTCCGGCTCGTCCGACTGGTCACCGTCATAGGTGAGGTAGGCGGCGTTCGGCGACCCCAGCATGTCGTAATTCAGATACAGGGCAATATTTTTCAGCTCGTCCACGTCAAGGGACTTGACGTAGTCGGTCGAGCCGATCAGCCCTTCCTCCTCTGCACCCCAGAACGCAAACCTCACCGCGTTTTTGACGTTCGGGTTGGGGCCCAGCTGCAATGCCGTCTCCAGAACCGCGGCGGTGCCCGTTCCGTTGTCGTTGATACCGGGCCCCTCGGGAACGCTGTCAAGATGCGCACCGGCCATCACGACATCCGTCGTGACGCCCGTCTTGGTCTGCGCGATCACATTGCGCGCCTTGACATCCTTAGTCTCGGCATCGACCTTGAGGACAACCTGACCGGGGTGGGCCCGCAGCTCAGCCCCGACGGACTTGGTGACACCCACCACCGGAATCTTCGGACTGGAATCCTCACCGAGCGTGCCGCCCGTCTGGTTCTCCTCGACGTTGTCCGCGATGATCACGGCGACCGCCCCGCGCTCGGCAGCCACGCGCTCCTTGTCAGCGAACGGGCACGATCCACGATCGACCAGGACCACCGCACCCTTGACATCGAGTCCGTCGTAATCCTCGACGGTGCATCCCGGCGATTCTTCCGCGCGCGCGGCCACAAGTCGCCCCTGCACCTGGCCCCCCGGCGAGTACGACAGCACTCCGGCGTCGACCTTCTTGGGTCCCACCGTCAGATCCAGGGATTTGGCCTGGAAGTACTTGAAGCTGAATTCGGGGGTCTGTACGTCGAATCCCTTGTCCTTCAGGGTCTTCACAACGTAATCGACACTCTGATCGAAACCGGGGGTGCCAGCGGCCCGGGTGTTCTTGTTCTTGTCGGCGATCCCTTGAAGCACTTCAAGATGCTTCACGACGTTGTCGACGGTCACCTTCTCGTGCAGGGAATGCGCGAAGCCGACGGCCTCCTGGGGTGCGGCCTGCGGCGCCGAGCGGGGCACATCGCCGCCGCTGTCCCGATCGCATGCCGTCACAGTCGCCAATGCACATGTCGCGGATACCGCGACCGCATACACAACCCGCATGGTCCCCATTGTTCTCCCTTGTCCCGACCTCAAACGTCGCGTCGCTGCACGACGACCAGGGCCGCAACGAGCGTGATAACAACCACGGTAGCAAAGTAAACGAGAGACCCGGTGGTGCCCCAAACGAAGCGGACGCCGTCCGAGGTGTACCACGGCACACCGGTAAATCGGATGCCATTGGCAAAAGGAAGGAAGGGTTGCAACGCCTTTCCGGCATCAGTGAGCCAGCCCAGCATCAGTTCAAGGACCGTGGGCCACAACAGCAGTACCGCGACAGCACCTGCGGTGTGCTTCAGCAAAACACCCACCGCCACCGCGAGAACCGCGCACAAGAACGCGTACACGGTGACCGAGCCGATCGTGTTCCACACCCCGGTGCTGTCCAGCGCCAGGTTCGCACCGGCCACCGGACCGGCCATGGCCCGCACCAACACGATCGAGGTCAGCGCGGTGGCCGCGGTGACCACCGCCACCCAGCACCCCGCCACCAGCGCCTTGGCACCGATCACCGTCAGCCGGTTTGGCGAGGCCTGAAAGGTGTTTCTTATCATGGCAGTTCGATTCTCATTGGTCACTGTCATCGCGGCCAGCACCATCAGGAGCGGCACCCCGACCAGAGTCGCCCCGCCGGCGGCGTCACCGGGTGAAACGGGCGCGAACACGGAAGCCGAGCCGCCCTGCAGGCCCGCCAGTCCCACACCCAACGCCAGCGCGAGCAGGCTGCACCACACCGCGGACCGCGAGGTCCATACCTTGATCCGTTCGGCCGCGACGACACCCATCAGTGCATACCCTCCGCATCGGCCGAAACCTGGCTGCGGTATTGGACGGCGTCGTCGGTCAACGACAGGTACGCGTCCTCCAGCGAAACCCGTTGCGGGGCCAGTTCGTACAACGTGACACCGAGACGTGCGGCAAGCTCGCCGACCTGCTCGATGAGAGCACCACTGATCTCGAGCACATCGTGCTCTCCAGTGCGTTCCGCGCCCACCACCGAAAAGCCGCTTTCCTCCGCCGCCGAACGCAGGGTGTCGATCTGGGGGCTACGCACCCGCACCACATCGGCTCCGGCTCGGCTCACAAACTCATGCATGGAGGTCGCCGCGATCAACCGTCCGCGGCCAATGACCACCAATTGGTCTGCCGTGTTGGCCATTTCGGAAAGCAGATGACTCGACACCAGCACGGTGCGCCCCTGAGCCGCCAAGCTCTGCATCAGCGTACGGATCCAGTGGATGCCCTCGGGATCCAGGCCGTTGACCGGCTCGTCGAACAGGAGCACCTGGGGATCGCCGAGCAGGGCGACCGCAATGCCCAAGCGCTGTGACATACCCAGGGAGAAGGTGCCCGCATGACGACTGGCGACGTCGGTCAGCCCGACCATCTCCAGCACCTCGTCCACCCGCTGGGAAGCAATGTCATTGGCGGCGGCGATCCACCGCAGGTGGTTGCGTGCCGATCGGTAGGGATGGAACTGCTTGGGATCCAACAGCGCACCGACCTCGCGCAGCGGATGGTCGATCTCGTGGTACTGCTTGCCGCCGATCGTCGCGGTCCCGGAGGTCGGGCGAGCCAACCCGACGATCATCCGCAACGTGGTCGACTTGCCCGCCCCGTTGGGCCCCAGGAACCCGGTCACGACGCCAGGCTCGATGGTGACGGAGAGGTCGTCGACCGCCGGAGTCTGCCCGTAGACCTTGGTCAGCGACCTCAGTTCGATCATGCGGCCCACTATGCCAGCTATTGCCAGGCCGGACCGTCCGGAGCCGGGCTGGAGGCCTGCGCCCAGAATCGCCGCGGTATGCGACCGGCGTGACGCGCGAGGTATCCGGCGGCCACCGCTACCGCCATGGCCGCGGCCATGCGTTCTGGATCGGCGGCGCGGGTGACGGCCGTCGCAAGCAGCACGGCGTCGCACCCGAGCTCCATCGCCAGGGCGGCGTCGCTGGCGGTGCCGATACCCGCGTCCAGGATCACCGGCACGCTCGCGGACGCCACAATCATCTCGATGTTATGTGGGTTGGTGATGCCCAACCCGGTACCGATGGGCGCCCCGAGCGGCATGACGGCCGCACATCCCACGTCTTCCAATCTGCGGGCCAGCACCGGATCGTCGGTCGTGTAGGGCAGTACCACGAAGCCGTCGTCGACGAGCTGCTCGGCGGCGCGCACCAGCTCCACGGCATCGGGCAGCAGCGTGCGTTCGTCGGCGATGACCTCCAGCTTGATCCAGTTGGTCTGCAGTGCCTCGCGGGCCAGCTGTGCGGTCAACACCGCCTCCGCGGCACCGCGGCATCCCGCGGTGTTGGGCAGCGGCACGATGTCGAGCCGCTTGAGCAGATCCAAGACACCGGTGCCGCCCGCGACGTCGACACGGCGGATCGCGACGGTGGTCAGCTCGGTGCCGGACGCCAGCAGCG
This sequence comes from Mycobacteroides chelonae, assembly GCA_014204435.1. Taxonomy (GTDB): domain Bacteria; phylum Actinomycetota; class Actinomycetes; order Mycobacteriales; family Mycobacteriaceae; genus Mycobacterium; species Mycobacterium chelonae_A. The sequence continues at coordinate 7,760 of JACHLF010000005.1, forward strand.
CGCGTTCCAGAATCGAGAGGTTGGCGGCGCCGCCGGTGCCCATGATGAGCCGGGACCCAAAGCTGCGGCCCGCGATACAGAGTGATTCATCCACGCTCTTATCCACCCTGCTTATCCGCCCTGCACCGCCGTCACCACTTCGATCGTTGCCCCCGCGGAAACCACTGTGTCCCAATCGGATTTGGGCACCACGGTGTGATTGACGGCCACCGCGATGCCGCATTCGGGAAAGCCCAGCTGGTCGAGCAACTGCCAGATGTTGGCGCCCTCGGCGACCTCACGCGCGTCACCGTTTACCTGGATCTTCATCGGGCCTCCTGACTGTGTGCCTTCTCAAACCGGCGGGGATCAACGGCGATCGGCGACTCGCCACCGTCGAGCAGCTCCCCGATTGTCTTCGCCGTCCACGGCGCCAGCAGGAAGCCGGAACGGCCATGCCCGGCCGCGACGAGGACTCGGTCGTCGATCCTGCCCACCATGGGCAGGTTGTCCTCGGTCATCGGACGCAGACCCGCCGCGCATTCCGCGAACTCGTACTCGCCCAGACAGGGCAACACCGTGCACGCGTCATCGAGCAGATCCCGCACGCCCGCGACGACGGGTGCGGTGTCGTGGCCATGCTCGTACTGTGTGGCCCCGACGACGACGCCGTCCTCGCGAGGCACCAGATAGACATGGCGCCCGCGCACCCGGGCCCGAATGACGTGCGCCGGTGGCGGCATCGCGCCGGGCCGTCGTCGCAACCGCAACACCTCGCCCTTGACCGGGCGAACCGGCAGGTCCGCCAACGTCCACGCCTGCACCCCGTTGGCGATCACGACTTGGTCCGCGGACACGTCGTCGACCTGGCTGACCGCCGGCTCCCGGCGCACCCCAAGCGCCCGGCACTCCGCGGTGAGCACGTGCAGCACCGTGCGATTGTCGACGGCCAGTTCCTCGGGCGCGGTGAACCCGCGACGGATGTTCTGTGCCAGCAGTGGCTCGACATCACGGGCGTTCGCCGTCTCGGCCACGGTGTGGCCGCGCCCCGCCAGCCAGCCCACCATGGTCCGCAGCTCGCCGACATCGGCGGTGTCGACCGCCACGGTAAGCGAGCCCCGTGCGGTGATCACCTGCTCGTTGAGGAAGCCCCCGCGCCACAGCCCGAGGGACTCGATTCCCAGGTCCAGCAGGTCGTCCTCGCCTGGCCAGGCCTCGCTGTAGGGCGCCAGCATGCCACCGGCCACCCACGACGGACCCTTGCGGCCGTCGTCGTGCAGGGTGACCTGCCACCCGGCGCGGGCGGCCTCACGTGCCACGGAAAGCCCGATGACACCGCCGCCGATGACGGCCAGCGAGCCTTGTCGAAACGACATCACAATCAGTCAACTCCCTTCGCCGGCATGACCCGGATCAGGTACGACGGTCAGGGCCGGGATGGGCGGCCCACTCTCAGCCCCATTGCCCGGGGGCTCCCGCGTCACTTACCCCTACAACGCTAGCGTCTTCGACTATGCACCCGCGTTCGGCCCGGCTTGGGTCCGCTCACCTCTATCTGTGCACCGATGCGCGCCGCGAGCACGGTGACCTCGCCGAGTTCGTGGACGCCGCCCTCGCCGGTGGGGTGGACATCGTGCAGCTGCGCGACAAGGGATCGGTGGGCGAGCAGCAGTTCGGCAGGCTGGAGCCCGCCGCAGAACTGGAGTATCTGGCGATCCTGAGCGAGGCCGCGGCACGCCACGGCGCGCTGTTCGCGGTCAACGATCGGGCCGATATCGCCCGAGCAGCGGGTGCCGACATCGTGCACCTCGGCCAAGATGACCTGCCCCTTTCGGTCACACGGGAGATCGTCGGACCCGATGTGTTGATCGGCCGTTCCACACACGATGCCGCGCAGGCGCGTGAGGCAGCCGATGCCGCCGACGTCGACTACTTCTGCTGCGGACCCTGCTGGCCGACGCCCACGAAGCCGGGCCGCACCGCAGCCGGCCTGAGCCTGGTGCAGGCCGCGGCGAGCCTCGGCACTGCCAAGCCCTGGTTCGCGATCGGCGGCATCGACGAGGCGCGAGTGCCCGAGGTGGTGGCCGCCGGAGCCTCACGGATCGTGGTGGTGCGGGCGATCACGGCCGCAGTCGATCCTCGTCAAGCCGCGGCATCCCTACGCGACCCGGTTCGCCGAGCGCATACCGCACGCAGGTAAACCACTCGAATCACCTGCACCCGGTATGCGCTCAGTGAGGGTGCCCGGTCGCGCTCTCGGCCTTCTCCGAGCTGCAAGCGCCCATCGACAGGCCGATCATCGTCGCCAACAGGACAAGCAAGCCCGTGCGCATAGCCGAACGCTACGGGAGTTGCCAGGCGAAACGCCCGGGCTCGAGCTCGATAGTGCCCGGCCCGGCCGAGCCGTTCGACGCGCCCGGCAACGTCTGGACAACCCGTAACAGCGGCCACGCCGACTTGAATCCGGGATGCAATCGCATGCCCTCGATCCTTTCCTCGGGCACCCACCGCAGCTCGGTGCTCTCGTGATTGGCGGCCGTCGGCAACAATTCGGCCGCGTCGGCGATCACTGTGGTGTAGGTCCAATACGCCTGACCGTCAACGCGTTTGGTCACCACCGAGGAGCGGATGGTCATCGCACCGGGATCGATCCCGGCCTCCTCGGCCGCTTCTCGCACGGCCGCCTCCTCGACGGACTCATGACTGTCTCGCGCACCTCCCGGCAACGCCCAGGTACCACCCTGATGACTCCACCAGGCGCGGTGTTGCAGCAGTACGGCGGGCCGTCCGGTCTCAAGGGGCGCGCGCAGCAGCAACCCCGCTGCACCGAAGCGTCCCCAGAATCGCGCACCCGTGTCTGCGACAACCCATCCGTCACCGTCGCCACGCACAGAGTCCACAGTAGAGCCACCAATCCCTAAATATGCTCTTAGACTTCCCATTAAAGCCGGGGAGAGGAAGGTAAGAGGTGACTGTCGGGACGCCGCGGCTAGCACACCCGTCGACCGAGCCCGTCGGCGCGACGACAACCGTTGTGCCTGCTCATCCGTGGTGGTGGTTCCTCAAGTCCACACCCGGCAAGATTCTGCTGGTCGGCATTGCCCTCGCCACCGCCGGCGTGCTGTCCGCGGTGGCCACCTCGGCGAGCGTGCAGAACCGGCAACTCGCCCTGAACACAGTGCTCAACCACACCGAACCGTTGGCCTTCTCGGCCGGGCAGCTGTACAGCACGCTGTCGGTCGCCGACGCCGCCGCGACCACCGCCTTCATCGCAGGCGCCGAGCCGCAAGGGGTCCGGGAACGGTACGAACAGGCGATCACCGATGCCTCGACCGCGCTCGTGGCCGCTTCCAGCGGGCTGACCGATAGACCGATGCAAGAGCTGCTGAGCAGGATCAACGCAGAGCTGTCGGTGTACACCGGATTGATCGAGACGGCACGCACCAACAACCGGGCAAGCAATCCGGTCGGCGCCTCCTATCTGAGCGAGGCGTCCGCGTTGATGCAGCACGCGATCCTCCCGGATGCGCAGCTCCTCTATGAGGAAACGTCCAACCGCGTCGACCAGGAGACCAGCGCATCGACGCGGGTGCCTTTCCCGGTCATCCTCATCGTGCTGTGCACCATGATCGGCGGGGTCTTCGGCCATCGCTGGCTGTCCAAGCGGACGCGCCGCATGATCAACCCCGGCATGCTGGCCGGCGGATTGGCCCTACTTCTTATGGTGGTTTGGGTGGGTATCGCGCTGGCCGTCTCCGCCTCGTTGGGCACCGAGGCGCGCACTGGCGGCGCTCACTCGCTCAATACCATCACACAACTGGTCATCTCGGCCCAGCAGGCCCGTGCCGACGAGACACTGGCACTCATCCGCCGCGGCGACGAGAGCGTGCGCAAGAAGTCGTACTACGACCGCATCGACGAAATGGAACGCAAGATCGGGGACTACCTGTCGAATCCGGACGCCATCGCCCGCACCGATCTCGAACGCGCCCATCAGCTGCTCACCAAGTGGCGCCAAGCCGATGATCGGATCAACGCGTACATCGGGGTGGGCAACTACCAGGCCGCGACACAGGTGGCCCTGGGCAGCAGCGAGTCGGATTCGACGCCGGCCTTCGACAGCCTCGACGCCTCGCTGCGCAACGGTGCGCAGGACAGTCGCCGCCAGCTCCGGTCGGGAGTGCTCAATGCCGAACGCGCGTTGACGTTGTCATCCGCGGGTGCCTTGATTCTCTCGGTGGGTGGCGCGATATGTGTGGGAGTCGGCCTGTGGCCGCGGCTAAGCGAGTACCGATGATGCCACAGGCGAAGCGGCTCGGGGCACTGGCGGTCGCCGCCGCCGTATTGGCGGGCTGCTCTTCGCCGGAGAACTCCACCCCACTGCCACAACTGACCGTGCCGCGGCCCACCCCGGCAGAAATGACCGAGCAGGAACCTAACCGCGCGCTGGTGGACAAGGTGGACACCTCCTGCGACCCCACGGCGAGTCTGCGGCCTACCAACGACCGGCTCGCCAATGACGATGCGGTCGCGGCGATCCGCAAGCGCGGCCGCCTCGTCGTCGGGCTGGATATCGGCAGCAACCTGTTCAGCTTCCGCGACCCGATCACCGGTGAACTGACCGGATTCGACGTCGATATCGCCGGCGAGGTGTCCCGCGACATCTTCGGTACCCCCGAGCGAGTGGAATACCGCATTCTGTCCTCGGCGGATCGCATCGCCGCGCTGAAGAACTCAACCGTCGACATCGTGGTGAAGACCATGACCATCACCTGCGCGCGCCGCAAGGAGGTCAATTTCTCGACCGTCTATCTGATGAACTACCAACGGATTTTGACGGGCCGCGACTCAGGCATCACCAATGCGCAAGATCTGTCCGGCAGACGGGTATGCGCCGCACGCGGGACCACCTCGCTGAATCGGCTCTCACAGATCACGCCGCCCCCGGTCATCATCTCGGTGGTGACGTGGGCCGATTGCCTTGTGGCACTGCAGCAGCGCCAGGTCGACGCGGTCAGCACAGATGACTCCATTCTTGCCGGACTGATGTCCCAGGACCCATATCTGCACATCATCGGGCCGAACATGAGCGACGAGCCCTACGGGATCGGCATCAAGCTGGACAACACCGATCTGGTCCGATACGTCAATCGCACGCTAGAACGCGTCCGGCGCGATGGGACGTGGAATGCCTTGTATCGCAAGTGGTTGAGCGTGTTAGGTCCCGCCCCGGCACCTCCGAGCGCAAAGTACCGGGACTGATGAGCGACGAACCGGACAACATGGACGATCTGGCCGATGATTCCTCTCCGGCTGAGGGCCCGGGCACTCAGCCCGCCTCCCTGGCCGACCTGGACGTCGACTCTGCCTCGACGATGCGGCCCATTTCGACCCAGGCGGTGTTCCGTGCGCCGGACTCCACCCAGCCCACAACGCAACCCACCACTCAGCCCGAGGTCCGTGCCACCACCACCCGGGTGAGACTGTCCCCCACCCGGCGCCTGGGCGGCGGGTTGGTCGAGATCCCCAGGGTTCCGGAAATCGACCCGCTGGCCGCCCTGATGACCAACCCCGCCGTCGAGGAGTCCAAACGGTTCTGCTGGAACTGCGGTAAGCCCGTCGGACGCTCCACACCCGACGGACCCGCCCAGAGCGAGGGCACCTGCCCCGCCTGCGGATCCAGCTTCTCCTTTCTGCCACAACTGAATCCGGGGGACGTGATCGCCGGGCAGTACGCCATCAAGGGGTGCATCGCGCACGGCGGCCTGGGGTGGATCTACCTGGCGGTGGACCGCAATGTCAACGATCGACCGGTGGTGCTCAAGGGCCTGGTGCACTCCGGCGATGCCGAGGCACAGAACATCGCGATGGCCGAGCGACGCTTCCTTGCCGAGGTGGCGCATCCCTCGATCGTGAAGATCTTCAACTTCGTCGAACACCCGGACCAGCATGGTAATCCGGTCGGGTACATCGTGATGGAGTACGTGGGCGGAACCTCACTCAAACAACCCAAGGGCAGCGCCCTTCCGGTCGCACAGGCCATCGCTTACATGCTGGAAATCCTGCCCGCACTAGGCTTCCTACATTTGGTGGGGCTCACCTACAACGACCTCAAGCCCGAGAACATCATGGTCACAGAGGAGCAGCTCAAGCTCATCGACCTGGGCGCGGTGGCTGCGCTGAATGCGTACGGAAACCTTTACGGCACACCCGGTTACCAGGCTCCCGAAATTTCCAAGACCGGTCCCACGGTTGCCTCGGACATCTACACGGTGGGACGGACCCTCGCCGTGCTCACCCTGAGGATGCCGACCCGCAAGGGCCGATACAAGGACGGACTGCCGAGCGAAGACCCGGTGCTCGCCCGATACGACTCGTATCACCGGTTCCTGCGACGCGCGATCGACCCCGATCCGTCGGCACGATTCGGCAGCGCCGAGGAGATGGCCACCCAGCTGGCGGGAGTGCTGCGCGAGGTGGTGGCGCTAGATTCGGGTACTCCCCGACCCGGTATGTCCACGCTGTTCAGCCCGTCCCGGTCAACATTCGGGGTTGACCTGTTGGTCGCCCACACCGATGTGTACGTTGACGGGCTCGCCCATCCGCCGAGCCTGACGGCGCCGGATATCGTGACAGCCCTTCAGGTTCCACTGCTTGATCCCACCGATGTTGGTGCGGCGATTCTGCAAGCCACCGTGTTGAGCCAGCCGATACAGACCCTCGAATCGCTGAAGGGCGCACGACTGGGCCGCATCGACGCCGACGGCGTGGATCTAACCGAGTCGGTGGAACTACCGCTGATGGAGGCACGCGCGCTCCTGGACCTCGGTGACGTCGCCAAGGCCAACAGCAAGCTCGACCAGCTCGAAGACCGAGTGGGCACCCCTTGGCGGCTGACCTGGTACCGCGGCATGGCGGCACTGCTGAACGGCGACTATGACCAGGCCACAAAGCATTTCACCGCCGTGCTGGACTTCTTGCCAGGTGAGATCGCCCCCAAGATGGCCCTGGCCGCGACCGCCGAACTCGCCGGGGACGAAAAGAATCTCGACCTCTACCGCACCGTATGGTCCACCGACAACGGCGTCATCTCCGCCGGATACGGGTTGGCCCGCACCCTGGCCGCGCGCGGAGAACGGGCAGAGGCGGTGCGCATGCTCGACAACGTGCCACCCACGTCGCGTCACTTCACCACCGCGCGCCTCACCAGCGCCGTGACCCTGCTGTCCGGTCGCACGCTCTCGGAGGTCACCGAGGACGATATTCGCGAGGCCGCACGCAGGGTGGAGGCGCTACCCGAGACCGAGCCCCGCGTGCTGCAGATCCGGGCGCTTGTGCTGGGCACGGCGCTGGACTGGATCAAGACCAACCATTCGACCGGGCACCACATCCTGGGTGTTCCGTTCACCAAACGCGGTCTGCGCCAGGGAGTTGAGCGAAGCCTGCGGGCGCTGGCCCGCCGGGCTACCGAACGCGCCCACCGCTATGCGCTGGTCGATCTGGCCAATGCGACGCGCCCGACCTCGCTGCTCTGAGCCAGGCGGTTCAGACGGCACCCACAGCCGCCCTGGCGATGGCCAACTCCTCGTTGGTCGGCACCACCAACACGGTCACCCGTGAGGCGTCGGTGGAGATGCAGCGAATCTCGCCGGACCGCACATGGTTTCGCTCGGCATCTATTTCGATGCCGAGCACTTCCAGCCCGGCCATGGCATCGGCCCGGAGCACCGCGTCGTTCTCCCCCGCCCCAGCGGTGAACGAGATGACGTCGGCACCACCTAACGTGGCGACGTAGGCGCCGATGTACTTGCGTAACCGGTGCACATACACGTTGTAGGCAAGCTGCGCCGCGCCGTCACCGGCCTCGATCAGGCGGTGCACCTCACGAAAATCGTTGGCACCGCACAGTCCGAGCATCCCGGAGCGCCGGTTGAACACGGTGTCGATCTCGTCGATGCTCATCCCGTGGCGTGCCAGGTGGAACACGATGCCCGCGTCGATGTCTCCGGTACGGGTGCCCATCACCAGACCCTCCAGCGGTGTGAGACCCATCGAGGTCTCCACCGCCCGACCGCGCAGGATCGCCGACGCCGAAGCCCCGTTGCCCAGATGCAACACGATCTGGTTGATATCGGCGTACCCGCGCTCCAGGAATGCGGCGGCCTGCTGCGACACATACTGGTGCGAGGTTCCGTGGAATCCGTAGCGACGTATGCCATACCGCTCGGCCACGTCGCGATCGAGCGCATAGATGGCCGCCGCCGGCGGCAGGCTGTAGAAGAACGCGGTGTCGAACACCGCCACCTGCGGCACATCCGGCAACAGGCGTCGCGCCACCTCCATGCCCTGAGCCCCCGCCGGATTGTGCAGGGGCGCCAGTGAGGACAGCTCCGCGATCTGGGCCACCACCTCGTCGTCGAGCACCGTCGGCTCGTGGAACTTCTGCCCGCCGTGCACCACACGATGTCCGACGACCACGACGTCGGCGGTGTTGATGGAATCGAAGACCAGTCGCAGCGCCTCTTCGTGGTTGCGAACCGGCTCTTCACCGATACGCTCCACCAGACCATGCGCGTCCACTTGACCCGAATTCGGTTCGATGAGTTGATATTTCACTGATGAGGAGCCGCAGTTGAGAACCAGTACAGCGCTCATCGGGTCAGGTCCTGTGCCTGGATCGCGGTGATGGCCACGGTGTTGACGATGTCCTCCACCAGTGCCCCGCGCGAAAGGTCGTTGATGGGCTTGCGCAACCCCTGCAGCACAGGCCCGATGGCAATGGCACCGGCGCTGCGCTGCACCGCCTTGTAGGTGTTATTCCCGGTGTTGAGGTCGGGGAAGATCAGCACCGTCGCCCGGCCCGCGACGGGGGAATCAGGCATCTTGGTGGCGGCCACCGACGGTTCGACCGCGGCGTCGTACTGAATAGGGCCCTCCACCAGCAACTCTGGCTGCCGCGTGCGGACCAGTTCGGTGGCAATGCGCACCTTCTCGACCTCGGCGCCGCTCCCCGAGTTACCCGTCGAGTAGGACAGCATCGCGACGCGCGGATCGATGCCGAACTGCGCGGCGGTCCGCGACGAGGAGATGGCGATATCGGCCAACTGCTCAGAAGTGGGGTCGGGCACGATGGCGCAGTCTCCGTATGCCAGCACGCGATCGGCGAGGCACATCAGGAAAATGCTGGACACTGTAGAGACACCGGACGTCGTCCTTATGATTTCGAACGCCGGCCGAATCGTGTGCGCGGTGGTGTGTGCCGCACCCGAAACCATGCCGTCGACCATGTCGTTGTACACCAGCATGGTGCCGAAATACGAGACGTTGCGCATGATCTCGCGCGCCCGGTCAGCCGTCATCCCCTTGTGCTTGCGCAGCTCGAAATACTGGCCCGCGAACTGTTCGGCGAGCTCACTCGTCTTGGGGCTGACAACGACCGCGTTCGAGATGTCGACACCGAGCTCGGCGGCACGGGAACGGATTTCAGTCTCTTCACCCAGGATGGTCAAGTCCGCGACCTGACGCTGGAGCAGCCGCCCGGCCGCCTTGAGAATCCTGTCGTCATCGCCTTCCGGCAGCACGATGCGCTTGCGATCGTCGCGCGCCCGGTCCAACAGCTGGTACTCGAACATCTGTGGCGTGGTCACCGAGGGAATCGGAATAGCTAGCTGTGCAATGAGTTCTGCACCATCGACATACCTGTCCATCAGAGCCAGCGCGGTGTCGATCTTACGCGCCGAGGCAACGGTGACCCGGCCCCGCGCATGCGCCGCCGCACTCGCGGTCTCGAAGGTTCCCGAGTCGGTTGCGATGATGGGCAGCCGCAGGCCGATACCGTCCACCAGGTCGGCGATCCGCGGATGCAGCTTGAGCCCGCCGTTGAGGATGATGGCAGACAGCGACGGAAATCCCTCCGCCACATGTGCGCTCGCCACCGCCAGCAGCACATCGGAGCGGTCGGCCGGGAATATCACTGCCTGGCCCTCCTGCAGCCGCTCCAGACAGTGCTCGGCCGTCATGCCCGCCACCATGAAGCTGGTGGCCTCGCGCGACAGCAGCGCCTCGTCGCCACTGACCACAGAGCCCTTGACCGCCTTCATCAGTTCTTCCACCGACGGCGAGACCAACAACGGCACCTCGGGCAGCACCCAAGCGGGCTTGTCGAAACGAGACAACGCCTGACGCACATCGTCCAAATGCTCAGGATTGCACCGGTTGGCGACGATGGCGGCGGTGTGCGCACGCTGCGCCTTGAGTTCACCGAGACAGAGCTCGGCAAGGGCCGCCACCTCTTCGGGTGTCCGATCGAATCCCTTGATGGTCAACAGGACCGGGGCACCAAGGTTCACCGCGATCCGGGCGTTGGTGCTCAACTCGCTGGGGCTGGCCACATCGGTGTAGTCGCTGCCGACGATCACCACGGCGTCGCAGCGCTCCGCCATCGCGTGGTACCTGTCCACGATCTGAGCGATCGCCGCATCTGGATCCTGGTGCACGTCGTGGTACGAGACACCGAGACAGTCCTCGTATGCGATATCGGCGGTGCTTTGTTCCAGCAGCAGTTCTAGGATGTAGTCCACGCTCTCCCCGGACCGCGCGATGGGACGGAAGACACCCACTCGCGCCACCGACGCGGCCAGCCGATGCATCACACCCAGTGCGACAGTGGACTTTCCGGTATCACCTTCGGGCGAGGCGATGTAGATACTGGATGCCTTCGATGCTCTGGCCTCGGTCATGCGCGCCTTTCTACGCCGGGGAATCGCAGCGTCAGGATCTTGAACGGACGCAGTGTCAGGTGAATCTCGTCGCCGTCGAAACTGACCGCGTCGGATGGGGCGATGGGACGCTCCAGCAGGTCGGTGACGATAGCCTGCTGGTGGTCGAAGTTCGTGATGAGTGCTGCGTCAGCCCGTCCGCCGCGTGACTCGTAGAGCCGCACGATGACATCGCCGGAACCGTCCAGCGCCAGCTTGACCGATTCCACCACCACGGCCGGGTTATCCAGGCTGACAAGAGGTTCAACGCTTGTCGCCGCACCATCGCGCACCCGCGCATCAAGGTTGCGTCGATACCCCTCCTCGACCGCGTCGCCGATCGCGGCAGCGGGCCGCACGGAGAATCTCAGCCGATGATGCCCCTGATCGCACTCGGGATCCGGGAAGAGCGGCGCCCGCAACAGGGACATCCGCACCACGGTGGTGGACCCGCGCCGGCTGATGTCGTGCCCGTACGTCGAATCGTTGGCGACGGCCACCCCGTACCCGGATTCACCCACGTGGACCCAGCGGTGCGCGCAGATCTCGAACTTGGCCTCATCCCATGAGGTGTTGGCGTGCGTGGGCCGGTACACATGGCCGAACTGGATTTCCGAGGCCGAGCGGTCGGCCTGCACATCGAAGGGAAACGCCAACTTGAGCAGCTTCTCGGACTCACGCCAGTCGATGTCGATCTCGATGTCCAGGGACGGCGATCCGTCCCGCAGCGTGATGCGTTGCACCAGGCGTGAATTGCCGAATGTCCGCTCGATGGCCAGCGCATCGTCCACGACGGCCACCGAGTCCGCCGAGCTGAGATCGGTCACGGTGTTGCGATAGAAGCCGTCGATATCCCAGGCATCCCACTGATTCGGCGTATCCCGGTGCAGTTGCAGCAGGTTGCCGGGAGCCGCCATCGCCTCGCGCCCGGTGGCGCCGTCGACGAGCGAGACCAGCAGCCCGTCGGAATCGAACGCGGCGGCAAGAACGCCGTTGTCCAACAGGAATCCCGCGCCGGATTTGGCGGGAGTGACCGGCTGCGGCAGCTCGAGCGCCGAGGCGCCCAGGGCCGGCACCCCTTCACGATCGTGCGGCGCGGCGTTGAAGACCAATCTCCGGTCGCCCTCGCCCGCCAAGGCACCGATCGCAGAGTCGATGATGGCCTCAAGTCTCTTCGCGATCGCCGCGTAGTTACGTTCGGCATCCCTGTGTACCCAGGCGATGGAGCTGCCGGGCAGAATGTCGTGGAACTGTTGCAGTAGAACCAGCTTCCAGATCTCGTCCAACTCGGAATACGGGTACTCGAACCCGGTGCGCACCGCGGCCGTCGCGGCCCACAGCTCGGCCTCGCGCAGCAGATGCTCGCTGCGACGGTTGCCCTGCTTGGTGTTCGCCTGCGAAGTGTAGGTGCCCCGGTGCAGCTCGAGATAGAGCTCACCGGACCAACGCGGAGGATTGACGTACTCGGTCCGGGCGGCCGTGAAGAACTCCGCCGGGGTGCCGAGCGTGACCGTCGGCGAGCCTTCCAGGGAGCGTTTCCTTGTTGCATAAGCCAGCATTTCGCGGGTGGGGCCACCGCCGCCGTCTCCGTAACCGAAGGGCACCAGCGACATGGTGCCCGCACCCGAGTCCCGATAGTTGCGCTGGGCGTGCGCAAGGTCGCCGCCGCCGAGATCGGAGTTGTAGGTGTCGACGGGCGGGAAGTGCGTGAACACCCCGGTGCCGTCGATACCCTCCCAGATGAAAGAGTGATGCGGCATCCGGTTGACGGAGTTCCACGAAATCTTCTGCGTCAGAAAGTATTCCGATCCCGAAGCGGCCACAATCTGTGGCATCGCTGCGGAGTAGCCGAACGAATCGGGCAGCCACACCTCGGGGGTGTCGATTCCGAACTCGTCGAGAAAGAACCGCTTACCCGCCACGAACTGGCGTGCCATCGCTTCCGAGCCCGGCATGTTGGTGTCGGCCTCGACCCACATGCCGCCGACCGGAATGAACTGCCCCGCAGCGACCTTCTCCTTGATACGAGCGAAGAGCGTGGGGTACTTATCCTTGATCCAGGCGTACTGCTGCGCCGACGAGCAGGCGAACCGGAAGTCGGGATAGCGGTCCATCAGGTCGACCATGTTGGAGAAGGTCCGCGCGCACTTGCGAACCGTCTCGCGCACGGGCCACAACCAGGCCGAATCGATGTGGGCATGACCGACCGCGGTGATCCGATGCGCGCTGGCATATGCCGGACGCGCTAGGACGTCGGCGAGCTCGGCGCGCCCGGCGGCCGCGGTACCGGCCAGGTCGTCGGGATCCACCGTATCCAGCATGCGTTCAAGCGCACGCAAGATCTCGTGACGGCGCGGCAGATCCTCGGGAAGGGTGTGCATCAGCCCGTCCAGGGTGGCGATGTCCTGCTGCAACCCCCACAAGTTCAGGTCGCGGAGCCCGAGATCGACTCCGCCCAGCCGATACAGTGCCTCCTCGCCGCTGGTGGCCTTGTCCCCCAAGGGCATCGGCGACCAGAAATGCTTACCGATATCCGGATTGGCGGCGGCCTCGATGTAGAAGTCGACAGGTGCTTGCGGGTCGTCGATAGGCACGAAGGCGTTGCGCGGCGCGATGCCCTTCACCACGGTGCCGTCGGGCCGGTACACCAGGCCCTCGGCGTTGAAGCCCGGTCCACCGGTGAAGCCGAGCTCCACCCGCATTTCGGGTGCACCGTCGGAGCGCGTGCACCATTGCTGCGGAACGGCGCCCGTCACATGCAGCCACATCGTGGACCAGGGCGGCCCCCACGGGGTCCCCGGAGTGATCTCGTCGAACTCCTGCCCAACCGCCTCCGCGAACGCTACCGGCTCTCCGGGCACGGCCCAGGCGGTCACCGTCAGCGGCGCCGTATCCACGTAGACGGCACAGTTCAGCCGCTTGTCGACGAAGCGCCGGATGCGGTCCTCAACGATTCGCCGGTCGTCATGCATGACCTGACCCTATCGGCTCGCCAACTTCGCTCAGACACTCTCGCCAAGACGAACGGTGACCGTCACGCGGCCGCTGTCGTCCTTCGTGGCGATTCCGTATCCGGGCACGTCAACCCCGTTGAGCCGAAGCTGCAGCGGCCTGCCTTCCCCGAGAAAGTTGCGCCACCACTTCTTGGCTTCGGGGATGCCGACCCAGATCACGATGTCGTCGCCCGAACGCCAGTAGTTGACCGGCGTGCTGAAGATCTGCCCCGATCGCCGGCCCGTGTAGGTGACGATCGTGAAGTAGCGGCCCGCCAGACTGCGCAGGCCCGGTACGTTCAGCGCGATCACCGGCACGGTGTTTACGGCGTCGACAATGCGTCGGAGCAGCCTCATGCCCCGCTCATCCCAGCTTGCGTAGGCGCGGCTCGAGGTCGCTCTTGAACAACTCCAGGAATCGCTTCTGGTCGTGGCCAGGTGCGTGGAACACCAGGTGGTTCAGACCCCAGCCAACATAGTCGGCGACCTTCTCGACCGCCTCGTCCGGATCGGAGGCGACGATCCAGCGCTTGGCGACCTGCTCGATGGGCAGCTCGTCGGCGGCACGTTCCATCTCGATCGGGTCGTGGATGCTGTGCTTCTGCTCGGGGGTCAGCGACAACGGCGCCCAGAAGCGGGTGTTCTCCAGCGCCTTTTCCGGATCCGGGTCGTAGGAGATCTTGATCTCGATCATCCGGTCGATGTCGTCGAAGGATCTCGACGCCACCTCTGCTCCTTCGCGGACCGCCGGGATGAGCTTCTCCTTGTACAGCTCCTCCCCCTTGCCCGAGGTGCAGATGAATCCGTCGCCGGCCCGTCCGGCGTACTTGGCGACGACGGCGCCGCCCGCGGCGATGTAGACCGGGATACCGCCCTCGGGCACGTCGTAGATGGCCGCGCCCTGGGTGCGGTAGTAGTCGCCCTCGAAGTCGACGCGCTCACCGGTCCACAGCTCGCGCATGAGCCGGACTGACTCACGCAGCCGTGCGAAGCGCTCCTTGAACTCCGGCCACTCGCCGATAAAGCCGGTGGCGATTTCGTTGAGCGCCTCGCCGGTGCCGACCCCCAGGAAGATACGGCCCGGGTACAGACACCCCATGGTGGCGAAGGCCTGCGCGGTGACGGCCGGGTTATAGCGGAAGGTCGGGGTCAGCACCGAGGTGCCGAGTTGCAGCCGCTGGGTGCGCTCACCGACAGCGGTCATCCAGGCCAGCGAGAACGGGGCATGGCCGCCGTTGTACCGCCACGGCTGGAAGTGATCGCTCACCGTCGCGCTGTCGAAACCGTGAAACTCGGTGGCGACCGCCAACTCCACGAGCTCACGCGGCGCGAACTGCTCCGCCGATGCCTTATATCCCAGCTTCAGTTCCCGTGCCATCCGCGCGCTCCTCGCGTCGTAGGGTGCTTACCGCTCTTCGCGCAAGCGGGCTCATCGCAAGTTCTTCAACCACCCTAACCAAGGAGTCATTACTCTCTATTTCATGGTCGAGGTCACCCAGGTCAGCGACGCCGTGCACGTGGTCAACGGGGAAGCAGCCAACTGGGCGATCGCCTCGGATGACTCGGGCATCACCCTCTTCGACTCCGGTTATCCGGGCGATCGCGACGACGTTCTGAAATCCATTGCCGTGCTGGGGCACAAACCCCAGGACGTGCGGGCCGTGGTACTCACCCACGGGCACATCGACCATATGGGGACCGCCATTTGGTGGGCCGCGGAGCACGGGGTTCCGGTCTACGCTCACGACGCCGAATTGGGCAACGTACGGCGTGACTACGTGGACCAGGCCGAGCCCTTCAAGGTGGTGCTGAATCTGTGGCGACCCGGCTGGCTGCCGTGGGTCATCCACGCGATGCGCCTCGGCGCCGGGGTGCGTGACGGCATTCCCACGGCGGCCCCGATCGGGCCCGAACTCGCGGAGCTGCCGGGCGCGCCCGTCCCCATCCCGACTCCCGGGCACAGCGGCGGCCACTGCTCGTACCTGGTGGCCGGACATGTGCTGGTGGTGGGCGATGCCATCATCACCGGGCATCCCATCGCGAAGCGCTCCGGGCCGCAGCTGCTCCCCACACCGTTCACCAAGGACATGGACCAAGCACGCCGCAGCGCTGAGGCCCTTGCCAATGTCGAGGCCGACGTGCTGGCCCCCGGCCATGGCCCGGCCTGGATCGGGTCACTGCGCGACGCGGTCCACCTCGCCCTGAGTGAATGAGTTGACGTTGATGGGGTCCCTCAAAACCACAGCCGGGCCACACTGACCTCACCACCGCTGCAGAAGTGGTGCCCAGCCCATCAGTGATAGCAATATTCCCGCCGCTCGGCACCCTCGGCATTGCACCCGATCGGCATGAAGATGTTGTGACGCAACGGAATTTGCGGTGCGCCCCCATACGGCGAGGCAGAGGCAGACCGCATTTCGCGCGAGATGCGGGGCCTTGACAACGCCACCCCACCAAGGAACACTCTGCATTCAAATGCAATTAGTATCTGAATACAGAGTGTTCTGACATGCGCCAGGAGCTGACTACGAGCCGCCACAGGGATCCATCCGCGCGAGGATGCCTTCCTCTGCCGACATCAGAACTGGCGCCAGCACTTCACGTCTCGCAGCACGTCCAGCTCTGAGGCGCCGGCAAGGTCATCACCCCACATAGTCAGGAGTTTGAGTCACAGTGAGCGAACACACATCTCTTCCCACTCGCCTGAATGTCGAATTCATGGTGGGGGACGAGACGGTCCGTGGCTGGCATTACCCGGCGCGCCACACCGACTTGACAGGGACCGATGGCACTCCTGCTGTCGTTCTCGCTCATGGGTTTTCCCTCACCAAGGACTGTGGGCTCGATGCCTATGCGCAAAGGTTTTCCGAAGCGGGTGTCCACGCGGTGGTATTTGACTACAGGGGTTGGGGCGACAGCGACGGGGACATTCGGGATGTGGTTCTCATGGACAAACAGCTTGCGGACTACCGCACGGTCCTTGCCTGCGTCCGGGAAATGCCGGAGGTAGATCCGGCCCGTGTCGCGCTCTGGGGCACTTCGTATTCGGGGGGTACGGCCGTCGCGTGCGCGGCCGAGGACGGCGCCGTGGCTGCGGTCATAGCGCAAGTGCCCAATCTCGACAATCTGGCCACGGCACGGTTTCTCTCGACGAAGATCGGCCCCTCGCGACTACTACAGCTCGGCCTACGCCTTGCGTTGGATGTCTTCGCGGGATGGCGCGGCAAGGAACCCGCCTATGTGCAGAGCATCGGCAGAACCGGTGAATTAGCCGCATATGTTTCCGACGTATCGTGGGCGCAGTTCTCGCAGATCGCCGGACCGATGTGGAACAACCGGGTCGGCCTTCGCGACTTCGTTCGCCTGCCCATGTGGCGGCCGATCAAGAAGCTGAATAAACTGCCCTGCCGCATACAGTTTCACGCTTGCGTACAAGATGACCTCACCCCCTGGCGGCCAGCAGTAAAGGCCGCTAAACGGCTGGGCAGCAAGGCTGAGTTGCATAAATACGCCACCGGTCACTTCGGGATCTACGTGGGCGAAGACCATATCCGCGCACTCATCACACAAGCCGAATTCCTTACACGCGAACTCGCCTGCCGCGAAGGCTCAAAAACTTGAGCCAACCAGCAATATCCACTCATGCTCCACCACCACACGAACGTAACGAGGCGGAAAATTCTGTGATAGAACAATTTACGGGTGAGACTGCACAGAAATCACTCATAAATAAGAGGATTCAGTGGACACTGCCGCGATGGCTCGCCAAGTTCAACTCACGCGTGACCAACCGTGTGCAGGGAACATGGGCGCCCTACCTACCGCCATGGGCGATGGTCGAACACCACGGGCGCACGACGGGCCGCCCGTACCGGACACCCGTTCTGGCATTTCGCCCCAGACACGCCCACGCAAACCAACTGGTAATAGGCCTGCCATACGGAGATGAGGCCCATTGGGTTCTAAATCTCCTGTCCGGAAATGCCGGCAGAATCATTCGTGGCGGTCGCTGCCTCACTGTGACAGCTGTCTCCGTGGTGAATGCCTCGCACCCCGGACTGCCAGTCGGCGCACGTTGGCTCTCACGTGTGAGTGACCGCGCACTCGTTGTCTCGGGCACATACGGTCAAATGCGCGGCCACCGTGCGAATATATCGACCCTGCGCGCCCTCGCCCGGATCCTGGCAATCCTGGCCGTGACTGTCGCCAGGACCGGCCTACCGTCCATCTCCTCGGCACGATTGGCCCCGGGTATCTCCCGAGTAAAACATCGCATCGGGATACTGCGCGGCCCCGCCACCATCACAACGGGGCCCGACGGAAACCTCTGGTTCACCCAACTACTCGGCAACCGCATAGGCCGCATCACACCTGACGGGCACATCACCGAATTTCGTTCCGGTCTCAGTCGCTTCAGCGGACCAGACCGTATTACGGCCGGGCCCGACGGAAACCTCTGGTTCACCGAACTACTCGGCAACCGCATAGGCCGCATCACACCTGACGGGCACATCACCGAATTCGGTGGACTCTCACCGAACTCCGGGCCCTTCGGCATCACAGCAGGGCCCGACGGAAATCTTTGGTTCACCCAAACCTTCAGAAACACCATAGGATGCATCACGCCGGAGGGAGAAGTCACCGAACATCCTGCCGGACCCAACAGGCTCGCGATGCCGACTGACATCGTTGCGGGACCCGACGGAAATCTTTGGTACACAGAACGATTCGGTGGTATCGGTCGAATCACCCCCAGAGGTCAAGTCACAACTTTCACCGATGTCACCTTCGGCGCGGGAAGCGTCAACATCACCGTGGGGCCCGACAACGCACTCTGGTTCGTAGAAACCTTCGCCAACAAGATAGGCCGCATCACCACGGACGGTGAAGTCAGCGAATACTCAGAGGGATTGTCCAAGGGGGCAATGCCCGTTTCGCTAACCACCGGCCCTGATGGGAACCTGTGGTTTACCCAATACCTCGGCGCGCGGGTCGGCAGAATCACTCCTTCAGGAAACATCAGCGAGCCCATCGCTCTGAGCGCTCTGCGAATGCCCGACGGCATCACTCTGGGCCCGGACGGTGCCCTGTGGTGCGTCGAAGTACTGGGATCCAGAATCAATCGCTTTGAAATCGGCGGCACTGATCCGGCCTTCGCCGTACCGACTACCAACCGATGAAGGCTCCTACCACATCGGGCTCTGCTGTCTTAGGCCTTGGACGGCCACCAACTGAGCTTGCCGAAGGCCTGCGCCAGCGTCGGCACCATGAGGGTCCTGACGACGAAGGTATCCAACAGGATGCCCACGCCGATGATGAATCCCATCTGCACCATCTGATTGACCGACCCGACCATCATGCCCAACAGGCTGGCGGCGAAGACCAGCCCGGCCGAGGTGATCACCGATCCGGTCTGCCGCACTGTGCGGATGATGCCCACCCTCATGTTGCGGGCGCTCTCCTCGCGCAGGCGAGAAATGAACAGCATGTTGTAGTCGGCCCCCACCGCCACGATGAGCACGAAGGTCATCGCCGGGACGGCCCAATCCAGTTGTTGGCCAAGAAGAACCTGGAACACCAACACGCCGATACCCAGTGAGGCGATATAGGTCAGGAGCACGGTGCCCAGTAGGTACAGCGGCGCCACCACGGCCCGCAGCAGCAGGCACATCACCAGGAAGATGATGAGCAACGTGACGACGATGATCTCCCGCAGATCGCTGTCATAGGCCTTCTTCAGGTCCGCGTTGATAGCAGGGAAACCACCTACCGACACCTTGGCACCGGCCAGCGCGGTGTTGGGTGTGGCCTCGTTGCCGACGCGCTCCATATCCCGGCTCAGCTGCATCGCTTCCGGCCCATAGGGGTTGAGCGGTGATTGGACGAGGTACATCGCGGTATGCCCACCGTCCTGCAGGAATGCCGAACTCAGCTCCTTGAACCCGGGATTCTGCAACATCGCCTCTGGCACGGAAAAGCCTGATGCCGCCGCTGAATTGGAGTCTTTCCCGATGGCCTGCAGGGTCATGGCAGCCTCACCCATCGACCGTACGGTGTCTTCGAGCTGGGTATTCAGATCGCGGATGCGCACGCCCATTGTCTTGACGGAGTTCATGCCCATGCCCAGACCCTGCAGCTGCTGGAAGTATCCGGATATGCGCTCGAACTTACGTTCCATCTCGGGCAACTTCGCCAATAGTCCGCGAATCTGACTGAACTGACTGTTCATATCGCCTAGTAGCTGAGTGATCGTCTTACCGCCGGCGACCGCACGGACCGATTCGCGCAGGCTTTCCACCGAAGAAAGCGGTCCGGTGTCGCGCAGCGCGACCAGCTGATCGCGTAGCTTCACACAATCGGGTTGTACCGGGCAGAAGGGGGATTCGGCCAGCGTCCGGGTCAGCGACGCCCCGGCGTCGAGCGCGGCGAAGGTGGCCTCCACCGAGGGACCCATCTTCGCCAGCTGATCCACCATACCCACCACTGTGCCCATCTGCGATATCAGCGATTGATACCGATCAAGCTGCCCCTCAACCTCTTTGGCCATCGACAACATCTGCGGCATCATCTGCTGCATCCGGGCCAGGTCCCCGTCACCCAGCTCATTCGTCATGGCCGACATGACATCGGCGAGCTTGGACATCCGGTCCAGCTGGGGCCGCAGGTCGGCGTTGACCTGACCGCTGGTCTTGTCGATCTGCGTTCCCATGTACCCGATCTGCCACGCCAACGTGGCCTGGGTGAGCTTGTTCCCGTCGGGCCGGGTGATGCCCACGACCCTCCCGACTCCCTTCAGCTGAGAGATCCGCTCGGCCATCTGGTCCAGATCGGCCAACGCCCGTGGATTGCGCAGGTCCGAGGAAGCCTGAATCAGAAGGTATTGCGGCATAACCGAATTAGCGGGGAAATGAGCGTTGAGGACGCGCATGCCCTGATTCGACTGGGCCGATTCCGGTAAGACCCGCGACATGTCGAAACTCGGTCTCATGAACGGGACAAAGGATGCGGCCGCCATCAGAATGACGGTCGCCACCCCGAAGAAGGGCCAGGGGTGCCGCACGATATTCACACCCATGCGGTGCCAGTACACGTCGGTCCGATCAGATCCGGGCAGGCCCAACCCCCGCGTGGCGGCCAGACTCAGCGTCGCCGGCAGCATCGTGGTGACCACGAAGAACGCGACGATCACCCCCATCGATACCGCCGGACCTGCCGCCGCGAGAAAGGCCAGCTTCGCGGTCAACTGCGCGATGTTCGCGATCGCCACCGTGGCTGCCGTCGCCAGGATGACGCGGGTCATCGAGCCACAGGCATGTGCCAGCGCATCCGGCGGCCTCTCCCCCGCGCGTATCCGTTCGTGGTACCGGCTCACCAGGAACACCGTGTAGTTGACGCTGGCCCCCATCAGCACGGCCATCATCAATCCGGCGGATACCGAGGACACCGGAACCAGCCCGCGCTCGGCGAGCCCGGCGATGACCCCCCGAGCGATGAGCAGACTCACCCCCATCACCAGCAGAGGCAACATCGCGGTGAACCACGACCGGAACACCAGCAGCAGGATGAGCCCGATGACCACCACGGTCACCGCACCGATCTTGGGAAGGTCACCCAGGGCGGTATTGCCCATATCGGTGACGGTTCCCGCCGCCCCGGTGATGGTCGCCGTGGTGCTCGAACCGGCGAAGGTCTGTTTCACCAAGTCGTCGACCGAGCGATATGCCCGCTGCGCCAACGGAGTACCCAGGTCGCCGGCCAGGCCCGCCAACGCGTACCAGGTGGTGCCATCCTCACTGAGGACCTGCTTGCGGGCGACCGGATTGCTGCGCATCCGCGGATCGCCCAGCTGATCCTGGACGAAGGTGACGTACTCCTTGTTCCCGGACAGCCGTTGGATCAGCGCTGAGTAACGAGCCCGCGCATCGGCGTCAAACCCCTTGTCGCTGTGCATCACAATGATGACGGCGTTGTCGATACCGGGACGGCCGAAGGCCTTCCCCATCTCCTTCATCGACGCGAGCGCCGGACTCACCTCGCCCGTCGGCAGCGGACTGACCGAGTGCTCGTTGGCCACCCGCTCCAGCTGGGGCCAGGCCGTGTTGACCAGAACCCCGACCGCGATCCAGGCCAGTATCACCAACTTGGCGTGCTTGGCTACGAACCGCCCCGCCCGCTCGAACGCCGGACTGTATTGGTGCGACATCGTCAGCTCCTTAGATCAACGGCGGGAAGGTGACACTCGGCATGGACGGCATACCGGTCATCGACATGACCGTGTAGCGCAGCGTGAACGTGCCGCCCAGGTCGTCGCCGACCACCAGCACGGTGTACTTGCTGTTGAGGTACGCGTCCTGCCCCATCACGGTCTGATGCTCGAATCCGGCATCGGTCAACAGCTTGCCGGCGGCGGATACCGATGAGGCGTCGACACCGCTGACGGCCAGCGTTCGAGAATCGTTGTCGGCATCTTGGCGATATGCACCCCTTACGACGGG
This sequence comes from Mycobacteroides chelonae, assembly GCA_014204435.1. Taxonomy (GTDB): domain Bacteria; phylum Actinomycetota; class Actinomycetes; order Mycobacteriales; family Mycobacteriaceae; genus Mycobacterium; species Mycobacterium chelonae_A. Next base: position 29,984 of record JACHLF010000005.1, read on the forward strand.
GATGTCGCGGGGAAAGTCCGCGGGCAGGATGCTGGCGCCGGGCGGGGGCGGCGGTATGGGGGTGATCGGCGGATATGTGGTGCGCTCCACGGCGCCACCCACGAAATCCGACATCGAGCATCCAGTCACAGCCGTCATCATGACTGCGGTGGCAAACACCAGTACCGCGACATGAACGCTTCGTTGCGTCATGACGGGATACTACAAAGGAAGTTAACGCAGTGCTAGCCCCTGCTAACTAAAGCTAGCCCCGAATTAGCCCAGTGCCCGCTCCAGGTCCGCGATGAGGTCGTCAGTGGACTCCAGCCCGACCGACAAACGCACCACACCGTCGGACAGCCCGATCGCGGCCCGACCCTCGGGCCCCATGGCACGGTGGGTCGTCGTGGCGGGATGGGTGATGAGCGACTTGGAGTCACCCAGGTTGTTCGAGATGTCGATGAGCGACGTGCCGTCGAGCACCTCGAAGGCACGCTGCTTGCCCGCATCGCCGTCGGCGTCAAGCTCGAAGGTGACGACGGTGCCGCCGCCGCGCATCTGCCGCTTGGCCAGCTCGTACTGCGGATGCGTATCCAGGAAGGGGTAGCGCACCCAGCGCACCGCCGGGTGCTGTTCGAGGAACTGCGCGATCTTAAAGGCCGATTCATTCGCATGCCGAACCCGAAGGTCCAGAGTCTCAAGGCCTTTCACGAGCGTCCAGGCATTGAATGGGCTCAGCGCGGGCCCGGTGTGTCGCATGAGCGTCTTCACCGGACCCTCGATGTACTCGGTCTCGCCCAGGATCGCGCCGCCGAGCACGCGACCCTGCCCATCGATGTGCTTGGTGCCCGAGTAGACCACCACGTCGGCACCCAGCGGAATCCCCTGCTGCAGCAGCGGGGTGGCAAAGACGTTGTCCAACACAACTTTTGCACCCGCGGCATGCGCCAGCTTGCATACCGCCTCGATGTCCACCAGTGATTGCATTGGGTTGGAAGGAGTTTCGAAGAAGACGGCCTGGGCTGGAACCGACAGTGCCTCCTCCCACTGGGAGAGGTCCTCGCCATCGACGAACACGGTCTCCACACCCCACCGGGGCAGGATCTCGTTACACACCACGAAACAGGACCCGAAAAGACTGCGTGCGGCCACGAGCCGGTCGCCGGCGGCCAAGAGCGCACCCAACGCGGTGAAGACGGCCGACATGCCCGTTGCCGTCGCAAACGCGGCCTCGGCCCCCTCGATCAGTCGCAACCGCTCCTCGAACATGGAAATCGTCGGGTTGCCGTAGCGCGAGTACACATACCGGTCGACCTCTCCGGTGAAGGCCCGCTCGGCAGCGGCCGCGCTTTCGTACACATACCCCGAGGTCAGGTACATCGCCTCGGCGGTTTCCTCGAACTCGGAGCGCAGCAGCCCGCCGCGCACGCCGAGGGTCGCCTGGCTCACGCCGTCGGGCAGTGCCTTGGCTGTCCGCACCGATGAGCCGCTGGGGCGAAGAGAATCTGACACAGCGGGAATGTCCTTCTGGTCTTTCGTCATGACTGCCGCCACGGCAGGCCGATGGCGCGCCAGCCGACGCCGCCGCGGTGCCCGTTCTCGTCGAGATTGCCCTCGAATCCGTCAAGCACGTTGTAGGACGGGGCGATTCCTGCCTCGGTGGCCAGCTCCGCAGAGCCGATCGACCGGTTTCCGGACCGGCACAGGAACACCACCGGCCGATCACCGGGGGTCACGCCCGCGGCCTCGAGCTCGGCGAGAAACTCGCTATTGCGTTCACCGTTGGACCGCACCCACTCGACGTACACGACGTCGCGACCGAGCTCGGTGAGATCGGGAACACCGACCCACTTCCACTCCGCCGACGTGCGCACATCGACCAGCACGGCGTCCGGGTTGTCCTTCAGCAGCGCCCACGCCACCTCGGGGGTGATATCTCCTGCGTAGCCCACGAAGAGCCAGTCTATTGGTACTGCGAGCAGACCCTCCACGAGCCGTCTTCCTTGACGAAGGAGACGTCCGCGGTGAGCTTGTTGTCCTCCGATTTCATGTAGTGATAGGTCACCGTCGCGGTCGCGGTGTCGCCACCGATCTTGACGTCCTTGACGTCGTCGACGTAGCGATTCCCGTGCGATGCCTCGGATTTGTCCTGAGCGGCAATCACATTGCGCTCCGGCGCGACGATGGCGCGGCAGCTGTACGCCACGTAGTCGGCATACGCGCGTCGTTGCAGCGCGTCGTTCTGCGCGACGACGGCCTTGCCGACTCGTCCCTCCTCGGTGAGTCCGTCACCCGACCGGAAGATCGCCGACACCGCGATACCGATCACCACGATTCCAAAGATCACCGCTCCGGCGATGAACGGGCCGATGCTCCCGCGATCTTCGGAATCTGCCTGGTCCTCGGGCGTCACCGCAGGTGCCTGGCAACCTGCTGTGCCCGGCTCAGCGCCAGTGCGGTGTTGGGGGCCGTCGCCAGCGCCACCGCGACGCGGCGACGCCGGTGGGATTCCGCGTTCCCGAACACCCGCAGATCGCTCTCCGGTATCTGTAACGCCTCATCGAGTTGACGGGCCGACGGACCGGGCCCGTCGCCGTAGACCACCTCGGCGGCAGCCGGCGACACCACAATGGTGTCGACCGGCGCTCCCAGCACCGCGCGCGCGTGCATGTCGTACTCCGACAGTCGCTGCGAGCGCACGGTCACCAGACCCGAGTCGTACGGCCGCGCGCTCACATCGCAGAAATACACCTCGTCACCGCGGACAAACAGCTCGACACCGTAAACACCGTGTCCACCAAGAGCATTGACCGCACGAGCGGCGATCGAGCGGGCCAGCTCCAGAGCCGCCTGGCTCAGCGGCTGGGGCTGCCACATCTGCATCGCGTCGGTGCCGCTCTGCCGATGTGCGATGGGCTCGCAAAAGTACAGCCGGGTGGCGCCGCCGACACCTGCCGTGCGCACCGTAAGCAGCGTGATCTCGTAGTCGATCTCCACCACGGTCTCCACCAGCACCCGCTGGCTGCCGCCGATGTTCGCGGCGATGGCCTGCTCCCATGCCGGCTCGGCATCGCCGTCACGCAACACCACCGACTGCCCCTGGCCGTATGCCGCCGACACCGGTCGCACCACCGCCGGGAAGCCCGACGTTTCGAGCACCTTGTTCAGCTCGTCGACCGAGTCCGCGAACCAGTACGCGGGCGTGGGCAGGCCAAGCTCCTCGGCGGCCATCCGCCGCATCCCCTCGCGATCACCGGCCAGCCGGACGGCCTTGGCGGTCGGGATCACCTGCGCGATCTTGCCATCGGCCAGCTTGTCCAGCGCCTCCCCCGACGCCGTCTCCACCAGCGGCACCACAAAACGGGGCCGTTCCTTCTCGACCAGCTCGAACAGACGCTCCGACTCACCGATCGGTGCCAGCACGGAACGGTCCGCCACGCCGTGGGCGGGCCCGCTGCTTGCACTGTCCACCACGACGACCTCGGCGCCCAGACGCTGGAAGGAGATGGCCAGTTCCTTGGCTAGCTCGCCCGAACCGAGCAGCATCACGGTGGTGCGGTGGGCGGCGGATTCCGGCTGATCGACGGGTGCCTCCACGGAAGTGGCCGCCGGAGCGCCCGCTGCCGTGTCCTCGGTGGCGTCCTCGATGCTGTCCCGGGTCAGAGCCTCGTGCGCGGATGCCTTCACCTCGGGTTTCACGGTCTTGACCGCCTTGGCGACCTTCGCACCGTTGGCGGCGCGCACGGCGTCTTCGGTCACCGGTGCGGCCGCTGCGGGCGTAGGCCTCACGGTGTCGGTTGTCCCCGTCATCCCTTGCTCGCTGGGGGGCGAAACCTCCTGCGTCACGACGATTCCCCTCACGCCTTCCGGTCGATCTGTCGCCCTATTGGACCGTGCCTAGCGTGCCAGATTGCCACACATCCTCAACCGAGAGTGCTGTGGACGTAGCACCAGCGCCAGCTCTCGCCCGGCTCGTGAGAACGCATCACCGGGTGTCCGGTGGCGTGGAAATGGGCGGTGGCGTGCTGGTGGGGGCTGGAGTCGCAACAACTGACCCGGCCGCATTCCAGGCACATCCGCAAATGTGCCCACACCTGCGCGCCCAGCGCCTCGCAATCCTCGCACTGCCCGGCGGTGCGGGGTTGTGGGTCGTGCCCGGCGGCGGCCGCCAGCTCCGGACAGGCATCCGACCCCGGTGTCGACGCGGGCGCGGGCGATCCACGCCGAAACAGCCACTTCATCTCTGCCCTCTCCACGTGCCCACTTAGGCGCCGGAACCGCTCTGCGCACAGAATACGAAGGTGAACGTTTCCCTGCTGGCGGTACTCACGGTTGCCCTGGTGCAGGCCGCGATTTCCCGGCGATTCGGGCTTCCCACGCCATTGGTGCTGGTCGTGGCCGGTCTGGCGGCCACCGCCATCCCCGGCTTGCCGTCCATCGAAATGGATCCGGACCTCGTGTTGTTCGTGATCCTGCCGCCGCTGCTCTACACGACGGCGCTGGAGAGCTCGTACGTCAATCTGCGCAAGAACATCAGGGCAGTGGGCAGCCTGGCCGTGCTGCTTCCGCTGTTCACCACCGTCGCGGTGGGCTTCGTGGCGTTCTACGCCGTCCCCGAACTGCCGTTGGCCGGTGCGATGGTGCTCGGTGCCATCCTGGCTCCGCCCGACGCGGTATCGGCCACCGCCATCGGCCGTCGCCTGGGTCTGCCGCGCAACATCATGACGCTGCTGGGCGGTGAGAGCCTGCTCAACGACGCCACCGCGCTCACCGCCTATCGAGTCGCTATCGCCGCGGCGATCGGGCTTGGTGCCACCGTGGCCGACGGGTTCAAGATCTTCGCGCTCGCAGCCATCGGCGGGGTATCCGTCGGATTCGTCATCGGCAAATTGGTCAACGTCATCCGGTGCACGCTGGACGATCCGCTCTCCGAGAGCGCAATCGGCCTGGTGGTGCCGTTCTTCGCCTACCTGCTCGCCGAGGAGGTGCACGGCTCCGGTGTGATCGCCGTGGTGGTCGCGGGGCTCATGCTCGGTCACCGCTCGGTGCGGGCCGGATACGCCACCCGGCTGCAGGACGATGCGGTGTGGAAGGCCGTGCAGCTGCTGCTGGAATCCTTTGCGTTCCTGCTCATCGGATTGCAGCTGCCCAAAGTCATCGAGGGGCTGCGAGGCCTGTCCTTCAATACCATCCTGCTCTCCTCGATTGCGGTGCTGACCACGGTGATATCGGTGCGCATCGTGTTCGTATTCGCATTCGCCTACATGCGCCCACCCGGTCAACGCCCCTCTGCACGAGGGGTTTTCGTGGTGGCATGGGCTGGGATGCGTGGCGTGGTGTCACTGGCGATGGCCTTCGCGGTGCCGCTGACCACCATTACCGGCGAGCCACTGCCCGGGCATCCGCACATCGTGTTCCTCACCTTTGTGGTTGTGGTGGGAACCCTTCTCCTGCATGGACTTACGCTGCCGTGGGTGATCAGGGTGCTCGGCGTGCAGAGCGACGACGAGCGCAAGGACGCACTCGCCGAGGCCGCCGCTCAGGACAAGGCCGCCCGCGCGGCCGCCGACCGTCTCGAGGAACTGCTCGACGACAACGACGGCATCGAGGACACCAACGTACGCAGCCGGGCCGCGGAAATCTTGCGGCACTGGAACACCCGGCGTCGCGACGCAGCCTGGGAGCGTCTCGGGCGCAGCGACGAGGACGCCGGCGAGAGTCCGATGACCGCCTTCCGCAACCTGCGTCTGGAGATGCTCGAGACGGAGCGGGAGGTGTTCATCGCCGAACGCGATGCGGGCAATATCGACGACGAGGTGCTGCGCACGGTCTTACGCGGGCTCGACCTCGAAGAGGCCACCATGAACCAGGCCGACCGCTAGCCGATCAGGGCTGGCCGGGCAGCAGCTGCACCATCAGCCCGTTGGCATCGGCCAGCACGGTGCCGTGCGCGTCGTACAGTTCGGCCGAGACGAAGGCCTTGCGGCGGTCCACCTCGTCGATGCGGCTGCTGGCCGTCAAGGGCACCCCCACCGGCACCACCTGGCGGTAGTTGACGTGCAGGAAAGCGGTGCGGCTGATCGTGCGGCCCGCCATGATCACCGTCATCCCGAAGAGATGGTCGAACAACAGCGGCAGAATGCCGCCGTGCACGGCACCGTTGCCCCCCAGGTAGAACCGTGGGAAGTCGCCGTGCGCCTCGATACCGTCCGGGCCGGCCTTGTCGATGAACCACGGCGGCAGCAGCAGATGCCCGTTGGCGGGCTCGTCGGCCACCCGGTTGGCGGGACCGACCCCTTCGGGTGACTCGTACGGGTCCATCAGCTCGACGAGCTTCTCGGTGAGGTCGGCCGCCTCATCCCAGCGCGGGTCCTCCATATCGGCCGACACCGCGAGGTCCTGCAACCGCCGCATGGCGGTCAGGAAGCGCCCGAACCCCGGGCCTACTGAGGACGGCGAGTACTGCGGGAACCCGCCACTGTGCTCGCCTTCGATCTCACGGATCGCCCGATTCATCTCTTCGTGGAGCGCGGCGAGCCTGTCCCCGTCAGCAGTCATGACCCCGAGAGTATGTCCCGCCGCACAATGGTCTGATCACGGCCCGGCCCGACACCGATGCACGACATCGGTGCACCCGCCAGCTCCTCCAGCCTCAGCACGTAATCCTGCGCCTTGGCGGGCAGTTCGGCAAACTCCCGGGCACCCGAGATGTCCTCCCACCAGCCCGGAAGCTCCTCGTAAACCGGTGTGGCGCGGTAGATCTCGCTCTGGGTCATCGGCATTTCGTCGGTGCGCTTGCCGTCCACCTCGTAGCCGACACAGATCGGTACCGTCTGCAGGCTGGACAGCACGTCCAGTTTTGTCAGGAAGTAGTCGGTGATGCCGTTGACCCGAGTGGCGTACCGGGCGATGACGGCGTCGAACCAGCCGCAACGCCGGGCGCGGCCAGTGGTCACGCCCACCTCGCCGCCCGTCTTGGCCAGGTAGGCGCCGTGCTCGTCGAACAGCTCGGTGGGGAACGGACCCGAGCCCACGCGGGTGGTGTACGCCTTGAGAATCCCGAGCACGGTGGTGATCCGGGTGGGCCCGATGCCGGATCCCACCGACGCACCACCCGCAGTCGGGTTCGAGGACGTCACAAAGGGATACGTACCGTGATCGACATCGAGCAGCGTGCCCTGCGAACCCTCCAGCAGCACCGTCTCACCGCGCTCCAGCGCCTGGTTGAGCTGCAGACGGGCATCGGCGATGCGGTGCTTGAATCCTTCGGCCTGCTCCAGCACGCCGTCGACCACCTGATCCGGGTCCAGGGCCTTGCGGTTGTAGATCTTGACCAGCACCTGGTTCTTGAATTCCAGTGCGGCATGGACCTTCTGGCGCAGAGACTCCTCGTCGAGGACATCGGCGACCCGGATGCCGATACGCGCCACCTTGTCCTGATAGCAGGGACCGATACCGCGGCCAGTGGTGCCAATCTTCTTGGACCCCAGGTACCTTTCGGTCACTTTGTCGATCGCGACGTGGTACGGCATCAACAGATGTGCATCCGCGGACAGGATGAGAGCCGAGGTGTCGATCCCCCGCTCTTCCAGGCCCGCGAGCTCGGTCAGCAGCACACCGGGATCGACCACCACACCGTTGCCGATGACGTTCGTCACCCCTGGGGTGAGGATGCCCGAGGGGATGAGATGGAGGGCGAAATTCTCCCCGTTGGGCAACACGACTGTGTGTCCGGCGTTGTTACCGCCTTGGTAGCGGACTACCCATTGAACCGAGCCACCGAGCAGGTCGGTCGCCTTGCCTTTCCCCTCGTCGCCCCATTGAGCGCCGATCAGGACTATTGCCGGCATGTGCGTTCTCTGCGCTTCCCTGTTGGCAGCCCCCACCGCGGGCCATCGCGGCGCAGCGCTGCGCGTGCAAAATGTTGTTCAGCCGGTGAGCCACTGTATCGCAGGCCACACGCTTTGTGCGCATTCAGACAGCTGAAGGAGGTCCTTGGTGGGTATCGCGGGTGTCACCGATAAGGCATCGGCACGGGTTTTGCTATTCGGTGCGCGCCGACTGCCCCGCGTTCTGCGGGATCTGCCGGTGGAACGGGTGGAGGAATCCGATGCGGTACGCGGGCTTGTCGGCGCGCTCCCGGACGATGCCACACGGCTGGTCGTGGTCGGCTCCGATGCAGACCTCGCACAGGTGCTCACCTATCTGATGCGTGCCGAAAGGCTGGACGTGGAGCTGGGTTTCGTGCCGGATCGGCGTTCGCATGTGCGGCGTATCTATCGAATCGGCTCCGGTGCGGCACGCCGGGCACGCGAAGGACACGCGGACCAGGTGCCTCTCATCCGCGACGACACCGGGACGGCCCTGGCCGGCCGCGCCTCATGGCAGAGCGGCGACGGCCACGGGGTGACCGGCGAGGCAACCGTGGATGACACCCTACTTTTCGACGGTGCCGCACTGGTCGACGTCGAGCCCACCGAGTCCGTGCCAGGCCTGCGCGCGGCCGTACGAAGCCGCATCCGTCTCCTTCCCCGCCGCTGGGCGACCGGACGGGCCGCACAGTTGGGCACTGAGGGCGCCGTCGTGGTCCGTGACGGCGTCGCGGGCCCTCGCCCGGTCACCCGCTCCACGTTCTATCGGCACCAGCAAGGCTGGTTGCTTGTCCGGTAGCTTTTGGCCGTGAACGTCAAGCAGTCGGTAAGCCCCAGTCCCGTCTTTCTGGCGCTGGTCGCGCTCACCATCGCCGGGGCGGTGCTGGCATGGCTGGGCGGCAACTCCACAGAGCCGTTGGCACGCGGCGGGGTGTTCGTCTTCGTGTTCACCGGGTGGGTGGTCTCGCTGTGCCTGCACGAGTTCGGGCATGCCTACACCGCGTGGCGTTTCGGTGACACCCGGGCGCGGGGGTATCTGACATTGAACCCGCTGCAGTACACCGATCCGGTGCTGTCCATCGTGCTGCCGCTGGTGTTCATCGCGCTAGGCGGCATCGGACTCCCGGGCGGGGCCGTGTACGTCCACACCGCCGGCATGAGCAACCGGCAGCGGACCATGGTGAGCCTGGCCGGACCGAGCGCGAATGCAGCGCTGGCCGTGTTAATTCTCGGGACGACAGCACTCTTCGCCGATCGCAACCACATCGTCTTCTGGGCGGCCATGGCCTACCTCGGATTTCTCCAGGTGACGGCGGTGGTGCTCAACCTGCTACCGGTGCCGGGTCTGGACGGCTACGGCGCGCTCGAACCGCACCTGAGCCCCAACACGCAGCGCACACTCGGCAACGCCAAGACGTTCGGGTTCCTCATCCTGTTCCTGCTGCTGATGTCGCCGCCGATCAACAGAGCGTTCTTCGGCACCGTGTACTGGGTCGTCGCGTCGTTCGGCGTCGACCCCGGGCTCGCCCAGATCGGTGGCTGGCTGTTCCGCTTCTGGAGCAAGCTGCTCTAGCCGGGGCTACCAGTTGGCGTGTTCTTCGCAGTGCTCTTGCGCCTCAGGCGGTTCCACCTGAATGGTGGCGTGCGGCAGGCCACGGTCGGCAAGCAGGGACCGTGCCGCCGCCAGCACCTGCGCGGCGTCGGCGGTGCTGGTCAAGTGCGCGGTGGCCATGTCCTTGCCCGGCACCAAGGTCCACACATGCAGATCGTGCACGCTACTCACCCCGTCCACCGCCAGCAGCGCGGAACGCAGCTCCTCGACGTCGATGTGCTTGGGCGAGGTCTCGGTCAGGATGCGCAGCGCGGCCCGTGCCAGCGAGAACGCCCGCGGCAGTATCCACAGCGAAATAAGAACGCCGACAACGATATCAGCGTACTTCCAGCCGGTGGTGAGAGTGATGATCGCCGCCACCAGCACGCCGACGCTACCGACCGCGTCGGCCAGCACCTCCATGTATGCGCCGCGGACCGCAAGGCTGCCCTCGGCATGCGAACGCAGCAGCCAGATCACCACCACGTTGGCGGCCAGCCCGGCCAACGCGACGACCATCATCGGCATGCCCGGGACCTCCGGGGGTGCGCCACCGGTCAGGCGTTCCACCGCCTCGTACATCACGAAGGCTGCGACGCCGGTAAGCAGCGCCGCGTTGACGATCGCGGTGAGCACCTCGGCACGGTGCCAGCCGTAGGTCCTTGCCGCCGAGGTACTTCCGCGACGAGCCAGCATGATGGCACTGAGCCCCATGATGAGCCCGACGAGATCGGTGAGCATGTGACCGGCATCGGCCAACAGGGCCAGCGAATTGATCAGCAGCGCGACGACGAGTTCCAGGACGAAGAACGAGCCGACGATGCCCAGGGAGACGCACATGCGTCCCACCCGCACGTCGGCCGGATTGGCCGCGGCGGCCCCATGCCCGTGATCGTGTCCGACTCCCACTGCGGCTCCTCTCGACCCCTCGAACTTATATGCAAAAGTTCGCATAAGGCAATGATTCTCCTGCGCCCCACCGTGCCGACACGCCGTGTTGCGGCGGATTCGTATCGCTTATCCACGCCACAAGACGGCGTGTCGACGGGAGTGGGTTACAGACCCAGCGCGGGACGGGCGGCCGGATCGCAGTCGTCGAGCAGGTCGCAGCACCGCGCGAATTCGTGATCCTCACCGATCAGCTTGGCGGCACGGGCCAGGGCCGCCACCGCACGCAGGAAGCCGCGATTGGGCTCGTGCGAATACGGCACCGGACCGAAGCCCTTCCACCCGTTTCGGCGCAACTGGTCCAGGCCACGGTGATACCCCGTGCGCGCGAAGGCGTACGCGGTGACGATGCTGGCCGTGCGGTTGTCGGACCCGTCGTCATCCAGCGCGTTCTCGGCCAGTTCGGCCCAGGCGATCGACGCGGAGGGACACGCCGCCGCCACCGCGGCCGGATCCTGACCATTGAGCAGGGCCGATTCGGCGTCGTCATCTCCGGGCAGCAGCACCGGCTCGGGACCCAGCAGATCATGCGTTGGACTCATAGGAGCCATTCTGACGCCAACCGCCCCCGGTGATCGCGATAGGGTGGGCGCGGTCGATCGCGCCTGCGCGAAAGAGCGCTAAGCACGGATAAGGAACGAAACGCATGGCGAACCCCACCGGTGGAAATTCCGAGGCCAAGCCCGACGCACAGGGCGAAGAGCCCGCGGACTCCGCCGAGCAGCCGGATGGCGCCGCGAACACTCCGGAAATATCCGACACCGACGACAACACAGACACCGGCCCGGTTCCGCCGCTCGACGACGCTCAGACCGTCGTGATGGCGCCGGCCAAGCCCGGCGTTCCGCGCTACACGGCTCCCGGATTCGACGCCAACAAGACCGAGATGATCGTGCCCATAGGCGACGATCCGAAAACCGAGTTCATCCAGCCGCTGGCGACCAAGGCGCGCCCCAAGGCGGCAACCCCCGAGACCATCGCTCCGCGCAAGGGAGAGAAGCGGAGCTGGGGCTGGGTGATCGCACTGGCCCTCGTCGTCGCCGCGCTGGCTGCGGTCATCGTCCTGGCCGCAGTCATCATCTCTCGTACCAGCGCACCGAAGGCATCCCAAGAAGAGTTGGTGCGCACCAGCATTCAGAACTACGACAATGCCATCCAAACCGGCAACCTGGCCGCCCTACGCACGATCACTTGCGGCGAGACCCGCGACGGCTACGTGCGCTACCCCGATGCCGAATGGTCTCAGACGTATCAGAAGGTGGCCGCCGCCAAGCAGTACCCGGTGGTGGCCAGCATCGACGAGGTCGTCGTCAACGGCGAGCATGCCGAGGCCAACGTCACCTCCTTCATGGCGTTCGCGCCACAGACCCGGTCATCGCGAAGCTTCGATCTGCAGCTGCGCGACAACCAGTGGAAGATCTGCCAGTCCGACTAGCTGCCGAAGCTCGACGAGGAACCGCCGCCCGACGACGAGCTGGAGCCACCGGACGACGAACCACCGGACGAGGTGCCCGACGACTTCGAGCTCTGCGAGCTGCTGGACGAGTCGCCACCGGTCTCATCTGCGCTGCCACCGTTGAGAAGGGCGACCCGTACGTTGGCGGCCGTCGCGAGCGTCCCTACGGTGCCGGCGCTCTCCGGCAGCGCCCGACTGGTGTTCTGCATGACGGCATTGACGAACCATGGTCGCGTTGGCGCATGCCTTCGCCTCGGTCCGTTGTGCCGCGCTGTGCTCGGGGGCCGGCTCATGGCCGCGCCAAAGGACGAGCACCAACACCACCACCGCGACCGCCAGCAGGGCCAGCACACAGCCCGCCACGATTCCCTCTTCTCCCGCGAACAAGATCAGCCGCGGCCAGAAGTCCGCCCAACAGTGACAGGCCACCCGCGGGAGAACGGAGGCGACTAGGACAATCCGGCGGAAACCGACCGGCCCGCCGACTTGAGGTCGTTGCAGGCCTCGATGACACGCTCGGTCATGCTGGCCTCGGCCTTCTTCAAGTAGCTGCGTGGGTCGTAGGTCTTCTTGTTGCCCACCTCGCCGTCGATCTTGAGCACACCGTCGTAGTTGGCGAACATGTGCCCCGCGACCGGGCGGGTGAATGCGTACTGGGTATCGGTGTCGACGTTCATCTTCACCACGCCGTAGCGCAGCGAGTCCTCGATCTCCGACTTCAATGAACCCGAGCCGCCGTGGAACACGAAGTCGAACGGCTTGGAACCTTCGGCCAGTCCGAGCTTGGCCGCGGCGACCCGCTGGCCCTCGGCCAACACCTCCGGCTTGAGCTTGACGTTGCCGGGCTTGTAGACACCATGCACGTTCCCGAAGGTGGCGGCCAGCAGGTAACGGCCGTTCTCGCCGACACCGAGCGCGTCGACCGTCTTTTCGAAGTCCTCGGACGAGGTGTAGAGCTTCTCGTTGATCTCGGCCTCGACACCGTCTTCCTCACCGCCGACCACACCGATCTCCACCTCGAGGATGATGTGGGCCTTGGCCGTCGCGGCCAACAGTTCCTGGGCGATCTGCAGGTTCTCGTCGATCGGCACCGCAGAGCCGTCCCACATATGCGACTGGAACAACGGGTTCTGGCCGGCGGCGACTCGCTCCTGAGAGATGGCGATCAGCGGGCGGACGAATCCCTCCAACTTGTCCTTGGGGCAGTGGTCGGTGTGCAAGGCAACCGTGATGCCGTACTTGGCGGCCACCACATGCGCGAACTCGGCGAGCGCGACCGAGCCGGTCACCATGTCCTTGACACCCAGACCTGAGCCGAACTCTGCACCACCGGTGGAGAATTGGATGATGCCGTCGCTACCCGCGTCAGCAAAACCCTTGATCGCGGCGTTGATGGTTTCCGACGAGGTGCAGTTGATCGCCGGGAAGGCGAAGGAATGCTCCTTGGCCCGGTTCAGCATTTCCGCGTAGACCTCGGGTGTCGCGATGGGCACGGGTGACCTCCATGTCAGTGCTTGGGTTCTCGTGAGGAATCGCCTCTCACCATAAGCCAGGCAGGTTGCGGCCAGTTAGCGCCGGTACTGTTGGCCGCGTGAACTTGCTGGCAGCACCCGAATCCGTCACCACCCTGGCACTCATGCCGGATTTCCTGGATCCGGTCAAACTGCTCGGTCACTTCGGAACCTTGGCGCTGCTCGGGTTGCTGGTGGTGATCTTCGTGGAGTCGGGCGTGCTGTTCCCGGTGCTCCCCGGTGACTCCTTGTTGTTCGTGGCCGGCATGCTGGCCGCTGGAACCGCCGCGGCTGCCGCCGACGGTGCGCCCCGGGCCAACTTCCAGCTCTGGCAGCTGCTGGTCTTCATCCCGATCGCGGCCATCTTGGGCGGACAGGTCGGCTACTGGATCGGCCGGGGCATCGGCACCTCGATGTTCAAAACCGACGCGCGCTTCCTCAAGCAGCGCTACCTGGACGAGGCCCATGCCTTCTTCGAGAAGCGGGGTCCGTTCGCCATCGTGGTCGCCCGATTCGTGCCCATCGTGCGAACCCTGGCTCCGATCACCGCCGGCGCGGCCAAGATGAGCTACCCCATTTTCGCGCTCTACAACATCCTGGGCGCCGTGGTGTGGGGCGTTGGTCTGACACTGCTCGGCTACTGGCTGGGCCAGTTCGAGATCATCCAGAAGCTGCTGGAGCCGATCTTCATCCTGATCGTGCTGGCCTCGGTGGCCCCGATGTTCTTCGAATGGATGCGACGCCGCAAGGCCGCCAAGCAGCCGGAGGCACCGACGGAGGCTTAGCCCCCGTCGACCGGCGTCTTCTCGAATCCGCTCACCCGGTCCCGGAATGCGTCCGGGAACGGGGCCGACTTACCGTCGAGCGCGTGCACGTACACGGTCTCACCGGTGATGAGATATTGGCCGCCACGGTGGATTTCGAAGTGACAGGTCATGCTCGCCGTCCCCATCCGGGAAATGCGCACCCCGACGTCGAGCAGATCGTCGAAACGAGCCGGCGCGTGATAGTCGATGACCGACTTCACCACATAGATGTGCTCGAAGACCCCGTCACCTCCGGCGTTGCGCGCGCCGGTCAGTGCGGCCCAGTACTCGGTGAGCGCGGCGTCGAAAAACGCCAGATAGTGGGCATTGAAGACCACACCCTGCATGTCAACCTCGGCCCACCGCACCCGCAGTGCATGGAAGAAGCTGAAATCCTCACGCGCCATATCAGGAGACCAGGTGCGCGGCTTCGAGCAGCATCCAGCCGGACAACTGCACCGACAGATCCCGCTCGGGCACCTTCGACGGGTTGACCGCACCGGCGACGAACTGCGACGCCTGCGACTGCACCGTCGGCAGGTCAGCCCTGCGCGTCCAATCGGCCCCGAACAACGGAAGGTCCTCTACCGTCAGTCGATTGGCCCAAGCAGCCTCGGCCGAGGACAGCAGAATGTCGCGGGCGGTGGCGCGCGCGTCGGTATCCAGCGCAGAGTTCTCCGGGAGAGTCGTGACCACCAGTGCCAGGTAGCGCGCCAGGATTCCGTTGAACAGCCCGCCGTCTCCGCCCCCGCTGCCGCGAATGACACCGTCCGAGGTCATGTGATCCCTGACCGCATGGACCAGCCGGTGCACCCGCTGGGCGTGCCGTGATTCCGCGGTCCGCACCGAGAGCTCGGTTTCCAGCCCCAAAACCACGCCCTGACAGTAGGTATAGGTGGCGCGCTCGAGAGTGCCGTCCTCTTGTATGCCGTCGATCACCAGATGCGAGTCGGGGTCGACGAGGGTCCTGTCGATCCAATCGGACATCACCTCCGCCCGCCACACTCTTCCGGTGCGCGCCAACACGATTGCCGCCGGCCCGTTGGCAGGCGTGTTGAAGAACCTGTCCTGCTTACGCCACGGGATGCCACCGCCGTACTGCGGCATCCACGCATCGAGGAATTGCTGGCGCAAGCGATTCAGTGCGCGAGGGCGCTCCAGACCCAGGAGTTCGGAGGCTCGCTGCATGGCCAGGGCCAACCACGCCATGTCGTCGTAGTACTGGTTGGTCCACATGAAGACATTGCGAAAGCGATGTGCGCGTTGCATATCCGCGATGTACTTGAGCCGGTCCGGCCGCGGGTCACGCAATTGCGCATCGATCAGGCAATCCTGCAGGTGCGCCTGCCACCAGTAATGCCAGTTCTTGAACCACGTAGCACCCGGCGCCGGCGGCCAGGTGACGATGCCCAGGCGCATCCGTGGCAGATGCCACAGCTGCGAGAAATGTCTGGCAGTGATTGCGGCTTCGGCGCTACTGGCGCGGTTTGCCCACAGCACATCCATACCCCAAGTCTATGTGCGTCGAGGTGACATTGATGCGGGTACTCCTCGAGTAGACGCCAGCATCAATGTCACCTCGGCGGAAGAAGTGGAAAGAGTCGCGCTACCACGCCTTGGGCAGGTCAGCGTGCTGACGGATCCAGGCATGCATGGCGATACCCGCGGCCACCCCGGCATTGATGCTGCGCGTCGACCCGAATTGAGCGATCGAAACCGTCATCACGGCACCGCCTTTGGACGCATCGGTGACGCCAGGACCCTCTTGGCCGAAGACCATCAAGCAGTTCTCGGGCAGCTGCGCGGTCTCCAGGGGCACCGATCCGGGCACGTTGTCGACGGCCACCACGGTAAGACCAGTCTGCCCTGCGTACTCCAGCAACTCTTCGGTGCTGTCGTGGTGCATCAGATGCTGGTAACGGTCGGTGACCATGGCGCCGCGCCGGTTCCACCGGCGCCGCCCGACGATATGCACGGTGTGCACCGCGAACGCGTTGGCGGTGCGCACCACCGTCCCGATATTGGCATCGTTCTCGAAATTCTCGATCGCGATATGCAGCCGGTGGCGCCGTGCGTCGATATCCGCGACAATCGCGTCGCGTCGCCAATAGCGATAGACGTCAACGACATTGCGAGCATCCCCATCGCGCAACAGCTCCGGGTCATAACGTGGGTCTCGCGGCAGTGGCAGACCGCGTTCAAGCTCCCACGGCCCCACGCCATTGCCGGTGGCTCCCCACAGAGATGGCTCCATGGGCCGGACGGTGGGATCTTCAGACTCGTCACTCACGGTTGGTCCACACGGCGGCGTGAGTGCCAATCACCGAGAGCGTCCCGGCAAGCACGGCAGCATTGATCTCTCCCTGCAGGCACAGGGACGGCTGCAGCTGCACCGCATCCAGAGCCGCGTCCGGAAGTACCAGTACCGACGCACCGTAGAGGGCACAACTGTGCGATAGACCTTCGCCGGGCAGTGTCGGCGTCACCGTCACCATCAGCGGTCCGCCGCGCGCGGCCGATTCGTCACGATATCGGCCCGCGACTCCCGAGATGCTCAGACCCAGCAGCGAAAATCCGTTGCCGGTAAAGGCATTCGGATCGCCCAGATCCACCTGGCTGATCTGCTGCCCGCTCGCCCGCCAGGCCTCCATGCTCTTGGTGACGATGACCAGCCCGGAGTCGTTCTGCGGAGTGGGCAGCAGCCCCATCGGATAGGCCACCGGGTAGGCCACGGTGGTTCCGGCAATACGGTCCTTCGCCGAGTACGCGTAGACGCCGCGCACCGCGCTCTGGTTCTGCATGGGCCCCAGGCACACCGTGCCGGCGAGCTGATCTGATGGCGTCGCCGTCAGCGGATGCAGAGAGAGGTCGGCCAGGCCGCGGCAGCTGTTCAACGCCGGCACCTCCAGCGGATGCGCCAGCGATCCGTACAACCCAAATCGCAAATCCTTTGCTGTGGCGGGCTTCTCGCCCGGCATGGCTGCCGCACCGGTGACGTCGACCAGCACATAGCCGTTCTGGAACCGCAGATTGGCGACACTGAGATTCCAGCCCAGCAGACTTTGCGTCTCACCGACCTTGGCGGTCTGTGCGCCGTAAACCAGTTGCTTCTCAGAGTCTTTCGAACAGCCCGTCACGATCAGGACCCCGGCGAGCAGAGCGGCCAGAGACCTACGGAACGTCACGATCCGGCCAGGCCGAGATCCGCCAGTCCCAGCACATACCGATAGGGAACACCTTCGGCGCGGATAGCCTCGGCGGCTCCGGTGTCCCGGTCGACGACGGTGGCCACCCCGATCACCTCGCCACCCGCCCCGCGGACCGCACGCACGGCCGTGAGCGCGGAACCCCCGGTGGTGCTGGTGTCCTCGACCACCAGCACCTGCTGTCCGGCTACATCGAATCCCTCGATAAGACGTTGCATGCCATGGGCTTTCACTGACTTGCGCACCACGAATGCATCGATCGGCCGTCCGGGGGCGTGCATGACGGCCGTCGCGACCGGATCGGCCCCAAGGGTCAGTCCTCCGACCCCGGCGTATTGCCAATCACCGGTCAGCTCGCGAACCAGCCGCCCGATCAAGGCACCGGCACGGTGATGCAGCGTAGCGCGCCGCAAGTCGACGTAGTAGTCGGCCTCCTTGCCCGACGACAGTGTCACCTTGCCGTGCACCACGGCGATATCGCGGACCAAGGCCGCCAACTCGTCGCGCTCGGCGGCGTTGAGATCCGGTCCTAAATCAAGTTCTGCCACGACCCCGTCCTACCACGCTGTTGAATTTACGAACCAAACCTCTTGGTATCACCCTCGTTACCGATGTGATGGCCTTGTATTGGACACCCGGAACGCTGAGCACCTTACCCGCGGCGACATCGTGCAGGCATGTGTTGACCACGTCGTCTACCTGGAGCCACATGAACTCCGGGATGGTTCCCATCTCGATTCCGGCCCGCTGATGAAACTCGGTGTGGATGAACCCGGGGCACAACACATGCATACCAACACCGGTGCCCAGCAACCCATTTGCCAACCCTTCGGTAAAGGAAACCACCCAGGCCTTGGATGCCGAGTATGTCGATCCGCGCCCGGACACCAGTCCGGCCACACTCGCCACATTGATCACGGTGCCAGCGCCTGCCTCGATCATGGACGGCAGGGCCGCGCGGGTCAGTTCCATCACGGCGGTGACATTCACATCGAGCTGCGCATGCAATAGCTCGGGAGCCGCCGTCCAGAACTCGCCGGCGGTCGCGAATCCCGCGTTGTTGATCAACACCGTCACTCCGGAGGCGAGGCGCTCGGCAACCTTGACGCGATCGGCGGCATCAGCCAGGTCAGCGGCCAACACCTCGACATGTACCCCGAACCGGCAGGTGAGCTCGTCGGCCAGCGCTCCCAGCCGCTGCTCGTCACGAGCCACGAGTACGAGGTCATATCCAAGCGAGGCGTACTTACGGGCGAAGCCACCACCCAGGCCCGAGGTGGGGCCGGTGACCAGCGCCACGGGGCGCACCGAGTTCGTGGCAGCCATGGTTGGTCAGCGTACCCGGCTGACCGGCCGCCCCCATCCGCCAGATAACCGATACTAAAAGTTACTGATATGAATTGTCCGGAAACTGCTGCTTGCGGGAGCAAGCATTGCTAGCATCGCGAAATGTTCGACCGGCTGGTGGGGTGGCTCATCGAGCGTCAGCGCTGGATCTACCCGGTGCTCGTCGTCTTGTGGATCGCCGCGGGCACCTACATAACCACTGCACCCAAGGTTGCGCTGCCGACGCCCGAGGTCATTCCGACCGCGCAACCGGTCAGCGCCATGTCGTTGAGCCAACCGAAGACCGTGACCTACGAGGTATCCAGCGGGGGCCAACCCGTCACGGTGTCCTACCTCGACGAAAAGGGGCAGTCTCGCCTCTTCAACGGCGCCACACCCTGGCGTACCAGCCTGACCACCAGTGACTTCGGGTTCACGGCGGGCGTCACGGCGATATCCGCCGACACCATCACCTGTCGCATCACCGTCGACGGCAAAGTCGCCGATGAGAACACCGACACCGGCCGCAGCCCCTCGGTGAGCTGCAACCTCGTCGCATTTCAGAAACTCGACCCACAAGGTAGCCGCTGATGCACGACAGCCCCATATTCGGACGCTTCGCCGGCATCATCAGCAGGCATGCCGTCGGCATCATCGGGCTGCTGATGATGGTAGCCGGCGGCCTCATGGCGGCGGCGCCCAATCTCGAAGAGCTGGCCCTGACCCACGGCAGCCCGATGATGCCGACCAACACCCAATCCGCGGCGGCCCTGAAACACATGGCCAAGGCGTTCGGGGAATCCGAATCCAACAACACCGCAGCCGTCGTCGTCGTCAAGGACCAGCCGTTCACCGAACAGGACCGTCAGTTCCGTGCCGAACTGATGAAGAAGCTGCGGGCCGATGCCGCACATGTGGAGCCGGGTATGGACATGTGGTCCGACCCGCAGTTCGCGACCGCATCCGAAAGCCCGGACAAGATGGTCGCCCTGGCTCAGGTCCAGCTGTCCGGCGAGATCGGCGGTCCCAAGGCCATGGAATCGGCAAAAGCCTTGCAGCGCATCATCGATGAGGTCGCCAAGCCACCGGGCACCACGATCTACGCCACCGGGACGAGCCAGGCTGCCGCCGACCAGATCAACACGATGATGCGGGATGTGGTGATCATCGGCGCCCTGTCGATCGTTCTGGTGGGCGGCCTTCTGCTCCTGGTTTACCGCTCTCTGGTGATCGCATTCCTGCCGCTGATCACGGTGGGTATCGCGGTGGGTATCGCGACACCCATCGCCAGCTTCCTCACCCTGGCGGGGCTGATTCCCACCTCCATGATGACCAACGCCTTGATGGGTGCGCTGGCGTTGGGCGCGGGTACCGACTACTCCATCTTTTTCATCGGTCGCTATCAGGAGGGCCGACGCGCCGGCCTAAGTGTCGACGAGGCCTTCCGCGCCGGTTATCGGGGCGTGGCGCCCGTCGTGATCGCATCCGGGCTGACGGTCGCAGGAGCTTTGTCCTGCATGACATTCGCACAACTGGACATGATGAAATCGATGGGCATACCGGGCGCCATCACGATGATCCTCACGGTGCTTTCGGCGGTGACGGTGACGCCTGGCGCACTGCTCATCGGTGCACGCAGATTCGGCTGGTTCGAACCCAAATCGACCACCCGGTCGACACGACTGTGGCGCCGCGTGGGCATTCGGGTGGCGCGCTGGCCCAAACCCATCTTCGTGACCACCTTCGCCTCGCTGATCCTGCTGATGATGGTGATCCCCAGCGCCTCGTTCAATTACGACGAACTGCAGTTCATCCCCAAGGACATGCCCAGCGCAGCAGGCATGCACGCGATTCAGGAGCACTTTCCCACGGGGCAGATGAATCACGACATGATTCTGATCCGAGCCCCGGAAGACCTACGCACCTCGGCCAACATCGGCCTCCTGGAGAAGGCTGCGCAACAGATCACCAAATTGGACAGCGTCGCCACGGTGCAGTGGATCACCCGGCCGACGGGCATGCCGATGGATCAGACCTCGCTCATGTACAGCGTGGGCATGGCCGGAACCATGGTGTCGCAGAACAAGATCGTCATGGAGCAACGGCAGCAGCGGATGCGCACCATGACCGACAACATGAACTCGATGATGAGCACTCTGCAGAGACTGCACGGCACGCTGCGTACCGCACAGCAGAGCGCCGAAAAATTCAGCGCTGCGGCCGGACCCATTCAGGCCAGCCTCAATCAGCTGAAATTACAGCTTAATTCGGTGATGGGACCTACTCGCGAGGCAGTGCGGTCGCAACCGAACTGCCTCGCAGACCCGATGTGTGCGGGTGCGCAATCCACCTTGTCGAACTTCGAGAACATGTCGAAGGCCACCGACCAAATGCGTAGCCTCGTCAGCACTTCGGGGTCCATGACCGGGGGGCTGGCGCAGGCCGCGCGGACCATGCCGCGCATGCTCGAATCCATGTCCTCGATGCAGGATCTGATGACCGAGACCAACGAACAGATGAGTCAGATGATGGCGCAAGTCGACACCATGACCTCGCTCATGCAGGACCTCGGCCGAAGCAGCGCCGGTACAGGCGACTACTTCTACTTCCCCGCGCAGATGCTCTCGGATCCGCGCTTTAAGCCGTATCTAAAGATGATGTTCTCCGAGGACGGCACCACCACCCGGATGATCGTCATCGGCAGCGGCAGCAGCTACGGGGATGAAGGCATCCAACGTGTGCGAGATCTGACGCGTGAGATGAAGTACGCGCTCAAGGGCACTCGTCTGGAGGGCAGCGTGATCGAAATCGCCGGCCCCGCAGCGCTGATCGGCGATATGCGCGTCATGCTCGACCGCGACGAGAAGCTGATCATGATCGGCTGCCTGACGGTGATCTTCACCGTGGTCCTGCTCCTGCTGCGTGGTTTGGTGGCATCGCTGATCGTCATCGGCTCGGTGCTGGTGTCCTTTGCCTCGACCCTCGGACTGGCGCTGGTGATCTGGCAGCACGTGCTCGGTATTCAGCTGCACTGGTCGGTACCGGTGGCGGTGTTCGCGATCCTTATCTCGGTGGGCGCCGACTACAACCTGCTGGTCGCGTCGCGTTTCAAGGAGGAGATGAGCGCGGGCATCCGCACGGGCGTCATCCGGTCCATCGCCGGCACCGGCGGCGTGGTGACCACGGCGGGGATGGTGTTCGCGATGACGCAGTTCGCGATGATGGGTTCGAGTCTGGTCAACGTCGCGCAGATGGGCTCGACGATCGGGCTGGGCCTGATTATCGACACCTTCGTCGTGCGCACCTTCACGGTGCCCACGCTCGCGGTGATTCTCGACAAGAAGTTCTGGTGGCCGCTACCGATGAGCCAGCTCTGGCGACGTACCTAGCGTCCTTGCGGCTGGCCCTGGCCCACGGGGGCGGACTGACGGTCGCCGGCAGGCGCGGCGCTGGTGCCGACCGGCCGACTGGGGCGCGCGGCGGCCTGGATGGGCGAGGGAGCCGATTCCCCAGACGGAGGCAGCACCCGCAGCAGATCGTTGAACTGGCGGACGGCCTTGAGGCCCTCGTCCCACTGCTCACGGTTGCTGTTGATGGGTAGCGCAGCCAGCGTCCAGTGCTGCTCGTTCCAGAGCACCTCCGCCGTATCCGGCGCGGTGTGGGCGAAGGTGACCATGCGCCGATCGCAGGCGCGACGGGCGGCGTCCAGATTGGTGGAGTAGACCATGCGCGGCCCGATGGCGCCCAGCAGCCAGATATCGGACTCGCGGGGCTCCTGCATGACCTTGAGCCGCAGGTCCACCATGACGTTGGTGCCCACCTTGCGGTGCAGCGCGATGATGGTCGCGACGTCCTCCAGGTCGAAGACGTAGACCGCCTCGCCACGGATCTGTCCGAGCACCACGTTGGCGGCCGCGGCCGATCCCGCGCTCGACATCACGCCACGGTTCCAGCGCTTGACAATCTCTTTGTCCTGCGACATGTAGTCGAAGCCGTGGGATCGCGCCCAGGACTTACGACGGTGTCCGCGGCTACGTCGGCGGCCGATATCGACATACAACAGCACGCCCGCACAGACGAAGCAAAGTGCGGACAGCGTGAACCAAAGTAGAGCCATCCGCGACAGCCTAACCGGTGCCGGCCCAACTGCCGCGCGGAGCGCTCGTATCGTGACCGAGAGTTACCGGTCCGTGATGAGCGCGGTAACGCCGCGGATGTCGACTTACCGCACGGAAAGTCCGCGTGGACACCGCGATAAGTCGACACCCGACAGCTACTTATCCCAGAATGAGCGATTCGCCGTCGGCGCTGACGTTCGCCGGAATGACGTCACCGTCGTGCACATCACCGGCCAGCAGTTGCTTGGCCAGCTGATCGCCGATCGCCTGTTGCACCAGGCGCCGCAGCGGACGCGCCCCGTAGATCGGGTCGAAACCGCGCTGTGCCAGCCACTTTTTGGCGGGCTCGGACACCTCCAGCGTCAGCCGACGCTGCGCCAGCCGCTTCTGCAGCTGGCCCAGCTGGATGTCGACGATCTGCACCAGTTCCTCGGGGTTGAGCGGCTCGAAGATGAGCACGTCGTCGAGCCGGTTGATGAACTCCGGCTTGAACTTGGCCCGCACCGCGGCCATGACCTGCTCCTCGGCGCCTCCGGACCCCAGGTTCGAGGTCAGGATCAAGATGGTGTTGCGGAAGTCCACCGTGCGCCCCTGACCGTCGGTCAGACGCCCCTCGTCGAGCACTTGCAGCAGCACGTCGAACACATCCAGGTGCGCCTTCTCGACCTCATCGAACAGCACCACCGTGTACGGTCGTCGCCGCACCGCCTCGGTCAGCTGACCACCGGCGTCATATCCCACGTACCCGGGCGGAGCACCGACAAGCCTTGCCACAGAGTGCTTTTCGCCGTATTCGGACATATCGATACGCACCATGGCATGCTCGTCGTCAAACAGAAAGTCCGCGAGGGCCTTGGCCAGCTCGGTCTTGCCGACGCCAGTGGGTCCGAGGAACAGGAACGATCCGGTGGGCCGATTGGGGTCGGCGACACCGGCCCGGGCACGGCGCACCGCATCCGAGACGGCCTCGACGGCCTTCTTTTGCCCGACGACCCGCGCCCCGAGCACGTCTTCCATGCGCAGCAGCTTGGCGGTCTCGCCTTCCATGAGCCTCCCGGCCGGGATACCGGTCCACGCCGACACCACGTCGGCGACATCGTCGGGCCCGACCTCTTCTTTGAGCATGACGCTCTCGCGCGCCTGCACGCCGGGAAGCGCGGCCTCCAGCTCCTTCTCCAGCTCGGGTATGCGCCCGTAGCGCAGCTCGGCGGCCTTACCCAGGTCACCGTCACGTTCGGCGCGGTCGGATTCACCCTTGAGGGTTTCCAATTGCTCCTTGAGATCACGCACTACGTCGATGGCGTTTTTCTCGTTCTGCCAGCGCGCGGTCAGCTCGGCGAGCCGCTCCTTCTTGTCGGCCAGTTCCTCGCGCAGCTTCTCCAAACGCTGCTTGGAGGCCTCGTCGTCTTCCTTGGACAACGCCACATCTTCGATTTCGAGCCGGCGCACGACGCGCTCGACCTCGTCAATTTCCATTGGGCGCGAATCGATTTCCATGCGCAGACGAGACGCCGCCTCGTCCACAAGGTCGATGGCCTTGTCCGGCAGGAAGCGCGAGGTGATGTACCTGTCGGACAGCGTCGCCGCAGCCACGAGCGCGGAGTCGGTGATCCGCACGCCGTGATGGATCTCGTACCGCTCTTTGAGGCCACGCAGGATGCCGACGGTGTCTTCCACCGACGGCTCGCCGACCAGCACCTGCTGGAACCGGCGCTCCAGCGCGGCATCCTTCTCGATGTACTTGCGGTACTCGTCGAGCGTGGTGGCACCGACCAGCCGCAATTCACCGCGCGCCAGCATGGGCTTGATCATGTTGCCGGCATCCATCGCCGACTCACCGGTGGCGCCGGCACCCACGATGGTGTGCAGCTCGTCGATGAACGTAATCAGTTGTCCGGCAGAGTTTTTGATCTCGTCCAGAACGGCCTTGAGCCGCTCTTCGAACTCACCACGGTACTTCGCACCGGCAACCATGGATCCTAGGTCCAGCGAGATGACGGTCTTGCCGCGCAGGCTCTCGGGCACGTCGCCGGCGACGATGCGCTGAGCCAAGCCCTCCACGATGGCGGTCTTGCCCACACCGGGCTCGCCGATCAGCACCGGGTTGTTCTTGGTACGGCGGCTCAATACCTGCACGACGCGACGGATCTCGGTATCACGACCGATCACCGGGTCGAGCTTGCCCTCACGGGCACGGGCGGTCAGGTCCGTGGAGTACTTCTCCAACGCCTGAAAGGTCGCCTCGGGCTCCGCGCTGGTTACGCGGCCGCTGCCGCGCACCTGAACAAAGGCATCGCGCAGCGCTTGCGGGGCGGCACCGTTGTTGACCAGCAGCTTGGCGATATCGGAATCGCCCGTGGCCAAGCCGACGAGCAAGTGCTCAGTGGATACGTAGTCGTCGTTGAGCTCGGTGGCGAGCTGCTGCGCCGTGGTGATGGCGGCGATGGAGTCGCGCGAGAGCTGCGGGTTGGCGCTGGCGTTACTGACCTGGGGAAGCCGGTCGGCGATCGCCTGGGCCTCGTTGCGCACGGTCGCGGGGTCGACACCCACCGCTTGCAGCAGCGGCGCGGCAATGCCATCGGCCTGGCTCAGCAGCGCCACCAACAGATGAGCGGGGCGTATTTCGGGGTTGCCTGCTGCCGTCGCCGCCTGGAGGGCAGCGGTCAGTGCGGCCTGGGTTTTCGTGGTCGGATTGAACGAGTCCACAACACCTCCATGGGTTGAGAGAAAAGTTGGTCACTAGGTCTAACGTCGAAAATATTGAGTCTGTTCCGCTCAACTTTGAAATTTTTCCCGAAGCTCCGTCTAGCTCATCACACCCCGCAGCGCGTGGAACCCAATCGGGGCTCACACACGGTGACCGTGGCCCTCGAGCAGCTCGCCCACTCGCGACAGCACCGGAATCGCTCCCCCACGCAAAACCGACCAGACCTGGCGATTCAGCGGGGACTGGGGGGGTCGAATCCGCCCAATGTGAACCACAGCTGAGTTCCACCGTCCACCGGGCGCAGGCGCCAGGTCATGGTGCGCGCGGTGATCCCGCCCATGATGGAGATCTCGAATGTGCACACGATGAGCTCGGGCTCGCGGAACTCCAGGAACTGCATCTCCACTCGGCCGCCGAACCCGAAAAGCAGTATCGGATAGGTGGCCACGGTCAACCGCGCACCCTCCTGAACCGCTCCCAAATCGTGTTCGTTCACCACATCGCCCACAAACTCCTTGGACGTGACGACCTTCCAGACCGTGCGCGGCGGGTAGTTGTAGAACTCGCCCAGGCTGAAGGACGTCGCGTTATCGGGCGGAGGTTCGACGCCCGTCCCCGGCACGGCCAACAGCTCTCCCATGCGCGACATGGCCACGGTCCAGATTTCCCGCACCAGGGCCCGAAGTCGCACGTGGGCAGGATCGGCGACGTCGAATCCGTCGTGTACCACCAAGAGACGCGTACCGCGCGGCCCGGCATGGAGTGTCCATGTGACCTGCAGATTCAACGAGTTCTCGGGCGTGGTGAACCGATAGGCCAAACGTTCATGAGGCACGACATCGGTGAACTCGCAGTCCCCCCCCCCGGAAATTCACCTCCGGCATCGGGAAGGTGGTGAATGAGAACGACTTACCGGTCACCACGGAACCCTGTTCGAGATCGGCCGTCCAGTCGGAGAGCGACGCGGGCGATGTCGCCGCGCGCCACACCTGCGCGGCTGGGTACGGGAAGAACTGCCCGACCGTCACCGACGTCAGGTCATCCCGCGGCGCGGCCATACCCCTGGGATACCGCAGTCAGGTGGCGTGTGGGGGCAATCAGGCGGATACATCGGTGGACAGACAACGCGGTGGCCAGTGATCGCGGCCGGCGCGTTGTCGATGCATCGGCCGAGCCTGCCCAGCGTACCGGGCCAGCCGCGTTCGGAGATCGTCCGGTAGACGCGTGACGCGGCATCATCGAGATCGAACCCGTCGTGACGCAGGGTGACCATGGTGCCGCCCGGAACCTCCTGCAGTGTCCACGTCACGGTCCATACCGTCTGCTTCGACGAATTCATGTCCCACCACCGGATCGACAGCACCCTATTGGGGGTAGCCGCCAAAACCTCGCAGGACAGCGTACCCGAGAAATCCGCCAACGGTATGGGAAAGGCGCAAAAACGGAAGCGCGTTCCAACCTCCGGCCGGAATCCAATCGGGTCCATCAGCCATTCCTCCATGACGTCCGGACACACCAGCACCGCCCATACTCGCTCGGGCGGATGTCGATAGAACTGGTCCAGAAGGATGGTGGCGATGTCGTTCGCGTCGTCGGGCACGGCACTCTCCAGATTGGTGGGGTTACCTTTCATACCCCATCAATCTGGGTGACCGCCGCGTTCTCATCTGTTAGCCAAGCAAACTCAGCCACACGAGCGGTCGATGTCGCCTTCGTCTGTCGAGGTAGTCGCTGCGCGCTCGATCAGACGCCCCAGGTTGGTCATCGCCGTAGGCCAGAATCGGTACGAGAGCACGCGGCCATCCTTCGCACAGCAGGGTCGTCACTGTCGAATACGGGCCGACTCAAGGTCACCATGGTGCCGTCCGAGACCGCACACGGAATCCATCTAGTTCGCCAGGCGACTGGCGCATCCAGCTTCGTATCCCACTAGGGAATCGCCAGCTCCTTGTTACACATAGCCACCAGAACCTCGCATGCGATGTTCCCCGAACAACTGGCAATCGGTACCGGAAGATCCTTGAGGCGATACCGCGTGCCCGCCTCGGGGCGACATCCGCCGGATCTTTCGGATCACCCACAGCGCGTACTCCACCGTGATTCGTTAGCCAGACAAACCCAGTTCGGATGCGTCGGCGGTCAAGTACCGATCAACCGTCGGCTCTAGGACGGCGACCATCTGCTCCGGTGAGGGCGACCAGCAGCAGCGCGCGGCGGCGCGGGTGGAGGCGGTGACGCCACAGCAGTCGGCAAATTCTGATACACATCCATCACTGATCTTGTAGTGATATGACTGGCATTCGGTGATGCTTCCAGCACACGAAGTAGCCATCGCATGGGCACCGACGGCCCATGCGACCACACGCACTCTCAGACGAGTCTTGGACTCGCCTCCTAGACTGGCTTCCCGGCAGCGAAGAACCCTGGAAGGTTAGGCAACGGAAGCTCGTGGGGCTTGAGGACGTCGAAGCACTGCACGACTTGGTCGGCGGGGTCGAGCTGTGGGGAGACAAACTTGTCCGAAGCTTCTACAGCCGCTGGTTCGCCATCGACCCCACCGTCGGCGATCTCTTTCCCGCCGACATGTCCACGCAGCGCGAGCACTTCCGGCAGGCACTCCAGTTCGTCCTCTGGGAGATGGCGGCCTATCGCACCGAGGGACTGGTCAACTTCCTGGCACAACTGGGGCGCGATCATCGGAAATTCGGCGCCACCGACAGCCAGTACGGCACCATGCGTCAGGCCCTCCTAGACACCACACGCGAAGTACTGCAACCGATTTGGGATCAGCGCATGGAGGCCACCGCTACCGAGGTGTATACGGTGATGATCGAGGTGATGCGCAGCGCCGCCGCCTCGGACAGCGGCCAGCCCTGGTGGGACGGGAAGGTCATCGAATACCACCGCACCTCAAGGGATCTTGCGTTGATCCGACTGAAACTCAACGCACCCATGGACTACCACTGCGGGCAGTACGTACATGTGCAGGTACCGCAGAGCCCCCGGAATTGGCGCTATCTGAGCTTGGCGATTCCGCCGGACCCTGAGGGCTACCTCGAATTTCACGTCAAGGCCGTACCCGGCGGGCTTGTCAGCGGAGACATGGCCAACAAGACGAAAGTCGGTGACACCTGGCGCATCTCACCGCCGCTCGGCGCGCTGTCGGTGAACCGCGACGGTGGAGATGTGCTGATGGTCGCGGGCAGCACCGGCATCGCACCGCTGCGGTGTCTCATCATGGAGCTGTCGCAATGGGCCGAGAATCCACGGGTCCACCTGTTCTACGGGGCACGCTATCCGCAGGAACTCTACGACCTGTGGACACTGTGGCATATCGCTTCGACCAATCCGTGGCTGTCGGTCACCCCGGTGTCCGAATACCCCCGAAACCCGGACTGGGCCAACGAATACCACGATCCGACACCGCCACGGGGCCTGCACGTCCGCCAGACGGGATTGCTCTCGGAGGTGGTGACGGCCTACGGCGGCTGGGGTGATCGCCAGATTCTGCTCGGCGGCTCCGCATCGATGATCCAGGCCACCAAGGAGGCGCTGGTCTCAAAGGGGGCCGACGCCTCCAGAATCCAGCACGACCCGCTCTAGCGTTGCTGACGCGGCTGCCAGACGACGACCGCGGTGCTCTTGGGGATGATTGCGACCTCACGGCCCGCCGTCGCCGCGCGCAACTGGGCCACCTCGGCCGTGAGCTCTGCGACCTTGGCCTGCAAAGCTTCCACCTGATTGCTCAGCTCGATAACGCGTTTGATGCCAGCGAGATTGACGCCCTCGTCTTGCGACAGCCGCTGCACCTCGCGCAGCAGGTCCACATCACGCTGCGAGTAGCGCCGACCGCCGCCACTGGTGCGTTCGGGGATCACCAGCCCTAGCCGGTCATAGGTTCGCAGAGTCTGCGCGTGCATCCCGGCGAGCTCGGCAGCCACGGAGATCAGAAAGGTGCGGGCTCCTCGCTCCGGCTGCCGGCGGGCCGTCATCGTGCACCCGCCCAGCCCGCGCGCGGATCGAATCCGCTGGCCTTCTCGGCCACCTGATAGCGCTGCAACGCCTCCAGCGCACTGTCTTCCAGCTTCGAGGGCACCGCCACCTTGACGGTGACCAGCAGATCGCCGTTACCGCCCGCACGCTTCGGAATGCCGCGTCCACGCACCCGCAGGATGCGTCCGTCGGAGGTACCGGCGGGCACCTTAACCCCAACACGGCCTTCCAGTGTCGGCACGGAAACCGTGGCACCCAAAGCCAATTCAGCGAAACTCACCGGAACGGTGAGAGTCAGGTCGTCCCCGTCGCGGCTGAACACCTTGTCGGGCCGCACGTGCACGGTGACGTACAGATCGCCCGAAGGAGCACCGCGCAGTCCGGCCTCGCCCTGTCCGGCCAGCCGAATACGTTGTCCGTCGTCCACTCCCGGCGGAATCCGCACGGTGATGGTGCGGGTTCGGGTGGTGACGCCCGTTCCCTGGCAGTCGGTGCACGGGTTCTCGATGATCGAGCCCGTGCCACGGCAATCGGCGCACGGTTCGGAGAATCCGAACGCACCTTGGTTGCGATTGATGACGCCGCTGCCATTGCAGGAGCCACAGACCTTCGGGCTGGTACCCGGGCGAGCGCCACTGCCGTGGCAGGTGGTGCACGGAGCGGGACTGGTGAGCCGCAGCGGAACCGATACGCCCTTGCATGCTTCGACGAAGTCCAGCTGGGTCTCGGTTTCCAGATCGTTACCACGGCGCGGGCGACCGGCACGCGGCTGCGCGCGCTGCCCGAACAGGCCGCCGAACAGATCGCCGATCCCGCCGCCACCGGAGGTGTCGGCGTTACCGAACAGGTCGTTCAGATTGAACTCGGCACTGTTGGCGCCGCCACTGAATCCGCCGCCGCCACCAAATCCATTGTCGCCGAAGCGCCGTCCGAACCCGCCACCGGCGAAGAGCCGACGGGTCTCGTCGTACTCCTTGCGCTTGGCCGGGTCCGACAGCACGTCCTTGGCCTCGCTGACGGCCTTGTAACGGTCCTCCGCGGCCTGGTTCCCCGGATTTCTGTCCGGGTGATTTTCGGCCAGCAGCTTGCGTGCGGCCTTCTTGATCTCGTCCTGGCTCGCGGTGGAGGCGAGGCCGAGCTCCTTGTAGAAGTCCTTCTCGACCCATTCACGTTGCGTCACCCGACATCACCTCCTTCGCGTCCATCGGGTATTGCTGTGCAGTTCTTACTCTGATTCTGTCTTGGATTGCGTTTCGGCGTCCTGAGATTCAGACCCCGTTTCGGGTTCCTGCTGAGCCGTGTCGCCGGCTTCTGGCTTCGCATTCCCGTCAGTAACCACCACCATGGCGGTCCGGAGCACTCGATCGCCCATCTTGTAGCCCTTACGCAGCACCGCTGCCAACACGGGGTGGCCGTCCTGGCCATCGTGCTGAACCGCCTCGTGCAGAGAGGGATCGAAATCGTCCCCCTCGGTGCCGAACGTCGCCAACCCCAGCCCTTCGAGAGCCGCAGTCAGCTTGTCCGAAACACTGCGCAGCGGACCCGATTCCAGGTCGCCGTGCTCCCGCGCGCGCTCGAGATCGTCGAGCACACCCAACAGCTGAGCCACCACGGAGGCCTTGGCCGAATCGATGACGACCTGCCGGTCCCGTTCCACCCGCTTGCGGTAGTTGGCGAAATCGGCATGCGCACGCTGCAGATCGGCCGTCAGTTCGGCCACCTTGGCATCCGCGTCCGAGTCGCCCTCGGAGGCCGCGGCCCCGGGTGCCGAAGCACCCGGTTCCGCTGCGGCAGCATTCTTTTCCGCTGCCTTCGCCTCTTCACGAACCGCGCCGGTGTTGGGATCGATCCGGCGCCTATCGGTGACAGTCACCGGTTCGCGATCTTCATCCCGATCTTGCCCACCTGACGGGGTCACTTGCCGTCCTTCTCCTCGTCAACAACCTCGGCGTCCACGACATCGCTGTCCGCGCCGGCACCGGCGCCTTCAGCTCCAGCGTCCTCGGACTGAGCCTTGGCGGCCGCCGCCTCGTAGATGGCCTGGCCCAGCGCCTGCGACTGCTCGCCGAGCTTCTCCATCGCTTCTTTGATGGCGCCGATGTCGGTGCCTTCCAGCGCCTTCTTTGCCTCGGCGATCGCGTCGTCGACCTTGGAAAGGGTCTCGTCGTCGACGACCTTCTCGCTGCCCTCCGCAGGCTCGCGCTGCTCCTTGACGAACTTCTCCGTCTGGTAGACCAGCGACTCGGCCTGGTTGCGCACATCGGCCTCTTCGCGACGCTTCTTGTCCTCGTCGGCGTGCGCCTCGGCGTCCTTGATCATCCGGTCGATCTCTTCCTTGGAGAGGCCGGAGCCCTCCTGGATCTTGATCGTGTTCTCCTTGCCGGTGCCCTTATCCTTCGCGGTCACGTGCACGATGCCGTTGGCATCGATGTCGAAGGTGACCTCGATCTGCGGCACACCGCGCGGGGCCGGCGGAATACCGGTCAGCTCGAAAGAGCCCAGGAGCTTGTTGTGCGAAGCGATTTCGCGCTCACCCTGGTACACCTGGATCTGCACCGACGGCTGGTTGTCGTCCGCCGTGGTGAAGGTCTCCGACCGCTTGGTGGGGATGGTGGTGTTGCGCTCGATGAGCTTGGTCATCACGCCACCCTTGGTCTCGATACCGAGGGACAGCGGGGTGACATCAAGCAGCAGAACGTCTTTCACCTCGCCCTTGAGCACACCGGCCTGCAGCGCGGCACCCACGGCGACAACCTCATCGGGGTTGACGCCCTTGTTGGGCTCCTTGCCACCGGTCAGTTCCTTGACCAGATCGGTGACCGCGGGCATGCGGGTGGAACCACCCACCAGCACCACGTGGTCGATATCGGCCACGGATACACCGGCGTCCTTGATCACCGACTGGAACGGCGTACGGGTGCGGTCCAGCAGATCCTGAGTGATCTTCTGGAACTCGGCACGGGTCAGCTGCTCATCGAGGAACAACGGGTTCTTGTCCGCATCGACCGTGATGTACGGCAGGTTGATCGAGGTGCTCTGACCCGAGCTCAGCTCGATCTTTGCCTTCTCCGCAGCCTCGCGCAGGCGCTGCATGGCCATCTTGTCCTTGGTCAGGTCGATACCAGCGCTGGCCTTGAACTTGTCGACGAGCCAGGTCACGATGCGCTCGTCCCAGTCGTCGCCACCGAGGTGGTTGTCACCGGAGGTCGCACGCACCTCGACGACGCCGTCGCCGATTTCCAGCAGCGAGACGTCGAAGGTGCCACCACCGAGGTCGAAGACCAGGATGGTCTGCTCCTTCTCGCCCTTGTCCAGGCCGTAGGCCAGAGCGGCCGCGGTCGGCTCGTTGACGATGCGCAGCACGTTCAGACCGGCGATCTGGCCGGCTTCCTTGGTGGCCTGCCGCTGTGCGTCGTTGAAGTACGCCGGCACGGTGATGACGGCATCAACGATGTCCTCACCCAGGTAGGCCTCGGCGTCGCGCTTCAGCTTCTGCAGCGTGCGCGCGCTGATCTCCTGGGGGTTGTAGTTCTTTCCGTCGATCTCGACGGTCCAATCGGTGCCCATATGCCGCTTGACCGAACGTATGGTCCGGTCGACGTTGGTCACCGCCTGGTTCTTGGCGGGCTGCCCGACCAGCACCTCGCCATTGCGCGCGAACGCAACGACGGACGGGGTGGTCCGAGAGCCTTCCGAGTTCGCGACAACTACCGGGTCGCCGCCTTCGAGGACGGCGACAACGGAGTTGGTGGTCCCGAGGTCGATTCCGACCGCACGAGCCATAGTTCATTCCTCCTGTTGTATTGCTGATCTGCCTATCCAGAGCTTCAGTGAGATCCGCTCAAGTTTGCCTCGTCCGGATCTTTTCGTCAAGCCATAGTTGAGTCAATGTGACTCAAGTTCGACATACAGCTCAACGGGCCGTCGCCGATATTTGTTCCCGAACAGCCGAGCCACGTCCCATCAGGGATTTCACGGAACGCTAGCTCCTCTTGCGGCGGCATACGAACTCGCCGCCGCGGCATTCACGAGGACCGCGACACCACCGATCAGCGGCCACACTCCGGTCGCATCTACCACGTTCACCAACCAGGTCTGCACCGCGCTCGCGGTATTGATCACCGGATCGTCGGCGCTGCCGTCCCCGAAGTTCAGTCTGATCTGGTAGTAGCCGTAATAGGTGGTGCACCACCGGAAACACGAGGCAGCACCACGGTGAGATCGCGACCGGACAGCAACCAGATTGACGGCGCGACAAGTGCTATGCCGATCGCCACGGTCGCGAAGGGCATGTACCAGCCCGCCGAGGCGACACCCGGAGAGATCACCAGTCCGAACACCGTCAGGAACCCGCGGCCATGGCCACAGTGGCGGTGGCGGCCCTCGCGACTGCGGTCAGCCTCGACGCCGCCTTTCCCTCGGATCCCAGGAACGTGCATGCCGGCTGGTGGGTGACGTCGTACAACGCCCACACCTTGGCATCGGTGTCTGCCAGCTGGGTGAAGGTGAGGCCGTACGTGCTGACGAAGTCGCGCATCGCAGGCACCTGATCTTGTGCGGCCACCCCCACGAAGGTCACCTCCGGATGCGCAGTGGCCGCCTTTTGCAGATCCAGAGCTTCCTTCTGACAGGTCGGGTACCACGACGCCCAGAACCACAGCACCGTCTTCTTGCTCGCGAGACTGCTGCCCGCGAAGTCGGCTCCGTCGATGATCTTGGCGGTGAAGTTCGACAGCCGGGACGACCGCGCGGACGCGGTCTCCTTGTTTTCCGTTCCGGAGCAACCGGCCAGCCCCACACCGAGAGTCAGGGCCGACACCGCCATGACCGAAACCGCAACGCGTGGTATCGCTTTCCCTCGTCTCGCCGCATATCCGTCAACTCACGCACATCGTGTCCACCCACCCTAGCCATCCGCACAAGTCACCCGAGCCCGGGTGTGCAGCCTTACGTAGGCTGGCGGTCATGGACTTCCGGGTATTCGTCGAACCACAACAGGGTGCCACCTACTCCGACCAGCTTCGAGTGGCGCAGGCTGTCGAGGAGCTGGGGTTCTCCGCGTTCTTCCGGTCCGACCACTACCTCGCGATGGGCGGCTCCGATGGACTGCCAGGACCCACCGATGCCTGGGTGACGCTCGGCGCCATCGCGCGGGAGACGACCGCGATCCGGCTCGGCACCCTAGTCACCTCGGCCACCTTCCGCCATCCAGGCCCCCTGGCGATCGCCGTCGCCCAGGTCGACGAAATGAGCAGCGGCAGAGTTGATTTCGGGCTTGGCGCGGGATGGTTCAGCGAGGAGCACGAGGCGTACGCGATTCCCTTCCCGCCGCTGAGTGAACGGTTCGACCGTCTCGAAGAACAGCTCGACATCCTCACCGGCATGTGGACCACACCCACCGGCGACACCTACTCCTATGCCGGCCAGCACTACACGGTGACCGACTCTCCCGGGCTGCCCAAACCGGTACAGGAGCCGCATCCGCCCATCCTCGTCGGCGGGCTCGGACTCAAGCGCACCCCGGCTCTCGCTGCCCGGTTCGCGGCCGAGTTCAATCTGCCGTTCCAACCCGTCGACGTCATCGCCGACCGGTACGCGCGGGTGGCACAAGCCGTCGAAGCCGCGGGACGTCCGGCGGATTCGATGATCTACTCGGCTGCCTTCGCGGTGTGCGTCGGCGACACCGATGCCGATATCGCGCGCCGCGCGGCGAACGCAGGTCGTGAGGTGGGCGAGATCACCGAAAACAGCCCGCTGGCAGGCACTCCCGACGCTGTGGTGGAAAAGCTGAGCGCCTATGCCGATGCCGGTGTTCAACGTGTCTACGTCCAACTGCTCGACATGCGGGATCTGGATCACCTGGAGTTCTTCGCATCGACCGTAATCCCACAGTTCGGCTGACATTCTTCAGTTAGGCTCCTGCCCTGATGAGCCAGACACCCAACGCACCCGAGGATGAGAGCTACTTCTCGGAGATGATCGAGGAGAGCGAGAAGCCGATGCCCTGGTACCGAACCGGGCCGGCAATCGTAGGCACGATCGCCGCCATCATCGCCGTCGTCGCAGTGCTCATGACCATCGTGTTGTCCACGGACAAACGCGCCGTCAACGACAACACACCGCTGACGACGCAACCGGCTTCGAGGGCCACGTCCCCGACCGAACCGACCCCCTCGCCCTCGGAGTCGCCCACCACGGCCCCCACCACCGAGCCGTCAACCGAACCGGTAGCACCCGCGCAGACATCCGAACCCACCTACTACGAGACGCCGACCTCACCCACCTATCGGTACGAGATCCCACCGATTCCCTTGCCACCGGCCATTCCGCCGATCCCACCCATCCCCCCGATTCCACAGATCCCGCAAATCCCCGGGCTTTAAGGAAGTTGGGTTACGCTCCGCACCATGTCTTACCCGGAGCCGCCAGAAGACCCGACGATGTACAACGAGCAGTACCACGACCAGGCGCCCGACCAGCCCAATCCTTGGTACCAGCAGCCGGCGGTGCTCATCGCACTGGCAGGCGCGGGCGTGGCGGTCGTAGCCGTGATCGCCGCGCTGGTGATCACCAGTAGTGACAAACCGGCCCCGGCAGGCAGCACGTCATCCGTATCCTCGACCACCAGCTCGACGCCCGCGGGTTCCGGCAGTGGCCATAGCGGCCACGGTGGCAACAACGGGGGCGATTCCACGGTGACGGTGACTCAAACAGTTTCCGAGTCGCCGACCAGTCAGGAAACCACGACGACTGAGCCGACCACTACCACGACCACCACCAGGACGACCGAGCCGACCACAACCACGACTCAGCCAACCACCACGACAACCCAGCCAACCACCACGACCGGTCAGTCAGTAGTCGTCCCGATCCCCGGCGGCGGCAACATCCAGGTGCCTGTCGGGGGTCAGTGAGCCATCCGCATCCCCGGCAGGCCAGAAATTCCGCCCGGCGGTCTGGACAGACCGTGATGCGTCTGTCCGGAGCTGTTGGGGGGAGTTTTCCTTCCACAGGCGGCCCACCGCGCATAGCGCGATCACAAAGGACAGCACTCCGATCGGGATCGCCCACACGCGCCGGGTATCGAGCTTGACGGCGCACTGGTCGTGATAGTTGGTCGACTGACTGCCCGCAGAAGTGATCTTGTCTAGCTCCGCGCTCCGGGACGGCCGCGGGCCGACAGGCATACCACATGTCACCGTCTCGGACGCGACGCCGTCAAGGGCACGCAATGGTGGTGATTCGGCATCTGCACCGGCACAAATCACGCACCGAATTTCAGCAGGCGGTGCTCTTGGCGGTCCGGCAGATCGGCGCCGCCACACTACGCAGAACCTGCTGGTCGTCGACGTCCATCCACGGAGCGCCCGCAGCCCCGGTAACGGCGTTTGTCACGGTCAGTTCGGCCACCGTCCCGGTGCCCGGCGGTTCCACCACGAACAACCGGTACTGGGGCTGCTTGCCGCCCTGCGCGGGCAGCGTCACGGTGGCGGTATGCCCGTTGGCCAGGTCGGTCACGCTGACCTGTGCTCCGACGGCGTTGAAGCAGTGGTCCAACCGTGCACGCAGGGACCGATACACGGTCGAGGCATATTGATCGGTAACCCCGGTATCGCCGGGCCAGTGCGCGATCACCTCCACTGCAGTCCACCCGGATTCTTCGGAACTCACTGTCGAAGAAGCGGATTCGGGCGACTGCGGCAGACTCTCCCCCAGCGAGAAGCAAAGATTGGCCGACCAAAAGCCCGGTCGGTCCACCGGGGTTGCGTTGCGCGACAACGCAGCCCAATGCGATACGTGGTCCATGGGAACGTCGCGCGGATTGATCCAGACGGTGTCGGGCAGTGATTTCGGCGCCGCGGCGGCCGGTGCCGCACCGCCTAGACAGGCGATCGCGGCCATCGCCGAAAACGCTCGCAGCCACCCCTGCATCATCACCGGGAATCCCTCGCTAGCAGGAGCCCTTGCACAGCGGCTGAGCCAGCGCGCGCAGGACCGTCGCGTCATCGACAGGCTTCCACGGCGAGGGCTCAGCGCCCGTGCGCAGCACCGTGACAGCTAGCTCGGAAACAGTGCCCGATTCCGGCGGAACCACGTTGTAGATATGCACTTCGCTGGTGGGGTTGTCCCGCTCCTTGCCGACCAGCAAGGTGGCTGCAAAGCCGTACCAGGATGGCGCGGGGCGCAGGTCGACGCTGATCACGTCGCCGACGCCCGGGCAGTAGTTGAGCTGAGAACGGATAGCACTCTGGAATGCCGAGGCGCCATCGGTGGCGCCTTCTGGCCACTGCCCGGCCGCCTGTACGACCGAGGCCGCGGTACCCGGAGCGATCTGTGTGGCGATGGCCGACGCCGGTGGCAACACGGCCGCCGAGGGGCTGCCACACAACCGCATGCTGAGGAAAGCCGCCCGGCCGGACACCGTGGGGTTGGCCGCTGACCAGTGGTAATCACCGTTCATCGGGATCTCACTGGGGTTGATCCACACACTGGCGGGAACGGCCTTGGGTGCGGGCCCCGCCGGATTGGGAGTGGGTTCGGCCGCGGCCGTCACGGTACTGAATCCAGCCGCCAAGGCAAGGGTCGCGACGAACAGGCGCATCATCATCTGCTCAGTATGCCGGGCGGTCGTACAGAGACAATTGAGTGAGTATTCCTTCTGCGCTGCGGACCGCCGCCAAACATACCCGACTGGTGAACGGATCGTTGAGCGGATACTGGGCCCGCGCCCTCCAGCGTCCCACCGCATCGAGCGCGGCGCGGCGCGCATCTGGACGTGTCTCGTCCAAACCCAAACGTGCAGCGGCATCCGTGCCGCAGGCCCCCAACAACCTGCGGATCAGTAGGGTCTCATGTTCGGTGAGCGTGGTGGTTCGCGAAGACAGCTCGGCCAGCAGCCGCAGCTCATCGAAGGCGTGTGTGTCGGCGAGCAGTGGGTCGATCTCGTCGATGACCCGGCGCCCTCCCCGGACGGGGTAGCTGGTCAACACCTGTCGAGTCGAAAGTAGTGCGGTGTGCGATTTGAGGATTCCGGCACGTTGACCGAACTGGTTGGCGATGATGTTGTGCAGTTCCACCAGTCCGCTGCGTTCCAGAAGTTCCTCGGCCAACCCGGTGGCGTCGGTGACGCCCACCCTGATGACCGTCACCGCGATCCGGATACCGAACATCCCAAACCGGTGCAGCAGCGCGGCCCTGGTCTGCGCGTCGACCGGCAGCGAGTCGTCTTCTCGCACAAATCTATCCACCGATAACAGGGCCTTGGCCAACACCTGCGGATCCAGTTCGGCGAGCCTCTGCAGCGCGACGAATTCTGCCTGCCGCAAGGTGCGTGCGGTGAGCGCCAGCAGTCCCGCGACGGGAACGACGGCCTGGCAGATCCCTGTGCGCTCCATCTCCCCTGCGAACCGGGCGGCAACCTCACGCGCGGACAACATCGCATCGAGCCGGCCGACGCCGATCTCGTCGGCACGCGACACCACGCCGACCACCCCGACCGCTCCGCCACGCTCGCCGCCCACGAGCTTGCCGACCTGGGCGAGCAGCCCGATATCAGCTGCATTCAGGCTGCGCAAGAGAAATATCACCGCATCGACCCGGGGCACAGCATCTTCCGGTACGAGCAGCGCCAGGCTGCGTTCAGAGACCTCGGTCGACAACGACGAGGTTCCGGGCGTGTCGATGAGCGTGATCTCATTCAATTCCGGTGCAGGCCAGTGGACATCGAGATCAGCCACCGATGCCGGATCGAGACGGTCAAGCTCGAAGGAAAGTCCTCCGTCGCGCCGAATCGGAATATCCTGGCGCACACCGCTGAAGAGATTGGCTGTGACTTGCGGGGCTGCGCCATGGCGAAACCAGGTGACGATCCGCGTTGCCTCGGTAGCATCCGTGGGTGCTATGTCTTCGCCGACAAGCGCATTGACCAATGTGGATTTACCGGCGTTGAGGGTTCCGGCGATGGCCACCCGGATGGGCTCGTCGAGCCTGGCGGCGATGCGCCGCAATTCGTCGTGTGGCTCGGCGACGCGCAGGTACCGCGGATCGCCCTGGTAGGCACGCAGGGCGTCGCCGATGAGGGCGCGGATCTGATCGATGCTGCTCATGTGGACGGCTGCAACCCCTCGACATGGGCGTTGACCTGGCGAAGGACATGCAATTGGCGCTCAACCGCATTGGTCCGCGAATCACGGTCCTCTGCCTCTAACCGGGCCGATGCGATAGCGGCCTGCAGCGACTCGTTGAGAGATCGGGTGGTCTGGTTGGCGATCTCACGGAAATGATCGCGCAGCTGCCGCTGCACCAGCCGCAGCCTGTCACGCGATTCCTTGAGGACAACGAAGGACACGTCGTCAAGGAACCGGCGCACGTTGGTCTTGGCCTCACCCCGGATGCGCAGCATCCGATTCTCCATGTCCTCGTTGTAGGTCTTCTTACCCAGCACTGCGCCGGCGCCCAGCGAGATCAGATTGAACATGCCGAGCCCGGCCACGGAGGTCAGCATGCCGAACATGATGACGCCGCCATAGGACCCGCGCAGCCCGGTGATTGCCTTGTTCCCCAATTTGATCGGCTTGGCCTCGAGTTTTGACAGCGATTTCAGGTCGCTCAGGTCGGCGCCCATCTCGCTGGCCCGCAGCCGGGGCATCTTGACCGAATCCAGGCCGTCGGTCGCGAAAGTCTCGGCCACCTGTGCAGCCAAGTGCATCGCCCGTTGATGCGCCCAGACGAAGTTGTTTCCCACCGAGTTGGCCACGGCCTGTTCAAGTTTTGCCCCGACCTCGGCCCAGTTCTTGGTGGGGTCAGTGCGGTCGATGACCTCTTCGGTGCGTTGCAAAATGCGCCGGAATCGCGATTGCAGATCATGCTCGACATCGGTGGAAACGTCGGTGATGCCATCGCCAAGGACCTGCTGCCACAACGCGGTGTGAGCGAGCGCTTCCTCGGCTTCGCGCTTGCGCCGCTCCAGGTCCGAGGTGAGCTCGTCACGGCTCTGCGGGTCCTGCAGAGCGCTCAGCTCGGCCTCCAGCGTGAGGGTGAGGTGCTCTGATGCCGAACCGATCTCAGCGATCGCCTGCTGCCGCGAGTTGGCCTGCTGATCGGCGATGGCGTTGCTCAGAAACGTCACCAGCGCAGGAAAATTGGACTCGGCGTTGAGCTCCTTGTCATTGAGCTGCAACGCATGCGAACGCAATGTCGAGGACACCGAGATTGCGGGGACGGTGACTCTGGCGCGCTGCAGATGAGCGGAGTTGGCAGCCACCACAGCACGCCAGTGCGGGTACAGGTCGGTCTTGGTGTTGACGATCGCCGCAACGGGGCACAGATCCAGTGCCTGCTGGATGAAAACCAATTCGGGTTCGGTGAATTCGGAGCTCAGGTCACTCACCATGAGCAGGACGTCGGCATCTGGAAGAAGACCGAGCGTGCTCGATAGGTGCGGTTGCCCGAAACCACCAACCCCTGGGGTATCCACAAGACACAGGCCGCTTTTGAGCATCGGGCTGGCCACCGTGACCTCGACTCGGAGTACCTCGCGCCCCTGGGCCTGCGGAGCCCGTTTGAGGTCCTTGCCGATGTCGGCCACCGGGATCGGAATGATCTCAGGTTCTCCCGCGAGTCCGCCGCCGTCGTATTGCTCGACCGGGGCCACCACCAGTGCCGCCGACGGCTGCTCGCCATAACTGATTACGGTTGTCACCGAGGTGGTTTCGTCATCGCCCACCCGCGCCACCGGCATGTTGAGCAGCGAATTAACCAGCTGGCTCTTGCCCTGCTTGAGTTGACCGGCCACCACTACGCGCAGGGGACGGTCCACGAGCAGCCGGTCCACACGGTCCAAGCGGTCGATCAGGTCGCCCCGATCGTTTTCGCCCGCGATCTTGCGCACATGCCCAAACAGCTCGTTGATGAGCGCAAGCTGTTGCTGGCTGTCTTGTGCGGTGTCAGACAAGGTCCGGTAACCCTTCTCGCTCGAAGTTCCTCATACTCTGCCATTTCTCTAGATCAGCACGGTCGGGCAACCTTCCATGCGGATGCCCCGCACCGTTGTCTGGTGCGGGGCATCCATCCGAGTGTTAGTGGTGCTCGGCGCCCGGCAGGGTGGTGTGGTCGGCCGCGGATGCGTGGCTCTGGGCCTGTCCCTGAGCTTCGAATCCGGTACCAGCCGCAGCATGCGAACCCATCGAGGAGCCATACGACTCGTTCATCGAGGAGCTGTGCGAGGCATTGAGCGAGCTGTTCATCGACTCGTTGATGGCGCTGGAATGGGTGCCGGCGCCGACCGCAGTGCCGCCGCCCACAGAACCCGAACCACCCAACGACTCATTGATGGCACTGGAGTGGGCGCCGGCGCCGACCGCAGAGCCGCCGCCCACAGAACCCGAACCACCCAACGACTCACCAACGGCACCACCCACATGCGAACCAGCACCAACGGCACCACCGAGACCGGCACCGGCGTTGACACCACCGCCGACCGCAGTGCCGCCGCCCACAGAACCCGAACCACCCAACGACTCACCAACGGCACCACCCACATGCGAACCAGCACCAACGGCACCACCCACATGCGAACCAGCACCAACGGCACCACCGAGACCGGCACCGGCGTTGACACCACCGCCCACCGCAGCGTTACCCCCGACCGCGGCGTTGCTCACGACCGCGGCGTTACCCGCCAAACCAGCATTGCCCGCCAAACCAGCGTTACCCGCCAAACCAGCGTTACCCGCCAAACCAGCGTTACCCGCCAAACCAGCATTGCCCGCCAAACCAGCGTTACCCGCCAAACCAGCGTTACCCGCCAAACCAGCGTTACCCGCCAAACCAGCGTTACCCGCCAAACCAGCGTTACCCGCCAAACCAGCGTTACCGCCCACAGCGGCCGAACCGGCTCCGCTCGTCGCGGTACCGATATTCGCCTGATTGTGCGAAGCGATTTCGGTGTTCGTGGTGTTACCCGAGCCGATGTTCGTCGAGCGGTCGGTGTTGAACGAATCGTTGATATTGGTGGTGTTGCGCTGCGAGTGGTCATCGACGACGGTCACGCTCTTGTCGATGTCGGCAGAGCCGTGCCCACTGACGTTGGTGTAGTCGCCACCAACCCGAGTTTGGCTCTGGTCCACACCGACATTGCTGCCGTGGTCCGCATTGATGATGTTGCTATCCCGCACATCACCGTTGACAGCGGTGGAACCCTTACCGGAAGCAATGGGACCGGAGTTGCTGCCGCCCACAGCCACGGCGCCATCACCAATGGCCGTGGTGTCACGGTTACCGAACTGGATATCACCAAAGCTCAGGTCCAGCAGCGGACCGCGATTGAAGCTGTCGACGTTCCCGCTGGGGCTCATGACCTGGTTGCCACTCGCGATCGGGTTGTGGCTTGCAAAGTCCGTGTCGTTGTGGCTCATGAAGTCGTTGCCCCGGGAGCTCAACAGCGAGGGCGACAGGATGCTCGGACCATCAGGCTGTGCACGGTAGTAGTTCTGCAGGTTGCCCGACAGATCGTGAATCGGATTGCCGGTGTTGACCCACTGGGACTGGTAGCCGTAGTTAGAGGCGACCGACTCGGCAACGACCGGCATGACCGCGCCGACCTGGGCGGCGGTGACCGCCGAGAGCCCAGCGTTGGCCAGTGAGGCCTGCGGGTCAGCGACATAGTTTGCGGCCTGCACCGGGTCGCGGAACAAGTTCAGGATGAAGTCGATGATGGACATGGGGTCTCCTTGAGCAATCGGAGTCAACCGGTTCTGTCCGGTCGAACTGAATACAAACCTACGAACCTGCAAGAGCCCTGAAAACGGGAAAACTTCCCCCTCTCCGTCGATCCCCTACGGGGGTTCGCAACCATCCCCATTAGGGGATTAGGGGGGCACTAGGGGCGGGGCCGCAGACACTCGTCACCGCATGATCGCCTACTTTCCGCGGCCAAAAATGAGCGAGCACAACGCCCTGAACAGCGATAACGACATAAATACTATCCGTCTTAGTAATTCATCTACTATCTTTCCCTAGTAGTTACTTACTAAGTTGGATAGTAATTTGAGAGAGAGAAACCGTGCTGCGAAGCGTGAACCGTCAACGTGATACCTGGATCGCCGCGATCTTGGGCGTGGTGATCATCGTGCTGGCCGCGTACCTGTACTTCGATCACAGCAGCCGAAGCACCGCCTCCATCGACTCACCCGCGGCCACCACACACCCCAACAGCCTGGCCCGGCTGCGCATGGACGATCCCATGGCCCTGGGCCCCGTCGATGCGCCGGTCGTACTGGTCATCTATTCGGATTACCGCTGCCCCTTCTGCGCCAAATTCAGCCGGGACACCGAGCCTCGACTCGTCGAGCGGTATGTCAACACCGGGAAACTGGGGATCGAATGGCGTGATCTCCCGATCTTCGGCGCACAGTCGGTGCAAGCCGCCAAGGCGGGGCGAGCAGCGGCCGAACAAAGCCGGTTCTGGGAGTTCAACCGTGCTGTATACCGGCATGCACCGGATCGCGGTCATGCCGAGCTGACCGACGAAATCCTCCTTGAGCGGGCTCGTGAAGCCGGAGTCCCGGACCTGGCCCGCTTCCAGGGAGCAGTCGCCAGTGATCGGCTGCTGCCCGCTGTGCAACAAGACATTCAGGAGGCCGTCGCGATCGGTGCGGCCTCCACGCCCGTGTTCGTGATCAACGACAAGCCCGTGGTCGGTGCGCAGCCATTGGACGTCTTCGTGTCGGTCATCGAGCAGGCTCAACGGTGATCGACGTCGGAGTCCTCGGCGCCCTACTCGGTGGGGTTTTGACATTGATCAGCCCCTGCTCGGCGATGCTCCTACCGTCGTTCTTCGCATACTCCTTCGACCGGACCGGACTACTCCTGCGCAGGACCGCGCTGTTCTACCTGGGCATGCTGACGGTGCTGGTGCCGCTGGGCGCGGGCGTAGGCGCGATCGGCGCGCTGCTTACCGAATACCGCTCCCAGGTGACGACGGCGGGAGGCCTGTTGATGATCGTGCTCGGTGTGGCGATCATTGCCGGATTCGGCTTCCGCGTCGGCCCCGCAGCGCGCGCGGCAGC
Organism: Mycobacteroides chelonae; assembly: GCA_014204435.1. Lineage (GTDB taxonomy): Bacteria > Actinomycetota > Actinomycetes > Mycobacteriales > Mycobacteriaceae > Mycobacterium > Mycobacterium chelonae_A. The sequence goes on from JACHLF010000005.1 coordinate 74,564, forward strand.
TCGCCTCGATCTGTCCTCGGGCCTGTCTGTTCTGATGCTCGGCACCGTGTACGCGCTCGCGGGATTCTGCTCCGGGCCGATACTCGGGAGCGTGCTGACAGTGGCCGCCATCGGCTCCAGCCCGATCTATGGCGCCCTGCTCATGTCGCTGTATTCATTGGGAATGGCGGCACCCCTGTTCGTCCTGGCGTACGCCTGGGGGCGATTGGGGCTGTCTGACCGACGCTGGATCCGGGGACGCGAGATCCGGATCGGACGCTTCCGAACCCACTCCACCAATCTCGTCTCCGGCGCGATGTTCATCCTGATCGGGGCATTTTTCGTCGCCACCGACGGGACAGCCACACTGGGCGGGATCACCGGCAGCGATACTCAGTTCGACGTGCAGGCGCGGCTGCAAGATCTCACCTCCGGCCTGCCGAACGCGGCAGTGGCACTCGTGAGCGCCTGTGCCGTATTCGCAGTAGTCCTGGTGCGTCTGCTGCGTCACCGCACCGACGCGACAAGCGGCACAAGTGACACACCCGGAGAGGACACCGATGAGCGCGCCTAGACAGAAGGAGACGGCTCGTGCGTGACATGTTCGGCCTCGGCGAGCGGGAGTCGACGATCATGGAGGTGTTGTGGTCCGTAGCGGAGCCGGTGACTGTCCGCGACGTCCTGGATCGGCTGGATCGCCCCTTGGCATACACGACGGTCATGACGGTCCTAGACAACCTGCACAACAAAGGTCACGTCACGCGCCAGAAGGTGGGGCGGGCGTTCCGCTATCGCGCCGCTGAGACACGCGAGGCCGCGGCAGCGCGCATGGTCCGGGAAGTGTTGGCCGCCAGCGGCGATGCCGAAGGGGTGCTCTTGCATTTCGCCGGCCCTGCCTCCCCGGAGGAATCCACGGTGCTGCGCAGAATCCTCCGACGAGGTGGACTGACATGACCGTCGCGCTGGTGTTGATGACAAGTGCAGCCCTCATCGCTGTCGCAGGACCGGCATGTCTGCGACCGGCCGTGCGCCCCTCGCTGCTACCCGCCGCCGCGCTGGCGGCATGGCTCGGAGCCTTGATGGCCTTCCTCGTACTGACGGCGTTGTCCGCGACATTGCTGCTCTTTCCTCACGTACTGGACACCAGCGGTGTCAGGACGCTGGTGGGCGGGTGCCTGAGCGGAAGCATCCCGCACTCATCCTTTGGAACCCTTGTCCAGCTTGGGATCTCGCTGCTGCCGCTGACCATCCTGACTCGGATCGCGGTCGCCGCGATTCGGACCCTGCGCTCCGCGCGCCGGCACCGCGCCCGCCACTTCTGGATGCTGGGTGCGGCGGCATGTCGCTCCGGGCACGTCCATTGGATCGACGATCCCCGGCCGATCGCCTACAGCCTCGGTGGCGCTCGAGGAGCGGTGGTGGCCACTCACGGCATCCGCCGCCTCGGCGAACAGCAGTGCGCAGCAGTGCTCGAGCACGAATTGGCGCACATCCGCGGCCGGCACCATGTGGCCGTGCTGTGTGCCGATATCGCAGCGAAGGCACTTCCGATGCTGCCGTTGATGCGCCGTGCACCAGAAATGGTGAGGCTGATGGTGGAGCTGGCGGCCGACGATGCGGCGGCACGGGCACACGGGCCGCGCACCGTGCACGCCGCACTCCTGGCGATGAGCAAGTCGGGTGTGGCCGTACGGGGTGCCCTGAACATGTCCGGCGAATCGGTGGCGGTGCGGCTCATCTGGCTACAGGCACAGGGAGCCAGCACCCACACACCGATAGCGCGGGGCCGACTTATGCTCGGCTTCGCGTTGCTTCCCACAACTCTCATAGGCGCCGCGCTGGTGGCGCTGTTCCGGGCGTACTGCACGTTCTGACACCCAGCGGCGCCACACCACATTCGTCGACCGAATATAAGGGAGAGCTCATGAACGTGCAGCGCGCCGGGCAGATAGCGCGATGGGTCATTCCCACGGGCGCCCGCCTCGTGTTCGGGGTCATCTTCTTGCTTGAGGGAACCCAGAAGATCTTTGGCTGGTGGAGCGGATCCCCCACCGGTTCCGGACACCCCGAGCCGTTCCTCACCTGGCCGTACTGGTGGGCCGGCGTGTTCGAGCTGGTATTGGGCGTCATGTTGACGGTAGGACTGTGGACCCGAGTGTCGGCGGTCCTGGCGGCCGGAATGATGGCCTACGCGTACTTCTTCGAACACCTGCCGGTGCATTGGGAGCCCATGCAAAACGGCGGGGCCTTCGCGGCGACCTTCTGCTGGGGGTTCCTGCTGCTGGCTCTGACCACCGACAACACAAGGCTATCTGTGGACCGGCTACTCGGCCGCCACTCAGCAGAGAAACCGGCGGCATAGTCGCTAGAACTGGTCGATTCCGGGATCGTGGTCGATTCCGGAATGATGCCCAAAATCGCCGTGATCGAAGAACGGATCCTGCAGGCCGGAATCGACAGACCCCGAGGTCGCCGCATCTGTGCCGAAGTGCCCGGGCTCGAACCCGGCATCGGGGCTCTGCAGCGGCGACTGGAATTGATCGATCGCCGAAACCGCACTGTCCACCGACGGAGCGAACTGATCGGGGACGGTGATCGCGTCCTGAGGCGCACCCAGATCCAACACGACGTTGGTCGCGGCATGCAGGCCCGCGTCCAGGCTCGGATCGTGCGTCGGCGCGGTGAACGGTGAGTCGAATGCCTCGAAGGCCCTAGTCGCGGCACCGCTGGCCCAAATATTGTCGGCCGGGAGCGCCATATGCAGTGCCTGCGTCAGATCACCCGCGGCCGGGTTGGCGGCAAGCTGCGATGCCTGTGCGCCCAGGGCCGTCGGGATCGATTCGCTGACCACCGGGATCAGCGCGGAAACATCCGCCGGTTGAACCCCGTCCAGATGTGCGTCGGCAATGACTTGCTCGGGATTGGCTGCGTACTGCGCGGCCATATCCTGGTCACGGACCAGCGCCATGACGAAATCCAACAGGTTGTTACCCATGTCTGCGATGGTAGGAGCCACCTGTTCCCGCTGCTACGGGGAGCGTCCCGTTGCCCATCGGTACCCCATTGGGGGACGCACGTTAGGGGATGTCTCGTCATTAGGGGGTGTGACGACCGTCATCCCCTACTGTTGGGCTGCGGGGTGAAACGTCACGGCACCGCAGAACGAACGGATAGGTATGGCCAACGCACTGGGACTGTCGATCGGCGCCACTCAACTGGTGGCCACACCCGACGATCCGCAGAGCCAACCTGTGGTGCGCAGCTCGATTCTGACCCTGCACGAGGACGGTCCGCCCGAGGTCGGGCTGCCCAGCCATCCCGGGTTGACGCTCACCGGATTCGTCGGCCGGGTCGGGGACCCGGTGGGCATCGTGGCAACGGACGGATCGGTCCACCGCGCTGAATGGGCACTGACCGAGGCGATGCGCGTGCTGATCGCCGACGCCGCCTCCACCGCGAACTTCACCGCACCGCCCGTCTTATCGGCCTCAGTCCCCGCGCACTGGAGCCCGCAGACCATCAGCACCCTGCGGGACGCCATTGACCGTGTTCCCGCCCTCGCTCCGGGTGGCAGACAGTTGAAGCTGATCCCCGATGCCCGCGCCGCCCTAGAGTCGTTGGCCGCGGGACCGGGGACCCCAGATCGCGGCGTGGTGGTGGTGTGCGATGTCGGCGGCTCGGGCAGCAGCATCACGCTGGCCGATGCCGCACGCGGGTTCCAGCAGATCGGCCAGACCGTCCGATTTGTCGAGTTTTCCGGTCAACAGATCGACCAGATGCTGCTGACGCAGGTACTCACCGATCTGAACCAGAACCCGGAGGACACCACCTCGGTAGGCGCGCTGACCAGGCTACGCGATCAGTGCCGTCTGGCTAAGGAACGGCTCTCCGGCGAAACCGCGACCTCAGTGCCGGTGGAGCTGCCGGGCATCGCCTCGGACGTCCGACTCACCCGCGCCGAGCTCGAGGACCACCTGCGTGGACCGTTGTCCAAGCTGATCAACGCCATTCAGGACACCTTGGAGCGCAACGGAATTCATCCAGCGAACATCAATGCAGTCGCCTCTGTGGGCGGCGGGGCAAGTATTCCGCTTGTCAACCAACAGCTTTCCGAGCGGATGCGGGTTCCTGTCATCACGGGGCCGCAACCGCAACTGGCGGCGGCGCGTGGCGTGGCACTGCTCGCCACCCGGGCAGACCTACCACCACAGGACGCCACCGCGATGCGACCGGTCGAGCAACCGCAGGGCAATGCCACCATGATGCGCCCGGCGCCGACTGGCACCGGAACCTTTGCCGCTCCGGTGGCCGCGGCCGCCAATGACGAGCCGGAATTGGCCTGGTCCCAAGATGATTCGGCCCCAGACCTGGCTCCTCTACAGGAAACGGGATACCAGAGCGGATACATCGTCGACCTGGATGACGAGTATCACGGCCCCACCGAGGCCACCACCGCCCGCCCCGACCTCCAGTTCAGTCACGATCCGTACGCGGCCGAAGACGACTACGACGACTACCCACCGCTGCCCTGGTACCGACGGCCCCTGGTGTGGTTCATCGCCGCGGCCACTGTCGCCGGTATCGCCTTCACCGGCATGATGGTCTCGCTAACCAGCAGCGAATCACCGGTTCCGGCCACCACGACGCCGAGTATCAACGTGGTGCCGAGCACGGGCGACGCTCCGACCAGGTCATCTCCGTCGCCCGAACCCCCTCCGCCTCCGCAGACCCATACGGTGACGCAGTCGGTGCAGCCGCCACCACCGTCCCCGGCGCCGCCACCTCCTCCGCCACCACCGACCACGACTACCACAACGACGACACCGCCGACCACCACCACAACAACGACACCGCCGACCACAACAACAACAACAACAACAACAACGACGACGACACCTCCGACAACGACCACCACCCAGCCGACGACCACGACGACGCAGTCCGCCTCGACGTCCACCTCGCGTCCGGTGATCACGATTCCGGGATTGCCCCCGATCCCGATCGGTCCGCGCAACTGAACACCACCCGCGACAACGAACTCTCCGGGGCGTTCGACGGAATCGCCTCGGCGATAAGGACTATCAGCCAGAGGTTGGCCGCAGACGGTGCCGTCAAGGTGCTAGTCAGCGGCACGGCGGGCAGCGGCAAGACATCGGTCCTGACCGGCGTTCGCGAAACGTTGAGCAACGCCGGCTCACCGCCGGTCAACCACGTTCCCGAGCAGCTGTCCGCAGGGCGCTCCGGCCCATTCGTCATCGACGATGCCGAATCGCTGACCGACCGCCAGCTCGACATGGTGCGCACGGTGGTAGAGAACGATCCGGCGACCGTCGTCGTGGTGGCCGCGACGCCTCGACGCAATCCGGCCCTGCGCGCCCTTTTTCAGGCATTGGAACGCGAATCACCCTCGATCACAATGCATCCCGTCAGCGCCGGCGATATCGCCCGGCTGTCCCCGTACGCGGCCGGCCACGCCAACGAGATCGCTGCCGCCACCGGCGGAAACCTTGCACTGGTCGCTACGGCCGTCGATCATCTAGGCGAGACCGATCCACTCGAATCTGCCCTGCGCGCCATCGATTCCCGCATCGATGACCATCTGCGCCGGTTGTCCCCACCGACACTGTCGACCGCCCTGTTGATGTCACTGGATGCGGGCATCGGTGCATCGGATATCGCTGCGGCACTGTCTCTTTCCGATGCAGAAGAGCTGGTCGACGAGGCATTGGCCAGCGGCCTTGTTCCCGGCCCAGGCCAGACCGCATTCGCGGCAAGGGTGCATAGTTGCGCCGCCCGCCTGCTAGGAGCGGCCCGGCATCTCGATCTTGAGCGCTCCCTGCTGCGCACGCAACTTAAGGCCGGCTCGGTATCTACCGATCTAGCCTTGTCCCTGGTGGCGCATGGGTTGCGAGATCAAGAGATCGCTGGGCTGCTATCAGATTGGGCGGCAACCGAATCCGATCCGCTCGGGGCGGCCGACCTGTACCGGGCCGCGCTGGCCGCGGGCGCCGAGCCTGGCCCGCTTCGGGTGCCGCTGGCCGAATCCCTGGCTCGTACGGGCGACCTGGCCGCTGCCGCCGCACAGGCCGACGAGGTGCTGACCTCTGCCGACCCTGCCCATCGGGCCGCTGCCGTACGCATCGCGGCGGCCATCGCATGTCACAACGGTGACTCCGGTCAAGCCGCCGCGCTGTACGGCTGGTTGGCTTCGGATATGGACGGCTCAACCGCCCTGGCCGCAGCGCCTGTGTTCGTCGCTACCGGCCAGCTGACAAATGCACGAAAGTCCTTGGAGGACAGTGCGGGAGCGCCACCCACCACGACGGCTACCGCCCTGCGCAATGCCGCCCTGGGTGTCATCGCGTCCGTTGAGGGCCGCAGCCAAGAGTCGTTGTCGCTCCTGGGACAGGCAGTCACCCAGCAGCCCTCCGCGTCGGCGTTCGCCCCCGATAGCACCGTCGCCCTGGCGGCGTTGGCCATGCTGCACAACGGGGACACCACGCGGGCCCGCAGCATTCTCACCGATGCGATCCGCGCCGATCGACCGCACGAGGTGTTCGGTGTACGGCACCGACTGCTGGTGGCCTGGATCGCCATGTTGTCCGGCGACCTGACCGGGGCCGAGCAGTGGCTGCCGGTGGCCGATGCCGACCTGTCCCGGCGCGACCGCCTGTTCGCCAAGTCGCTGCGCACCGGCATCGCGCGACGTCATGGAGACACTGGTTCCCTGCGCCAGCATTGGCAGGCCGCCATGGACGCCCTGTCGGCGTACTCGATCGACCTCTACACGCTGCTCCCGGTCGGCGAGCTGTGGGTGGCGGCCGCACGGCTGCGCACCCTGGACGCCATGACGCACCACCTGGACCGCGCCTTCGCGCTGCTGGCGCAGCTCGGCGATCCGATCTCCTGGGCGGCACCGCTGCGATGGGCGGGTGTCCATGCCGCGATCCTGACCAATTCACCGGAGAACCTCGCCCCGCACGGGCAGGCGCTCGCCGCATCTGCGGGACACAGCCCCTACGCCCGCACTCTGGCGACCGCCGGGCGCACCTGGCTGCGGGTGCTCGCCAACCAGGTGGACGGGGCGGAGGTGGACGGCGCCGCGCGGATGCTGGCCGACACCGGCCTGGGCTGGGATGCCACCCGCTTGGCCAGCCAGGCCGCCTTGCACGCGAACGACCCGAAGGTGGCCGCCGCGATGCTCGCACTGGCCCGCGATCTGCGGGCCCCGTCCACCACAACAGAGAACGACGGCGGCGGCAAGACCCAGTCTCCCGCGTCCGAACATGCACCGGCATCCACGCGTCTGTCCGATCGCGAACGCGAGGTTGCCGAGCTGCTGTTACGCGGGCTTCCCTATCGCGATATCGGTGCGCAGCTGTTCATTTCGGCCAAGACCGTGGAGCATCACGTCGCGCGTATTCGTCGTCGCCTCGGTGCCGAATCGCGGTCCGACATGTTCTCGATGTTGCGGGCGATCTTGGCCTCATAAGTGCGAGAAAGCTCACCCGATTGGCGGGTTAGGCAAGCCTGACTAGGACTTTCGACCCTGGCAATGCGACGATGACCTCGCATCTGGCACAAGTTACCCGCGAGTAACATCATTATCGTTACTGACGAGTAACTTCTCGGGACCGGGAGGTCAGCACCACCGTGAGTACCGCGACGATCATTCTCGGAATCATCGGCGTCAGCTTCAGCCTGGTTGCCTGGGGCTCATTCTTCGGCGGCGTCGTCAAGATGATCCGGGTGGTGCTGTCTGGCCAGCCCGATCGCACCCGCTGGCGCCCGATCGTCCCCCGTGTCAAGACCGTCATCGTCGAGGTCGTCGCGCACACCCGGATGAACAAGTTCCGCACCGTGGGCTGGGCCCACTGGCTGGTGATGGTCGGCTTCCTGGGTGGCTTCCCGCTGTACTTTGAGTCCTACGGCCAGACCTTCAACCCTGAATTCCACTGGCCGATCATCGGCGACACCTTCCTGTGGCACCTGTGGGACGAGATCCTCGGTATCGGCACGGTCATCGGCATCGTGACGCTGATCATCATCCGGCAGCGCAATCACCCCAGAAAGCCCGAGCGGCTCTCCCGCTTCGGCGGCTCCAACTTCCTGGCGGCCTACACGATCGAATCGATCGTGCTCATCGAGGGCCTGGGCATGGTGCTGGTGAAATCCGGCAAGATCGCGACTTTCGGCGGCGGGCACCCCTCATCGGACTTCTTCACCATGAACGTCGCGCAGCTGCTGCCCGAGAGCCCATTGATGGTTTCCGCCTTCGCCTTCGTCAAGATGGTGTCCGGCGGCCTGTTCCTGCTGCTGATAGGGCGCAAGCTGGTCTGGGGTGTGGCCTGGCACCGCTTTGCGTCCTTCTTCAACATCTATTTCAAGCGCAACGCCGACGGCTCCGTCGCGCTGGGTGCAGCCAAGCCGATGATGTCCGGCGGCAAGGTGCTGGAAATGGAGAGCGCCGACCCGGACGTCGACGCCTTCGGCGCCGGCAAGGTCGAAGACTTCAGCTGGAAAGACCTGCTGGACATCACCACCTGCACCGAGTGCGGCCGCTGCCAGAGCCAGTGCCCCGCCTGGAACACCGGTAAGCCGCTGTCACCCAAGCTGCTCATCACCTCGCTGCGTGACCACACCTACGCCAAGGCCCCCTACCTGCTAGCCGGTGAGGACAAGTCCAAGCTGAGCGAGGGCCAGATCGCCGAGGGCGAACGGCAACTGGTCGGCGGCGAGGGTGCCGTGATCGATCACGAGGTGCTGTGGAGCTGCACCACCTGCGGTGCCTGCGTCGAGCAGTGCCCCGTCGACATCGAGCACGTCGACCACATCATCGACATGCGCCGCTACCAGGTGCTTATCGAGTCGGAGTTCCCAGGAGAGCTTGCGGGCCTGTTCAAGAACCTGGAGAACAAAGGCAACCCGTGGGGCCAGAACGCCAAGGACCGCCTCAACTGGATCGAGGAGGTCGATTTCGACGTCCCGGTGTTCGGCCAGGACGTGGATAGCTTCGCCGACTTCGAGTACCTGTTCTGGGTCGGCTGCGCGGGTGCCTACGAGGACCGTGCCAAGAAGACCACCAAGGCCGTGGCCGAACTGCTGGCCCTGGCCGGAACGAGGTTCCTGGTGCTCGGCGCCGACGAGACCTGCACGGGTGACTCTGCCCGCCGCGCCGGCAACGAATTCTTGTTCCAGCAGCTGGCTATGCAGAACATCGAGCTGCTCAATTCGGTGTTCGAGGGCGTAGAGCACAAGCAGCGCAAGATCGTGGTGACCTGCGCGCATTGCTTCAACGCACTCGGCAACGAGTATCCACAGGTCGGTGGCGACTACCAGGTGGTGCACCACACCCAGCTGCTGAACCGCCTGGTGCGCGACAAGAAGCTGGTTCCCGTCGCACCGGTTTCACAGGACGTCACCTACCACGACCCGTGCTACCTGGGCCGCCACAACAAGGTGTACACCGCGCCGCGTGAGCTGATCGGTGCCTCCGGTGCCGCAATCACCGAAATGCCCAGGCACGGTGAGCGTTCCATGTGCTGTGGCGCCGGTGGCGCTCGCATGTGGATGGAAGAGCAGCTGGGCAAGCGCATCAACATCGACCGTGTCGACGAAGCCCTGGCCACCCCGGCCTCCAAGATCGCCACGGGCTGCCCGTTCTGCCGCGTGATGCTGACCGACGGTGTGACCGCGCGCGACGATTCCGCTGCCGTAGAGGTCGTCGACGTCGCGCAGCTGCTCCTTGAATCCGTGGGCCGTACCGAGGACGTCCGGAAGGCGTTGCCCGCCAAGGGCTCCGCTGCGGAGAAGGCGACGACAAAGGCAGCGGAAACCAAACCCGTTGTCGCCGAGGAAGAGCCGGTCACCGAGACGGCCGCAGCCCCCAGGCCCGCCACCGCGGAAGTGAAACCGGTGTCGGGCCTGGGCTTGGCCACCGGCGCCAAGCGACCGGGAGCCAAGAAGGCAGCGGCCCCTACGGCCAGCTCGGCAGAAGCCGCCGCTGCCCCCAGCACGGCGGAGGCAGCACCGGCCGCACCGGTCAAGGGCCTGGGCATGGCCACCGGCGCCAAACGACCCGGCGCCAAGAAGGCAACCCCGGCAGCATCGACTCCCGAGGCACCGGCGACCGAGCCTGAGACTGCTGCACCGGCCGCTCCGGAGACGCCGTCGACTCCTGCTGCCGCCACACCCGAGCCCCCGGTCAAGGGTCTCGGCATGGCCACCGGCGCGCGCCGTCCCGGCGCCAAGAAGGCAGCTCCCCCGGCTGCCGCCGCTCCCGCTGCGGAACCCGAGCAGCCCGCCGCGGCAGAGGAACCGGCTGCACCCGCACCGAAGGAAGAGGCGCCTACGGCGCCGGAGCCTCCAGTCAAGGGCCTGGGAATGGCCCCGGGAGCACGCCGTCCCGGCCGCCGAAATTAGATATTGGCTGGACAGCAATGCCACCATTTAGACCGTGAGTACCGATAACCTGCCGACTGACGTGCCCCCGCGCGTGCCTGGCGTCTCATCGCGGCAGCATCAGCGGGTCTTTGCGCAGTCCACCAAGCTGCAAGACGTCCTGTACGAGATCAGGGGTCCGGTACACGCCCACGCCGCCCGGCTGGAAGCCGAGGGGCACCGCATCCTCAAGCTCAACATCGGCAACCCGGCGCCGTTCGGTTTCGAGGCGCCCGATGTCATCATGCGCGACATCATCCAAGCCCTTCCCTATGCGCAGGGCTACTCCGATTCCAAAGGCATCCTGCCCGCGCGGCGCGCGGTGGTCACCCGCTACGAGCTGGTCGACGGCTTCCCGTACCTGGACGTGGACGACGTCTTCCTGGGCAACGGGGTATCCGAGCTCATCACCATGACCACTCAGGCACTGCTCGACAACGGCGACCAGGTACTCATCCCGGCACCCGACTATCCGCTGTGGACCGCCGCCACCTCGTTGGCCGGTGGCACCGCGGTGCACTACATGTGCGATGAGACTGACGGCTGGATGCCGGATATCGAGGATCTGGAATCCAAGATCACCGAGCGCACCAAGGCCCTCGTCATCATCAACCCGAACAACCCCACCGGCGCGGTCTACACCCGCGAAATCCTCACGAAGATGGTGGAACTGGCCCGCAAGCATCAGCTGTTGCTGTTGGCCGACGAGATCTACGACAAGATCCTCTACGACGACGCCGAGCACATCAGCGTGGCATCGCTGGCCCCGGATCTGTTGTGTTTCACCTTCAACGGACTGTCCAAGGCATACCGCGTGGCCGGCTACCGGTCGGCGTGGCTGGCCATCACCGGGCCCAAGGATCACGCGGCGAGCCTGCTGGAGGGTGTCAACCTTCTGGCCAACATGCGACTATGCCCGAATGTACCTGCCCAGCACGCGATTCAGGTCGCCCTCGGCGGACATCAGAGCATCGACGATCTGGTGCTCCCGGGCGGCCGACTGCTGGAACAGCGCGATGTTGCCTGGACCAAGCTCAACGAGATTCCCGGTGTCTCCTGCGTCAAGCCGCAGGGCGCGCTCTACGCGTTCCCGCGCCTGGACCCCGAGGTGCACCACATCCACGACGACGACCAGCTGGTCCTGGATCTGCTACTCAACGAGAAGATCCTGCTGACGCAGGGCACCGGCTTCAATTGGCCCGCTCCCGACCATCTTCGGATCGTGACGTTGCCGTGGGCCCGCGACCTCGCGGTCGCCATCGAACGCCTGGGCAACTTCTTGGCGAGCTACCGCCAGTAGGCTCACCACCCACCGACACGCCCGTTCGTGGCGAACATATGCGAGACAGAACCGCCACCATACGGCGTGTCGGCGCCCCGAGGGTCAGGCGTGAGTTAGTTCTTCTACGCGCTTGCCCAGGCAGAATACGCGCCATCCGGCGTTGACCCATTTGGCGGCGTCGAGGCAATTGCGGCCGTCCACAATGACTTTGGTGCGCACCACCTTGGCCAGCTCGTCGGGATCGAAGTCGACGAACTCCTGCCATTCGGTGAGCAGCAGCACGGCATCGGCACGGTCGGCGGCCTCGAGCACCGAGGTGGCGTAGTTCAGCGTCGGGAACAGCCGGCGTGAGTTCTCCAGGGCCTTGGGGTCGTAGACGTTGACAGCCGCGCCGTTGAGCTGCAGCAGACCGGCGACGTTGAGCGCCGGTGAGTCTCGGACGTCATCGGACTCCGGTTTGAACGCGGCGCCCAGCACCGCAACATTGGCGCCGAGCAGCGATCCGCCGCATGCCTTGGTGGCAAGCTCTACCATCCGGGTACGCCGCCGCATGTTGATGCTGTCCACCTCGCGCAGGAAGGTCAGGGCATGGCTGGCTCCCAGCTCGCCCGCGCGCGCCATGAACGCCCGGATGTCCTTGGGCAGGCATCCCCCACCGAATCCCAAGCCCGCGTTGAGGAACCGTCGTCCGATGCGCGGGTCGTAGCCCAGCGCATCGGCCAGCGTGGTCACGTCGGCACCCACCGCCTCACACACCTCGGAGATGGCGTTGATGAAGGAGATCTTGGTCGCCAGGAAGGCGTTGGCCGAAACCTTAACCAGCTCAGCGGTTTCCAGGTCAGTGACCAGAAAGGGAACCTCTTCGTCGAGGATCGGCCCGTACAGTTCGCGCACCAGCTTCTCGGCGCGGTCCGAATCCTGCTGCACACCGAGCACAATGCGATCCGGATGCAGGGTGTCCTTGACCGCATAGCCTTCGCGCAGAAACTCGGGGTTCCAGGCCACCTCGACGTCGACACCCTCGGCCGCGAATCCCGCTGCCCGCTGGCCCAGTTCACGTGCGGTGCCTACCGGAACGGTAGACTTGCCGATGATCACCGCGGACCGCGAGAGCAGCGGAACCAGGGTGTCGATCACTGAGTGGACATGGCGCAAATCCGCCCCGTACTCGCCCTTTTTCTGCGGTGTTCCGACGCCCAGGAAGTGCACGTCGGCAAATTCGGCGGCCTCAGCATAGCTGGTGGTGAAGCGCAGACGCCCGGATGCGATGTTGCTCTGCAATATCTTTCGCAACCCGGGCTCGTAGAACGGGATGTCGCCCGACGAGAGTTTGGCGACCTTACCTGGGTCGATGTCGACTCCGAGCACCTCGTGGCCCAGCTCGGCCATGCATGCGGCATGGGTGGCTCCGAGGTATCCGGTTCCGAATACGGTGCATCTCATACTGCGTATATAGGCCGCCAGGGTTAGCAACCCGGATACGCCGCGCCATCGGTGTCCTAACGCCGGGTGTACGGCGAGAGCTCAGCGTGAATTCTCTTCGCGCAGAAACTCATCGGCGCTGTGAATCCTTGATTAACACCCGACAAACGGCCAGGGAATCCCGAGTTGGAACCACCGCCGGATCCACCACCGTGCGAGCCACCGTCGGAACCGCGACGGGAACTGCCGCCGTCACCCCAACCACCACGAGAGCCGCCATCGGAGTCACCGCCCCCGATGCGCGGCACGCCGGGAATCGAGATGATCGGTGGCTGCGGCGTTTGGCGGCGACCATGTCTGGGCCGGCGGGGTGTAGGTCGGGGTGTACCCGGGCAGCGCATAGGTCGGCCGGTTACGCGGAGGCGCCCACCACGGGTTGTCCTGGCGCCGTGGCTGCTCCCGCACCGGGGGGAACAACGGGATCGGCACCGGTACGACGGCTGGCGGTGGCGCTACCGGCGCAGGCCCCACGGGCGCAGGGGCGGCCGGCTGCGGGGGCACGCGCGGCGGGCGCGGGGGCCTCGGCCAGGGGAGCCGGTGCGAGTTGCTGGGGTGCCTCGGGCGGCAGCGGGTTCTGCACGACGGCGCGGTCTGGCGACGACGGCCCCTGGTCCACCGTGGAGCACACCGACACCGTCAGTGAGACGGCCAGCGCTACCGAGCAAATGCCGAAGACCAGCAGCAAGGGCGCACCCACCAGCAGGAACGGCATGCGTTCCTGCTGGTGGATCCTCGACGTCATCGAATTCACGCAACTCGGTCTTGACTTCCCCGAACTCGCCGGCGCTTTCCGTGACAGTGTCGGGGTGCGCAAAGCCCGAACCCGTGGCCCCTCCAGCGAGTAGGCCTGTCCCAGCAGCGCGGTGCTTGCCTCGAAATCCGGCTCCTGCGCCGATGCCAGCGCGGCACCGCGCGCCAACGCCAGCTCGGGCTGGTCCGGGGAATTCACCGGAAGCGCAATGGCCTCGCCCAGCGGGTCGGTCAGGTCCGAGACATCGGTGCCCAGGCCCTGCAGGAACACCCCGTCGGGCGCGTTCTCCTGCCCCTTGAGCGGGTTGACCAGGTCGGCCAGTACCCCGGTAGTGACGCCGGTGACCAGTGGCTCGCAGGCCAGGCCGACGATCGATCCGTCGGCGGAGTCGACCACGGCGCGTCGCGGTCTCCGGTTCGATGACGAGCAGCGCCGACTTGTCGTATCCGGTGACGCTGCTGGCGGCCTTGGCCAGCGCACCTCCGGCGTGCAGCGCGGAGAAGAACTCGACACCGTCGATCCCGCGGCTGGCCAGGGAGTCGCGCAGCGCAGCGGCCTCGGCATGATCGCTCCACACCACGCCGGTGGAGACCAGGTGATGGCCGCCGTCGAGCATGCTGTCACAGGTGCCCACAATCGCGGAAAGCACCTGTTCGGAGGCTGTGCCGTCGCCGTCGGAGATGATGATGGTGTCGGTGGGCGCGCTTCTCCGTTGCCCCAGCTAGGGGTTGATGAAGTTCTGGTAAGAGCGCGACGGGGTCGGACCGCGCTGCCCCTGGTACTTCGACCCTACCCCGGCGCTTCCATACGGGTGCTCGGCCGGAGACGTCAGGCGCAGTAGGCACAGCTGCCCGATCTTCATACCCGGCCACAAGGTGATGGGCAGGTTGGCAACGTTCGAGAGCTCCAGCGTGATGTGCCCGGAGAACCCGGGATCGATGAAGCCGGCGGTGGAGTGCGTCAGCAGTCCGAGGCGCCCGAGCGAGGACTTTCCTTCCAGCCGTCCGGCCAGATCGTCGGGCAGCGAGCAGACCTCCAACGTGGATCCGAGCACGAACTCGCCGGGATGCAACACGAACGGCTCGCCCTCGCCGGGCTCGACCAGACTGGTCAGCTCGTCCTGACGCTGCTTGGGGTCGATATGCGTGTAGCGGGTGTTGTTGAACACCCGGAACAGACTGTCCAGTCGCACATCGATGCTGGAGGGCTGGATGAGGGCGGCGTCGAAGGGCTCGATGCCGAGGCGCCCGGCGTCGAGCTCGGCGCGGATATCGCGATCGGACAGCAGCACGCGACGAGCCTACCGATGAGCCGCCCGCACGAAGCGGCGCGGGCGGGCGCGCCTACGCCTTGATGGCGATGACGGCCCCGGGCTGTAGCCAGCCGATCAGCCGGACGAGTGCGGCGTCGTCGAGCGTCACGCATCCGGCCGAGGGATTGCCGTCGGAAGCGTGCACGAAGAAGGCCGAGCCACCTGCGGGTTTGCGCGTTGCGTTGACGCCCATGACGATCGCGCGGGGGTAGCCGTCGAGTTCCTCGCTCAGGGATGTGTCAAATGAGCAGGCGGATTCGGCGCAACGCTGGTGGGTGTTGTAGCCGGGGCTGGCG
This sequence comes from Mycobacteroides chelonae, assembly GCA_014204435.1. GTDB lineage: Bacteria > Actinomycetota > Actinomycetes > Mycobacteriales > Mycobacteriaceae > Mycobacterium > Mycobacterium chelonae_A. The sequence goes on from JACHLF010000005.1 coordinate 90,106, forward strand.
GGATCGCCATCCCACCAATCATCGGCGTCCACCTGCAGATAATCCAGGCCGTGCGCGACCGACGGTTCGGTACCGAACGCGTAGTCGAGGCGGAAGACCCCCCGTCGGGGTCGCCGGCTTGTCGTCGCTGGCGGTATCGGTGAATCCGGCCGAGCCGACGTCGGACAACAGGCCCTGCTCGATGGGCTCCCAGGCATCACCGTTCCGTTGCCACCTGCCGATGACGGCCTTGGTGCCACCGGTTCCCTGAACCGAGACGACCTGACGCGCGGAACCGACAGAGTCTGCAAACCATAGCGGCGGCGAGGCCGGGAGCACCGCGGCCACGGGTTTCACCGGTGTCGACCCGCACGCCGCGGCAAGCAGCACAAGACTCAGCGGCAGCACACGAATTCCGGACACCCATCCATGGTGCTGGCCCAACCTGGAAAACGCCTGTTAGTGACTAACCCTTAATGGCGATCACGGCACCCGGGCGCAGCCAGCCGATCAGCTGGACCAGGGTCGCGTCGTCGAGCGACACGCAGCCCGCGGTGGGGCCGCCGTCGGTGGTGTGGACGAAGAAGGCCGACCCGCCGCCGGGGACCCTGTTCTTATTCACTCCCATGACGATGGCGTGCTTGTACTGCGGGATGGGGAGGTTCTCGCTCTGCGACGTGTTGAACGGGCACGCGGCCTTGGCACACTGCTGATGGGTGTTGTAGGTGGGGCTGTTCACGTCGCCGTCCCACCAGTCGTTGGCTCCGATCTGGACATAGCGCAGACCGCTCGTGGCGGGCGGCGGCGCCGTGCCGAAGGCCCAGTCCAGGGAATAGACGCCGTTCGGGGTGGCCGAGGCCCCTTCGCGCGCCTTGTCGATGAATCCGGCGGAACCCACGTGGGCGGGGATGCCTGTGGACACGGCTTTCCATTCGTTGCCGTTGCGCTGGAACACGTCGATTTTGGCGTTGGAGCCGCCCGCGCCGTTGACCGCGACCACCTGCGTCGCGTTCCCCACGGACTGCGCGAACCAGGGCACGAAGGGCTCAGCAGCCGAAGAGACAGAGCTCGCCAGGGCAAGTACGGCCGCACAGAGCAGCGTCAGAAGACGGAACACCGAACCATCCTGGCCGATGTTGTTCTCGAATCCTTCAAGGTTGGGACACGGTTGTGCCACAGACCGATCGGTATATTTCGGCCATGGACGCTGAGCTCGAAGAATGGAAAGCCGCCGGGCACTACTTCGATTACCTGGGTTTCGACATCTTCTATCGCATCGAGGGCAGCGGACCTCCGCTGCTGCTGGTTCACGGATATCCGTTCAACTCATGGGATTGGGCCCTCATCTGGCCCAGGCTGGTGGAGCGCTTCACCGTCATCGCACCGGACATGATCGGAATGGGATTCTCCGACAAGCCCGTTCAGTATGGATACTCGGTGCTCGACCACACCGATATGCACGAGGCGCTGCTGTCGTATCTGGGCATCGAGCGATTCCATCTGCTCACCCACGATCTGGGGAACTCGGTGGGCCAGGAGTTGTTGGCGCGCTTCGAATTCGAGGAGCAATCACGCGGCCGGATGCCCATCGATTCGGTGACGTGGCTCAATGGTGGGCTGTTCATCGAGGCCTACCGGCCACGGATAGCCCAGACGTTGATGTCGCGAACACCTTTGGGCGACTTGGTAAGCCGATTCCAGGGCACGCCGGTATCGCGCCGGATCCTGAACGCCGCCGTGAGCGAGATGTTCGGACCGGACACCAAGCCGTCGACACGGATGCTGTCACTCTTTCAGCAGGTGCTGGAGTACAACGACGGCGCCCGCGTCACACATCAGGTGGGCCGCTTCATCAATGACCGTTACGACAATCGGAGCCGATGGGTGCGTGCCATGCGCGAAACCGCCATCCCGATGCGCATGATCGACGGACCGATCGACCCGAACTCCGGATTGCACATGGCCGAGCGGTATCTGGAGGTCATCCACGATCCGGATGTGGTACTACTCGACGACACGATCGGCCATTGGCCGCAGATCGAGGCGCCCGAGGCGGTGCTCACGCACTTCTTCGAGCACGTCGACCGGGTTAGGACTTAGGCGGAGCCATGTCCATGTAGGACGAGAAGGTGGCGTAGTTGCAGTCGGCCTCGCCAGTACCGGTGGTGCTCTGACACACCACCTTGTCGTTCAGGTAGACGCGCACCGTCACCGCGGCGTCCGGCGTCGCGGTCGAACGCCAGTCGGCCTTGATCTCGGCATGGTTGGGCGTCTTGGCGCCACGGGACAGATCACCCACGGTCGCTTCCACCTTCCACGGCAGCGTCACCCCGTCGGCGGGCTGCATCTCGGTGCCGTCCCAGTACTGGACGTTGGCCGTGGTGGCGGTGGAGGAAACAACCTCGTAGGTTACCGTCTTGTCGTCCGCGTGCGCTGCCGCCGGGAAGCTGAGCGCGAAAGCTGAGGCCGCGGCAGCGGCGGCGAGTAGTTGGCGGACGGTCATGAAACACCTCGGGATGTCAGTTAGATTTACAGATCGTTAGGCAGGCTACAGGGATCGCCTGAGCCTGAGCTGAGACCGGACGACGGGCACTTGAGCAAACTGCGCTCCGCCCGGAACATGGGCTGATGAACAGAACGGGGGGCGCCGAAGAACACGGTGCCGATCACGAGGGCGCGGCTCAACATGACCTCTCAGTTGCTGTTGCTGGCAGCAATTCACCCGGCCCACTCCCAACTTTGTACGGGATCTGGCAAGTGGAAACGTTCTCTGCCGAGGGCTACCCCCCGATCCATTGTTGACAGACAAAATTCGTTGGCGCAGAGCCATATTCGACCGGTCATTCCATGTGTCGGCGCCGGTGATGGTGACCGTGCAGCGCATGGACGATTCGTTCGAGCTATACCAGGTCACGATTGACCCGCGAAAGCACTTCATCGACCTGGGCCACCGGATTGGTGGCCTGGGCAACCGAATCAGATGATCATCGACGGCGACGACTACGCCGGGCACAAGATCCATTTGCGTGTTACCCGGATGGGCCCCACCTCGTTCCCTCTCGTCGAACGCGGTTTCAACTGGGTACAAGAGACGCCTTACAACCGGTGACTTTTGCCGAATCCCCGGACGCCGCGGGCCTCGACTCATCAAGATGAGACGGTGAGCGACACAGCGGCGGTGATCGATGCGCACATACACCAGTGGAATCCCTTCACCACGCCGCGGGTGACGTCCGGCCCGGCGAAGGCCATCCGCCGCGCAGCGTTTCTGCGGCCGGTCCTCCTGAAGGTCTTCCCCAGTGCCACCAGGGATTTCGTCGGCGACCCGCAGTATCTCTTGAGGCCATACCTGCCCGCCGACTACCACGAAGACAGCGAACACGCGCATGTGAGCACGGTCGTTCACGTCGAAGCCGGCTGGCACGGCAAGGGGCCCTTGGGTCCGGTCGGCGAGACGCAGTGGTTGAGTTCGCTGCCATTCGGCCAGAACGCCACACCCGTCCTGGGCGCGATCGTGGCTTACTCCGATCCCGCCACCGCGGAGATCACCGACCTGCTCGACGCGCACCTGCGCGCGAATCCACTGGTGCACGGCATCAGGTGTATGGGTGCGCACAGCGACGACCCCGGCGTCATGAATTGGGCACCGCAAGCGCATTGGCTCACCCAACCGGCCTTTCTGCGCGGCTTCTCAGCCGTCGCGGAGCGCGGACTCAGCTTCGATGCGTGCGTCTACGCACACCAACTTCCCGACGTACAGCGACTGGCGCGCGAATATCCCGAAACCACCATCGTGCTGGATCATTACGCGACGCCCGTCGGAGTGCTCGGCCCCCGGGGAAAGCACACGGGTCGCAGCGAGTCGGAGCGCAGAGAAATCCTGCAACGTTGGCGGGACGACATTTCCGCGCTCGCCGCGCTACCCAACGTGGTCGCCAAGCACTCGGGAATCGGCATGCCGGTGTTGGGAGCCGCCCCCATGCCGCGCGAGCAGCTTCGGGACGCCGTCGCACCGCTCATCGCCCATCTGGACCGCGAGTTCGGCGCGGACCGGACCTTCTGGTCGTCGAATTTCCCCATCGACAAACCGAACGTCTCTCTGGCGGACAGCATTTGGATTCTGCGCCAGGTGCTCGGCGACCGTTTCGACGAGGACCATCTGCTGCGCGAGAACGCTCGGCGGGTGTATCGGGTGGCCGCCTGATCGGGGGCGGTGCAATACTCGCCGCATAGCCGAACTGAAGAAGACGGAGATGGCGGCGGTGACTCTGACCGATCTGGTGGAACTGCCAGGTGGTCCATTTACCATGGGCTGCAACACCTTCTACCCCGAGGAGCGGCCCGAGCGCGTTCTTTCGGCGAGCGCCTTCGCCATCGAACGCCATCCGGTGACCAACGCGCAGTTCGCGGAGTTCGTTGAGCAGACCGGGTACGTAACCGTCGCGGAGCGTGCGCCCGACCCCGCCCTGTATCCGGGTGCGTCTCCGGATGATCTCGTGCCCGGCGCGATGACGTTCCGTCCGACGGAAGGCCCCGTCAATCTCCATGATTGGCAGCAATGGTGGGACTGGGTCCCGGGTGCCTATTGGCGCCGGCCATTCGGCCCGGACAGCGGCATCGCCGACGCCGCAGATCATCCCGTTGTGCAGGTCGCATACACCGACGCGGCGGCCTACGCGCGCTGGGCGGGCAGGCGGCTCCCCACCGAGGCCGAGTGGGAGTACGCCGCACGCGGCGGCACCGATACGGTCTACGCCTGGGGCGACGAGGTGGCTCCTGATGGCCAATTGATGGCCAACACCTGGCAGGGTCGATTCCCGTACCGCAACGACGGGGCACTGGGCTGGGTGGGCACCTCACCCGTCGGCACTTTCCCGCCCAACGGTTTTGGCCTCGTCGACATGATCGGCAATGTGTGGGAATGGACGTCGACGCGATTCGAGCGCGGCGCGCAATCCCCGACGTCGTGCTGTAGCCCCTCCGATAACCCTGATCCGTCAGTGATCCAGGCCCTCAAGGGCGGCTCGCATCTGTGCGCGCCCGAGTACTGTCACCGCTACCGGCCGGCGGCACGGTCACCACAATCGCAGGACAGCGCAACCACACATATCGGATTCCGCTGCGTGGGCAAGCCGCCGTAGCAGGCCGGTGCGTGCACGCGAAGCTCTACATAACGGGCGGACGATCGGTTCCGGAATCGGACCGTGGCTGTCGCGGCATATCGAGCAGCACCCGTCAGACGGGTGTCGATGCGCTACAGCTTCGACGATCACAAGGCACCACCTACCAAGAAGCGGCAATACCACGCAATGCTGGGGACGCGCGGAGTCTGGGAAGACGACCGGAAGACATCGGCCCTGCACGCACCCATCAATGGCAAAAGCATTTCATCAAGACACGTGGGAGCCGGTCGTGTGTGCCGAACCGCTACGCTCCGGGCCATTGCCTCCGGCAAGCCTGCCAGGCCGAGTCAGCCAGGCAGGTTTGGCGCCGCTATGTTTCCCGCTGATCCAGGGTGACCTGGACCGTGCGCGACGCTCCCGACGGGTCGCGGTAGGTGAGGGTCATACTGTCGCCCGGAGCCCGAGAACGTACCGCGGCCAGCAGCGCCTCGGGGCCGTCGATGACCTGGTTGTCGACCTTCGTGATCACCGCGCCCGTGGGAAGGCCCGCCGCCGCCGCCGCGCTACCGCGCACAACTCCTGCGACCACCGCGCCCTGGGTGTCCTCACCGGAACCCAGTTGTACGCCCAGCGAGGCATGCCGCACCGTGCCGGTCGCGACTAACTCATCGGCGATGCGCGTGGCCTGATCCACCGGGATGGCGAAGCCCAGCCCGATCGATCCGGCCTGCCCGCCCCCTTGCGAATCCTGGCCGCTGGACAACGAGGCTATCGCCGTGTTTACGCCGATGAGGGCGCCGTTCATATCGACGAGTGCACCGCCGGAGTTGCCGGGGTTGATGGCCGCATCTGTTTGGATAGCGCTCATCATCGAATGCTGGCCGCTCTGCTCATCGCCGGTACTGACCGGGCGACCGAGAGCGCTGATGATGCCCGTTGTCACGGTGCCCTGCAGGCCCAGCGGCGACCCGATGGCGACCACGTTCTGCCCCACCTTCAGGCTTTTCGACGAACCGATGGTGATGGGCGTGAGGTCGGAGACGCCCTGAGCGCGGACCACCGCGATGTCGTCATCGGGGTCGGAACCGACGACGGTGAAGGGCACCGAGCGACCGTCCGCCAGTGTCACGGTCGCCGTGACTCCATCACCCCCGCGGGCGGGCGGACGGGTGATATGCCAATCGGGGGCGTCCAGTTCCTGGCCGTCTCGGTCGCCGCCGGGCAGCCGTTCTCCGGGCAGCATGCCCGGCGGAAGGTTCATAAGGGGACCGCGGGGTGCGGCGGTGGCCCGCGAGGGGCTCGAGTGACCCGCACGCAAGCCCGCCACGACGTGACTGTTGGTCAGGATCAATCCGTCCGCGCTCAGCACGATGCCCGAGCCCTCTTCTTGCTGCTGCCCGCTTCGAATCTGCAATTGCACCACGCTGGGTAGCACCTTGGCCGACACTTGTTCGACCGAGCCCGCTAGGGCCGCGCTGCCGGGCTTACCGAGAATGGAACCCGTTGGAAGTGAGGGATTTCCAGCAATACCAGGGTTGGACACCTGCGCTATGGGCGCGGGGCGGGGAGAACGGTTTACCACCACGACCGCCGTGGCGACACTGGCGCCGATGGCCACCACCATGGCACCGGCGGTCAGGCCGAAGGTGCGAATACGCCTTCGGTGCAACAGTTTCGGATCATGTTCAGCTTGATACGGAAAGGCCGTGCCGTAGACGTGACACATCGGGGCCGCACCGGACGGACCGTGCACCTTCCGGTAACCGTGCTGTCCTAAAGGGAATTCATCTCCATACGGCGGGTGCCCAGGCTGGTAGATCATTGGCGTTTCCTTCTTCCTCAATATGCCGTCGGCACTCGCCGCACCTGATGCGCACTGTCACAATGCCTGCACCCGCTGAGGCCATGCTGAGAATTTCCTCGCTGCTAGCCAAGACTTTCCCCGGACGGCGCCCGGCGCGCATCGCCTCGGTAACTTCGTACACCTGTTGGGGGGCTAGTCGTCTGAGCTAGGGCAGACCAGATCGACCCGCGGCACCGTGAACGGTCCCCGATAACCCCTCCAGCCCCCTGGCGGGGCCATCGGAACAAAGCCGCGGGGCCGCCAGGGAAACGGTGGATCTGGAGGAAAGACGCCAGCTTTGGGTGCTGATGCGCAGGAGTTGGATGACTTGTTCATCGTGGGCTAGCCGAACACGCAGGCCCTCGTTGGATTGCCGCTCCGCGATTCCGGTAGGTCGTGCTAGCCGCTTAGAGATTAGAGATTGGGCTTGATCGCCCTGGCCGCAACGGTCGCCATCGTTGCTATCTCGTCGATGAGGTCGGATCTGGACAGCTCGATGGTCCCGTCAATCCAGTCGATAACGGCTTGTGCGGTGCCTACGACAATGACCAAGGCCACAACGTTGAGCCGCTCGCGTTCTCGGGGCGTGCCCTCAACATCAACGAGCACGGTTTCAATCAGCAGTCCGGCGAGCCTGCGCTCGGCACACCCTAGAGTTCCGGCGAGAAGGTCACTACCAAGGACGTCGACAAACAGTCGCGCGTTGCGAGGGTCTTCGACGAGCAGAGTTATGACACTGCCAATCGCTTCACGCATCCGCTGCAGCAAATCCACTCCCGAACCTGCTACAGAGCCTATGGCGACTGCGATGATTTGTTCGATGAGGCGTTCGGCAAGGACGGCGAATACCTCATCGCGGGTATTGAAGTGTTCGTAGAAGTATTTCTTGGACAACCCCGCCTGTGCGCAGATCGCGCTAATCGTTGTCTCTGAAATCCCTCGTGTGGCAACCATGCTCAGAGATGCATCGAGCAGCGCCGCGCGTCGTTGGGTGCGCCGATCGTTGGCACTGACTCCGCGGAAGGGCCGCACAACCTCTGTCATGCGCCCATCTTGACACACGCGACACCGACACCCTACCATTCCTGGAACCGCTTAGTTCCCACTTATGCTGGGTTGTACTTGCGGTTGATGTTGCACAGCCAAAGGAGGCTCTGATGTCGCACGAGGTGCGGGCATATGCCTCCAACTCCACTGTCGGCGATTGCAGGACTGACGTTGTTACCGCTCCAGCCCGATCACGGTTGCCCTCCAAGCAAAGGCTAAGACATGGGTAAAATCATTTTCCTCTCACATGACGGCGTACCGCATGAAGCCCCGATCGTCGAGGGAATGTCATTAATGCAGATCGCAACCAGTAATGCGGTCGCAGGTATAGATGGTGATTGCGGCGGCGAATGCGCTTGCGGCACATGTCATGTCATTGTCGAGAGCCAGTCGCTGAGCTTAATCAACGAGCAGAGCGACGAGGAAGCTCAGATGCTCGAGATGACACCCGACCGTCAACAGACCTCGCGTTTAGCCTGCCAAATCAAAGTCTGCGCAGCGATGGACGGCATGGTGGTCCGTCTCCCCGAATTCCAGATGTAGATCAGACACTCATCCGATCGAGGGCAAGGTAGCGAGCTTATGAGCATTTTCACCGACGTGTTGGACAAGGCACGGTCGAACGTCCCTCTGGACTTACAGATTCGCGGAGGGCACCTCTACACGAAAGCCAAACGTGCCGCGTTCAAAAGCGCCAGGCCACCGGTCTTTCTCGAATCGGAAATTCCCGATGTCGCAGAATTGACGCTTTCGCAGATCGATGTCAGCAATCCTTTCCTCTACCGTCAAGGTCGTTGGCTGTCCTACTTTCAACGGCTACGTGACGAAGCGCCCGTGCATTACCAACGGAACAGCCCGTTTGGGCCCTTTTGGTCGGTTACCCGCTATGAGGACATCCTTGCCGTCGACAAGGACCATCAGACATTCTCGGCCGAGCCTTACATCATCCTTGGGCGCCCGCCGGAGCTTCTCGATGTGAAGATGTTCATCGCGATGGACCCGCCCAAACACGATGTTCAGCGCCAAGCCGTACAAGATGTGGTCGCGCCCAGGAATCTCAAAGAGCTGGAGAGTCTGATCCGTGCGCGAACACAAGAGGTGCTCGACAGTCTGCCGATCAGTGAGCCTATTGATTGGGTGGACAGGGTGTCCAAGGAGCTGACCTCCAGGATGCTCGCCACGTTGTTGGACTACCCGTATGAGAAGCGACGTCGACTGACAGAGATGTCCGATGTGGCCTCAGGCAGCTCGGAGGCGACGGGCGGCTCGTCCGACATCGAGGAAGTCTGGAAAGCAGCGCTGGAAATGTCCAAAGAGGCACTGGCACTGTGGCGCGACAAGGCCGCACGGATCGCGGCCGGCGAGGAACCCGGTTTCGACCTCATCAGCATGCTGTTGTCGCATGAGGACACCAAGGATCTGATCGATCGTCCGATGGAGTTCATCGGCAACCTGACGTTGTTGGTCGTCGGGGGTAATGACACCACTCGGAATACGATGACTGGCGGAGTGTTGGCGCTGAACACGTTCCCGGACGAGTTCGCAAAGCTCAAAGCCGATCCAGCATTGATCCCCAACATGGTGTCCGAGATCATTCGTTGGCAGACACCGTTGGCCTACATGTGTCGCATCGCCGCGGAAGACGCAGTGCTCAACGGGCAGTTCATCCGCAAAGGCGACAAGCTGGTGATGTGGTACGCATCGGGCAACCGCGATGAGCGGCACTTCGAGCGTCCGGACGAGTTCATCATCGATCGCGCCAACGCGCGCAGCCACGTTTCGTTCGGCTTCGGTGTTCACCGGTGCATGGGTAACCGGCTAGCCGAAATGCAGTTGCGAATCCTCTGGGAAGAACTGCTCGAACGTTTCGAGGACATCGAGGTCCTACAGGAACCAAAGATCGTGCAATCCAACTTAATTCGTGGCTATTCGAAGATGATGGTCAAACTCACGAAGAAGTCGCCGGCTTGACCACATGCGAGGGAGAAGCTCTCTATGGAAAAAGGCCGCGCGATCATCGTCGGAGGCAGCCATGCCGGCGCCCAGCTCTGCGTCAGCCTGCGTCAGGAAGGCTGGGAAGGCGAAATACTGGTTGTCGGCGACGAGCCAACCCTGCCTTACCATCGCCCGCCGCTGTCGAAAAGCTACTTGTCTGGTAAGTCCAGCATTGTTGACTTGCTCATTCGCCCGCCCAGATTCTATGAGCAACAAAACATCGATATCCGTCATGCCAGGGTTGAAGTCATCCATCGTCGAGCACGGACCATCACGCTCGACGATGGCGAGGAAATCGGCTACGACAAGCTAGCACTGTGTGTGGGCGCTCGCCCGCGACGTCTGGCTGTAGAGGGTGCGGAACTGACAGGCGTGCATTACCTGCGCACCGTGGCCGACGTTGAAGCCATTCGCTACAGATTGAGCAAGACCCGCCGCGTCGTCATCATCGGTGCCGGTTACGTCGGATTGGAGACTGCCGCCTCGCTGCGTGCTCTGGGTATCGAGGTAACGATTCTAGAGAGCGCTGAACGTGTGCTGCAGAGAGCCACAGCGCCAGAAGTGTCGCGGTTCTACGCGCGCGTGCACAACGAGCAAGGCGTCGAAGTACTCACCGGAGTTTCTGTCGTTGCCATCGAGGGCCACGACAGAGTACGCGGAGTGCGTCTGGCCGAAGGTCGATTCATCGACGCCGATCTTGTCATCGTCGGGATCGGCGTTATCCCCAATACCGAGTTAGCCGAGGCCGCCGGCATATCGGTGGACAACGGCATCGTGATTGACAACGCCGGCCTTACCAATGACCCGGACATAGTCGCCGCGGGCGATTGCGCTAACTACCTTGCACCCCGCTACCGCCGCCGCCTGCGCCTCGAATCGGTGCCCAATGCGGGCGAACACGCCAAGGTGGCGGCCGCAACTCTGTGCGGCAAAGCTAAGACAATCTCCGCACTGCCCTGGTTCTGGTCCGACCAGTACGAACTCAAACTACAGATCGCGGGGCTCAACGACGGTTACGACGAGTTGGTACTTCGTGGAGATCCAGACGCTGGCCGTAGTTTTGCCTGTTTCTATTTGAAGCAGGGCGAGATGATAGCGGCCGATTGCATCAACCGGCCCAAAGAATTCATGTACAGCCGCCGACTCATCGCTGAGCGGCTATCGATAGACCGCGAGCTGCTGGCCGATCCCGAAAGGCCGTGGCCCGCCCCCTGATCGCTGTGCGGTTACCGCGCCGTGCACAAACAACGGCACTACGGTCCCGCCAATCACATCCAGTGCCTCTCCACGTTCGTCGGAGCTTGACCGGGTCTTTCCGAGATTTCGGTGTACGTGACGGTTTGCCTAGCCTAGGTTGAGGTCGGGCATTATCTCGGCGAATGCTACTGCGAACATGTTCAACGCGAGCTTCCAGCGGACCACTCAAGGTTGCTGGCCGGTGCCTTTCAGGGCGAGGGAACGATCGCCAGGTAGAGGCATTTGAGTGCGGCCTGCGCGGAGGGGGGAATGTCCGCGAGCGCGCCTTGAGAGCCCGCCAGTATCTCACTTTCTGTGATCCAATGGCGTTGGTAGAAAACAGAACTCGATGCTTAACCCCGCCTGCGGCCACAATCCACCGCATCCTGCTCCGCCCAACGCCGCGGATACGGCTCGCTGATCGCGAGATTTCACACCATATGAGCAACCGATTCACCCTCTCCAACCAGACTCAGACCACGGCGCCAAAGCTCCGGTTGATTGGCAGCAGTCGTCGTGCGGACTCCTCTGCGAGACGATCCACTCGCCTCAGCATCGGTATCCGGGAAACCAGGTCAAGTTCCTGTTCGGTAGACTTCTTGGTCGAGACATCTGCTGGCCCCAACAAACAGACTGTTTCACCCTCGCCGATCGCCGATGTAGTTCAATGGCAGAACATCAGCTTCCCAAGCTGAATACGCGGGTTCGATTCCCGTCATCGGCTCCACTATTTTCACCTGGTAGCGGGCGTGTTAGCGCTAGCTCGAAGCCGAAGCGCCCTTATTCGTCCCTTGTCCCGCGCGCTGGGCTTTCCCTGGAGTAGGGCGTCAATTCCTGCTCTGGTTCGGCGGGGCATAGCGTGTTCCCGTATGGCATCCGTCCTCCAACACCCAGACCAACAGATACGCGATTACACACTGCCTTTGGTGCGCGTATCGCGGTCAAAGCAGGGTTGGGTTATCAAACAAATTATGGGCACCGGATTTCTCCTCGAAGACACACGCGGGCTTGGGGTGACCGCGCGGCATGTCATGCGGGATCTCGCCGACGCATCGGTGGATACCGATGCCATTCCGGCTGCATTGTTCGCGCCGCCATCAGGCGGTTGGGAGTTCCGGCGGGTGGTCGCTCATGAGCTTCACCCATCTGAGGACGCAGCCCTCTTTCGTCTAGAAGACGACGACTACTTCTCTCCATATTCATTGGTCGCGGATGAGCAATACGCGTCCGCGCACTACGCGCTATGGGGCTATCCCGAAGACATTCAGCACGAAAAAATGGGTGAAGGTGGCGGACTCAGGCCGGACTTGGTCTACTCGGAGGGCCACATCCGCCGTCGCATCTCAGGTTCATTACCGATAAGAACGATTCCAGGGGAAAGCTTCTTCGAACTAAGCACTCCCGCCGGATCGTGCTGTTCAGGAGCACCCGTTTCAATCTGCGGACCAAAGATCTGGAGCATCGTTGGCATCTACGTCGGCGAGCTGCGCAATGAAGCGAACACTCTTGCGGTGGGGTATGCGACTCGCGCCGCCGCGCTCGTCGAGAGGTGGCCGGCGCTGTTCACTAACGACACCGACAGTTCGTCCGTATGCCCCGCTTAACCCTCGCCTAACCCCAAAGCGGTACAACATTATCCGGCTTTGGTGCATCCAAGGCGTCGAGTGCCGCCATCGCATCGCTGTGGTCGTCGGTGTCGAACAGGTGCGTGTAGATGTGACAGCGAGGGCGACCGAGCACCGGCCAGCTTAGAGCGGGTACTTTCGCGGTTAGCCGCGCTTGCCGAAAAACGCGGCTGCGCCGAGCGCTGTTATTACTGGTACACCGGCGACCCGGTGGGCATGGCCTACTTCGTCACCCCCCAAAGAATTGATCACTCCGGGCGGTGTTGACGTGCGCGAACTCGGTACAGGCGATCAATGGTTTGACGCGCAACCTGACTGAATCGCCAAGCACTACAGGCGGTTCGAGTTCACTGCCAGTTCACGGGTGGATGGCACCAGGTGTAGAAGGCTCGTGCTTGATCGGCAGCCCACTCGTTCAGTGTCGATTCGCAGCCGCGTGACAAGACGCCGTGTGCTTCCTCGAACAGATCCCGCGCCGGTGCCAACAGGTCGAAATCGATGTCCTCCAGTCGTCCGGGTATCGGCGGACGCGCTGGCGGAGTCATTGACGCCGCAAACCCTGCAGCATCGTCACATACGGCGACTTCTCCGGCGAGATAGTTGGCATACATCTGGTTGGTCGCCCTAGTCGTCACCGCCCGCCGACGCAGATTCTCGGCCTGCCAACCGATCAGATCAGCCATCCCCTGCAATCGGGCAGCATCCTCAACCGTGAGGCAATAACGTTGCGCATCATCGCAATACACCTCAAGCTGCCACACTACCGATTCATACAACCCGGCAGCTAACTCCAGTCGGATCGGATCGAGTTGAGGCTGCGGCTTAATCATGTTTGCAAGCTAGTTGGTCCCGGTTGATTGGGAAATCATTGTCGGGTTTCGTGGAAGGCTGTCGTCTCGGAGATCTCCGGGAAAACATGGCGATGCCCCGATCAAGGATGGTGCGAATTTGGGATCAGTGCGCGCCTCGATTTGGAGGGTGTAGCCATCCGGGGCGTAGCCGAACCGGTTGGGCTTGGTGAATCCGTCCCGTTCGAGCACCTGCCAACCCCAACGTTTCCATACGTCTCCGAGATGGGAGATGATCGCGTTGAAATCTGTACCGGGAGAAAGGTTTATGTCGCGCCAGTCTTCGAAATGGATAAGCGAGCTGTGATCCTTTGGCTCGTCATCGCAATACGTGGTCCCGGTTCCAACGACATAGCGAGCACCGTCGAGGCTGCTTCCTTGCGGAAGCGCATCGACACTCATCTGTAAATACTTGAGAACGGTATCGCGGGCTTCCTTTTCATTGGCAGGGATTTTCGGATTCACGACCTTCGGTGTGGGTTCCATCGGTCCTCCAGGAATCGGTGTTGCGCCGGATGGCGTGGGTGGCCCCAATGGATCGGTGGGCCTATTCGGAGAGCATGCAGCGATCCCGATCACTAGGGGTATAGCGATAATCGCTCGAATCCATTTCGCGCTCAGCTGTGTCATGGTGTGAACCTAGGGGGTGTTACATCGGTCTGTCCGGCGATGATCTTGCCCATATTCGTCAGTGCTGGATTGTCTCGGTCCCAATAGCTGCTGTGTGCATCGACGGTGGGTAAGCCGAATGGTCCTACCGGTCCTGGCGCGGCTTCGAATGGAATGCCGCCGAACTGGGCGCCCATGGGGTCTGGGCCGAGGGTGGCGTAGGTGACGATACCGATGACGTCGTTCTCGGCGCGAGTGGAGAACACGTTCGCGCCAGGGGCAAGGCTGAGGTCACTTGCATGTTCAGCGAGTACGCCAGGGCTGCCGACCGTGATCACGTTGTTGGCGTCCAGGTGATGTCCGTCGGTGGCCGCGCCACCTAGAAGGGTCGAGCCGTAGCTGTGCCCGATGACGGTTTGGATCGACTGCCCACCAGTAGCGGCGTCGTTATGCGATGCGCGCAACCCCGCCTGGAAGTCATCGAGAGCCTGTGCTCCGTTGTGGGCATAACTCGTCGATGAGGCATCCGGCAGGCTCATGGGCCGGTCATACCCCATCCACGTCGTCACCGACACGTCAGTTGGTCGCAGCGACGGGTCCGCTTTCAACGTTGCCAGCAGCATCTTGTCAGATTTTTCGGTGCTGAATTCGAGGCGAGTGAGGTCTTGCCCAGTACCCGGGATGTAGGTGGCAACGCGTTTTGCGTTGTCGGGGTTGTTGATGGAGGTGGCGGCACGACCTTGGTCGTCCAGGTATCCCAGGTAGCGGCGCATGCCATCTGGTTCTTGCATGGATTTGGCGACTTGCTGATACCCGACAAGAGATCGATTTGCGTTGTCCCACTGGGATTTCCACGCGGCGATCTCGCGTTGATGCTCGCCCGTGGTGGGGAACTTGCCCTGCGCCCAATCGGGGTGCGCCGCCCGCAGTTGGTCCACGTTGGCCTGTGCGGCCTGGGTGAGTCCGACCAGATGCTTCTCATTGAAGCGAGTGCGATCCTCAAACGGCATACCGGGATGGTTGCCGATGAAAGGATCCCGACTGTAGGCGTCCTGTTTTTGTTCCTCGGTCAGCGACTCCCACCAACGCTCGAACTCTTCCGGCTTGGCCAACTCCTTGACCTTCTCCAGCATCCACGGCCCACTACCAGAATCGGAGTCCTCACCTGTAGGCCCATCCAGTAAGCCGACCGCGCGCGTCAGCTGGGCATCGGAAGACTCACCAGCGGCCAGCACTTGTTTGGCCGTGGTGACGATGTACTCCATATCGGACGGGTCGTGATCCTTCTTGAGCGCGGTTACGGTGCCGGTAGTTTTGTCGAACCGGAATCCGTGATCTTCGGCGAACGCATCCAGGTGCTTGAGAACCTGTTGCGCGCCGTCGAAACCGTCGGCGGCCCCGTACATACCCTTGGCTGAGGCCCGGTAGTCGTCGCTGTGGATGGTCATGAACTTGCCGAGGCCGTCCATATTGCCGAACGCGGCAGTGGCTGAAATGCCCGTCCAGCGACCTTGGATCGGCAGCTTGCCCAACCCTGCCTTGGTGTCATCCATCGAGTCGGCTTGCTTCTCTACGGCTTGGCGGCATCACGGATGGTCTCGACCTCCAGCCGTTCGATGTCGGCCAGCGTGAGCGCCATCAGCGCGCCTGCCGCGTCACAAGGATATTCTCGGCAGAGACTTCATCGGTCCGCTCAAACTCAGTACCGATCCGCCGGAAAGCCTTGCTGTTATGCCCCAACTCGTTACCAACATGATTCGAAATATGTTGCAGGAAAACAAGTTTGCCTTGCAATGCTGCCGACGAGGTGCCGATCCACTTAGCCGCGGAAGACTTAAGCGTGTTATTGGCGGCGGTGTGCGCCTCGTTGTGCTCACGTTCCAGTGTCGCCAACTGCTCCGACGACATCAACAAATCCACCGGATCAACATGCAACCGCCCGCTCATCGCCTACCCCCGTCTTCTTCGTCGCTGAATTTCACGTTCCACCCAATGGATTTGAAACGGCGCTTCTCAGCTTCCAATGCCTGTTTGTCCGCGTCCTCCATCGCCTTGAAATCACCCAGCACACCACCGGGAATGAATGTGCGCCGCTCGCCCAACCACTCCTCGCTGTTGTCGAGGTTCTTCAGAAGCTCAGGGGTGCCGTGCTCGTCATCGTCTTCACCCTTGGCGCCCTTACCGTGCGCCCCCGCACCGGCCATCCCCATCGGACCCATGCCCATCGGCCCCACGCCGCGAACACCGGAAGCACTGATGCCAGCAGGGTTGGCGCCGCCACCAGTTCCGGGCGCAGCACCGGGCACACCGCCGAATCCAGGGCGCAGCGACCCTGGCCCACTGGTGGCACCGCCAGCACCGCTGGTAGGCGGTTGATGGTATGCGGCCTGCGTAGAGCCCGGCACCATACCAGGGCCGTAGCCGCCTCTGTCCGAACCTGACCCCAAACCACCAGCACCCGAACCCATCCCGGATGGTGAACCGCCTCCGGGGGCGCCACCACCAGAACCGGCACCCGCACCGCCGCCTTGCCCCGCACCGGCCTGCTGACCATCCCCGCCCGCCAACTGCGGTTTAGTGTTTCGGTCAGCCAAACCGTCAGCCCCAGAAGGCGATTGCAGCTTCCCGTCACCACCGCTCATGCCCGCAGCGCCGCCTGATACCCCACCTCCGCCAGTAGTGACACCGGCTGCCCCGCCGCCTGTGCCGCCTGCTGGGGTGTCGTTGATGTCGGCTCCGCTGCCCGCGCTGACCACGGGCTGGCTGAATAGATTCGACATCTGCCAACGCGCGTACTTCTCGTCCTCGGCAGCCTTTTGCTTCAGCTGCGCATCGGACAAGCCCATCGTTCTGCCCATGGTGGTGGTCTGCGGAGGCATCGGCGGCTGAATACTGGCCTTCGAGGTATCCATCGCCGACCCCACCGGGGGCAAGGCATTGGCCATCGCAAACAACTTGGTGACATAGCCGTCAACGTCTTTGAAAAACTCCCCATACGCGCTCTGCATCCCCTGGGCGGCTTGTCCGCGCCAATGCTCAGTCACCGCGAGTTGAACCTTGCGGCCCATCACCGTGGCCTCTTCATGCATGTTGGTGCCCACGTCCCGGTAGGCGCCAGCCAGCGCGGTGGGTTTACCGGAATCGAATGCCTGCGCCGACGAGTAAATCGACGCATGGGAATGCGAATTCCAGTCCTCCGGCTGAATCAGGTCACCCACGATGCACGTCCTCTCAATCTCGTCTATCTGAAAGTGTCGGTGGTTACGGAATTTTCGGCTCAATCGCGGTCGCGAGCTGCACTGCCCTCGGGCACGCGTCAAATTTTCGGTCCAGCAGTTTCACACCTAAGTCGATCTGCACCGTCGCGATCCCCTGCTGCGACGGCAACACCACTGAACAACTCAGCTCGGCACTATCATGGAGCATCCAGCCTTGCCGGGAACTGATCCGCACTTGCTCCTTGCGGTCGAACTGCGGCAGCGGCTGGTCGAACTGCGGCACCGACCCATTGCCCGCGTACACCTTCAAAAACCAGGTGTCCACCCCCAACGGCGTGCCCCAGCCGCAGCCCCGGACATTCGTCGCGGCGGCGTCTCTCTTGATGTCTCTCTTGGTAGTGGGGTCCAGGTCCCACGAGGTCACCTCGGCATCCGTGATGACCGCGCAGGCATCGAAGGTGGTACCCGTGACACGCGGATTAGGGGCCGCAGCCGTAGGCGGCGACACTCCCGCCAAAGGAGTCGGCATAGCAGTGGCACTGGCCTGGGAGCGCGGTGCAGGCACCGGGTTGCCCTCGGTCGATCCGCCGCACCCCGCCAGTAGCAGACACCCCGCCACCACTACCGCTATTGCTTCCGCATTCATCAGATCGACTCTATTGATTCAGGGACGGGTAGGCCTGGCTGGCATCGACCGGAGCGAACTGGTCAGCATTGCGCGTGTCCTGCTTGTCGATCGCGGTCTGTGCGGCCTCGGCCTTGTCCGCGAAATCGTTAGCTCGCCGAATGTAGTCAGCAAGCTGTTCTAGCACAGATTGGCGTGCGTGTTCCATCTTGTTGTTCCAGGAGCGGCCTTCGGCACAATCACCCATACCCAGGTCACTTGGGACACCCGCGAACGTATTGCGCATCTCCTCGAATTTGCGGGCCAGTTCTCGGAAGCCGGTCACGACATCCTTGGCGCCGTCTTTGTCCAGATAGAGCTGGCCGAGGTCCATGCCGGATGCCGGATCGACGGCCATCGCGGCCTCCCTTCACACAAGTTTGTCAGCGCATACAGAGTCCCACTCAATAGATGCGACGTAGGTACTGCTGATTCGGTTCCATCTTTCCCCCAACTTTTCAAACTTTTCGAGGGGACGCATGTGCGTCGCGAACTAGGGCAGCCCAAGCTCCCCCGCAGGGTGGGGCCAGACTGTCACAGCGATGTCACAACTCCTGCCGACAATCGCGGACTTCGACAGACCACTCCGAACGATCCTCCCAGTTCAACAGCCCCTCGAAGACACCAGCAGACCGACACAGACAGCGCCGTTCGTGTTCCCAAGTTGAATACGCGGGTTCGATTCCCGTCATCGGCTCCACATCTGTTTATGAATATGCAGACGAGCACGGCTAGATCGAGATCTCGGAAATCACTTTGCCCCGGGGCAGACGCATGCACACCCATGGCGTCATAGCCGAGTGACGATGGCCGATGCAAGCCACTAACCCACCAGAGGACAGCTTGATCTTCGTACGCGGTCAAAGGACGCCGATACCTGTTGCCTGCCAGCACAATCACAGTGGAATACTTCGCGACGCAATTCCTCGGCGAGCCGCCGATGGAGCCAAGAAATCCGGGGCCAGACGTTGACGCTCTGGAGCGAAACGACATGGGTTACCCAATGGGCGGCGAGTGTCCTGGCCGACACGTGCTGGACGCAGCTGACGCACATGCCACCGCGAGAAGTCTCACGCAACCGCCAACGACCAGCCCCTGTTCGGGTTCGGTTGCCGAGGATCCTGTCAGGCCCCGGCTTCCTCCGGCACGTCGTGGCGCACCACGCGGACCTTGCCGCGCGGCAGGCTGGCCACATATCCGTGGTACTTGCCATAGATCTCCCACGCCGTGTCGAAGTCGTGATGCGGCACGTCGATCACGTGGTCATCGGAGAACTCCATGTGCAAATCGCCTTTGTCGTTCCACCTGGCCTCGGTGCATGTAGAACCCGAGATGCTGAAGAGCGGACGCTCCTCATCCAGGATCGCCTTCGGATCGACACAGACGATTTCCCGCGGCCACCTTCCCGCAGGGGGAAGCGTGAGCCACATCGGCACGGCGATAACCACCTCGTTGTAGTCACCCAGACTGATTACCAATCCGTCACGGAACATGATCCGCTGAACTGGACAGCCCTCAATCCATGCTTCGGACATACCTTCACTCTGAACCCGCCCCTCAGCTAGCACAAGGGGTTGACGGCACAAGTTTTATTGTCGAAACTAGTCGAAACGTAAACGTGATTTGTGCTGCCCACAGACCGTCGGCAGCACACTGTTTTGCTTGTTTTTCACGCCTTTTCCGGACTCACATCAGCACGACGGCTTTACCGTCTTGGCGAACGAATTTGGCTTGGGTGCCCTAGCATTCGCTATGAGCTAGCAGCGTGGCTAGCACCGCGGCGGAAGGGCCACCCCATGACAGCGGAGCTATCGGAAGACATCGGACCGTCTCGGATCACTCCGCGCCCGGCGCCCACCGAGCGTCCCCAGCTGCCCCGCCCGGCCGATCTGACCCTGCGGGAACGTGCCATGGTCGAGGCCTCTGCGCTCACCGATATCGCCCTTCGCACCGTCGGCGCACTTTCCGTGATGGGAGTCGTTGCCCCGAGTTTGCTTGTCGACCGCGAGTTCGTGGCCCGCGAACGCGACAACCTGGCCTTCTACGGTGAACTTGCCGCGATGGGCGACGCCGACCTGTCCTTCCCCGCACCGCAGACCACGCCGGTCGTCTTCTCGCGCCCCGCAGGTCCCGTCGCGCAGGCCCTGGCCAAGGGCGCCGTGGAGAACCTGGATTTCGAGAGTCCTTACGAGGCACGCAATCCCGTCTATCGAGACTATTGGAAGCGCTTCCCGCACAACAGTGTCGCGCGTGCCCAGCATTGGCGTCACGACGACGGCCCGCGCCCCACCCTGTGTGTGATCCATGGGTTCTTCGGATCGCCATACCTACTCAACGGCGTGTTCTTCGCGCTGCCCTGGTTCTTCCGCAACGGATACGACATCTTGTTGTACACCTTGCCTTTCCACGGACGACGAGCCGAGAAGTACTCGCCGTTCAGCGGGTCCGGATACTTCAGCCACGGCTTCACCGGTTTCTCCGAGTCGATGTGTCAGGCCGTGCACGACTTCCGGATCTTCGTCAACTACCTGCGCGGCACCGGAGTCGAAAAGATCGGGCTCACCGGCCTCTCGCTCGGCGGCTACACCACCGGATTGATCTCCACCGTGGAGCGCCGCATCGACGTCACCATTCCCAATGTTCCCGTGGTGGACGTGAAATCGCTTCTACACAGCTGGGTTCCGGCCGAACCCACGATCAAACTCGCCGCCAGGCTCGGTCACCTCGACCACAACCAGCTCAACGGCGCGCTCTCCTACTCCTCTCCCCTCACCTACCAACCGGTGGTGCCGAAGGAGCGGCGACTCATCATCACCGGACTCGGCGACCGACTGGCGCCCCCGAAGCAAGCCGAAATGCTCTGGGAACACTGGGATCGCTGCGCCCTGCACTGGTTCCCGGGAAACCACATCCTGCATGTGAACCAGGGTGATTACCTACGCCGGATGACCGGATTCCTCGACAGGCATCTGAACGCCTAGCCCTTGACTGCCGACACCAGGCTGATCGAGTTGAACATCTGCCAGGCTGGCTGGCTCGGCTCGGGCATTGTGCGACCCGAGAGATTGAGGAAGTAGCGGGTACGAGCGCCTGGACGCTCACAAAGTACTGCCCGAATTTCTCCGAACGCAAAGGATGTTCGGGCACGCCACCGGCGACCAGTTCTGCCCACTCCCCGCCGGCCGCTCTACAGAAGACCTTCGCGTACTGGTCAACCGCCAAAGGCGCGGGTTTGGTGGCTTCAAGAGCCCGGCTGGCCGCCACGAACAGCGCGGTGGAGCCGACACTCGAGTTGATATCCCAGTTGTCGCGATCGGTACGCATGGCCGCGACAACACCCCGCCAGTATGACAACTAGACTGACATGCATGGGCGCAGCGATGGCGCGCTAGTACGCTCCGTCGCTGCGCACGACGGCACGAAACGTGCGCCAGAGGATCGCGACGTCGGAGACCATCGACCAGTTCTCGACGTACGACAGATCCAGGCGCACGGCCTCGTCCCACGGGAGATCCGAGCGTCCGCTGACCTGCCATAGTCCAGTAATACCGGGCTTGACCAGAAGCCGACGCTTGATCACGTCGGTGTATTCCTCCACCTCGCGGCGCAGTGGCGGCCGTGGGCCCACCAGACTCATCTCACCGCGCAGCACGTTGAACAGTTGAGGCAGTTCATCGAGGCTGGTGCGCCGCAGGAACCTGCCCACCGCAGTGACACGCGGATCCTCGCGCATCTTGAAAAGTGGTCCGGCCCCGTCATTTTGGGCCATCAGCGCGTCAACCATCCGATCCGCGCCGACCACCATGGACCGGAACTTGATCATCCGGAAGGGGTTGGATCGCACGCCGATGCGCTCAGCCGAGTAGAACACCGGTCCGCGCGATTCCAGCTTCACCGCGAGAGCACACGCCAACAGGATCGGGCTGAACCCAATGATGAGCAACAGTGCACCGATCCGGTCGAACAGCACCTTGTGCATCCGGGAAGCGCCCTCATACTGGGGTTCGGCGAGGTGGATCAGCGGCATCGATCCTGCGGGGCGTACCCGCACCCGGGGCTGGTCCACATCGAACACACCGGGAGAGACCAGCAGACTGACCCCGATTTCGCTAAGGCGCCATGCCAGTTCGCGCATCTTTTCCGGACCGAGCTGCTCGGTCGCGGTGACCGCCACCGTGTCGGCGTCCGCCTCCATGACCGCGGCGACGATGCGGTCCTCCGAACCCAGGATTGGGATACTCCGGTCCCCTACTTCGACGTTCTGGCCCGGGGCGCCCAAGTATCCGGGAACGCACACGCCCACCACGCGGTATCCGAGCGCGGTATCGCGCCCGAAGTTCTCGGCCAGGTTGAGCGCCGCGGCATCGCCGCCGAGCACGACAACATTAAAGATCTGCTTGCCGCGGGCGCGCTGCCGGTTGAGCCAGGTGCGGCTGAGTTTCCGATTCAGCAGCAGCAGCACGATGCCGAGGATGAGGGACATGCCCATCGCAAAGCGCGAGACATTGAACTTGAACAGCACACTGACGATGGCGAACAGACCGAACATGTGGAATGTCGCGCGCAGTACTCGCTGGTACTCCTCGCCGCCGCTGCCCATGAGGTGCGGATC
The DNA here is from genome assembly GCA_014204435.1 of Mycobacteroides chelonae. Classification (GTDB taxonomy): domain Bacteria; phylum Actinomycetota; class Actinomycetes; order Mycobacteriales; family Mycobacteriaceae; genus Mycobacterium; species Mycobacterium chelonae_A. Next base: position 112,905 of record JACHLF010000005.1, read on the forward strand.
CCTGCTGCGGTACACGCTCAGCAGCAGCGCCCAGTAGCAGAAGAAGCCGATATGTATCCAGAGCTCGGCAGAGTTCATCGGATTGGTGGCGTTGCGCAGGTCGATCCAGGTCCAGCCGGTAACGGCGACGATCAGCGTGTCGGTGACCATCAGCCACCGGGAGTAGTCATACCCCCAATGCGCGGCACGGCGCCCGACGGAGTTCTGAGAAATCTGAGTCTGCGACGGACACGGGTCCGGCACGCCGCCGACCCGATCCCTTAGTGGGGTCGGTGCGGGCGAACCCTCATTCACCGCGACCACAAGCATGTCCTCTCAAAAGCCCCAACAGCAAAACCACACAGCTCGTGTCACGCAGTGACGGGGTGCGAAAAATTCAGCACGTCCCGGCCATGACCACCATCGCGCAAGTATCTCGGCCCCGCGACGACACAAAAGGTGTAACGCCCGTTACCCAGTTTTCGTTCAGAAGGGAACGTATCTACGGAACCACGATCTGGCAACACCGCAACCTTGAGGTCCTGCAATTGTGATGGAGTTCACCAACCGCCGTCACAAATGTACAGATCGTCCTTATTCGTATGACGATCAGATGTCGGATTCTCGGTCTTGAACTGCACGAATGCATCACGTCCGTCACGTCCGCGAAAAGTTCGATATGTACAAATTTGCTCACTACAATCGTAGTGCGCGAGCATTTCAGCAATGCCTACAGCCACCTTAGGGCAGTGACGCGCAATCTCTTGGGTACACCACAAGGCCGTGCCGTGGACCACCAGCACGTCGTAGAGTTTCCGATCGCCCCACCTGACAGATTTTGCCCAGAGATGCCGAAGGCTCCTGCATGTCTGGTAACGCCCATGAATCACATGGTCAGCGGCCCGCAGGTCCCCGCATCTCGCCGCTAACTGGGTACGCCTGTTAGCCCAATCTCGGTCAGACGAGCGGGCGGCCGGTGCGAATCCGCCAGTCCAGATCAAGCATCAGCGCGTTGAAGGGAAACCGACGCAGCCCGTTAGGCAGCAGACGGTTCCCGAATCCGAGGACCGCAAGGAGCCTCCTGAATGTTCGCTCGCGCGCCGGACTCCACGGCAGCCGCATCTCGTCGCGGAACTGCTGCGGCAAGAATCCGGTCGTGATGAACCGGGAGAAGGCGCCCACGGGGCGGCGCATGAACTTCGGCACCGCGATGGACGCCGACGCGATGCGGAACAGATACGGGCGCACGTGATCGTCGATGTGCACCAGATCCATTGACCGCTGCCAGTACTCGTCGAACTCGGCACACGACTTCGGCCACATCGCCAGCGGCATCTGCAACGTGGTTCCCATGACGGCGCCTTCTTGCAAACACCGCTCGGCCATTTCCCCGGTCATCGGCCCGACAAATGCCTCGTACACGTCGACGAAGCCCTTGTAGAGGCAGATCGCCACCCACTTCTGCAGCTCCGGGTCGAAGGCGTTGTACTGCACCTTGTCTCCCGGCGCCGAATGAACCTGCGCGTGCGCACGGTTGGTCGCCTTCCGGAACGCGGCCTTCTGATCCGGATTGCCCAGCGTGGAAACCGAAAGGAAGGTGAATGTCGTCCGGGCCCGCTTGATGGGGTGCAGGTCGGCCCGCCCGCTCTCGACCTTGCTGTCGACGACGCCATATCCCACACCGGGACGCGCCAGCTGCATGATGACGTTGGCCGGCCCGCCCAACAGGGCCAAGCCCATGAAGTTGTCCGCGATATTGGGCTGGCGACGCCAGGACCACCACGGGGACAGCTGCGGCGCAGGCGGTACCGGCTCATGGCGACGGCTCCGCGTACCCGGGCCCCCGTCGCCTTCGAATTGCCCTTCAACTGCCGATAACTGCTCGATAGTCACCGTTGACCCCTTGCATCTGCGAACATGTGTTATCAAATATCGTGCAGCGGAGCGCCCCGCCTGTCAAGATGTAGTGATGTCGTCATCGCGGGTCTACGGGGGCGTCCAGGCCCTTGACCGGCAAGCCGAGCGTCGCAATCGGCTCCTGGACGCCGGGCTTGACCTGCTCACCGCCGGTCCCGCACCGAATCTGACGGTCCGCGGTGTATGCAAGCACGCGGGCGTGGTCGCCCGGTACTTCTACGAGAACTTCACCGATCTGGATGAGCTGACCGCCCAGGTGTACGACGGCGTGATCGGCAAGGTCGCGATCTCGACACAGAAGGCGGTGGACGCGGCGCCGCGGCGCGAGAAGACCGCAGCGGGCATCTCCAATATCGTGCGCTCCATTGCCGAGGATCCCCGCATCGGCGTGCTGCTCTTCAGCAGCAATCCCGCCAACTCCGTGATCGCGCAACGCCGCAGCGCCGCCGAGCAGCTCTTCGCCACCCTCTCCGGCCAGCATCTGAACAAGACATATCATCTTGCAAATGACGAATCGATGCGTGCCGCAGCATATTTCGCGGTAGGCGGCGTCGGCCAGACCCTGGCGGCCTGGGTGTCCGGCCAGCTGAAACTCGGCATCGATGAACTCGTCGAAGTGCTGACCCGCCTGCTGGCGCCGACTACGCGGTAGCCACCTCACGCGGAGTCCGCTCGCCAGCCGTCTTGGGCGCGACGCGTACATCTGCCGCAGTGAACTCTTTTGTCCAGCAGGCAAATTCAAGGGTAATGCCGTCCGGGTCCAGGAAGTAGAACGACCTCACGTACACGCCCGGGTGTAGTTCCTTGGAGACCTGGAACTCACTCTCGTCGTGGTTCAGGATGGGCCCCACCCGAACGCCCTTGCTCTTGAGCTTGACGCGGTACTCGTCGAACTTCTCGGCCGGAACATGCAGCGAGATGTGGTTCATCGAGCTCACAGCACTGATGATGTCGCCGATGCCCGGTATCGCCGCGGGCGCCGAAATCCCTGGGACACCGTCAGGCGCGTCCTTGAACCAGAAGAAGGCCAAGGAGTCGCCGCCGCCGGCATCGAAGAAGAAGTGCTGCCCCTGCCCCATCGGCAGGTCGAGCGACTTGATGAGCGGCATGCCCAGCACGTTGGAGTAGAAGTCCACAGTGCGTTCCATGTCCGAACACACAAGCGCCACATGATTGAAACCGCCGAACTCGAACTCGGAGTTGGGGTTGTTCGGTTTGATCATCGTCATGGGGAGCCTCCTTGATCCGACCGCATGACACCTTGTGTTCTACGCTAATCTGAATCTAACATCAGGTTCAGAAACAGGTCAATACCGATCGGCGAGCAGACACAAAAGCACCGTTTTCCCGGCGCGTCGGGAGCTTTTACGTCTGCTCGCCAGAAGGAAGCAGCGTGGTCCAACCCACCGTTCGCGGCCGTCAGACCCAGGCGGCCATCGACGAGGCAGCACGAACCGTCATCGCCCGCAAGGGAATACTTGCCACCACCGTCGCCGACATCGCGGCAGAGGCCGGCCGGTCCACGGCGTCGTTCTACAACTACTACGATTCCAAAGAGGCGATGGTCGCCCAGTGGGCCATGCGATTTCGCACCGAGGCCCAAGAGCGGGTATCGGCGGCCATCGGGCATGGGCGCTCCAACAAGCAGCGCGCCCGAGACATCGCCACCGCACACTGGCTCACCTGGCGCCACCAGCTCGCCGAGATGATCAGCGTCTCCCAGTTGGCCATGATCAACCCCGAGTTCGCCGAGTTCTGGAACCGGATGTGTTCCGAGCCCATCGATTTCCTGACCACCACCATCAAGCGCGCACAGCGTGACGGATACAGCCCCGGCAACGATCCGCACCTGATGGCCAGCGCCATCGTCTCGATGATGAATCAGTTCGCCTACAACCAGCTCAGCCAGGGCAACGCAGCCACCGTCGACGACGATGCCTGCATCGACACCCTGGCCGGAATCTGTTACCGCGCCATCTACTCCAAGGAGGTCTGCTGAATGCCCGACAAGATGACGATGATCGTGCGGGATTTCGTGGGGCTGCCCTCGCCGACCGCCGGACGCAACGGTGCCGGTGGGCATCCGTGCCAGGGTCTGTACCACCGGGCCGCCGGCACCAAACCCAAGATCGCCTTCATCGCGACGCACTATCAGATCGACTTCTCCGAGCACTACATCGCCGAGTATCTGGCACGTCACGGGTACGGGTTCCTGGGCTGGAACACCCGCTTCCGCGGTTTCGAAAGTCACTTCCTGCTCGATCACGCTCTGGTTGACATCGGCGTGGGCGTGCGCTGGCTCCAGGAGCAGGCAGGCGTGGAAACCGTACTGCTGCTGGGCAACTCCGGTGGCGGCTCGCTGATGTCGGCCTATCAATCGCAAGCAGTGGCCCCCAAGGTGACACCACTGGAGGGCATGCGTCCGGCCGAGGGCCTGAACAGCCTGCCCGCCGCGGCCGGTTATGTCGCCAGTGCCGCACATCTGGGCCGCCCCGATGTGCTGACGGACTGGATGGACGCCTCGGTGATCGACGAGAGCGATCCGGCATCCACCGACCCTGCCCTGGATCTGTTCAACGAGGAGAACGGGCCGGCCTACTCGCCCGAGTTCGTCGCCAGGTACCGCGAGGGCCAGGTCGCGCGCAATCACCGCATCACCGCGTGGGCGCTCGACGAGCTGGCACGGGTACGCGCGGCCGGGTTCAGCGACCGTGCCTTCACGGTGCACCGCACCTGGGCGGACCCGCGCATGGTCGATCCCAGCCTGGAGCCCACCAAGCGTCCGCCGAACCTGTGTTACGCAGGGGTGCCGGTCAAGGCCAACCGCTCGACCTTCGGAATCGGTTGCGCCACCACATTGAAGAACTGGCTGGGCATGTGGAGCCTGTCGCACGCCCAGACGCGCGCCGAGCCACATCTGGCCGATGTCACCGTTCCGGCGCTGGTCATCAATGCCGACGGCGATACCGGTGTCTTCCCCTCCGATGCTCGGCGCATCTACGACGCGTTGGGTTCGACCGATAAGTCACGAGCCTCCATCGATGCCGACCACTACTTCCAGAACCCGGGAGCGCGCCAGGAGCAGGCCGACACCATTGCCGAGTGGGCAAGCAAGCGGTGGGAGTGAAGGTCCTCGCCCACTTTCCGGTCGGCCCACGCGTCCGCGAACAGCTTGCCCCGCACGCCGATTGGCTTGACGTGCGCTTCTGCGCCGAGGACGATGACGACACCTTCTACGCTGAACTACCGCATGCCGACGTGCTCTGGCATGTGCTTCGTCCGCTTTGTGCCGATGACGTCGCGAAAGGCGAACGGCTGCGGCTGATCCACAAATTCGGTGCGGGGGTGAACACCATCGCGCTGGACGCCGCCTCCATGCAAGGGGTGGCCGTCGCGAACATGCCCGGCGCCAACGCGCCGTCGGTCGCCGAGGGTGCGCTACTGCTGATGCTGGCGACGCTGCGGCAACTGCCACGGCTGGACCTGCAGATTCGCGCAGGTCGCGGCTGGCCCACCGATCAGTCGCTCGGTGACACCGTGCGCGATATCGGCTCGTGCACAGTCGGATTAGTGGGATACGGCAACATCGCCAAGGCGCTGGAACGGATCCTGTTGGCGATGGGTGCCGCTGTGCTGCACACCAGCACCCACGACGACGGCACCCGCGGCTGGTGCAACCTCGATAACCTGCTCACCAGCAGCGATATCGTCTCGCTGCACCTCCCCCTGACCGATACCAGCGTCGGGCTGCTCAATGCCGAGGCGCTATCCCGGATGAAACCCGGATCGGTCCTGGTCAACACCTCGCGCGGGGCGGTGGTCGACGAGACGGCCCTGGTCGAGGCGCTGCGACACGGCCCTCTTGGCGCCGCCGGTCTCGATGTCTTTGCGCAAGAGCCGGTTTCATCGGATAACCCGCTGCTGACGCTGCCGAATGTGGTGCTCACGCCACACGTCACGTGGTTCACCGCAGACACCATGACGCGCTATCTGGACCACGCGATCGACAACTGTCGGCGCCTCAAGGATGGACTGCCGCTAGCTGACCGCGTGCGCTAGGCTAGCACCCGGGATTTACACTAGAGAGTATTCGTAAACAAACCACAATGGCGTGGGAGGACGAATGGGAACAGCTGTACAGCTCGCGGGCAAGGTCGTGGCCATCACCGGCGGAGCACGCGGCATCGGCCAGGCCATGGCCACGGCGTTCGCCGCCGAGGGTGCGAAGGTCGCGATCGGCGATATCGACAAGAAGCTGTGCGAGAACACCGCCTCCGAAATCGGCAACGGCACCATCGGCCTGCCGCTCGATGTGACCGACTACGGCAGCTTCGAGGCCTTTCTCGACACCGTCGCGGCCACCATCGGGCCCGTCGACGTGATCATCAACAACGCGGGCATCATGCCCATCACCCCGTTCGGGGAAGAGTCGCTGGAATCCATCCAACGTCAGCTCGACATCAACGTGCGCGGCGTCATGTGGGGCAGCCAGCTGGCCATCAAACGGATGAAGCCGCGCGGCGGCGGTGTGATCGTCAACATCGCCTCTGCCGCAGGTAAAATGGGTGTGCCGGGGCTCGCGACGTATTGCGCGACGAAGTGGGCGGTGGTCGGCCTCTGCGAATCGCTGACCCTCGAACTCAAGGACGACAACATCTCCGTTGTCTGCGTGATGCCCGGCGTAGTCAACACCGAGCTGGTGGCCGGTCTCGAGGAACACTGGCTGCTGGGAATCGTTCAGCCCGAAGACATTGCCGCCGGGGTCCTCAAAGCCGTGCGAAAAGGCAAGTTCCCCGTCATGGTGCCCAAGAAACTGGGCCCACTGCTGCGCACGACAGCCATGCTGCCCCGAGCACTGTACGGGCCCGCGGCACGATCGTTGGGAATGGACCACTTCATGCTCGATGCGCACGGCACGTCGGCACGCGCCGCCTACGAGGACCGTGCCAGCCACAGCGAGCCCAGCGCCGAATAGTTAGGAAGCAATCAGATGCCGATCGCCATCAACAGTGAGCACGTAGCTCTCGCGGATTCGGCACATGCGTTCGTCGAGCGCGTTGTGCCGACCACACTGCTGCACGAAACACTTGAGACGCCATTGCCGTGGCCGCCACCGTTCTGGAAGGGCGCCGCCGATCAAGGTCTGACGTCCGTACACCTCGCCGAATCCGCTGGCGGCCAGGGATTTGGCGCGCTGGAGCTCGCTATTGTGGTGGCCGAGTTCGGGCGTGGCGCGGCGCCCGGGCCGTTCGTCCCCTCGGTGATCGCGAGCGCGCTGATCAGCGCCCACAACCCCGATCACCCGCTGCTCGGCGACCTGGCATCCGGCGCGTCCATCGCCACCTTCTCCGCCGGCTCGTCGTTCACCGCCACCACCTCCGGTGACGGCCTTGCCGTGGACGGGCAAGCGCGCTCGGTGCTGTCGGCGGCTTCCGCAGCCTATGTGGTCGCCCCGGCGACCGTCGGCGCCAATCGGGTGTGGGTGGTCCTGAGCGCCGATGACGTCACCCTTGACCCGCAACAGAGCGTTGACCCGCTAAGGCCGGTCGCGCATGTAACGGCAACAGAGGTGCTGGTTCCGGCAGACCGCGTGCTGACCAAACTCACCGACACCCGCGCCACCGCCATCATTTCCACCATCGTGTCGGCCGAGGCCGTCGGCGTCGCCCGTTGGGCCACCGACGCCGCATCCGAATATGCCAAAGTGCGTGAGCAATTCGGCCGACCCATCGGTCAATTCCAGGGCATCAAACACAAGTGCGCCACCATGGCGGCCGTCACCGAGCGCGCCACCGCCGCGGTATGGGATGCCGCGCGCGCCCTCGACGATGCCGACGAATCGGCAGGCGTCGTGGAGTTCGCGGCCTCGGTGGCCTCGACCCTGGCTCCGGCGGCCGCCCAGCAGTGCGCGCAGGATTGCATTCAGGTGCACGGCGGTATCGGCTACACCTGGGAGCACGACGCCCACATCTACTACCGCAGGGCGCTGGGTCTCATTGCCGCCCTGGGGCGTTCCGGCAGTGCACCGGCCACCGTGGTCCGCACGGCCGTCGAGCACGGTCTGCGCAAGGTCGACATCGACCTGGCGCCGGAAACCGAGGCCCTGCGTGGCGAAATTCGCGCCGAAGTCGCCGCGCTCAAGGAAATCCCGTCCGGGAAGCGCAACGCCGCGATTGCCGAGGGCGGATGGGTGCTGCCGTACCTGCCCACGCCATGGGGACGTGCCGCCTCTCCCATCGAGCAGGTGATCATCTCCCAGGAGTTCCTCACCGCAAAGGTGCGCCGGCCCCAGCTCGGCATCGCGACCTGGCTGGTGCCGTCGATCGTCGCCTATGGCACCGAGGAGCAGAAGGAACGGTTTCTGCCTCCGACGTTCCGCGGCGAAATGATATGGTGCCAGCTGTTTTCCGAGCCCGGCGCCGGGTCGGATCTCGCCGGCCTGTCCACCAAGGCGGTCAAGGTCGAGGGCGGCTGGCGCCTCACCGGCCAGAAGATCTGGACATCGGTGGCACAGTTCGCCGATTGGGGTGCCTGCCTGGCCAGGACCGACCCCAGCGCCCCCAAGCACAACGGCATCACCTACTTCCTGGTCGATATGAAGAGCGAGGGTGTCACCGTCAGGCCGCTACGCGAGATGACGGGCGGCGCGCTGTTCAACGAGGTCTTCATTGACGACGTGTTTGTGCCGGATGAGTTGGTGGTCGGTGAGGTCAACCGCGGCTGGGAAGTCAGCCGCAACACGCTGACAGCGGAACGCGTTTCGATCGGCAGCTCAGACCTGCCGTTCCTGGCCAGCCTGGACGACCTGGTGACCTTCGTCGGCGGACACGAGCTTAGCGAAGTGGCCCGCGATCGGGCGGGGCAGCTCATCGCCGAAGGGCACGGGGTGAAGCTGCTGAACCTGCGCTCCACCCTGCTTACTCTGGCCGGCGGCGACCCGATGCCCTCGGCAGCGGTATCCAAGCTCCTCGGCATGCGTACCGGCCAGGGATACGCCGAGTTCGTGGTGAATCACTTCGGACAGGACGGCGCCATCGGCGATTCCGAGCAGGAGCAGGGCCGCTGGGCGGACTATCTTCTAGCTAGCCGTGCCACCACCATCTACGGCGGCACCTCCGAGGTGCAGCTGAACATCATCGCCGAGCGACTGTTAGGACTACCGCGTGACCCGTAATACCGCTACCGAGACCGCGTGGCGCCAGCGCGAGGACTTCTTCACCGCCCTCGACGGCACCAGAATCGGGTTCTCCGACACCGGAAACCGCTCAGCGCCCGTCACCGTGATCTTCCTGCATGGCTGGACCCAGAACCGTGAGGCGTGGGATGACGTCGCCGGTCCCCTGCATGAGCGCCATCCCGAACTGCGCATCATCGCGCTGGACCACCGAGGCCACGGCAAGTCCGATCCCGCCCCCAGCGGCACCGTGAACGTTCCGCAGCTCGCCACGGACGCCGCTGATTTCATCAAGGCCGAGATCCCCACAGGCCACATCGTGATCGTCGGCCACTCGATGGGCGGTATGACCATGATGGGTCTCGGCGAGTATCACGCCGACCTGGTGGCCCAGCGGATCTCCGGCGCCGTGTTCGTGGCGACCTCCGCGGGCCGGCTTCTACATCGGCTGCGGGGCGTGCCGCCGGTTTTCGAGGTCGTCAAGGCGGTGATTCTCGGTGTGGTGGCGCAGGGCTGGTTCCTGCAGCAGGGCTACCTCATGCGCCCCATCATCGCGACGCTGGTCTTCGGCCGTGACCCACGGCCCTACGACGTGAGCCGGGTCTGGGACCAGATCCGCTCGGGTACGCCACGCAGCTACAAAGACGCCGCCGAGAGCATGGTGCTGCACAAGGACCTGACCGAGGGCCTCAGCGCCTACCGCGGCAAGCCCGCCGCGGTGCTCGCGGGCTCTCGCGACTTCCTCACTCCAGCAGGCGACTCCCGTATCATCGCGGCGGCGCTGGAAACCAACGAACTGCGCACCTACCCGGGCTCGGGGCACATGTTGCCCAACGAACGCGCCAGCGAGGTCGTCAACGAGATCGTGACGGTGCTCGAGGCCCTGGGGGCCGAGCAGGGCACCCGGGTTACCCAAGAATCCACCGGCTAGCTGTACCGGTCTTGGAGTCGCTGCAAGGTGGCCTCAATTCCCTTGGCGTTTGCCTTGATGAAGCCGGGTATCTTGTAGTTCAACAGGTTTCGGATGGCCCCGACGCCGCGAAAGTCGAATGTCTCTGTGACACGGGTGCTGGTCGGTGACAGCGCGACGAACTCCCAACGCCACCGATGACCCATGGGATGGCGCCATTCGACGAGCTTGTCGGGATCGAGCTGCGTGACAGTGCTGGTGATGCGGTACGGAAGTCTGAACATCTGCATCTCAGTGGAAAATCGCGAGCCGACCTCCAGGTGCTCGGGTGTGCGGATGTTCTGGCCGACAGTTCCCGACCCGTCTAGTTCGTGATGGCGGCGCGGGTCGACCACGATGCCAAACAATTCCGTTGCCGGAGCCAATACCTCGACCGAGCGACTGACCTGCCGAGGTCCCGCGTCAACCACCGATACGGCCATGTCCACTCCTTCCTCTGGTGGGGAAAACTAGAGCCTTTCAACCTCGATTGTCACACCCTGAGCGGCACGCAGCCGTTTCAGCAACGGATCGCCCATCGCGGCCGCAGGTGTCAAAACCCCTAGCCGGTCAGGCAGTTCGGCGCGGTCGAGTGCGAGCGTCAATCCGCTCTCACCGAGGAGTACCGCAGTGGCCTTGTATCCAGGATCGCCCTCCTGCGCGATGATCGCGCGATACCGCACGCCCTCGGTTGTGGTGGTGTAGGTTTCGACGCGGTAGTGGCCCCGCTCGCGGGTGCGTTCACTTGGTCCGGTGCCCGGCTTCGGAAGTAGCCGCTGAGAAATGAATTTCGGCATCGGCACACGCGTACCCAACCCGAAGCCGACCGCCAACACGCCGGTCACGGCCGCCGCGGCCACCGGGGCTACCACCGAACTGCCTAGGCTCATCGTCTCGCGATACCGCATCCGGGTGCCGTACGCCCAATCAAGCAGAGCGTTACTGCGCCGCACAATTCGAGTATTGACGGGCCCCATGAAGAACGCACCCAGCCACTTGCCCGCCATCTCGGGTGCAACGGATTCTCCCCGGAGCGTTTGGAACTCGCGTTGTCGCCCTACCTCTGGTTCGGCGGGACGATCCGGGCTCAGCGAGTAGGGATCCTGCGAGTTGCGCCGCACCTCCGGATCCTCGGCACTGGCCTCCATCACCTCGACCATCGACGCGGCGGTCCCGCCGCTGACGCCGCCACGGAACTTACTCAACACATAGGTGGTTTCCAGCAGCTCGCCGGTACCATCCTCCTGTGCCTGTCGGTACAACGCATACACACTCAAATCCGATGGAATGGAGTCGAATCCACAGCAATGCACGATTCGGGCACCGGTGTCGGCGGCCTGCTTGCCATACACGTCGATGCTCTCCCGGACGAAGTTGACTTCACCGGTCAAGTCAGCGTAATCGGTGCCCGCCTCGGCACACGCCGCCACCAGGGGCAGCCCATACTTGGTGTACGGCCCCACCGTGGTGAGGACCACCCGTGTGGATGCGGCCATTGCCGCCAACGTGGCAGGCCGCGCCGTATCCGCCTCGATCAGCGGCCAGTCTCGTGCTGCCGGCCCACACGCATCACGCACTGCGGCAAGCTTTTCGATGCTGCGCCCAGCCAGCGCAATCCGCGCGCCGGTGGCTTGCGCCCGCCCGGCCAAATACAAGGCCGTCAGCTTCCCGACGTATCCCGTGGCCCCATAGAGCACGATGTCGTGGTCGCGGGGCATGGGCGAGCCATTAGGGCGAACGTCGGACACTCCTTATACCTCCAGCTCGCGCAGTTGGCGCTTGAGGATCTTTCCGGATGGATTGCGTGGCAGGACATCCAGGAAGATGACGTCGCGCGGGACCTTATACCTGGCCAGGTTCTCGCGCACGTAGGTACGGATACCGTCGGCATCCACCGACGACTCGGGATGACGTACCACGAACGCGCGCAAGCGCGCTCCCCACTCGGGGTCGTCGACACCCAGGGCGGTGGCCTCGACCACCTCGGGATGGCCGCTGATCAGATCCTCGACCTCGGCGGGGAAGACGTTCTCACCACCCGAGACGATCATTTCGTCGTCACGGCCCGATACATACAGCAGCCCATGCTCGTCGAAGTAGCCGACGTCACCGCTGGACATGAGTCCGTCGATGATCTGCTTGTGTCCCCCGCCCGTGTATCCGTCGAACGGGATGGCGTTGCTGACGAAGATCCGGCCGACGGTGCCCTGTGCAACCGGGTTGCCCTCGTCATCAAGGATTTTCACGGTCACACCTTTGACGACGGGGCCCACCGTAGAAGGGTTGATGGCCAAGTCCTGCGGCCGCGCGATGGTGGCGAAGGCGACCTCGGTGGATCCGTACAGGTTGTAGATCACCGGCCCCAAGGTGTCCAGCGCGCGAGTGGCGAGCTCGCCACCGAGTTGCGATCCCGACACGAAAACGATGCGTAGCGAGGACAAGTCGGGCCGCGTAGGTAATTCGTCCAAGGTGTTCAATAGGCGATTGAGCATCACCGGCACCACCACGATCGCGGTTGCCTTAAGCTTCTCGATATCGTTAAGCACGTTCTCGGGCTTGAACTTCCGATGCAGGACCAGCGTGCACCCCAGCGTCAACGCCAGGCCCTGGTGTAGGTACCCCAACGCGTGGAACATCGGGGCGGGCACCGATGTCACCTCTCCCGACCGGAACGGCACATGCGAGAACATGCCACCAACGGGCGCCAGGGTCAGAGCGAGCTTGCGCGGGGCGCCCTTCGGTGTGCCGGTGGTTCCACTGGTCAGGATCACCAGCGACGAGTACTTCGACGGGCGTGGCGCCGGTGAGGTGCTGTTGCGCTTGATGACCGACGCGATGGTCTCGTCGGTGGATGTGGGCTGCTCGGGGCTGTCGGGATTGGTCGGCAAGGCCATGATCCGGCCCAGCTCGGGACTGTACCCGTCCAGGAACTCGGCGTACTCGGCGTCGTAGATGAGCACGCGCGCGCCCTCGCGTTCGGCGACTTCCTTGGTTTGCGGTCCCGAGAAGTCGGTGTTGAGCAGAATCACCCGGGCACCGACCCGGTGTGCGGCGTAGTTCGCGATGATGAACCACCGGTGGTTGCGCGCCAGAATCGCGACCCCGTCACCACCTTTTATCCCCAGCCGGCCCAGGCCATGCGCCAAAGCGTTGACACTGTCATTGAGCTCTGCGTAGGTGAGTGAGCCTTCATCGTCGATGATCGCGGTCCGCGACGGGCTGCGGTGCGCACCGAATGCCGGCACCGCACCGATCTCCCCGAATCGGTAGAAGTCACGAACAATCCCCGCAAGCACGTTCGGCGGGTCCAGTTTCAGCATGCCCGCCTCGATGACTTTGCGGAGATAATGCAGCTCAGCGCCACCGCGCTTCGCAAGAGTCTGAAGTTTCGAGAAGAGCGGCCGTTCGGCGGTGATCGACATGTTGCACAGCCTATGTGATCTCTCTCTCAGCGGCACAGCCAACCGGTCGGTCGGGGCACGCCACCCAGTACAGCCCAGAAACTCTGGCCTACAGATGGCGCCATGGCAGACCTCGTGCTGCAGGTCGCGGGGCGAGAGGTCGCCATCACGCACCCCGACAAGGTCATCTTCCCTCCGGGAAACACCACAGCGGGCATTACCAAGGGTGATCTGGTCCAGTACTACCTCGACGTCGCGGACGGGGCGCTGCGCGGAGTGCGGGGCAGGCCCATGATCCTTAAGCGATTCGTCAAGGACATTTCGCAGGAGGCGATGTTCCAGAAGCGCGTCCCCGAGAAGCGCCCGGACTAGATCTCCTCCCCCGAGTTGCACTACGCACGCGGCACCTCGGCCCGGGAAGCCGTGGTCACCGACGCCGCGTCGCTGGCATGGGTGGTCAACCTGGGTTGCGTGGACCTCAATCCGCACCCGGTGCGCGACGACGATCTGGACCATCCCGATGAACTGCGTATCGACCTCGATCCGGTGCCCGGGGTGCCATGGAGCCAGATCCTCGACGTCGCGTTCGTGGCGGCCGGCAGCGGAATCACGCCGATCATGTCCATGATCCGCACGGTGCTCTCCACCTCCGCGCAGGGTGCCGTCCTCGTCTATGCCAACCGGGATCGCGACTCGGTGATCTTCGACGCCGAGCTGGCGGCATTGCAGTCAACGCACGGGAGCCGGCTGACCATCGCGCACTGGATCGGGGCCGAGGCGGGGGTGCCCACCGCAGACGGACTGCGCGCACTCTTGCCCTCTCCCAGTACCGGCACAGTCGCATACCTCTGCGGCCCAGCCGCTTTCATGGATGTGGCGACGGTAGCGCTCGGTGATATCGGCCTGACACGCGAGGACATCCACCGTGGGCTCTTCGTGTCACTGAGCACCGATGCGTTCGCCGCCGCACCCGCAACCGTGGCCGATTCACTCGATCCGGACGCGGTGAGCGCCACCGTGGAGATCGACGGCGACACCCATCAGATCTCCTGGCCGAAATCGCAGATCCTCTTGGATGTTCTCCTGGGACTGGGCATCGATGCGCCCTACGTATGCCGGGAGGGCAACTGCGGTGGCTGCCCCTACACGCCCGACGCGAAGGTGAGGTGACGATGCAGGTCAACGACATTCTCGACGACCACGAGCTGCGCCACGGCGTGCGGCTGGCGTGCCAGCCCCTGCCGCAGTCGGACACACTCACCATCGCCTTCGACCGCTAGGCCCCACTACCAGTGGTGGCCGCGCCCCCGATCGCGGTACCACTCAACAAGATCAGGATGGTCGATCGACCGCGGATCCAGGGACACATCGGTGCGACCGGCCAGCACACCGCAGATGGGGACCTCGAGCTTCTTGCCGGTTCGGGTGTGCGGGATTCCGGGTGCCTCGATCACTTCGTCGGGCACGTGCCGGGGCGAAAGTCGCGCGCGAATCTCCCGGGCGATTCGGGCACCCAGGTCGGCGTCGAAGGTGTGCCCCGGTGCCATGGTGACGAACAGCGGCATCCAATAGGCCCCGTCGGGACCGTCGACGCCCAGGACGAATCCCTCGGCGATCTCGTCCATCGACTCCACCACCTCGTAGATATCCGCCGAGCCCATCCGGATTCCATTACGGTTCAACGTCGCATCGCTGCGTCCGTGGATGATCAGCGACCCACGTTCGGTCACGGTGACCCAATCGCCGTGGCGCCAGACTCCCTCTGCGCGACCATCTGCCCATTCATGCTCGAAATAGGCAGCCCGATAACGCGATCCATCGAGATCGTCCCAGAATCGGATCGGCATGCACGGCATGGGTTTCAGGATCACCATCTCGCCCACCTCTCCGATGAGTGCGCGGCGATCGGGCGACCAGCTCTGCAGGTCCACACCCAGATAGCGGGCGGGCAATTCACCGGGGTACGCAGGCGCTCCCGGAGTGCCGCCGGCGAAGGCGGTACAGACGTCGGTACCGCCCGACAGCGAGGACACCACCGCCCCGACATGTGTACCCACCCATTCGAACAGATCGGCAGACAAGGGAGATCCGCTGCTACCCACCGTTGTCAGCCTACTCAGGTCATGTTCGGCAGCCGGTTCCAGCCTTGCCTTCTTGGCGGCTTGCAGATGCCCGGGACTGGTGCCGAAGTAGCTCACCTTCTCCGATTCCAGCAGCGCCCACAGCCGATCCGCATTGGGATACAAGGGATGTCCGCTGTAGCAGACCACGGTGGCGCCCACCAGCAGCCCGCTCAGCCGAAAGTTCCACATCATCCACGACAACGCGGTCTGCCAGAAGAACACGTCACCCGGCCCCAGGTCACAGTGCAGACCGACACCCTTGAGGTGCTCCAGCAGCATGCCGCCGTGGCCGTGCACGATGCCCTTGGGTTTGCCTGTCGTACCCGAGCTGAACAGCACCCAGATCGGATGATCGAAGGGCACCATCTCGATGGCGGGGTCTTCTCTGCCGGCGGGTAATTCGACCAGCAACGCGGGGTTTCCGGGCAGCAGGCAATGCAACTCGGCGGTGTCGGCGGTCTTGTCCACCCAGTGACCGTTGTACCGATACCCGGGGCCGGAGATGAGCACCTTGGGGTTGAGCTGACCCAACCGGGCGGCCGCTCCCTCGGGGGCATAGTCCTGGCCGCATCCCGACCAGATGGCGCCCACGGAGGCGGTGGCCAGGAAGGCCACCATCGCGTCGGGCACGTCCGGCAGGTACGCGGCCACGCAGTCACCGCGACCGACCCCGAGACGACGCAGCTCCGCAGCCACCGCCGCGATCCGACCCGGAAGTTCACGCCAGGTGATCTCGGTGCGCTTCCCCTCCTCGTCGACGCCCACGATGGCGGCACCGTCTTGATGTGCGTGACGCAGGACGAGGCTGACGTAGTTGAGCTCGGTACCCGGAAACCATTGCGCTCCAGGCATCACCGGGTTGGCCAGTACTCCCGTGTCACCGTCGCGCAGGCCTCGACTGGGAACATCGAAAAACTCCCAAAGCGCGCGCCAGAACTGGGGAACAGCGTCGACGGACCAGCGCCACATGTCCGCATAGCCGTCCGGGGAGAGCGCATGGCGCTGCGATACATGGTCGACGAATCGCTCGTAGGTGCTATTTCCCATGTGACTGTCCCGGCTCTCGCAGTCCCAGCAGTTCCATGGCTTGCGCGCGCATGTCGACCTTGCGCACCTTGCCCGTCACGGTCATCGGAAAGCTGTCGACAACGTGGACGTAACGCGGAATCTTGTAGTGGGCAAGGCGGCCGGAGGCGAAGGCGCGGACGGCAGCCACATCGTTTCTCATCCGCTCCGCCCGTCGGTCATGACGCTCAATCGGACGATCCGCTCAGCGCGCCGGAGCACGGGCGCGTCAACCATCGCCCCTTCGAACTGGAAGACGCCACGTTCCTGCCCGGCCCGATCAAGCACCCTGTGTGCCCACCGCAGCTGCTGCGCGGTCGGGCGGTATGAGGCGCGAATGACGTTCACCTGGCTGGGATGGATGGCCACCTTGGCATCGAACCCGACGGCCACCGCATCGTCTGCCTCCGCACGGAGTCCATCGAGATCCTCGATATCTAGGTACACCGAGTCCAGCGCCAACCGGCCGAATGCCTTTGCCGCCAGCAGTGTTTGGGACCGCACATGCTGTGCCACATCGCGATAGCCGCCGTCGGGCCACCGGTTCGCAGTACCCCACATGGCGGCGAACAGATCTTCGGCACCCCACATCGCCGCCACGACATTGTCGGGCCGCACCAGCTCCACGACGCTGAGCGCTCCCAGCGGGGTTTCCACGAGTACCACCACGTCCCGCGGCGCCAGTGCCGCGACCTGATCCGCATGCTCACTCTTGGCCAACATCACGGTGGTGTACCCGGTCCGCGCCAGCGTTTCCACATCGAGCGCGTGATCGGCGGTGTAGGCGGGGCTGAGACGAACCACCGTGCGCGCGGGATCGAGCGGGGTGCTGACGAGCGCCTCGCGGGCGGCAGGGCGATCGGTGGCGGCGACACCGTCCTCGAGGTCCAGGATCACCACATCGGCTGCCGCGGCAGCCTTTCCGAAACGCTCGGGGCGATCTGCCGGACAAAACAGCCAACCGGGCCCGGCGGTCAGCGGCGTCATGACAGCGACCCGTCGGGCCGCTTGCGCACCAAGGTTTTCCGTGACGCTGTGGCCACCACATCGCCGTGCTGATTCCTGCCGGTGTGCGCGAAGGTGACAATACCTTCCCCGGGGCGGCTCTTGGATTCGCGCGTATCGAGCACCTCGGACTCCGCGTAGAGGGTGTCGCCGTGGAAGAGCGGTTTGGGAAAGGCAATTTCGGTGAATCCCAGATTCCCGACGATGGTGCCCTGGGTCAATTGGGCCACCGACAACCCGACGAGCGTCGCCAGGGTGCACATCGAATTCACCAGGCGCTGGTTGAACGGCGGGAGCGCATCGGAGAACGCCGCGTCCAGATGTAAGGCCTGGGTGTTCATGGTCAAGGTGGTGAACAGGACGTTGTCGGCCTCGGTGATCGTCCGGCCGGGCCGGTGCAGATACAGCACATCGGTCTGAAACTCCTCGAACCACAGACCGCGCTGCTCGACGATCCGCTTGCCGCTCACAATCACCTCCGTGCCCTGCCCGGCGTCCATTTACCGAAGCACCGACACCATCGATGAAGGCTATGTTGCGCGGCAAGGATGCTGTACAAACCTCCCGCCGGGTGAACAACATGCGAGCCAAACGTCCATTCAGTGGACGCGTACTCTGAGCCGGGTGAGCGAGGCGCCGAGCGTGGTACACCGCACCGCGGCGCTGCTGCGCGCGGTCTCGGCCGATACCGGCACCGGCGTCAGCACCACCGAGCTCGCCCGCCGCACCGACATCCCGCGAGCCACCGCACACCGCGTGTTGGAATCACTGGCCAGCGAGGGGCTGGTGGAACGCGACGCCCGCACCGGTCAGTGGTTCCTGGGTCCGGAGATCTACGTACTCGGTGCCGCATCTGCCCCTCGGTACAACATCACCGAGAAGGCGTCCGCCGATGTGGCGGCGCTGGCTCGGGAGACCGGTGAGAGCGCGTTCTTCTCACTGCGACGTGGCGATCACACGGTGGTACTGCTGGGTGAGGACGGCGACTTCCCGATCCGCTCGCATGTGCTCTTCGAGGGCGCTCGCTTTCCCCTCGGGGTCGTCTCCTCCGGAATGGCAGTGCTGGCCTACCTGCCCGATGAGTCGATTCACGCGTACCTGGACAGGGCCGACCTGTCATCGGAGTGGGGCAAGGGATTTCGGACCGAGGCCGTGTGGGAGCGCATCTTCGCCACCCGGCAGACCGGCTGGGCCGTCAATCCCGGCCAGGTGGTCGAGGGTTCCTGGGGCATGGCCGCCGCGGTGTTCGACGCCAACCATAGTCCCATCGGCGCACTCACCCTCACCGGGATCGAATCCAGGTTCAATGCCGAACGCCAGCCCTTCCTGGGACAACTGCTCCTACGCCACGCGCACCGGCTCAGTCGCACCGTGCGTCGTTAGCGACCGCGACGCAAGACCGACGCGGCATCCCGAACCTCCGAGGTGATCGCGCCCAGCGTGGCGGACTCGAATTTCCAATGCTGCCAGTACAACGGCACATCGAGATACCGCCCGGGCGCCAGCTCAACCAGACCGCCGCGTTCCAATTGCTCGGGCATCATTCCCCAGCCCAGACCCGCCCGCAGCGCAGCGGTGAACCCGACCGTGGTCGGGACGTAATGTCCGGGAACGACGATATCTCGGCGGAAAAGCTTGCGCAGAAACTGATCTTGGAGAGCGTCTCGACGGTCCCATCGGATCATCGGAGCCTGCCGAACCTTGTCGATGCCCGCGCCGAGTAACCCGCCGGGCAGGTGGCGCTCGATGTACTGCGGTGATGCCATCCCGAAATAGCGCATGGCGCCCAGCGATTCGGCGTGGCATCCCGCGATGGGTTTGGGCTCGGTGGTCACCGCGGCCATCACAACCCCCGCACGCAGCAGCTCGGCCGAATGATCCTGGTCCTCGACCCGGATATCGATGAGCACACCATCGGGAATCCGCGACAACACCGAGCGCATCCAGGTGCCGAACGAGTCGGCATTCACCGCGATCGCAATGCGGATCGCGGTGTCGTCGCCGCCCATGTCTCGCAGCGCCTCGCGTTCCAGGGTGCCGATCTGCGCCGCGAGCCGCATCAGCGAGGAACCCGCAACGGTTGCCACACAGGGCTTTTCCCGACGAATCAACACCTGACCGACCGATTGCTCCAGCGCCTTGACACGCTGACTCACCGCCGAGGGGGTGAGGACCAACCGCCGGGCGGCGGCATCGAAGCTGCCCTCCTCGATGACAGCGGCGAAGGCAACGAGCTGCTGCGAGTCCAGACTCACATTAGCGATTCTAATGCAAGATAAGAATCAATAGCTGGACTGCATTGCTAGGCGTCCCTAGCGTCGGCATGGTGACCGTCCTCTTCCTTGGCTTCTTGACCGGAATGTCCCTGATCGCCGCCATCGGTGCCCAGAACGCCTTCGTGCTGCGCCAGGGCATCCGCGGTGAGCACGTCCTGCCGGTGATCGCGGTGTGCATCACCGGTGACTTCCTGCTCACCGCGGCGGGAATCGGCGGACTCGGCGGCCTGATCACCGCCACACCGAGCCTGCTCACCGTGGCCAAGGTGGGCGGTGCCGCATTCCTGATCGGCTACGGACTGATGGCCGCCCGTCGCGCACTGCGCCCCGGAATTCTGGTGCCGGCCGAGTCCAACCCGGCCCGACTCGGTGCGGTGTTGTTGACCGCGTTGGCCATCACCTTCCTGAACCCACATGTCTACCTCGACACCGTGATCTTGCTGGGCTCACTCGCCAACGCCCACCAGGACGCCCGCTGGCTGTTCGGAGCGGGCGCCTTGACGGCGAGCGTCACCTGGTTCGTCGGGCTCGGATATGGCGCCCGGTGTCTGGCCGGAGTGTTTCAGCGCCCGGGCACGTGGCGGGTGCTCGACGCCGTCATCGCCGTCGTGATGATCGCGTTGGGCCTCTCACTGGTCGTCTGATCACCCTTGCCGAACCATGGGGTCCGGTGTTAGCGTCCTTCCCGAACCAACTGACTTGGGAGAGACATGGACACATCGGATGTCGACAAGGCCCGTGCCCGCTTCGCCGAACTTCGTGTCCAGAAGTACGTCAGCCCCGCCGACCTCGACGAGATCTGGGCCGTGCTCGACACCGTCCGTCCCGAGGATATGTTGGGCAATTGGAAGGGCGACGAGTTCCACACCGGGCACAAGATGAACGGTCAGCTGGCCGCCGCGCGCTGGTACGGCAAGATCTTCACATCCATCAACGACGTCGAACCCATCGTCTGTTACGACGAGGACGGAAAGCTGTTCTCCAACAACCAGTTGAGCCTGGGCGGGGCGACCCTCTGGGATATCGAGTTCCGCGGCGAGGTCACAGCGACCATGGTGTACGACGGCCAGCCCACCTTCGATCACTTCAAGTGGGTGGACGAGAACACGCTGATGGGGATCATGAACGGCAAGCGCCAGCGTGCCAGCGGCAACTACCTCTACTTTATCCTCGAACGCGATCAGTGAAAATCACTGCAGCGCTCAGCCACTCGGCGCAGTCGCCATTCACGCTGGAGGAAATCGAGCTCGACGGGCCACGGCCCGATGAGGTGCTCGTCAAGGTCCATGCCACCGGCCTCTGCCACACCGATCTGATATTCAAGTCGCAGGTTCCGGTACCTGCGGTGCTGGGCCACGAGGGCGCGGGAGTCGTTGAGGCGGTGGGTGATCAGGTGCATGGCGTCAGGCCGGGCGACCACGTGGTGTTGAGCTACCGCAGCTGTGGCGACTGTCGCCAGTGTGATGCGGGGGATCGGGCATACTGCTCGCGTGCGGCCCGGCTCAATCTATCCGGCACTCGTCTCGACGGCTCATCGACGCTGTCTCAGAACGGAACCAGTCTGTTCGGCTCGTTCTTCGGACAGTCCAGCTTCGCCCAATACGCGCTCGCGGCCGCGGACAACACCGTCGTGGTGGACCCGTCCACCGATCTCACCACGGCGGCACCGTTGGGTTGTGGTCTGCAGACCGGCGCCGGCGCGGTCCTCAATGTGCTCGCGCCCGAGCCGGATTCGCATCTGGCGATATTCGGTGCGGGCGGAGTCGGGCTGGCCGCGGTGATGGCCGCCAAGGCGATCGGCGTTCAACGGATCATCGCCGTGGATCCGGTCGCCTCACGCCGCGACAAGGCCGCCGAGCTCGGAGCGACCCAGACCGTCGACCCCACCGCCGAAGACGTGGCCGCGGTGGCGCGCGGAGCAACCCATGCGCTGGACACCACCGCGAATCCCGACGTCATAGCCGCGGCGCTTGGGCTGCTGCGACAGCGCGGCATGTTGGTTCTGGTGGGGCTCGGTGCCGCCCGCGGCACGATCGACCTCACCGATCTCATGTTCGGAGGCAAGGTCATCCGTGGGTGCATCGAGGGAGACGCCAACCCTCAGGAATTCATCCCAGAACTGCTGAGGATGCACGCGCAAGGGCGTTTTCCGATCGAGTCGCTGATCAGCACCTACCAGGCACGCGATATCGATCACGCCGTCGCCGATGCGCGATCCGGCACCGCGATCAAACCGGTGCTGCTCTGGTGAGCGCCATGCGCGCCGCGGGCCAGGCCACACACGACCGGATCATGATGGCGGCCAAAGCGGAGTTCACCGAATACGGCTTTGCCGGAGCCCGGTTGAACCGGATTGCCACCAGCGCGAATGCGAGCAAGGAACGCCTGTACAGCTACTTCGAGAGCAAGGAGCAGTTGTTCGAAGCCGTTGTGAGGCAATGGATCAATGATGCGCCGTACAAGGTGCCCTTCAGCGCCGAGGACGTGCCGGGCTACGTCGCGGGGCTGTTCGACAACGTCATCGCCGACCCGCAGGGTGCCCGGCTGCAACGCTGGATCGAATTGGAAGCTCCCGACGGGATGTTCGACAACCACGTGCTGCGCCGCATCTTCCGGGCGAAGCTCGACGAGATATGCCGTGGGCAGCGCTCCGGCCTCATCGACCCCATATGGGACCCCATGAGCCTGCTGATGATGATGATCGACATCGCCTACTCGATGGCCGCGAGCGGGTTCGGTATCGACCGGATTGTCGGTGAACCGCTGCGCGACGAGATGCTCGCCGACCGTCGGGCCGCTGCCGCGGAGGCGGCACGCCGACTGGTACGCCCGGCCTAACGCACCCGCCGCGAATCGCAAAGCCCCCCTGGCTTGCTCACGCCAGTTACTCTCGATGTGTGCCACCTGGGATGATCACTCGCCGCGGACTTCTTGCCGCCGGCGCCGCTCTGGCTGCGGGCACCGCACTGGCTGCCTGCTCGAAGAACACGCCCCCGACGTCAGAACGCGATGGCACCGCCTTCATCAAGCATGCGTTCGGCACGACCGAGGTCAAGGCGCCGCCGACGCGCATCGTCAGCTCCGGGTACACCGGGCACGACTATCTGCTGGCGCTGGGCATCATCCCGATCGCGGTCACCGAGTGGTACGGAGGCTTCCCCTTCGCGACCTGGCCCTGGGCCACCGACCGGCTCGGCGCTGCCACACCCGAAGTACTTACCCTCACCGACGGTCTGCTGGTCAACAAGATCGCCTCCCTGAAACCCGACCTCATCCTGGCGACCGATGCCGGGCTGGACAAGGACACCTATACCCAACTGTCGGGCATCGCCCCGACCATTGCCCAGTCGGGTAGGTACGCATTCTTCGAACCGTGGAAAAACCAGGCCAAGGCCATCGGCCAGGCGGTGTTCAAGCCGTCGGAGATGGACGCCGTGGCTCAGGGCGTTGACAGCAGGTTCAGCGCTGCGGTGTCCGCACACACGGGCTTCAAGGACAAGAAGGCCATCTACCTGCAGGGCGAACTGCTGGACGGACAGGCCATCGCATACCGATCCGGACCGCGCACCGGTTTCCTCGCCTCGCTGGGGCTCACCATTCCCGCCGAGTTAGACAGCTACGCCAAGGGCGATCAGCTTGCGCGTATCCCGTCCGAACAGCTCTCCAGCGTGCTGGGCCAAGCCGATGTACTGCTGTGGGGCACCGAATCTGACGAGCAGAGCGCCGCGCTGCGCGCCGATCCCGTGATCACCAAATTGGGCTCCACCCTGCAGAACCGCAGCATTTTCACCAGCAAGGAGTTGGCCGGCGCCATCAACTTCAGCTCGCCGCTGAGCCTGACCTATGTGGTGGACAACCTGGTCCCCGCGCTGGCCCGGATATTGGGATGATGGACTACCCACCTGCCCGCCCGACCGGCCCAGCGGCGTACATGGTGCTGTCGTCTCGGTTCTCCTCGAAATCCCTCACCGACCCGCATGAATACTGGCTGATCATCGGGATGGTGCTCGCCATCCCCTTCGGACTACTGGCCGCCGGCACCCCGCCGCTGGCGCTTCCCCGCGGGCAACGGCTTCACGCCTTCATCATGCCCACCCGGATCCCGCCCTGCGCGACGAATCCACCCGCACCCTTCTGCAAGAACGCACCCTAGACTTAGCGGAATGGCGATACGCGAGGTCGAGACAAGTTCCCAGGATCAGGTGGTCTTCGCCCAAGTGGGTCGCAGCTATTATCCGCTGCTGTCCGCTGTCTTTGTCGGCGTCGTCCTCATCTCTAACGTGGCCGCCACCAAAGCAATTGGTTTCGGCCCGGTAGTCGGCGACTGGTCGCTGATTACCGACGGTGCGTTCGTGCTGTTTCCGCTGAGCTATGTGATCGGCGATGTCCTCAGCGAGGTCTACGGTTACCGCGCCACCAATCGGGTGATCCTGCTCGGCTTCGCCATGGAAGCACTTGCGTGCCTGGTCTTGTGGACGGCCAAGATACTGCCGCCGGCAGAGTTCTACCCCAACCAAGAGGCCTTCGCCACCATAGTCGAGAGCATCACCACACTCATGGTGGCAGGACTCGCGGGATACCTTGTCGGGCAGACGCTTAACGCTCTGGTCGTGGTTCGGATGAAGAAGCGATCCAAGGAACGTCACCTCTGGGCGCGGCTCATCGGCTCGACGGTCGTCGGCGAGTTCGCCGATTCACTGGTCTTCTGCTCCATCGCGGCCACCGCACTGGGCATTCACACCTTCGGCCAATTGGCCACGTACACGGCGCTGGGCTGGATCTTCAAGTCGGTAGTGGAGATCGTGATGCTGCCGGTTACCTATCGGGTGATCGGCCACATCAAGAAGCACGAACCGACCTATACACAAGCGGGATAAATGCACCCCTGGGCACAGCCACGGGGGTACCGTCGAAGTATGAGTACCGCAACGGATTTGAAGGTGCGGGATCACGGGGATCGGGCGTTGCTGCTCGAATGCACATCCGTGCATTCAGTGCTGGCGTGGACGTCAGCACTGAATGCCGAACCGATCGACGGCGTCACCGATATCGTTCCCGCCTCCCGCACCGTCCTACTCAAGCTCCGCAGCCCGGCCGATCAGGCCATGGTGCGGCACCGGCTGACACAGCGCAGCGTGTCACCGGGCACACGTGAGGGCACCGCGTCGCCGCCGGTGATCATCCCGGTCCGGTATGACGGCCTCGATCTCGAGGAGGTCGCCGAGCGCACCGGCCTAGGCGTGGACGGTGTCATCGCGGCGCACACAGGCACCGTCTGGACGGTCGGATTTTGCGGATTTGCACCGGGATTCGCATACCTCGTGGACGGTGACCCACGTCTGGCGATCCCACGGCGTGCCGATCCCCGCACCAGGGTGCCGGCCGGTGCGGTGGCACTCGCCGGCGAGTTCAGCGGGATCTACCCCCGTGAATCGCCCGGCGGCTGGCAGCTGATCGGCACCACCGACGCCGTCGTCTGGGATCTCGACCGCAATCCCCCTGCGCTGCTCGCGCCCGGCACGCGGGTCCAGTTCGAGGAGGTGAGCACATGAGGCCCACTCTGGAAGTCGTGCGCACCGGTCCCCTTGCGCTGGTCCAGGACCTCGGACGCGTCGGCAAGGCCGCCATGGGTGTCGGACGCTCGGGCGCCGCGGACCGCAGATCGCACTCCCTGGCCAACCGGCTGGCAGCCAACCCCGACAACCTGGCAACCATCGAGGTGACCCTGGGTGGCATGTCGTTCCGGGTGGCAGGCGGCAACGTGGTGGTGGCCGTCACTGGTGCCGACACCGACCCGTCGGTCAACGGAATCCCCTTCGGCACCAACAGTATTGCTCAGGTCCAGGAGGGTGATGTGGTGTCACTCGGCGCCCCTCGCAGCGGGTTGCGCAGTTACGTGGCGGTACGCGGCGGGGTCTGCGTGGCGCCGGTGATGGGATCGCGCAGCTTCGACATCATGTCCGGTATCGGACCCAAGCCGCTCCAGGCCGGAGACAGACTGCCCGTCGGACCGCGGTCGCCCTCCTTCCCCGCCGTCGCGCAGGCGCCGGTGGCCACCATCTCCGATGACATCGTGGAGCTCAAGGTGGTGCCCGGCCCGCGCGACGAATGGTTCGCCGATCCCGATGCGTTGATCCACGGCGACTGGATTGTCTCCGACCGCAGCGACCGAGTGGGTACTCGTCTGATCGGCAAGCCACTGGAGCTGCGAGATCCCGCCCGACAGCTGCCCAGCGAGGGCGTGGTTCGTGGCGCCATTCAGGTGCCACCAGGCGGCCAGCCCGTTATTCTGGGACCTGATCATCCTGTCACCGGGGGCTATCCGGTGATCGGGGTGATCACGGATTACGACGTCGATCTGGCCGCCCAGGTGCGGCCCGGCCAAACTGTTCGATTCCATTGGTCACGACCGCGGCTGAACTAGGAGCATCTCGTGTCTATGATGCCGACCGTCCCCGTCATCCGGACTCACACCGCGCGACTCATCCACACTGCCGATCTGGATAGTGAGACGCGTTGTGCTGCAAGAGAATTGATTGCCCAAGCATTCGAGGGTGAATTCACCGCAGAAGACTGGGAACACTGCCTGGGCGGGATGCACGCGCTCATCTGGTATCACGGCATACTCATCGCCCATGCGGCCGTCGTCCAGCGCCGCCTGCTGCACCAGGGCCGCGCGCTGCGCACCGGGTATGTGGAAGGCGTTGCGGTAGATAGTGATTGGCGGGGAAATGGGCTGGGTACCGCGATCATGGACGCCGCCGAACAGGTCTTACGCGGCGCATACGAGCTGGGTGCATTGAGCGCCGGCGACAATGTCGCCCCGTTCTATCGGGCCCGCGGCTGGGTGCCGTGGCTCGGATCCACTCCCGTCATGACTGCCGATGGCATTGTGCCCGCCGTGGACGAGGGTGTGCACGTGCTGCCGATGAGCTCCGGGGTCGACTCCTCCGGCTCGCTGACCTGCGACTGGCGCGGCGGCGACGCCTGGTGATGGCCACGGCGGCGCAGGAAGATCCAGATGATGGCGATCACGAACGCCAGCCTGGCGGTACTACCCGCCGTCGCCAGTAGGCCGTTGAACACCTGGGCGATATCGACCGGGTAGCGCAGGATGATGCCCGCCATCACGGCGGCCTGCACCAATTCGAGCGTGCCGACGATCACGCAGAGACGCACGTGCATCCGGCGATAGGCACGCAGGTCGGTATCACTCCAGTGATGGCGCGCCACCCAGCCCGGGCGTATCAGATCGACGATGAGCTCGGTGAGCGGTCGTTTGGTCAGACAGCTGCCGATGTAGAACGCCCCGAACAGCACCACCGGGACGACGTGGGTGAGCTGCGCCAACTGCGGTGAGCTGGTCAGCAGGGCGACCACCAGCGTCGCGCCGTGCATGAACATGATGAATCCGGCGACGAGGTCGAAGCGTTTGTCTCGCACCGCGGTGTAGATGACCCGCAGCGCCGACACCGCCGCCGCCGCCATCAATGCATGCAACTCCGAAGCCCCCAGCAGACGCATGCCGTAGTACGTTCCCAAGCCGAATGCAGCGCTGACCAACGCATGACCGAGTGTGAATTTCCCCGCACCCTGACCCAACCCACTCACCTCGGTGACGGTACCGGCGCAATCTGAGAGAGCCTGAGAAACGAGGCCGCTTAACCCGCGCCGAGATGACATTCAGGCGAGTGTTTCCTCGTGTTTTGCCCACATAGATGTCATCTCGCCAAGCATGGAGCTACCGGTCGGCGGGGGCTCGTTCCTTGCGGCGCAGGTACATCCGGATCGCCACCACGACGCCGACGATGAGGCCACCGGTGGTGAACATGGACACCACCGGATTGACGGCCTGCACCACGTCCACGGAGAAGCTGTAGATGATCACCACCATCAAGCCCGAGAACAGCAGGCTGAAGATGCCGCACCAGCAGCTGACGTGGACATGCAGCCGATGGTAGGAGCGGTGGTCGACGTCGGCCCAACCCTGCTCGTCGGCCAGCTTCTCGACACCGCCCGGCCAGAGCTTGGTGACCAGCAGTTCGGTCAACGGCTTACCGATGAGCGCACTGACCAGAAAGTACGTGCCTAGCAACATGCCGGGCACTTCGTTGGTGACCTGCGACAGGCGCGGGTCCCGGGTGAGCCAGGCGATGATCAGGCTGACCCCGAAGATCGGCACCACCAGGAGCGAGACCGGGTCCAGTGCCCGCTTCCACGCCATCTTCACCAAGGCTTGGGTGGCCGATACCGCAGTCGCCGCCATCAGGGCGTGCAGCTCCGAGAATCCGACCAGGCGCAGCCCGAAGTAGGCACACAGTGCGGGCCCGACGTTGAGCAGGCCCACGATCAATAGCTGACGCGCCGAGATCCCGTTCTCGGTATCGGGCTGCTGCTCGGCACTCAGGGACACCGCGCGACTGTATCCGTTCGTCAGGCCGCAGGCGAGTAGTACGGCGAGCTACGACACGGGCGTCCCGACCGTCAAGGTCACCGGTGCCCAGGCACAGAAAATCGAGATCACCAAGTAATCAGCCAGACGAGAGGCCCGCACTATCCGGCGCAGGCCTCTCGCTTCATGGCTTCGCGCGCCAGCATTCGGTCACGCTGCTCTTCGAACTTAACCACTTGGCGCTTAAGGTCTTCCACGTATCCGGCGAGTTGCTCGCGGCGCTGCTCGCCCTTGGCGCTGAAATCGTTGCGCTCGAAAATCCGCCACTTACGCAGGTTCGGCGTCACCACCTCTTCGAGGTGCTGGCGCGGGTCGTAGATGCCGTGCTTGGCCATCAGCACGCCATTGCGGCGGAAGTTGGGCATACCCTGGCCCGGCATCCGAAAGTTCTCGATCACCGCACCGATCGCCTCGATAGCCTGATCCGGCACCAGATCCAGCGCGGCACTGCACATATTGCGATAGAAAATCATGTGCAGGTTCTCGTCGGCCGCGACGCGCTGCAACATCCGGTCGGCAACAGGGTCGTCGCACACCTTGCCCGTATTGCGATGGCTGACGCGGGTCGCCAGTTCCTGCAGCGTGGTGTAGGCCACCGACAACAAGAAGTCGGTCTTGTGCACCGACTCTTCCTCGTCGGTCGCGTCAAACCCGGCGGTCATGTGCTCCATGCGGGCGCGCTCCAACGCCACGGGGTCCACGCCACGCGTCACGACGAGATAGTCGCGGATAACGATGCCGTGCCGGTTTTCCTCGGCAGTCCAACGACCCACCCAAGTACCCCAGGCACCGTCGAGACCGAAAAACTTGGCGGCCTGACGGTGATACGAGGGCAGATTGTCCTCGGTGAGCAAATTGGTGATCATCGCCGCCTTGGCGACCTCGCTCAGTTGTGACTGCGCGGGATCCCAATCCTCACCGCCCATCGCCGCGAAGTTCCTACCCCGATCCCAGGGAACGTAGTCGTGTGGATGCCACTCCGTGGTCGCGGCCAAATGCCGGTTGACGTTGGCCTCAGCAATCGGCTCTAGCTCGCCGAGCATCTCGAGGTCAGTCAGCTCTCTGGGCATTTCACCTTGTCTTTCACATTGAGACCCCGAGCCCAGGGACAGGGTAACTTACCTGAGCAATCCTTTTCGCTGACTCACCTGCGGCAAGTGGTTGCAGGCAACTTTCACCCCGGCCGCACGACCGGCCGGGCCACCATGCCTGCTTCGGCACCCGCAACTGGGCAACGGCACCTGACAGACCCGATATTCGAACCGGCTTCGCAGCACTCTAACCCGGTGAGAGCAACATCACTAACGCGGCCGTGTCGCATCGCCCTCACACCGGGGAATTGCGCCCCACGTCCCACATCGGAGCGAGGTAGTCGCGCGCGAATCCTCGCGCCTGTTCCGGAGTCTTCAGCCCTATCGTCGCCTACCGCGTGGGAATCATCGACAGCGCAATCCGGCAACCACCCGCAAATGGGCGACGTCTTCTGCCGAAACCGCTGCATCACCATAGATTTCGCCCTTCCAAAGAGCCGCACAGAACTCACGGAACGTCTCGATGAGTGGCCCGGCCTCTACCGTGAGCGCGGGCGGGATCGGCTCCGGTTCGCTTTCCAGTAGCTCTGCGTAAGAGCGGGTGATCGAGAATAAATTGTACTGTGCAGGAAGAACTTTCGGCATACGGTCGGCCAGTGTCATCGAGCGGCCCTCCACAGGCGAGGCCACGCCGGCCATGCACTTTCGCAGCTCCGCGTAGACGACCGCTTCCCCGGTGACGTTGACGAGCTCACCGAACGGGTGCTGGCGGCGGCTACAAAGAGGGCTCGTGGTCAGAGCAGCTTTTCTCGCTACATCCGGGAAGTCTGTGCAACCCGGGTGCAGTTCCTCACCTTCCTCATGGGGGTGTGGCTCACCCCGCAAGGGCCCATCGGGCCGTTCTACGCATTCAGCGTCATCCCGGTTGGCGTCAATGACTGGCACGCCCTTTTCCGCCTGGCCACCGGTGTTGCTCTGCTCATCGGCGCCCGCACCCGCATCGGAGCCATCCGCTACGCGGCCGTGGTGGCGCTGCTCTACTGGGCGATGGTGGCCGTATGCATCCTGGGCGGCATGGCCGTGTGCAGCGTGATGGCCGTCGACACGGTCGGCAACTGGGTCCACAGTTCCGAAGGGCTGATCCTCGCCGTGATCGCTATCTACGGCCTGGTCAGCAGCGACGAGCACGCGGCGATCCCTGCCACCTAGGAGGATCGCCGCCGCTGGGCAGGGCGATCGAACGAACGGTACGTTGAACACGTGCGAAACGCGATGTCTCGCGCGGCCGTTGCCGCCATATTCCTGTTCTTATCCGGCAGCTTCGGGGTGTCCGCCGCACAGACAGCAGATGCGGCGGCCTGCGCCGACATCGACCTGTCCTTCGCGCGCGGCACCAACGAGCCCGCGGGCCTCGGGGACGTCGGCAAGTCCTTTACCGATGCGGTGAAAAAGCAGCTACAGGGTGCCAAGGGAATGAGCATTGATACATACGGAGTGGACTACCCCGCCAGCGTCGACTTCATCCAGGCCGGCAAGGGCTCGGACGACCTGAGCAAGCACATTCAGAAGGCGGCCGCCGACTGTCCGAAGAAGAAGTTCGTCGTGGGCGGGTACGCACAGGGCGCGGCGGTGGTGGATGTGCTGCTGGGCAACACCCCTCCGGGCACCTACACCTTCACCAATCCGCTACCCGCCGGGCTGGAGGACCGCATCGTGTCTATCGTGCTGTTCGGAGATCCCAAGAACATCCGCCCGCCCGGTGTAGAGGTGAACCTCGCAATCCGGGAAGGCTTATTACACAAGGTCGTTGACGTGTGCAACCCCGGCGATTTCTTCTGCGATCCACTGGGCGGAGACATCGTCTCGCACACGACCTACGCCAAGGACAAGCTCACCGACAGCGCCGCGGACACAGTGGTGCAGCGGTTGGTCGCCCTGCTGGGCAACCCGTGCCACCCGAGCGCCAACGGCGCCGCGGCCGCCACCACGACCTGCCCGCCCAGCGCGTAGCCCAAGACGGGTATCCATTTCGCCGGTTCCAACGCGCACGGACGACCACGGCACTACTCGATAGCGTCCTCTGCCCGACAAAGCCCGGGGATCGTCGAGCTGGTGGTCAGCGTGCTCGATGCCCCCGCCCACTCCGGCTTCGGAGATTGTCGGTGACCGGCTGGCCGCACAGCGCGCCGGTCGCTCCGACGCTCTGCTTCTTCGGAGTCCGGCATCCGGAAGTCGACTACCTGTTCGGGGACGAGTTCGCAGCCGCAGCATCAAGTACGTACAAGACCGGATTGCCGTCGACGCGGACGACATCTGGGATCTGCTCGGCGATCCTGCCAAACAGACGCACGTGTACGTCTGTGGCGATGGCGGCAAGATGGCCCCTGCCGTCCGAGAAGCATTCGTGGATATCTACCGGAGGCACACCGGCGCCGCCGAGCCTCAGGCGCGAAACTGGCTTACCGGCCTGGTCGAGGCCGATCGCTATGTGGAGGATGTCTGGACCGAGTAAGACCCATGGCGCCCGCCCCGCGAAGCCCGGTCTCAGCGGCACGTAGTGTTTGTTGAAAAGCCTCTGACTCTTCAAGCGGGAGTAAAACGATGCGCAGACGCACCTTTCTCCATTCCAGCTCCGTGGCATTGCCTGCCGTCGCGCTGGGCTTCTCGACAGCCGGGAGCGCCGCTGCCGACGTTCGCCCCACCGGGTCAATTGCGTACCCGTTCAGCGCCATTGATGTACCTGCGAAAAGCGCGCCGTGGACCCTGGAAACGGACCGCACTGCGCTGCTGGTTCACGATATGCAGCATTACTTTGTGAAGGCCTATGCGCCACATGCCGATCCCATCGGCACCGTGCTGAAGAACATCAGAAGCCTGCTCGACGTCGCACATGCACGCGGTGTGCCGGTGCTCTACTCCGCGCAGCCCGGAGGTATGACACCGGAGCAGCGCGGACTCTTCGGCCAGCTGTACGGGCCGGGCATGCCAGACGACGACGCCGAGCGTGCGATTGTCGATCCCCTAGCCCCGATGACGACAGATACCGTGCTGACGAAATGGAAGTACAGCGAGTTCTTCCGCTCTGAACTTCTGGAGATTCTGCGTAACGCCAACCGCGATCAGCTGATCATCGTCGGCGTCTACGCCTTCTCCGGAATCACCGTGACATCTGCCGACGCGGTCCAGAACGACATTCAGGCATTCGTCGTCTCCGATGCCGTGGCGGACTACACCGCTACGGGGCACAACCAGGCACTCGCCTGGTGCGCGGAGCGGACCGCCAAAATACTGACCACCCGGTCCGCGATAGCGGCACTTGATAACTCGTAACAGCTGACGGCACGACAAAGGCCGCTTGCGTCACACGCAAGCGGCCTTATGTCTTTGTGCCTAGACCAGCGCGGGCACGGTGGCCAGCGCCTGGGCGACGCCCGAGACGATCGCCGCGATCTTGAGTGCCTCGAGAATCTGCTCGCGGGTCAATCCGGCTTCACGTAGCACCTTCTCGTGCGAGCCGACACAGAAGTGACAGCCGTTGATCGTCGAGACTGCGAAGGACCAGAGCTCGAACTCGGCCTTGTCGACACCGGGGTTGCCGATGATGTTCATCCGCAGACCCGGGCGCAGATCATCGTAAGCTCCGTCCAGGAAGCCGCGACCGCGGTAGAACACGTTGGTCATCGCCATGATGGACGCCGCGCCCAGCGCGGCATCGAGGGCCTCCGGAGCCAGGATGCCCGCAGCCTCCTCGCGGATCTCCTTGAACACCTGCTCGTTCCGAGTGGCGGCCGCCGTGGCGACCAAGGTGCCCCAGAGCTGGCTCTGCGAGAGCACGGTGCCGCGGGCCACCGTGCCGAGGTTGAGCTTGAGGTCCTTGGCGTACTCGGGCAGCGCTTCCTTCAGGTTTTCAATAGACACAGTTAACCCAACCCTCCTAAACGCCCGCGCTCATCAATTCGCCCGCGTCGATCGTCGGATCACCCTTGCGCCAGTTGCAGGCGCACAACTCATCGGACTGCAGCGCATCGAGGACACGCAGCACCTCGTCAACGTTGCGACCAACGGAACCCGCTGTGACGGAAACGAACTGGATGATGTTGTCCGGATCGATGATGAAGGTGGCACGGTCGGCCACCCCGTCGGAGTTCAGCACACCGGCAGCCTCGGCCAGCTCACGCTTGAGATCGCTGAGCATCGGGAACGGCAGGGTCTTGAGGTCCTCGTGCTGAGCGCGCCACTGGAAGTGCACGAATTCGTTGTCCACCGAGGCACCCAGCACCTGGGTGTCGCGATCGGCGAACTCATCGTTCAGACGGCCGAACGCGGCGATCTCGGTGGGGCACACGAAGGTGAAGTCCTTCGGCCAGAAAAAGATCACACGCCACTTGCCGGGGTGGTCGTCACTGGTGACGGTGGTGAAGTAGTCGTCGGGCTGCTGCGCGTTCACCTTCGACAGATCGCCGCCGATGACCGCAGTCAGGTTGTAGGCCGGGAATTCATCGCCGATGGTCCGCAGAGTCACGATCCTTCTCCTTTACGTATTCGCTGAATGCTTACTGGCACCATCGTGCCGGAAATTTTTCAAAAATAAAACGTGATTGTTAGCACTATATTGATAGGTATGTCCGATCGTAGTTATCAACCGACCCTGGTCGGCCTGCGCGCTTTCGTGGCTGTCGCACGGAAACGCCACTTCGGCAGCGCGGCCGCCGAGCTCGGCGTGAGTCAGCCCTCGCTTTCGCAGGCCCTATCCATGCTCGAAGAGGGATTGGGCGTGCGACTCATCGAACGCAACACCCGCACGGTGCTACTCACGCCCGAAGGCGAGACACTGCTGGGAAGGGCCGCCTCCGCCCTCGACGCAGTCGATGAATTTACCTCTGCAGCAAGCGGAGTTCGCGATCCCTTCGCGCAGACACTGCGGCTCGGTCTGATCCCCACGGTGGCGCCCTATGTGTTGCCCATGGTGCTCAGCGGCCTGTCCCGTGAGTTCCCCGAGATGTCGTTGCGGGTTACCGAGGACCAAACCGGACGGCTGCTGCGGTCGCTGGCCGACGGATCCCTGGACGTGGCCGTCATGGCGCTGCCCGCGCAAACTCACGGCATGGCGGAAATCCCCATGTACCGCGAGGACTTCGTCCTGGCGCTACCGTCCGGGCACCCGCTGGCGGGCAGCACGAACGTCGAGCCCGCTGATCTGGCCGACATGCCGCTGCTGTTGCTGGATGAGGGGCATTGCCTTCGGGATCAGGCCCTGGAGGTGTGCCAGCTCGCCGGGGTGCGTCCCGATCTCGGTCACACCCGCGCGGCCTCTCTGTCCACCGCCGTGCAATGCGTCGAGGGCGGGCTGGGGGTCACGCTGATCCCGGGCACCGCTGTCACCGTCGAAACCGCCAGCGGCGGACTGGCCACCGCGACCTTCGCCGCACCGGTACCGGGGCGCCGGATCGGCCTGGTGTACCGCGCGATCAGTGGACGTGAGGACGCCTACCTGCGGCTGGCCGAACTACTGACCCGACTCGTCTCGGCCGTGCATCCGGTATCCGCCGAAGCGGCCTAACGCTGATCCGTCCCACACCCAGCGGACCGAATGAGGCCGGGTCATCCACGTCCGGCAGCGCGATCGCATTGACCGGCAACGGAAGTTCAAAGGTCAAGCGCCGCTGCACATCCGGCTCGTGCCGACCGACCGGGTACAGCGAATCGGCACCGGCCCCGGCGGCGAGCTTCAGTCGCGCGATGGCCCGAACAACGCGATCGGATTCGTCTCCGATCTGCCGCAGCAGAATGTCGGTGCGGGCATTGAGCGCCAGCCCAGGTGCTGGGAGAAGGGCGCGTCCGCACTCCCGACCTCGAGAGCACCAACACGACCGAACGACTCGGCGCGGCAGTCGCAGAAACCGCTCGGCGATCTTGAATTAAATGACGACATCAGTGACTTGTGTCACTTTCAGTTCGGCTGTCCTGGCAAGATGGTTGTCGTAGCCTGTGATCCACGACACCTTCAGCCCAAGGAGTCCGATGTCGACGAAGACGGAGCTCACCGAGCTCAACCAAGCACTTGGCAGCCTGCGCCGCTGTGTCCACTCTCTGCAATCTCGTTATGGCGACCTGCCGGCCGTGCGCCGGATCGTCAACGACATAGAGCGGCTGGACATCGACGCCGCTGACCTGGACCTCGTGCCGCACGAGCACCGGCTAGCCAGCAACGAGAAGATCCAGATCCCCGACACCGAGTACGACCGGGAGTTCTGGGGCGACATCGACGACGAAGGAGTTGGTGGCTACAGATGAGTCAAGCCACCGGGGTCTTCTCGCCTTCGCGTGCCCACATTCCGGAGCGCACCCTGCGCACCGACAAGTGGTGGCTCGCACCGCTACTCACCAATCTCGGCCTGGCGACGTTCGTCATCTATGCCACCGTGCGGGCCTTTTGGGGTAGCGCGTACTGGGTGCCGCAGTATCACTACCTGACACCGTTCTATTCGCCGTGTGTCAGCACCGCATGCGCCCCCGGGGCCAGCCATTTCGGACATTGGGTGGGCGAGCTGCCCTGGTTCATCCCGATGGCGTTCATCTCGCTGCCATTCCTGCTGGCCTTCCGGTTGACCTGCTATTACTACCGCAAGGCCTACTACCGATCGGTCTGGCAGTCACCGACGGCGTGCGCGGTCGCCGAACCTCACGCGAAGTACTCCGGTGAGACGAAGCTGCCGCTGATCATGCAGAACATCCACCGCTACTTCTTCTACGCCGCGGCGCTCATCTCTGTCGTCAACACCTACGACGCCTTCGTCGCCTTCCACTCCGAGAAAACCGGCGGCTTCGGGTTCGGGCTGGGCAACGTGATCCTGGTGACCAACGTGGTTCTGCTCTGGGTGTACACGTTGTCCTGCCACTCCTGCCGCCACGTCACAGGTGGGCGACTCAAGCATTTCTCCAAACATCCTGTCCGGTATTGGATCTGGACGCAGGTCAGCAAGCTCAACACCCGGCACATGCTGTTCGCCTGGATCACCCTGGGCACCCTGATCCTCACCGACCTGTACATCATGCTCGCGGCCAGCGGGACCATCTCCGATCTGAGATTCGTTGGTTAGCAATCAAAGTCATATCCACATCCGCCAAACACACTGGGGTTAATTAATGGCTGAACTCGAACGGCACCAATACGACGTGGTCGTGATCGGTGCCGGCGGCGCCGGCCTGCGCGCCGTCATCGAGGCACGTGAACAGGGCTTCAAGGTCGCGGTGGTCTGCAAGTCGCTGTTCGGCAAGGCGCACACCGTGATGGCTGAGGGCGGCTGCGCGGCGTCGATGGGCAATGCCAACGACAAGGATAGTTGGCAGGTGCACTTCGGTGACACCATGCGCGGCGGCAAGTTCCTCAACAACTGGCGGATGGCTGAGTTGCACGCACGGGAGGCGCCGGACCGGGTCTGGGAGCTGGAAACCTACGGCGCGTTGTTCGATCGGACCAAGGACGGCCGGATCAGTCAGCGCAACTTCGGCGGCCACACCTATCCGCGGCTCGCGCACGTCGGTGACCGCACCGGTTTGGAGATCATCCGCACCATGCAGCAGAAGATCGTCTCACTGCAACAGGAGGACTTCGCCGAAACCGGCGACTACGAGGCGCGCATCAAGATCTTCGCCGAATGCACGATCACCGACCTGCTCTTGGACGGTGATCGCATCTCCGGCGCCTTCGGATATTGGCGAGAGAGCGGCCGTTTCATCCTGTTCGAGGCTCCCGCCGTAGTCTTGGCGACAGGCGGAATCGGCAAGTCGTTCAAGGTGTCGTCGAACTCCTGGGAGTACACCGGCGACGGACACGCACTGGCACTGCGTGCCGGCGGGACGCTGATCAACATGGAGTTCATCCAGTTTCACCCGACAGGCATGGTCTGGCCGCCCTCGGTCAAAGGCATCCTGGTCACCGAGGGTGTACGCGGCGACGGCGGCGTGCTGAAGAACTCCGAGGGCAAGCGGTTCATGTTCGACTACATCCCGTCGGTGTTCAAGGGGCAGTACGCCGAAACCGAGGAAGAAGCCGACCAGTGGCTCAAGGACAACGACTCCGCGCGCCGCACTCCCGACCTGCTGCCGCGCGACGAGGTCGCCCGGGCCATCAACGCCGAAGTCAAAGCGGGCCGTGGTACCCCGCACGGTGGCGTGTACCTGGACATCGCCTCGCGTATCCCCACCGAGGAGATCAAGAAGCGGCTGCCGTCGATGTACCACCAGTTCAAGGAGCTGGCCGAGGTCGACATCACCAAGGACGACATGGAAGTCGGTCCGACCTGTCACTACGTGATGGGCGGTATCGAGGTCGATCCCGACAGTGGAGCCGCGACGGTGCCCGGCCTCTTCGCGGCCGGCGAATGCTCCGGCGGCATGCACGGGTCAAACCGGTTGGGCGGCAACTCCCTTTCCGACCTGCTGGTGTTCGGACGGCGCGCCGGTCTGGGGGCCGCCGACTATGTCAAGGGACTCACCTCTCGCCCACAGATCACCGAGGCCGACGTCGACAAGGCTGCTGCCCTGGCGCTGGCGCCCTTCGGCGACCCGGCTGCCGAGGGTGCCGAAAATCCGTACACCCTGCACACCGACTTGCAGCAGGCCATGAACGACCTCGTCGGCATCATCCGTAAGGAAGAGGAAGTCGAACAGGCCCTGGTCAAGCTGAACGAGCTCAAGGAGCGCTTCAAACACGTTGCGGTGGAGGGGCACCGGCAGTTCAACCCGGGCTGGCACCTGGCCATCGACATGCGCAACATGCTGCTGGTCAGTGAGTGCGTGGCCAAGGCCGCACTGCTGCGCACCGAGAGCCGAGGTGGGCACACCCGCGATGACCATCCGGACATGGATGCCACCTGGCGCAAGACCCTGCTGGTCTGCAGCACCACCGGCGGAGATCCGGCGGTACCCGATGTACTCGTCACGCCCGAGCCGCAGATCCCCTTACGCCCAGATCTTCTGGAACTTTTCGAGATCGGCGAGCTGGAGAAGTACTTCACGCCCGAAGAACTGGCAGAGCACCCAGGAAGGAAGTCCTGACGTGAGCTATGACGCGCACCTCCGGGTCTGGCGAGGCGATGACGACGGCGGTGAGCTCATCGACTACACCGTTCCGGTGAGCGAGGGCGAGGTGGTGCTCGACATCATCCACCGCATCCAGGCCACCCAAGCCTCGGACCTGGCGGTGCGCTGGAACTGCAAGGCCGGCAAATGCGGCTCCTGCTCGGCCGAGATCAACGGCCGCCCCCGGTTGCTGTGCATGACCCGGATGTCGACATTCGACGAGTCCGAGACCGTCACCATCACCCCGCTACGTGCCTTCCCCGTAATCCGCGACCTGGTCACCGATGTGTCGTTCAACTACCAAAAGGCTAGGGAAGTACAGTCGTTCACTCCTCCCAGGG
Source organism: Mycobacteroides chelonae (assembly GCA_014204435.1). Taxonomy (GTDB): domain Bacteria; phylum Actinomycetota; class Actinomycetes; order Mycobacteriales; family Mycobacteriaceae; genus Mycobacterium; species Mycobacterium chelonae_A. Next base: position 151,702 of record JACHLF010000005.1, read on the forward strand.
ACCTGAAGCCGGGTGAGTACCGGATGCAGCAAGAGGACGTGGAACGGTCGCAGGAGTTCCGTAAATGCATCGAATGCTTCTTGTGTCAGAACACCTGCCATGCGGTGCGCGATCACGAAGAGAACAAGAATGCCTTCGCCGGGCCGCGCTACCTGATGCGCGTGGCCGAACTCGAAATGCACCCGCTCGATGTCGCCGACCGTCGCGAAGTGGCGCAGGAGGAACTTGGCCTGGGTTACTGCAACATTACCAAATGCTGCACCGAGGTATGCCCCGAGGGTATACACATCACCGACAATGCGCTGATCCCGATGAAAGAACGCGTCGCCGATCGCAAGTACGACCCGATCGTGTGGTTGGGCAACAAGCTATTTCGCCGTTAGCTAGGTTGTCGCCATGGAAACCTGGCTGGTTATCGTCATCACCGTTGCCGTTCTGGCAGCAGCGGGCGCCCTTGCGGGCTTGGTCCTGCTGGCGATTCTGGCCGCGGGCGGCATCTCGGCGGCGCGATTCAACCTCACCCCGGTGGCCGCCGACCAACTGCGCGAGTACCTGGACTCCGAGGCCTCCTTCGCGCTCTCGGTGCAGCGAGACTTCTTCAACCCTCCCGAGCAGGTGTTCAAGGCACTTCTGGACGAGCGATTCATGAGCTGGACCCCCTTCACCAAGGGCGTGGACTACGCCGGTACCGCCCTGCGCGATGTGGGGACCAAGCGCGCGCTGATCAATACCTTCGTCGTGCTGGCCGAGCAGATCGTCGTCAACGAGCCCGGGTACGCGCTGGGTGTCACCGCCACCGCATGTTCTGTTCCGCTGGTGCTCGACTCGGCCGCAGAGGTCTTCGAAGTGGCTGACAACGGAACCGGCGGCACGCGGCTCACCTGGCATGTGGGGGGCACCCTCAAGTGGGTGGGCTGGCTCCCGCTGCGTCTGGGTGCACCCCTCGTGCGTCCCATCGCCAAATGGCAGCTCGGCAAGCTCCGTTCGATCATCGGGCACCGCTGAACTCCAAGTAGTCGGCCAGGACTTTGTGACTGGTTGCCAATGCCCATTACCGGCAATGCGGGCAGCATCGGAATATGGGTGACACCGTGAGCGTCGCGGATATCCGTACCGCGATCAAAGAACTCTCGTTACGTGCCGATCTCGCCGAGCGCGAAGGCCGCGACGACGATGCACGGCTGATTCGCGATCGCGTCCGTGGGTACCAAGAAGAACTCTCCAAGCGCCCCTAGGCTGCCCCGTCCCAGGACGCGGTTGTGCAGGTCTCCTATATGTGATTGCATCTATATAGATGCAATGCGATACTCAAAGCATGGACGCCTTCGAAGCGGTGGCCGAACCCAACCGACGGATCCTGCTCGATGCGCTGGCGGGTGGCGAATGGACCGCCGGGGACATGGTCGCGACACTGCCCGGCCTGACACAACCCACCGTCTCGCGGCATCTGCGCGTATTGCGTGAGGTGGGGATGGTCGACGTCAGGGCGGACGCACAACGGCGGATTTACGCGCTGCGAGCGAGCGGTCTGATCGCAATCGATCAGTGGATCGATCCGTACCGGCACTTCTGGAACGGGTGAGCCCGGCCTCAACCAGCCGCGGGACAGGCGAGGCGAATCTCGATTCCGTCCGCCGACACCGTCTGACCCGGCCGTGACGTCACCTCGACCCCGATTTCCCGGCCGGTCTTTTTGTCGATCAACGCCAACGGTTTACGGCCGTCCTGCAGATACTCGTCCCCCCACTTGAGCAGGGCCAGCAGCACGGGAAGCCCCCGATGAACTCGGCGGCAGAACTGGAATGGGCCCGGACCAATCGGTCAGGCCCGAACGCCGTATCGGTCTAACCCAGCAGCTTGCGGAACTTGCTGCGGTGGAACACGATCGGCGCGACGGATGAATGCACCGTCAACCCGTGAATGTTCAGGATGACGATCGCGTGATCACCGGCGGGCACCTCGGACTCGATGGACGTCTCGATCCAGGCCGTGGTGCCGCCGATGAACACCGCACCGGTGTCGGTGGTGGAGGTATCCAGTCCGGCGAACCGGTCGCCGGTCTTGGCCGCCAGGGTGCGCGCGGCGTCGTCATGCACCTCCCCCAGCACGCTGATGCCGAGGCGCGGAGCCACCCGCAGAGTGGGCCATGTGGTCGAGGAGTTCTGTACGCAGAACGCCACCAACGGTGGATCCAGGGACACCGGCACGAACGTACTGGCCGCCAATCCGGTTCGCGTACCGCCGATCTCTGCGGCAATAGCAACCACGCCGGTCGGGAAGTGCCCGAACGCCTCCCGCAGCGTCGCCGCGTCCAAAGTGGTATCGCTCGTCATAGCTGGATGTCACCTCTAGTCTTGCTTCATGACGTCACATGTGACCCTACGCGTCGACGGACAGGTAGCTCGCGTCACCTTGTCTCGGCCCGAGAAGCTCAACGGACTCACCATCGACATGCTGGGCGGGCTGACCGCCGCCGCCCGCCATATTGCCTCGGACACCTCGATCCGCGTGGTGGTGTTGTCCGGTGAGGGGGACGCATTTTCTACTGGACTGGATTTCGCGGCCGCCGGTAAGGACCCGGCGCGCGTCGTCGCGAACTTCATCCCGCTCCCATGGCTGGGCACCAATGGTTTTCAGGAGGCGTGTTGGGCGTGGCGCCGGCTGCGCATCCCAGTGATCGCCGTCATCTACGGCCGTTGCTACGGCGGCGGGTTGCAGCTGGCGCTGGCCGCGGACTTCCGATTCACCACGCCCGACGCGGAGTTCTCGATTCTGGAAGCCAAGTGGGGTCTGATCCCCGACATGTCCGGAAGCGTCACCCTGAGTCAATTGATCGGAATCGATACCGCCAAGCGGCTCACCATGACCGGTGAGATGTTCGACGGCTTCTACGCCAAGGAGATCGGGCTGGTCACCCAGGTGAGCGCCGATCCCGAGGCCGACGCTTCCGAACTCATCGACCAGATCCTCATCCGATCTCCCGATTCGGTGGCCGCCACCAAGACCCTGTTCGACAGGGCATGGTCGATGGTGCCGCGCCGCGCCTTCGGCCTGGAGCGTCGTCTCCAGCTGCGGCTCATGCGCGGAGCCAACTTCGCGATCGCGCGCAAGGCGGGCATCGAGAAGACCGAACCCCAGTTCAAAGCCCGCAGCATCTAGCGCGGGTGAGCGACAAGAGCGCCAGACGGCAGGTGCTGGCGGGCATCGCCTTACTACTGACCACCGCCGGTGTCTTCCTGCCCTGACCTATTACGCGGTTGTCCGAGGATGCCTCGTTTACATCACGACGCACGGTGATGACCCTCGACCGGCCGAAGGTGTCTTGGACGTCACCGTCAATAAAGTGCGCAGCGAGGGCACAGCCCGCCAGGGAATTGCCAACGGTTCACACACGAAGTGATCTTGTTTCGCTCGCTAGGCCGCGGGTACGCAGTCGCGAAGCTCCGGCGCCATGCCGTACGGCCCCCACATCTGCCGTTCCGCATCGTGACGTGCCTCGCCCTCGTTACTTCCGCGACCGATCACCGTGCCCGCCCACTGCTTCATCCCGAAACCCATACCCGGCATGCTGCCTGGTCCAAACCCTGGGGGGCCGAAGTTGTTATTGGTATACACCTGGCACTGAACCGCAACCGGACCGTCTCCAGGAATGGCCGACGCCATGGGCGCAGCGAATATGGATGCCGCCAAACCGAACCCCACCGCCACCGAACAGATCGTTCGCATGGTTCTCCTCCTCAGTATGTGGCTCTAGTTTGCCACAGTCCGCGCATTACCCGCACTACTGATTCGCGGAGCAGAACCGAAGGATCGCTAGCCCCCCGAAGTGCCCGTGCATGGCGGGCATACGAGGTTCCTCTCATGGGCTGTGAGCTGGCACGCACAAGCCAACGCCACCGGTTTGACATCACTCACTCAAATGCGGAAAAACCACCCCTGAACTGCGATATCGAATTGTGATCACAACCACAAAGCTAGGACTTTTGTCACACGTTACTCGGCGGTATAGTTTATTTGTTACCGGTGGGTAACTTAATCAGAAGTAAGAACCCAACCGAATATCAGAACAGCCCCCAAAGAAAAGGCAATGACGCACATGGGCCACTACAAGTCGAACGTCCGCGACCTGGAGTTCAACCTCTTCGAGCTCTTCAACATCCAACAGGTATTCGGCGGCGAGGAATTCCCCGAGCTGGACGAAGACACCGCTCGTACCTTCCTTGCCGAGATGCGCACCCTCGCCGAGGGCCCGCTGGCTGACTCGTTCGCCGAGGGCGACCGCAACCCGCCGGTCTTCGACCCGGAGACCCACTCGGTGGCCATCCCCGAGGCTTTCAAGAAGTCGGTCAAGGCCATCACCGAGGCCGGCTGGGATCGCGTCGGTCTGCAGGAGGAGCTCGGCGGCACCCCTGTTCCGCGCGCGCTGTCCTGGGCCATCCAGGAGATGATCCTGGGCGCCAACCCTGCCGTCTGGATGTACAGCGGCGGTGCCGGTTTCGCTCAGATCTTCTACAACGTGGCCACTGATGAGCAGAAGAAGTGGGCCGAGTTCGTCGCCGAGCGCGGCTGGGGCGCCACCATGGTGCTCACCGAGCCCGACGCCGGTTCCGATGTGGGTGCCGGACGCACCAAGGCCGTCAAGCAGGACGACGGCTCCTGGCACATTGACGGCGTGAAGCGCTTCATCACGTCGGCCGACTCGGACGACATGTTCGAAAACATCATGCATCTGGTGCTGGCCCGCCCCGAGGGCGCCGGCCCGGGCACCAAGGGTCTGTCGCTGTTCTTCGTGCCCAAGTTCATCCCCAACTTCGAAACCGGCGAGCCGGGCGAGCGCAACGGCGTCTTCGTCACCAACGTCGAGCACAAGATGGGCCTGAAGGTTTCGGCCACCTGTGAGCTGAGCCTGGGACAGCACGGCGTTCCCGCCAAGGGCTGGCTTGTCGGCGAGGTGCACAATGGCATCGCGCAGATGTTCGACGTGATCGAGCAGGCCCGCATGATGGTGGGCACCAAGGCTATCGCCACCCTGTCGACCGGCTACCTGAACGCGCTGGAGTACGCCAAGACCCGCGTGCAGGGTGCGGACATGACCCAGCTGACCGATAAGACCGCTCCGCGCGTCACCATCACGCACCACCCGGACGTGCGCCGCTCGCTGATGACCCAGAAGGCATACGCCGAGGGCCTGCGCGCGCTGTACCTCTACGCCACCACCTTCCAGGACGCCGTTGCCGCCAAGACCATCAACGGCGTCGAGGCCGAGGATGCGGTCAAGCTCAACGACCTGCTGCTGCCGGTCATCAAGGGTGTGGGCTCCGAGCGCGCCTACGAGAAGCTGACCGAGAGCCTGCAGACCTTCGGTGGTTCCGGCTTCCTGCAGGACTACCCGATCGAGCAGTACATCCGCGACGCCAAGATCGACTCGCTGTACGAGGGCACCACCGCCATCCAGGCCCAGGACTTCTTCTTCCGGAAGATCGTCAAGGACCAGGGCAAGTCGCTGGCCTACATCTCCGGCCAGATCGAAGAGTTCGTCAAGAGCGAGACCGGCAACGGTCGACTAAAGGCCGAGCGTGCTCTGCTCGCAACGGCTTTGGAGGACGTACAGGGCATGGCGGCGACCATGACCACCAACCTGATGGCCGCCCAGCAGGAGATCACCCAGGTCTACAAGGTGGGCACGGCCTCCGTGCGGTTCTTGATGAGCGTCGGCGACTTGCTGATCGGCTGGCTGCTGCAGCGTCAGGCCGCCGTGGCCATCGAGGCCCTGGACGCCGGTGCCACCGGTGCCGACAAGTCCTTCTACGAGGGCAAGATCGCGGCTGCCTCGTTCTTCGCCAAGAACATGCTGCCGCAGCTGACCTCGACGCGGGCCATCCTGGATAACGTCGACAACGACATCATGGAGCTGGACGAAGCCGCCTTCTGATTCGTTGATCACGAAGCCCCCGTTCTCCCGCTAGGAGACGGGGGCTTCGTGCATTCCGGGGTACCGCCGTCCTCAGACGGCACATAGGGTTGCCCGTATGCCTCGCTACTACCGCGACCAACAAGCCTGGAAAGACCTCCAGATGTTCCTGCCCGAACGACTGCGTCTCGACGAGTCCTCGGCGCCACAGGAGGAGTTCTGGGAGTGGCGCGGCAACCAGGTACACCTAGACCGCTACGCCGATCCCGCGGCGCCGGTGAAGGTGGTGCTGCTGCACGGCGTCGGCACCAATGGCCGCCAGATGTCGCTCATCCTCGGTGCTCCGTTGGCGCGCAGGGGCTTTGAGACCATCGCTATCGACAACCTGGGCTACGGCCTGACCGACGTGGAACCGGGCACGGTGCCGGGGTACGGCGACTGGGTAGATCTGGTGGTCGATTACCTGGAGTATGAACGGCGCCGCGACGTGCGCCCCATCGTGCTGTACGGGCTCAGCGCCGGCGGCATGCTGGCCTATCACGTGGCCGCGAAGGCGCCGCGCGACACGGTGCGCGGCATCATCGGTATGACGTTCCTGGACCAACGGGTGCGTGAGGTGGCCGACGGTACCGCCCATGATCTGCTGACCGCGCGAGTGGGCGTGCCCTTTTTGCGGCTTGTGGCCAAGACCCCCGCTCGGCGGGTCCGCTACCCCATGTGGCTGGCCGCGAAGATGAGCACACTGGCCAACAGCCGGACGGCCATGAAGGTCTTCATGAAGGACCGCACCTCCGCCGCCAACTGGGTCAGCGTGAAGTTCCTGGCCGACTACATGACCTACGCCCCCGCCATCGAGCCCGCTGATTTCGATGTGTGTCCGATCATCCTCACCCAGCCCGAAGAGGACCGGTGGACCCCGTACGAGTTCAGCAAGCCGGTGCTCGATCCCATCACGCAAGTTCCGGTGACGGTGGTGCCACTGGAGGGTGCGGGGCATTACCCCCTGGAGGATCCCGGACTGCAACAGCTGGAAGAATCGGCCGTCGGGTTCATCCGGGCCGTCACCGGCTGACGTCTACGGGCACCTTCGGGCAAACTTGATGGATGACCGAAGCCCGACGTGCCGTACTGGTTCTTTCACTGGTCGCAACCAGCGTGCTGACCTTGCTGCTCGGCGTCACCGACCCGGCCGCCCCCATGTTCTATCCGACGCGCTTCCTCATTTGGAATCTGTTCCTGGCGTGGCTGCCAGTCTTCGCCGCACTGGCCTTTTCGGCAGTCCGGCACAAAATCTGGCTGATTCCGATCGGGCTGGCGTGGCTCGCCTTCTTGCCCAACGCGCCGTACCTCGTCACCGACCTGGTGCACCTGATCGACGGCATCGCGTTCTGGCGTCATGTCCTGCAGTACGGTGTGGCGGCCTGGACTGGCGTCATCCTCGGGGTCGTGTCACTGCGGTTGGTGCACAGGAGAATTCAGCGTGACTTCGGCGTCGTCACCGGGTGGATAGTCGTCGTCGTCTCGGTAGGCCTGTGCGCCGTGGGTGTGGTGATCGGACGCTTCCAGCGCTGGAACTCGTGGGACCTGATCCACCGCCCCGGCGCCGTCGCGGCCAGCACCCTGGAGTGGGTCAGCTCCCCGTTCGCGTTTGTCGCACATACCGGAGTGGCAGTCGCCGTCGCCGCGTTCTTCGGGCTCGCATATCTGACCATCTGGTCCCTGTCCCCACCCGACACAAGCGCCGAGAAGACATCCACGCGGGGAAATCTCGCGACAACACCCACATAGATGTCATCGCGACAGCGTCAGAGGAGCGTTAGATGCACGACGCGGTCGGCCAGCTCGGCCACCGGACGGCGCCCGTCCAGTCCCACGGAAGCGCTGTCGTGTAGCAGCGGTTCGCCAGTTCACGCGCGCGATCGCCACATCCAGCGGCACGCTGAGCAGCACCACGTGGCCGAATCGGTCGTAGAAATCCACCGGGTTGTCCGCTGTGCCGGACACGATAACATCGGGATGCTGGTCGAGCAGAGTCGTCATCCGCGTCGCGTCCCAACTCCCAGGGTCCAGGGTCCAGGGTCCAGGGTCCAGCCGTCATAGTCGGTGTCCACGGCGTGAAAGCCACGACGTGTCAGCGCGTGGAGCAGCGCGGCCTTCCCGGTTCCCGACATGCCCGTCACCAACACGCTCTCCATGCCTCGACGTTACCGGCGCGTGGGTGCACAGTGGACGCATGAGCGTTGCACCCCAACGGATCATCGCGGGCTTGATCGCCGCAGCTGCCGCACTCGCGGCCGGGCAACTGGCTGCCGCCGCCATCGCACCGGATTCCGCGCCCTTCTTCGCGGTCGGGAACATGGTCGTCGACCACACGCCGGCCGCCGTGCGCGCGTGGGTGATCGGGGTCTTCGGCACTTCCGACAAGACGGTGCTGTTCGCATGCTTATCCGCGATCATCGCCCTGCTCGCAGCGGCGGCCGGTCTGCTGGAACGTGGGCGGCGATACGGCTCGGCCGTCATCGCGGCAGTCGGCGCCTTCGGTGCAATCTGCGCTGCGACCCGCCCCACGGGAGAGTTCACCTGGATCTGGCCCTCGGTGATCGCGGCCGCGGTGGGAGTGCTCGTGCTGCGCGCGTTGATGGCCCGTGCCGACACCCAGGATGCGCCGCATCGGCGCAGGTTCTTCGGGGCGGCAGCGATTTTCGCGATCGGATCGGCAGGGGCCTACTGGCTCGGCAGCCGCTGGAGCAAGGGCGCCGTCGTCGCCGAGGAACGCCGGGACGCCGCGCTGCCCGTACCCGTGGCACCTGCACCTCCTCTACCCGCGGGCATCAACGTCAAGGGCGCGGCGCCGTACATCACCAGTAACGCGGACTTCTACCGAATCGACACGGCATTGCGGGTGCCCCAGGTAACCACCGCCGAGTGGCAGCTCAACATTCACGGCATGGTCGACCGTCCGCGCACCCTGACATGGGCAGACCTGAACGCCATGGCGGCGACCGAACGCGCCGTCACCCTGACATGCGTCTCCAACGAGATCGGTGGGGACCTCATCGGCAACGCCATGTGGACCGGCTTTCCCATCAAACCGATTCTGGAATCCGTTGGGGTTCAGGCCGATGCGGACATGCTGATGTCCACGAGCGCCGACGGCTGGACGGCGGGCACTCCCCTCGACGTGCTCACCGACGGCCGCGATGCCATTCTCGCCGTCGCGATGAACGGCACACCGCTTCCCGTCGAGCACGGTTACCCCGTCCGCCAGGTGGTGCCCGGACTGTACGGCTACGTGTCCGCGACCAAGTGGGTTGTCGACTGGGAGATCACGCGATTCGACAAGGCGCAGGCGTACTGGACCGTCCGCGGCTGGTCGGCGCGCGGCCCCGTCAGAACGGGCTGCCGCATCGACACACCTCGGGTCGGCGATCGACTGGGCACCGGCGTCCATATCGTGGCCGGAACGGCGTGGGCACAGCATCGCGGAATCACCAAGGTAGAGGTGCGGGTCGATGACGGTCCGTGGCAGCCGGCGCAGCTTGCCCCGGAATACTCCGTGGACACCTGGCGGCAGTGGTGGTTCGGCTGGCAGGCAACACCGGGCGAGCACATCATCACCGCACGCGCGACGGACGGCAGCGGCGCGGTGCAAACCGATCAGATCGCATCGCCGGTGCCCGACGGAGCGACCGGATACCCGAAGCGCCTCGTGACCGTGGCGTCCTGACTAACCGAATTCCCAATACTACGAATATTCTTGCCTTGCTTCATATCTCGATATCCCTGCACAATATCATCAAGAGCGTAGGTGCGGGTCGTCATCTCATCGGTCTTGAGCTGGCCGCCTGCGTAAAGACTCAACATGGACGGCACCGCCTCGAACGGGCTCCAGTTGCCGTAGATCACGCCCTTGACGGTCTTCTGCATCAAGGGCACCCTGCTCAGATCCAGCGACACCTTCTCGAGCTGGAAGGCGCCCATACTGGTCATGGCCACTATGCCGCCCTTGCGAATGGATTCGACTGCCTGGCTGAGGTTGTCGGCTTCCATGCGTCCCACCGTGATCATGGTGGAGTCTGCGCCACCAGTACTTCGGCACCAAGGAGGACATCATCATGGCCGCCATCAGGGATGCCGCCACGATCCGCTACCCACGCAAGAATCCCAAGTTCGCCCGTGAGGTCGAGGCAAGCTCGAAGCATGCCGGTGTTGATGCAGACGATGGTCACACTGCACGTTCGGCAGTACCGCGATCAGTATTGCGCCGATCTTGAGCTCAAGACGATCGCGTGACTGTTCATCAACTCGGCGATCGCCACCACAACGGCGTACTTCAAGACCGGCGCCCACGTCGACCTCGAACAGCTGCGAACGGAACTCAAGCGAACGGGATCGGGTCTGCTGGCCGGCGCATAACGAAACCCGGGGCTCCCCGAAAAATTAGGTAGCCCCGCGCCGCCGTCGGGTCGGGGGGTCGGACGGTGGCGCGAGGCTACCCGTGTATCGACACCCATTCCAGGAGCGTTACACCCCCGCCGAAAAAAGTTGAGACTTTTTTTCGCGACGTTCCCAGAATGCCCCAACCCCCGATCACAGGCTTGCTGCCCATGGCCGGGGGTTGGGGATCATGTCGCTCAGGCCTCCAGGATGGCGGTCACGCCCTGGCCTCCGGCTGCGCACACCGAGATGAGGCCACGGACCGGCTTGCCGGTCTCGGCCTTCTTCTCGGCGAGTTGCTTGGCCAGCTGGGCCACGATGCGGCCACCGGTGGCCGCGAACGGGTGCCCGGCAGCCAGTGAGGAACCGTTGACATTGAGCTTGGACCGGTCGATCACACCGAGAGGTGCGTCCAGTCCGAGGCGCTCCTTGCAGTAGTCCGCCGACTCCCACGCCTGCAGCGTCGCGAGAACCACCGAGGCGAAGGCCTCGTGAATCTCGTAGAAGTCGAAGTCCTGCAGGGTGAGACCGTTACGGGCCAGCAGGCGCGGCACCGCGTAGGTCGGAGCCATCAGCAGACCGTCGGGACCGTTGATGTAATCCACGGCCGCGGTCTCACCGTCGACGAAGTATGCCAACACCGGGATGTTGCGCTCGGCGGCCCACTCCTCGCTGGCCAACAGCGCCACCGAGGCGCCATCGGTCAGCGGGGTGGAGTTACCCGCGGTCATGGTGGCGTCGCCGTGCTTCACGCCGAACACCGGCTTCAGCGTCGCCAGCTTCTCCACGCTCGAGTTCGGGCGCAGGTTGTCGTCGCGGTACAGACCCAGGAACGGGCTGATCAGGTCGTCGAAGAAACCGCGGTCATAGGCAGCGGCCATCTTCTGGTGACTGGCGGCAGCCAGGGCGTCCTGCTCGGTGCGCTTGACCCCCATCTGCTTGGCGGTGATGGCGGCGTGCTCTCCCATGGACAGCCCCGTGCGCGGCTCACCGTTCTGCGGGATGTCGACGCCGAGCGCCGCGGGCAGCTTGCCGAGCAGCTTGAGCCGGGTCACGTTGTCCTTGGCCCGACGGATCGCCAGCAGGGTGTGGCGAAGATCGTCGCCGAAGTTGATGGGTGCATCGGAGGTGGTGTCCACGCCACCGGCGAGCACCGACTCGTAACGGCCGAGTGCGATGCCGTCGGCACCGACGATGGCAGCCTGCAGACCCGTGCCGCACGCCTGCTGTAGGTCGAATGCCTGGGTGTACGGAGACAGCGGGCTGCCCAGCACCGATTCGCGAGTGAGATTGAAATCACGGCTCAACTTGAGGACAGCGCCCGCGATGACGGCGCCCAGACGCTCGCCCTTGAGGTTGAAGCGATCGGATGCCCCGGTGATGGCGGCGGTCAACATGTCCTGGTTGGAGGCGTTCGCGTAGGCGCCGTCCGAACGTGCGAAGGGGATGCGGTTACCACCGAGAACCGCGACGCGGCGGCGACCTTGCGAAGCGTTTGACTTGCGTGCCGAGCTAGTTGCCACTTGTCTCTCCACTGTTGACGGGGCAGGATTACCGAGCATTCTTACTCTGGAGTAAGTTCTTTGTCGAATCACCCTAGACCAATTACGGACAACCACTAAGGAACGGCACATGTCCCCCAAGCTCACTGACGACCTCTACGCGCTGCTGGTCAACTCCGGGCCCGGCAACCTGCTCGCCGGCCGCCTGGGTATCCCGCAGCCCGAGAACCTGCGCCGCTACAAGAAAGGCCAGCCCGCGCTGGCCGGGCCCGTGCTGATCGGTGGCGAAGGCCGCCTCGCCGAGCCGCTGCGCGCCGCGCTCGCCGCCGACTACGACCTGGTCTCCAACAACATCGGCGGCCGCTGGGCCGACAAGTTCGGCGCCCTGGTCTTCGACGCCACCGGCATCACCACCCCGGTCGAGCTGAAGCAGCTGCACGAGTTCTTCACCCCGCTGCTGCGCAACGTCGGCAAGTCGGGCCGTCTGCTGGTCATCGGCACCACCCCCGACAAGGCCGCCACCACCGACGAGCGCATCGCCCAGCGTGCACTGGAGGGCTTCACCCGCTCGCTGGCCAAGGAGTTCGGTAACGGCGCCACCGTGCAGCTGGTATACCTGCACCCCGACGCCAAGACCGGTGCCAGCGGCCTGGAGTCGACGGTCCGCTTCATCCTGTCGGCCAAGTCGACCTACGTGGACGGCCAGGTGTTCTACGTGGGCGCTGACGACTCCACCCCGCCCGCCGACTGGGACAAGCCGCTGGCAGGCAAGGTCGCCATCGTCACCGGTGCCGCCCGCGGTATCGGTGAGACCATCGCCGAGGTGTTCGCCCGTGACGGTGCCGCCGTCGTCGCGATCGACATGCCCTCGGACGATCTGACCGCCGTCGCGCAGAAGGTCGGCGGCACCGCCCTGGCCCTGGACGTCACCGCAGCCGACGCGATCGACCAGATCACCACGCACGTCAAGGAGCACCACGGCGGCAAGGCCGACATCCTGGTCAACAACGCCGGCATCACCCGCGACAAGCTGCTGGCCAACATGGACGACGCCCGCTGGGATTCCGTTATCGCCGTGAACCTGCTTGCGCCGCAACGCCTCACCGAGGGACTCATCGAGAACGGCACCATCGGGAACGGCGGACGCATCGTCGGCCTGGCTTCCATCGCCGGCATCGCCGGCAACCGCGGCCAGACCAACTACGGCGCCACCAAAGCCGGCATGATCGGCATCACCCAGGCGCTGGCCCCGTCGCTGGCCGCGAAGGGCATCACCATCAACGCCGTCGCGCCGGGCTTCATCGAGACCAAGATGACCGCCGCCATCCCGCTGGCCAACCGCGAGGTGGGTCGCCGCATCAACTCGCTAAACCAGGGTGGCGAGCCGGTGGATGTCGCCGAGACCATCGCCTACTTCGCCAGCCCGGCATCGAACGCGGTGACCGCCAACGTGGTTCGCGTCTGCGGCCAGTCCTGGTTGGGAGCGTAACCATGAGCCAGCCTTCCGGGCTTCAGAACATGGTGATGGCGGCAGTGGGTGCACTGCCGTTTATCCCACGCCCAGATATATTGCCGTCAAGGGTTGTTCGCACCCACGGCGTGCAGATCGATCCGGCCCATGTGGCCGCGTACGCCAAGGTGACGGGTCTGGCTTTCACCGACAAGGTGCCGGTCACGTATCCGTTCGCCCTACAGTTCCCCTCAGTGATGTCGTTGGTGGCAAGCCTGGACTTCCCGTTCCCGGCCATCGGCACGGTGCACCTGGAGAACCACATCACTCAGCACCGCGCCATCACCGCGACCGACGTCGTCGACATCGAGGTGCGTGCCGAGAATCTGCGTGAGCACCGCAAGGGGCTGCTGGCCGACATCGTCACCGACGTCTCCATCGGCACCGAGACGGTCTGGCAGCAGACCATGACGTTCCTGCGCCAGCAGCGCACCAGCCTGTCGGACGGCGTCAAGCCGGAGCCGCCGAAGGCCGTCAGGCTGCCGCCGCCGAACTCGACGCTGCGGATCAGCGGCGGCCAGATTCGTCGCTACGCCTCCGTGGGTGGGGACCACAACCCGATCCACACCTCGTCGATCGGCGCCAAGGTGCTGGGCTTCCCGAAGGCGATTGCCCACGGAATGTTCACCACGGCAGCCGTTCTCGCCAATATTCAGGGTGAGATCCCCGATGCGGTGCGTTACGACGTCAAGTTCGGCAAGCCGATCCTGCTACCCGCCGCGGTGGGCGTGTGGATCAAGAAGGACGGCAACGGCTGGGACATCGCCGTGCGCAATCCGAAGAAGGGTGACCCACACCTGACGGGCAGTATCACGCCACTCTGAGAAGCATCTCGCGAGGGCCCGCGATTGGTAATCCGGTCGTGGGCCCTTTGCGTGGTCGGACCGAAAACACAACCATGAGTGCCCGGCGACGAGCGACATATTCGGGTACCACAAACGTTGTCGCTCAGAGGCGGGCACTAAGCACACGCCTGGGGGGAGTTGGCACTCGACGAGAGTGCGATGAGATGTCGGTTCCGGGGAGGCCTCTTCGTCATAGGGGTAGAGATCCACCTCTAGAAGCAGGAGCCATGATGACCACAGCACTGCGCCCGCCACAGACCGTCGCCCATGCCCGTGCCGCCCTGCACGAGGTCGTCAGCCATCTCGCCGACGCGGACAACGACAAGCAGAAGCCCAACGCCAAGTTCACGGTCGCCCAGCTCACCGCACACCTGCAGAACTCCATCGCGCTGCTCGGCGGCGCCGCCGGTTCCGGCAAGATCCCTGCCAGCCTGCCGGAATTCCACATCCCCGAGGTCCAGCTGAACACGCTGGGTGAGCTGTCGGGCTCGGGCTCGCTATCCCGTTCAGCCATCAACTATCAGTCCGGTGCCGCGACACGCTTTTCCGGAATCGTCAGCGCAGCAAAGGTAACCATCGCGTTGCCACTCTTCGCACCCCTGCTCCGCTACATCCCGCAGGCTGCTCTGGCCGGCCTGCTGCTGGTCACCGCGGTGAGGCTGGTCGACTTCCGGCGCCTCGCCCACGCGGTGAAGGCCTCCCCGGTACGACGCGGGGTCGCCGGTCATCTACGACCTTTCTTCGGCGCGGCTCCCGGCCGATCAGGTTTTCCACGAGGAGGACCGGGAGTTCTCGGCGACACTGCGAGCCGTGCGGTACGCGCAGACCCGTCTGCAGGAAGTGCCCTCGGACCCGACGGCTACCCGCGAAAAGCTCTGGTATGAGGGCTAGGCGCGCTTGGCCACCGGCTCGTCACGCGGACGGCCACGCAGACCGCGCCAACCGAGGGTGAGCAAGGTGTCCTTGGCGCTCTCCACCTTGATGTCGCCCGTCGCGACACGGGAAGCGACGGCCTCGCCGCCGCCAACCAGGGCCACGGCAATGGCGTCGTAATCGGTCTCGGGGTCGATCTCGGGTGAGGCGGCCTTGATCAGCCGCGCGACCAGTTCGATGATCCGATCGCGCCCTTCGCGCACCTGCTTGGCGAACAGTTGCGTGCTGGTGGCTTGCCCATAGATCACGATCCACGAGGCCCGATGGGTATCGACATAGTTGAGGAAAGATACGACCGTGGTGCTCAACACATCTCGAGGCGACTGCGTCAGATCGATGTCGCCGCGGACCGCTTCGACAAACCGGCCGAGTTCACGACGCAGGCAGGCGACGAAGAGGTCTTCCTTGGAGCCGTAGTAGAGGTACAGCATCGGTTTGGAGATCTTGGCCGCCGCCGCAATGGCATCCATCGAGGTATCCCGGAAGCCGTTCAGTGCGAACTCTTGCACCGCAGCATCCAGCATCTGCTGTTCCCGAACGGCACGAGGCAGGCGCTTGGTACCACCGACCATGGCTGCCTCCGAGTTGGAACGTGAACGCGAACTTACTCCAGAGTAAGCTACTGGGTGGTTCGACTATTACATACGCCACCACGGACGCGGGCTCAGTCTGCCCAAATGGAGTGTTCTTCTCTCCGCCTCCAGGGTAGCGCGCAGACGTCATTCTCCCGATACTCCCACCCCGTACCATGCGCGGCGTGGACTTCACTCTCGCACTGACCCCCGATCTGGTGGCCGTCTTCCTCACCCTGTTTGTGCTGGAGGTGGTGCTGGGGATCGACAACGTGATCTTCATCTCGATTCTGGCCAGCAGGCTGCCCAGCGGCCAACAGGCGCGGGCACGCAATCTGGGGCTCACGCTGGCAATGGTCATGCGCGTCGGCCTGGTGTTCCTGGCCGGCTGGATCATCACTCTCAAAGAGGACGTTGTGGAGCTATTCGGCCACGGCTTCTCGATCAAGGACTTCATCTTGATCGCGGGCGGGCTGTTCCTGGTGTACAAGGCCGTTCACGAAATACATCTCAAGCTCGAAGGCGTCGCGGAGGAAGGTGAATCATCTTCGGCGGCAGCCACATTCAGGTCCGTGCTGGTGCAGATTCTGCTACTGGACCTGGTGTTCTCGCTCGATTCGGTGATCACCGCGGTAGGCATGACAAGCAACATGATCATCATCGTCACCGTGGTGGTGCTCTCCTTCGCGATCATGCTCTTCGCCTCCCGCTTCGTCTTCGCCTTTGTCAACCGGCACCCGACGGTCAAGATGCTGGCGCTGTCCTTCCTGCTGCTCATCGGGGTTTTCCTCATCGCCGACGGATTCGGCATCAAGATCGACAAGGCGATGATCTACGGCCCCATGGCGTTCGCGATCCTGGTCGAGGCCCTCAACCTGCTGGCCGCGGCACGGAAAGCCCGGCAGGACAACACGACTCGCCAGCCTGTCGCCCTGCGGCCGAGCTATCCGGGTGTGGACGAGTCGGTCGCGATCGCGGCGGCCACCTCCACCAGCCCGGATGCGGGGTCAGTCGGCCTGTCCCGTAAGCCGGTGGACGGTCTCGGCGGTGATGAGCGCGCGGGCCTGGGCTAGCGCGATACGAGCCGCACCCGAAGCTCCTCCAGCCCCCGCAGGGAGCTATTGGTGGTCCACCGGGGCGTGCCCGTGATGTCGATGCGGTCCACGCGGCGCACAAGCTCCCGCAGCACTGACTGACCCTCCATGCGTGCCAATCCGGCACCCAGACACAGGTGCACGCCGGATCCGAAGGCCACGTGCTGACCGACCGGCCGGGCCGCGAGAAAGCGATCGGGTTCGTCGAACTCGCGGGGATCGCGATTGGCCGCGCCCCACAGCAAGGCCACGCGCGCCCCGGCGGGAATGACGGCATCCCCGACGCGATAGTCCTGCGCAGCGGTGCGGTAGAAGTTCTGGATCGGCGAGGAGAACCGGAGCTGCTCCTCGACCGCACCGGCGAGGAGCCCGGGATCGGATCGGATGAGCTCGAACTGATCAGGGTTCTCCGACAACGTCAGGAACATGGTGGACAGCAGGTTTGTGGTGGTCTCATTGCCCGCCAGAAGCAGCAGCAGTGCAAGGAAGAACAGCTCGTCGTGGCTGATCTCGTTGTCCCCGGCTTCGCCGACAAGCTTACCCAGCAAGGTATCCGGCCCGAGCAGATTGCCTTTGTCCAGCTGGGTCAGAAAGTAGTCGTGCAGATGACGGACCCCATTGAGGGTCGCCGGAACCTGGCCCACGCCCTTCAAGGAGAACTGCACATCGGCGACACGGATGGATTCGTTGGACCAGTGCCGGAAGAACGCCTCGTCCTCGGGCGGGATGCCGAGGACGTGCGCGATCATTCGCATGGGTAGCGGAACCGCAAGGTGTTCAACGACATCCAAACCAGGATTGTCGAGCAGATCGGTCACGAGCTTATGGGCCAGCCGATCCACAGTGGGCGCCCAGCCCTCCAGCGCACCGCGGGTGAATCCGGGCAGCGCCTTACGGCGCAGTTCGGTGTGGCGGGGCCGATCCATGTTCAGCAGCACGGGCACCTCGAATCTGGCCCGCACCACACCATCCCGATTCGACAGCAGGGCATCGTTGCGCGCGGCCGCCCGCACGTCCTCGTAGCGGCACAGGATGAAGATGTTGCGCTTGCGGTTGTAGTGCACCCGGCCACCCGCCAGCAGTTCCCGATAGCCCGCATGCGGACTGGCCGCGGTCTGTGGATCCATGGGATCGAAGGCGGTGTCCTGCACACCAGGGAACGGACGGCGGCGCACCTTGGCCCGCAGTTCATTCGACGCGTTCGTCACGATGGATCGGACCACCGGTTTGGTGGTGGTCCGAACCAGCCGCATGTCGTGCTTGAGGGTCATTTCAAGTGGCCGACCAGTTCTCCATCCGTACCGAACAGCCGATCCTGCCACACGTTCAGCAGTGCATTGGTGTCGATGTCATCGGGATGGAACCCCTTACGCATGAATGGCTTCATCTCACGATAGAAGCCACGCAGAAGCGGGCCTCGGACCACGCCGACGGTTTCGCGCAGCACACGCCACGGCTGCTTCCGGCCGACGGGGTCGGTGGTCAGAATCGAAACCCACGACGAGAGCACACCGACCGGTATCACGATGTTCGCCAGCACACGCATCATGTTGATACGCAAAGTTTCCGAACCGCCAATTGAGCGATACACATCGAAGGCAACGGACTTGTGCTCCAGTTCCTCGATGGCGTGCCAGTTCAGCAGATTCTTGATCTCCGGGTCGGTCATCATGTGCTGAAGCTCCGGACGGCTCAACACGTTCTCTGCCAACACGGCGGTGAAGTGCTCGGCAGCTACGGTGAATGCCAGCAACAGGTGCCGGAATCTCCGGCACCTGTCCGGGTCTGGGTACTGCTCGTCGAGAAACTTCTCCATGCGCTCGGTACTGTTCAGGAGGTACTCGAACCATGCTGTCGGATAGCCCATTTCAGCGAGTTGCTTGTTGAGATCGCGGTGGTGTAGCCCGTGGGTCATCTCCTGACCGATGAACCCCGCCACACGTTTTTTGAGCTCGGGATCAGTCAGCTTGTCGCGGTAACGCCGCACCGACCTGACGAAGATGTCCTCTCCCGGCGGGAAAACTGCCGACAAGAACGCAACGGTATGGCTGAACGCGATGTCATTATTCGCGAAATACCGCTCGCCCGCGTCCGACTCGTCGAAGCGGAATGCGATCCGCCGAGTCTTCGGGTAGCTCACCGGGGCAGTGACGGTCATGACAATCCTCTCCGTTGACGTTCCGTAGATAAACGTAACGGAAATTTCCGTAACGGACAATGGAGTAATCTTTTCCCTGATGGACCTGACAATCGACCAGCTGGCGCAGCGGGTGGCCATGACGGCGCGCAACATCCGCGAGTGGCAGACGCTTGGACTCGTCCCCCCTCCTGACAAGCGCGGACGCCTGGGGATCTACTCCGGCGAGCACGTCGCGATCATCAATCACGTCAAGAACTTGAAATCTCAGGGCTTTCCGCTGGACGTCATTCGCCGGGTCATCGATTCCGGCAATGGCTCCGAGGACAGCGTCCGCAAGATGGTCACCGAGGCACTCAGCCCCTTCTCCACCGGCGAGCCGGTGGTCATGCCGCGCGCCGAGTTGATCGCGCGCATCGGCCAGGGTGCCGATGTCGCACTCGCAACCGTCGAGCTGGTCACCGACGTCGACGCGGCGACCGTCTCGATTCGCGATGCCGAGACTCTCGACGCGGTGCAGCTGTTGGTCGCCGCGGGCATGTCCCTGTCCCGCATTACCGAGACCCTGCGCGAAGTGGACAATCTGCAGCATCAAATCGCGCAGCTGCTCCTCGGCGCCTACGTGACCGATGTGTGGCAGCCATTCGTCGAGTCCGGTTACGCGTCGGAAGACTGGGAAAAGATCGCCGAAAATGCCTCGCGGGCAAAGCAACTGACCGTGACGCTGGCCTCGCGACTGCTGGCTCGGGCGCTCGATGACACCGTCGATCCGATCCTGCTGCACCAGGCCAACGAGGCCGAGGCGGTGCTGGAACGCGACCGCCCCGCCTCGTCGGCCTGATCTCAGTCGACCTCGCCGCAGCCCCGGTCCAGGCCGCGCACTTCGATGGGGCACCACACCGCACGGGATACCTCGGCCGCCCAGTGCTGCGCATCGGCCAGCGTCGGCACGTCGATGATGCTGAATCCACCGAGCTGTTTCATGGCGCCTCCTATCCGTTGGCGGGTGCCCTATCGGCTTCCCTTCAACCTCACCACGAGTAGACCTCTGTGGAATCGGCAGCTCATCGGAGCTTGCCGTTGAGGTAGTTCTGGCGACAGGCCCGACGTGCGATCTTTCCGCTACTAGTCCGGGGGATTGCCCCCGCGTGAACAAGCTGAACGTCGGCGACGGGCAGCGTGTGCCGGCGAGAGACCGCGGCCCGGATCGTCTCCACGATGGGGGCGGGCTCGGCTCGTCCGGCCCCTGCAGCCCGCTCGGCGACGATGACCAACTTCTCTCCGGTGCCGTCCCCGGCATCGACATTCGAGGGCAGTTCGTTGGCGGGCACCGAGAAGGCCGCCACGAATCCCCGCCGCACGACCGGGGAAGCCTCTTCGACAGTGGCCTCGATGTCGTGCGGATAGTGGTTGCGCCCGTCCACGATCACCAGATCTTTCACGCGGCCGGTGATGTACAGCTCGCCATCCACATAGACGCCGAGATCGCCCGTGCGGAACCAGGCTGCGCCCGGCTCGGTGCCTGTGGCGTGGCTGCCCGCCCCAAGGCGGGCCTGCAGCTTGTTACGGAAGGACAGATCCGTTTCCTCGGTCCGTCCCCAGTACCCACGACCGATGTTGTCGCCGTGCAACCAGATCTCACCGACGCGCCCGTCGGGCAACTCCGTCTCATCGCCGGGGTTCACGATGACCGCCCACTGGCTGCGGGCGATCTGTCCGCAGGACACCTGCGGCACCGCGTTCTCGTGAGCAGCATCCACATGGACCACATGGCCGCCGCCGAGCTGCTCCCTGTCCACGTAGATGACGGAAGGCGCCGCGGCGGGGGCGATGGAGGAAACGAACAGCGTCGCCTCGGCCATGCCATAGGAAGGCTTGATCGCGTTGGACGGCAACCCAAATGGGACGAAGGCCTCGTTGAATTTGCGAATCGAGGCGATGCTGACCGGCTCGGACCCGTTAATCAGTCCGGCCACGTTGCTCAGGTCAAGGGTCTCTCCGTCCTTGGGCAGGCCGCGCTCGGCAGCCAGCTCGAAGGCAAAGTTCGGCGCCGCGCCGAAGGTGCGGCCCAGATGGGCGGCAGCCGCGAGCTCTTTAATCCAGCGGCCGGGCCGGCGCACGAACGACATCGGAGACATGAGCGTCATCCGGCCGCCGCACAGCGGGAACATCAGCATCAGCAGGCCCATGTCGTGGTACAGCGGCAGCCAGCTCGCTCCCCGCACATCGACATCCAGACCAACCGAGATGATCATCTGCAGCACGTTGGTCATGACCGCACGGTGGGTGATCTCGACACCGGCGGGCACACGCGTCGAGCCGGAGGTGTACTGCAGGTAGGCGATGTCGTCGGTATCCGGCGTCACCCTCACATATGTGGCACCCACCGAATTCGGAACGCCGTCGACAGCCAGGAGCCGGGGGCGGCGATCGCGCGGCAGTCTGCGGATGAGGCCGCCGACCGATTCAGCCGACCCCTCGTTGGTCAGCACGACTGTCGGTTGGGCGTCGGCAAGCACCGCGTCAAGCCGTTCGGCATGCCCGGGAAGCTCCGGGGCAAACAGCGGCACGGCGATGTTCCCGGCCTCGATGGCCGCGAAGAAACCGACCACGTAATCCAAGCCCTGAGGCGCCAGTATCGCGACCCGATCCCCCGGCTTGGTCACTTGCTGGAGCCTTGCCGCCACCGCACGAGAACGCGCGAAGCTGCGGCCAATTCATATCCATCGGTTCGCCATCGGGGTTGCTGCTGTAGTCCACGTAGCGGTAGGCGAAGGTGTCCTGCGGCCCGTCGACGGCGCACTCCAGGTAATGGTTCACGGTATAGCCGTCCGGCAGCGCTATAGCGCCCGTCTCGTCCAGGTACTCCTCGACCCGCAACCCCGACACCAGTGCATTCATCTCGACCTCCGCGTAGCCTGAACTACTACAGCCGGTCAACAAGCAGCAATGAATAAGCCATCACGCTTTTGCTACGGCCCCGACCGAACGTAGATGGTGCGTGACGTACCAGATGCGAACGGTACTCGAAGTCTCAATAGGACGCGGCATCTAGAAAGCCCCGAGGGAAAATTGTTCACTGTGCCCTTAGACACCTCCGCGGAGGGATGTGACGGGTGCGGCATTTTCGGCATTCCCTTCCCGCCAGGCCGCTATTAGACTCGTGACAAATAGCATTCAGTGCCGGAGGCGAATATGCGGACCAGGGATCAGATCAAGTACTGGTCGCGGTGGGCCATCATGCACGGCATCAGCCGCGTTGCGTTACTCACGCAGGTGAACAAGCTGCCGTTGGCCGCCTTCTTCCTCGGACCCGACCGCGCCAACAATCACTATCGATACATCGAGCAGATCCGGGCAACCGGATCGGTCACGCCCACCCGGGCGGGCGGCCTGGTCTTCACCGGGCTGGCACTGACGCGTGAGGTCCTACGCGATCACCGCTTCATCACCATGGCTCCGACGAACATGCCGTCGCCCATCCTGCCCGCAGCCTTCAGCCGCTGGGTCTACACGCGAACCGAGCCGGGCCTGCCCAATCCGGTCGAGCCACCCGCGATGCTTGCCGTCGATCCGCCCGAACACACCCGATTTCGCAAACTGGTGTCCACGGCCTTCACACCGCGCGCGGTGAGCAGACTGGAGGACCGGGTCCGCGAGGTGACCGCCGAGCTGCTCGACAACCTGGAACGCAACGAACACGCCGATCTACTGGGCGACTACGCCTCCCAACTGCCCGTGGCGATCATCGCCGAGATGTTGGGTGTCCCCAGGGCGGACGCCCCCTTCCTGCTGGAATGGGGCAACCACGGCGCGGCGCTCCTGGACATCGGCATGCCGTGGCCAGCATATCGAGACGCCACCAAGGCGCTCTCCGAGATCGACTACTACTTCGATGCCCATCTGGTCCGGCTGCGCCGCGAGCTCGCCGCAGATCCCACCGTCGACGGCATCCTGGCTAGCATCGTGCGGGACGGCGATCTGAACGACCGCGAGCTCAAGGCCACCATGGCACTGCTACTCGGCGCCGGATTCGAAACGACGGTCAACCTCATCGGGAACGGCATCGTCGCCCTGCTGCGGCACCCCGAACAGCTTGCGTACCTACGGGAGAATCCGGAGGGCTGGCCCAACGCCGTCGAAGAGGCCCTGCGGTACGACTCCCCCGTACAGGTCACCGGCCGAGTCGCCACCGAGACCGTCGAATTCGAAGGGCACACACTGCCTGCCGGCTCCATGGCGGTGCTGCTGCTCGGCGGAGCCAACCGCGACCCCGCCGTTTTCGATCAGCCCGATGTGTTCGACGTGACCCGTCCCAATGCGCGTGATCACGTGGCATTCGGCAGCGGTATCCACGTCTGTCTCGGGGCGAGCCTGGCCCGGATGGAAGGCGTCGTCGCGTTGCAGTCCCTCTTCGAGCGCTTCCCCGAAATCACCTTGGCCGCCAATCCCGCTCCGGGTAAGCACATGAATCTGCACGGCTTCGGAAGTCTGCCGGTAAACCTCGGCCGTGCTCGGGTACGGACTAACAGCTAATCTCGATCTTGCTCGTGTCCATCCGGCATCGAGCGAGCCGACACGGGGATCGGATGGATGCACGACCGGATCAAACAGCGCACGCATTGGGTGGTGACGCACGGCATGGCTCGCGCGTACCTGAAAAGGCTTGCCCGCAGAGGAGAACCCGTCGCACAGTTGGGCATCGACACCGCCCGCGCCGCGGACATCTACACGTTCATCGACAAAATCCGGGCACGCGGGCGGATGTCGAAGTTCGGAAACGGCTGGTTCACGGCGGACGCCCAGATCGTTCGGACGATCTTCCGCGACAATCGGTTCGTCACCTTCAAGCCCGAACACCGATCATCCTCGCCGCTCATTCAGCGACTGGCCGCGTGGAGCGATCCACAGCTACTCAATCCCGCTGAGCCCCCGTCCATCCTGATCACCGATCCCCCGGACCACGGACGACTGCGACGTCTTGTCGCCGCTCCCTTCACCCCGCGCGCGATCGAAGGCATGCGCGGCCGCATCCACGACGTGACCAACGGCCACCTAGATGCGCTGCAGCAGTCTCAGAGTCCAGACCTGATAGCGGATTTCACCGCGAAGATCCCGATCGCCGTGATCGGCGAGATGATCGCCGTTCCGCCGCAGGACTACTCGAGGCTGTATACGGCGATGAACCGCGCCATCCAGCTGATCGCGACCACGGCACCCTCCTGGAGCGAATATCAGGACGGCACGGCAGCTTTGCGTGAGATCGACGAGTATCTCGAGACGCATGTCGCCCGGCTACGGCGGGAGGGAACCGAAAGCGAACTGGACACAGCACTTCTGGGCAGCGATCTGAGCCATTTCGAACTCAAGATGTATTTCGCCGTGTTCCTGGGAGCGGGGTTCGTCACCACCACCCATCTGATGGGCAAGGCGATCGTCACGCTGCTGCGACACCCCGAACAGCTGGTGGCGCTACGGGCGGATCCGAGCCTGTGGCCCAACGCCGTCGAGGAACTCATGCGCTATGACACCTCGAATCAGTGGTCAGCCCGGGTGGCCACCGAAACCGTCGAGATCGAAGGCCACACCATCGAGGCAGGCCAGTCGGCGCTGCTCCTTCTCGGTGGAGCCAACCGTGACCCGGCGGCGTTCGAGAACCCCGACGTCTTCGACATCACCCGGCCCAACGCGCGCGAAAACATCACGCTGGGCACGGGGATCCACGTGTGTCTGGGCCAGGTGTTGGCGCGTGTCGAGTTACACACCGCCCTGCAATCGCTCGTCGAGCGATTCCCGCGGCTAGCCCTTGCCGGTGAGCCGGAATACTTCAGCGGCATGGGTATCCACGGGTTGCGACGACTCCCCGTCACGCTGGGGATTTAACCGCAGGCGGGCACACCTTTGAACGCCAGCACCCGGCGCACCGAGGCGTTGATCGCATCGCCGCTCAGCTCGCCGGCGTTGTAAGCAGCTTCGAGGCGATCGAGAACCGCACCGACTTTCTCGGTGCTCACCCACAGCGCCCAGTCGACGCCCGCTTTGATCGACTTGAGCACCGCTTCCTCAATCGGGAACCGGTCGGTGATCGCAGCCATCGAAGACAGATCGTCGGTGAAGACAACCCCGTCATAGGCCGGGGCTCCGTATCCGGTTCCCGTGCGCAGCAAGCCAACCGCGGCCGGGCTCAGGCTGGACGGGTCGTCGCCGGTGAGTCCCGGCACCTGCATGTGCCCGATCATCACCGCGGCTCCGCTGGTCACCAGCGAGCGGTACGGCACCAAGTCGTTGTCTTTCAGCTGCTCCAGCGGCGGCGTCACCACACCGTTGGTGTGCGAATCTCCCGAGGCGTGACCGTGTCCGGGGAAGTGCTTGACCACGGCGCGCACGCCGCCTGCCTGGTACCCCCGCACCGCGGCCTCGGCGTACTCGGTGACCTTCTGCGGATCGCCACTGTACGAGCGGTCTCCGATCGCACCATCGGGATCGCCATCGGTCACGTCGGCGTCGGGCGCGAAGTCGATGGTGATTCCCAGATCCTTCATCTTCTGGGCACGTTCCTGGCTGAGTGCCTGCGCCTGCTCCGGCGTCTGGGTGGTGGCCAGCTCCCGGGCAGAGGGCGCCGGGCCGATGAGGTCCTTGAGACGTGATACCCGGCCGCCTTCCTCGTCGATGCTCACCGCAGCCGGGATCGGGCCCGCGGTGACGACGTCATGCAAGGAACCGTCGGTCAGCATCTCCTTCTTGGTCCAGCTGCCGACGAAGATACCGCCGACGTGGTGGTCACGTACCAGCGCACGGGCGTCGTCGGCGTCCTTGACGCCCACCATGAGCAGCTGCGCCAACCGGTCGCGGGTGCTCAAACAGACCAGATCAGCGGCGGGTGCGGTCGTTGCCGGAGCCTGCGCCTTCGTTGATGGTGTGCTCTCCTTCGCGGGCTCCGAGGTATTGCCACCGCAGGCGGTAAGCGCCGCGACGACGAGACCGGTCAGTACTGTGCCCGCACGCATTCTCATGAGGCCATGGTGTCATGTGCCGGGTTCCAGCCGGGCCAGCCGGTCTCCGAGATACCTGCGAAACACCTCGTTGTCGGCGATTTCCAAGGCTTTTCGATACTCCTCGGCCGCCTCGCGTTCTCGGCGGAGCCTGGCAAGCAGATCCGCCCGCGCCGCATGTAGTGGGTAGTAGCACTCACGGTCGTCGCGCAACGGTTCGATGGCTGCCAGCCCGGATTCCGCACCGGCGGGTTCGGCGACGGCCACAGCACGATTCAGGGCCACGACGGTGGTGGGCGTGTAGCGCATCAGCTGGTGTCCCTCGGTGATCATGGCGCGGTTCCATCGTGTGCGATCCTGATCGGCAAGCAACACCAGTGCGCCGGCGGCGTCGGTGAGCGCGGGGCGACGGGCCTCGGTCAACAGCAGCAGCGCCAGCAGACCCAACGCTTCGGGTTCGTCGGGCATCAGATCCGCCAGCACCCGCACCAGCCGGATCGCCTCCGCGGATCGGTCCGTGCGCGTCAGTGAGGCTACCGGAGGAGGCCGCGTAGCCCTCGTTATAGACGGGATAGGGCGCAGCCAGCACCGAAGAGCGCCGTTCCGGCAGATCGTGATCCACCGGCAACCGGTAGGGGATGCCCGTCACGGCGATCTTCTTCTTGGCGCGAGTGATGCGTGCTGCCATGGCCGATTCGGCGACCAGGTAGGCGTTGGCAATCTCCGGCGTGGTGAGCCCACCGAGCAGGCGCAGCGTCAGTGCACGTGAAGATGAGCCTCAGACGATCATCTTGCACCGGCCCCACCTCCCGTGGCTCGGGCTGAGTCTCTTCGAAAGCCGTTGCTTCCTAGGAGAGTTCGTCGCGCCGCAATTCGTCGATGCCGCGGTTGCGTACCGTCGTGGTGATCCAGGCACCGGGATTGGGCGGGATGCCGTCCCGCGGCCACTTGGCGATGGCCACCTCGAACGCCTCGCCACGGTGCGGCCGTACTCCTCGCGGAAGATGCGACCGATCTCGTCGTGCGCCACGGTTCAATGGTGTCTCCCTGGTGTCGTGTGTCCCGCAGATACCACGAACAAGCAGTGCGGAAATCGACAGCACGCCACAATGGAACCGTGGCCTATGACGAGGACCTGGTTGAACGCATTCGCGAGGTGATCGCCACGACCAAGGGCGTCACCGAGAAACGGATGTTCGGCGGACTGGCCTTTCTGGTGCATGGGCATATGACGGTTGCCGCGAGACGCGGCAGCGGGCTGCTGGCACGTTGCGATCCTCAGGACACCGAAGCGCTGGTCACCAAGACGCATGTGAGCCGGATGGTGATGGGCGGCCGCGAAATAGACGGCTGGCTGAGCATCGACGCCGAGGGGTTGCGCACCAAGCGCCAGCTGGAGCCCTGGGTGACACGCGCGTTGGCCTACGCCGCCTCGCTGCCGCCCAAGTAGAACTCAGAAGAGCTCAGCAGGTTTTGGGTACGAGCCGCTACGGTCGCGGAGGCGCCGGCGGCAGGGCAGGCGCTGGTGCGGGCCCTTCCCCGACAGGGGGCTGTGTGCCCACGATCTCGATCTCGCTCACCGAGACCAGCCCGTTGAAGGCGTCCTGGCGCTGGCCGCTCTTATTCACGATCGAGACGCCAGGCTCGGTGGCCTCGATGACCATGGTCACGGAATCGGTCACCACGTTCACCTTGATACTCGCCAACGCACGGCTCACCGGCACCTGCTGCTTGACCGAGCTGCCGTCACCGAACTCCCAACGCACCCTGGTGATCTTGCGGTTCTGGGCAAAGCGGTCCGATCCGTCGATATCAGTCTTGGCATATCCGGGGATCAGCCCGACCGAGGTGATCAGCGTCGGGTGATCGAACTTGGCCGTGATCGACTGACCATCTTGTTCCTTCCACTGGCACCGCCACGCGGTCAGTGGGTCGTTGTCGAACGCCTTGGCGGGGTCGTAGACGTACTTGACTCCATTGCTGTCGGTACCGTCCTCGGCCTGAACACAGTTGGTGGACACATCCACGGGCTTGACCGGGCTCGATTGCACCGGGGGTGGCGCGGTGGTGGTCATCGCAGCGCTGCTGCTCGTCGCCTTCGGGTCATTCGGTGGAAGCATTCCGTGTGTCTGCTGGGTGGTGCCGTCGCCACGCACCGCCATGTACCCGACGTAGCCAAGTCCGACGATCACCAGTAGGCCGGCCAGCATCGCGAAAGCCATGATGACCCCGCGATGGGACCGCGCATTGGGATCGCGCCACGGATCGGAGAACTTCACCTGTGCGGCCAGGTTGGGCGGGCACGCGGGCAGCTGCGCTAGGGCCTCACGCAGATCGGGGCGCGTATGCCACAGCCTCAACAGCTGATCCTGCGGTAGCGCCGGATTGTGCGCGGCGGCGAACTCCGCGTCGTAGTCCGGCGCCGGTCCGTAGTTGTAGGGACCGGTCATGGGCGGCCATTATTCCGCACGGATCGTCGTGGGCAACTACATGCATGCGCTCGCCATGCCGATCTCTTCACGGCTGGACATGTCCCGGGTTCACCCACACCGAGTATCCGCAGGCTCCCCACCTCGCCATCTATCGACCCCTAACCTCGCCGATGATACCCAGCTAATGGTTCCAGTATCACGGCAGGTTGTCCGCCGGAGAATCGGTGCTGATTTCAAACGTGCTAGTTTGGCCGCTGTATCTGCATGACCCAGAGGAGTTCCGATGACCAGATTTGTGGTGCCGGCCGCCGCGAGCGTGCTGATCGGGCTGCTGCTGGGCGCCGCCGCGGTCTTCGGCCTCACGCTGTCGGTCGAGCAGGACAAGAAGCCGGTGGTCACCGGCATCGATCCGTCGACGGCAATCCTCAACCGCCCCGATTACGGCAACCGGAGCTGACATCTCGCGGCTCCCGACCGCGCAGCGCCGCATTTCCTGAGCCGTGATGCACCGCCTTGACTCCTCTCCGCTGCACCGGAGGTGGCTCGCGGTTGCCTCGGCACTCGCCCTCCTGCTGACGTTCTCTCAGTCGCCCGGGCAGATATCCCCGGACACCAAGCTAGATCTCGCGATCAATCCACTACGGTTCGCCGCACGCGCCTTGAACCTGTGGAGCAGTGATCTGCCGTTCGGACAGGCACAGAATCAGGCGTACGGATACCTGTTCCCCCATGGCACCTTCTTCTCGCTGGGCCACCTGCTCGGGGTGCCCGCCTGGGTGACGCAGCGACTGTGGTGGGCCCTGTTGATCGTGGCCGGGTTCTGGGGCGTCATCCGGGTCGCCGAGGCACTGGGCATCGGCACCCGCGGCTCGCGGATCATCGCGGCGGTCGCCTTTGCCCTGTCGCCCCGGGTACTGACGACCCTCGGCGCCATCTCCTCCGAGACTCTGCCGATGATGCTGGCCCCATGGGTGCTGTTGCCGGTCATACTGACGTTCCAAGGCCGCATGTCCCCCCGCCGGGCGGCGGCATTGTCGGCGGTGGCGGTCGCACTGATGGGCGCGGTCAACGCGGTAGCCACCGCTCTCGCCTGCGGAGTCGCCGCCATCTGGTGGTTGGCGCATAGGCCCAACCACACGTGGTGGCGCTTCACGGCGTGGTGGATTCCCTGCCTAGCGCTGGCCACCACATGGTGGATTGCGGCCCTGCTCATCTTCGGCAAGATCAGCCCGAAATTCCTCGACTTCATCGAGTCCTCCGGCGTCACCACGCAGTGGACCTCACTGATCGAGGTGCTGCGCGGGACAGACAGTTGGACGCCCTTCGTGGCGCCGACCGCGACAGCCGGTTCCTCGTTGGTCACCCAGTCGGCCGTGGTCATCGCCACCGCGATGATCGCCGCCGCGGGCATGGCGGGCCTGGCAATGCGGGGCATGCCCGCCCGGGGAAGGCTGGTCGCCATACTTCTCGTCGGCCTGGTGCTGCTGACCGCCGGATACACCGGCGCACTCGGATCACCTGTGGGCCAACAGATCCAATTCTTCTTGGACGACAGAGGCACCCCGCTGCGCAATGTGCACAAGCTGGAGCCGTTGATCCGCCTACCACTGATTCTCGGCTTGGCGCACGCGTTGTCGCGGCTGCCGCTACCGGCCAGTGTGCCCATGCGACTATGGCTCGCGGCGCTGGCGCGACCAGAGCGCAATCGCGCGGTGGCCTTCGGTATCGCGCTGTTGGTGGCACTCGCCGCAAGTACATCGCTGGCCTGGACCGGCCGGCTGGTTCCCCGCGGCGGCTTCGACTCGATCCCTGAGTACTGGAACGACACCGCGCACTGGCTAGCCGATCATGACGACGGCGGACGTGCGCTGGTGGTCCCCGGCGCACCGTTCGCCATCCAGACCTGGGGCCTCACTCGTGACGAGCCGTTGCAGGCATTGGGTCAAACTCCTTGGGGAGTACGTGATTCCATACCGTTGACGCCTCCAGAAACCATCCGCGCCATCGATTCGGTGCAGCAATTGTTCGCCGCAGGCAGACCTTCGGACGGGCTGGCCGACACCCTGACACAACAGGGCATCTCCTATCTGGTGGTGCGCAATGATCTAGATCCCGACACCTCCCGCTCCGCGCGCCCAATCCTGGTGCACCACACCATCGAGGGGTCTCCCGGACTGACCAAGGTCGCCCAGTTCGGCGCCCCTGTCGGCGCCGGAACGGTGGAGGGATTTGTCGCCGACAGCGACCTGCGCCCCCAGTATCCGGCCGTCGAGATCTACGCCGTCGGTGCCCACAAGCGTGACGGGGATCCATATCTCGTCGATATCGACAGCATGCCCCGGGTAGCGGGCGGCCCCGAGGCCCTGCTGCGATTGGGTGAGCGACGCCGCCAGCTGAATCAGCCACCACTGGGCCCGTCCCTGTTGGCCACCGATGCCACGCAGGCCGGCCTGCGCCCCGGACCTGCGATGGTCACCGACAGCCCGCTGGCCCGGGAAACCGACTACGGACGCGTCGACGACCACTCGTCGGCCATCCGTGCACCCGGAGACAAACGCCGCACCTTCAACCGGGTCCCCGACTACCCGGCCACCGGCGTCCCACCGATCAACGGAACGTGGACGGGCGGAACCATCACCGCATCCAGCTCCGCATCCGACTCCACCGCACTACCCAATGTCGCACCGGGCACCAGCACGGCCGCCGTCATCGACCGCGACAACGCGACGAGCTGGGTCAGTAGTTCCCTGGAATCCGCTCTGGGACAATGGATCCGGGTTGACCTGGATCGGCCGATCACCAATGCGATTCTCACCGTCACTCCGAGCGCCACCGCCCTGGGCGCGCAGGTGCGCCGGCTGGAGGTCGAGACCGACAATGGCACCACCTCGGTGCGATTCGACGAGCCGGGGCAGCCGCTGAACGTGGCGCTACGCCCTGGAGAGACCACCTGGGTGAAGGTCAGCGCCACCGGAACCGACGACGGCACCTCCGGCGTGCAGTTCGGTGTCACCGAACTGTCCCTGACGCAATACGACGCCGCTGGATTCGCCCACCCCGTGGAGCTACGACACAGTGCGACCATCCCCGCACCCCCGCCAGGCGACAACCCATTGGGCTGGGATCTGGGATCACCGCTGGAGGGCCGATCGGGCTGCGCCCCCTCCCCGCAACGGCTGAGGTGCGCCGCCACGCTGTCCCTGGCGCCCGAAGAGCCAGGCACGTTCATCCGGACATTGACCGTCCCCCAGCCTGTTTCACTGATCCCGAGGCTATGGGTACGCCCGCGTCCGGGTCCGCAGCTGCGCGACCTGATCCAGCAGCCCGGCACCACCGTGGCCACCGGCGACTCCGATGTGATCGATCCCCAGGGCTCCTCGTATGCGGCCACCGATGGCGATCCAGGCACGGTCTGGACGGCACCGCAGGATTCGGTGCAACGCCAGCACCTGCCCTCCCTCGTCATCAAGCTCCCCAAACCCACAGCGATCGGCGGTATCCGGTTGCGGCCCAGCCGCACCGAGATGCCCGCGCACCCCAAGCAGGTGGCAATCAACCTCGGCGACGGCCCCCAGGTGCGGTCCATCGACCCGAAGGCCGACCTCACCGAGCTGGCCCTGCATCCGCATGTCACCGACACCGTCACCGTCACCGTGACCGACTGGACTGACATCATCGACCGCACCGCACTGGGATTCGATCAGCTCAAACCGCCCGGCATCGCCGAGTTAGTGGCACTGGACGCGAACGGCCACCCGATCGCCCCGGCCGATCGTGCGGCCAACGGTAAGCGCACGATCACCATCGGATGCGATCGCGCACCGATACTCGCACTGGCGGGACGTTTTGTTCCCATGTCCATTACCACCACCGTGCGTGATCTGCTGGACGGCAACGTTATTGAGGCCAGGGCCTGTGATCTCAGCCCGATTGCCACGGATGCCGGGCCACAAGACGTTACCGTCAATCCCAGCCAGCAGTTCATCGTCGACGGGGTGCAGCTCACCGCTCCCGGTTTCACACCGGCTGCTGCCACCGTGACGACCGCCCCCAAGGGCACCTGGGGGGCGGACAGGCGGGAGGTCACCGCCGAACCCGCACCGCGTGATCGGGTACTGGCAGTGCCCGAGAGCATCAACCCCGGGTGGGTGGCCCGAGATGCACAGGGGCACACGCTCGAGCCGATACGCGTCAACGGGTGGCAGCAGGGTTGGGTGCTGCCAGCCGGCGACGGCGGGAAGATCACCCTCACCTTCGGTCTCAACACCTGGTACCGCACCGGGCTCTTCGGTGGGCTGGCGCTGCTTCCCGTCCTAGCCCTGCTGGCCCTCTTCCCAATGCGACGGAAAACCACCCTCCCCCCTATGATTCCGTGGCGTTCCGGTCCGGCCGCGGGTGCGGCTGTCGTGGCAGCACTCACCGCGATCAGCGGTATCGCCGGGGCGCTCGTGGGCCTGGCGATTCTGGCGTTCAAGGTGTGGACACGCTGGCCGCTGCGCATACTCACCGCGGCCGGGACCTACATCTCGGGCGGTTCGCTTCTGTTTGCCGGGGCCGCCCTCTCGCGGCACCCGTGGCGATCGGTGGGTGGATACACCGGTCACGCGTGGTGGATTCAGCTGCTGGCGCTGATTTCTGTGGCCACCGTCGCCTTCGCCGCGGTACGGATGCCGTCACGCCGCTTCTGGAAGCGGCGCAATACCTCCCGCGACGGGGATTCCACCAGTGCATAACTGACCGCGGCCATCGCGAAACCGAAGATCAGCGTCAGAATCAGCACCAACGGGAAATGTCCGCTGAACGGAAAGTGGCCGATCACGGTGAACACCATGTTCAACGCCGCCAAGTGCCAGATAAACAGACCATAGGACCAGCGTCCCAGCGTCACCATGAGCGGGCTGCCCAGAACGCGGTGCGAGGTCCGCGGGGCATCCAGCGTCAACGGCATCAGTAGCGCCCAGGCCAGCGTCGCACCCATTGCTATCTTGACGGCGTACTGATGTGGTGGCGCCTGCGTCAGCCCCTCCGGTCCGGCCAGCGGGGATGCCGCCACACCGAACGCGATGAGGGCCACGCCCCCGAGCAGCACCCGGCGACGCGCCAGGCGCAGCGTCCAGGCGGGCGGAGCCGAGCTCCACTCCGCCAGCAGCATCCCCGCCACAAACCAGGAGAAGAACGCGGGCGGCCACGTCAGTGGGTTGATGCCTACGGCGGTATGGAAGGGAATGAACGACCACCCCAGGCTGGCCACCCCGGCCGTCAGCAGCAGCGGTGCACGCCAGTGCACCGGGGCCCTGCGCATCACGAGCGCAGTGGCAGGCAGCGCGATATAGAAGGCCACCTCTACCGCCAGGCTCCACATCTGCGTCAAACCGGCCGTCAGCGTTAGCGGAATGTACAGCTGGGTGAGCGTCAGGTTGGCCAGCCAGACGATCCAGCGGGCCCCTGCCGCATCTGGCAACAGCAACAGGACGACGAAGACCGCGGCCAGGTAGGCCGGAACGATACGCACGAACCGCGACGCGAAGTAGCGCCCAGTGGAGGCCGGAGCGGGCCCGCCGTGTGCTGCCAGCGCATGCGGGCGCCACAGCAGAAATCCTGATAGCCCGAAGAAGACGGCCACCGCCAGATCGAAGCGGCCCAGGATGCGGCCGTCGATACCGCCGTTATGGCCGGTCTGGAACGCGGTGTGGGTGACCACGACCCCCATCGCCGCGCAGGCGCGCATGCCCTCCAGCGCAGGTACAAACCCCCGCGCATGGAAAGCGGGGCCGGCCGGCGCCGATGCACGCACTGTCGTCACCCCGCCGAGGGTACGGTTCTAAGTCGATCCGGCGGCATTCGGCCAGAACCAGGACCTGCGAATCCGTACGATCGCCGAATGACCACCTGGCGGCCGCGGCTGTTAGGGTCAGACAGATTTGCCCTGGGCATGCCATATCGTCAAGCGCAGGGTTACCGCACGTTAAGGAGGGTTCGGCGACCGATGAGGCGCTTGCGCGAAGAGGGTCAGCAGTGAACCGCGGGGTCATGATGCGTATCGCAGCGTGCGGGCTGCTGGGGCTCGGTTCGGCTCTTATTGTCGCCGCACTGTTGCTGAGCACATATACCAGCAACCGGCTTGCGAAGATTCCGCTCGATTGGGACGCCACGCTGGTGAGCGAGGGCAAGGGCCGCGCTCTGGATCCCGCGTCGCTGTCCGGCCAGAAGTTCATCGCCGACCCAGACAAGCCGCTGGTGCTGCAGGAGCAGATCACCACGGTCAGCCCCGCCGACGCCACCAAGGTCGGCCTGCAGGCCGGTATTACCCTGAAGCGCACCGACAAGCAGGGCGACGCCGGGCTGGTCTTGGCCACTGTCGACACCGTCACCGTGGACCGTCACACCGCCGTGGCCATCTCCAGCGATGACAACCCCGGTGGCAGCGTGCAGAAGCCACGTGCCATCGAGGATGAGACGCCGCCGACGACGATCGCGCTCAAGCACGAGGGGTTGAGCTACCGGTTCCCCTTCGACACCGAGAAGAAGACGTACCAGTACTTCGACGTGGTGGCCCAGCGGGCCTTCGACGCCAACTACACCGGTGAAGAGGACGTCAACGGACTCACCGCCTACCACTTCACCCAGAACGTCGGCTACGACGCCAACGGCAAGCTGGTGGAGCCCGTCGCGTACCCCTCGCTGTACGACAAGGACGAGGACTCCAAGGTGACGGCCCGCGCTCAGCAGTGGGGCGTGGAGGCCGAGCGCGAGGACGAGGAGATCACCATGACTCGCTACTACGCGGCACAGCGCGAGTTCTGGGTCGACCCGGTCAGCGGCATCATCGTCAAGAGCAAAGAGCATGCGCTGCACTACTACTCGCGTGACGCGCTCAAGCCCGAGGTCCCGATGATGGACTACACCGTGCAGTCCAACGACGAGACTGTCGAGAAGCAGGTGAAGGCGGCCCGCGACACCCGTGACAGCCTCTCCATCTGGTCCAACATCCTGCCGATCACCTTCGCCGCCCTGGGCGTCGTGGCGCTGGTCGGCGGCGGTCTGCTGGGATCGTTCAGCCTGCGCGCCGAGTCGGCGCTGATCGACCCCGGCCTCGACACGGTCGATCACGGCTTCTTCGGTCGTCGCGGCCCGGAGAAACCACCCGCCAGCGAGGCCGACACCGATAAGTTCCCGTCGCCTCGAAACCACCTCTAGCCGGGACGTCTTGCCCCGCACAGGCATTATTGCGCCGCTGTACGCGCTAGCCCTGGCGGCGGCGATCACGGCCCCCCTGGCCGCGCCCGGCTATCTGCTGATCCGCGATGCCGTGTCGACGCCGCGCTCGTATCTGACCGATGCGGCGCTGGGTATCGGCGAGGCGGCGCCCCGCGCCGCCCCGCAGGACTTCTTCATCGCGGTCACCACCGTGTTGGTCGACGGCGGAATCCTGGTCAAAGCCCTTCTCGCGCTCGGTTTATGGCTCGCAGGATGGGGTGCGGCACGTCTGGCAACGCACCTGGTTCCGGCCGCCGGAATTCCCGGCCAGCTGGTGTCGGCCACCATCGCGATCTGGAATCCCTATGTGGCCGAGCGCCTTCTGCAGGGGCATTGGAGTCTGCTGGTCGGCTATGGCTGTCTGCCCTGGATTGCGGTGACCGTCCTGCGGCTGCGCTCGCGGTCCGACGTTGCCGCGTGGTGCACGCTCGTCTTCTGGATCGCGCTGGCCGGATTGACGCCCACCGGAACCGTGCTGGCGCTGATCGTCGGGCTTGCCGTTGCCTTCGATTGCCGGTCACGACTTGGCGTGCTGACGATCTCGATGCTTGCGGCACTGCCGTGGCTCGTGGCCTCGGGCCTGGGAACCACCGTACCCGCCGGGGATGAGGCCGGGGTTTACGCCTTCGCGGCGCGGGCCGAGCCGGGCCTGGGCACCTTAGGCAGTCTGGCCTCCCTGGGCGGCATGTGGAACGCCGCGGCGGTGCCGGCCTCCCGCACGACGCTGTTCGCATTGGCCTTTTCGGCGGTCCTATTGATCGTGGTGGCGGTGGGCTGGGTAGTGTTGTGGCGTAGCCGCACGACACTCGGACTACTCGGTATTGCCGTTGCGGCCGTGGTTGTTCCGGCGCTACTGGCGACGGGGCAGGGGTTGAGCCTGACCACCTGGCTCATCACCGAGGTGCCCGGACTAGGCATCGTGCGCGACGGCCAGAAATGGGTGGCACTGGCGATGCCCGGGTACGCGGTGGCGGGCGCCGCGTCCCTCACCGTGCTTGGTGAGCGCTCATCCCAATGCGTGGCCGCCGGGCTGGCCTGCGCGGCACTGGTGGTCACCCTGCCCGACCTGGCATGGGGTGTCGGCGGTCGGGTCGAGCCGGTGACCTATCCGGCCGGATGGTCCGCCGTCGCCGCCCACATCAATGCCGAACCCCATCCCGTGGCCGTGCTGCCGCCGGCCGCCATGCGGCACTATCCGTGGGGACCGTCGGCCATCCCGGTGCTGGACCCCTTTTCGCGCTGGATCAGCGCGGACACGGTGAGCAGCGGCGACCTGCGGGTCGACGGACAAGACGTGCGTGGGGACGGCATCCGCGGCCGCCAGGTCGAGGAACTGTTGCGCGGCGGGGCCGCACCCCGCGATCTCGCGGAACAGGGCATCGGCTGGGTCGTCGTGCAGGCGAACACCCCAGGACAACAAGAGTTCTCGCCGTCATCGTTGGCGCAGCTCGAGCCTGTCTACCGGGACGGTGACATCGGGCTCTACCGGGTGCCTGGCCCATGGACCCCCATCGAAGCATCCCCGAGCCGTCGCACCGCCGTCATCGCCGCCCACCTGGTCTGGGTGGCGCTGCTCGCCGCCGGCACGGCCCCCGCCGTTATCCGGCTGCGGAAGCGGTTGCGCCGGACGTGACGCTGTAGTCGTCCAGCTCGACCGTCCGCAACTGCCGCACGAACTGGGTGGCGAATCCCGGAAACATGGTGGTGTTCTTGCCGTCTTCGGTCAGATACCAGCTCTGGCACCCGGAATTCCAGGTGGTCTTGCGCAACCGCCGCTGAATATCGTCGTTGAACTCGTCCTGCCGATCCTTACGCACATCAAGCATCAGCAGATCCCTGCGCCGCATGATGTCGATAGCCTGCACGATATAGTCGATCTGCGCCTCCATGTAAACGAGTGCGGAATTGTGTCCCGGCCCCGAGTTGGGACCGAACGTGAAGAACAGGTTCGGATATCCCGAAACGTTGACGCTCTTGTACGCGTAGGAACCACCGGACCATTCGTCGGCCAGCTTCCTGCCGTCGAGCCCCGCGACCGGGAACGGTGTACCGGCCTTGCACACGTCGAACCCAGTGGCGAACACAATGCAATCCACATCGTGTTCGATCCCATCGGCCGTGCGAATCCCGTTGGGCGACAGCGTGGCAATCGGCCATGTGATCAGCTTGCAGTTGTCTTGCTCCAGCGCGGCGTAGTAGTCGCTGGTCATCAGCATCCGTTTGCACCCTGCACGAAAGTCGGGGGTCAACTGACGGCGGGCCCAGGGATCGCTGATCTGTCGACGCAAGTTGGCCTTGGCGATCCATTGGATGAGCGTGGTCATCGGGGTGTCCCAGACCATGCCGACCGCGGCGGCCTCGTGCGTCCAGTACCAGGCCTGCCGCGCCAGATTCTGCACCGCCGGATTGCTACCGAATAGCTTTTGCGCCCATGCGGGATGCGGGAAATCCACCCGTGGCAACACCCAGCCCGGTGTCCGCTGGAAGACCTTGACCCTGGCGGCGGTCGTGACCAATTCCGGAATGATCTGCACGGCACTGGCTCCCGTACCAATCACCGCGACATGCTTGCCGGTCATGTCGTAGTCGTGGTCCCAGCGCGCGCTGTGAATCTTGTGTCCGGTGTAGCTGTCGAGCCCGCGGATATCGGGCCAGCCGGCATTGGCCAGCGGTCCTGCGGCCATGACGGCGCAGCGGCCGGTGAAGGTCTCGCCCGTCGCGGTGTCGGCAGTCCAGGTCCCGGTGTTCTCATCGAAGGTCAGCCCGGTGACGTCAACGCCGAACTTGATGAAGCGTCGCAGCTGGTGCTTGTCGACCATGCGCTGGATGTAACCCAAGATCTCCGGGCCGGCCGAGTATGCTCGGGACCATTCCGGGTTCTGCTCAAAGGAATACGAGTACAGCAGCGACGGGATATCGCACGCGGCACCGGGATAGGAGTTATCGCGCCATGTCCCGCCCACATCATCGCCGCGCTCCAGGATGACGACGTCCTCGATCCCCTGCTCCAGCAGGCGGATGGCGGTGCCCAGGCCTGCGAAGCCGGCACCGATGATCAGTACCTCCGTCATCGCGACACCGGCTCGTAGGTCAGCTCCTGCGACCAGGTAGGGGTCTTGCCCAGCATCTGGATCGGGAACAGATCGATTGCTTTACCTAGCGATTCCGCAATGAACTGATACGGCTGCGCATGGTTTATCGACATCGCCAGGTGGTACTTGATGATATGAAAAGCCGGAATCCGACGAGTGTTCGCGCTGCGCCCACCAACGCTTTCATATCGCCTAACAGCGTTGTATAGCTTCTCCTCGGAGAGCCCCATGGCCGAGATGTTGGCCATCATCCGGGTCAGCAGCGGCGAATAAATCAGCACGCCGAGCAGCAAGGACGGTTTCATCACGGTGCCCACGGTTTCGACGATGAGCTTGCGCATAGGACTAGCCCCCAACATGTCTAGGACCGCGAAGCCCACCGCAAGGTGTCTGGACTCGTCACTGTTGATGTGCTGGAAAACCTGGTGGCAAAGGGGGTCTGCGACCTCGTCGAGTAAGAACTTGACCAGCGCTCCGTCCAAAGCTGTCTCGAGCGCAGGAATAGCGGTACCGAGAGCTGCTAAGGTGAGATCGTCACTGTAACGATCGAGCCATTCGATGACCAACCGAATATTCTTGTTGGGTACCGGCATTTCACCCGGTTCTATCATGCCCCAACGTCGCATCAGCGCCAGCTCGGCATTGGCATGCCGCTGCTCCTCGGCGTGGAAGTACGTGTAAATCTGTTTGAGGTCCTCGTCCGCCGCCTTTTTTGCCAAGGCCGCGAACCCCCGCGCCCCCACGTTCTCGATCCACACCAGGTCGGACATGAACTCCTTGAGTGTGGGGCGCTGTTCGTCGGTGATAAGGTCGGCACCTGGTGCGTCCCAGTCGATATCGGCCAATGCCCACTGTTTGTCCTTGATGGTCGCAAGGATGCTGTCGAGTGCGATTGCCATCGTGTTTCCTTCCTGGTCAGTTTCCGCGGTGGCGGGAGAAACGTTCGGCGATGCCCAGCGCTTTGGTGTAGGTATCGGGGGCCAGGCGCTTGGCTTGCCACATGAATCGGGCATCGAGCTGTGGGACCACGTACAGCTGGCCCCGGTCGTGGGCGTCAAGGCAGCCGCGCGCTACCGAGTCCGCGGAAACCCCGGTCCATTTCATGGCGGTGGCGGCCAGACGGGCGGCCGACTCTTCGATAATGCCGCTGTCGACGATGTTGGTCTTGACGAATGTCGGGCACAGCACGGTGACGGCCACACCGGTGCCACTGAGTTCGGCGGCAAGTGTCTCCGAGAGCGCGAGCACCCCCGCCTTGCTGACGTTGTAGGCACCCATGCGGGGCGCGGCCGCGAAGCTCGCCGCGGAGGCCACGTTGATGATGCCGCCGCGTCCCAGCTCTCGTAGCCGCGGCGCGAACACGTGGCTGCCGTGGATGACGCCCCACAGGTTCACCCCGAGCGTCTTGTGCCAATCGGTCAGCGGGGCGGCGCCGACAACTTGGCCGCCCGCACCGATGCCCGCGTTGTTGATCACCAGATCGGCCGGCTTTCCGAACCATTCCTCGGCGGTGTCGGCCAGCGCTTCCACCTCGTCTATCACGGAAACGTCGCAGGCGGTATCGATGGCGCGGTCACCGATCAGCGCCGCGGTCTCCTTGGCGCCCGGCAGGTTCACATCGGCACACATCACCCGTCCACCTCGACGAGCCAGTTCTAGGGCAAATGCCCGGCCAATACCGCTGGCCGCGCCGGTGACCACCACATCAGCATTGCGCGTGCGGCGCTCGCCACGCCCAAAGCCCAACAGGCTCACCGCGGGGCCACCACAGCACATGTTGGTGGCACCCGCCATAATTGACTGCACATGCCACCACTTTGACCGACAATGGGCGCTGCTGTCAACATGGGACGATGGCGGCATCAGCTGGGATCTGGGGTGGACGTACCGCGGCAGAACGCCGCGCCGAACGCCGAGAGCGGCTGGTCAATGCCGCGCAGGAGATCTGGATCGAACAAGGCTGGGCCGCGGTCACCATGCGGGGTGTCTGTGCACGAACCTCATTGAACGACCGGTACTTCTACAAGGATTTCGCCGATCGCGAGGACCTGCTGGCGGCGGTCTGGGACGGCGTGCGCGACGAGCTCATCGCGCAGATTTCCGCCATCGCCGCAGAGGACCCCGAGCGCCCCGCATTGGACACGCTGCGCAAGACGATCACCCTTGTGGTTGAACGCGTTTCCGCTGACCCCGGCTGGGCCGACATCATCTTCGTCCGGCATGTCGGCAGCGGAGTACTCGAGCAGCGACGGATCGACCTACTGCATCAGGCCACCGCGGTGCTGATCGCCGCGGCCGACCCCTATCTGGTCAGAAACGTCGACCGAACCGGATTCCGCGTGGACACGCTCGTCGGCATCGGCGGGTTCAGTGAGCTGGTGAACGCCTGGCGCTCTGGGCTTCTCGACGTCAGCGCCGATGACGTGATCGAACACAGCACCCGCATCGGGGCCACACTCGCCGCCAGCTACCTGAACCCGGCGTAGAAGCTAGGCGGGAACTTCGACCTGCGGCTCTGCCACCGGTTCGGAGCCGAAGGTCCCCGACACCGGAACGCCGACAACCGCGGCCTTGAGCACCGTCGACACACCGGCCGCACTGCGCTGCCAGGACAGATCCGCACAGCGGGCCCGTGCGGCCTCTCCCAGGCGGTAACGAAGTTTGTTGTCCACCAACAACGTCGCGGTATGTCGGACGAACTCATCCTGGTCTCGACACAGCAGGCCGGTGATGCCGTCGGTCACCGAGTCGGTAAGCCCGCCGGAGGAGCAATAGCCGATCGTAGGCACTCCGTGCTGTGCGGCCTCGGTGACCGCCAAGCCCCAGCCCTCCTTGCGCGACGGCATCAAGTGCACCCAGGCGCGCTGCAGCACCCGATGCTTGGATTCTTCGTCAAGGTAACCATGGAACGTCACCGCCTCGGAAATATCCAGCCGGGCAGCGTGTTCCACCAAACGATCCATCCACCAACCATCGCCCACGACATCAAGGTGCACATCGGGAACATGGTCACGCAGCACCGCCAAGGTGGTCAGCGCGTGCTCGATCTGCTTGTGCGGCACCAAGCGCGACAGCACCACCACGCGCGGCGTCTCGCTGCGCGCATCCAGCGCATCGACGCCGATGTGGTGGGCGACCTGGTCGATGCCATTGCGCACCACCGCGATCCGCCCGGGCTCTATGCCCAGAGTTATCAGATCAGACGCGGACGGCTGCGAGACCGTCAGATACTGGTTGTGACGGTGCATCCGGGGAGACAGCCGCGATTCCAGCCACCACCCCAGCCTGCCGATAAGCGGTCCTGCCACCGGCCACTGCTCGCGATGACAGTGATGTACCAGCACCACGACCGGCGCCTTGGCCACGGTGCTAGCGAAGAAGGGGATGCCGTTTTGGGTGTCAATGACAACGTCGGGGTGCACGTCACGCAGCGCGCCCAGACCCATCCGGCCGGCCAGCAGCGACAGCAGCGCGCGTGGGTACACCGTGAAGCGGCCGCCCGCCCGCGAGATGTGCACTCCGTCGACCACCTCACGGCGTGGCGCGCCCGGGTAGGCGGCACACCGCAGGGTCACCTTGACCCCAGATGCGGCCAGCTCAGCCCCGATGCGCTGCAGGTATGTCTCGCTCCCGCCGCCCTGGGGATGATCGGTATCGCGCCAGCACAGCATGAGGACCTCCCGCGGGAGGCCCGGCTGATCTGACAGTTCGCTCAACACCGCTAAGCACCCTAGGCCGTTAGGGTGGGCCTCCAGAAATTCCGTCTCCTTCAATAAGGAAATCGAGCAGAACGAGAACCCGTGCCGAAGATCACCGACGTATTTGCACAGCGAGCCACTCTTCGACGTTCTACCAGCTTGTTGGCATCCTTCCGCTTTGAGCAGAGTGCGCCAGAGCGGTTCTACGGCACGGTGGCACAGGACACAGTTCACCTGGTCACAGACCTGTGGCAACAGGCGACCGGCGCCGGACTGCAGAACCGCACCGTGCTGGATGTGGGGGGCGGGCCGGGGTACTTCGCCTCTGCCTTCGCCGAGTCCGGAGCGCGGTACATCGGTGTCGAACCCGACCCCCGAGAGATGCACGCGGCGGGGGACGGCATCAGAGATCCGCGCGCGAGGTATCTGCGAGCCTCAGGCATGGCGCTGCCGCTGGCAGATGACAGCGTCGACATCTGCCTGTCATCGAACGTCGCCGAGCACGTCCCCGAGCCCTGGCGACTCGGCACGGAGATGTTGCGGGTCACCCGGCCGGGCGGGCTGGCGATCTTGTCGTACACCGTCTGGCTCGGCCCGTTTGGCGGCCACGAAATGGGTCTGACGCACTATTTCGGGGGTGCCCGCGCCGCCCGCTGGTACACCCGCAAGCACGGCCACCTACCCAAGAACAACTACGGGTCGTCACTTTTTCCGGTGTCCGTGCGCGACGGGCTGCAGTGGGCCGAAAGCACCGGCGCACTGGTCGGCGCATTTCCCCGCTACCACCCCAAATGGGCATGGTGGATCACCAGAGTTCCCGCTGTGCGGGAGGTTCTGGTGAGTAATTTGGTGCTCGTCCTGCGCCCGCGCTGAATCCAGAATTGCAACAGGTTCCACTTCCCCGGACTGCCCGGTAGTGTTGCGTGCGTCACGCAACGAAGCGGACATGAAACGGAAGTCACGACACCTTGACTGAGCAGACAGCGACGCATGAGGACGTTGCACGTCCCGCGCAATCTCAACGGGATCCGGAAACCTTGCGCGGCACGCTCGCCGAGTGGATCTCCGCCCAACTGCCGGCCGATGCCGCGCTGAGCGTGGACCACGCGGAACTGCCGAGCGCCAACGGAATGTCCAGTGAGACGATCCTCGCCGACGCACAGTGGACCGCGAACGGCCAGCGTGCTGTCCACCGTCTGGTGATCCGGACCGCGCCTCAGCCCGATTCGAGTCCGGTGTTCCCGACCTATGACATGCGCCGCCAGTTCGACGTCATGGACACCCTGGGCCGTCATTCCTCCGCCGTGGTTCCACCGGTGCGCTGGTACTGCGCCGACACCACGGTGCTCGGCGGCGAGTTCTTCGTGATGGACCGGGTGGACGGCGAGGTGCCCCCGGACCGCATGCCGTACACCTTCGGCTCTTGGGTGACCGAGGCCGCTGAGGCCGACCGGCGCAAGATGCAGCGCCTCACCGTGGAGCAGCTTGCCCGCATCCACGCCGCACCGGTGGAGAACTTCTCGTTTCTCGACGACGCCCGTCACGGCGAGACCGGCCTAGACGCCCATGTACGCCGCACCCACGAGTTCTACGAATGGGTGCGCGGCGACGGGCCGACGATCCCGCTGATCGATCGCGGCTTCGAGTGGCTGCGCGAGAACTGGCCCGAGGAGTCTCTGTCGGACGTGGGACGCCCCATAGATGTTGTCAGCTGGGGCGACTCGCGTCCGGGCAATGTCATCTA
This sequence comes from Mycobacteroides chelonae, assembly GCA_014204435.1. Taxonomy (GTDB): domain Bacteria; phylum Actinomycetota; class Actinomycetes; order Mycobacteriales; family Mycobacteriaceae; genus Mycobacterium; species Mycobacterium chelonae_A. The sequence continues at coordinate 195,858 of JACHLF010000005.1, forward strand.
CCGAGATTTCGAACCGGTGGCACTGTTGGACTGGGAAATGGCGACCATCGGACCGCGTGAGCTAGATCTGGGATGGATCATCTTCCTGCACCGCTTCTTCCAGGATTTGGCCGAAGTGGCGACGCTGCCGGGTCTCCCGGACTTCTGCCGACGCGAAGACATCGCCGCCGAATACGCCGCCCTCACCGGGCACCATGCCGCGAACCTGGACTTCTACACCGCGTACGCGGCATTACAGCACGCCGTCATCATGGTACGGATCCAGATGCGCGCCATGGCATTCGGACAAGCGCAGATGCCGGACGACCCCGATGACCTGATCCTGCACAGGGCCACGCTGGAGAAGATGCTGAACGGGACCTACTGGGCGGGAGTCACGGCATGAGCCTGTCCCCCTTCGACGACTACCCCATCCACCAAATCGCCGATGTGGTGCGCCACGTTGGCACCTCGGATCGAAACTTCTACGACCGCTACTACTTTAGCTGCCACGGCGGCCGCGCCGACCTGCCGTATCTGATCACCGGACTGGGCGTCTATCCGAACTTGGGCGTCACCGACGCCTTCGCGTCGGTACGCAATGGCGACGACATCGTGGTGTTCCGGGCCTCTCGTGCGCTGGCCGACGACCGCGCCGATCTGAATGTCGGACCGTACCGCATCGAGGTCGTCGAAGGCCTCAAGAAGGTGCGGGTCATCCTCGAGCCGGGTGACGACTACGACCTCGCTTTCGATATCACCTACACCGGCGAGATACCGGCTTCTCTAGAGCCCGGCCATTACCAGCGCCAGCTCGGCCGCGTCATGTTCGACACCTCCCGGTTTGCCCAAACAGGCACCTGGACAGGACAACTGACGATCGACGGCGCCACCCACGAGCTGAACGGGGTCAACTGGTCGGGTAATCGGGATCGATCCTGGGGCATCCGTCCTGTCGGTGAGGGTGAGCCCGCCGGGCGGCGTGCCACGCTGGCCGGCGGCTTCTTCTGGCTCTACAACGTGATCTCGTTCCCCGAATACTCGATCGTGTTCGTCAATCAGGAGGATGAGTACGGCAACAAAGTGGTCAGCGGCGCGCGGCGAGTATGGCGCGATCCGTCGAAGGGGATCGAGGAGCTCGGTCCCATCACACACGACATCACCCTGATACCCGGCACGCGCGAAGCGCGTTCGGCAGTAATTACGTTGGGCGACATCACCATCACCGCCGACATCGTGCTGCCGCACTATTTCGGCTTCGGCACCGGGTACGGCCTGGATCCGGACTGGCGCCACGGCATGTGGCAGGGCGACCTCGTCGTGCAGGGCACGCGGTACAAGACCGCAGAGCTCGATGCCACGCTCAAACTGCTGTGCCCCGTGGACAACGTCGCGACCTTCACGGCGACAGAGAACGGGGTCCAGACCCACGGCAGTGGGCTGTTCGAGTTCGGGCCCATAGGCCCACATAAACCCTCCGGCTTTACCGGGTTCGTTGATACACATCAGGAAAGAGACAACGATTCATGACCAATTACGACAAGCTCTTCATCGGTGGCGTCTGGACCGAGCCGGCCACCGGCCAGGTGATCGAGGTCATCTCGCCCGCCACCGGCCAGAAGGTCGGCCAGTGTCCACTGGCCTCCCCTGCCGATGTCGATGCCGCGGTGAGCGCCGCCCGCCGCGCCTTCGACGACGGCCCGTGGCCCACGCTGACCCCGCACGAGCGGCAGGCCGTACTGCAGAAGGCAGTGTCGCTGCTGGAATCCCGCAAGGACGAGATCTGCAAGGCCATCGCCGATGAGACCGGTGCTCCTCCCATGGTCATCGAGACGTTGCAGTGGATGGGTGGCTTTGGCGCCATCCAGTACTACGCGAACGCCGCCGACGCCGTGAAATGGAAGGAGCTGCGCAACGGCGCCTACGGCCAGACCGTGGTGACGCGCGAGGCGGCAGGCGTGGTGGCCGCCATCGCGGCCTGGAACGTGCCACTGTTCCTGGCACTCAACAAGATCGGACCAGCCTTCCTCGCGGGCTGCACCGTGGTGCTCAAGCCCGCCGCGGAGACCCCGCTATCGAGCTTCATCCTGGCTGAGGTGTTCGCCGAAGCGGGCGTGCCCGAGGGCGTGCTGTCGGTGGTTCCGGGTGGAGCCGAGACTGGCCGGGCGCTGACCAACAATCCCGCCGTGGACGTGTTCAGCTTCACCGGCAGCACCGCCGTCGGCAAGGAAATTGCAGCGATCGCATCGAAAAGTCTCAAGAAATCGATCCTCGAACTCGGCGGTAAGTCCGCCGCCATCGTGCTGGAGGATGCCGACCTGGCGGCAGCGCTGCCGATGCTGGTGTTCTCCGGCTTGATGAACGCCGGCCAGGGCTGCGTCAACCAGACCCGGGTGCTGGCACCGCGGTCGCGGTACGACGAGGTGGTGGATGGCATCGTCGGCATGGTGTCGCTGATGGGTGTCGGCCTGCCCGACGACCCCGCCACACAGGTCGGCCCACTGATCACCGAGAAGCAGCGCGCCCGCGTCGAGGCCTACATCACCAAGGGCATCGAGGAAGGCGCGCGCCTGGCCTACGGCGGCAAGCGCCCCGAGGGCCTGGACGGCGGATACTTCGTGCAGCCAACGATTTTCGCCGATGTCGACAACTCGATGACCATCGCGCAGGAGGAGATCTTCGGCCCGGTGCTGTCGATCATCGCTTACGACTCCGTCGACGAGGCCATCAAGATCGCCAACGACTCCAACTACGGCCTCGCCGGCAGTGTGTGGACCACCGATGTCCCGAAGGGCCTGGAGGTGGCGGCGCAGATCCGTACCGGCACCTACGGCATCAACTGGTACGCCTTCGACCCCAGCTGCCCGTTCGGCGGCTACAAGCAATCCGGCATCGGCCGGGAGAACGGGCCCGAGGGCATCGAGGAGTACTGCGAGCTCAAGAGTGTGCTCCTGCCCATGGGGTACACCCTCGACTCGATCTGATCCCCCGACACGCCATCCTCTGGCGGATACGTCTCGCACAAGTTCGCCACGAGACGGCGTGTCGCTGGATAGGTTGACGCAATGTCGCTGACCGCACCCCCGGACGAGCCCTACCCCGCACCCGTGTCCGGTCTCCGCAAGGTGGTTGCCGCGTCCATGGCCGGCACCGTCGTCGAGTGGTACGAGTTCTTCCTCTACGCCACCGCGGCCACCCTCGTCTTCAACAAGGTCTTCTTCCCTGCCACCGGGAACGACCTCGACAACATCATCAATGCCTTCCTCACCTACGCGGTCGGGTTCGTCGCCCGCCCCATCGGTGGAATCGTGTTCGGGCACTTCGGAGATCGCTACGGACGCAAGCACCTGCTGCAGATCGCGATCGTGCTGGTGGGTGTCGCCACCTTCCTCATGGGTTGCCTGCCGACCTTCGCCCAGGTGGGCTACGCGGCCCCCATCCTGCTGGTAGTCCTGCGGTTTATCCAGGGCTTCGCGGTGGGCGGCGAGTGGGGCGGCGCCGTGCTGTTGGTGGCCGAGCACTCTCCCGATGCACAACGCGGATTCTGGGCCAGCTGGCCGCAGGCGGCGGTGCCGCTGGGCAACCTGCTTGCCACTCTGGTGCTGCTCACGTTGTCCTGGACCCTGTCCGACTCCGCGTTCCTGGCCTGGGGCTGGCGCGTCGGGTTCTGGCTGTCGGTCATCATCGTCGCGATCGGGTACTACATCCGTACCCGAATATCCGACGCGCCCATCTTCCACGAGGCCCGCAAGGAGGTCGAGCAGAACAAGGCCAGCTCCTACGGGGTTGTCGAGGTGTTCCGCCGCTATCCGCGCGGGGTGTTCACCGCCATGGGCCTGCGGGTGGCCGAGAACATCCTCTACTACATGGTGGTCACCTTCTCGATCACCTATCTCAAGATCCAATTGCACGTAGATACCAAACGAATCCTGTTGCTGCTCTTGATAGCTCACGCGGTTCAGGCGGTCGCGCTACCGATCGTGGGCCGGTACACCGACATCGTCGGACGACGTGCGCCGTACGCCCTCGGTGCGGTACTGGCCGCCGGGTGGGGCTTCATCGCGTTCCCGATGTTCGATACCCGCGACGACTGGGTGATCCTGGCGGCCATCGTGATCGGACTGCTCGTGCACTCACTGATGTTCGCCGGACAACCCGCGATCATGGCCGAGATGTTCCCCACCCGCATGCGCTATTCCGGGGTGTCGGTGGGCTACCAGGTGACGTCGATCTTCGCCGGATCACTGGCTCCGGTCATCGGCACCGCACTGCTGAGCAGGTACCACAGCTGGGTGCCGGTGGCGATCTATCTGGCGGCCGTTGCTCCGATCACACTGTTCGCGGTGTGGTCACTGCCGGAAACCAAGGGCACCTCACTGCACGAGCTCGATGCCGCCGACAGGGCGCGCGCCTGACGCTAGGTTGGGTCTCATGGCGACATATGGCTGGATCGGTTTGGGGAACATGGGCGGGCCAATGGCGGCCAACCTGGTAGCGGCCGGGCACACGGTGCGCGGTTTCGATCTCTCGGGTGACGCGTTGGCCGCCGCCGAGGCCAGGGGCGTGACCGCGGTGGCGGAGATCGCCGAGGTGCTGGCCGGCGCCGAGGTCGTATTCACCATGCTACCCAAGGGCGAGCACGTACGCTCGGTGTTCGAAGGCCCCTACGGAGTCTGGGAAAATGCCTCGCCGTCAACGCTTCTGGTGGACAGCTCCACCGTCGACATCGAAACCTCACGGTACTGTCATGCCGAATCGGCCCGGCGGGGGTTCCGATTTGTCGATGCGCCGGTCTCCGGCGGGATCAGCGGCGCACAGGCCGCCACGCTGTGCTTCATGCTCGGCGGCGATCTAGAAAGTGCCGGTGCCGCAACCGACTACATCACGCCTATGGCGGGACGAGTGATCCACGCGGGCGACGGCGGTGCCGGGGTGGCGGCCAAGATCTGTAACAACATGATGCTGTTCATCGACATGATGGCCAACTCCGAGGGCTCGCAGCTGGCCGAACGACTCGGCCTGGACCCCCAGGTGTTCTGGGAGATCTGCTCGGTGTCCTCGGCCCGGTCGTGGGCGCAGCAGACCTGGTATCCGGTGCCGGACATCATCAAATCCGCTGCCGCCAATCGCAACTTCGATGCCACCTTCACAGTCGACTTGGCACACAAAGATGCCCGCCTGGCGTTGGCCGCCGGAGAGGCGACCGGCGTCAAGCTGCCGGCCGCGACCATGGTGACCGAGCAGTTCCAGCAGCTCATCGACGAAGGACTGGGCGGCAAGGACTGCTCACTGATCGTCAAGTACGCCACACCCGACGGTTCGGCGCGCGGCTACGCACCCTGATCCGTAGCCGCGGGGTGGCCTGCGCGAGCGCGGTGAGCGTTACCCAGCCCTCCAGGCACGGCCCGGTGGAGTCCGAGAAGATGGGATAGAAGTGGTCAAAGGCCCCGCCGGACGTCGAAGACGTCGATCTCGTCGGCCACCTTCCAGATGTCCAGCATGTCGTCCCAGGTGGTGTTCTGCGGAGATGTTTTGAATGCCAAGCGCATTCCACAACCCTAGGCAGTATTCACCTGGAGTGTCGACCAGATCAGTTCGGAAGCCGCTACCCGAGTCGTTGTTTCAGGGCGTCGAACTCGTCCTTGACTCCGGTCGGCAGCTTGTCGCCGATGAACTCGAACCACTCCTCGATGAGCGGCAGCTCCGCGAGCCACTCGTCGTTGTTGACGGCCAGCGCCTCGGCCACGTCGGCCTCCTCGACGTCCAGACCGGACAGATCCAGGTCTTCGACGCTCGGGACGGTACCGATCGGGGTCGACATACCGTTGGCACGGTGCTCAATCCGGTCGACGATCCACTTGAGCACGCGGCTGTTCTCACCGAATCCGGGCCACAGGAAGCGGCCGTCATCGCCACGGCGGAACCAGTTGACAAAGAAGACCTTCGGCAACTTGGACTCGTCAGCCTGTTTGCCGACGTTGATCCAGTGGTTCAGGTAGTCACCGACGTGGTAACCCATGAACGGCAGCATCGCCATCGGGTCGCGGCGCACGGTGCCGACCTTGCCCTCTGCGGCCGCGGTCTGCTCCGAACCCAGTGTGCCGCCGATGAATACGCCGTGCTGCCAGTCGCGAGCCTCGGTCACCAGTGGGACGGTCGTCTTGCGGCGTCCGCCGAACAGGATCGCCGAGATTGGCACACCCTGCGGGTCATCCCACTCGGGAGCCAAGATGGGGCACTGCGACATCGGGGTGCAGTAGCGCGAATTCGGGTGTGCCGCTTTGGTCTCGGCCTCCCGCAGGACCCAGTCCTGACCCTTCCAGTCGATCAGGTGCTCCGGCTCGCCCTCCATGCCTTCCCACCACACGTCGTTGTCGTCGGTACGCGCGACGTTGGTGAAGACGGTGTTTCCGGCCTCGATGGTCTTCATGGCATTGGGGTTCGAGCTCCAGTTGGTGCCCGGCGCCACGCCGAAGAAGCCGAACTCTGGGTTAACAGCGTACAGTCGGCCATCCTTGCCGAATCGCATCCAGGCGATGTCATCGCCCAAGGTCTCTGCACGCCAACCGGGAATGGTCGGCTGGATCATCGCGAGGTTGGTCTTGCCGCAGGCCGACGGGAAGGCCGCGGCCACGTAGTAGGCCTTGTTCTCCGGCGAGATGAGCTTGAGGATCAGCATGTGCTCGGCGAGCCAGCCCTCGTCGTGGGCCATCGCCGAGGCGATGCGCAGCGAGTAGCACTTCTTGCCCAGCAGCGCGTTACCACCGTAACCCGATCCGTAGGACAAGATTTCGCGGGTCTCGGGGAAGTGGGTGATGTACTTGGTGTCGTTGCAGGGCCACGGCACGTCTTGCTGGCCGGGCTCCAGGGGTGCACCGATCGAGTGCAGGGCCTTGACGAAGAATCCGTCCTCGCCCAGCTTCTCCAGTGCGGCGGCTCCCATGCGGGTCATCACGCGCATAGAGACGACGACGTACTCCGAGTCGGTGATCTCCACACCCAGCTTGGGATCGTCGGCGCCGAGCGGACCCATGCAGAACGGCACCACCCACATGGTGCGTCCGCGCATGCTGCCGCGGAAGAGCTCGGTCATGGTCCCACGCATCTCGGTGGGGTCCACCCAGTTGTTGGTGGGACCGGCGTCCTCTTCGCGCTCGGAGCAGATGTAGGTCCGCGATTCCACGCGGGCGACGTCCGAAGGATCCGACAGCGCCAGGAACGAGTTGGGGTGCTTCTCGGAGTTGAGCCGCTGGAACGTGCCCGCGTCCACCAGCTGCTGAGAAACGCGCGCGAACTCCTCATCGGAGCCGTCGGCGAACACGACGCGATCAGGTTGTGTCAGTTCAGCGACCTCGCGAACCCAGGCGAGCAAGCCCGCGTGCTTGGTCGGAGCGTTGTCAAGACCGGGAATGGTCGCTGCTGTCATCGAGAGCATCTCCTTTGTGGGTACGCAGGGCCGCACGGGCGCAGGTGGGCACCTAGATATATGAGGTTAGCGCTGGCTCTGTTCAGGGTGAAACGGGGTTGGCGCGTATCCATCGATACACGCGCGCCTCGGCGCTTGTATTGACCGGACCGAGTTACTTACCGCCGACGCGGCCGTGCTCGATGAGCTCCCAGTGCGCACCCGCTCCGCGGGCCCAGGTCTCGTATGTTCCGTCCGCACCGAAGGTGGTCACCTTATCGGCGATGCCGTCCTCATCGATGTCGGAGACCACGGACAATCCGTCGGGTTCATGCAGGGTGACGGTGTCACCGAGGCCATCGTGATCGGTGTCGATGAGGTCCCTGCCCAGATCCACCAGCCCGCCGTCCGTCGGCAAGTACATGTGGTGATCGGCGTGCAGATCCGGGTTGAGGGCATGCCCAGGCTCGGGCACTCCTTCCTCCAGCCCCCCAATGCCTCCACCGAAACCCTGGTCAAAACCGTCGATCATGACGTCATATTCTCGTCGCTTCTGCCGATCGCGTCCAGCCGTTCGGTCACTTTGGTTAGCGCCTTGTGCACCGATGGCAGGTCACGGTTGCGCAGTGCCGTTGCCCGTGCGGTGTTCATGGCGGCTTCACGCAGCGCGGAGTCGATTTGCCCCACCCGGGCGGCCAACTTGTCGTTCTCGCGTTCGTCGATCTCCACGAGGTCAGCGTTCAGCCGGGTCTCCACCTCCAGCACGCGCGCGGCGACCCACTGCTCCAGGTATGCACGCAGCTCGCCCATGGTGTCACCCAGCCAACGGTCCAGCACCGTCCGGTCGTGCAAGAGCCCGCGCACCGCCACCAGCCACACCGCAATGCAGGCACCGGCCACCAGTCCCCCCGCCAAACCAACCAGTGCCAGCCCCGGCCACGCGTAGGCCACCAGCCGCGAGACGGTCAACGCCGCACCCAAACCGAAGAACACCCCGAACAGCGCCATCATCCGGGTCTCCAGCCGCCGTGACCGCACCGACGGGTCCCCCGCGTCGGGCGGCACCGGGCGGTTCGAGCTGGGCCGCGGCGCGACCCAGCGCTGGGTCACCTCGGCAGACACTTCGGCAAGGTGTTCTTCGGTGCCCTGCTCGACCTCGGCGACCACCTCGGCCATGCGTCGTCGCACCCGGTCACCAAAGCCTGCGACCTCACGGCGCTTCAGTTCGGCAATATCCTCGCGCAGCTCGCCGCCGACCGACCCGACCCGCTTGCGCGCGAAGTACAACAGGGTCATGCGGGCCTGCGCGATGCGGTTGCGCAACGCCAGAGTGCGCTCGGACTTACTGGAACGTGTGCGCCGCACCGCGGCCTGCCGCTGATTGCGCAACTCATCGGCGCGCGCACCCTCGCCGGCCTCCGGCGGCACGTTGAGCATTCCTTGCAGACGAGTCGCCCAGGCGCGCAGCCGGTTTCGCTCTTCCAGCCCAGGTTCGCGGCGGATCTCGCGCACCGCCCGCGCCAGCTCGTCGAGCCCCGGTGCGCCACCACGCGTCGACACTCCCAGCCACGTGATGCCGCTGAACCGGGAATCGTGCTGGGCCAAGATCTCACGGTTCCGCTTCATCACGTCGCGCCAGGACTGATGCACATCGATCTTGGAGACCACCGCGATGAGCGCATCGGTGTTGGCGGCGGCCAACTGAATCAGACCGCAGTCCGACGGCGTCAACGGTGCGGTTCCGCTGCACACGAAGACCACCGCGCCCGGCGCCTGTCCATGCCGCAGATCCTCGGGCTCGACGATGCGGATCCCCGACATGCGTGATGTCAACTCGGCGGCCAGTGTGCTCGCGCCGGCCAGCCAGCTTCCGGTGACCATCACAGAGTCCTGGAGCTCCACGCCGAGTGGACCGAGCGCCGGATCCACCGTCAGCACCAGCTCGTCGACCTGTCTGTCTGTGGACGTGTTCATGCGCGCCCTCCTGCCTGTCGCCACAGCCGCAGCGACCCCCGCACGATGTCGGTGCCCATCGCGGCGTACGTGGCGTTCACCGGGCCTGCGGCGAACCGCCGCCAATGCTCGGCGCGATACCGATGATCTTCGGCGTGATCGCTGCGCTCTACCGGGATGCCGGCGGCGGTGGCGGCGTCCACCGCGCACTGCATCGCGGCCACCACCACGTCGTCGCTGTTCAGAAAGGAATCGATCTGCATCGGCAGCACTCCGGTAGCGCCGATCTTGCGGAGTTCGGTAAGTACCGTGCGCATCCGCCGGTACCAGCCCTGGGCGACGGCGGCACGGATGGCGTCGACCACCGCGTCGATACCCGACAGGTCACGCAGCAGCGAGGTCAGTCCGGGAGCCGCCAGGCTGGGGACCTGCCGTAAGGCCCCGATCGCACATCCCATCGGATACAGGTCCAGTTCATGCAGGAGCCGCTGCCGCATCGCCACCGGCACCTCGTGGGTGCAGGCGACAAAGGCGTCGACCGAACTGCTGTCGGCCGGGCTGTCGACCATCAGCTTGAGGGCTTCGACCATGCCGTCGTCCACAGTGACTAAGGGGACGTGCGCGGACAGTGGCAGCGTCGGCACCCGCGTCTCGGCGCGGTATTGGGCGCAGCGCTCCACTGCGGCGGTCCAGGGCCCACGCGCGGTGCCGGGATCGGTCAGATCGGCCTTGTTGAGAATCAGCACCTTGGGCGCGTTCGATACCTCCAGAACGGCACGATCCTCGGGCTTGAGCGCCTCCGCGAAAACCACGATGTCCACGTCGGCCATCAATGATTCCGACGGGATCGGTACCTCGACGAGTGCGTGCCCAGGCCCGTCTTCGACCGGCAAGGCGCGACCCAACGCGGCGATCACGCTGGTGACGCCCACCCCGGCACGACCCCGAACGGTGACCCGCAGCGGATCCCCGGCACGCACCGCGACATCGTGAATGCGCTGGCCACCATGAACCTGGCGAACCTCCGGACGCGTCGCGAACCGGTCCAGCGTCGCCCGGAAGACCTCGAACCCCCGCGTCATTGTCGCTTTTCCAGACCCAATCTCATCGCGTGTACGCCAAATGCTCACATTGTCACCCGATCCGGTGCGGGGTTCCACCCTGGTAGGCAACTGTTGAGTATCAATCCGCGCTGGGATTATGGGATCTGCCGCCTATGGGTGACGATGGAAAGATGCGTTGTGACGGCCAGGAGAGGGGCGTCGGACCAGCTACCGACGAGCTCCAGGGTGCCGTCAGTGCTCCGTCCGCCGATCAGAACCACCATCCCCGCCGCGTTTCGAGCTTCAGATCGCGCGGCTCCTCACTGTCCGAGGGACAGCAGAAGGCATGGGACAGATCGTGGCCGACGTACGGCCGGGTGGCCCGCGAGGCCGATCGTTCCTGCCCGCCACTGGACCCCACCGCCTGGTTTGGTCGCACCGCCCCGCTGATTCTCGAAATTGGTTGTGGCACAGGAACATCTACCTCCGCAATGGCGATGGAGGAGCCCGACTACGACGTCCTCGCGGTCGAGGTCTACCGCAAGGGCCTGGCCCAGCTGCTCTCGGCGATCGATCGCGAGGGCATCGAGAACATCCGGCTGATCCGCGGCGACGCCCTGGACGTGCTGGAGTACCTACTGCCCTCGGGGTCGCTGACCGCGGCACGGGTCTTCTTCCCCGATCCTTGGCCCAAGTCCCGTCACCACAAGCGACGGCTGCTGCAACCGGGCACGGTGGCACTGCTCTCGGATCGCCTGCGCCCGGGCGGCATCCTGCACGTGGCCACCGACCATGTGAATTACGCCAAACATATCGCCGAGGTCGGCGACAATGAACCCACCCTGCGACGACTTGAACTGGACGATCCCCGCATCCCGGTGTCCGTGAACCGGCCCACCACCAAGTTCGAGGGGAAGGCGCACACAGTCGGCAGCACCATCAACGACTTCGTCTGGGAGCGATTGTGAGCCTTACCGAGGATCTGCAGCGCCCAGACACGGTGGACGAATCCGACCGCCGACGCCGGGTGTTGCGGGTGCTGCTGGTGTGGGACGCGCCAAACCTCGACATGGGACTGGGAGCCATCATCGGCGGCCGCCCCTCGGCGGAGAACCGCCCGCGGTTCGACGCGCTGGGCCGTTGGCTGCTGGAGCGCACCGCCGCCTACTCGGGGGATCACCCCGATTGCCTCGTGGAACCCGAGGCCACCGTCTTCACCAATATCGCGCCGGGCAGTGCCGAACTGGTACGCCCATGGGTCGAGGCGCTGCGCAATGTTGGGTTTGCGGTATTCGCCAAACCCAAGATCGACGAAGACAGCGACGTCGACGCCGACATGCTTGCTCATATCGAGCTGCGGTCCGCCGAGGGCCTGGCCGGGGTGCTCGTGGCCTCGGCAGATGGTCAGGCTTTCCGTGAACCGCTGGAAATAATCGCCGGTGACGGGGTGCCCGTCAGTGTGCTGGGATTTCGCGAACACGCGAGTTGGGCGCTAACCTCGGATATTCTGGAGTTCGTTGATCTCGAGGACATACCTGGAGTTTTCCCCCGAGCGCTGCCGCGGGTGTGTCTAGATTCGCTCCCCGACGAAGGCGCCTGGTTGCAGCCATTCCGACCGTTGTCGGCATTGCTCACGTCCAGGACATGAAAACCCGCGCGTGAGAGACGCTAGTTAGGAGACTCTGTGTTCGCCTGGTGGGGCCGAATGGTGTACCGGTATCGGTTCATCGTCGTTGCTGCATTCGTCACCGTTTGCCTGGGTTCCGGTTTGTTCGGAATCACGCTCGGCGAGCACGTGACGCAGAGCGGCTTCTTCGCTGACAACAGCGAGTCCGTCAAGGCCTCCGTCATGGCCGACGACGCACTGGGACGTGACCGCACCACGCACGTCGTCGCGGTGATCGCCGCCCCCGAGGGCAAGACGGTCGACGACCCTGCCTTCCAGAAGAAGGTCATCGACCACTTCGATCAGCTCCAAAAGGACAATCCCGACGAGGTCTACGGCTGGGCCGGCTGGCTACGCGCCCCCACCACCACCGATCCCACCGTTAAGCGGATGGTGACCGACGACCGCAAGCACACCTTCGTCTCGGTCAGCCTCAAGGGCGACGACGACGACACGATTCTCAACAACTACAAGGCCCTGTCGGACCCCGACAAGGACGGCGACCCCGCCAAGAACAAGTTCCTGCTCGACGGCATCGACATCAAGCTGGCCGGCCTACAGCCCGTCGCCAGCGAGCTGACCGGGACCATCGGCAAGGACCAGGTCCGGATGGAGAAACTGTCGCTGCCGGTCATGGCGGTCGTGCTGTTCTTCGTCTTCGGTGGCGTGATCGCCGCCGGACTGCCGCTGATGATCGGTGGCCTGACCATCGCCGGCGCGCTGGGCATCATGCGACTGATCACGTTGTTCGCTCCGGTGCACTTCTTCGCCCAGCCGGTGGTCACACTGATCGGTCTGGGTATCGCCATCGACTACTCACTGTTCATCGTCAGCCGGTTCCGCGAAGAGCTCGCCGAGGGCTACGACACCGAAACGGCGGTCCGGCGCACTGTCATCACCTCGGGGCGCACCGTCATGTTCTCGGCCACCCTGATCGCCGCAGCCCTGCTGCCGATGTTGATCGTGCCCCAGCAGTTCCTGCGGTCGCTGACGTACGCCGGTATTGCCTCGGTAATGCTGGCCGCAATCCTGTCCATCACGGTGCTGCCCGCCTGCCTGGGTGTTCTCGGACGGCACGTCGACGCGCTGAGCATCAAACGGTTCAGCCGCACCAAGTCTCGCGACGAGCTGGAGAACGGGTTCTGGGGACGCACCGTCGTCTTCGTCATGCAGCGGCCGTTGATGTTCGCAGTCCCGATCGTCATCGTGATGCTGCTGCTGATCATCCCGCTGGGCAACCTGAAGCTCGGTGGCTTCAGTGAAAAGTACTTGCCTCCAACAAATTCCGTGCGTCAGGCGCAGGAAGACTTCGACAAGCTCTTCCCCGGCTTCCGCACCGAGACCATCACCATCGTCACCAAGGGCGCCACCGATTCGCAGCTCAACCAGATTCGCGCCGACGCGATGAAGGTTCCCGGCTTCGTGGAGCCCGGCGGAGACAAGACCCAGATGTGGCAGCGCCGACAGGCCGTCAAGACCGACGGGGACACCAGCGTCAAGGTCATCCAGAACGCCCTGATCGACCGGAACACCGCCGGGGAAAAGGTCAAAGAGCTTCGGGCCATGCCGGTTCCCAAGGGCGTCACGATGTATATCGGTGGCACGCCCGCGCTCGAACAAGACTCCATCGATACCGTGTTCGACAAGCTTCCGCTGGTGATCGTGATCTTGATCAGCGTCACCACGATCCTGATGTTCCTGGCGTTCGGTTCGCTGGTGTTGCCGATCAAGGCAGCGGTGATGAGTGCGCTGGGTCTGGGCTCTACCATGGGCATCCTGACGTGGATATTCGTCGACGGACACTTCTCCCAGTGGCTGAACTTCACCCCGACACCGCTGACGGCACCGGTGATCGTCTTGATCATCGTGGTGATCTACGGCCTGTCCAGCGACTACGAGGTCTTCTTGATGTCGCGCATGATCGAGGCGCGCCACCAAGGACTGTCGACCACCGAGGCCGTGCGCGTCGGCACCGCCAACACCGGGCGAATCATCACCGCGGCCGCATTGATCCTCATCGTGGTGGCCGGCGGCTTCGCCTTCTCCGATCTGGTGATGATGAAATACCTGGCCTTCGGTCTCATCGCCGCCCTGATCCTCGACGCCACCGTGGTGCGCATGCTGCTGATCCCCGCGGTTATGAAGTTGCTCGGCGACGACTGCTGGTGGGCACCGGCCTGGATGAAGCGCATCCAGGTCAAGCTCGGCCTCGGCGAGGTCACCCTGGCCGACGAGCGCAAGCGTCCCACCGGCCGCGAGCAGGCCATCGCCGCCGCCTCGTCTCCGGTCGGGTCCAACGCGCGCACCACCAAGCTGCCGATCGCCTCCGAGCGCACCCGCCTACCCTCGGCGTCCACACCGCGCCAACACGATCCGTCAGCCCCGGCACGACCCACGCCGACGCCGCCCGCTCCCCCGACCACCCCGGTCAACCTGGTGGGCAACGCGAGCGCGGATGCGCCCGCGACCACGCGGATGTCTGTGCCCGGCAAGAACGTTGCTCCCACCGATGCGCCTACCACACGCGTACCGGGTGGCAATCCAGCCGGGCCGGACGCTCCGACCACACGTAGCGCCGTCCCGGGCGGCCACCGCCCGGAGCGCCCGAATGCCGATCGGGAGATCGAGTCGTGGCTCGGCGAGTTGCGCGGATCCAAGCAAGCGGGCTCTGCGCCGACCGCGGAGTCGAGTGATGCGACCACCGCGATTCCCGTTGCCAAGCCCCAGCCCAAGCCCACCACCAGCGCGCCGGGTGAGGACGCGACGACGGCTATGCCCATCGCCGGTCCCAACGCGACCCGGCAGGGTCCGCCTCGGGCTCCGCGGCCGCCGCGAGCCGATCAGCCCGCCGCCACGTCTGCGGACGCGACGGAAGCGCCGCCGGCCGGTCAGAATCGCGATCAGAAGCGCACGACGCCGCAACAGCAGGAAGCCGACGAGGCCACCCGTCGCAGCCGTGGCGGCAGCGTCAGCGCCCAGGACCTGCTGCGACGCGAGGGTCGTCGTATCTAGCCCACCGACACACGCGCCCGGTCTCCCCCCCATGCATCCGTCGATGTGATCTCGACGTGGGTGGCGATCTTGAATACCCCCGGTTAGGGTTTCGCCATACCCAGGGGAGGGCCGCCTGTGCTCATTGATAGCGACGATCTGCATGTCACCGCATCCGTTGTCCGTGCGATGTCCGACGCATCCAAGAAAGGCTGGCAAGCGCTCGATAGCGCTGCATCAGTGCTGAAGGAAGGTTGGCTCGGCAATCGCGCCGAGGAGTTCGATGACCAGTACGAGGCGCTGGTATCTCAAGCCGAGAAGATCTTGAAGCACCTGGACGAGATACCGCAGAAAATCATCAACAATGTCGAGGCCTACCTCGCTCAAGAACAGGCCAATACTGCAGGCATTTCGGGCCTGAACGGGCAGATCAACACATGATCGACAGGCTCGTATTCGACAGAGAGCACATCGACAACACATCGACGACTCTGACCGAGTATTCAGATC
Organism: Mycobacteroides chelonae; assembly: GCA_014204435.1. Classification (GTDB taxonomy): domain Bacteria; phylum Actinomycetota; class Actinomycetes; order Mycobacteriales; family Mycobacteriaceae; genus Mycobacterium; species Mycobacterium chelonae_A. The sequence continues at coordinate 211,405 of JACHLF010000005.1, forward strand.
AAGTCGCCGAAGCAGTGCACAAGGTCACGGCGGAGGTCGACAGGTCCGAACAATCTTTTCAGGGTGTCGCCGGCGATCAGTTCCGCGAAAGCACCAGAGAATGGCTCAAGGCCGCTGAGGAACTGAAAGATGTTCTCGGCGAGATGTCTAAGTGGTTGGCCGGGGTCGGCCAGGCGTACGACGACGCTCGTGCGGTCAACAGATCGATGTTCGACTGATGCCGACCGAGATCGTCTACCGGAATTACTTCCGCATTGCGCGCGACGCCGACGACGCCTCAAAGTTCTTGTCACAAGGAGTCAGTGCACTCACTCTTGCTCTAGAGGGCACCGACTCCATGGCTGGTAGCGATGTAGCTGGAAAACAGTGGGGCACAGAGTATGACGAGGCCGCCAAGGGCATCAACAGCACCACCGCAGCACTGGTCAGCTTCTCTGCTCGGCTGAAGCAAACCGCCTGCAAATGGGGCGAATCCGACGGGGTCCAGGGGAGCCTTCCCGGTGAAGAACGTGCCGATGAGGGGCAGCCGACGACCGTGCAGGCAGCCGCACCACCGTCCGCGATCGGGGATTCGGGCGCAGGCCTGCAGGGCGTGATCGACCTTGTGGGCGAGATCGGTATCCCAATCCCCAACGGCGACACCGGAAAGCTCGAGACGGCCCAAGCGGCGTGGAAGTCGTTCGCCGACGACGACCTGCGCGCGGCAATTGATGTATTGGACGCCGGGCTCGAGACGATCCAGGAAGACAAGAGTCCCGAGATCGATCTGGTCGAAGCCGAGTTCAATGAGATTCAGAATTCGGTTATCGAAATCGTCAAGGCGGTGAACGCACTTGGACCGGCCTGTGGAGACTTCAAGGCAACACTGGACAAGCTGCGACAAGACATCAAAGACGCGGTCGAACAGATGCTCATCGAGCAGGCTGCGTCAGTAGCGGTCGGAATCGCGCTGTCGTTCGTCACTGCCGGTATCGCCAGCGCGGTCGGTGCCGGTGTTGCCGCCTCGCGCATCGCGCGGACTGCTCAGAAAATCAAGAAGCTAGTCGAGGCAGTTGCCACCGCCGCGAAGCTCTCCAAGACCGGCCGACGAGTCGCCGAAGGAGTGACCAAGCTCAGAGGCAAGATGGACGAACTGGCTTCAAAACTGCCCAAGGCTCTGCGCCCGGGTAAGACCAAAACGCCTGAACCTCCCCAGCTCCAAGTCACGTACAAGAAGAGCAACCTGGACAAAAAATTCGATTCGCACGCCGAGGACATGTTTGGAATCGGAAACCGAAACAAGGCGAACCTGGAGAAATTTCAGAAATCGATTGAAGGATTCCTCGAAGATCCTGCGAACAAGAGGATCAGCGTGCCCGACTACCATGGACAGGGGCCTGCGGTTGTTACCTACAATCCAATGACCAGGAAGATGGTCATGCAGAGGCCGAATGGCGAGTTCTGGTCATGCTGGGAAATGACGCCTCAGCAGTATCAAGGACTGCTTAACGGCGGAAAGTTCTGGTGACATGACGCAAGACGCTCATCATTCCGAGGCAGCCGCATTCCTTTCTGCCCTAGGCCGATTGGTCGGACAGTATCTGGGCGGAACGATTACTGCACGGGTATACACCCGGAACTTCATGTCCCTGAGATCGAGATTTGTCGCGGACGCAGTGGTCGACGATCCGGTGGTACGTGACATGTTCACGGACCTCGAAGACTATGTGCCCGCGTACCAGCCTCCTGATCCGTCCGAACCACAGGCGATCTCCGAGGCAGAGATGCACCGTCGCCTGATCGATGAGCGAATTCCTGCTCTCGAGGAGCGCTACGGAAGATTCCTCGAACTTCACGCGCCTGATGCCGAATACCTCACCAAGCAAAACGATCTGGCACGCAGGATCTATGATCTGCAGTCTGCATATGCACGAGGCTCGGTCTCTGGAGAGGACTTCGTCACGGGCATCTACGAGATCCAAGACCTTGGAGATCAGTGGCAGATCTTCCATGATCTCTTCGATACCGCGTACGCGGATGCCGCAGAGCTCGAGATGGGTTCTCCTGGCATCGGGAGCGACGCATACGGGCGCGATGCACGATTGTTGGCTGCCGAGCGGGCGCAGACCTTCGAACGCACTTTTGGTTTAGCCGCCGACTGAACTCGACTTTGACGCGGATTGCTCATCGCGCGTTGCGTATTCGCGCGCGTACAGCGCGCCGCCACCCAGGAGTAGCAGCCCGGTAACGATGAACGCGCCGATCCGGGCGATGCCATCAAGAGTGGCCAGGTCGAACAGGAACAGCTTGGCCACTGCCATCGCAGCAAGCACGAACCCTGTTCTGGTGAGCCATGTCTGGTCGCGAAAACGCCGCAGACCGGCAAGCAGCAGCGCCACCGAGACTGCCATCCAGGACACGGTCGCCAGACCGTGGCCCAGCAAGAACCCGTCGTTGTTGCCCAGTAGTGCGGCACCCGCGAGGACAATCGCCGTGGTTCCGGAGTACAGGATCGACACCCCGGCCAACACACCGCGCAGCGGAGCAGACTGCGGGCTCGCCCAGCCAACCCGTTGCATGGCCGCCATCACCATACCGACCGTGACCGCCATGAGCACGCTGGCGACGATCAACAGCGGACCGGCCGCGCGCACCGCGCTGGCCGAGTCGGTCAGCAGCTCAGGGGGCGCGTACGCGATGTAGGCCATACCGCCGAGTCCGCCGAACACCTGGCCCAGTACCAGCGAAACGCGATCCCGGAGTTGGTATCCGATGGTGCAGAAGGACAGCGCTATCGCCAGCAGCACCACCACCAGCAGAGCGTCCCGAGTACCGTCGACCGACGCCTGCAACAACGCCAAACCCGCCACCGCAGCCATGGTGACGCGCACATGCAAGGGAAGGCCGCCGACCACAAGCAGCGCCGCGCCCATCGTGGCGGAGACCCCGACCGGCACCAGCACTCCCAGCGGCCACACCGGGAGCAACAGCGCGCTGTAGAGCACCGGCACGGAAGCGACCGCGATCATTATCGACGAGGTGGGGTCGTTGTTTTCACCGGTGAGCAGCCACAGCGATCCCACCAGGGTCACCAGCAGCGCCAGTACCGCCATGACGAGCAGGGCATGCGGGTGTCCGTAACCTGCCTCATGGCCGATGGCTGCCAGCAGTATCAGGGTGACGCCCACGGTCCGGAATGCATGTAGCACCGGCCAATTGCGGCCGATCTGGGCGGGCAGGCTGGCGATCAACAGCACCAGTACGAACGCGGCGAGTTCGACAGTGAACCCGTCGGTAAGGAACGGTGCCAGCATGGTGATCGCGGCGACCGCCCCCGCGGCGAAGGGTTGGGAATTCCATTGCCGCGCCAGTACCAGGCCGGCACCCGCGATCGCGAGCGCGATAGTCAATCCCGCTACCACCGGAATCTTCTCGTAGATCACCGTGAGTGCCAGTACGTCGAAAAATGCCGCCGCGAATCCTGTTGCCGCGGTGGCGATGCCTCCGATCCTGCCACCAGGCAGCGCGTACACCCGGATACCCAGCGCCACCAGCCCGCCTGCGAGGAGCGCGCCGGACACCATGCGCGGTACCGGACCGAAGTACCCACTCTTGGCGGCCAGCACCAGCAACATGACCACGCCGGCCAGTGTCACCACCGCCCCGGCCAGGGCCATCGCCTTGGCGGCGAAACCCTCACGCGACCAAAATGGCTCCTCGGGCGAAGGCGCGGCCCCCGCCGTCGCCATCACAGGCAGTTGAGCAGGTGGGCCGGGCGCTGCCACGAGTAAGGGCGCCGGCGTCGCCAGCGGTGCAGCGCCCCGCGTGCGCCGGTAATCATCCCAATATTGCTGGGCTTTAAGGTATTCGGCTTGAGCCCATTCGACCATCCGACCCCGCAATGCATCGAGCTCGGCCCGCAGCGCGCGTTCACGCCCGTCGAGTTCGTCCAGCGTCGCGGTCATCTGCTGCAACTGTGGGTCTGTCATACCTCTCAGGGTGCTGGCCGAGCGACACAAGATGAACACGTAGACCTACCGCCGCGGGTAGGGGTTTCTCACGCCACTAGGTAGCGCTACTCACCGACGCCACCCGCACCGTCCGGAACTTCTGCCAGCACTTGTCCCCGGTATGCGGCACGCAGAGTTCGGGACGCAAACAACTCCTGCCTACCCCACGGGAGGTATGGCCTCGTCACCAACAGCGAGGCGACCCCGTGCGTGGTCGCCCACAACTGCAAGGCCGGCTCCATGGTGCTACCGCGGGGAAACCTCTCCTCGTCGACCAGTTCTTGCACAACGTCTCGGAGGTGCAGGAAAGCTGCACTGCTGAGTATCTCGTCCGATTCGCTGCCCAGCCGTGGCGGGCTCGCGGTGGCGAACCGGTACAACAGCGGACTCTCCGCGGCAAAACGCACATAGGCCAGCCCCAGCGCGTGCAGTCGTTCAATTGCCGTGGGGACGTTGAGCGTGGCCCGCTGCAGCGCCTCTCCCAGCTGTTCGAAGTACCTCGCGCATAAGGCGTCTGCCAATTCATCGGTGCTCGAGAAGTGCCGATACAGGGACGGCGCCGTGATGCCCAGCGCGCGCGTCAGCTCGCGGGCAGACGGAGCTCGCGCCTCCCCCGACCTGAGGATGAGGTCCATCGCGGTATCGATGATCTGCTGCCGCAGAAGCCAACCCTGCCCCTTAGGCAGGCGCTGTCGCGGTGCGGTTGCGTCGTTTTCGTCACCCATGTGTCGCTCCAACCGCATGTCCCAGTCACCGCGGGGGTTCGATCGGCAGTGTCGGCCCGCCGTGCGGGGTCGGGATCGTGAACCTGCCCTTAGGGGTGGGGTCGGTCGTCTTTCCGAGGTCAGCGCCCTGCGGCGGACCGGCGGTGTCGTCCCCAGCGGGTCGCGGTGCATTTTTGGCACCCCGAATCAGCACGGCGGGGTCGTCATCCGCGCAGTAGGTATACACGGGCGGCTCCGGGAAATCAGCCGACGACGGCGGCACGCGCGGAGTGCCGTAGTCACAGGCATAGCGTGGGTACAGATCCGCGGTGGCCCAGACTCCGTTGTCGCGCATGGTGTCTGCGATCGCACCGAATGTCGACCCACGATAGTTGGGGAAGAAGGCGTTGATGGCCGGCGTGCGCACGTAGAGCATCTGCGATGTCGTGGCCAGGCTGGCGAGTAGTGTCACCATGGTGTCGGAGTTGTCGGCGAACAGCGTGTCGAGCGCACGGAAGGTTTTCGGGGTCTGATCGACCAGGGTGCGGTAGCCGTTCTGCATCGTGTCGATACCGCGCAGCGTGCGGCCCAG
>JACHLF010000006.1 GCA_014204435.1 Mycobacteroides chelonae
CAGCAGGCTTCCCTGCAGGCTGCCTGGCATGGTGATACCTCGATGAGCCAGGCCGCCTGGCAGGCTCAGTGGAACACCGCCATGGAAGAACTCGTGCGCGCCTACCGCGCCATGGGCAGCACTCACGAGACCAACACCCTCTCGATGAACGCACGCGACATGGCCGAAGGAGCCAAATGGGGCGCATAGAGGGCCACGTTATGACCTACCAAAACCGTTGAGAATATGTATTTCAGGAGGAAACACGACATGTCCGAACAGATCTTCGCCATCAGCGGGATGCACTGCAACTCATGCGTCATGGGAGTGACCGAGGCGCTGACCGCGCTCGACCCGGTGCGCGAGGTGTCGGTGGACCTGGACCCCAAGGGTGCTTCCACGGTACGCGTCCTGACCGACAGCGTGTTATCGGTCGAACAGGTTCACGACACACTCGTGCGGGCCGGAGGGGATTTCGCGGTCGCCGCCGGATAGCCTCCGTCGCAAGTGTGGTACCTCAGCCGAACTCGATAACGGTATGAGGTGCACGCCACCGGTCGAGACCGGGCAGAGCGTACAGCAGCGGCCCCGCCCAACTCAGTATCTTGCCGCGTCCCGCCGGCATCCGTAGCTCACGTACGCTGCGGATGCCGGGAATGGCGCGCAACTCGTCGTATTGATTTGCGGTGAACCAGAAAGGCATTGGTGGCACGGTGTATTGCTCGCTGAGTCGCATGCCGCGCTGTGAGTGTGTGCTCAGGAACTTGGGTACGGAGTCGAAGACCAGTCTGCCACCCGGAAAACGCTTGGCGCACGCGCTGATCAGATCAAACACCACGTCGCGTTCCAGGTATTGGAACAGCCCCTCGGCGGTGATCAACACGCCGGTGGTGTCGTCGACTTGATCCATCCACGAGTAGTCCAGTGCGGATTGAGCGCAATGGCGCAACCGGTCCGATGCCGGTAGCAGCTGTTGGCGCAGCCGCACGATGGGCTCGAGATCTACTGACAGCCAGGTGAGCTCACCGTTGTCGAGGCGCCAGAAGCTGGTCTGCAGCCCCTCGGCCAGGGCTACCACGCTGGCCCGCGGTTTTTCGGTCAGGTAATCGCGGGTGGCCTTGTCGAAGATCAAGGCGCGTAAGGCTGTAGCTTGATGCGTGCGGCCGAAATGTTCAAAGTCGTAGTCGACGGCGGCGCGTAGCGCGACGGCCATCGGATCGTCGATGATGCCGTCGGACCGGGCTGCCTCGGTCGCCCGTTGGTGCAAGGTGAGCAGTGCGGTCTCGGACACGCCGTCGAGGTGGCGAACATCGATGACTGGCATGGTTCCGACTGTACGGGAAGGCCTACACGAGTGGGAATTCCTGGCGCACAACGTAAAATGTGATTTCGGACGCTGATTCTGACTGTTCGGGAACTTTCCGACCTATGGTCCGACTACTTACTATGGCGACGCGAAACCGTTTGCGTCTAGTCAGTAGGGAGGCGGCGTGTGACGGCACCGATATGGATGGCGGAGCCTCCGGAGGTGCATTCTGCGTTGTTGAGCGCGGGGCCCGGGCCGGGTGCGCTGCTGGCCGCCGCAGTGCAGTGGCAGGAGATCGGATACAACTACGCACTGACGGCGGTGGAGCTGACACAGGTGCTGGCCGCGGTGCAGGCAAGCAGTTGGCAAGGGCCCAGCGCCTCCGAGTATGTGGCCGCCCACGGGCCGTACTTGGCCTGGCTTGAACAGGCCGCGGTGGACAGTGGTGTCATTGCCACCCAACATGAAACAACAGCGGCCGCCTACGGTACCGCGCTCGCGACCATGCCGACCCTCGCGGAGTTGGCCGCCAATCACGTCACACATGGCGTACTGGTCGGCACGAACTTCTTTGGGATCAACACCATCCCCATCGCACTCAACGAGGCCGACTACGTCCGCATGTGGGTACAGGCGGCGGCCACCATGACCGCGTATCAGGCCACCGCCGAGTCCATGACGTCGGCGATACCGCAGACCCAGCAGGCGCCGCCGATCCTCGGGCCCGGCGGTGAGGCCCGCAGTGATCAATCGGACATCCCGGGATCGCCTGACCAGATCACGGAGATGCTGCAGGGCTTTCAAGAGTGGTTCGAGAAGATGGGCTTCAACCCGGCGACCTCGGCGGTGCTCGCGGTGATCATGCTGTTCCTCTACGACCTGCTCTGGTACCCGTACTACGCCTCCTATCTGCTGCCGTTTCTCATTCCTGCGCTCAGCGGTCTGAGCGGCTTGGCGGCGCTGATACACCTTCGGCCCGTCGCCGCAGCGGTTCCCGAGCAGGCGACGGCACCGTCCGCAGCCCGACCTGTGCCGCGGGCAGTGCACCGGCCGGAGACAAGTCTGGTGGCCGCCGCCATGCCCGCCCTGTCCACGGCTCCGTCGGGAGCCTCGTCGGTGGCCACGCCCTCCTCCAGTGCAACCGCACCGGTCACATCCGCCACCCCCGCATCTACTCCAGGAATCAGTTACGCAATACCGGGTTTAGTTCCGCCTGGCGTGAGCTTTGGTCCCAAGGGCACCGCGAAATCGTTGGAGGCCGCTGCCGTAGCTGTCGACGCGACCGCGGTGGCCGGTGTCGCGGCGTCGGCGCGGGCACGGCGTAGGCGGCGCAGCAAGAACACGGCCCGTATCGGGGGCAAACGCTACGAATATCTGGAAGAGACAAGCGGTATGGGCGCAGCTGCCGGGGAGCCCACTGTGATCGCGGGCGTGGACCGTATCGCCACAAGCCGGGGTGTTGGTGCCCTGGGTTTCCCGGGCACTGCCCCCGTCGTGGCCGACACACCCACGGCCGCGGCGATCAGACTCTCAGCCGAGGACACCAGGCAGGTCATGCCCATGCTGCCCAGCACCTGGGAGGCCGGCGACGTCGACCATTCGTAGCCTTCTACCTGCATTTATAAGCAAGACTTTGGGGATGCTCACGGATTTGTTCCTACTCATGCGTGTCTTTGCGCAGAACAATCGAAGTCAGTCACCACAAGCAACACCGGAAGCTGTTCATCAACTACCTCACGGGTGCCGACTCCTTCAGATTCGCCCACGCGCCTCATTTCGTGCCGAATGACCGTGCTCCCTCCGACACCTGTCTGCTCGGCGACGTGGCGGACCCGCTGGTATGGATCACCAGGCAGCTCTGCACGCAGGTGAGCGCGCTGCTGGTGGCGCTGCGCCTCAAGGGCTAGTGGCGCTGGCTGCTACGCCCCCAGCGACAACCCGAGGGGTACCAACAGCTATCGCATTCGTTGACTCGCCCGAGTGCCCGGAGACGCGTCGGGCAAGCCGATGGCTGGTCGGGTGATTCAAGCGGGTCGTGTGGAGCCCACCCGGCGGCTCGCAGCTTCTGCCGTACGCGCTCAGTCTCTTCGGCGCAGGGCAGCGCATCTGTGGCCTTCGTGATCGCAACCTCGATATCGGCGTCCGCAACGGGTACCCACCCGTGCCGGATCACTTCACGAGCGACCATGAGTACCTCCTCATCGGAGAGTCTTCGGCGCAGGAGAGCAAACTGCGGGATGTCGTCGATGTGGGGGACCCCATCGGGGTATCCCACGCGAAGAGATCGGATGATCCGGGCCGGAACCTCGGGGATCGCCAGTGCGCACCTCACGCCGCTCCGCTGTCTTGACCTGGACTTATTGTGGTCCTCAGATGTTTTTTCCGCAGGTCGAGCAGCGCCTGCGAGGCCACGGTCGTGGGCGTACTCCCCGCGGGTCCGACCGCGAAACTGCGTCGCAAGTTCAGGTGCAGGCTCGCGCGGGTGTGGCAAATCGTAGAGTGTGTATATGCGGACGGCGTTCCATCAACAGTTAGATGCGTTAGCGGCGAGCATTGCCGATATCTGCCAGTTGGCGGGCAGTGCGATGCAGAAGGCGACGCAGGCGCTGTTGCAGGCCGATCTCGTGCTCGCGGAGGAGGTCATCAGCTGCCACGACGACATGGTGTTGCGCACCCGTCGTCTCGAAGAAGCGGCGTTCACGGTTCTGGCCCTGCAGGCACCCGTGGCCTCTGATCTGAGGGCGGTTCTTGCGGCGCTGAAGAATGTCGCCGATGCTGAGCGCATGGGTGCGCTGGCCTTGCACGTCGCCAAGATCGCCCGTCGCCGTCACCCGCAGCGAGCATTGCCCGAAGAGGTGCACGGCTACTTCGCCGAGATGGGCCGCATCGCGGTCAGCATCGGGAATGACGCCAAAGACGTTGTGCTCACCGGGGATCCGGACAAGGCCGCCCGCTTGGACACCGATGACGACGCCATGGACGATTTGCATCGCCACCTGTTCACCGTCCTGATGGACAGGGAATGGAAACACGGCGTGGCGCCGGCGGTCGACGTCACCTTGCTGGGGCGCTATTACGAACGATTCGCCGACCATGCCGTGGAGATCAGCCGTCGCATGATCTACCCCGCGCGGGTCGATGACGTCACATCGGACGAAGGCTGATTGCGGTTGGTCGCACCAGAGGCCATTGTGGTGGTCGTCGAAGGTGACCGACCGGGACCGCTAAGCTGTACGACGTTCCATTGCCTCCGTAGCTCAGTGGTAGAGCACCCGCCTTGTAAGCGGAAGGTCGTCAGTTCAATCCTGACCGGGGGCTCCATAAGACATCAGAGTTGTCAGTGCACCGCAGTATTTTAGGCTCGTGAGACTGTGCTTCGGATGCGGTGCACCACTTTCAAAGCGCAGTCAAAAAGTCTATTGCGGCAATGCCTGCCAGGCAGTCCTAGCGGACACCACATCCGGACGTTTCTGGCCGAGGCTCAATCGGACCGCTGTGCGATCTGCCGCGGAGCGAGTACCTGGCAGGGTCTCCCGCTTGTGCTGATCTTGGATCATATGGACAAAAACCCGGACAACAACTGTCGACAAAATCTACGACTGATCTGCCCGAACTGTGACTCACAATTGCCGACGTCCAAGAGCCGAAATCGCGGCAACGGCCGCAGTTTTCGCCGCCAGCGCTACGCCGATGGCAAGTCGTACTAGCCGACCTGCTAGACCTCACCGTCGATAACCCGCTCGGACCGCACTGGCCGCGGCGATGTCGACGGCCGCGAGGGCCGTCGGCGTGGCAGGAACCCGCCCAACGGGCTGACCACCGAACTGAGTGCCGAGACGGTGTCGGTCAACAGCTCGACGGTCGGGGTCAGCGCATCGATGCTTGGCGCCGCTTTGGTCAGCACCTCGGACAGGTTGGCCAGCTGCTGCAGCGGGCCGTCTTTCGCGGTGAACTTGTCCAGCACGCCCTCTTCCTGCATCAACCGTTCGAGAATCCCGTCCTCAGCGAGTAGCTGGTCGACCAGGCCACCGGGTGCCAACGCCCGATCCAGGGCGCCGTCCTGTGAGGTGAGGCGGTCGACGGGCCCGTCCTGGGCGAAGAGCCGGTCCAGCACACCGCCGGGTTCGGTGAGCCGGTCGGCGAGCCCTCCGGGCGCCATGATGCGCTCCACTGGCCCTCCCGGCCGCAGCGCCCGGCCGATCGGCTTGTCCTCCTCCATGAGTTCGGCGACCTTCATCGCCGACTGCAGGGGGCTCTTGCGCCCGACCATTCCCAACAGGGATTCGACGGTGCCCACCAGGCCTGCCCCGGCGGCATCGCCCCGTCCGTCATGCGGCTGTCCGTCGGGAAACTCGGCGAGGACCTCGCGTCCGGTATCGATCGCCTTGGAGGCCACCGCCAACCCGGTGTCGGCAACGGCCAGCGAGATCTTCAGTGGCGCGGTGATCAGCGACACCAGCTTCATGGCATAACTGTAGGGCGACTTCGCGCGGTTGGCTGACGATCTCCTGTGAAGAACTCACAGGAACCTCACAGCGTAGATCCAGCGCCCCGTAAATTGTGGGGGGAAGACTGTCTGTGGTGAGCGTTACGACAGAGACACACCAAGGAACTTTCTCCGACAACAGCACCACCCCCGCCAAGGTGCTGGTGGTCGACGATGAATCGAACATCGTCGAGTTGCTCTCGGTCAGTCTCAAATTCCAGGGTTTTGACGTCTATACCGCGGACAGCGGAGCCGCCGCGATGGATCTGGCCCGTACGGTCCGTCCGGATGCGGTGATCCTCGACGTGATGATGCCCGGGATGGACGGATTCGGCGTGCTGCGTCGTCTGCGCGCCGACGGGATCGATGCGCCGACGCTTTTTCTGACTGCCCGCGACGGGTTGCAGGACAAGATCGCGGGGCTGACGCTGGGTGCTGACGACTACGTGACCAAGCCGTTCAGCCTAGAAGAGGTGGTCGCTCGGCTGCGGGTGATCCTGCGTCGCTCGGGTATGGGCTCCGAGCCCGCGCGCAAGTCCCGGCTCAGCTTCGCCGACATCGAGCTTGACGAGGACACCCACGAGGTGTGGAAGGCCGGCGAGCCGGTTGCACTCTCGCCCACCGAGTTCACGCTGCTGCGGTACTTCATGATCAATGCGGGCACGGTGCTCAGTAAGCCCAAGATCCTCGACCATGTGTGGCGCTACGACTTCGGCGGCGATGTGAATGTCGTCGAGTCCTATGTTTCCTACCTGCGCCGCAAGATCGACAACGGCGAGAAGCGGTTGTTGCATACGCTTCGTGGCGTGGGATACGTATTGCGCGAGCAGCGGTGATCAGGGCCCCCGGCGTGCGTCGGGGTGTGCCGCTGCGGGTGAGCCTCGTGGTCGGAACCTTGGTTTTGGTTGCGCTGGGACTGGTGGCGTCGGGCATCGCCGTGACAACCACCATGCAGCGCACCATGATGAACCGCGCCGATCGTGAGCTGATCGACGCCGCGAACGGGTGGGCGAACCGGCCACCTCCTTCTCCCCCTGCCTTTGACACCAATCGGCATCGGCCGCCGTCGTTGTTCTTCATCCGCACCACCGACGACCGTGGACGGGTGGTCATCATGCTCAATGACCGTGCCCGGGCCGATCCTGACCTACCGTTCGACAACGACGTGGGCGGTCGCCCCGTGACGGTGCAATCCGCCGACGGATCCGGGACCGAGTGGCGTGCGGTGTCGCGCCGCGACGTGATGGGTGGATACACCACGGTCGCCCGCGATATCACCGATGTGCGCACCACCGCGCGCGACCTGTTGTGGCTGCAGGTGGCGATCGGGATCGCCGTGCTGACCGTGCTTGGTATCGCGGGATATTGGCTGGTGCACCGCAGCCTACGGCCCCTGGCCGAGGTGGAGGCGACGGCCGCTGATATCGCCGCCGGACACCTAGATCGCCGCGTACCGGAACGTGACCCGCGTACCGAGGTCGGCCGATTATCGTTGGCGCTCAACGGAATGCTTGCGCAGATCCAGCGCGCAGTGGCCGACTCGGAGAAGTCCGCGAAGACGGCACGCACGTCCGAGGAACGCATGCGCCGATTCATCACCGATGCCAGTCATGAACTGCGCACGCCCCTGACCACCATTCGTGGCTACGCGGAGCTCTACCGGCAGGGCGCGGCCACCGATACCGAGCTGGTGCTGGGGCGCATCGAAGGGGAGTCGACCCGCATGGGTCAGCTCGTGGAGGATCTGCTGCTACTGGCGCGATTGGACGCGCATCGACCCATGGAGCAGCGGCTCGTCGATCTACTGGTGTTGGCCGCCGATGCCGTGCACGATGCGAAAGCCACTGCGCCCGAACATGATGTGGAGCTGGAGGTGTTCGACGGGCCCGGCACCCCGGAGGTCATCGGCGATGAGCTTCGGTTGCGACAGGTGCTCGGCAATCTGGTCAGCAATGCGCTCGGCCACACCACCGCTGCCGTCCAGGTTCGGGTGGGTACAGAGGGTGACGACGCCGTCCTGGAGGTCATCGACGGCGGCCCGGGTATGACGAAGGCCGATGCCGAGCGTGTCTTCGAGCGGTTCTATCGCGCGGATTCCTCGCGCACCCGCAGCAGCGGCGGCACCGGGCTGGGGCTTTCGATCGTCGACGCACTCACCGCCGCCCACGGCGGCACCGTTACCGTGCACACCGCCCCCGGCGAGGGCTGCCGATTCGAGGTACGGCTGCCCCGTGCCGACATGACCGACGACGAAGTCGAGGTCGAGGAGCCGGAGTCAGAGCCCGAGGCCCCCAAGAACGACGAACCCGCGCCAAAGATCGTGCGGGCTAGTCGATCTCAGCCAGCGCAGCCTTGATCTTGGCCTGCGCCTCGTCGAGGGATTCTGCCGACGCGTTGGGATCGGCGTTCTCGAAGCTGAAGTCGGTTAGCTGGTGTCCGGGGAAGACGTGCACATGCAGGTGCGGCACCTCCATTCCCGCGATGATGTAACCGGCACGCGGTGCGTCGAAGGCCTTGCGGATGGCACGGCCGATGCGCTGCGCCACGAGGTTAACCTTCGCGAAGACTGCCGCGTCGATGTCCTGCCACTGGTCGATCTCGGCGCGCGGCACCACGAGGGTGTGGCCCGGCGTGATCGGCGCGATGGTCAGAAACGCGACGACGTCGTCGTCTTCGTAGACGAACCGACCGGGCAGTTCTCCGTTGATGATCTTCGTGAACACACTCGACATGCCCCTAGGTTAGTGGCCCGTGGTGGCGGCGCAGGCCGTGGACAGCTCGCGCGGTACGGGCTCGGGGGCGCTATCGCTGTCGGGTGGGCGGGCCGTCATGGCGAGGAGGCATCCGCCGATCGCCACTGCCGCGCCGACGAGTTCGAAGGTGGTCGGCTGCTCTCCGAGGGCCAGCCACGACGTGGTGATACCCACGATCGGGACCAGCAGTGAGAACGGCGCCACCCGACTCGCCGGGTAGCGGCCCATCAGGTAGGTCCACAAGCCCAGGCCGACGATGGTGGACAGCACCACGATGTAGACGAGGCCACCGAGAGCGATCAGCCCACCGGGTGTGCCGACCGAGGTGAGAGCACGCCAACCAGCGCTCGGGCCTTCGGTGAGTGCGGACAGTGCGAACAGCGGGATCGGCGGCACCACCGACATCCACAGGGTGAGTCGCAGTGGTGTACGCGGATTCGCGTTGTCCTCCATTGCCTTTCGGCTCGCAATGTTGCCGAAGGCCCAGCCGAGCGCACCCAACAGCGTCAGCATCACCGGGACCACCGCGGCCGAGGCGCCGTGCGTCGCGCGGTCGGTGGCGATGAGGGCCATGCCGCCGACCGCCAGGGTGATGCCCGCGACGTGCGGCAGTGACATCCGCTCGCCGAGCAGCAGCACGCCGAGGACTGCGGTGAAGGGGGCCGATGCCTGCAGGACGAGGGAGGCGAGCCCTGTCGGCATGCCGTTCGCCAGGGCCAGGAACAGGAAGGCGAACTGCACGGTTCCGAATCCGACTCCGTAGAGCAGGAGCCAGCGCACCGGCACGCGTGGCCAGGGCACGAAGAGGATCACCGGAATCGCCAGCACCGCAAATCGCAGCCCGGCGAAGAAGAGCGGCGGGAAGTGTTCCAGGCCAACATGGATGGCCAGGAAGTTCACGCCCCACAGTACGGCGACGGCCAGTCCGAGGAGACGGTGCCGGGTTGTCATGCCGTCGATCCTGCGTACTGAATTGATTCAGCACAATCTAATTAATGTGCACTATTGATGTAGTTTTACTTCATGGATGTGCGCCGCCTGCGGATTCTCCGAGAATTTGCCGACCGCGGCACTGTCGGCGAGGTGGCCGACGCGATGAGTCTCACGCCCTCGGCGGTGTCACAGCAGCTCAAGGTGCTGGCCCGCGAGGCAGGTGTGCCACTGCTGCGCCAGGACGGGCGGGGCATCACACTCACCGAGGCGGGCCGCGCGTTGGTACTGCGTGCCGACGAGGTGATCGCCGCCGTCGATCGCGCGGCCGAGGAGATGGTGACCTATCGGGAGGGCACCCAACCCGTGGTGCGGGTGGCGTCGTTCCCATCCGGCGGGGGACTGCTGCTGCCCAGCGTGGTGGCGGCCGTACAGGATGTGGTGGACGTCCGCCCCAGCGATGAGGACGTCACCTACAGCGAGGCGCCCGCACTGCTGACCGACTACGACATCGTCGTCACCCACCGTGACGAGCGTGCCGCGGCCTTGCGCTCGCCCCGGGTGTGGTCCACGACGCTGATGCGCGAGCCCATCGATCTGCTGGTGCACCGGGAGCATCCACTGGCGGCGTGCGAGTCGGTGACACCGGCACAGTTGGCCGATGAGACGTGGATCAGCGTGCCCGAGGGCTTTCCGGTTGACGACGTGCTGGTCTCGCTCGGTGTTTCCACCGGCATCCGTCCACGAGTCAGGTTCCGTTTCAAGGATTTCCAGATCGTCGAGGACATGGTCGCCCACGGCCACGGTGTTGCGCTGATGCCGCGGTACGTCAGCCGCAGCCCACGGGTGGCGCGGTTGGTCATCCGCGAGGTACGTGCCGCACGGCTCTACGAAGTGCTGGCCCGGCCGGGTGCGCAGCAGCGCCCGGCCATTGCCGCGACCATCCGCGGATTGCAGGACGCGGCGGCCGTGTTGGAATCCCGTTAGGCGCTGTGCTCGGCGATGTGTTCGAGAACCAAGGCGGCGGTCTCGGCGGGCCGCTCCTCGGCGATCCAATGAGACACGCCTTCGAAGACCTCGAAACGGTACGGTGCGTGCACGTATTTGGGGTTGGCATCGGCCGCCGCCCGAGTCACCGCGGAGTCCCCGTCACTCCAGATGAACAGGGTGGGAACCCGAACCGCCGGAGCCGGCGACCGCAGTGAATAGCGCATGGCCCGATACCAGTTCACCGTTGCCGTGGTGGCGCCGGGCTCACTGAACAGCTCGCGGATGCGCTCGGCGAGCCGGTCGGACACCTTCATCCACGACGTACCGAACTTTTGGAACGACTCCTTTTCGTTGAAGCTGAAGAGCCATTCGGGCAGCCTCGGGATCTGGAACAGCAGCATGTACCAGGAATGCAGAATCTGACCGCGCGGCATGGCATCCCGGAAGGCGCGCGGGTGCGGAACCGACAGCACCGACGCGGTGTGCACCCGGTCACCGTGGTTGCCCGCCAGCTGCCAGGCCACCGCGGCACCCCAATCATGGGACAGCAGATGGAATTTCGCGACACCCGCCTGACCGGCGAGGGCCAGGATGTCTCCCTCGAGCTTGTCCAGCGCGTAGTTGCGGACGCCGAGGGGGCGGGCGCCGGGGGAGTAGCCCCGCTGGTTCGGGGCCAACACCCGGAATCCGGCGTCCGTCAGCTTCGGGACGATTTCCGCCCACATGGTCGCCCGCTCGGGAAAGCCATGCAGCGCAACGATCACCGGGCCATCGAGCGGGCCTTCGTCGATGACGTCGAAAGTCAGGCCGTCATTGGTGAACGTGGACAGGCGTGTCACGGCGCCATCGATGTGGTGCTCATCGGAGGGTTAGTTTCTCGCCGGCCTTGAGGTACCGACCGGTCTGCAGGTCGTTCCCGTAACCGTCGATGAACTCGCCGAGTCGGAACACCACCTTGCCGCTGACCGCGGTGGCCACGACGGTCTCGTCGTTGCGGTTCACCATGCGGGACAGGTTGTCGAAGAACGGTGCCTGGGCCTCGTTGTAGGCGTCAACCGTCTCGTTGAGCTTCTCGGGATCGATGATCACGAAGTCGGCGCGATCACCCTCACGCAGGTGTCCGGCGTCCAGCCCGAACCAGTCGGCCAGCTCACCGGTGAGTCGATGCACGGTATGGCCAAGGGACAGGATGGGTTTCCCGGCCTTCTGCGCGTCGTTCATGCGCTTGAGGAAGCGCAGCGCGAAGTTGTAGAACGCCATATTGCGCAGGTGCGCACCGGCATCGGAGAAGCCCATCTGGAAGTTGGGATCCTTGGCCATCTCGTCGAGCACCTTGGGGCGGTGGTTTCCGACGGTGGTGGTCCAGCGGACATTCTTCTCGCCGTTCTCCACCAGCACATCCAGGAAAGCGTCGAGCGGTGCGATGCCGCGTTCGTCACCGACCTGGCCGAAGGTCTTGCCGATCAGCGAGGCATCCGGGCATTCGACGATCACGGCGTCGTAGAAGTCTTTGTGCCACAGGCCCGGCTTGTGCTTCTTGATGGCGAACTCGCGCCGGAACTTGCGGCGGTACTCCTTGTCGGCCATCAGTTTGTTGCGCTCGAGCTGCTCCTTGATGTGCAGAGCAGCGGTGCCTGCACCGAACTCCTCGAACACCGGCAGGTCGATGCCGTCGGAGTACAGCGTGAACGGCACGGGCAGGTGCTGGAACTTGACGTTGGACTTGAAGATCTTGTTGCCGATTCGGGCGGCGGCGCTGAAGAACACGTTCGCGCCCTTGATACTCTTGGAGTCCGCGGCCACCAGTAGGCTGACAGGAACGGCCTTGCGGCGCTTGAAGAAGCGGGTGCCAGTGGACAGGAAGAACAACACCGCGGTGGCCGGGTTGTTGATGTTCGGGGCGCTTTGCAGGATGCGATCGCGCTTGCGCAACACGTTGATCAGGCGCCAGCGCTCATGCCACCACGCGTAGGTCGACGGCAGCGCGCGCGAGCGGTAGCGGTCGCCATCGAGCTTGTCGATCGGGGCGTCCATGCCCGACATGCCCAGCATGCCCGCGTCGAGTGCCTTCTCGAGCATGTCGGCCATGCGGTCGAGTTCCTTGCGGGTGGGGAAGGACCAGTTGTTGGTGGCCCGGCCCAATCCCATGACGGCGGTGCGCAGATCCGAATGTCCAAGGAAAGAAGTCACATTCGGGCCGAGCGGCAGCGCGTCGATCTTCTTGACATAGCTTTCCGGATCGGTCCAGTCGCAGAACTCGTTGAGGGCGCCGATCACATGCTTGCGTGGCACCGCCTCCACACGGCTGAACAGGTCGGCGGCGTCATCGGGCTTGGCGTAGACGGTCGACATGGAACAGCAGCCGAGCACGATGGTGGTGACGCCGTGGCGCACCGACTCGCCGAGGCCCGGGTTGAGCAGCACCTCGGCGTCGTAGTGGGTGTGCATATCGACGAACCCGGGCAGAACCCACTTGCCGCCGGCATCGATCACCTCAGGGCAATCGGTCTCGTCGAGCGCAGTGGTGGAGACGGCGGCCACGCGCCCGTCCTTGATGCCAAGGTTGGCCTGACGGGGCTCGGATTTCGTGCCGTCGAACCACAGGCCGTCGCGGATGATGAGGTCGAACTGGGATGAGCCGCTTGCGCGAAGACCGTCGGTCATGGGGGCTGCCCTTCGTTGGGGGATAGGCCCAGTCTAGAAAAGATGGCAACCGATCACAATCCTTAGTGACCTGGTCCAAGGTGATCTACGGTGACCTTGTGAGCCCCACCCAGGCCGAGCGCCGCGAGTCGACCATCGCCAGACTGCTCGATTCCGGTATCGACACCATCGCCGAGCTGGGATATTCGCGTGCCTCGGTGCAGCGCATCGCCAAGCGGGCCGGGCTGTCGTATGGGGCACTTTTCCGACACTTTCCCACCGTCGGCGACTTCATGGCCGAGGTGGCGCGCGAGACCTTGCGCCGACAGTTGGCGACGGTGCGGGCCCGATTCGAGGCGGCGGGGGATCGTCTCGCCGAATTCGAGGACGTGATGGTCGTGATGCGTGCTCTCAAGGAACAGCCCATCAACGCGGTGCTCTACGAGCTCATGGTGGCTGCACGCACCGATGAGCAGTTGCGGCAGACGTTGCAGATCGCGGTGGCCGAGTACGGCGCTCAGATGGTTGCGCTGGCACGCTCGGTCCCGGGCACCGATCGGCTGTCCGAAGCCGAGCTGATCACGCTGGTCTTCATGATCACCGACATGTTCGACGGGGAGGCGTTGGTCAAGACGCTGCGTCCCTACCCGGAGCTTGTCGCCGGGCGCGACGAGCTACTTGCCAAGCTCCTGCGGGGATACCGCCCGGATGCCTAGCCTGTCCCGTCGCCGGGGCTGCCCTGACCGATAGGGTCTGGGGCATGCGCGTCCTTGTCATTGGGTCTGGTGGCCGTGAACACGCTTTGGCGATAGCCCTGAAGCGCGACCCCCACGTCGACTATCTGGCGATAGCTCCGGGCAATGCGGGGACCGGCGCCGTGGCCGAACAGCACGCGGTCGACATCGGGTCCGGTGCCGAGGTGGTGGCCCTGGCCACCAAGCTGAATGTGGATCTGGTCGTCATCGGTCCTGAGGTGCCCTTGGTGCTGGGCGTTGGCGACGCGGTCCGCGCGGCGGGTATCGCGTGCTTCGGTCCGTCGGCCGACGCCGCGCGCATCGAGGGTTCCAAGGCATTCGCCAAAGACGTGATGACTGCGGCCGGGGTGCGCACCGCACGCAGTGAGATTGTCGATAACCCAGCGCATCTGGATGCCGCGCTGGATAGATTTGCCGGCGAGCCGGCCTGGGTGGTCAAGGACGACGGGCTGGCCGCGGGCAAGGGTGTGGTGGTCACCGCCGATCGTGCCGCCGCGCGTGCCCATGCCGCGAGCCTGCTCGACGACGGACATCCGGTCCTGCTGGAGTCTTTCCTCGACGGGCCCGAGGTCTCGCTGCTGTGCATCGTGGACGGCGAGACGGTGGTGCCGCTGTTGCCGGCCCAGGACCACAAGCGGGTGGGCGATGGTGACACCGGCCCGAACACCGGAGGCATGGGCGCCTACAGCCCGCTGCCTTGGCTGCCCGAGGCGACCGTCGCCGAGATCGTCGACACCATCGTCAAACCCGTTGCCGCCGAGCTCGTCAGGCGCGGCAGCACCTTCACCGGAGTCTTGTACGCGGGGCTGGCCATCACTTCGAACGGGCCCTCCGTCGTCGAATTCAACTGCCGTTTCGGTGATCCCGAGACCCAGGCGGTGCTGGCTCTGCTGGAGTCGCCGTTGGGGCAACTGTTGAATGCCGCTGCCACCGGGACGCTGCAGGACTTCGGCCCGCTGCGCTGGCAGGACGGCAGCGCCGTCACCGTGGTGCTGGCTGCGGAGAACTACCCGCTGCGTCCGCGCACCGGCGACGTGATCACCGGCTCCGAGGCCGAGGGCGTGCTGCATGCCGGCACCGCCCGCCGTGAGGATGGCGCCGTGGTGTCGTCCGGCGGACGTGTGCTGTCCGTCGTCGGTACCGGTGCTGATCTGGAGGCCGCACGTGCCGACGCCTACGCCAAGATCGACGCGATTCGGTTGCCGGGCAGCCACTTCCGTAGCGATATCGGACTGGCCGCCGCCGAGGGGCGTATCAGCATCTAGGGGGACGGCAAGGGGGAACGATGGGGCGTCGGGGTTGGATTGCAGTCGGCAGCGCGGTCCTGTGACATCACCCGCGACTTCGCATGCCAATTGGTGGACAGTGAACTGCGTTCAAGAGTCGAAGGAACCCTCGACGACTTTCGAGATCCCCCGCATCCGGGGTCTAGGCGGCCAGAATTGGCGCGATCCAGCCCAGTGCGCGCGGCACCTGCGACAGCCAATACCCGCCCTCGTGCGCGCCCGGACCGAACTCTCCGGCCGGCGGTGCCGCCAGCTGCTCGGCGAAAACCTTACTGGCGGTGTAGAACCTGTCGTCATAGCCGGATGACACCCACACCGGCATGCTGTTGAGCTGAGGAAGCCCGAAAACCGTGTTCTGGTCCCAGTTTTCCTCGTTGTCAAAGGCGTCGGCAGTGGCCTCGGGGTAGGACAGCCATATCGAGGGGCTCACGGCGGCGACGGCCGCCGTGCGGGGCCCGCCGAGACGCGCGGCATTGAGGAGCGCGCCGTAACCGCCCGCGGACCATCCCATGAAGGCGACGCGAGAAATGTCGAGCCCTTCCTGCTCGGCGAGCATCGGCAGGAACTCGTCGATGATCATGGCTCCGGGGTCGTCGCCGTTCTGGTGCGGATGCCAGTAGCTGTTGCCGCCGTCAATCGCGGCGACAGCGAAGGGCGGGGCCCCCGCGGCCACCACGTCGCTGAGCATCCGCTCATAGCCCCAGTAGATGGTGCGGTCGGCGTTCTCGTCCCGGCCGTGCAACATGATCACCGGTCGTACGGGCCAGTCGACCCCCGGAGGTCTGGCTACCTTCCATCCGGTGGGAACGCCTCCCCGGGCCTGGGAGATGAAGGACCCGCTGGTGACATCGGCGGCGGCTCGGGCGGGTGCCGCGAGCGTCGGAAGAAGCGCGGCGCCGGCTCCGAGCGCGGTGCCCAGTTGTAGCAGGCGACGTCGGCTCATTTCGGTCACCCGCTCGATAATGCCAGCGGATGGCAAACCCGTCGAGGGTATTGGCTATCCGTTCATCGGGAACGAGGGCCCCGCCCGCTCCTCGGACAGCTGACCTACGCGGTGAGTATCGGCGACATCCACGCCAGTTCCGTACCGATTTGCGAGCTCCAGAAGGAACCGTCATGACCGCCGGGGCTGAACCCGCCCGCGGGGGGCGTCGGGAGCTGGGCGATGAACTGCTTGGTGGCGCTGTAGAACGGATCGCTGTCACCGCAGTCGATGCGCAACGGGATGGAGTTCAGCGCGGCGAGCCCCCATACCGAGTTGGCGGCGTAGTCCTCGGCACCGTCGAAGGCACCCGGTGCCGCCGCGCCCGAGGAGGTCCACAGCGCCGGGCTGACGGCGGTGATCGCGGCGGTGCGGCCCGCGCCCAGACGTGCGCCCAGCAGCATGGCGCCGTACCCGCCCATCGACCAACCCAGGAACGCGACGCGCGAGGTATCCAATCCCTGCTCGGCCAGCAATGGGATGAATTCGCCCAGCACCATGGCGCCGGAATCTTCACCCGAGGCTCGCTTGTGCCAGTAGCCGCCACCGCCGTCGACACTGGCCAGGGCGAACGGTGTGGCGCCCGCGGACACTGCCTGCGCCAGCATGTTCTCCACCCCGCCCGCCATCACTCCGGCAGCTGTCTGACCCTTGCCGTGCAGCGCGATGATGGGCCGGAGGGGTCCCGTCACGCGCGATGGCCGGGCGATACGCCACTCGGTGCGGACCCCGCCGCGCGCCGCCGAGACAAACGAACCGGCGGTGATGGCGCCGTCGGCGCGGGCCGGGAAAGCCCCGCTTCCGAGCAGTGCGGCGCCGGCCCCGGTAGCAGCGCCGAGCTTGAGTAGTGAGCGTCGGGACAGATCACGCATGTCGACCATCATGCCGCGCGGGTCCGATACGGTCGCAGCCGTGGTAGGTCTCTCGCGTCGATCGGACGTTCCGCCGTTCTATGTCATGGATGTGCTGACGGCGGCATCCGCGCGTCAACGTACGCACGGGGACATGATTTCCCTGGCCGCCGGGCAGCCCTCGACGGGTGCGCCCGCGGTGGTCCTCGACGCGGTGCGGGAGGCGCTCGGCACGCAGGTGCTGGGCCATACCGAAACACTCGGACTGCCCGAACTGCGCGCGGCGATCGCCGCGTACCACCACGAGCGTTCCGGTATCGAAGTACGCGCGGACGACGTCGTCGTCACCACGGGGTCCTCGGGTGGATTCACGCTGCTGTTCCTGGCCGCCTTCGATGTGGGGGACACCGTGGTGATGACCCGGCCCGGATACCCCGCGTATCGCAATTGTCTTGCTGCACTGGGGTGTCGGGTTGTCGAAATCGATTGCGGGCTCCAGACGCGCTATCAGCCGACCGTGGCGATGCTGGAGGCTGTTTTGCAGGCAGACGGCCGGGCCCCCGCTGGACTCATCGTGGCCAGTCCCGCCAACCCCACCGGCACCATCATCGATGCGACCGAGCTAGAGGCCATCGCGTTGTGGTGCGAGGCCAACGGTACCCTGCTGATCTCCGACGAGATTTACCACGGTTTGTCCTATGGGGATCAAAAAACCTCCAGTGCATGGGAATTCAGTCGTGAAGCGGTCGTGATGGGCTCGGTGTCCAAGTACTTCTCGATGACGGGCTGGCGGCTGGGCTGGATGCTGATGCCGCGCAGGTTCTTGCGTGCCGTCGACCGGTTGTCGTCCAACTTCACGATCTGTCCGCCGGCGGTCTCCCAGTACGGTGCGCTGGCGGCGTTTAGCGCTGAGGCGCGCGCCGAGCTCGACGGGCACGTACGTCGGTATGCGGCGAACCGAACACTGCTCATCGACGGCCTCAAGTCCGCGGGCATCACCAAGATCGCCCCATCCGACGGCGCGTTCTATGCGTATGCCGATATCGAGCATCTGACCGATAACGCCGAACACTGGTGTGCGGACTTGTTGGCGCGCACGGGGGTAGCGATAGCGCCCGGTATCGACTTCGACACCGCGCACGGCCACCGCACCGTCCGGATGAGCTTCGCGGGAAGTTCGGACGCGATCGAGGAGGCATTGCGGAGGCTGGCGTCATGACTGGGCAGGGCTGACGCCAACTGCTTGCATGAGATAGCGCAAAACGCCCGTGGGGACGCGTCGCTGCTGGCAGCATGACATGGCGTGACAGTCAGGCAGCAGACGGAGGTGTTCCCCGAGGGGAGCGCCGTGCACCGTCCGCAGGCCACTCCTAAGGGGGAACGGCGGCGACGGGCGTTGATCAGTGCTGCCGCTGACCTCTTGCGGGACAATGGTATTGATGCGGTACGGCACCGTGCGGTCGCCCAGCGCGCGGGCCTGCCACTGGCATCCACCACCTACTACTTCTCCTCGCTGGAGGACCTCATCGCTCGCGCTGTCGAGCATGCGGGCACCCATGAGTTGGAACAGATCCAGGAGCGGCTGTCGTTGGTGCAGTACCGGCGCCGCGGGGCAGCGGCCACCGCCGAGGCCGTCGTGGACCTGTTGTTCGGTGCGCCGGACTTCGGCGGTGGGGATCAGCTGGTGTCGCGATACGAGCGTGAACTGGCCTGTAGCCGCCACCCAGAACTGCGCGAGGTACAGCAGCGGCTGCGCGGACAACGCGACGACGCCGTGGCCCAGGTGGTGCGCCGGTCTGGTCGGTCGATCGACAACGACCATGTCGCGGTGCTGATTTCGACGGTCGACGGGGCGATGGTGGGAGCGCTCACCGAGGCCGCGACCAGTCCGCAGGCAACGGCGACGGCCATGTTGGTGGACGTCATCGACGTGCTTGCTCCCCTGGAAGCAGAGCAGCTCGCGGAGTCGATTTAGGCCGATGAGCCTCTTGGGCGAAGAGCATTTATCCGCCCCCATAGACTCTAGTCGTGCAAATCCCTAACGTTCTGGCATCTCGGTACGCGAGCGGCACCATGGCTGCGCTGTGGTCACCGCAGTCAAAGGTGGTGCTGGAGCGCCAGTTGTGGATCGCGGTGCTGCGCGCGCAACGCGATCTGGGCATCGATGTTCCCGACGGCGTCATCGAGGACTACGAGCGTGTGGTCGAGAACGTCGATTTGGATTCGATCGCGGCCCGCGAGCGTGTCACCCGTCACGATGTGAAGGCCCGCATCGAGGAGTTCAATGCGCTGGCCGGGCATGAGCAGATCCACAAGGGCATGACCAGCCGCGATCTCACCGAGAACGTGGAGCAGCTGCAGATCCGCCGTTCGCTGGAGTATGTGCACGCCCACGGAGTCGCCGTGGCGGCGCGGCTTACCCGCCATGCCGTCGAGTATCGGGACGTGGTGATGGCCGGGCGCAGCCACAATGTGGCCGCGCAGGCAACCACGCTGGGTAAGCGGTTCGCCTCGGCGGCCGATGAGACGCTGATCGCGTTGACTCGGCT
The DNA here is from genome assembly GCA_014204435.1 of Mycobacteroides chelonae. GTDB lineage: Bacteria > Actinomycetota > Actinomycetes > Mycobacteriales > Mycobacteriaceae > Mycobacterium > Mycobacterium chelonae_A. The sequence goes on from JACHLF010000006.1 coordinate 19,511, forward strand.
GCGAGAGCTCCTCGATCGCTATCCACTGCGGGGTATCAAGGGCCCGATGGGCACCGGGCAGGACATGCTGGATCTGCTGGATGGGGATACCGCAAAGCTGGCCGAGCTGGAGGAGCGGGTTGCGGGCTTCCTCGGCTTTTCCACGACCCTGACCAGCGTCGGCCAGGTGTACCCGCGCTCGCTGGATCACGATGTGGTGTCGGCGCTGGTGCAGTTCGGCGCCGGTCCGTCCTCGCTGGCGCACACCATCCGGCTGATGGCCGGGCACGAGCTGGTCACCGAGGGCTTCGCACCAGGGCAGGTGGGCAGCTCGGCGATGCCGCACAAGATGAACACCCGCAGCTGCGAACGCGTCAACGGTCTGCAGGTGATCCTGCGCGGATACGGGTCCATGGCTGCGGAACTGGCTGGCGCGCAATGGAACGAAGGCGATGTGTTCTGTTCGGTGGTGCGCCGTGTGGCGCTGCCCGACGCCTTCTTCGCCATCGACGGGATGATCGAGACCTTCCTGACGGTGCTCGACGAGTTCGGTGCGTATCCGGCGGTGATCGACCGCGAGCTGCGTCGTTACCTGCCGTTCCTGGCGACCACCAAGGTGCTGATGGCGGCGGTGCGTGCCGGAGTTGGACGCGAGGAAGCCCACGAGGTCATCAAGGAGCACGCCGTCGCGACGGCGCTTGCCATGCGTGAAAAGGGTGCGGAGCCAAATCTTTTGGGTCTGCTTGCCGATGATCCACGGTTGCCGTTGGACACCGATGCCTTGGAGGCCGCGCTCGCCGACCGCGCCTCCTTCACCGGGGCTGCCGCCGATCAGGTGGATCGGGTGGTCGCCGCGGTCTCCGAACTCGTCGATGCCTACCCTGAAGCCGCTGCGTACAACCCGGGTGCCATTCTGTAAACCATTCGGCCAGCTGCTGCCACGTTTCGCGTCGATGCAGCTGGCCGAGCCGGCGGAGTGGCCGCGCAGTAATCGGCGCACCGGCATTCGTCACATGGTCCTCACGGCGAGATGACGTCTATGCGGGGCGTTGAGGTGGAACCGCCGGCCTGAGTGTCCTCTCGGCGCCAGGTGCGCGGCGCGCTGATGCCCGAGGCTTTCAATTCGATAGCGGCCAGGCCGCGTATCGCGGGGATGTTCTGTGAGCGCCACGCCGCGACGGGATCCGGGGTGACCACCGCCAGCTTCCTCAATGGTCGGTTGGCCAGCGCCCGCAGCGCCAGCAGCTGCTCACCGGCGGGCGTGGCCGCCAGCTGTACCGCCACCAGCTTGCGGCGAAAGAACCTGATCCGCAAAAAGATCCAGGGGCCCGCGAATGCCAGGATGGGCGGTGCGGCGACCGCAATCGCCAACACGACCGCCAGCCAGGTCGCGGTGGTGTCCAGGTTGTGGCCGGCGCCGGCCAGATCGGCGGCCGCTTCGCTGGCGGCGCGCAGCGGTCCACCCACCTTGTCGCCCACCAACGGAATCCTGTGCGCGCTGTCGCCTGCGGAGTTCAGATTGTCCGAAATACCGTCGGCGCCGTCCTTCACCTGACGGCCAACCTCGGCGATCGTGGCCACCGCCGCGTGCACAGCAAGTCCGACGAACACCCAGATCGTGGTCCAGATCACGACCGCTACATCGCTGAGCAGCTGACCGAGCAACCGTCCTGGTCGGGTCGAGTAGGGAAGGAATCGCATGAATCGTAGGATGGCACGATGCGTCCTTCGCTGTCCGATTACCAGCATGTGGCCAGCGGAAAGGTCCGTGAGCTGTACCGAGTCGATGACGAGCACCTGTTGTTCGTCGCGACCGACCGAATTTCCGCATTCGATTTCGTGCTCGATACGCCGATACCTGACAAGGGGCGCATCCTCACCGCGATGAGCGTGTTCTTCTTCGGGCTGTTGACCGTGCCGAATCATCTGGCCGGCCCGCCCGACGACCCGCGCATTCCCGACGAGGTATTGGGTAGGGCGCTGCTCGTGCGGCGGCTCGACATGCTTCCCGTCGAGTGTGTGGCGCGTGGATACCTCACCGGATCCGGACTGCTCGATTACCAGCGCACCGGTGCGGTGTGCGGCTATGTGCTGCCGCAGGGGCTCGGCGAGGCCAGCCGTCTGGATCCGCCGTTGTTTACCCCGGCCACCAAGGCTGAGATCGGTGAGCACGATATGAACGTGGACTTCGCGGCGGTGGTGGATCTGGTGGGCGGCGCGCGTGCCAACCAGCTGCGCGACGAGACCATCAAGATCTATACCCGGGCAGCCGCCCACGCGCTGCACAAGGGAATCATTCTGGCTGACACCAAGTTCGAATTCGGTGTCGACATCGAGGGCACCCTGGTGCTGGCCGACGAGGTGTTCACACCTGACTCTTCCCGCTACTGGGATGTCGCCAACTATCAGGCCGGTGTGGTGCAGGACAGCTTCGACAAGCAGTTCGTGCGCAATTGGCTCACCGGGCCGGAATCGGGATGGGATCGTGTGTCCGATACTCCGCCGCCGCCCTTGCCCGACGCGGTGGCGGTTGCCACTCGTGAACGTTATATCGAAGCATATGAACGTATTTCAGGGCTGAGCTTCGCCGATTGGATCGGCCCGTCGGCGTGAGCGGGTCGGTACGCCCCCCCACCGCGAACCGCATCGAAACTTTCCGCGAGTATCACGGGGATACCTTCGTCGACCCATATGAATGGATGCGGGAGAAGGAAAGTCCCGCGGTCATCGCGCACCTGGAGGCCGAGAACGCCTACGTCGACGACCAACTCGGACACCTGGAAGGTTTGCGCACCAGCATCTTCGGTGAGATCAAGTCGCGCACCAAGGAGACCGACCTTTCGATCCCCACGCGGATGGGCCGATGGTGGTATTACGCCCGTAGCTTCGAGGGCAAGCAGTACGGTGTTCATTGCCGTCGCCCGATAGGCGATCCGGACGATTGGACGCCGCCGACTCTGGATCATGACGTTCCCGGGGAGCAGATCCTGCTCGACGGTAACCTCGAAGCGGAGGGCCACGACTTCTTTTCCCTCGGCGCCGCGACCGTCAGTCCGGACGGCAATACCCTGGCCTACTCGGTAGACGTCGTCGGCCACGAGATGTACACACTGCGGTTCAAGGACTTGCGTACTGGCGAGATGTACCCGGACGAGATCGCCGATATCGGTGCGGGTGCCACGTGGGCGATGGACAGCCGCACCCTGTACTACCCAGTGATCGATGAAGCGTTCCGGCCCTATGCTATTCGCAGGTACACGCTGGGCAGCGGCGCCGAACCTGTCGAGGTCTTTTCGGAGCCCGACGAGCGATTTTGGATCGGAGTGGGCCGCACCCGCAGCGACCGCCTTGTCGCCATCAGCGTGCATTCCTCGGTCACCTCCGAGATCTTGATCGGCGATGCTGCCGATCCTGCCGCGACCTTCTCGCCGGTCTGGTTGCGCCGCACCGGTGTCGAATACACCGTCGATCACATCGTGGTGGGTGGCGAGGATCGGCTTCTCGTCCTACACAACGACGGCGCGGTGAACTTCGCGCTTGCTGACCTGCCGTTCGCCGCGGTGGCGGAAGGGCCCGCCGACCCGGCGCTGGCTCGTACCCTGATCCCGCACCGCGACGATGTGCGGCTCGATGGTGTGGAGGCGTTCGCCGAACGTTTCGTGATCGGTTATCGCCGGGAAGCGCTGCCGCGCATTCAGGTATGGCCGATCACATCCGACGGCTACGGCGCACCCCAGGAGGTGGAGTTCGACTCCGAACTCATGCTGTCGGGCCTGGGAGACAACCCTGAATGGAACTCGCCGCTGCTGCGGGTGGGCTGCACCTCCTTCATCACCCCGACGCGTGTCTACGACCTTGACGTTCATACCGGGGAGCGCCGGCTGCTCAAGGAGCAGCCGGTCCTGGGCGGTTACCGTCGCGGGGAATATGTCGAGCGGCGCGAATGGGCGGTCGCCGAGGACGGGACCCGGATACCGCTCTCGGTGGTGCACCGCAGAGACATTCAGTCACCGTGCCCAACTGTGTTGTACGGGTACGGCGCCTACGAGATGTGCGAGGACCCGCAGTTCAGCATCGGAAGGCTCTCGCTATTAGACAGGGGAGTGGTGTTCGTCATCGCCCACGTCCGCGGCGGTGGCGAGATGGGTCGTCTCTGGTACGAGGACGGCAAGATGCTGCACAAGAAGCACAGCTTCACCGACTTCGTCGCGGCGGCAAGACACTTGGTCGATTCCGGCGTCGCACTGCCGGATCGACTGGTGGCCTGGGGAGGCAGCGCGGGCGGCCTGCTGGTGGGTGCGGCGGTGAATCTGGCGCCCGAGCTTTTCGCCGGGGTGTTGGCACAGGTTCCTTTCGTGGACCCCGTCACCACCATCTGCGATCCGTCGCTGCCGCTCACCGTCACCGAGTGGGACGAATGGGGAAACCCCTTGGAAGAAAAGGATGTCTACGAGTACATCAAGTCCTACTCGCCGTACGAGAACATCCGCGCGACCGCGTACCCCACCATACTCGCGATGACCTCGCTGCATGACTCGCGGGTGCTGTACGTCGAACCCGCCAAATGGGTCGCCGAGCTGCGACACACCACCACCGGCGAGCGCCCCATCCTGCTGCGCACCGAGATGACGGCCGGGCACGGCGGCATCAGTGGGCGTTACGAACGCTGGAAGGAAACCGCCTTCCAGCTCGCCTGGGTGCTCGGTGTCCTCGGCGCCCAGGGAGGGAAGTCAGATGTCTGATGAGGTCGTCGTCGTCACCGGCGTCGGCGATCCTGGCAGTCGATCTGGTCGGGGTTGCCCTGGTGTTGGAGGAGTTCGGCACGATCATCGCCGCGGGTGGAGCGGGCCACATGCCGATGGAACTGAGCGCTAACCAAGAACGGGAACTGGCCACCCTCGGCGCCGAGGATCTGCTCGCCCTGCCATACGTCGCAAGCATCGAGTATCCGGCGGTGGCATACCAATTATCCAAGCGTGCCAACCACATTCGTGTGCGTTCGGCCGCTCGCCACTGGGGTTCGCGCGGAGCCCGCATCAACTCGATAAGTCCGGGCGTGGTGTCCACCAAGATGGGGCACCAGGAACTTGCCTCGGAGACAGGCGCCGTCACGAAAGCTCTGATCGAGGGCTCGGCGTCCAGACGGATCGGCACTTCCGACGACATCGCGGCGGCCACCGCATTCCTACTCGGGCCCGAGGCGCCCTACATCACCGGGACCGATCTGTTGGTCGACGGTGGCGTGATCGCCTCGGTGCGGTCCGGTCAGCTGATGACCGAATCCATGTCCTCCAGTGATCGGCCCTTGGTTTCGTTTACCCACCGCGCCACGAACACCAGGGACAGCACCGCGCAGATGGCGTAGAACCCGTAGGCGATTCCCAATGAGTCGCGCAGCGCGGGGAAGCTGACTGTCACCAGCCAGTTGGCGGCCCAGTTCCCCGCCGTGGCTACACCCATGGCTGCGGCGCGGATCCGGTTGGGGAAGATCTCGCCGAGCAGCACCCAGACCACCGGACCCCAGGACATTCCGAACGCCACCACAAACAGGTTGGCGGCGACCAGCGCAACCGGACCGGCCACGGGCCCCAGGTGTGGCTTGCCGTCCACCATGGCAGCGGAACTGAAGACGATCGCCATGGTGCCCAGGGGCGCGGCCATACCCGCAGAACCGATGAGCAACAAGGGCTTGCGGCCTACCCGGTCGATCAGGGCGATGGCCACCAGTGTGGTGGCGATGTTCGTGATCGAGGTGATGACCGTGATGGTGAAGGACGAACTCTCGCCGAACCCGACCGCCTGCCACAGCACATTGGAGTAGTAGAAGATCACGTTGATGCCCACCAACTGCTGAAACACCGCCAGCGCCACACCAACCCACACGATGGCGTGTAAGCCGCCGGAAGGCTTGCGCAGATCGCGCCACGAGGGCGCGGTGCTCTGATCGAGTGTCTCCTGAATCCTGGTGATCGTGATGTCCAGGTTCTTCTGCCCGAGAAGCGTCCTGAGCACCGTGCGCGCTTCGGGAATGCGATGCGTGGCAACGAGGTAACGGGGCGACTCCGGGATGGTGAAGGCCAGCGCCCCATAGACCAGCGCCGGTAGCGCCATCGCCAGAAACATCCAGCGCCAGGCGGGCAGCCCCAGCCACAGTTCACCGCGGGAGCTGCCGGCGAGATGCGCCAGTAGCCAGTCGACGGTCAGCGACAGGAAGATTCCCGTGACGATCGCCAGTTGCTGCAGGGAACCCAGCCGGCCGCGGATGTTCGACGGGGAGGTCTCGGCGATATACGCCGGCGCGATGAGCGACGCCACGCCCACCCCCACACCGCCGATCACGCGGAAGACGACGAGCAGCTCGATGTTCGGTGACAGCCCGGCCCCCACCGCGCTCAGCAGGAACAGGGCGGCAGCGATCTTCATGACCGCCACCCGCCCGATCCGGTCCGCGACGCGCCCGGCTGTCATGGCGCCGAGGGCAGCACCCAGGAGCACCGAGGCGACCGCGAAACCCAACTCGGCGTCACGGATGGCGAACTGGTCCTGAACTGCCTGTACCGCACCGTTGATGACGGCGCTGTCGTATCCGAAGAGGAGGCCTCCCAGCGCAGCCACCGACGCGATCCGCAGCGCACTGCGGCCAGAGGAGAATTCGTCCTCCTCGCTCATAAAAACCTCCCGCAACGTTGCGTACTGTCCGAACAGTCAACCATTGCACCACCGGTACCGTGGTCGGCATGCCCGATCTCGCCTCCATCCCGTTGACCGCCCTGGACGGCTCGGAGCTGTCACTGTCCGAATACGCCGGCCGCGTCGTGCTGGTGGTCAACGTCGCGTCCAAATGCGGCCTGACCCCGCAGTACGCGGCGTTGGAGAAGCTGGCCACCGACTACGCCGACCGCGGTTTGACGGTGCTTGGGGTGCCCTGCAACCAGTTCATGGGCCAGGAGCCGGGCACGGCGGAAGAAATTCAGACGTTCTGTTCCACCACCTACGGCGTGAGTTTCCCGCTGCTGGAGAAGACCGACGTCAACGGCGAGAGCAGGCATCCGCTGTACGTCGAGCTCACCAAGACCGAGGATGCCACGGGCGCCGCCGGGGACGTGCAGTGGAACTTCGAGAAGTTCTTGATCGCACGGGATGGCTCGGTGACCAACAGATTCCGGCCGACGACGGTGCCGGACGCTCCCGAGGTGATCGCGGCCATCGAGAAGGAGCTGGGGTAGCACCTTCGGCGTGGTACTCGAGCGTTCTTTTCGATGCGGGGTGTCTGACACCTTGCGTACATCTGACGTTGCCACACTGGGGGCATGGCAGGACAGTTGCTGGTATCGGTATCGGGAATCTGCGACCGCACCCTCGACGAGATCGCTGTGTTTACTGAGGAAATGGACAAGCGGTCCATCCCGCTGTCGTTCTTGGTGGCCCCTCGATTGAAGGGCAAGTACCGTCTGGTCGAGGATCAGCCGACGGTCGATTGGCTGGCCGCGCGGCGCTCACGGGGCGATGCGATCGTCTTGCACGGCTACGACCAGGCCGCGACCAAGAAGCGCCGCGAGGAGTTCGCCGCCCTGCCCGCGCATGAGGCCAACCTGCGTCTGATGGCAGCAGACCGAGTGATGGAGCAGACCGGATTACGCACGCGGCTGTTCGCCGCGCCCGGTTGGATGGCCTCCACTGGTGCCATTGAGATGTTGCCGCGCAACGGTTTCCGCCTGAACATCGGGCTCTCGGAGATCACCGACCTGGTACGCGGCACCTCGGTGCGGGCCCGGGTGCTGGGTATCGGCGAGGGATTTCTCTCCGAGCCGTGGTGGTGCCGGATGCTAGTGCTGTCGGCGGCGCGCACTGCCCGCCGTGACGGTGTGGTGCGGGTGGCCATCTCGGCGAAGCACCTACGTAAGCCCGGCCCCCGCCAGGCGATGATCGACGCCATCGATCTCGCGCTGCTACACGGGTCGGCACCGGGTGTCTACGAGTGGTTGCCCAAGCAGGTATTGCGCAGCGTAGCTTAGAGTTTAGTAGTTTGCCATATCCCCTAGGTACGGGCTTGTGTCCGCGATCTCTTGGGTGCGGTAGAGCCTCCGGCGACCTCCCCGCCGGTATCACCAAAGGGCAGTATGGCGATGGCTTTGTGCTTTCACCGCAAGGAAGTTGGACCTTTTAATCATCAATCGTCCCCGCTACGGTGAACCGGTGGGTGACACGAGTACCGATGTCATTGTCGTGGGCGCGGGTTTGGCAGGTTTGGTAGCGACCTGCGAATTGGTGGATCTCGGCAAGGGCGTCATCATCGTCGAGCAGGAAAACGCCGCGAATCTGGGCGGTCAGGCCTATTGGTCGTTTGGTGGCCTGTTCTTTGTCAACAGCCCCGAACAGCGCCGCCTGGGGATCAAGGATTCCCATGAATTGGCCCTGCAGGACTGGCTCGGCACCGCCGGATTCGACCGGCCGGAGGACTACTGGCCGCGCCAATGGGCGCACGCATACGTGGATTTCGCGGCCGGGGAGAAGCGAAGCTGGTTGCGTGCTAGGGGATTACAGATGTTTCCCGTGGTGGCTTGGGCCGAGCGCGGCGGCAAGGATGCACTGGGGCCGGGTAACTCTGTCCCGCGGTTCCACATCACCTGGGGTACCGGTCCGGGCCTGGTGGAAATATTCGCGCGGCGGGTCCTAGCCGCCGTCGACCGCGGCCAGGTACGCATCGCCTATCGGCATCAGGTTGATGAGCTGATCGTCGATCAGGGTGCCGCCGTGGGCGTCCGCGGTAGGGTGCTGGAGCCGTCGACCGCCGTGCGTGGTGTCGCTTCTTCGCGAACTGCATTGGAGGAATTCGAGTTTCGTGCCCAAGCCGTGATCGTGACCAGTGGCGGAATCGGCGGAAATCATGATCTGGTGCGGGCGAACTGGCCCGAGCGGCTGGGTCGTGTTCCCTCCCAGCTGTTGACGGGCGTGCCTGCCCATGTCGACGGCCGCATGCTCGGGATTTCCGTCGCCGCGGGCGCCCATCTCATCAATCGTGACCGCATGTGGCACTACACCGAGGGCATCACCAACTACGATCCGATCTGGCCGGGTCATGGGATCCGCATTCTGCCCGGACCGTCATCGCTCTGGTTGGACGCCAACGGATCTCGCATCCCTGCGCCCCTTTTTCCCGGCTTTGACACCCTGGCCACGCTGGAGCACATCTGCCGCAGTGGGCAGGACTATTCGTGGTTCATCTTGAACGCGCGGATCATCGCCAAGGAATTCGCACTCTCGGGGCAGGAACAAAACCCCGACCTGACGGGTAAGGATGTGCGCGGGGTCTTGCGGCGCGGTAAGGCGGGTGCGCCTGCGCCCGTGCAGGCCTTCGTCGACCAGGGCGTCGACTTCGTCAGCGCCACCAATCTGCCCGATCTCGTCGCCAAGATGAACGCACTGCCGGACGTCACGCCGCTGGACTACGCGACCATCGCTCAGCAGGTGACGGCGCGCGACCGCGAGGTGGCCAACCCGTTTGGCAAGGACCCACAGATCGCCGCCATCCGCGCCGCGCGGGGTTACCTCGCCGACCGGCTGGTCCGAGTGGTGGCACCGCACCGGCTCACCGATCCCGCGGCGGGGCCGCTCATCGCGGTCAAGCTGCACATCCTGACTCGAAAGACGTTGGGCGGGTTGGAGACCGACCTCGACTCACGGGTTCTGCGTGCAGATGGAAGCTGCTTCGAAGGTTTGTATGCGGCCGGTGAGGTCGCCGGGTTCGGCGGCGGCGGCGTACACGGCTATCGCGCGCTGGAGGGCACCTTCCTGGGCGGCTGCATCTTCGGCGGACGGGCCGCGGGCCGGGGCGCCGCCGAAGACATCGGCTGACTCCTATTCCGTCGACACGCCGCACTACGCAGGATTCGTATCGCACATGTTCGCCACGAAACGGCGTGTCGACGTCAGAACTGCACGGAGTACTCGTGTGGCAGCACCTGGAAGTCGGCATCGGACATCTCGCGAAAACGTGTGTAGAAGAACGGGTATGCGGCTTCCTGCAGGATGCCCTGATGAATCGGTACCGCTCGGGCGGGATTCACGGCGCGCAGGTACTCGATCGCCTCCGACACCTTCATCCACGGTGCCGCGGCCGGCAGTGCCAGCACGTCAACATCCTCGCCCGGGGTGAAGAGCGCATCACCCGGATGCATGAGCCTCGCGGCATGCTCGCCGTCACCGATCAGATACGAGGTGTTGTCGATGAGCGGGATTTCCGGATGGATCACCGCATGCTGCCCGCCGACCCCGCGCACGGTCAGCTCGGCGACGGTGAAGCTGTCACCGGCGTGCACGGCCTGCCAGGGCCCGCCGAGCTGCGCCGCGGTCATCGGATCCGCGTAGAGCGCCGCCCCCGGGTTCGCGTCGACCAGGGCAGGGAGCCGCTGAAGGTCCAGGTGGTCGGGATGCTGATGGGTGATCAGGATGGCCGATAGACCGGTGATTCCCTCGAATCCGTGCGAGAAGTTGCCGGGATCGAACAGCAGGGTGGTGCTTCCGAAATCAGCCAGCAGGCACGAATGCCCGAAGTGGGTCAGCTGCATGAGGGGAGTCTAGGCGGGATGTGTCCGGGCACACACGGTAAAGTCAGGCCGTGGCCCGAGTCGTCGTAAACGTCATGCCGAAACCCGAGATCCTGGACCCGCAGGGACAAGCCATCGTGGGTGCACTATCCCGCCTCGGCTATGCCAATGTGGCAGACGTCCGACAGGGCAAGCGCTTTGAACTTGAGTTCGACGGCGATATCTCCGACGACGCGTTGGAGTCGATCGCCGAAGCTCTGCTCGCCAACACCGTCATCGAGGACTGGGAAGTGGTGCGCGAGTCGTGAGCGCCCGCATCGGTGTCATCACCTTCCCCGGCACCCTCGATGACGTGGACGCCGCGCGGGCGGTGCGGCTCTCCGGTGCCGAGGCGGTCTCGCTGTGGCATGACGACGCCGACTTGAAGTCCGTCGACGCGGTGATCGTTCCGGGTGGTTTCTCCTATGGTGACTACTTGCGCGCCGGGGCCATCGCACGGTTCGCCCCCGTGATGCGCTCGGTGGTCGACGTTGCCGCGCAAGGGCTGCCAATCCTGGGTATTTGCAACGGTTTCCAGGTGTTGTGCGAGGCCGGTCTGTTGCCGGGCGCCCTGACGCGCAACGCGGGCCTGCACTTCGTGTGCCGCGACGTGTGGCTGGGCGTCGACGCCAACAGCACCGCGTGGTCATCTCGGTACGAGCAGGGCGCCGATATCCTGGTGCCGCTGAAATCCGGTGAGGGCCGCTATGTGGCCTCCGACGAGGTGCTCGACGAGCTTGAGGGCGAGGGGCGGGTGGTCTTCCGCTACCGGGAGAACCCGAACGGCTCGATGCGCGACATCGCCGGCATCGCCTCGGCCAACGGCCGCGTCGTGGGGCTCATGCCGCACCCGGAGCACGCGACCGAGCCGCTGACCGGCCCCAGTGACGACGGGCTCGGCATCTTCTACTCGGCGCTCGACGCCGTGCTCACGGCCTAAGTCGCCGTCCTCGATCGGTATTTGCTGCCCATTCGGCATACCCGCCGTACCCTTCGCTCTCGTGCTGCGACGTGGTGTCATGCCGCTTGATGTAACCGCTCACCCCCTGCTCCCGGAAATTGGGGAGGAGGCATGCTCATGGGCTGGTCAGCAAGGGCCAACAGGTGGGGGTGCGGCGATTGCCGCGCCGGTTGTGGTCGCGCTTGTCGGGTTCGCGGGCGCGGCGAAAGTCTCTACTTCCAGACGACGCCATCGCGGCCGACTGGAAGGTGGAGAAGGACGATCTCGCCGGCGCAACCAGTAGTGGTGAGCAGTTGTGTCATCAGCCATTATGGGAAGCGTGACCGCGACCGCTACAGGGCTGTGCCAATTCATCGACGCCTCCCCGTCTCCGTTCCACGCCGTGGAGACGGTGGCGCAGCACCTGCGCCGGGAGGGCTTCACCGAGTTGTTCGAGGCGCAGCGCTGGCCGGGACACTCCGGTGACTACTTCACGGTGCGGTCGGGATCGATCGTGGCCTGGCGTGGCGGCGATACGGACGCCTTTCGGATAGTCGGTGCGCACACGGACAGTCCGAATCTGCGCGTGAAGGCCAACGCCGACCGCGTACAAGCGGGGTGGCCCATGGTGGCGCTCGAGCCCTACGGCGGCGCCTGGGTACAGACCTGGCTGGATCGTGACCTGGGTTTGTCCGGTCGGGTGCTGGTGCGCGACGGGGATGCGGTGCGGTCCACACTGATTCGCATCGACCAGCCGATCCTTCGCGTGCCGAACCTGGCGATTCACATGGTCAGCGCCGAGGAGCGCAAGAAATGGGTGATCGACCCGCAGTGGCATGTGAACTCGGTGTGGAGCGGTGAACACGGCTTCGCCGAGTACATCGCCGAGCAGTTGGGCGTCGCCCCGGCCGATGTCCTGGGGCGTGATCTGATGGCACACGATCTGACTGCGGCTGCGCTGATCGGTCCCGATGAAAGCCTGATCAGTGCTCCCCGTGTGGACAACCAGGCCAGTTGCTATGCCGGCTTGGAGGCATTCCTGGCCGCCGAATCCAGCTCGACCACGGTGCTTGCGCTCTTCGACCACGAGGAGATCGGCTCGGTTTCCGATCACGGTGCGCACTCGGATCTGCTGTCGACAGTGCTGGAGCGGATCGTATTGTCCAGCAACGGAACCCGAGAGGATTTTCTGAGACATTCAGCCGCCTCGCTGATGGTGTCGGCCGATATGGCGCACGCGACCCACCCGAACTATCCGGATCGACACGAACCGGGTCACCAGATCGCCGTCAATGCCGGACCGGTGATCAAGATTCACCCGAACGTCCGTTACGCCACCGACGGCCGGGGTGCGGCGGCCTTCGCCCTGGCATGTGAGCGTGCAGGTGTTCCTTTCCAACGATACGAACATCGGGCAGACATGCAGTGCGGCTCGACCATCGGTCCCTTCGCTGCGTCACACACCGGGATGGTCACCGTGGACGTGGGAGCCGCCACCCTTGCCATGCACTCGATACGCGAGTTGATGGGCGCGCACGACGTACCGATGTATTCCGATGCACTGCAGGCGTTTCTGGAGCTTCCTGCTACATCGTGAAGCGCAGGTTGGCGATGATCTTCCATCCCAGGTCGGGGTCGCCGTCGAGCGTGAATCCGTCGCGGTTCGCACTGGCCCTTCCACCCAGATGACGGGCGAACTCGCAGGTGTCGGTGGTAAGCGTCACGTGCGGCACATCGGAGAGCGACGAGACGATACGGGCCCGGTCAGGAATCTCGATGTTGACTGTTTGTGCGCCAATCCCGGTGAGAACAAAACGGATCCGGCTGCCTTGTGGTGCGCCGGCGCGCTTGCCGACGAGGAAGGGCAGGGCGTTGGTCAGCTCGGTGAGCGCGGGCGTCGCGGTCACCGGATCTGTCGGGGCCTGCAAACCGAGGCTGTCGCGCACATCCAATTCGTGCATCCAGCAGTCGAAGTCGCGGATCTGCATAAATCTGCCGTAGCTTTCCGGCCCCACGGGGGTGGCGGTCTCGGCATTGAACTGTTCTTGGGTCAGGCCTTCGAGGACGGCCAGCCGGGCACTGGTCACGGTGCGCAAGTCGTTCATCACCGAGACCGGTGGCAGCTTGCGGTAGTAGGTGAGCCACCGTTCGTTGAGGACGCCGACGGGATTGTGTACGTGCGCAAGACCGGCGACGGCCTCGTCGGTGCTGGGGATCGGGTCGCCCGAAAGCAGACGTTCGGTGCCCACCACATGTGCGATCACGTCTTTGACGGTCCATCCCGGAAGCACCGATGGTGCGGCCCACTGGTCGTCGGTCAGGGTGGCGCCCAACTCGTCCAGCGCTGTCCACTCGGCCGCCAAGGCTGTGACAAGGGGCTGCTTGGCGACGATTGTGACGGTCATGAGGCGACCCTATGCCAGATCGTGACCCATCCCCTCGGAATGTCCGATGAATTCCGCGGGATCTGTCGGTCAGTCTCCCTAGAGTTGTTTCATCGGGGATTTCGAGAAAGGAATCTCATGTCCGTTACATCCGCATTCAGCGAGAAATCCTCGCCGGAGAAGATCGGTATCGCACTGAGCGGCATCATCCTGTTGTTCCTGCTGTTCGATGCGCTGCCGAAGATCTTTGGGGCCGAGGTCGTCCGCAAGGCCACCGAGGATCTGGGCTTTCCGCCGTATCAGACCGCGCTCATCGGCTGGGTGCTGTTGGCATGCACCATCGTGTGGGCCATCCCGCGGACATCGGTGCTCGGTGCGATCGGGTTGACGGCCTATCTGGGTGGTGCGGTCACCATCGACATGCACGAGGAAGCATGGTTTCCGGTCATTTTCGCGATCGGATTCGGACTGCTGATCTGGGCGGCGATGATCCTGCGCCGCCGTGAGCTGTTGAAGGTATTGATCGGCTAACGCGGGCAGCTCTCGAACTTCTCTCGCATCTCCGCTTCGACCGCGGAACTGCGTTGCGATGGGGGCATTTCTCCCACACAGCCGCCCAGCCACACGGGTCTTGTTCCCGTGCAATTCCTAGATGCCACGCTGCCCGAACTGCTTCAGCAGGTCTAATTGCTGAAGCGTTATGTCTCGCAGCTGCGCTTCTGCCGCTGTGGGTACTTCGGCGTAGGTGGTGTTCAGATAATGCCGCGCGGTCGAGTACTGGACGTCTTTGTGGTCCTTGTGCGCCACGCGTGAGGTGAACCGCGAGGATGTCGAGGCGAGCGCGTTGAGTCGTTCCCACAGAGCGACCGCGCTGATATCGGGAAAGCCGTGCTCTGTGCTCAGGGCCGGGTAGGCGCCGGAGGCGGGTCCGACATGCCACCTGGCGTCAGACAGGGCCGCGAAGTCGCCGGCGATCTGACGAAAGGCCGCCGCGATGTCCCGGTCATCGGCAGGCCTGCCCGGTTGACTGCTTGTGACCGCGACATCCACCGTGACCGTGACCCCGAACCGTTGGCCCTTGCCCTCGTGTCACAGCGCCCAGTATGTGCCAGGAGCGTTTGTCCTGGTCTGCATCGACCACATATAGAATCTGTTCGTGACTTCACGGGTTGACACGGTCGATAACGCAGCAGCCACCCCCGATCACCCGCAGCCATTCGCTGAACTTGGGCTGAAGGACGACGAGTACGCCCGCATCCGCGAGATTCTCGGACGTCGTCCCACGGACGCCGAGTTGGCCATGTACTCGGTGATGTGGAGCGAACACTGCTCGTACAAATCCTCCAAGGTGCACCTGCGCTACTTCGGGCAGACCACCACCGAAGAGATGCGCTCGGCGATGCTCGCTGGTATCGGCGAGAACGCCGGTGTGGTGGACATCGGCGATGGCTGGGCGGTCACCTTCAAGGTCGAGTCGCACAACCACCCGTCGTATGTCGAGCCCTATCAGGGCGCCGCGACCGGTGTGGGCGGCATCGTCCGCGACATCATGGCGATGGGCGCCCGCCCGATCGCCGTCATGGATCAGCTGCGCTTCGGTCCGGCCGACGCCCCCGACACTCGCCGCGTCTTCGACGGCGTGGTGCGCGGCATCGGCGGCTACGGAAACTCGCTGGGCTTGCCGAACATCGGCGGCGAGACCGTGTTCGATGCCTCGTACGCGGGTAATCCGTTGGTCAACGCACTGTGTGCCGGTGTGTTGCGCAAGGAAGATCTGCATCTTGCCTTCGCTTCCGGCGCAGGCAACAAGATCATCTTGTTCGGCGCGCGCACCGGGCTCGACGGAATCGGCGGCGTTTCGGTGCTGGCCTCGGAGACCTTCGGCGGCGACGAGGCCGACGGAGCCTCGCGCAAGAAACTTCCCAGCGTCCAGGTGGGTGACCCGTTCACCGAGAAGGTGCTCATCGAGTGCTGCCTTGAGCTGTACGCGGCGCATCTGGTCGTCGGTATCCAGGACCTCGGTGGTGCCGGACTGTCCTGCGCTACATCGGAACTGGCATCGGCCGGAGACGGCGGTATGCACATCGACCTGGATAAGGTGCCGCTGCGCGCCACCGGTATGACCCCGGCCGAGGTGCTCTCCAGCGAGTCGCAGGAGCGCATGTGCGCGGTGGTGACCCCGGAGAACGTGGACGCCTTCATGGCGGTGTGCCGCAAGTGGGACGTGCTGGCCACCGTCATCGGTGAGGTTACCGACGGCGAGCGACTGCGGATCACCTGGTACGGCGAGACGGTGGTCGACGTGCCGCCGCGGACCGTCGCCCACGAGGGTCCCGTCTATCAGCGTCCGGTGGCTCGTCCCGATACCCAGGACGTGTTGATCGCCGATAGTGCAGCCGGTTTGGCGCGCCCGGCCTCCGCCGGGGAACTGCGGCAGACGCTGCTGGACATGATCGGCAGCCCGCATTTGTGCAGCCGTGCCTTCATCACCGAGCAGTACGACCGATATGTGCGTGGAAACACCGTGCTTGCCGAGCATGCCGACTCCGGCGTGATCCGGGTGGATGAGCAGACCGGTCGGGGAATCGCTTTGGCTACTGATGCTTCCGGTCGATACACGGTGCTCGACCCCTACAACGGCGCCCAGCTGGCGCTCGCGGAGGCGTACCGCAATGTGGCGGCCTCCGGTGCCACCCCGGTCGCGGTGACCAACTGCCTGAACTTCGGCTCACCGGAGGACCCGGGCGTCATGTGGCAGTTCTCTGAGGCCGTCCGCGGCCTCGCCGATGGCTGTGTGACACTGGGCATCCCGGTCACAGGGGGCAATGTCAGCTTCTACAATCAGACCGGCACCACCCCCATTCTGCCCACCCCGGTGGTCGGGGTGCTGGGCGTGATCGACGACGTGAACCGGCGCATCCCGACGGGATTCGGGGCCGAGCCCGGGGAAACGCTGATCCTGCTCGGTGACACGGCCGATGAATTCGACGGTTCCATCTGGGCTCAGGTGGCGCACGATCACCTGGGCGGTACACCGCCGAAGGTCGACCTAGCCCGCGAGCAGCTACTGGCACAGGTACTCACTGCCGCATCGCGTGACGGGCTGGTGTCCGCCGCTCACGACCTGTCCGAGGGGGGACTCATCCAGGCCGTCATCGAGTCGGCGCTGGCCGGTGAAACCGGTTGCCGTATACTGCTTCCCGAGGGAGCGGATGCCTTCGTGGCGTTGTTCTCCGAGTCGGCCGGTCGCGTGTTGGTCGCGGTCCCGCGCACCGAGGAGAGCAGGTTCATGTCGATGTGCGAGGCGCGGCAGCTCCCAGCCGTGCGTATCGGCGTTGTCGATCAGGGTTCGGATTCCGTTGAGGTACAGGGACAGTTCTCGGTCACCCTGGCGGAGCTGCGCGAGGTTCACGAAAGTGTGCTGCCCGGATTGTTCGGATGAGCGAGACTCCTGGAGTCCCTGTCACGACAAGCACCGTCGATCCCGATGACTGGATCGGCCGCAGTTGGCTGGCATTCCAGGAGCTCGAGGAGCATTTCGAGAATCGGCACCCCTTGGTGGCCTGGGCGTGGAATCTACTGCGGCTGGACTTCTGCGGAATCGCCTTCGGCGCCTTGTTCTTCTGCCTGTCGCTGACGCCGTCGCTGATGCCGCGCACCTGGTTGTTCCAGGGACTGATCGGCGGTGCGACCGCGGCGATCGGTTACGGCATCGGTGTCGCGCTGTCCAAGCTGGTGTTGCGTTTCTGGCTGCGCCAGCAGAAATGGTGGCCGCTGCGCGATCGCGTGATGGTGACCGCCAAGCTCGGAGTGGTGGTACTCGGGGCGGTGTGCTCGCTGGCCATGATCGTGCCCGCCGCCCGCTGGCAGCGTCAGATCGCGGTGCTCATGGACGAGCAAGGGCCCACGACGATGGAGTACTCAAAGGCCTTTCTCGTCTCGATTGCCGTAGGGGCGCTGTGTATCTCGGTGGCCCGGATACTGCGTGACATGGTTCGGCTACTGGCGCGATTCCTCATCCGTCGGCTGAGCCTGAGCCAGGAAGTGTCACTGCTCATCGGCACCGCCATCGTGGCCGTGTTGACGATCATGTTGTTCAACGGTGTGTTGGTACGCGGGTTCTTCTCCGCCGCGAATGCCTCATTCGGCCCGCATAACGACACCACGCGGCCCGGGGTGGAGCAGCCCGTCCAACCCGAGCGTTCGGGGAGTCCGGCCTCGCTGGCTTCATGGGAAAGCCTCGGCTACGAGGGGCGCAATTTCGTTTCCGGCGGCTTGCATGCCGACGAGTTGACCAAGGTGAACGGTCGCCAGGCCAAGGAACCCATTCGCGTATATGCGGGGCTGGAGACGGCCGATACCGCCGAGGAGCGCGTCGACATCCTGGTGCAGGAATTGGAGCGCACCGAGGCTTTCGAACGTAAGGCGCTGATCATTGTCCCGACCACCGGTACCGGTTGGGTGACACCTGCGGCCGCCCGCGGCATCGAGCTGATGTACAACGGGGATACCGCGATCGTCGCCACCCAGTACTCGTTCCTGCCCAGCTGGATCTCGTTCCTGGCAGACAAGAAGAAGGCACTGGCCTCGGGCGGGTTGTTGGTCGACACCGTCCAGAAGCGTTGGGCACAACATCCGGTGGGTCACCGGCCCAAGTTGTTGATCTACGGCGAAAGCCTGGGATCCTTTGCGGGACAAGGTGCCTTCGACGGTCTGGGTGATATCCGTGCGGCGGGGGTCGATGGGGTGTTGTGGACTGGTCCGCCGAACTTCAGTCAGATCTGGAACGAGCTGGTGTCCAAGCGCGATCGGGGCACGCTAGAAGCGCTCCCGGTGTACGACAGCGGATTCACGGCCCGTTTCGCGATAGGTCCCGACATTGACGCGCTGTCCAAACCTCCATGGCAGAACCCGAGGGTGTTGTTCGTGCAGCATCCGTCGGACCCTGTGACCTGGTGGTCCACCGATCTGCTATTCAGCGAGCCGGATTGGCTCAAGGAGGCGCCGGTGGGCGATCGGTCTGCCGCCATGCGCTGGTACCCGATCGTCACCTTCTGGCAGGTGGCCGCCGACCTGGCCAACGCCGCCGGGGTGCCCGATGGGCACGGCCATAACTACGGCATCTCGTCGGTCAACGGTTGGGCAGCCATCGCCCCGCCGGAGGGCTGGACCCCACAGGACACCGAACGCATCCGGAAGGCTCTGGTCGATACCGCGTCGCTCGACGGCCCCGACACGTGAGCTCCCGTGTTCGCGCTGTGGCTGTGGCCGTCGTCCTCGTGGCATGGCCGGCGCTGCTGGAACGGTTCCCGCAGCACTGGCGGCCATTGATCGGCGCGGCCGCGAGTACTGCGCTGGCGGCGAAGGTGGGCACTCCCCTGGGTCTGCGGCACCCGCAGCTGGGGGTGGGTCTGCGGCTCGGCGGGGTCGTCGCATCCGTCGTCGCGGTGGTCGTCGGTGCGTCGCCGGCGCTGAAGCCGGTGCGCACCTCGATGCGTCGGCGCGATGTCGACCTTCATCCCGCGGTGTGGTTGGGGTTGCACATTCCGGTGGGCACGGTGTGGTCGGAGGAACTCGCCTTCCGCGGCGTGCTGCAACCGCTAGCCGTCGAGGCCTTCGGCCGCGGTCTGGGCGTCGTGGTCCAGGCCGCGGCGTTCGGGTTCGCCCATATCCGGCCCGCCCGCGCCGCAGGCGACTCAGTGCCCTGGACAGTGCTAGTCACCGGGGTGTTCGGCGGGCTGTTGGGCTGGCTGCGGGAACGATCGGGGAGCCTTGCCTCGCCGGTGCTAGCCCACCTCGCGCTCAACGAGGTCGGCGCGGTGGCCGCGCTGTGTGTCGCGCGGCGCAATGTCGATTCAGGGTGAGAAAGTGCGAGCAACTGACACCAAAATTCGACATTCGGCGGAATACTGCACGGATGGCCTCGAACTGGATGAGCAGGGCCGGTGCAGCACTGGCAGGCATGACAATCGCCGCCGGGTTGGCGCTGGCCGCACCCGCAGCCGCGGACCCCGGGCAGGGTGCCTCGCTGCCCGTGTTCGTTCCGTACCCCTCGGATTGGTCACCGGACACCTCGGTGTTCCCGTACAACATGTGGCAGAGCCGGGCCAATGATGAGCAGTTCGCCGCGATGCGAGATTCGTGTCAGTGGTTCAAGGCGCAGTACGACACCCTGATGGGCTCGGTGTACGGATTCCAGAATTACCTGCGTGACCATCACGACGTATGGGCCGCGTCGGGTTCGGACACCGTCGGCAATGTGGTGACCGCCAATCTGGATCAGTCGGCGGCGTTCCTGGATCCTCGGGTGCACACGCTGTACATCACCAACTATCCGGATCAGAGCCAGTACTCGCCGCTGTACAACGGCGACTCCTTCTATCACCTGTGGTTCCAGTTCACCCAGATCAGCGACAAGATCAAACAACAGTTGCCGTCCGGGGTGATCAACGCCAACATCGCCACGGCCAACGTCTACGGGAACACCATCCGCGATTCCGGAGTGTGCAACGGGGCATAAGTGCCCCAGCGCGCCCCAGATAGGCTGGCAGGCATGCCAGCTCGCGCCCCCGACGCCGCGTCGACCCGAGCGGCTGTGCTCGCGGTAGCCGACTGGTTGCGTGACCCGCAGGTCGGGGAGCCCCCGCGCGGTGCTCTTGCCGATGCCGTCCGGTTCACCGCACGCACTCTTGCCGCTGACGCGCCTGGAGCCTCCGTGGAAGTACGGGTACCTCCCTTCGTTGCGGTGCAATGCATCCCGGGGCCACGCCACACGCGCGGAACACCACCCAATGTTGTGGAGACCACGCCCCGCACCTGGCTGCTGTTGGCGACGGGGCTGCTGACCCTGGATCAAGCCACCGCCGAGCGCGCCGTCACCGTATCCGGGTCACGTGCCGCCGAGATCGCCGACTGGCTGCCGCTGGTGCCGCTGAACTAGCCGGAAGAACGGATACTCCTGCACCCCAATGGAACCCGCGGTTGCGCAGCGGGAAGCTGTCTGGGTCCATTCGTTTCAGCATGATTGTCACCGGTTGTTGGTACATCTTCCCGCCCAGCATCAGCGAATCGACATTCGGCTGGCTGTAGGCGAGGTCGGCGAATGGCGGCTGTCTCCCGCCCTTTCCGTCGGTGTCATCCGAGGCATTGGTGAGCAGTACGTGGCCGTAGGGCGGGACGAATGCTCCGTCGACGAAGAAGCCCTGGACCTACCACATGCCGTACAGCTCGGACTTGGGCGCGCCGCCCCCGTACTCGTGCCAGGTCACCCAGCCCTGGAGCCAGACCGCGAGGCGATTGCGCCGACGATCAACGAACAGTGACGGTTGCGGGAGCGGATCGCAAAAATGTCGCCGCACCAACACATTGACGAGACGTTTGCGGTAGGGAGCACGCCGGACCAGGCTCAGCAGCAGCTGAGCTTGGCGAATCCATAGAAGAGCATCTGCCCGCCCAGGCATATGCGCAGGAACAGCGTGAACCAGACCAGCAGTCGGGGACAGGCGAAGACGCGGCGGTCGAGCACGGACATCGCCGAGAGCACCGCCTGGCCTCCGATCACCCGGCCGGCAACGCCCAGCAGGGCGTACGGAATCTGAGGGAAAAGCAGACAGAACAGTCAGAAGTAGACGACATAGAATCGGAACACGACACGTGTCAGCGGGTGCCCCGACGTGAATGCTGCAGTGGCCTGGGTCACTTTTGCGATGGTACCGACGCGACCGGGCCAGCCGATTCCCCAATCAGCAACCTTCCCCGTAGACTTGAGCAGTCACCCACCCCCACGCAGGACGCAGCCAGGGAGCCCGCACCGTGACCGCACAGCCCATCGAGCTGGAAAATGACCCACGCGAAGAATGCGGCGTATTCGGGGTCTGGGCACCCGGCGAAGAGGTAGCAAAACTCACCTACTACGGCCTATATGCGCTGCAGCACCGCGGCCAGGAAGCTGCTGGTATCGCGGTGGCGGACGGCTCCCAGATCGTGGTGTTCAAGGATCTCGGCCTAGTCAGTCAGGTGTTCGACGAGCAGACCCTTGCCGCCATGCAGGGACACGTCGCGGTTGGGCATTGCCGCTATTCCACCACCGGCTCGGTCACCTGGGAGAACGCCCAGCCGGTGTTCCGGACGACCGCAGCGGGCACCGGAGTCGCCCTGGGTCACAACGGGAACCTGGTCAACACCGCCGAGCTCACCGAGCGGGCGCGTGATGCGGGGCTGATCAATCCGAAGACCCCGGGCATGGCCACCACTGACTCGGACATCATGGGTGCGCTGTTGGCACACGGAGCTGCCGACGCCACTCTCGAGCAGGCCGCGATGGCGCTGCTACCCACCGTGCGTGGCGCGTTCTGCTTGGTCTTCGCCGACGAGAACACGTTGTACGCGGCGCGCGATCCGTACGGTGTGCGGCCGCTGTGCCTGGGCCGCCTCGACACCGGCTGGGTGGTGGCCTCCGAGACCGCCGCCCTGGACATCGTGGGCGCCTCGTTTGTCCGGGACATCGAGCCCGGCGAGCTGCTGGCCATCGATGCTGACGGGGTGCGTTCCAGCCGGTTCGCCAATGCGACCCCGAAGACCTGTGTCTTCGAATACGTCTATCTGGCACGTCCCGACAGCATGCTCGACGGGCGCTCGGTGCATTCCACCCGTGTGGAGATCGGGCGTCGTCTGGCGGCCGAGCACACCGTGGACGCGGACCTGGTGATCGGCGTTCCCGAGTCCGGCACTCCGGCGGCTGTGGGCTACGCGCAGGGATCGGGTATTCCGTACGGACAGGGCTTGATGAAGAACGCCTACGTGGGCCGTACCTTCATCCAACCCTCGCAGACCATCCGTCAGCTCGGTATTCGGTTGAAGCTCAACCCTCTCCGCGAGGTGATCCGTGGTAAGCGGCTCGTGGTGGTGGACGATTCGATCGTTCGTGGTAACACCCAGCGGGCACTGATCCGGATGTTGCGCGAGGCGGGAGCCGCCGAGGTGCATGTGCGCATCGCCTCGCCGCCGGTGCGCTGGCCTTGCTTCTATGGCATCGACTTCGCTTCTCCCGCAGAACTTATCGCTAATGCGGTGGAGTCGGACGATGAGATGCTCGATGGTGTCCGCACCGCGATTGGTGCCGATACGTTGGGCTACATCTCGGCCGAGGGCATGGTCGCGGCCACCCAAGAACCGCGCTCGCGTTTGTGCTGCGCGTGCTTCGACGGCAACTACCCGATCGAGTTGCCCAAGGAAACTGCGCTCGGTAAGAACGTAGTCGAGAACATGCTCGCGGCCACCGCCCGAGAGACGTCGACCGACAGTGCTGAATCCGTCCAGGCGCGCTAGCGGTTAGGCCCTTGGGGCGGGTACTTCTCATCGACGACCGCGTCCTGCAGCACAGCGAAGCGTCTTTTGGCGATGCTGATGACGGAGTCGATTTTGTGCTCGACGGCGACCATGAAGGAATGGTGCAGGCCGCCGGAGAGTAGGACCTCGTCGATCAGTACGAAAAGGTCTGCGGATACTGATGTTTCACCCTCGTAGATGTTCAGCACGATAGTGATGGTTACGCCTTGCATCCATTTCGAGACAACCTGGAACCGGCCCCGGCGAGCGGTGAGCAGTTGATCCCTCGGGGTCGTCTCGACGACTTCCCACTCGATGGGCGTCAGCACACCGACAATGCCGGTGAGTGAGCTGAAGGTGTCGCCGGCGACGAAGTCTCGGGCGCGGCGTCGGGTGTTGGCGAACACCAGCGGGGTGTGGTTGCCTATCTGAACATCATCGGCCCCTGGCACTTCAACATGGGCAATGGTGTAGATCTCGTTCAGTCTGCGGGCGATCTCAAAATGCCGCTCGGCAGATAGCAAACTTTCCCCCTTCGGCCCGACCTTGTGCCTGAGGTTATGTGACGAATGTGGCGCGTGCGATGACCGAATCAGTCGAATTATTTGACCGAACGCGCATCGTTTCGGTATTGCGCCGGGGAGGCGCCGGTCCAGCGCCGGAATGCGCGGGTGAACGCACTGACTTCGGAGAAGCCAAGGCGGGCCGATAGATCCGTGAGCGTCTCGGTCCCGTTCTTGAGACTTTTGATGGCCTCGTCGCGCAGGGTTGTGTCGCGGATCTCGCGCACTGATGTGCCGAACTCGGTGCGCAGTGTTCGCTGTAGCGACGACGGGGTGAGGCTCAGTGTCTGCGCGATTTCGTCGACCGTTGGGATCTGCTGTCCAACAGCTGATTTGATGATCCGGCCGATTCGATCGGGCAGTTGGCGATCGTAGCGTCCCGAGCCGAAGATGATCTCTTCCGGCCGATCGCGGATGGTCGTGATCTCGTCCTCGGAACGCAGGATAGGTGCATCCAGATGCTCGGCATCGAAGACTAAACTCAATGTGTCGCAGCCATATTCCGCAGAGGCCTTGAACATCGGGTGGTAGTCGGAGGCTCCGTCTGGCTTGGGGTGCGGAAAGCAGACGCGGTGGGTGCGGATCCGGCGCATTGTCGCCCAGCTCATTCCCTGTATCGCGAGGGCCAGCAGCCACTCGGTGACGATGATGTTGGTTATCTGCAGGTATGAGAGATCGATGGACACCGTGGCCAGGTCATCGGTCCTGGTGACGGTCATGGTGGCGACCACTGGAATCGCATACCGAAAGGCGGTCGATCGCACGATGGCAGCATTGATGTTGCCGCAGGAGGCCAGGCTGAACAGGAGGACTTGAGTGGTGCCGAGGGGGATCGGCACACCGCTCACCCCGAAGGACTCGTCCTCTACGCGGGAGAATATGTCGTGTACGAGAATCCTGAGCTGCTCGACGGAGATCTGGGTGAGTTCTCCGGCGAGGAAGCGCGGTGAGATCCCTGCCGCGACGAGCATTTCGGCGGCATCCCAACCCTGCTCGCGCGCCAAGTCGAGGGCCGCAGTGCCCCATCGGGCAGGGATCGACCACTCTCTCACAGCACCTCCTGTAGCAAGATTTAGCATGTGATCTTGGTACAGAACGTTGCCAGTTTCAACTATTAGCGCCGAGAACGTATCGTGTGGCGGCCACGGCCGCGTGGACGGCGCTACCTGTGCGCACGGCCGGTCGGTCTCATTGTTCAGATTGGCAATGACTGGATCTGTCAATTTTCCTGACCGAATCGCGCACTGCCCGTGTCGGTCTCACCGGACCCGATACTGGGGTACGTCAATTCCGCGTGCCCGCAACGATTCCGATACCTTGCTCAGTAGTCGCAAGAGCTCGACCTGCTCATTCGTGCCCAGGTCGTCGAAAAGCGAGGCCGAGGCCAGCTCGGACGGTCTGAGCTGGTCCCGTGCGACTTACGCCTCGTCCAAGTTGTGCAATCTGTTGACTGCGCGATCCTTGGCGGATCTGTCGATTGGCGCGGCGACGCTGCCGGAGGGACGCCTGTACGCGTCACTTGTCAAGGCGCAGTTGACCTTCCCGGCCCCCGCGCCATTGGCCCGCGATGACAGCGCCGCCGCTGGGCTGTGGCGCGTGAGTGCCGAGATGGTTGGGCTAGAGGCGCCCTGAAGCGACGAAGAAGTCGACGAGTTCGGTGACAGTGGTCTCGATCGGGCGTGGGTCGTAGCCCAGCTCGGTACGGGCCTTGGTGATGTCCGCGGTGGGGGACACCGTCAGCTTGTTGAAGGCGGCGCGGCTCAACGCGTCGTTCTTGAGCAGCTTGCCGATGGGCTCGATGATCGGAATGGCTGCGTTGAGTAGCCCCATCGGCAACGCGAACAGCGGGCCGCGCTTGCCGACATGCTGCGCGGCCAGACGGCACACCTGCAGGAGGCTGCCCATGTGTCCACCGAAGAGGTAGTTCTCCCCGGTGCGTCCCTTCTCGCCGGCCAGGTACAGCCCCCTCGCGACATCGCGGGCATCCACCAGGTCGTACTCACTGTTGACCATCGCGGGTATCCGGCCACGCGCACTGTCGAACAGCAGTTGGTTGATGCGCGACAGGTTGGGAAGATCCACCGGGCCGTACACGCCGGTGGGATTGCCGATGACGGCATCGAGGCCCGACTCGATGGTCTCGCGCACGGCTACCTCGCCACCCCACTTGGAGCGTTGGTAGACAGGCAGGTCGGCACCGGTCGAGCGGGGCGAGTTCTCGTCGAGGGTCGCCACGCTGTTGGAGTAGGAGTCGATCGAACTGCAATGCACCATGCGGCGGGCACCGACCGCCAGGGCGGCCTGGGCGACCGTGCGGGCGCCCTCGGTGTTGATGCGCCAGCACAGCTCATCCTCGTGCTTGAGGGTGATGACGGCCACCAAGTGGTAGACGACCTCGACGCCGTCGAGGGCCTTGGTCATCGAGCTCAGGTCGAGAACATCGCCGGAAACCCAGGTCACGGCCTCACGTGTCTCTGATGCGCTGGGCACCGCACGGTCAATGGCGACGACTTCGTGCCCGTTGTCGACCAGGAGATTGACTAGGTTGGTACCAATGAAGCCGGCGGCTCCGGTGACGGCAGTCTTCATTCTTCGTCCCTCATATGGCTCAGGTGTGGGGACCGCCGGGCATTCGCACGGTCGGCGACATCGCAACCAACCTACCTAACGCTCGCTTGGTTGGCCTTGTGACGTCTATTGCATCGCATCCCAGCAGGGTGGGGCAAGTGTTGCCATACTCTTCGGATGCACAAACTGGCGACGGTCGCTTTCGTGATGCTCGTCACCGGATGTGGGGTCGGGCGGCCACCCGGAGCCGTGGACGGCGAGTACCTAACGGTCGGCACCACCGACCGCGTGTCCACCCTCGATCCGGCGGGGGCCTACGACAATGGGTCGTTCCAGGTCGAGAACCAGGTCTACCCCTTCCTGATGAACTTCACGCCGGGGACAGGGGACCTCAAACCCGATCTGGCAGCGTCGTGCGGATTCAAGAACCCCACGCTCTACAGCTGCACCCTCAAGCCCGGCTCGGTATTCGCCAATGGGCACAAGCTGACCTCCTCGGATGTGAAGTTCTCGTACGACCGCGAGCGTGTGATCAACGATCCCAACGGGCCGCAATCCCTGTTGGTGAACCTCGATCGCATCGAGACGCCCGACGATCTGACCGTCGATTTCCGGCTCAAGCTCCCCAACGACCAGACCTTTCCTCAGGTATTGGCCACCAACGCCGGGCCCATCATCGACGAAGAGGTATTTCCGCCCGATCGGCTACTCGACGACGATGCCATCGCCAAAGCCGAGCCCTTCGCGGGTCCGTACACGATCACCTCACACAGCAAGAACCAACTGATCGGCCTGCGCACCAACCCCCGATACGTGGGCGGACTGGGCAAGCCGCAGTGGGACCTGATCGGCATCAAGTACTACACCGGCGGTGAAAACCTCAAGATCGACATCGAGAACCGGGCCATCGACGTGGCGTATCGCAGCCTCTCGCCCAACGACATCGAGACGCTGCGGGTCAATCCGCGCCTCGCTGTGCACGAGGGTCCTGGCGGGGAGCTTCGGTACATCGTTTTCAATCTCAAGACGATGCCGGGTGGCACGGATGCGCAGAAACTCGCGATCCGCAAGGCAGTCTCGTCACTGGTCGACCGTGAGGCGTTGTCCCGCAATGTATACAAGGGGATATACACGCCGGCCTACTCGGTGGTGCCCGATTCGATGCCGGGTGCCGTGGAGTCCTTCAAGAACCTGTACGGAGCCAAGCCTGATGTCGACGTGGCTCGAAAATTCCTGGCGGAAGCCAATATCGCGTTGCCGGTCCAGATCAACCTGCAATACAACCCGGACCACTACGGCGCGAACTCATCGGAGGAATACGCGGCCGTCAAGGGGCAGCTCGAATCTTCCGGCCTGTTCTCGGTGGATTTGCAGTCCACCGAGTGGGTCGCCTACCAAGAGCGCCGGTCGTCGGACTCCTACCCCGTGTATCAGTTCGGCTGGTTCCCCGATTTCCCCGACCCGGACAACTACCTGACCCCGTTTTTCATGCCCGACAACATGGTGGTGAACCATTTCTCCAACGACACGATCACCCGTCTCATCACCGCGGAGACCACCGAACCGGACCGCGCCAAGCGATTGGGCATCATCGGACAGATCCAGGATCTGATGGCGCGCGACTACATTTCGACGCTGCCGCTGCTCACCGGAAAGCAAATCGCGGTGTCCGTGAAGAACGTCGAGGGGATCGAGCTGGGGCCCTCGTTCAAGTTCCAATTCACGCCGCTGAAGAAGACAGGCGGCAGTGCATGAGCACTACGTTGCTGCGCTACCTCGGAGTGCGCCTGGCACTCATCATCCCGACCGCGTGGATCCTGATGACACTGGTGTTCGTGCTCATGCGCGGTATCGGCGACCCGATCACCGCCCAGGCCGGAGGCCGGCTTACCCCGGCGGAGATCGCCAAACGCAAGGCCGAAGCGGGATTCGACCGTCCGATCTGGACGCAGTACTGGGAATACCTGACCAGAGTGCTGCGCGGTGACTTCGGGCAGACGCTCACGGACAAGCGCTCAATCACCGATATTATTGTCGTCAACGGTGCCGCCACCCTGGAACTCGCGGTCGGCGCCATCCTGGTGGCGCTGCTGGTGGGAATCCCATTGGGACGGCTGGCCGCAACGCACCGCGACAAGCTGACCGATGTGTCCCTGCGGCTGGCTGCGGTCGTCTTCTATGCGGCACCGGTGTTCTTCGTCGCGATCCTGCTCAAGCTGTTCTTCTCGGTGAAACTGGGATGGTTGCCGGCCTCGGGGCGCAGTACCGTGGGAACCGAGATCGCGCTGGACGCCATGCCGCACCGCACCCACCTGTTGTTGGTGGACACGGTGTTGTACGGCAACAGCGCCTATTTCGTAGACGCGCTCAAGCATCTGGTCCTGCCGGTGCTGGCTCTCGGGCTGTTGACGGCCGGGGTGTTCCTGCGGCTGGTGCGGGTCAACTTGTTGCAGACGCTGCGCGCGGGCTACGTGGATGCGGCCCGTGCCCGAGGGCTGCCGGAGAGGGTCGTCGTGGGGCGGCACGCCTTCCGAAACTCGCTGGTCCCGGTGGTGACGGTGATGGGCATGCAGATCGCGATGCTGCTCGCCGGGGCGGTGCTGACCGAGACGGCCTTCGAGTGGAACGGACTGGGTTCGCAGCTCGCGCACTATCTTTCGGCTCGCGACTTCGTCGCGGTGCAAGGCATCGTCACCGTGATCGCCATCATCGTCGCGGTGATGAGTTTCGTGATCGATGTGCTGGTCGCGTTCATCGACCCGAGGGTGAGGTTCTGATGACAACACCGGTCAGGGAGTTCGTGAGTCGCCGATTGCGCGGGCTGCCGGGTGCGGGCCTGCTGCGTTCCACCCATGGACTGCAACGGTTCACGCTGGTGGCCGGGCTGGTCCTCGTCATCGGATTCATTCTCGTCGCGGTACTTGCCCCCATCTTGGCGCCGTACGGCTTCTCGCAAACCGCCTCGGACGGCGCTGATTTCGTGCGGCAGCAGGCACCGTCTTGGCAGCACTGGTTCGGCACGTCGGTGCGCGGCGAAGATGTGCTCTCACGCGTGCTGTTCGGTGCGCGGACCGCGCTGTTGGTCATCGTGACCTCGCTGGTGGTCTCCCTGCCGGTGGGAGTGGTGCTGGGCCTGACCTCCGGGTACCTGAGTGGCTGGTTGGACCGCATATTGGTGTTGGTGACGGACGCGCTGTACGCCATGCCTTCGCTGCTGTTTGCGATCGTGGTGTCCATCGCGGTCACCGGAGGGCAATCCAGCACCGGCGGAGGCATTCTCGCGGCAGCCATCGCCATCATGGCCGTGTTCGTGCCGCAGTACTTCCGGGTGGTGCGTAACGCCACCGTGGGTGTCAAGCAGGAGCCATACGTCGACGCTGCCCGGGTGACCGGTGCCAGCACCTCACGAATCCTGTTCCGACACATCCTGTCGAATGTCACGTCCTCGCTGCCGGTCATCGTCACCCTCAACGGTGCCGAGGCGATCCTGACTCTGGCGGGCCTGGGCTTCCTGGGCTTCGGCATCGAACCCACGCAGGCTGCCGAGTGGGGATATGACCTGAACAAGGCATTATCGGATGTGGCAAACGGTATTTGGTGGACGGGAGTGTTTCCGGGCACGGCCATCGTGTTGGTGGTGCTGGGCATGACGCTGGTGGGCGAGAGTCTCAACGAAGTCATCAACCCACTGCTGCGGACCCGGCGAGGTGACGCATGAGCGAGACGCACATGCCTGCCGCGTTGTCGTTCCAGTCACTGTCCGTGACATTCAGTACCGA
The DNA here is from genome assembly GCA_014204435.1 of Mycobacteroides chelonae. Lineage (GTDB taxonomy): Bacteria > Actinomycetota > Actinomycetes > Mycobacteriales > Mycobacteriaceae > Mycobacterium > Mycobacterium chelonae_A. The sequence goes on from JACHLF010000006.1 coordinate 49,637, forward strand.
CAGCGGACCGGTGGCGGCGGTCGAAGACGTGTCGTTCGATGTGAAACCGGGCGAGGTGCTGGCCGTCGTCGGGGAGTCTGGTTCGGGCAAGTCGGTGTCCTCACGCACCGCGATCCGGCTGCTTCCGGAGGCCGCGCGTATCACCGGTTCGGTCCTGCTCGACGGTCGAGATGTCACCAAGCTGTCGGGTCGTGAGCTGACGGCCATGCGCGGCAAGGACATCGCGATGGTGTTCCAGGAGCCCGGAGCCGCGCTGGATCCACTGTTCACGATCGGCTACCAGGTAAGCGAAGCCGTGCGTGCGCATTCGGAGATGAGCCGTAGCCAGGTCCGCACCAGGGTCATCGAATTGCTCAAGCTCGTGCAGCTGCCCGATCCGGAGCGCCGTTACGACTGCTATCCGCATCAATTGTCCGGCGGCCAGAAACAGCGCGTGGTCATCGCGATCGCCATCGCCTGCGACCCGAGGGTCATCATCGCCGACGAACCGACTACTGCGCTGGACGTCACCGTGCAGGCCGAAATACTGGAACTGCTGCGCGATCTGCGCGACCGTCTCGGCAGTGCCATCGTGCTCATCACCCACAACATGGGGGTCGTCGCCGATATCGCCGATCGCGTGGTCGTCATGAGACACGGCAAGGTTGTCGAGATAGCGCCAGTGGAAAAGCTTTTCGCCGAGCCGGCCGAGCCGTACACCCGAGCGTTGTTGGATGCCGTCCCGCACCTGGGTCAGGGTGACCCCGAACACGCGGCGGCGGACGCGGGACCCGCGGAGCCGGTGCTGGAGGTGTCCAATCTTGTCGTGGAGTTTCCGGGCCTGTTGGGCCGTTCCTCCTTCCGGGCGGTGGATGATGTGAGCTTCAGCATCGGCCGGGGCAAAACCCTTGGACTGGTGGGGGAGTCCGGCTCCGGAAAGTCGACCATCGGGAGATGCGTGGCCGCGTTGCAGCAACCCGCCTCGGGATCGGTGCGGATGCTCGGGCACGAGCTCGTCGGCATGAGTCAACGCAAACTTCGCCCGCTGCGTGCCCAATTCGGGTTTGTCTTCCAGGACCCGGCGACCTCGCTGAATCCCAAGATGCGTGTGGGCGACTGCATCGCCGAGCCGATGCGGGTGCACCGATACGGTGATCGACACAAGATCCTCGCCCGCGTCGCGGAGTTGATCGATGCCGTGCAGCTTCCGGCCGGTACCGAAAACCGCTATCCACACGAGCTTTCGGGCGGTCAACGGCAGCGTGCCAACCTGGCCCGCGCGCTGGCGCTGGGCCCGGACCTGCTGGTCGCGGACGAACCCACCAGTGCCCTGGACGTGTCGGTGCAGGCGGCGGTGCTGGACCTGTTCGAGGAGCTACAGCGTCAGTGGCAATTCGGCTGCCTGTTCATCAGCCACGATCTGGCCGTGGTGGACCGGCTGGCTGATGAGGTCGCGGTGCTGCGCCACGGAGTCCTCGACGAGCTGGGACCGCGTGGGCGGATCCTGCACAACCCGTCCACCGAATACACCCGCACACTGGTCGCCGCGGTGCCGGTACCGGACCCGGTAGAGCAGCGCAGGCGGCAGCGCGGTCGCTCCTCAACGCCGAGATGACGTCCGATCCGGCCGCCTTCGCATCCGTCGGAATGACGGTCACGGGCCTGCCGGCACTCAACGCCATCCGGAGTGTCATCGATGCCCCGCCGGGCATCCTCACCTAGGCAGACCTGCCGCTGCGCGGATTCGCGGGCCGGTTCAAGTAGGGCTGTGCGGATACCTCTGCCAGCCGGGACGGGTGGTTACGTGAGTCCCGACCCTCTCGGGCAGCGCACGGCCGTAACGGCAGACGGGTACCGTAAGGCCCGATATGAGCGAGCGAGCCGACAAACCCAGCAATTCGTACGCCGCGGCCGGGGTGGATATCGAAGCCGGTGACCGGGCGGTCGAACTATTCAAGACTTCCGTCGCCAAGACGCATCGCCCCGAGGTGCTGGGCGGCATCGGCGGCTTCGCCGGGCTGTTCGCCCTCAAGGGCGGGTATCGCGAACCGGTCCTCGCGGCCTCCACCGACGGCGTCGGCACCAAGATCGCGGTCGCGCAGGCGATGGACAAACGCGACACCGTCGGCCTGGACCTGGTGGCCATGGTCGTCGACGATCTCGTCGTATGCGGTGCCGAGCCGCTTTTCTTGCAGGACTACATCGCCGTCGGCAAGGTGGTGCCCGAGCGCGTCAGTGAGCTGGTCGCGGGCATCGCCGAGGGGTGCGCCATCGCTGGCTGCGCCCTGCTCGGTGGTGAGACCGCAGAACACCCCGGCCTGATGGCTCCCGGCGACTTCGACCTGTCGGCCACCGGCGTCGGCATCGTAGAAGCAGACCGGGTGCTGGGACCGGACCGGGTGCGTCCCGGTGACGTCGTGATCGCGATGGGTTCCTCGGGTCTGCATTCCAATGGATACTCACTGGCCCGGCACGTGCTGCTGGAGATCGACCGGATGGACCTGTTCGGACAGGTCGAAGAGTTCGGCCGCACGCTGGGTGAGGAGCTCCTGGAGCCCACCCGTATCTACGCCAAGGACTGCCTCGCACTGGCCGCCGAGACCGAGGTGCGCACCTTCTGCCACGTCACCGGTGGCGGGCTCGCGGGCAACTTGGCCCGCGTCATCCCCGAGGGATTGGTCGCCGAGCTCGATCGGGGAAGTTGGACCCCGGGCCCGATCTTCGGCATGATCGCCCAGCGCGGCCGCATCGAGCGCGCCGAGATGGAGAAGACCTTCAACATGGGCGTCGGCATGGTCGCCGTCGTCGCGCCCGAGGATGTCGACCGGGCTCTGGCGGTGCTGACCGCACGACACATCGACTGCTGGACCCTCGGCACCATCAAGAAGTCGGGCAAGGATTCAGGCAGCGATCGTGCTTTGCTGGTGGGGCAGCACCCGAGGTTCTAGAACGGGACCTCGGGGGTTATTGACCAGGGGCCGTCTTAGCGGCGCCAGGCGTCCTCGTCATCCGCCCAGCGGTCGCCGGTGCGGTCGTCGTCCGGCTGAGATACCGGAGCACCCGAAAGTTCACGGCGGAGTTGCTCAAGATCCGTGTGAGGAGAGCTGTACTTCAGCTCGCGAGCAACCTTGGTCTGCTTTGCCTTTGCCCGGCCGCGGCCCATGGGGGAACCCCCTCGCGCAATAGCGGAGCGGCCCGATTCGAGGGCGGCTCCGGTGGAGTTTGTTTATCGATCCTGACGATAGTTTAGCGTGCCGATCCACCAATGGCTGCACACCCTAACTGCCCAGTTGGCTTGACCCCTGTCGTAGGCGGTTCACCGCGTCCCGTCCGCGCTGCTCACCACGCAGGTCGGGTAGTAAATCGAGGTCGATAGCGGCCGGTGACGGACCAGCCGACAGGGGTGCCGGGTTGCCGACTGCGGGGGCCTCGACGACGGATCGTTTGACCAGGGCCAGGGCGATGGGTCCCAGGTCGACATGGTCGGTCACGGAGCCCACCCTGCCTACGGCGCGTCCGCCCGCGGTCACCTCGTCGCCGGTGGACGGGCGGTCGGCAGAGCCGTCCAGATGCAGCAACACCAGAACCCGCGGCGGCTTACCCAGATTGTGCACCCGGGCCACCGTCTCCTGGCCGCGGTAGCAGCCCTTGGCCAGGTGTACGGCCCGTGGATCGTCGTCGACGGCAATCCACGCCACCTCGTGGGGAATGGTTCTTTCGTCGGTATCCACGCCGAGCCGGGGACGCGCGGCGGCGACGCGGAGCGCCTCGAAGGCCCACAGACCCGCCGGCCGTACGCCCAGACGCTCGGCGAGGCCCTGACCGGACGGGACGAGGAGGTCGAATGTCGCGTCGGGAAGGGGCCAGGACACCCGCCTGATGAGGCCGCCGCCGGGGAGCACCGCCGCGCGGTCGAAATCGGGGAGCGCCGCGATCCCGAGCTTGTCGGCCAGGCCGTCGGTCTCCGGCCCGAGCAGCGTGAAGACCTTCAGGTCGGACGAGGCGACCTCGACCTTCGCCCAGAACACCATCGTGGCGAGGAAGTCCTTGAGCGCCTGACCGCGCCACGGCTCGGTGTCCAGGTAGGTGACGCCGTCCAGATCGGTTTGTATCCAGTGGTCTTCGACACGGCCCTGGCCGTCGAGATTGAGGTTCTCCCGTGTCTGGCCATCCTGCAGATCGGCGACATGCTGGCTGGAGATGGTGTGCAGCCAGCTGAGCCGCTCGGGGCCGGACAGGGTGATCACGGGGCGCGTCGACCGATCGATGAGGGCGGCGCTGGTCAGTGCGGCGCGCTGCTCTCCGAGCGGGTCGCCGTAGTGCCACACGGCACCGGTGTCCGGGTTGTCTTCGGGTATGTGAACAGCCGTCATGATGGATTCAACTCTACGACCGCTAATCTCATTGCCCATGGCGGTAGCGGTGGTGGTCACACTCGACGGTGAAGTGCATGACCCGTCGGTGCCGCTGCTACATGCCGATGAGCTTGCCGCCGTTCGCGGCGACGGCGCCTTCGAGACGTTGCTGCTGCGTGGCGGCCTGGTCTGCAAGCTGGAAGCGCACCTGGATCGGATGGCGGGGTCGGCGGCATCGATGGATCTGGCCGCGCCCGACCGAGGTCGGTGGCGTGCGGCCGTCGAGATCGGTGTGGGGCAATGGAACTCGATATCGCATGGAGACGCGATGCTGCGGCTGGTGTACACCCGTGGCCGCGAAAGCGGTGGGGGCACAACGGCATACCTGACCATCGCACCGGTTCCGCAACGCTCGCTACTGGCGCGGCGTGATGGTGTCTCGGTGATCACTCTGGACCGTGGGTTGCCCGCGCAACCCGCCGAGCCGCTGCCGTGGCTGCTGTCGGGGGCCAAGACGTTGTCCTACGCAATCAACATGTCCGCCCTGAGGTATGCCGAAAATCAAGGGGCTCAGGACGTCATATTCGTGAGCTCGGATGGATTCGTTCTGGAGGGGCCGCGTTCGACGGTCATCGTGGACACCGGCGACGCCCTGGTCACCCCGTTTCCGGAGCGCGGAATTCTGCACGGAACTACTCAGCGGGCACTCTTCAGGGTGGCGGCGGCCGAGGGTGTTGCGTGTCGGTACGAGGCTGTCACTCCCGCTGATTTGGTTGCTGCCCAAGATATTTGGATGCTGGCCAGCATCACTCTTGCGGCCCGGGTGCACACGCTCGACGGTGTCACACGGCCCGCGGGTCCGCTGGCGGCACGGCTGCCCGAGCTGGTCGACAAGGCCGTCGCGCTCTGATTCGGATCGCCGCAGAGTAAATCGGTTGTCGCACACTCTTTTGTGTCGTACTTTCGTTGGTACACAAGGAAGGAGGTGGTCCGACATATTGATTGCTTATTGGACATGTGAGGTGGCTGCGCGTTAGCTGCAGCCATGTGCTGCGGTGGGTAAATCCACGGCAGCCACCCGGCCCCCGAACCCTCGATTGGTCCGATCGAGCCGAACGGTTCGGGGGCCGCCCCTTATCCGGGGCGGAGTGTGTAGTCCGGAAAAGTCCCTAGCCCGCGAACCGTGACAACCGCGCGGACAGATGCGGTTCCAGGCCGCCATCGGCACCCACCCGCTCCTCGACATAGGCCAGATCGCCACCATCGACGATGCCGTACAGGCGCTTGGCTCCGCCGATCAGTGCACCGGACTTGCTTCGGGCCAGCGCATCGGTCACCAGCTCCCAAGACGAGGCATTGCGCGGATGGCCGTAGAACAGCTCCACGAAGCCCGCGGCATGTGCCAGCACCAGCTCGATTGCCTGGCTCTCGTCAGGATCATCCGGGTCGGGCGCGAACCGCCAGAACCCGCTTTCGCGCAGCGTCAGACGCTCGAACTGTCCGTCGGCATCCAGTCGCCACGACCTCGAATCCCAGGTGAGGTAGTCGCTGCCGTCATGGGCGACGACAATCTGCTGCCCGAAGCGGTAGTCGCCGTCGGCATCTCGACCCTTGCCCTCGCCACGCCACACCCCGACCAGAGGCAGCAGCGCGAGCATCCCCTCATTGAGGTCCACGCCCTCCCGCAGGTTCGCGGTATCGGCGGGGATGGGAAGGTCGTGAAAGGTGGGCAGATTCCGGCCCACCGATGGCCGCGGTTCGGCGGCGTTCGGATCCGATTCCGTCACGACTCGTCGGTGATCAGCCGGTACAGCGCGTAGAGCGCGAACCAGGTGATGACGACAACGGCAGCCACCAACGCGATCTCGAAGAAGAGCACCACGAGCAGGGAGCTTACCCGGGATAACGGTGTGACCCACAACTCGCCGGGCAACGTCCGTTCCAGCTACCGCGATGGAAGGGTGTGACGACCTTGCTGGGATGTTTTTTATGTGCATTTTTGATGCCGGGTGTTGCGTCAGTAGCCCTTATCACTGCACATTCAGCGAGTGCGCACCCGAGCATGTCCGGCTGAGTCTTCAGCACTGCTGGTGGTCTCGCATGTCAGAGCAACATGATCGCCGATCTGGGTGTGTCCTGTACCGGCCGGACTGCTCGGCGCACCCACTGCCGCAGCCGACCCCTCAGTTTCGGGCGACCCGACCGGGCAGATTGACCCCGCGGCACACGGGCCATGGCCAATGCCGATCCCGAGTCATCCCATAGTGGCTTGCCCGGAGACCAGTTGAAGCACGTCACGGTGAAACCGCATGAGGCCGGACCGCTTGGGCAGGCATTCGGCACCCGCCCGTCGGCCTGGAGAACCCATCGCTCAGCGGCGCCCGCGGACAAGCCCCGACTCGGCCTGGAGGCCAGGCAGCCGGCCCGGAGCTCGAGCGCGGCTCCGGATACGGCTAATTGAAGCGATGACGTTCTGACGCGAGAAAGGCACTCAGGTACGGGATTCGGGCTGAATCCGCACCTGAGTGCCTTCGGGAGAGAGCGAAAGGCCGCTCAGCTCTCAATCTTGATGTCGACCTCGTGGACGCCGACGCCGGTGGGGCTCACCGTCGCGGTGCCGTTCCCGGCTGACGACAACGCCCGCAGCGTCCAGTCGCCCGGGGCGGCGAAGAACCGGAAGTCGCCGGTCGCGGACGCCACCACCTCGGCGGTGAACTCGTCCGAGGAATCCAGCAGGCGCACGAACGCGCCGCCCACCGTCTGACCGTTGCCGTCCACCACACGGCCGGTGATCACGGTTTCCTTCTCCACGTCAACGCCCGCCGGAATGGCCAGGCCCTGCTTCGGTGCACTGCACATAACTAGCTTCCCAACTCGATCGGGGCTCCCACGAGAGAGCCGTATTCGGTCCAACTGCCGTCGTAGTTCGTCACGTTCTGGTGTCCCAGGAGCTCTTGCAACACGAACCAGGTGTGCGAGGAACGCTCGCCGATGCGGCAGTACGCGATGGTTTCCTTCTCACCGTCCAGCCCCGCGTCGGCGTAGAGCTTGGCCAGCTCTTCGTCCGACTTGAAGGTGCCGTCTTCATTGGCCGCCTTGCTCCACGGAACGTTGATGGCGCCGGGGACGTGCCCGGGGCGCTGGCTCTGTTCCTGCGGTAGGTGCGCGGGAGCCAGGATCTTGCCGGAGAACTCGTCGGGCGAACGCACGTCCACCAGGTTCTTGACGCCGATGGCGGCAATCACTTCGTCACGGAAAGCGCGGATGGAGTTGTCCGGCGCGGCCGCTTGGTACGAGGTCGCGGGCCGCGAGACGGTGTCGGTGGACAGGGCGCGGCCGTCCAGCTCCCACTTCTTGCGGCCACCGTCGAGCAGCTTCACATCCTGGTGTCCGTACAGCTTGAAGTACCAGTAGGCGTATGCGGCGAACCAGTTGTTGTTGCCGCCGTACAGGACCACGGTGTCGTCGTTGCTGATGCCCTTGTCGGACAGCAGCTTCGAGAACTGCTGCTGATCGACGAAGTCGCGCTTGAGCGCGTCCTGCAGATCGGTCTTCCAATCCAGCCTGACGGCGCCCTCGATGTGGCCGACGTCGTACGCGCTGGTGTCTTCGTCCACCTCCACGAACACCGTGTTGGGAGCGGAAAGGTTGTCTTGCGCCCATTGGGCGGAGACCAGTACGTCAGAGCGTGCCATAAAGGCTTCCTTTCAGGGGTTACTGAGTGGTTTCGTCGGGTTATTGGGCCGACGGTTGTGTACGGCGAAAGCGGGTCACGAGAGGGTACAGCTGGCAGCCCAGGCAGACGCCGAAGGCGGCGTTCAGGAAGGCGGCACCGAGCGCGAAGGCGGTGGCGATCACGCCTAGCAGGGTGAGACCAGTGGCGAATCCGGCGGTGCCGACTGCGGCGAAGGTGAAGCCTAGTAGTTGAGCGAACTGCAGCGGCGGTACGGGCTCGAGCTCGGTGGCCGGGCTCAGCCGCGGCTGGATCAGCGTCCGGACGATCGTTCCGTAGGGCGCCCGGTGCGGCCCCCACAGTGCGCCGATCGCAAAGACCACCGCTTGGAGCCCCAGGATCACCGCCGCCGCGGTCGGCGACACGGCGGACACCGTCAGGGTGACGATGAGAACGGTGGTGGTGACCCAGGCGGAGAAGCGAGGGCCCCGGACGTCAACCTGACTGATTACAGGCGTTGGGTTGGCAGTGGTCATGGTTCGTTGTGCTCCTCAGGGTGGCGGAAATGGCTACACCTTTGGCGACCTGAATGCGGATGCACTCGAAGATGGCCGCGATTAGCAGCAACAACAGCAGCAGCCCGCGACGCGGCACAGATCGACAGCGCGTCGTTTGGTGAGCATCGGCTCAAGGCGGGCTTGCACGGCGACGAGTTTACCGTGTTCTATCTGGATCGGCCTAGCCGATCTCCTGCAGCGCAGTGCGCAGGTCCGCGGCCTTGGGTACTCCGGACGCTCGATAGGCCTGCCGCCCGGTGGCATCGAAGATGAAGGTCGTGGGCAGCGAAAGCACCGAGAGCGCCCGCGCGGCGTCGGGGTTGGCGTCGATGTCGACTTCGATGTGCGCCACGTCAGGCTGGCCGGCCGACACCTGATCGACGACCCGGCGCACCGACGCACATGGACCGCACCACACCGCGCTGAAGTGCACGATCGTCGGTCCGGTCGCCGAGAGTTCAATACCGGGCGGGGCCTGGACCTCGTCCGTGCCACCCGGGCCTTCGCGCAGCTTGCCGGACCTGCTCCGGATGGCCACCGCGATAAGGCTCGATGCCAGCAGCGCGACCGCGATAGCAATCACCGTGGTCACCAGTGGCGACGAACCGCTCACCTGCAGAGCGAACAAACCTGGCGTCATGACTGCTTGAACTCGTCCAGGGAGATGGTTACTCCCTTGGCGATACCTTCGATGATCACATCGGAACCACGTGCGCCGACCGTTGTTGGTTCGATCGCGAAGGGGAGCTTTTGCCGGGGGACCACCTTGCTGAACGCCGAGAACACGCCGGCCTGCTGCTCCTCGGGCACATCACGGTCGGCCGTTCCTGGGCCCGTTACCACCGATGTGGCGACGAACTGCAGATCTGTTTTCTCCGGCCCACCGACGGACACGTCGACGGACACCGTCACCTTGTGTTGGAACTCACCGGTCTTCGGTGTCCCGGTGAACAGCAGGCCCCTTCCCGTCGAGATGCCGGATTCGGTGGTGCCGCCGGTGGCATCGTTCTGTTCCTGGGTGGGCGGCTCCACAGCGAGGTCGTTGACCCCCATGAATCGACCCAGGTGATTGGAGTCGATGATGATCCGGCTCTCCACCCGATCCACGCGCAGCGGGGAGTCGGGACGGATCAGCCAAGACGCCTCAGAGATGTCGATGCCGTGCAATGTGCCTTCCAAGCTTGCCTTCCCCGTTTCGGCATGGTCGACACCGTGCGCCTTGATCTCCACTTCCGTGTAGCGGTGTGCAAGAGCTTGAGGAATGAAGGGAAACACCAGGATGGCAACCGAGGGATCGGAGCTCAGGTTCGCCTCGGCGCGCAGCGTCCGGGACAGCCGATATTCGGCGTAGATCGCAAATCCGAAATCGGTGCCGGTGGCCGTGATCGCCAGTGCACACACCACCGAGATGGCGGTGATGAGGGGTTTGCGCATCTGCATATTCTGGCGTATCGCCGCGCGTCCATCGTTCACGACGGGCCTCGCCGCGGCGCACGCAGACTGCTCAATCCATGCTCGTGCTCTTGACGTAAGCGGCTCGTCCGCGCGTACCAGCAGGTGGCGCGGTACATTATGGAACACCTGGAGACCGAAGCACCCGGGTGTTGGAGGGCTCGTTGGACCTGTTGCTGCTGACCGCTGACTCAAATCCGGATGCGGTGTTGCCGTCCTTGTCGCTACTGGCCCATACCGTGCGACCGGTGCCCAGCGAGGTGTCTTCGCTTCTGGAGGCGGGTTCGGCCGATGTCGCCATCGTCGATGCGCGCACCGATTTGGCCTCCGCACGAGGACTATGTCGACTGCTGGGCGCGGCCGGATCGTCGGTTCCGGTGGTCGCCGTGGTCAACGAGGGCAGCCTGGTGGCTGTCAACGTCGACTGGGGTTTGGACGACATCCTGCTGCCGGGAACGGGGCCTGCCGAGGTCGATGCCCGATTGCGTCTGCTGGTCGGACGGCGCGCCGGGGCGGTCAATGTGGAGAACGCCAGCAAGGTTGTGCTCGGCGAGCTAGTCATCGACGAGGGCACGTACACCGCACGGCTGCGCGGGCGCCCACTGGATCTCACCTACAAAGAGTTCGAGCTGTTGAAGTATCTGGCACAGCATGCTGGCCGCGTCTTCACCAGGGCCCAGTTGCTCCAAGAAGTCTGGGGGTACGACTTCTTCGGGGGCACTCGCACCGTGGACGTCCACGTGCGCCGGCTACGTGCAAAGCTCGGCGGCGAATACGAATCGCTGATCGGGACCGTGCGCAACGTCGGTTACAAGGCGGTGCGCCCACCGCGCACCAAGGGCGACTCCGGCACACCCGAGAGTTCCGATGTTCAGGAAGCCGAAGTCGATGACGATGTCGATGACGGTGTGGTCGGCGATGACGGCGCCGCCGAGGACTTCGCTGCCGAGGAAGGGACCCTCAACGCGGGGTGAATACCCCGACTAGCGTGGCGGTATGACCGAATGGGTCCCGCTTCTGGACGAGCAGCGCCAGCTACAGATCCGTGAGTTGATTGTCGAGGCCTCCCGTGTCGACGGCCATGCCCCGGTAGGGGAGCAGGTGTTGCGCGGGCTGCGGGGAACCGCGGCCAAGCACCTGATCGTCGAAGACAGGGACGATGTAGTGGCGTATCTCAATGTGGTACTGCCCGACGAGGCCGCTCCCCAGAGCGCCACGGCCATGGCCGAATTGGTGGTGGCACCGGCGGCCCGTCGCCGCGGAATCGGCTCGGAGTTGATTCGGCAGGCCCTCGCGAAAGGGGGGGAGGGCACCCGGATCTGGGCGCACGGTGATCTGCCAGCAGCCAGAGCATTGACCGCCACATTGGGGCTGGTGGCCCTACGGCGACTGCACCAGATGCGGCGGTCCTTGGAAGGGCTGCCTGCGATCTGCGCTGACTCCAGCGTCGTGATCCGCCAGTACGCCGGACCGCACGATGATGTGGAGCTGCTGCGTGTTAACAACGCCGCGTTCGCATGGCACCCGGAACAAGGGGGTTGGTCGCTCGATGACTGGGCGGATCGGTGCGCCGAACCCTGGTTCGATCCCGGTGGGCTGTTCCTGGCACATGATGCGCAGACCGGTGACTTGCTCGGATTCCACTGGACCAAAAAGCATGTGGACACGCCGGGGGTGGGTGAGGTGTACGTCGTCGGGGTTGACCCCGCCGTGCAGGGGCGTGGACTGGGCCGTCTGCTGACCTTGGTGGGGCTGCATCATCTGGCAGAGGTGGGCTTGCACACCGTTTTGCTGTACGTCGAATCAGACAATACGGCGGCTCTGCGGACCTATGAGCGGCTCGGATTCGACGTGGCTCACACCGACGCCGCCTACGGTCGCGGCTGACTCGGTCCACTACCTGCGATAGCGACTGGACTCTTAGGCCTGTGAGTTCACGTACCGTTCATCTGCGGGCGGGTGTCCGTCCATCGACTGCCTTTAGTTTCCGGGGTGCGCGTAGAAGATCCGTCCCCTCACCGTCTGTATTACACCTGCGAGAAAGCGAGAGCCGTGAACCTCAAGGCCGTGAACTTTAAGAACGCCGGCACCACGATCTTCGCGGCCGCCGCTGCGGTCGCGCTGTCGGCAAGCCTTGCCGCTTGCGGCAGTGACAACACCTCGGGGGGCTCCTCCTCCAGGCCCTCCGGCTCCGCGGCCGCGTCGGGCGACTGCGCCGGCACAGCGAAGCTGAGCGCCGAAGGTTCCTCTGCTCAGAAGAACGCCTTCGACATCTTTGCCAACGAGTACTCGACAGCGTGCCCCGGAAAGTCGGTCAACTACAACCCCACCGGCTCGGGCAAGGGACGCGACAACTTCATCGCCGGCCAGGTCGATATCGGCGGCTCCGACTCCGCGCTGTCCGAGGAAGAGGCGGTTAAGGCCAAGGAGCGATGCGGCGGCAACGAGGCGTGGAACCTGCCCGTGGTCTTCGGGCCAATTGCCTTGGCGTACAACGTTCCCGGCGTGGACAAGCTGGTCCTGAACGCGGATGTGACCGCCAAGATCTTCACCGGTGCCATCGTTGCCTGGAATGACCCCGCCATCGCCGCCCTCAACCCGGGCGCGACGCTGCCGGATACCAAGGTCACCCCGGTGTACCGCAAGGACAAGTCCGGCACCAGCGAGAACTTCGGTAAGTACCTCACCACCGCAGCCCCCGAGAGCTGGACCAAGGGCAGCAGCGGCACCTGGGAGGGCGGCGTCGGGGAGAGCGCGGAGAAGTCCTCCGGTGTCGCAGAGAAGGTCAAGGCTCTGCCCGGGGCGATCACCTACGTGGAGAAGGGCTACGCCGACGATCTCAAGATGCCGTACGCGCAGATCGACAGCGGTGCCGGTGCCGTAGCCCTCACCGCGGAAACCGCCGCAGCCTCCGTGGAGACCGCCACGTTCTCCGGCGAGGGCAACAACCTCAAGCTGGATCTGGCCTCGATCTACGGGACCGAGACCGCCGGCGCCTACCCGATCGTGCTGGCCACTTACGAGATCGTCTGCTCCAAGGGATACGCGGACGCCGACGTCGCCTCTGCGGTGAAGTCGTTCCTGACGGTCGCGGTCAACCAGGGACAGAAGGGTCTGGCCGATGTCGGCTATGCCCCGCTGCCGGTGCAGTTCAAGGCCCGCCTCGAGACCGCCATCAAGGCGCTCTCCTAGTAGTGGTTTCGTCTCCACCCGGGGAGCTTGGGCGACTCGGGTGGAGACGTACCATCAACGGCATAGACAGCGAGTTCAATGAGCAGCCAGACCAGCGGGATCGAGCCCGTGAGGGTAGCCCGTCCGGCGGATCTTGATGGATTGGTCTTCAAGGAGAAGCCACAACCTATGAGCGATGAGGGCGACCATAAGCCACCCGTGAAAACCTCGAAGACGGTTTCCCGCCCCGGTGACCGCGTCTTCTCGGGCCTTGCGGCCGGCTCCGGGATCTTCGTGGTCGGGCTCATCGGGCTGGTGGCGGTGTTCCTTATCCTGCGTGCCGTCCCCGCGCTCAGCAACGACGAGGAGAACTTCTTCCTCTACAACGGTCCTTGGCGCACCGATGACACCGCGCACATGCACTTCGGTGTGCTCGACTTGTTCTCGGTCACCGTCTTCGTCTCGATTTTCGCGCTGCTGCTCGCCATGCCCGTGGCACTCGGGATCGCGATCTACCTGACCGAATATGCACCCGCACGGGTCCGTGGTCCCTTGGCGTACGTTATCGACCTCCTCGCGGCGGTGCCCTCGATTGTCTACGGTCTTTGGGGCATCTACGTGCTGGCGCCGGCGATCGCACCGATCGCCGGCTGGCTCAACAGAAACCTCGGGTTTATCCCGCTGTTTGCCGACAGTCCGGTGAATATCGCCGGCGGTGGAAACCTGTTCACCGGTGGCATCGTGCTGGCGGTGATGATCTTGCCGATCATCGCGGCCGTCACGCGCGAGGTGTTCATCCAAACTCCGAAAGGGCAGATCGAAGCCGCACTGGCCTTGGGCGCCACCAAGTGGGAAGTGGTGCGCACCACGATTATTCCATTCGGAACTTCCGGATACGTCAGTGGCGCCATGCTGGGGCTCGGTCGTGCGCTGGGTGAGACCATCGCGTTGATGCTCATCCTCTCGGGTACCTCGGTAGCCTTCGGCTGGTCTCTGTTCGACAGCGGAAGCACCTTCGCCACCCATATCGCCTCCAACGCATCGGAATTCAACAACGAGCTGGAGGCCGGCGCGTACATCGCCGCTGGGCTCGTGTTGTTCGTGTTGACATTCCTGGTGAATTCCGCGGCACGCGCCGCCGTCGGCGGAAAGGGCCGGGCATGACCGCGACGCTTGACAGACCAGTGAAGGAACCCGCCTTCCATCCGCTCTCGATGAGGCGCAAGGCTACCAACGCCATTGCCACGGTGTTGGTGTCGGCCGCGGTGCTGATCGCGTTGGTCCCCCTGGTGTGGGTGCTCTACACCGTGCTCGATCGCGGACTCGGCGCGGTCCTCAGCGCGGACTGGTGGTTTACATCGCAGAACATGATGACCAATCGGATCGCCGGTGGCGGTGCGTATCACGCCATCGTCGGCACCTTGTTCCAAGGTGCGTTCTGCGCGGCCGTTTCGGTGCCCATCGGTGTTTTCGTGGCCATCTATCTGGTCGAGTACGGGGCCAACTCCCGGCTGGCCAGGCTCACTACCTTCATGGTCGACATTCTCACCGGTGTACCGTCCATCGTCGCGGCACTGTTTATCTATGCCCTGTGGGTCGCCACCCTCGGATTGCCGCGTTCGGGCCTGGCGGTATCACTTGCCTTGGTGCTGTTGATGATTCCGGTGGTGGTGCGCTCCTCGGAAGAGATGCTCAAGATTGTCCCCAACGATCTGCGCGAGGCCTCCTACGCGCTCGGCGTACCCAAATGGAAGACCATCTCGCGCGTGGTTTTGCCCACCGCGTTGTCGGGAGTGGTGACCGGTGTGATGCTGGCGCTGGCCCGCGTCATGGGCGAGACCGCGCCGCTGCTGGTGCTCGTCGGCTACAGCAAGCTGATCAACTATGACATGTTCGGTGGGGAGATGGCCTCGCTGCCGGGCATGATGCTTGACCAGCGCAGCGGTTCGGTGGTGGGTCTCGCCGAGTCTCGGATGTGGGGCGCAGCCCTCACCCTCATCGTGTTGGTCGCGATTCTTAACGTCATCGCCAAGCTCATTTCGCGATTCTTCGCGCCCAAAAAGGTCTAGGAAGGTATTCATGGCCAAGCGTCTCGATCTCAAGGACGTCAACATCTTCTACGGTAAGTTCCACGCCGTAGCGGATGTCGCGCTGTCGGTTCCGCCGCGCAGCGTGACCGCCTTCATCGGCCCGTCCGGCTGCGGCAAGTCGACTGTGCTGCGTACCCTCAACCGGATGCACGAGGTGACTCCTGGTGCTCGTATTGAAGGCTCGGTGCTGCTCGACGGGGCCGATATCTACGCGACCGGAGTGGACCCGGTGTCGGTGCGTAAGACCATCGGCATGGTTTTCCAGCGGCCAAACCCTTTCCCCACCATGTCGATTCGTGACAATGTGGTGGCTGGTCTGCGGTTGCAGGGGGTGCGCAGCAAGAAGACCCTTGATGAGGTCGCCGAGCGTTCGCTGCAGGGCGCCAATCTGTGGAGCGAGGTCAAGGACCGTCTTGACCGCCCCGGCGGCGGACTTTCCGGCGGTCAGCAGCAGCGTCTGTGCATCGCCAGGGCCATTGCGGTGCAGCCAGATGTGCTGCTCATGGATGAGCCGTGCTCGGCTCTGGACCCGATCTCCACGCTGGCTATCGAGGATTTGATTTCCGAGCTCAAGCAGGAGTTCACCATCGTTATCGTTACCCACAACATGCAGCAGGCTGCGCGTGTCAGCGATCAGACCGCGTTCTTCAACCTGGAGGCTGCGGGCAAGCCGGGCATGTTGGTGGAGATCGACGACACCGAGAAGATCTTCTCCAATCCCTCCCAGAAGGCTACCGAGGACTACATCTCCGGTCGCTTCGGCTGAGTCCCCACCGATTTCGGTGGACCTTGGAAAACAAGGGCGCGATGTGCCGTGGCCAGCGCCCGGCGGCGGGCGGGCACGGCAATCATCGACGGAAAGCGAGGTGTGTGGTGTCTATGACGTGCTGGAACGTCGTCACTCACCGGCAGGACAGTCGTGATGCTGTAACCGTCAGATGGTGGTCAGATGGTCTTGGGCGTCCGGCGGCAGACTTCCTGTCACCTGGAAGATGACCCGCCGGGCGACTTCCACCGCGTGGTCAGCGAAGCGTTCGTAGAAGCGGCCCAGTAGCGTCACATCGACGGCGGCTGCCACCCCGTGCTTCCATTCGCGGTCCATGAGAACCGTGAACAGGTGTCGGTGCAGGTCATCCATCGCATCGTCTTCTTGGTTGATGCGCGCCGCCTTCTCCGGGTCTCGAGTGAGCAGCACCTCCTGCACGCTGTTTCCCAAATCGACTGCGACGCGACCCATTTCGGCGAAGTAGCCGTTGACCTCTTCGGGCAGGGCGTGCTGTGGGTGGCGGCGGCGCGCGATCTTGGCGACATGCAGTGCCAGGGCGCCCATCCGGTCTACATCTGCGACGATCTGGATACTGCTCACGACCTCACGCAGATCGCCGGCGACCGGGGCCTGTAGAGCCAAGATCGCGAAGGCGTTCTCCTCGGCTGCGGCACTCATCGCGGTGATCTGCTCGTGGTCGGAGATGACCTGCTCGGCAAGGACGAGATCTGCCTGCAGCAATGAACGGGTGGCCCGCTCCATGGCGCCTCCGGCCAACCCGCACATCTGTCCCAGCTGTGCCGACAGCGAGGACAGCTGCTCCTGAAACACGGTACGCATGGCGCAAGCCTACGGACCCGCCACCGGCGAATCATGGCCTTGGCGTGAACGGCACGTGAATGCCTCGACAGGTTCCGTGGACGAAGCTGTGAGCAGTGTCTAAATAGTCGGACTATCCGCAGCTAGCATCGCCGGCGTTGACGACCGTCAGGTCTATCGGAAGGTCGGTGGGAGCCATCGCGCCCGAGGAAAGCTGCAGGGGTACGGACGAGCCTGCGGCAGGCGGAGCCTGCAGGTTCCCGGGGGAGACGTAGTCGGCACCGAGGACCACGCGCACGGTGGTCTGGGCTCCTATGATCCGCTGCAGCTTGGCGCCGCTGAACGAGGCGGCAACCGTCGCGGCCTGCTGCTCATGCCCCGGGGAGAAGAACACTGTAGTGGTGGGCAGGGTGGAGGGGTAGTCGTCGGTGGTGGTGATACCGAATCCGTATTGGGTCAGCTGGCTGGCCGCAGATGCGGCCAGACCTGTTTGGCCGGTGCTGTTGGACACGTGCACGTTGATCTCGCTGGGCTCGGTGGTGACCAGCTCAACTTGCTCGCTCGGTGTTGCGGCGGGAGTCGTTATTTCCGTCGATGTTTCGCCCAGTTCGGTGGCGTTACCGCGCTCACTGGACGCGAGCGTGGTGTCCTGAGCGGTGGTGCCGGGCATCGGAACGCGGGTGCCGTCCGGCTGCAGCTCGCCGGGCAGGGGATCATCATTGATGATGGCGTCGAAGATCTTCCGAATGTCTGTGGTACGCGGCGTCTCGTTTCCTTCGGCGTCGGTGCCGTCGGTGGGCACCGTGAGGAAGGTGATGCGGCCAGCTTTTACGTCTTGGAGTGACTGTCCGAGATCCACAAGGTCTTTCGTGCGAATGTTGTCGACATAGGAGTCGTCGATAAAGGTGTTCACGACACCGTTGAGCTTCCTCAACGAGAAGAAAGTGTTGTGCGAGATCATCGAACGCAGCAAGGAGGACAGGAACAGCTGTTGGCGCTTGATACGTCCGTAGTCGCCGTTGTACTCGGTGGTAACTTGGCGGGCGCGAACATACTGCAGGGCCGTGTGGCCGTCGATTGTTTGGCGCCCAGCGTTTTCCAGCACGGTGCCCAGCTCATAGTCCTCGATCGGTGTGGGTGTGCATACCTCGACCCCGCCGAGTGCGTCGACCATCTTGGAGAATCCGGCGAAGTCAACCCCCAGGAAGCGGTTGATGTTTAACCCCGACATCTTCTGAATGACCTTGACCAGGCATTTGGGTCCGCCGAAAGCGAAGGCCGAGTTGAGTTTGGTTTCGGTGTAGGCCTTATCGGGTCCGTAGGACCGGGTGCCCTCGTTCCAGACCTCGCAGAGCGTGGGTTGAATCGCTAGGTCTCGCGGGAAGGACACGACCGCGACTCGCTTGCGGTTGGCTGGAATGTTGACCAGCATCATCGTGTCCGAACGGGTGCCCTCCGCATCGGACGTGTCGCCGGCGCCCATCGCGCTGTTAGCGCCCGCCCGGGTGTCAACGCCGATAATGAGGAAGTTCTCATCTCCGTACTGCGCATTGGGGTCTCGGATATCGCGGGAGTTGGGATCCAGTGCCTCGACGCGATTGAGCCGGTTGTTCTTGATGTTGCTCCATTGCCACGCGCCGCCGGTTAGCGCCAGGGAGCACACCGCGATGAGGGCGGCAATGGAGCGAGCGACGTAGACGGGCCGGGGTGAGCGCTTGGGGTCTGGTTCGGCGACAACGGCGTGCGGACTGCCAACGCGTACCGGGATGGCTCGAGTGTCAATATCGTCGTCCAGGTTCGATGCTCGGATACGCCGTGCGGCGGCCTTGTCGTACAGCGGGACATCGTCGGGGTAGTCCACGAAGTCCGCGGACTTGTCGGCCGTTTCGTTCCAGTGGTCATCGAGAGCAGATGTGTCCTCCCGCATGTGCGGGAGGACGTCCGTGTGGCATTCATCGACGAACGGTGCTGCGGCAGTCTCCTCGGCGTGATCCTCGGGTTCTTGCGCGCGGGCGTGCCGGCGCGATCGGCGACCTCCGCCGGCGCCCTCGCGGGCCAGGAGGTCGGCGACTGACAGCGAGTGCGCGCCTGTCTCATGCGCGGGCGCTGTAGCCGCTACGGGCGGTTTGGGTGCCGTGGTGGAGGCCGATTGGTCCGGAGCTGGCTTGGCGGGTCGGGCAGGAGGCACGTCGGATGCGGGCCGCTGCGTCTCGCGGTGAGAATGCTCGGTCCGCAGCTGTCGGGTCCACTGGTCATCGGTGGGATCGGGCAGCGAGTAATTCAGAGCCGGCGGTGGTGTCCACGGTGTGTTGGACGGTTCCGCTGTCACGTCGATGTCAGGATGACTGCCAACAGGTTCGGTGGCGCGCTCCCAGGGCGCCGAGCCATACGCGCGCGGTTGTGCAGGAGTGGCGTCAGGGCCATCACCCATGGTCAACCTCGCTTAGACGTCTGGACAGTTGCAAGTACACGGCACACCGGCAGCACATAGCTCCGCGCCCGGGGCACGGTCGTTGTTCCATGCTACTGAGCATCGCCGCAGATCACCATGTGCAGTGACCGAGATGTGACCCCATGTCATCCACCAGAGTGCATGACGTCGGCGGCTGAGGGAACCGCGCAATCGTCAGGGTCGTCAAGCCAGCCTTCCGGCAGCGACACCTTCGCAGGTGACCCCTGACGCCCTCGCGGGCCGTTTCCGCCTTCGGGGAAGGGTGCGGCCGGATCCAGCTCATTGAGCAGGGTGTCCAGCTCGGCGCGGGTGCTGACAAGTGCGAGTGCGCGCCGCAGGTCTCCGCCGGCGGGGAAGCCGTGTAGGTACCAGGCGATGTGCTTGCGCATGTCGCGCAACGCCTTGTCTTCGCCAAAATGATCGACAAGCAACTCCGCATGTCGTCGCATGATGTCCGTCACCTGTCCGAGGTGCGGCGGCCTAGGAACCTTCTGATCGTTGAACACAGCACTCAGTTCGGCGAAGAGCCATGGGCGGCCCAGGCATCCGCGGCCAATCACGACGCCGTCGCAGCCTGTCTGTTGCATCATCGCGACAGCGTCGGCGGCATCGAAGATGTCGCCATTCCCGAGAACGGGAATCGTTTTCACGTGGTTCTTGAGTGCGGCGATCTGGCTCCAGTCGGCGTTGCCCGAGTAGCGCTGAGAAGCAGTGCGGGCATGTAGTGCGATTGCCGCAGCCCCTTCGCCCTCGGCGATCGCTCCGGCATCGAGGTGGGTGTGGTGATCGTCGTCGATCCCGATCCGGAACTTCACGGTCACCGGTATGTCGGTGTCTTGGGTGGCACGTACGGCCGCCGAGACGATTTGCCCGAACAGGCTGCGCTTGTAGGGGAGGGCGGCGCCGCCACCGTTGCGGGTGACCTTGGGTACCGGGCAGCCGAAGTTCATGTCGATGTGGTCGGCCAGGTTCTCATCGACCACCAACTTGGCGGCCCGGTAGGTCGTCTCCGGATCGACCGAGTACAGCTGCAAGGATCGCGGCGACTCTTCGGGGGAGAAGGTCGTCATGTGCAGCGTGGTGGGATGGCGTTCGGCGAGCGCCCGCGCAGTCACCATCTCGCAGACATACAGCCCGCTGACGGTTCCTGTGGTGGCCATCTCCAACTCTCGGCATAGCGTCCGGAAGGCCACGTTGGTGACGCCCGCCATCGGCGCCAGTACTACCGGGCTCGGCAATGTCAAAGACCCGATCCGCAGCTCGGACCGGGTCTTTGGGATAAGCGTTGTGGTCACCGTCAGACGCTGACTGTTTCCTTGGCGGCCTTGGCGGCGTGGCGTTCGGCGCGTTTAGCTTGGCGCTCTAGGTATTTGGCCTTGACCTCTTCGAAGTCTTCGGAGGTTTTCCGCAGGCCGGCCAGGATGCGGTTGACCCCCTCGCGGTACTGCTCGCCTTCGCCGTTGATGTCGTCGCGATCGAAGATGCGCCACTTGCGTAGGACCGGCAGTACCACCTCATCAAGGTGTGACTGCGGATCGTAGACCCCGCCGGTGGCGATGGTGACAGCGTTGCGGCGGAATCCGGGAATGGTGTACCCGGGCATCTTGAAGTTGTCCAGCACGCGGAAGATGGACCTCATGGCCTGGTTCGGGGCGATCGTGAGGCCCGCCTCGACCATATTGCGGTAGAAGATCATGTGCAGGTTCTCGTCGGTAGAGATGCGCTTGAGCATCTCGTCGGCAATCGGCTCTGCGCACGCCTTGCCGGTATTGCGGTGCGATACACGAGTTGCCAACTCCTGGAATGTCACGTAAACCACGGAGTCGAACAGGCTCTCGGCGAAGAGTTCCTCGCCACCCTGGCGGTTCTGGCCGGGGGAGAAGCCGCGAGTCATCTGCTCTAGACGTAGCTTTTCCAGCTCGATCGGGTCGACCGAGCGGGTGACGACCAGATAGTCGCGGATCGCGATACCGTGCCGGTTCTCCTCAGCTGTCCACCGATTCACCCATGTTCCCCAGGGGCCATCCATCGTGAAATTCATCGCGATCTCGCGGTGATACGACGGCAGATTGTCCTCGGTCAGCAGATTGGTAATCATCGCGACCTTGGCCACCTCGGAGAGCTTTGACTGCTCCGGTTCCCAGTCTTGGCCGCCGAGTGCCTTGTAGTTCTTGCCGTCGGACCAGGGGATGAAGTCGTGCGGATTCCAGTCCTTAGTCACACCGAGATGACGATGGACATTCTCCTCCACAACAGGCTCAAGTTCATGCAAAAGCTCAAGGTCGGTGAATTCCTTCTGCGGCATGAAGCGATCCTCGGGTTCGACGGAGTTATCTGTATCTTGAAGTTGCAGTCAATATATCTATAAACGGCGGTTGCATACAAGCGGACGAGTCGTTGCGCAATCCCGTCCTCCGCGTGCTTTCCGGCGTCTGGATCTGTGCATTCGTGGCTCACGCTGCGCGTCTGCGGTACCCGCAGTATGCTTACTGGCAACCCAAGGTGGAGGTGTATCCAGTGAAGTCGGTAGTCAACGCGGCCATCGTGATGGTTGCGGGTGCGGGTTTCTCGGTGGCGATGGCCGGGTTGGCTCATGCAGGCGGCCCTACGGACACCACCGGGCAGTTCTATAGCGACGCCTCCTCGACCCTCAAGGGCGAGGGCTACTCGGTGGTCGTGGCCGGACGCTCCGGTGACCAGGTTGCTCTGGGCGATTGCCTTGTCTCCCATCAGGAAGCATTTACCGTCAAAAAGGGGCAGGACGACCGTGGCAAGATGGTCCACGTGACCCTGCGTTGCTACCGGTCCGAAGTCGTGGCGGCTAAGAAGGCTGCTGAGGAGAAGGCGAAGTCTGCCTCGACGTAACTGTCGGCTGCGTCGAGGCGGCGCCTTGGAGCAGGATCTGTACGCAATAGTCGACGAACCGCTGCCTGTCGACATTCAGTTCTTCGTTCAGATATGCCCTGAACAGGCTGGTCAATGCGCCCACCAGGCTGGTGGCTACCAGATGCTGCTGCACCTCGTCGGCCAGATTGGTGCTGAGCTTGCCCTGAAGCAGCGCGACAAATCGGGGCAGCCAGTCGTATCCAGACTCCGACAGTATCGGTTCAAAGGTCGGCGCTATCAGCAGAACTCGCCCCATGGTGGGCTCGTCCACCATGAGGTGGACAAAGGCATCGACACCCTCGTGCGGCGATCGCGCGCCGCTGAGCGCTTCGATCGCGCGGAAACCCACATGGTCGTAGACCGCCCGCACGAAGGTGTCGCGGTCGGAGAAGTTCTCGTAGAAGTACCGTTCGGTCATGTTCGCGGACCGGCACACCGCGCGGACCGTGACCGCCGGACGGGGACTTTGGCCCAAAAGTCGCACTCCCGCCGCCATGAGTTCGCGACGCCGCTGGTCGGCGCGGTCTGCCGCCGAGACACCCGCCCAGCTACGCCGCTGTGCTTGACCGTTCGGCATGGGCCTCCTAGGCTGAAGTCATTGTGACAACCTTGATTGTCACTATACGTCGAACCGCAATGGAGCGTTCCGAATGGCCAACGATACGTCCGAGCTCGTCAGCAAGAATTCCGACACCGTGACGACAGGCTGCCCGGTGAGCCACGCAACCGGCCCGGCCACACCCGTGCCGTTGGGTCCGGAGTCGTTGACGTGGAAGTACTTCGGCGACTGGCGCGGGGTCTTGCAAGGCCCGTACGCCGGATCCATGCAGAACATGCATCCGCAACTGGGGGCCGCCGTCGAGCAGCACTCCCTGTTTTTCCGTGAACGTTGGCAGCGGCTTTTGCGCTCGCTGTATCCGATCGGGGGCGTCGTCTTCGACGGCGACCGGGCTCCGATGACCGGAGCCGAGGTGCGTGACTACCACATCGGCATCAAGGGAGTCGACGACCAGGGTCGCCGGTACAGCGCACTGAACCCCGAGGTTTTCTACTGGGCCCACGCAACCTTCTTCATGGGCACGATCGTCGTGGCGGACTGGCTCAGCGGCGGCATCGGAGAGGCCGAAAAGCGGCAGCTGTTCGACGAGCACATCATCTGGTACCAGATGTACGGCATGAGCATGCGGCCCGTGCCCAAGACCTGGGAGGAGTTCCAGGCGTACTGGGATCATATGTGTACCAACGTCTTAGAGGATCAGAAGGCTGCGCGCGATGTGCTGGACCTGACCACTCTCGCGGTACCACCCTTCGCCCCGTGGATTCCTGAGCGCCTGTGGCGGCTCCAGCGCCGTGTAGTGGCGCCGATGTTCGTATGGTTGACCGTCGGGCTCTATCACCCGGCCGTCCGAGAGCGCTATGGGTACGGCTGGTCCGTCCGCGACGAATGGCTGCACCGCAAGTTTGGTCAGGGTGTCAATCTGCTCTTCAAGTGTGTGCCGGAACGTAGGCGTCGTCATCCGAGGGCTCGGGCGGGATGGGATCGCGCCACGGGACGTATGCCGGCGGATGCACCGCTGCCGCAGACGCCGGACCGCAACCTACCGCCGGCGGATACCTGGGGGAGCCCGAACCACTACAACCCCAAGGTTTCCTGAGCCGAGCTACTTGTGGTGCTTGACGTCACCACATTGTTGCCCTAGTTTTGATCCCATAAACTGAATCGAAATTCAGTTTTTAACGGCGGCAGTAGCGGAACGGCGACAACGGAGTGGGTCATGGCCGATGACGAGGTCGATTCTCTGACAGCCGGGTGTCCCGTGACCCACGGTTCGCATCGGGCGGTGGTCACGCCACTCGGACCAGAGTCCTTGACGTGGAAACTCACGGCGGACTGGTCCGGGATGCTGATGGGTTCCTATGCCACCGCGATGCAGAACATGCATCCGAAACTCGGCGCCGCGGTCGAGGATCACTCCACTTTTCTGCGTGAACGGTGGCAGCGGCTGCTGCGGTCGCTGTATCCGATTACCGGGGTGGTCTTCGACGGGGACCGCGCGCCGATGACCGGTGCGGAGGTGCGCGGATATCACGTCGGCATCCAAGGTGTTGACCGACAAGGGCGCCGCTACAGTGCTCTTGATCCCGATGTCTTCTACTGGGCACACGCGACGTTCTTCAAATCCTTGCTGTTGTCGTCGGAGCGCTTCGGTGCGGGCCTGACCGAAGAGCAGAAACGGCAGCTGTTCGACGAGCACATCATCTGGTACCAGATGTACGGCATGAGCATGCGGCCCGTGCCCAAGACCTGGGAGGAGTTCCAGGTGTACTGGGACCACATGTGCGCGGACGTGTTGGAGGACAACAAGGCCACCAGGGATCTACTGGATTTCGCCCAGCTGCCCAAGCCGCCGTTCCTGCCGTTGATGCCGAACTGGATGTGGCGGTTGTCCCTTCCGGTCTTCACGCGATTCTCCGAATGGGTGATGGTCGGAATGTTCGATGAGCCGGTACGACAACGCTTGGGATACATCTGGACCGACCGTGATGAGCGGCGTCTGTACTGGCTGGGGCGGGCGAACCACGCGATCTTTCGGCTGGTGCCGTTCCGGTGGCGAAAGCACCCGCGCGCGCGAGCGGGATGGGACCGGGCTATGGGGCGGGTACCCGTCGATGCCCCGCTGCCGCAGACCTCGGCCCGCTACCTGCCACTGGTGGAGCTGCGCGACAGTCCTCATCACTACAGCCCCACAGCGACATAGCCGCAGTTCGTCTTTCGCCAGTGTCAAGGTGCCCCATGGTGCCATGATTGCTGCTCATGGCAGGAAGTTGGGGTTCCGTCCTCGTCGGGCTCATGCCGCTTGGATTGGTTATCGCGTTCTCACCGATCACCGTCATCCCAGCGGTACTGGTTTTGCAGGCGCCGCGCCCGCGGCCCAGCGGTCTTGCGTTTCTTGCCGGCTGGCTGTCGGGCCTGGCCGCCCTGGTGGCGCTCGGTGTCGCCGCCACAGGCCTCCTGGGCGGGCTGCATCGGTCGGTGCCGAACTGGGCTTCCTGGGTTCGTGTGGTCCTCGGGGCGGCGCTCATCGTGTGGGGCATCTACCGATGGTTGAGGCGCCGTGACCACACCGATTCTCCGGGCTGGATGCGCGCTTTTTCCACCATCACAGCACCCCGGGCGGCGATAACGGCCGCGGCGCTGGTGTTGATACGGCCCGAGGTCCTGCTCATATGTGTTCCGGCGGGACTGGCGATCGGTGCCAGCGGGCTGAATTTCGCGGCTCGCTGGACGGCAGCGGCCTTCTTCGTCCTCGTCGCCGCGTCGACGGTCGCAGCACCGATATTGGCTTATGCGGTCGCGGGAGACCGTCTTGACGACACCATGAGCCGGCTCAAGGGCTGGATGGAAAGGAACTGTGCTGCGCTGATAGCGGGCGTGCTGATCGTGATCGGTGTGATGGTGCTGTACAACGGGATTCATGCGATGGCATGAGGCCTCAGCGGCGCACCGGTAGGGGCTCGACGCCGACGAGCGCGCAACTCTTGGTGTACAGATCATCTTGTGCCACTAGGTTTCTGGTGTAGCGACGTACCGGGCTTGGGGTTTGGGCAGCGAGGTAGTCGCCATTGCGCCCGCGGTGTTCCTGCGAGACCGCCATGTCGGTGATCAACTGGCTGGGCCGCTCCGGGGTGATCAAGGCCAGCATCACCAGCGACCGGACCGGCTGCGGTATGTCACGCCAGATTTCGGATCTGACGTTGCCCGGATGTAGGGCGTTCGACGTGACCCTATCGGGAAGACGCCGGGCCAGGGCATTGCTGAACATGAGGTTTCCCATTTTCGACTGCGCATACGCCGAGAAGGTGAAGTAGAAACGCCTTCCTCGCCAAGTATTTTGGTTGATTCTGCCTACGCTGTGAGCGACAGAGGCCAGATGGATGACGCGGGCGTCACCGCCCGGTGCGGCCTGTAGCTGTGGAAGCAGCAGGTGCGTTAGTAGAAAAGGGCCGAGATAGTTCGCGCCCCACTGCAGTTCGAAGCCGTCCGCTGTCTTCGACTGGCGCATCGGGGAACCGCCCGCATTGTTGATCAACACATCGATCCGAGGGTGCTGCACGGCTAGCTCCCCGGCGAAACGACGGACATGTTCGAAGGAGGACAGATCCAGCGACTGGATGTCGACCCGGGCGCCCGGCGTGGCGGCAAGGATTCCATCGCGCGCCGCCTGAGCCTTCTGCTGATTGCGGCAGCCCATGACGATGGTGTGCCCGTCCGCGGCCAGCCGCTGCGCGGTCGCCAGGCCGATTCCGGCGTTGGCGCCGGTGATTACGATGGTCTTGGACATGTTGGTCTCCTCGTTGAGCCGTCCGGAACAGGGGGCAGTTTCACACGGCGATGGCCGGCTGTCGAGTGGTGAACTGCTGAAACGCCTTGAGCTGCGCCTTGCTGTCGCCGGCGATGTTCGGCCCGATCGCCTTAGCCTCATCGAAGTTGCCCAAGAAGCACATCGTGATCCCGGATTACGGTGACGTACCTCAGCACTTCAGGGCCCATCGGCACCTACGCGCAAGATTGCCGTCCGATACGGTCAAAAGTCGTCGAAATATGGACAGCAGCAGCCTTTTGGCGCGATGACGGGACCGATACCGTCTGCGCGTGACCAAGGTATTGCTCTCGATCCACGTCCTGGCCGTCATTCTGGCGGTGGGGCCAATAGCCGTGGCGGCCAGCATGTTTCCAGCGTTCGCGCGTCGGGCTGGGGCCTCATCCGGGGGTGATGCCGAGATGGACAGTCTGCGCACACTGCACCGGGTCTGTCGGGTGTATGCGGTGGTGGGGATCGCCATTCCAATGTTCGGCCTGCCGCTGGCCGATCTCATGGGGGTACTCGGCAGCCCCTGGCTGATCGCGTCGCTGCTGCTCACCGGTGCTGCCGCCGCGGTGCTGGTGTTTGTGATGTTGCCTGCCCAACAGCGTGTTTTGGCCCGGCTGGGCGATGGAGAATCGCTCGGCGCGCGGGTGTTCGCGCGCCTGGCGATGTTTACCGGGATCTTCAACCTGCTGTGGGCTGTGGCCGCTGTGCTGATGATCGTGCGACCGGGATCCAGCACCGGCGTGTAGATGGCGGAAACCGCCATCTACGGCGGTCGTTTGTCCTGCGTCGTCGGATCTGGTGCCCCCACCAGGGCTCGAACCTGGGACCTGCGGATTAAAAGTCCGTAGCTCTACCAACTGAGCTATAGGGGCGCGGAGAGACAGGATACTGGTTGGGTCAGCGCGCGAGCACCGTGGTTATCCGGTTTGGGTTCTGGGTGGGTTGTGCCCTAAGCTGGGCGAGCTCCCAACGCGACAAGCGTTGTGGGTACCCCGGAGAGATTCGGAATGGGCCCCCATCGTCTAGTGGCCTAGGACGCCGCCCTTTCACGGCGGTAGCACGGGTTCGAATCCCGTTGGGGGTACGCAACCAGTCCTACTGGGAGCACGGTAAGGCCCTGTGGCGCAGTTGGTTAGCGCGCCGCCCTGTCACGGCGGAGGTCGCGGGTTCGAGTCCCGTCAGGGTCGCCAGTACGGCGAGGCAGTAAGTAGTGGGTCTGCCGTCCGGCCAGGTAGCTCAGTTGGTACGAGCGTCCGCCTGAAAAGCGGAAGGTCGCCGGTTCGATCCCGGCCCTGGCCACCACTCTTGACCTTGTCCGGTCTTCTGTCCCCTAATTCGGGGCCTCGTCTCGTTGCTGTGCAGTTGGTTAGGCTTCCTCTGGAACCCTTCACGGCTCCAGAGGAAGCCTCGAGTGACCGAGTGTGATGCTGGCCCTGGGGACTGGTGTCTCCCCGGAGCCGGCATCTTGGCCATTACATGCCGGGCATCTCGACAATCTGGTGGAACTCCAGGGCGCCACCCTGCTGCCGGTGCGGGTTAGTGGCAAAAATCGCAGGCAAAGCATCTACAGAATCAGCCTGCACAATCGAGTATCCGCCGATGCCGCTGGCCGTGCCATCGCCCACCTGCGTCGTCGGGGCACCGAAATCAACGATGGCGTCCGCGATGCTGTCTCTCCAATCGAACCACGACTGCATCATCGCCTGCTGCTGCTCGGCACTGGGCTCGCCCACCTGCTCGTGGCCAGCGTCACTGCCCTTGTACAGCACCAAAAATTTCGACATACCCACCATCTCCTTAACAAGATTCCCAGCTAACCGACGGACACGAGGAAGTGTCACACAGACCACCGACATTCGCACGAAGGGTGGGCCGATGGCGGTGCCGCCCCGCTGGTTGTCGACGGTCCGTTGGCTGAGGACGACGCACCGCCGCATGCAGTTCCGACGATCACCGGGCGAGGTCGGGCTAGGTAAACGTCGTTTACGCCGAATCTCCGAGGGCCCTGCGGCAGACCGGGCCGGGCCCCTCCCGTCTGTCGAATTTCATTGTCACGTCACCTCAACGTTGCTGACCAGACTACTTCTGTGAAGGAGCGACTCGGATGCTGCGCCAACGACACACATGTAGTCGACGGTGTTGCGGATTGCGAAAGGTGAACATCAGGGCACGGTGGCTGGCTGGGCTGGCCGGGGTTGTGCTGGTGCTGGCCTACCTGGCCGACTGGGACGGCGCCATCGCCGACCGCGCCCACGGCACTGCGTTTGCTGATGGATGCCAGTCGAAACTTCGAACCGTGCAGCTAGGCACCTACGCGCTAGTCGCCCTGGGCCTGTTTACTCTCGCCGCCGCGGTCAGCATCGGCACTGGGCGGCCCGTGTCGGCGCACACAATCTGCGTACCCGCAACGCGGCGATATCGGCCCCTTGAATAGCAGAATCGGCGGGTACGAAGTGGGGGCGATAGTCGTGCTGGCGCTGGTGCTTGTTGCCTGTAGCTACCAGCCACTCGCGCCGTATGCGCCCTGGCCCACCAGCAGGGTGGTGTCATGCAGCCGCAACGCCTAGACCGGGGCGCCCTACTATCTGCAATTGCTCAATCCCACGGAACTGCCCGGCATGTGCGAGGACGCCCGAGAGGTGCTCACCCTGCAACAGTTTCGCCATATCCCGGGGCTTGCTCGCCACTGCGTGCTCGACGACAACGTGCAGATCCAGCGTGCACACGCCCTCATGTCCATCTACAGCAACCACACTGCAGTGAGCATGAACGCCGCACGCTGGCCTGCTTGATCGCAGGTGCTCATATCGCCAGCTAGCAGCCTGTGGCGGGTCTTGTGGTGCGCGTCTATGGGCGCTGGCAGAAGATCTCATACGCATGCTCATGATCGCGCACGCATTGTTCGAACCGCTCCATGAACCGCTCGGATGCGCTGTTTGTGGACGGCGCGGGCACACGGTGAGGTGCACTTTCGGTGACAAAATCGTGCTGTCCGCTACCCCAAGCTGTCACACGCATAACACACCTTCACCGTTGCCCGGCCAATGCGGCCCGCCAGCAGAAGAGGTGCTGGGCTACCCCGTCAGGGCGACTTCTAGCCCCAACACGCCGAAAAGCTACTGCCTGAACCGCAACAGCACGCGACGAGAATCTTGCGCCCACCCGACGACGGCTGGAACGTACAGAGTCGCTCAGGGTACTGTCGCCTGTACCGAGCGGCAGTACCGAATGACCGGGTTTACGCGACTTCTCGACAAACCCCGGTCAGGTCAGGGCGGCCTGCACACTGCGGCAGGCCTTGGCCACGAAATCTTTCGATACCCGGGCCCATGGCGCTAATCTGTCGAATCCATGGAAGGCCCCGGCCACCACCTCCACCTCGCACGGCACCCCGGCGGCGCGCAGGCGATCGGCGTATGCGAGATCTTCGTCGTGGAACAGGTCGGCTGTCCCGATACCCAACCATGCCGGCGCCACACCGGTCAGGTCGGTACGGCGGCCTGGTACGGCGACATCGCGGTTCGCCTCGGCGAGATAGGAGTCCCAGCCGAATCGATTGCTTTCGGTGCTCCATATCCGAAGATCGGTCCCATCGACGTCCGTGCGGGTACTGGTGCGATCATCGAGCATCGGGTACACCAGCAGCTGAGAGGCCGGAGTCACTTCGCCTCGATCACGTGCAAGAAGTGCCAGCGCGGCGGTCAGCCCGCCGCCGGCACTGGCACCGCCGATGGCGATGCGTGTCGGATCGATCCACCCTTGTAACGAAAGCCAGCGCAGCGCGGCATAGCAGTCTTCCAGGGCAGCAGGGTAGGGGTATTCGGGCGCCAGTCGATAGTCGACCGCGATGACCGGCAGGCCGGTCTGGCGCATGACCTTGCGGCAGAAGAAGTCGTCTTGACGCGCGGTACCCATCACGTAGCCGCCGCCGTGTATCCAGAGCAGCGCCGGGGACGGTTCCTGCAGGGTCTTGGGAATGTGCGCACGGACGTTGACCTGGTCGTTCACCGCCATGGTGCGCACCCAGAACCTCGGAAACAGCCCGGAGGCACGGATCAGTGTTCGCAGTGTCGAGAGGGTCCGTGGCAGACCGACCTGTCGTGGAAATACCGTGGCTGCTACGCGGAGATTGGGATGAATGTCAGGGGACGACACACAGCGAGTATGCCGGTGAGAAGCACATGACGTGGCGGTTTGGCGTGACGGGCGATCGAGGAGCACAGTCCACCGGCCGTACCGCGATCACCGTCGCCGCGGATTTACCGTCGAGCGCTCGTGGGGTCGCTAGGGTCAGGTCCATGGCCACGAGCGATACCCGGGAAATCCTTATCGAAGCGACCCCCGATCAGATCATGGACGTCATCGCCGACGTCGGGGTGCTGCCGAAATGGTCTTCGGCGCATCAGAGTTCGACGGTGCTGACCACGGGTGACGACGGGCGACCGCACGAGGTGAAGATGAAGGTGAAGACGGCGGGGATATCCGACGAACAAACCGTCGCGTACGCCTGGGGCGCCGATACGGTCAGCTGGACCTTGGTGAAGGCCGGTCAACAGCGCAGGCAAGACGGTAAGTACACGTTCACGCCCCAGGGCGACAAGACGCACGTGAAGTTCGAGCTGACGGTCGACCCACTGATCCCGCTGCCCGGATTCGTGTTGAAGCGGGCTATCAAGGGCGCTATGGAGACCGCCACTGACGGGCTGCGCAAACAGGTTCTCGCCACCTATCGATGACGGGTTTGCTTTGTGTACGTGTCAGGAGTGTCGTTGTTCACAGTGGATAGACACCAGGGCGCACGCCCTGCGCCAGGGAGCAGCTATCGCGGAGCAGGCGGTTTTATTGCCTTTTCGAGCTGCGGGGTCAGCTGCTCCAGGGCGTAGATACGCGCCAGTGGTCCGCCGAGCCGAAGGGCATTCACCACTGGGCTGTCCGCCGGAATGTAGACGGCGCGCCCCTCGATGACCGCGCGCAAATCGGCGAAGCCACCCGCCGATTTGGCCTGCTGTTCGGTGGCCCCCACCACAACCAGGAGATCCTCATCTGCTTTGGTTTTCAGCTCGTTGTCGGGGATGGAGCCCGAATATCGCTGGCTCAGGAACCCCAGGCCGTCGAAAACCGCACGTCGTGGATCGCGGAACCCCAAGAGGAAGGTGCCTTGTCCGTCGACGAGCCAATCGACGACGGCCGTGCGGTTGACCCAATGTTGGTGTCCCGTGCGTATCTGGTTGTACCGCGTGCCGACCTCTTCGGATCGCATGCGGGCCTGTTCGGACTTGCCGAGCACTCGTCCGATGGTGAAGAGCTGGTTGTACCAAGGTGTTTCGGCACGATCGACGCGATCCTCGGAGACCACGGTCGGGGCGATCTTGGCCAGCCTGTCATAGCTGGGCCTGTCGATGTCGGCCCCGATCGCCAGGATGACGTCGGGTTTGACGGCCGCGATGGCATCGAAGTCCAGCTCGGCACCCGAAACGACGGGGGGATGGGAGACCTCCGGAACCACCCAGGGATACATGGGGTACTCGGGCAACGTGGATCGGACGCCGACGGGCTTGGTGCCCAATGACTGCACGAGGTCCTGGTCGTTCCATCCCAGCGTGACGATCCGGTTGGGTCGCATCGGCAGGAACGCGCCACCGTATCTGTGCGGGATGCTCAGGGGGAACCCGTCCGGGCCTTGGGTCGGCGTGGGGGCAGGTGCCGGAGGCTGGGTGCCAGAGCATCCGGTGAGCGCCATCAGCATCAGAAGCGCGGCAATCACGCGCCGTCCGGCTGTTGCCATGCCGTGCAAGCTACCACCGGTCAGCGGCGATAAACGAATGTAACCCGAATCGACTCGGGGTGAATCGAACGACAGACCATCGGGTTGCACACCCACCACCTGCGGGAACGTCGCGAGCCTGGATGTGGGTTGCCGGACGTTGCCATTGACGCTTGGTCGCGGCGTTCATACGTTTGCCGCGTTCCCAGCTCGTGCAACGGGTCAGAGCAACAGTGCAATAAGTCTGCAATAGGACACCGATGATCAAGCATCTCACCCTCCGCGCGACGGTCGCCCTCGTTGTGGCAGCCGCGGCGATGTCGCCTGCCGCCCATCCGGCGGTGGCGGACACGGCGACGCCACTGAATGGACTGTTCGCGTTGACCCCGGGCGGTTGCGCGGAGGGCCGCGCCACCGGCTCCTACTTCCGCATGATCCTGCCCGCCGGTGACGCGTCGGGTCCTTATCTCGCCAACGGCGATTCGACATGCTCGGACAACACGGTCACCTTGCTGGCACCGGGCACCGACGGTGGCCTGAAGTCGGGCGAGTATCAGCCGCAGCCCGCCAGTGCGTTCGACGGTCATGGGAACGCGGTGTCCGGCAGCATCACCCAGCCGGTCAAGTTCTACGGCGTGGGTTTCGCGACCGCGTCCAACCAGACCGACCCGCAAACCGGTCAGGGCACGGCCACCCCGCAGATCACGGTGAGCGGTGACAAGCTCGGCGGCGATCTCAGTGCTTTCGGCGTGACCTGGAACAACCAGGTGTTCAACCAGGGAGCGCCGAAACCCGATGGCGCACTTCCCGGTAAGACCACACCGGTGACCGGAACCTACGACCGCAACTCGGGCGCCTTCATCCTCGAGTGGACCAGCCAGATCGTCGGCGGTCCCTTCAACGACTTCACCGGACTATGGCACCTGGTCGGCAAGGTGGGCGGAGGCACCGGTGGCGCGGCCGCCGCACCGCTGCCCCCGCCGGCACTGGGTGCTCCGCCACCGACCGATGCGGCCCCGGGGGCGCCTGCCCCGGGTCAGGTGGTGGTTCAGGCTGGGCAACAGTTCGCCTCGCCACCGCCGCTGTCGGCGGGTCAGCAGCTCATCGCCTTGCCCGTTGACGACAACCCGCGCACGGTGACCCCGCCGTGGGTCATCGCACTGCTGGTCTTCGTGGTCATCGGTGGCGGAATTCTGTTTGTGGTGGGGGAGCGGATCTTCAGCCGTGGCCGCTGAGCGGCTCGCCGAGACGACGCCGTCGGCATTACCCACGTATGCCGACGTCGTGGGTGAGCAGGCTGTGGCGGCCGAGGCCGGGCCGGAGTCAAAACCTCGCTGGCCGTTCATCGCGCTGACAGTGCTCGGCGTACGGCTCTTTGTACTGCCGGTGGTCACCGGCATGTTCACGCGGGCCGCGGGTGGGCAGCAGTTACTCACCGAGTTCCGTCCGTTCGTGTCGTCGGAGGTGATCGCCAAGTTCCGCGGTTATCTGGACACCGTCGACGCGGCCCGCGCCGACGTGCAGGCAACCCAGTCGGTTGTCGGCGGCCGCTATGAGTGGTTGGATTCCTTTGTCGCGCAATATCCGTCGATTCGTCAGGATATGAACGCTCTGTTGGATGCGGTGAGCGGTCAGGTAGAAAACTACGGGCAGTTGCGCGCCGTGGGTCCCTTCGATGTGTTTCCGTTTCTCCTGGCAGTACCGGGCCTGGTCCTGGTGGGCGCCGGTGTGTGGGGTCTTCGGCGCACTCGCGATGCTGAAAAATCCGCCGGTGCGAGGCTTCTCGCGCTCGTAGCGGCGACGGTGCTCATCGCGGTGCCGTTCGCGGACGGGCTGTTCTCGCGTGCTCCGGCCGGTGCCCAGCTCATCAACGCCTTCACCCCGATCATGACCCACGAGCGGGTGGCTGCGGTGCAGCGGCATTTCGTGGTCCTGGTTGCGGCGGAGGGTGAGTTGGGCACCCAGTTCCTCGGCGATCTGCGGCAGCATGATCCGGCCCGAGCGGTTCCGGGCATTGACGCGTTTGTTTCCCAATGGCAGCCGATGACAGCTGATTTCGCTTCGCTTATCGGAGTGATGGCCGACAACGTGGACAACTTCGGCAGGGTGGTGGCGCTCGATCGGATCACGGCTCCTGCGGGATTCCGCGCATTCGACTATTTCGGGTGGTTCTTCCTGGTGCCCGGTGTACTGGCGGCCGTGGTCGCCCTCGACTCGAAAGGCGTGCTTCGATGGCCCAACAAAAAGTGACGGTGAGATCTGTGTGGCGTTGTGCGCTCGGGGCGTCGGTGACGGTCACGGTGCTGGCGACGGCGCCCGCCTGCGGGTCGGCGAAGCCCGTCGAGTCCGCACTGACGGGGCTGCTGGCACTGGAACCCGGCACGATCGAGGGCAACAAGCTCAGTGGCACCTGGTTCAAGATGGTGCAACCGGGCGGCAACCCGCAAGAGGGCCCGTTCATGCCGAACGCCAATTCCCCTGTGCCGCAAGGGGTAGCCACCTTGCTCTCGCCGGGCACCGATGGCGGCCTGATTCTCGGGGGCTACCAGGGAGAGTCGGATCCCGCGTTCGACGAGGCCACCGGCTACTCGCTTGCCGCCCGGGTAACGCAGCCGACGAAGTTCTTCAACATCGAGTTCGGCATATCCACCAACAAGATCGACCCGCAGACTCAGCGTGAGCTCTTGGCCCCTTCGGCCACGGTGTCGGGGGACACGATCTCGGCCGACCTGTCCGCGTGGGCAGCGTCGTGGAACAGGCAGGAGTTCAACCAAGGCGCTCCCAAGCCGAAGGCCAAGGAGCAAGCGCAGATTCCCGGTGAGGCCCGTGCCAAGCAGGTGTGGGAGTTCACCCTCGACTGGACGAGCTTGATCGTGGGCGGCCCGTTCAACAGCTTTACGGGGGTCTGGCACCTCGAAGGTGTGCTGAAGGAACGATGAGCGCAACACCCTCCGAAGAGACGGCGCCGCTCGTCACGGCGAGCCGCAAGCCCGCCAAGGAACGTGTATTCGTCATCGCGGTAAGGACATTCGCCGCCATCACGGTGATCGGGAGCGTGGCGGCCATCACCCAGCTGTCGTACTCGCCACCGCGAGCACCGATTGTCGGCTATCAGATTGTGAACCGCGATGGATCGATCCCCGAGGGGGTGATTCCGATCCCGGTACCGCCGCCGGGGCCTCAGCTGGTGGCACCGCTGCCGCGCCCCCAGCCGCCCTCGCATCCGCCGGCGCCGGTGGCCGCTGGGCCCTTTGGCGCCCTGCCCTCGGTGACCGACCGCGGCCTGCCGATATCCGTTGCCCAGCCATGCCCTTTCGGTTGGCCGGCACCCGGCCCGGATGAGCAGGGCGGGCTTGCCTCGTTGATCGACGTCGCCCCGGCGGCCGGTGTCTTCTCCTCGGAGGCGTTCGCTCCGGCCACCGCCTATGAACCGATTCTGAAGATGATGGGTCCGGTGCTGGCCCGCATCTCCCCGTTGCTGTCGCGGCATCCGTGGATGATCGACCAGTTCGTCACCCGATTCCAGACCGTCATGGTGCGGATCCTGGAAGCGATCCTCCCGTACTACGGCCCGTATCGGAACGACGTGCTCAAGGCCGAGGGTGACCTTGCTAAGGCGCTGACCCCCTTCCTGGAGAGCCTGTACAACACGCCGACCGCGCAATGCCTCGTCGCCTGGGAAGCGCAGCGCATTCGTGATGCGCGCGGTGGTCGTCCGCCGGCGTTGCGCCTGCATGATCTGGGCAAGGTGATCGATCTGTATCGCTCGACGCACTGGCGTGAGGGCGACGACGATCCGCCGCCTCCGCCGCTGCCCGCGTATGAATTCACACCGCCACCCGCGCCACCACCGGCGTCGGACGCCCCGGCGGCGCCCGCCATCTCGTCGTCGTTGTAGCCGCACTTCCCAACCAACGGGTTGACTGGTTAGGGTGACCCCATGGCTGACACTGGCGTCAAGACAGGCCCCCTGGCGGGCGTAAAGGTGATCGAGCTCGGCGGCATCGGCCCCGGCCCCCACGCGGCGATGATGTTGTCCGACTTGGGCGCAGACGTCATCCGGGTACGTCGACCCGGCGGCCTGGCGATCCCCGCCGAGGAGAGCGATCTGTTCCATCGCGGCAAGCGACTGGTCAACCTGGACGTCAAGAAGGACCCCGAGGCACTGCTGGCGCTCGTCGACAAGGCCGATGTGCTGCTGGATCCGTTCCGGCCGGGTGTGTGTGAGCGCATCGGTATCGGGCCCCAGGAGTGCGCCAAGCGCAACCCACGGCTGATCTTTGCCCGGATGACGGGCTGGGGCCAGCACGGCCCGATGGCAGACCGTGCCGGGCACGACATTAACTACCTGTCGTTGACCGGCGCGCTGGGATCGATGGGCTACAAGGACCGCCCGCCAATGCCGCCCATGAACCTTGTCGCGGACTTCGGCGGTGGCTCAATGCTTTTGGTGCAGGGCATCCTGGCCGCATTGTATGAGCGCGAGAAGTCGGGCCAGGGTCAGGTGATCGACGGCGCGATGGTCGACGGCGTGAGCCAGCTGGCTCAGATGCAGTGGACGATGTACAACAACGGCCTGCTGTTCGATGAGCGGGAATCGGCACTGCTCGATGGCGGTTCGCCGTTCTACGGCACCTATGAGACCTCCGACGGCAAATACATGGCGGTGGGTTCGATCGAGCCGCAGTTCTTCGCGATCTTGGTGCAGGGCCTGGGGCTGGATCCCGAGAGTGTTCCGTTCCAGCTCGACAAGGCGCGCTACCCCGAGATGCGCACGATGTTCGACGATGCCTTCAAGACCAAGACACGAGACGAGTGGACCGAGATCTTCATCGGCACGGACGCCTGCGTCTCACCGGTGCTCACCTGGGCTGAAGCCAAGCAGAATGCGCACCTTCGTGATCGCGGCACCATCGTCGACGTCAACGGAGCGACCCAGGCCGCCCCGGCCCCGCGCTTCTCGCGTACCCCGAGCGGCCCCATCGCGGCGCCGCCGAAGGACACGACGGAGCTCGCCGATATCGGCTGGTGATTTGCCGGGATGGCTGGTACTAGGTACTGGTAGTCTCACCGCAAAGCAATGACGCTACGAGGAGGCTCGATGACCAGTGCCCGACGTGCCGCCGAATCCCGGCAGACCGCCCTTACCTACGCCGGACCGGAGTGGATGGGCAAGGCCAATTGGCATTCTGTGGCCGAGACATACTTGTTCAAGGCGCTGGGTAAGCCGTGTCTGTACGCACTAACCAAGCTGATGATGGCCGTGAACCGGCGATTCCCGGACGCCCTGCTGAATCGGCGCTACGACGGACTGGAACGTCTGATGGGCTGGGTGCCCGGGGTATCCGGCACTCGCACGGAGCGCGTTCAGCTGCCGAACTGCGAAGCCGAATGGACGTGGAACGCCAAGAACGAGACGGGGTCCAGCCCATCAAACGATGCCCCGGTGGTCATCTACTTCCATGGGTCGGCGTTCATCGCGCTGGGCATCAACAGCCACCGGCCGTTGGTCAGCCGAATCGCGCGTGATTCCGGGGCGCGGGCGCTGAATGTTGGCTACCGGCTGTGCCCGCGCAATCTGGTCGAAGACGCCGTCGCCGACGGCGTCGACGCCTACCGCTACGTGCTGAGTCAGGGCGTCGACCCCGACAACATCGTGCTCGCGGGCGATTCCGCCGGCGGGTTCCTGGCGGCCATGACCGCGATCACGGTGCGGGACGAGGGCTTGACGCCGCCCGCCGGCTGCGTGCTGATCTCGGCGGCGACCAGCAACGACATGGAGCCGAAATACGCTGTCGCTAGGCGCGTGGGCGATGCCATGTTCCCGGTCGACTTCTTGGCGATGATCAACGACGTGTTCCTGTTGCGCAACGGTGCGCGTGAGCCGGGCCTGTGCCCGGCCGACGCGGACCTGACCGACCTGGGCCCCTTCCTGCTGCAGGTAGGTTCGCAGGAGGCGCTGCGGCCCGACTCGGAGTTGTTTGCGGAACGTCTTGTCGCGGCCGGGGTTCCCGTGCGCCTGCAGATCTTCGACCGTGCGATTCACGTGTTCCAGATCTTCGCGCTCACCAACCCGGATGCTCGGCGCGCGGTCGCCGAGATCACCGAGTTCATCAAGATCGTGCCGGGGTTGGCCAAGGCGCGGCGCAAGCCCGACGTATTGGCCGCGGGTCTAGGCTCCTAGCCGCGTCAGGCGGGTTATCGCCTCATCGATCACCGCGTCGCGTTTGGCGAAGGTGAACCGCACCAGGTGATTCCATTTCTCGGCCGTCTCTGTGCCGGGATCGCAGAAGGCGCTTACCGGAACCGCTACTACCCCAACGGTTTCCGGTAGGCGTCGGCAGAGTTCTGCGCTGTCGGTGAATCCCAGCGGGCGTGGGTCGGCGCAGACGAAATAGCCGCCCTCGCTGCTGTGCACTTCAAAGCCGAGTCCAGCGAGGGCCTCGGAGAGGCGATCACGCCTGCGCTGCAACGACTCCCGCAGGTTCTTTACCCACGCCTGTTCGGTGTCCAGCGCCACGGCCACCGCGGGCTGGAACGGCCCGCCGCCGACATAGGAGAGGAATTGTTTGGCCGCGCGCACTCCCGAGACCAATGCCGGTGTGCCACATGCCCAGCCGATCTTCCAGCCGGTGCAGTTGAACGTCTTGGCGGCACTGGAGATGGTGACTGTGCGGTCGGCCATTCCGGGCAGGCCGGCCATCGGGGTTTGCGTGCGCCCGTCGAAGAGCAGCCGTTCGTACACCTCGTCGGAGATGACCAGTAAGTCGTGTTCGACCGCGAGCTCGGCCACCCGGGCCAACTCGGCGTCGGTGAAGACCTTGCCCGTGGGGTTGTGCGGGGAATTGATGACCAATGCCGTTGTGCGGGGCGTGATGGCGGCTGCCAGCGCCTCGGTATCCAACGCGAAGCCCGCGCCATCGGGCACGAGCGGCACCGGTACCCGTACCGCGCCGGCCATCGCCACCACCGCCGCGTACGAGTCGTAGTACGGCTCGATCAGGATGACCTCGGAACCCGGTTCGACGAGGCCGAGCATTGCCCCGGCGATCGCCTCGGTGGCACCGACGGTGACCAGCACCTGCGTTTCCGGATCAAGCTCCTCGCCGTAGCGCGCGAGCCGATCGGCGGCGATGGCTCGGCGCAGCTCGGGAGTGCCCAGCCCCGGCGGGTATTGATTGAGCCCGGACCGGATGGCCTGCTGTGCCGCGTCGAGCATGGTTGTCGGGCCATCCTCATCGGGAAAGCCCTGACCCAAGTTGATCGCGTCGTGCCGAACGGCTAAGGCCGACATCTCGGCGAAGATCGTTGCGCCGAAAGGGCGCAACCGTTCGACGGTCTTCGGATTCACGCTGGTCCGTGTTCGTTGATCGCCGGCTCCATGCCGGGAGCCTACCGCCGGATTCAGCTACTGGTTGGTTCGAAGGACGGGTCCCTACCGGAATCGGGCAGAAGTAGAGACTGTGCACAACATCTCCAGGGCTATCGGTCGGGCTGGCCTGTCGGCGAGTTGCAGCCGGGGTCGGGCGGGTAGTTGAGCGGCGCGGTCCGGCAGAAGAAGTGACTCCAGCCAGAGCTGCCGTACCGGTCCGTGCTGGCATCGACGAAGACCTCCAGCCTTTGGTCGGGGGAGAACACCCGGTAGTAGGTGGTGATGGGATGGCCCTCGATGGTGGGCTGGACGACGGTCAGTTCGCCCCCGCGGCCCGAGGCTCTGGCGTTGTTCATGCAGTCGCGCTGCGCTGCGGGCAGATCCTCCCGGAAGTGGCGGTGCGTCCCGCAGCTCGGGAGGGAAGCGCGCTGCGTGAACGAGGTAGGCGGGGGCATCGGCTTGCGATGGCCTGGACCGCCCGCGGCCCAGCTCCAGCCATTCCACACCGCGAATATCGACAGAACCGCAATGGACCCAATGAGCACGCGTCTTAGCGGTAGCGATCGGCTCCACAGCACACTTTGAGCATAGTGTCACACATCTCCCAACCAACGGGTTGGGAGGGCTGCTTACCATGGGGATGCCAGCCTGGTCTAACGTAAGGCTGTCTCGGCGAAACTGACTCGGAGTCAATCCGGATTCACGGGCCGGGGCACCTTGTAATACATGCCCCATACGCACCTCCCTATAAGGACGTATACCCATGACTGAAGCATTCATCTATGAGGCCATCCGCACGCCTCGCGGCAAGCAGCGCGGCGGCGCCCTCAACGAGGTCAAGCCGCTGAACCTGGTGGTCGGCCTGATCGACGAGCTCCGCCGCCGTTTCCCTGACCTGGACGAGAACCTGATCAGCGATGTCGTGCTCGGCGTGGTCTCGCCGGTGGGCGACCAGGGTGGCGATATCGCCCGCACCGTGGTGCTGGCCGCGGGCCTGCCCGACACCGTCGGTGGCGTGCAGCTCAACCGTTTCTGCGCCTCCGGCCTGGAAGCCGTCAACGTCGCAGCCCAGAAGGTCCGTGCCGGTTGGGACGACCTGGTGCTCGCCGGTGGCGTGGAGGCAATGTCGCGGGTCCCGATGGGCAGCGATGGCGGCGCCTGGGCCTCGGACCCGGCCACCAACTACGACGTGTCCTTCGTGCCGCAGGGCATCGGTGCCGATCTGATCGCCACCATCGAGGGCTTCACCCGTGACGACGTCGACGCTTACGCCGCGCGCTCGCAGGACCGCGCCGCGGCCGCGTGGTCCGGTGGCTACTTCGCCAAGTCCGTTGTGCCGGTGAAGGATCAGAATGGTCTGCTCATCCTGGACCACGACGAGCACATGCGTCCCGGCACCACCGCTGCCGACCTGGGCAAGCTGAAGCCGGCCTTCGAGGGTCTGGCAGCGCTCGGTGGGTTCGACGACGTGGCGCGCATCAAGTACCACTACGTCGAGAAGATCAACCACGTGCACACCGGTGGTAACAGCTCCGGCATCGTCGACGGCGCCGCCCTGGTGCTGGTCGGGTCCGAAGAGGCTGGTAAGTCGCAGGGCCTGACCCCGCGGGCACGCATTGTCTCTACCGCGATCACCGGCGCCGAGCCGCTCATCATGCTCACCGGCCCGACCCCGGCAGCCAAGAAGGCGCTCGACCGTGCCGGACTGACCGTGGATGACATTGACCTGTTCGAGCTCAACGAGGCCTTCGCCTCGGTGGTCCTGAAGTTCCAGAAGGACCTGAACATCCCGGACGAGAAGCTCAACGTCAACGGTGGCGCCATCGCGATGGGGCACCCGCTGGGCGCCACCGGCGCCATGATCACCGGAACCATGGTCGACGAGCTGGAGCGTCGCGGCCTCAAGCGCGCCCTCATCACGCTGTGCGTCGGCGGCGGCATGGGCATTGCCACCATCATCGAGCGAGTCTGAGTCGGAAAGACAAGAGGAACCAGAACCAATGAGCGCAAACACCATTCAGTGGGAAAAGGATGCCGACGGCATCGTTACCCTGACCCTGGACGACCCCAACGGCTCGGCCAACGTGATGAACGACGACTACAAGCAGTCGATGGCCGCGGCCGTCAAGCGCCTTGTGGAAGAGAAGGATTCGATCACCGGTGTGATCGTCACCAGTGCCAAGAAGACCTTCTTTGCCGGTGGTGACCTCACCAAGATCATCCAGATCCAGCCGGAGAACGCCCAGGAAGCCTTCAACGAGGTCGAGGAGATCAAGAAGGACCTGCGCACGCTGGAGACCTTCGGTCGTCCGGTCGTGGCAGCCATCAACGGAGCTGCCCTCGGTGGTGGCCTGGAGATCGCGTTGGCCACCCATCACCGGATTGCTGCTGACGTCAAGGGATCTCAGATCGGCTTGCCCGAGGTGTCGCTGGGTCTGCTGCCCGGTGGCGGCGGCGTCACCCGCGTGACCCGGATGCTCGGCATCCAGAACGGCTTCGTGACCGTGCTGGCCCAGGGCACCCGCTTCACCCCGGCCAAGGCCAAGGAAGTCGGTCTTGTGGATGAAGTTGTCGAGCTGTCCGAATTGATCCCCGCCGCCAAGGCATGGATTAAGGCCAACCCCGAGGCCGTGCAGCGCTGGGATGTCAAGGGCTACAAGATCCCCGGCGGCACCCCGTCCACCCCGGCACTGGCGGCGATCCTGCCGTCGTTCCCGTCGAACCTGAAGAAGCAGCTCAAGGGCGCGCCGATGCCGGCCCCGCGGGCCATCCTGGCCGCCGCGGTCGAGGGTGCCCAGGTGGACTTCGACACGGCCAGCCGTATCGAGAGCCGCTACTTCACCAGCCTGACCACCGGGCAGGTCGCCAAGAACATGACGCAGGCGTTCTTCTTCGACCTGCAGACCATCAATGGCGGCGGCTCACGTCCGGACGGTATCGCCAAGCAGGACATCAAGAAGATCGGTGTGCTGGGCGCGGGCATGATGGGTGCCGGAATCGCGTACGTCTCGGCCAAGGCCGGTTATGACGTGGTCCTGAAGGACGTCTCGCTGGAGGCGGCTCAGAAGGGCAAGGGCTACTCGGAAAAGCTTGAGGAAAAGGCTCTTTCCCGCGGCAAGACCACTGCGGAGAAGTCTGCGGCGCTGCTGGCCAAGATCACCCCGACCGCGGACGCCGCCGATCTGGCCGGTGTCGACTTCGTGGTTGAGGCGGTTTTCGAGAACACCGAGCTCAAGCACAAGGTGTTCCAGGAGATCGAGGACGTCGTCGAGCCCAACGCGCTGCTTGGCTCCAACACCTCCACGCTGCCCATCACCGGGCTGGCCGCGGGTGTGAAGCGCCAGGAAGACTTCATCGGCATCCACTTCTTCTCTCCCGTCGACAAGATGCCGCTGGTGGAGATCATCCGCGGTGAGAAGACCTCCGACGAGGCGCTGGCCCGGGTGTTCGACTACGTGCTGGCCATCAAGAAGACCCCGATCGTCGTCAACGACAGCCGCGGCTTCTTCACCAGCCGCGTGATCGGCACCTTCGTCAACGAGGCTGTCGCCATGCTGGCCGAGGGCATCGAACCCTCGACCATCGAGCAGGCCGGCAGCCAGGCCGGATACCCGGCTCCGCCGCTGCAGTTGTCGGATGAGCTGAACCTGACACTGATGCAGAAGATCCGTAAGGAGACCGCCGAGGCCGCCAAGGCCGAGGGCAAGGAACTGCCGGACGACCCGGCGGGCCGTGTCATCGACACGCTGGTCGAGGCGGGCCGTCCGGGCCGCCTCGGTGGTGCCGGCTTCTACGACTACGTGGATGGCAAGCGCACCGAGCTGTGGTCCGGCCTGCGGACGACGTTCAACACTCGTGCCGGTTCCGACTCGGCCAACCCGCCGCTGCAGGACCTCATCGAGCGCATGCTGTTCGCCGAGGCCATCGAGACGCAGAAGTGCTTCGACGAGGGTGTGCTGACCTCGACCG
Organism: Mycobacteroides chelonae; assembly: GCA_014204435.1. Taxonomy (GTDB): domain Bacteria; phylum Actinomycetota; class Actinomycetes; order Mycobacteriales; family Mycobacteriaceae; genus Mycobacterium; species Mycobacterium chelonae_A. The sequence continues at coordinate 93,315 of JACHLF010000006.1, forward strand.
CCGACGCCAACATCGGTTCGATCTTCGGGATCGGCTTCCCGGCGTGGACCGGTGGAGTGCACCAGTACATCGTTGGATACGAAGGACCCGCCGGTAAGGGCAAGGCAGGATTCGTGGCTCGTGCAAAGGAATTGGCTGCCACGTACGGTGACCGCTTCAACCCGCCCGCGTCGCTCTTGGACGCGTAAGCAGGCTCTCCTAACTTTTCAGCCGCTCACCCTTCGGGGTGGGCGGCTGAAAGTTGTTTAAGGGTCGTTTCCGACGGCGATCCGGACCCCGATGCGGCTGCTTACCTCCTTCGAAAAGTGCCTCGGAAGGCCGGATTTGCGCATGTGTGAGCGCGCTCGCGGGCCGAAAACCAAGACGGCCGTCAGAAATTTCGCCCCGGAAGTCGTGGCGCACGCCACAAAGTTGGTAGCGCAGGGCGGTGGACCACAAAATTTCTCGCGGGGCCGTAGGTTCCCTGACCGCACTACACACATAGTTAAGGGTTCTTCGCGTAACCAGACATGAATCGCCAGGTCATATAGCTTTTCTGCACACGAGTTCTATTTGCTGGAGGCGGTTTACCGTAAGCCTTTTGATAAGTTGCTGGCAAGCTGCGGAACATGTTGTTAACCACAGTTCACTAGCTATTTCTTTCACGGAACACACCTTTGCGAGATATTTATTCGCTACATTGCCCACAGTGAGCGATGTCTTTGCCGTCTGCAGTGGTGCAGACAAATTGGGTTTGGTTCGGCTCGTTGTCGAGATTGCTGAGCAGGGATAGGGACCATGGTTGCACTCGGAACGATCCACGATTGGCACCCCACGCCGGGGACCGTCATCTCCTGGGGCGCTTCGCGGCCCGCGCGCGACGCCGCCGCGCAGGCGCCTGTCAGCGCGGTGCCCCCGAGCTATCAGCAGGCCCAGCATGTGCGCGCGTATCGGAATCTCGCCCGTGAGGGCCGCGAGATGGGGCGGCTGGGGATCGGCTCATGGGATGTCCCCGGGATCTGCGACGTCGACGCCATGACCGCGGCCATCAATGCTCACCTGCGGCGCCACGACACCTACCACTCGTGGTTCGCGTTTGACACAGCCGACAACATCGTGCGGCACGTAATCGGCGACCCCGAAACCATCGACTTTGTGCCCCAGGACTACGGCCTACAGGGTCCCGAGGAGATCCGCGCCCACCTATTGCGCACCTCGGGCACCCCACTTACGTGGGACTGCTTTACCTTCGGGGTCATTCAGCGCGCAGACCACTTCACGGTGTACATCAGCGTGGACCACCTGCACACCGACGGCATGTCCACCGGAATCCTGTACGTCGAGATCCAGCTGATGTACGCCAGCCTGGTTCACGGTTCCGCGCTGCAACTTCCGCCTCCTGCCGGCTATCTGGACTTCTCTGCCCGCGAGCTCGCGCATAACCAGGCGATGACTGCGGACTCCTTCGAGGTGCAGACCTGGATACGGTACGCGCGGGACAACGGCGGCACCCTGCCGGATTTCGTCCTACCGCTCGGCGACCGGTCGGTGCCGAACGTCGGTGGGATGGTCGCCGCACCCCTGCTGACGGCCGAGGAGAGCGTTGCGTTCGAAAAGGCTTGTGAACAAGCGGGCGTGCGATTCAGCGGCGGTGTCTTCGCGTGTGCGGCATTGATCGATCGGGAACTCACCGGGGCCGATGCCTTCTATGGCATCACCCCGTACGACACCCGCAGCACGCCGGAAGAGCAGCTGTCAGTGGGCTGGTACGCGAGCTTCATCCCCTTTGTCGTCGATATGTCGGACGGTTCCTTCGCGACGGTCGCACGGTCCGCGCAGAAGTCCTTCGACGAATGCCAGCCCCTGGCCAAGGTGCCGTTCGAGCGGGTGCTGGAGTTGGCCGGACCCGAATCGGGTCTGACCGCACCCGATTACGTGGTCCCGATGGTGTCCTTCCTGGACGCGCGCAAGATCCCGGTCAGTGCCGAATGGGATCGCATCAATGGCGGAATCTACGGGGACAGCCGTTCTTCCGATCAGGTGTGCATGTGGGTCAACAGGTTTGAGAACGAAACAAACCTGACGATCTCGTTCCCCGACAATGCCGTCGCCCGTGAATCTGTGTCGCGCTATTTCCACGTGGCCCGCCTGGTTTACCAGCGTGTTGCGCAGTCACAGGCCATTTCCCAAACCTGCGGCACCGGCGCCGCATCCGAACAGCAGTGAAAGGTTGGCATTCTCATGAGCACTAGCCTTGACATCGCGGTAAACGGCACCAACTCGCCGGATTTCGACAACGTGCGGCGCGCATTCACGCTCAACTTCCTGGAGAACGACGAGCTCGGTGCGGCGGTTGCGATTTGGGTCGACGGAGAGCTTGTCGTCAACCTCTGGGCCGGTTGGGCCGATGAGGCTCGAACCAGACCGTGGGCCGAAGACACCTTGGCTCCGGTGTATTCCGGCACCAAGGGCTTGATGAGCACCTGCGTCCATATGCTCATCGAGCGCGGGGTGCTAGATCTGCATGCGCCGGTCGCACGATACTGGCCCGAATTTGGCCAGGCCGGTAAGGAATCCATCACGCTGGCGATGGTGCTCGGGCACCGCTCGGGCGTGATCGGCCCCCGCGCCCGGTTGACGCCAGAGCAGGTAGCGAACTGGGACGAGGTCTGCGAGCACATCGCGCGGGCGACGCCCTGGTGGGAGCCTGGTACCGCCCAGGGCTACCACATGACGACCTTCGGGTTCATTCTCGGCGAGGTCGTCCGGCGCACCACAGGGAAAACGCTTGGGCAGTTCCTGCGTACCGAGGTCGCCGAACCCTACGGACTCGATGTGCACGTCGGCTTGCCGCGCAGTGAGCACCACCGCTGTGCCGAACTCGTCAACAAGCCGTACCTGCGTGACGTTTTCCGCGGCGCTCCGGGCGAATTCGACTGCATCACCGATCACCCGATGGCCGGTCCGCTGATCTCGGGTGACTTCATCCCCGACGATGAGATAGCGCGCAGGGATATCGCACTGTGGCGGGCGCTGGAGTTCCCCGGAACCAACGCACACGTTTCCGCACTGGGCATGGCCACCTTCTACAACGCCATGGCGCTGGGAAAGCTACTTAGCCACGAGCATATGGACGTGGTGCGAGTGTCGCAGGGAGGGTTCGACCCCGACCTCGTGTTGGGCCCCCGGGTAGCCAACCACGGGTGGGGGTTGGGCTACATGCTGAACCAGCGTTGCTATGCCGGACCCAACCAGAAGACTTTTGGGCACGGTGGATCTGGCGGTTCGTATGCGTTTGTCGATGTGGAGCACCGCATCGGCTACTCGTACGTGATGAACCAGTTCGATGTGACCAAGGCCGACGCCGATCCTCGTAGTGTGCGGCTGATTAACGAGCTCTACTCCACGTTGGGGGTGTCGCCGGCAGGAGAGCTGCTGTGACGGCGACGATTCCGGAGATTCAGGCCAGGCCGGCAGCGCCGGTCCCGGCGGATACCTATCTGGACTTCGTCGATCAAGCATCCTTCCTCGGGCTGCGGGCTACCGAATTGTCCACGCTAGGACAGATGGTCTGGATCTACGAACGCGATATCGACACCGATCGGCTGCGCAGATTTCACGCCAACCTCGGCCAAGGGTTGTTAGGTCGGCGAATTGAGCGTTCCTACTTGCCTTTTGGTCGACATCGTTGGGTACTTGATCCGACATGTCATCCCATCGATGTCGAGCTTGCGCCACTGGCGCGTGCGGAATTGCAGGATTGGGTGCACCGGCATGCCCAGCTGCCGGTCGACCCCGAGCACGGTCCGTCCTGGAGACTCGGCGTCACGCGGTTCACCGACGGCGCCACTGCGGTTAGCCTGGTGGTCTCGCACAGCATTGCCGACGGAGTGGGAATGTGCAGGGCCATTGCCGATGCCGTCAACGGCATGACCCTCCCGATGGGCTATGAGGCACCACGGCCTGGCACGCGTTTCCGGCGCGCGCGAGAAGACGTGCGCCGTGCTAGACGTGATCTGCCGGATACCGTGCGGGCATTCCGTCAGGCCACCAAGATGTTGAGTTCGCGACGCCAAGACATCAAGCACGCGGGCCGGCCGGCGACCGAGGCGCACATCGGCCAGATACCGGCGGTTACGGTGTATCTGGACGAAAACCATTGGGATACACATGCACACGGCCGCGGTGGTACCAGCAATTCACTGGTGGGTGCCTTCGCGGCTCAGCTGGCTGCCAAGGTAGGCCGACTCGGTCCGGACGGTCGGGTCACCCTCTCAATGCCCGTCAACGAACGCACCGAGGGCGATCGCCGCGCCAATGCCATGACCTCGGTGATGTTCCCGGTCGATCCGGCGGACCTGACCACCGATCTGAGCAGAATCCGCAGTGCCACCAAGAAGGTGCTCTGCGGGCTGCGCGACGCGCCGGACGAGAAGTGGGCGTTGTTGCCGTTGACACCGTACATCCCGAAGGCGGCAGCTCGCCGTCTCGCCGATGTCGCGCTGGAGTACAACGACTACCCAGTCGGATGCTCGAATGTGGGCCCACTGGACCCCGATGTCAATCGGCCCGACGGTACGCATGCCGACTACGTGTTCTGCAAGCTTGCCGAGCAGCGGGTGCGGCCCGATAAGGTGCTGAGCACCTATGGGCAACTCTTCGTGGCTTCTGGGAGGGTCAACCAACAGATCTTCCTGGCCGTCGTCGGATACCAACCCGGTGTGATCGAGTCACGTGCCGACCTGACCAACCTGCTGTCCGAGACGCTTGACGACTTCGGTCTGAACGGTGTGATCGAGTAGTCGTGGTGGACAACACAGGTGGTATCTACGGACTGATCGCGCGGGTCGTCCGCCGGGCCCCTGTTGTCGTTATCGGGGTGTGGGTCGGTCTAGCCGCGATCCTGGCGCTGACCGCGCCGTCATTGCAGAAGGCCATCGAGGAGCACCCGGTCGATCTGCTGCCCAAGGACGCTCCCGTTATGCAGACCACTCGGCAGATGGTCGAGTCTTTCCAGGAGTCGGGTGCACAGAACATCCTGCTGATCGTCCTCACCAACGAAAACGGGCTGACGCCCACCGACGAGCAGACCTATCGGGTGCTGGCCGCTCGGCTGCGCGAGGACACCCGCGATGTGAGCATGGTGCAGGACTTCATCACCAAACCGCTACTACGCGAGATGATGTCGAGTACGGACGGTAAGGCCTGGTACTTGCCGGTGGGATTGCAGGGTGAACTGGCTTCTCCTGAATCCGGCAAGGCTTATCTCGGCGCGCTCAGGATTATTAGGGACTCCACTGCCGGGACCACCCTCACTGCCTTCATGACGGGGCCCACGGCCACGGTCGGGGACTTGACGGTGGTGGGAGAGCGCGATCTGCATAAGGTCGAAATCACGACCGCTGTTCTGGTTCTTCTGATCTTGCTGATCGTCTATCGCAACCCGGTGACGATGATGTTGCCCCTCATCGTGGTGGGCGTCTCGCTGGGTATCGCGCAGGCCGCCGTCGGCGGTCTGGCACAGATGGGCCTGAGCATCTCCAATCAGACACTGACCTTCATGGCCGCGATGATGATGGGCGCGGGCGTCGACTACGCAGTTTTCCTCATTAGCCGGTATCACGAATACGTCAAGCAGGGCATGGATTCTGATAGCGCGGTGGCCGCCGCGCTGGAATCCATCGGTAAGGTGATCGCGGCCTCGGCCGCGACGGTGGCGGTCACGTTCCTGGGCATGGGCTTCACCAAGCTGGGGATCCTGTCCACCATTGGTCCGGCGCTGAGCGTGTCCATCCTGATCGGCTTCGTGGCCTCGGTGACCTTCCTGCCCGCGGTGCTGGTGCTGGTGGGGCGCCGTGGCTGGGTGAAGCCGAGAAAGGCGTACGCGAACAAGATTTGGCACCGCTCGGGCATCAACATCGTCAAACGTCCGGGTGCGCACCTGGCGGTCAGCCTGGTCATCCTGATCATCCTGGCAACCTGCGGCGCGATGGTGAAATTCGGGTACGACGACCGCAAGAACCTGCCGGCGTGGGCCGACAGCAACTTGGGCTATGCCGCCATCGAGAAGCACTTCCCGGTGAACTCGACGCTTCCGCAATACCTTTACATCAAGTCGCCCCATGATCTGCGTACCCCGCGCGGGCTGGCGGATCTGGAGCAGATGGCCGCACGGGTGAGCCAGGTGCCTGGCGTGGACAAGGTGCGGGGTATCACCCGCCCCACCGGTGAACCGCTGGAAGAGGCCAAGCTGTCGTTCCAGGCCGGCGAGGTCGGCGGGAAGCTGGGCGACGCGTCGAACCTTATCGATGCCCGTAGCAGAGACCTGGACAAGCTGGCGGCAGGCGGACACACGCTGGCGGACAAGCTCGGTCAGGTCCGGGACTCGGTGAAGAACTCGCTGGGTACCGCGCGAGCGCTGGTCGAAGTGCTGGCTCAGCTGCGCGGCAGCGGTAAGACAGGCACGCTGGCAGATCTGGGTTCGGTGGACAAGCTGGTCACCAGCATGCATTCGCTGGGAGACGTGATCGAGTCGAATGCCCAGAGCGCCAGCGAGGTCTACGGTTGGATCGAGCCGGTCGCACGTGTGTTGGTCGGCAACCCGGCCTGCGACATGGATCCGGCCTGCCGGTCCTCCCGCGAGGAGATGAACCGATTCCTGGAGACCAAACAAGATGGCACCAGGGACCGGATCGTCGAGCTAGGGCGCGAGCTCAAGGCCGTCGACAACGACAAACAGATCACCGCCACCATCGCGCGGCTACGTACCGCGCTGAACTCCATCGACACTAGTCTGCGCCGATTGGGTCTGGCCGACTCCTACGGCGTCCAGCAGAGGTTCGCCGAAGTCCTCACCGGAGTGAACTCGCTGGCCGACGGCAGTGCGCAACTGGCCGAGGGCGTACAGATGCTGGTGGATCAAACCAAGCAAATGGGCGGCCAGTTGGGCGATGCCTCGACGCTCCTGGTCGCGGCCAAGCGCGACGCGGCACCCGGATCGATGTCCGGTTTCTACATCCCGCAGCAGGTGCTCACCCAAGATTCGTTCAAAACTGCTGCGGCGGCGTTTGTCTCGGCTGACGGGCATGCGGTGCGGTACCTGGTGCAGAGCAACCTGAATCCTTTCAGTCCAGAGGCCATGGATCAGGTCCGCGCCATCCAGGACGCGGCGCGCAGCGCGCAACCGAACACCACACTCTCGGATGCGTCCATCTCGATGGCCGGCTTGTCGGCGATGTACAACGACATCCGCAACTACTACAACCACGACCTGCGATTCATCATCGTGTTGACGGTCATCGTGGTGCTGCTGATCCTCGTCGCGCTGCTGCGGGCAATCGTGGCACCGCTGTATCTCATTGGTTCGGTGATCATTTCGTATGCCTCGGCGGTGGGCATCGGGGTTATCGCCTTCCAATTTATCGGTGGCGAACCATTGAGCTGGAGTGTGCCCGGAATGGCGTTCATCGTGTTGGTGGCGGTGGGCGCGGACTACAACCTGTTGTTCATCTCCCGCATCCGCGATGAATCGCCGGACGGTGTCCGCTCCGGCGTCATCAAGACGGTGAAGTCGACGGGTGGTGTGATCACCTCTGCCGGAGTCATTTTCGCTGCGTCGATGTTCGGCCTACTGATCGGGAACCTGCGGTCGATGGTCGAAGCGGGCTTCATCATCGGGATGGGTCTGCTCCTGGACACGTTCCTGGTGCGCACCATCACCATTCCCGCCCTGGTGGTGCTGTGTGGGCAGGCCAACTGGTGGCCCTCGGCGATCGTGGAACCCTGGTTCCGTAGATACTTCTCGCGCTTCAAGCGGGCGGGCGCTGGCCGGGAACCGGATGAGGCATGCGAACCTATTGGTGACGAGGCGTCACCCGGGAAGCAGCCGATGTCCGCTTCCCGTGAAGCCGAGCTTGTAGGCCATCGATGATGACCGCGAGCCCGTCTTCGAAATCGGCGTCGAAGTCCGGTTCATTGAGCTCGGAGAAGGCCTGCGCCACAGTGGGATGCGGAGTCAATATCGATAACGATGCTAAGGAGTTTCATGACCGAGCATGCGATTGTTATGCGGCCGGACGGATATGTCGCGTGGGTGGGCCAGGAGTCCGACGAGGTGCTTCGTGACGCGCTGACCCGATGAGTGGGGTCAGCGTCTCGGGCGTAGTGTGGCGCAGGTGGTCGAGACACTGGAGTTCGGAGTCTTTATCCCGCAGGGCTGGCGCCTGGATCTGGTCGGCATAGCGCCCGACCGTCAATGGGACGTCATGCGCGATCTGGTGCTGTATGCGGAGAGCGGCCCCTGGGACTCGGTGTGGGTCTACGACCACTTCCATACCGTGCCGGTGCCCACCGACGAGGCCACCCACGAGGCGTGGACGTTGATGTCCGCCTTCGCTGCCGTGACCTCACGGATCAAGCTGGGGCAGATGTGCACGGCGATGGGATACCGAAATCCGGTGTACTTGGCCAAGATCGCCGCCACCGTGGACATCATCTCCGGTGGTCGCACCCAGATGGGTATCGGTGGCGGCTGGTACGAGCACGAGTGGCGCGCATACGGCTACGGCTTCCCCGGTGCCGCCGAGCGCCTGGGCAGACTGCGTGAGGGCGTTCGCGTCATGCGCGACGCCTGGCGCGATGGGCGCGTCAGCCTGGATGGCACGTATTACCAGGTGGATGACGCCATCGTGGCGCCCAAGCCGTTGCAGCCCAACGGAATCCCGCTGTGGATTGCCGGTGGCGGCGAGAAGGTCACGTTGCGGATCGCGGCCCGCTACGCGCAGTACACCAACTTCGGTCAGAGCCCCGAGGAGTTCGATCACAAGTCGAAAATTCTTGCGGCACACTGTAAGGACATCGGCACCGATTTCGATGCGATTGTCCGGAGCGTCAACATCAACGTTGTCGCCGGCACCGATGAGGCCGAGGTCGCCGATCGGTTGGCGGCCATCCGGGCACGGCTCGTCCCGATCGTCGGCGAGGACGTCGCCGACGCCACGGTGGGTAACCTGGCCGCGACCGCCGGCACTCCGGAGCAGATCGCCGAGCGGCTGACCGAGTTCCGCCGATTGGGGCTGGGTTATGCGATATGCAACTTCCCGGAGGCGGCCTACGACCGTTCCGGTATCGACTTGTTTGTGCGCGAGGTCATTGGGGTCTAGCCCCATTGTTTACGGCCTGACCGATACCGTAAGTTACGGGAATGCCTTCTCTTGACGCAGTCGATGAAGCCTTCCTGTCCAGTGCTCCGGTGCGAGCTAGCCACACCATCTCTGTGCCGGTATCCGCCGAGACGGTGTGGCGCGAGCTGACCAACGACACCACGCTCCGCTGGTTGGCGCCGGGGATCAAGGTGGTGTGGGGTAACCCCCGCGCCGGGGTCGGCGCGGTCCGCAAGATCGGGCCCGCGGTGGGGCCCAAAGTGAATGAGCACTACTTCCTCTGGGAGGAAGGCAAGCGGAAGGCGTTCTACGTGACCAGCATGCCGGTGCCGGTGCCCGGCTTGCGTGCCTTCGCCGAGGATTACATCGTGACGCCCACCGATCGTGGTGCCGACTTCACCTGGCTCTGGGCCATCGACGGCACCGGCCCTATTCGCAATGCCACCCCTGCGGTGAACGCCATCGTCGGCTTTTCGATGAAGCGCACCCAGAAGTACTTCGAGAAGCTCGCCGCGTCCAGGGTGTAGTACGGCGCCCGTACAGTGGGTCTGTGCGCGCTACGGCCCTTCTGTTGGCGTTGATTGTGCTGGTGTCTGGTTGCGCACCGGCCCGCCCGCGGACCGATGCCGCCGCGCACAATCCCTGTGATGCAGGCCAGTACTGGACGCGGTACTACAACAACACCGATCAGTCGGGGACCGCGGTGCTGGCACGGTGCGAGTACTCCGTCGGCGGGAACTTCGCGGGATCTCCGGCGCCCGGGGTGAATGCCGACCGGTTCTCGGCCGATGCCACCGGTTCCTTGCGATTCCCGGTGACGGGCCAGTATCAGATCGCCTCGATGAGTGGTGGCGTCATAGCGCGCGTGTGGCTCGACGACGAGCAGATCTTCGATCACGCCAACACGCGTGACTGGGGGACCGACCTGGCCACCCGCACCGTCGAGGCCGGACTGCATACCGTCCGCGTCAGCTACTCCAGCGCCAGTGGCCCTGCCGTACAAGAATTCTCGGTTTCCCAAGCCGCGCCCGGCCAGGGGGCCGTGAACGGCCACTATTTCGCGGCCAACTCGTTTCTGAACCAACCCCTCCCGTCGAATCCGGCGGTGGACCCGCGCTCGCCGAATTGGATTGCCATGCTGGTGAATCACCCGGATGTCAAGGCCATCGACGTCAACGAGGACATCTGGACCACCGCCGTGTATCACGCACCTGCGGGTACCCCGACTCGGACCGTCACGGTGCGCAACAGCGGAAAGTCGATCGAGGTGCCGTACCTGCCACACTATCGGCCCACGCAGGACACCGATGCGCATATCGCGATCATCGACGACACCAACGGGTGTGAGTACGAATTCCAGTCCTTCAAAACGGATTCCATGTCCGCGATCGCGCAGGCCACCTACCGGGTGAACACCGGATCCGGCGGGCACGTCAGTGGTCCGGCGCATTCGGGAGGCGAACTGTCCTATCTCGCCGGGTTGATAACACCGGAAGACGTGCAGGCCGGCGTGATCGACCACGCGCTGCGGTTTGCCATCCCGATCAACGCACCCACGTATGTCTACCCGGGCACGAGGTCGGACGGCACCGTCGCGGGCGGGGTGCCCGAAGGCATACGGATTCAGCTGGATCCGTCCCTGGACCTCAGAACATGGAATCTGAGCCCCTTCCAGCGGATGGTCGCGACGGCGTTGCAGAAGTACGGGGCATTCGACGCCGATGTCGCCAAGACCTTCTCGTTGACGGCGCGAAGCGTGATCGACGGAAGCCAGTACTCCACGCGGATCGATGACCTGCCCCGCGAATTGATCCGGCATCTTCGGTTCCTGACACCGTCGATCAGCTCCACGGACATCCAACTCGATACCGCGGCCGACGGGGGATGTCGCCAGCAGCACTAATCTGGTAACGCTGATGCCCTCCTTTCGGTGTCGCGACGGCCCCTGGCTCTGGGCCCGCTCACCGTGCTGGCCGCGTTGGTCGCGGGTATCGTGGCTGCGCCGGGCTGGGGTGGTGTGCTCTGGCGGTGTGTGGGGCGCTCTTCGCAGGAATGACGGTTCTCGTCGTCGTTGTATACCTGAGCTTCCGGTACTTCGAGACGCCTCTGCTGCGCATTAAGCGCCGCTTCGAGTCGTCGGCACAGCGCGCGGGAGGCGAACTGGCCCGGACCGCGAACGGCGCCGAACAGCTAGCCGATCGCCGGTCCGAGTAGGTCGTCGGCATCGGTGATCCGATATCCGTAGCCCTGTTCGGCCAGGAACCGCTGCCGGTGTGCCGCGTACTCGGCGTCGAGGGTGTCTCGGGATACCACCGAATAGAAGTAGGCTTGTCCGCCGTCGGCCTTCGGCCGAAGCAGCCGCCCGAGGCGCTGCGCTTCCTCCTGGCGTGATCCGAACGTTCCCGAAACCTGCACGGCAACAGCTGCTTCCGGGAGGTCGATGGAGAAATTGGCCACCTTGGACACCACCAACGTACCGATCTCGCCACGGCGGAACGCGTCGAAGAGCTGCTCGCGTTCGGCGTTCTTGGTGGAACCCTGGATTACCGGCGCGTTCAACTCGGTGCCCAGCTCGTCGAGCTGGTCCAGGTAGGCGCCGATCACCAGTGTTGGCACTCCCGGGTGCCGGGCCAGGATCGACTTCACCACATTGATCTTCGTATGGGCCGTCGAACAGAGCTTGTACCGCTCGTCGGCCTCGGCGGTCGCGTAGATCATCCGCTCGTTGTCGGTGAGGGTGACCCGCACCTCGATGCACTCGGCCGGGGCGATCCAGCCCTGTGCCTCAATGTCTTTCCACGGCGCGTCGTATCGCTTAGGGCCGATGAGGCTGAAGACGTCACCCTCGCGACCATCCTCGCGGATGAGCGTGGCGGTGAGTCCGAGACGACGCCGCGACTGTAGGTCGGCGGTCATCCGGAATACCGGGGCGGGTAGTAGGTGCACCTCGTCGTAGACGATCAGACCCCAGTCTCGGCTGTCGAACAGTTCCAGATGGCGGTACTCGCCCTTGGAGCGCCGGGTGATCACCTGGTAGGTGGCGATGGTGACCGGTCGAATCTCCTTGCGTTCACCGGAGTACTCGCCGATCTCGTCTTCTGTCAGCGAGGTTCGTGCGATGAGCTCACGCTTCCACTGCCGCCCGGCGACGGTGTTGGTGACCAGGATCAACGTGGTCGCCTGCGCCTTGGCCATCGCGGCGGCGCCCACCAACGTCTTGCCGGCACCGCAGGGCAGCACTACCACACCGGAGCCGCCCGCCCAGAAGGAGTCGGCAGCCATCTGCTGATAGTCGCGCAGCTCCCAGTCGTCCTGTGCGAGCGTGATCGGATGGGCCTCGCCGTCCACGTATCCGGCGAGATCCTCTGCGGGCCAGCCGATTTTGAGAAGCATCTGCTTGACGCGGCCACGCTCGCTGGGGTGCACCTGCACCGTGTCGTCATCGATGCGGGCGCCGAGCATCGGCGCGATCTTCTTGTGTCGCAGCACCTCTTCGAGCACCGCGCGGTCCAGGCTCACCAGGGTGAGGCCGTGCGCGGGATGCTTGATCAGCTGTAGGCGCCCGTAGCGGGCCATGGTGTCGACGATGTCCACCAGCAGTGGCTGGGGCACCGCATAGCGGGAGAAGGTGACGAGCGCGTCGACCACCTGCTCGGCGTCGTGCCCGGCCGCACGGGCGTTCCACAGCGCCAGCGGGGTGATGCGGTAGGTGTGCACGTGCTCGGGGGCGCGTTCGAGCTCCGCGAAGGGGGCGATCGCCTGGCGCGCCGCGTCTGCCTGGTCGTGGTCGACCTCCAGCAGCACGGTCTTATCGGACTGGACGATCAACGGTCCATCGGTCATTCGATCCAGGATAGTGCGCGATCCGACAGTGTCCTCGCGAGGTGAAAGACCGGACCGGATCGTCGACACGCCCGTTTGTGGCGGACATGTGCGATACGAATCCGCCTCAGGGCGGCGTGTCGACGCTTAGCCCGGTGGCGAGACCGCGGTGATGCGGTGAATCGCGAAGTCGCGGATCCGCCCGGCGGCGGTGTCGAAGGCCGACAACTGGCCACCGCGCACGCTGATCGGGTTGACCACCCGCGAAGATGCGATCCCGGCCGGGTCCACGTACCCGATCAACACACTGGTCTGCGCCGTGGCGGACTGCTGCAGGAGCGCCACGGCCTGTGACGGCTCGATGCGCACCCCGTCGTGATCGCCCGCGGCGCGCAATGCCTTGACCACTGCGGCGGCGGCGGGCTCGCTGAGGATCGGTGGCGTCCACCCCATCCGGTGTGGCTGCGGAGTGACCCGGGCCCGGCGTGCGCGTAGTTCGACGATCGTGCCGGTGGCATCCTCGGCGGCGGGAGCGAAGCCCGCCGAGCGCAGCCCTGCCACCAGCTCGGACAATGGGGCCAGTGACACCGCGACCGTGGGGGCCAGCAGCCGTAGACCCAGATCCTCTGTCAGCACGGAGGCCATCACCTGGGTCAGCAGGGCCACGTCATCGCAGCGCAGGAACGAGGTGGCCACCCCGGCCCGGAGCTGCCCGTGGCGCCGTGCGACATCGTCGATGAGATACGTCAGCGACTGGGGGACAGGGGTTTTCGAACGGGATCCGAAGAAGCTGTGCAACGAGGTCGCGGTCCGCCCCGAATCCAGGGCGCGGCGGATGCTCGCCTCGCTGACCCGAAAGACGCTGGCGGCCCCCGCGGATTCGAGGTCGGCCACCGCGGCCAGATCCAGCTCCACCTCCCGCGTTAGCGGTCCGGGCGCGACGACCGTCAGGTCGGCCTGCACCAGGAAGTGATCGATGGGCGCGGGCAGCGCGTTCTCCATCGCGGCCAGGGTTGCCGCCTCGTCGCCGGCGCCGGCCAGGAACGTCCGGACGTGTGTGGTCAAGGCGCCGCGTCCGATCACGCCCAGCGTTGTGGCCTCGAACAACAGCGCGGTCACCGGTTCCACACCCAACCGCGCACCCCAGCGTGGGCGACGCCACCGCATCACTCGGGATGTCTCCTCTGGCCGCAATCCCTGCCCGGGATCTAGCTCGCCGAGGATCTCCAGCAGGAGCTTGCGATCGTGTGGCGCCGCCGTCGACCGCAGCGAATCCGACAGCGCCGCAATCGGTTTGTCATCGCCGGTGCGCTTGCCGATCAGATCGGGGCGGGCCGCAAGCATCAACCACACTGACATCAACCGGAACCAGCGGACCGCGGTTGGCAGCTCCGCGAATCGGTCGGCCTGTGCGGTCGGGGCCCAGTGCCAGCCTTCGGCGTCGGTCTCCACATCTGGGTCGCCGACCGCGATCAGCTCGGCGGCCGCCAATACCTCCAGCAGCAGCCCCATCCTGGTGTCGTCGATACCCGTCGCCTTCGCCAGTCGTTTGACCTCGCGCACGCCCAGACCGCCACTGCGCAGTTGCGGTGCCGGGCGGACGCCGAGTTCGTCGAGGAGCAGAGCCACCTCGCGCAACAGATCAAGGGCTGCCCCGGCCGCGGCCGCGTCGGATTCGTTCTGGGGCGCCGCGGTCGTCTCGACGGCCGGGGGCTGCAGCCGGTCGGGCTCCTCGCCCCGCAGCAGTTGCGCCACGAACCGGGGCAGCAGCACCGTCTCGTCGTCGAGGCGTTGCAGCAGGCCGGCCGCCAACAGCCGCTGCACCGGACGATCGGCTGGGGCGTCGGGGGCGGCATCCCGGGTGCGACCGATGGGAGAACCTGCGATGAGCGCTCGCAGCAGCTCCATGCTGCGCTCGTCGGTCGCCTCCAACGCGGTGCGTGCCGCATCGTAGGAATCGGGCGTCTGCTCACTGATCACTTGCCCGACCACCCAGGGCAGACCGCATCGGGCCTCGCCCGCCAGATGCAGTGCGCCGTCCCCCCAGACCAGCGCCAGTTCGCGCAGTTTGTCCAGGGTGGCGCGAACCTGCAGCTCGGTGGCGCGACCGTCCACCTGACCGAGCACGTTCGAGACCGGGACCCCGGTGACATCCGCGTGCGCCACCAGCAGCGCATCCAGCACGGCCAGGGTCAGAAAGTCCAGGTTGTCGGTGGCCGCGCGCACCGATTGACGTGATAGCGCTCGGCCCGCCAGGGCCGTCAGCGAACCCGGAGGCGGCGAGGCCAAATCGGGTCGCAGCCGCAGTAGCTGTACCAACTGTTCATCTGGCAGCTGGCGCAGCCAGGTAGCCAACGCGGCATCGTCACTCATCGATCACCAGCGTAGAGGCGGGTTGGGTTCGCCGTCGGCCTCTGGGCCTGCCACAATGGCTTTGTGGCTGACAAGAATCAATACGTCGACAACGGCTGGCCCGCGCATGTGGACGGCGAGCACGCTGTCTCCGAACTCGCGGCCGACCGCACCGGTGCGCTCTCGCCCTTCGGCGACATCGAGTTCCCCGTGGCGTCCGTGCCCTACGTGCACCCCGTCACCGTCATCAACAAGTAGAGCGGTGTCCGACGGTCTTCGCGCAAGCGGCTCATCCGAGCCCGAGGGCCTCACTCACATCGACGAGCACGGGTCCGTGCACATGGTCGACGTGTCGGCCAAACAGGCCACCGCACGCGAGGCGGTCGCGGCCGGACGCTTCGTCACCACCCCGGCAGTCCTGAAGCTGTTGTCGGATGGTGCGCTCCCCAAGGGCGATGCCGTGGCCACCGCTCGGCTGGCCGCCATCATGGCCGCCAAACGCACGAGCGAGCTTGTCCCGCTATGCCACCAGATACCGCTGACCGGCATCGACGTGACCTTCGAGGTTGACGCCACGACGGGATCCATCCAGATCACCGCAACCGCGCGCACCAACGACCGCACCGGAGTCGAAATGGAAGCGCTGACCGCGGTGACGGTCGCCGGGCTGACATTGCACGACATGGTCAAGGCCGTCGATCCGGCCTCGCGCATCGACGACGTTCGAGTGCTGCGCAAAGAGGGCGGCAAGACCGGAACATGGACCCGGCCCTGAGGTCCGCGCGGGTGATCGTGGCCTCCACGCGGGCGGCCACCGGCCAGTATCCCGACAAGACCGGCCCTGCGATCGTCGAATGGCTTGGTACACAAGACTTCCGCGTCGAGGAACCGGTGGTCGTGCCCGACGGCGACGCGGTGGGAGATGCGATCCGATCCGCGCTCGGGGTGTCCCTCGTGATCACCACCGGGGGCACTGGACTCTCACCCACTGACGTGACTCCCGAACAGACCGTCGCGCTCTTGGACTACCAGATCCCCGGGCTCGCCGATGCCATTAGGCGCTCCGGGCTGCCCGCCGTGCCCACCAGCATCCTGTCCCGTGGCGTGTGCGGGGTGGCCGGTCGCACCCTGGTGATCAACCTGCCCGGCTCCACAGGAGGGGTGCGCGACGGGCTGGCGGTGCTCGGTGGAGTGCTCAACCACGCACTGGATCAGATAGTCGGGGGAGACCACGCATGAGTGCCGTCGTCGCCCGTGCCCTGCTGACCGCGGAACCCATCTCACTGATCGAGCATGAGCAGCTGGTCGATCACGAATCAGCCGGGGCCACCGTTGGATTTGTCGGCAATGTGCGTGACCACGACGGTGGCAAGACGGTGCTGCGACTGGAGTACTCGGCGCACCCCTCGGCTCAGGAAGTACTGACCGATGTGGTGGAGCGCGTCGTCGGGGAGGCCGAGGGCGTGCGCGCGGTCGCGGTGAGTCACCGCATCGGTGCACTGACGGTCGGGGAGGCGGCGTTCGTGGTGGCGGTGAGTGCCGATCACCGCGTGCAGGCTTTCACCACCTGTCAGCGCCTCGTCGACGATGTGAAGGTGGCGCTGCCGGTGTGGAAGCACCAGTTCTTCGCCAACGGCAGCGACGAATGGGTGGGTTCGGCCTGAAAAATCCAGTCCCCGGTTGGGGTCTGGTGCCTAAAACCCAGATCAGGGCGTTATATGCCCGGTAGTCGCCCAGCGCGCCCCGATGACGACCCCTTCCATGTTCCGCCGGATGGTTTCAAGGACGCGGCACCGGGATCTATTCCGCATGCCCGTCCCGTGGATATCGGATCCTTGGGGCGCATGCGCCAGCGTGTGACGGCCTGGCCGTTGCTGTATCGCACCACCGATCCGGCTGGTGCGCCGGAAGTCACGGTCACCACCGTGCTGGTGCCTGTCGACCATGACCCGCGCTCTCCCCGGCTGTTGGCCTACCAGTGCGCGATCAACTCCAGGTGTTGTCCGTCGTATTGCCTGCTGCAGAGTGCGCGGGGCTGTTCGCCAACCCGCAGGTTGAGCTGCTGGTGATGGCTGCCGCGCCAGGGATGGATCGTGAGCGTCGCCGACCATGGTGGGCAGCCCGGGACGTTAAGGCAATCGGGCGGTATGCGATGCGCAGCCTCGATCGCTATGTCGACCTACCGATCTCCGAACTCATGGCACCGCTCGGCGTCACCGATGAGTGAGGACTTGCGGCTGGGCAAGGCGGCGCCCACCTGCCGCGGTGTGCGACCAGCTCGTCGGCATCGGCGAGGTGGATCACCAGGCAAGTTTCTACGCCGCGCACGGCAACGATGTGCCCTATCGGCGTGATCGGCTCAGCGAGCATCTCTCGCTGGTGGTCCTGTCGTAGTGACCAACGTACGCCTCGGAGCCGGGACGTCAACCCCCTTGACAAAGAGCATAGGCTCACCTCCGAAAGGACTACCCCACAACGAGAATCGCCCCGGCTGTCAGGGCCGGGGCGATTCTCGAGTGCAAGTGTTAGCGCTGAGCCAGTGCGAGGATCGCGTCGCTGGCCTTGACATCCTGCGTCTGCATCGCGAAGACGATGTCCTTCAGGTACGACACTGCGCGACCATCGCCGGGCGCCACGTCGGTGGTGTCGGGAGGCAGGTTGTTCGGGTCGGGCAGGTGCCGCACCACACCTGCGACTGCTTCGGGGCTGGTCGGGATGCCGCCCGATGCGATCGGGCCGGCATCGAATGCGGCCTTGCCGGCGGCGAAACCGATGTCCGCTGCGTCCGGCACCCCCGCGGGCAGCGGGACGTCGGCCGCAGCAGGCGCGGGGGCGGGCTCTGGGGCCGGGGCGGGCTCGGCGGGTACCGGACCGGACTGCAGTTCGTACGGCAGAACCTGGTCCTCGGCGGTGGGGGCTTCGAGGGCCTGCGCTGCTTCGGGCGCGGTGGCTGCGATGGCCTCGGGGGCGGATGCCTCCTCCGCGGGAGCCTCGGGCGCGGGTGCCTCGAGGACCGGGGCCTCCTCGATGACCGGAGCCGCAGGGGCCTCGGCGACGAACTGCTCGTCGCCGAGAGGCGCCGGTGCGGGCTCGGGAGCCGGTGCGGGCTCAGCCGCCTGCTCCTCGTGGTGCGCGGCCGGGGTGATGTTGGCAGCCGGAGCGGTACGGGGAGTGGAACCGGACAGGCCGCGTCCACAGACCGGCCAGGCGCCACGGCCCTGTCCCGCGAGCACCTTCTCGGCGACCGCGATCTGCTGTTCCTTGGTGGCCAGGTGAGCGGACGGGGCGTACTGACCGCCACCGCTACTGATCCAGGTGCTGGGCGAGAACTGCAGTCCGCCCTGGTACCCGTTGCCGGTGTTGATGGCCCAGTTGCCACCCGACTCGCAGCGTGCGACCTGATCCCATTCGCCGTCGGTGGCTGCGTTGGCCGTCGCGGCCATCATCAAACCGCCACCGACAAGGCCCGCGCCCGCTACCGCGACCTTGGCCGCCTTGGCGCTCGCCTTGCTGGGCTTACTGTGCCGTCCACTCATGTATCCGTCGTATTCCTCTCTGTGACGCACCTGCGAGGTCAGCTGTCGGGTTCGAGCAAGAGGTCGCTCGGCCCGGTTGCCCGGGCTTCACCCCAAGAACCATCAAGGTTCGTGCTGGAGATCGGGTGAATCTCCGGCGGATGGGTCCCCCGTCTCCGTCCCTTGGTCTTCCGAGGAGGTCCACCCCCGAGAGACGGAGCTCGGTGCGCGGGTATGGACTTCGGATGACGGTACGTGCCCGCGCGCGTCTCGTCATGTTGGACATTTCACGGTGTTTCGTCCATGGCGGAGCGGGTTTGTTCCCGACTGCGGCGGGGTTTGCGCAGGTTATCGGGTAGCTCCACCGCCCCGTGTCCACGTCGTGACCGTACTGTGACCTTTTGATGTGTGTCGTAGATCACGAAATTATCTGCGGATCTCTATATGCGGCCCTTAGAGCTGCCTTAGAGCTGCCTTAAGAAACGGGCGTGCCAGCGCACATTTATCCACCAGCGAAGGGAGGTAGAACGTCCACGACAGAGCCGGATTCGGGCTGTGTGGAGCGATCGCGCACGGCCATGCCGTCGTGGAGAAAGGAACAACGTGCCAATACACGTTCCAGTTCCGTCCCCTTCGCGGCCAGATGGCGGCTCAGGTCTTCGAACGATGCCCCCGCGGGGAGCTGGACGGTCTCCTCGTGAAGTCCCGCCGCGGCCGCCGCAGCGGCGAAGTATCTGACGGTGATGCTCGCAAGCATTCAGATCTAACCGCCGATCGCGCTCATGGGCCGGTCCGGCTGCAGGAAGGACGGGTCGTTGATGCCGTGCCCGGGCTTCTTTCCCCACATGGCTGTCTGCCACGCCGCGGCCACGGCCGTGTCGTCGGCGCCCGAGCGAAGTAGCCCACGCAGATCTGTCTCGGTGTTGGCAAACAGGCAATTGCGCACCTGCCCGTCGGCCGTCAGTCGGGTGCGGTCGCAGTCCCCGCAGAACGGCCGCGATACCGACGCGATGATTCCGACCGTGGCGGGACCTCCGTTCACCAGCCAGCGTTGTGCTGGTGCACTGCCACGGGGTGCCGGATCTGCGCTCAGTGAGAATTCCCGGCTGAGTGCCGCATGGACCTCGTCGGCGGTCACCATCTGGTCCCGGTTCCAGTTGTGCCCCGCGTCCAACGGCATCTGCTCGATGATCCGCAGTTCGTAGCCGTGGTCGAGGCTGAACTGCAGTAGTGCGACGGCGTCCTCTTTGTACTGTTCGGGTGTCAAGACCGCGTTGATCTTTATGGGCGCCAGCCCTGCCGAGCCGGCCGCCTCCAGTCCTCTGAGGACATCGTGCAACCGGTCGCGACGGGTGATCGCGGTGAAACGATCGGTGTTCAACGTATCCAGTGACACGTTGATGCGGTCCAGCCCCGCCTCGTGCAGTGCGGCCGCCTTGCGGTCCAAACCGATTCCGTTGGTGGTAATGGCGATGTCCGGTCGCGGTGACAGGGTTGCGACCGCGGCGACAAGCTTCTCCAAGTCCTTGAATGTCAACGGTTCTCCGCCGGTGAACCGGACGCTGCGGATTCCCAGGTCGGTTACCGCAATGCCGATGAGCCGAATGTATTCGTCGGTGGTGAGCAGCGCGTCGCTGCGTAACCAGTCCAGCCCCTCCGCGGGCATGCAGTACGTGCAGCGCAGATTGCAGCGGTCCGTCAACGACACCCGTAAGTCGGTCGCGATGCGGCCGAAGGAATCGATCAACGGGGTCATAAGTCCAGCGTAGCGACCACTTGCGTCGGCCGAGTAGGATGACCAGTCACCGCGCCCTATTTGGGGCGCGTTAATCATGTGAGGTGAGTGCAGTGCCAACCGGCAAGGTGAAGTGGTACGACACCGAGAAGGGCTTCGGCTTCCTGTCGCAGGAGGACGGCGAGGACGTGTATGTCCGGTCCTCGGCGCTGCCTGCTGGCGTTGAGGGACTCAAGGCCGGTCAGAAGGTCGAGTTCGGCATGGCCGCCGGCCGTCGCGGGCCGCAGGCGCTGAGCCTCAAGCTGATTGATGCTCCGCCGTCGGTGCAGAAAACGCGCCGCGAGAGCAGTGGACCGGTGAACCACAAGCACACCACCGATGAACTGCACGGCATGATCGAGGACATGATCACGCTGTTGGAGGGCACGGTGCAGACCGAGCTGCGCAAGGGGCGCTACCCCGATCGCAAGATCGCTCGCAAGGTGTCCGAGGTAGTGCGCGCTGTCGCCAGCGAGCTGGACGCCTGACCTGACACCTGTCCGCGCCGAGGATGTGATGGCGGCGCTCACGGCCGCGGGCGATCCCGGCCGTGCCAAGAAATCGGCGCGGTTCTTCAAGACCGGCCCCGGTGAATACGGTGAGGGTGACGTCTTTATCGGGGTATCGGTTCCCGATCAGCGCAAGCTCGCGCGGCAATTCCGCGGTATCGGGCGCGACGAGGTGGTGCGGCTGCTCGCCGGCGAGGTGCACGAGCACCGATTGACCGCGCTCATCCTGGCCGGCTGGGAATTCGCGCACGCGGCGGGCGCCGAACGCCGCGCCTGGGTGGACATGTACCTCGAGCAGGTCCGCGCCGGGCGGGTGAACAACTGGGATCTGGTCGATTCGTCGGCCGCGCAGATCTTGGGTGAATGGCTTGTCGGGCAAGACTATTCACCACTGCTGGAGTTGGCTGCGCAGGACGATCTCTGGCGTCGGAGAGTGGGCGTCATCGGCACGTTCGCCTTCACCAGGCGCGGCGACGCGCGGCCTTTTCTTGCCGTGGCCCCCTTGGTGATCGCCGACCGTCGCGACCTCATCCAGAAGGCCTACGGCTGGATGCTGCGCGAAGCCGGAAAGCGTTGTGGCGCACAGATGCTTCTGGATCATCTGGACGAGCATGCCGCAGTCATGGGCCGGACCGCGCTGAGCTATGCCACCGAGCATCTGGACCCCGCGACGCGCGCGGAGTATCGCGCCCGGCGCTAGTTCTGCCAGACGGTTGCGACCGACCAGGTGGCCCGGGCTTTGAAAACCTGCTCTCCGAATTCGTTCACACCGACAGTGGGAATCGCCACCTCGATACCCATCAGCTTCCGCCCAGACTTGTCGACGGTAGGGATGGTGGCCGTCGTGCGATGATCCCAGTAGATCACTTGGTCGCCGTACTTAGTGGAAGGTTCCGCCAGCTCACCGTACGCCGGTGTGATCGCCCAGGGCCCCTTAGCGATCTGTGATTCGACTGAAAGCTGAACAGGTTCGGCGTCATTCACGGAAAGCTCAACGATACAGCCCGGTGGGTCGCACTTGGTGAGGGTTCTATCGCAGTACAGCAGTGGACCTACCCGCACCGACGTGCCGTGGGTGAAGGCGCTGACCTCGGGCCGCTCCTCGCTGTGCCCGCGCACCTGCCAGGCGATGAACCCCACCATGGCGGCAGCCGTCAACACCAGGACAACGGCCAGCGCCGTCAGCTTCACCTTCACGCGTGTACCTTGCCACCCTCTTGTTCGGCCATCACCGGGCGGTTACCGCCCAGGCCCGGAATCAGGGACGCGCCGCGGAAGCTGGCCAGTGTCTGCGCCAGGCCGAGGATGAGGACCGCCGATATCATCGTGAACCCGACCCACAGATCGGTATAGATCATCACGCCAATCGCGCCGCCAAGCACCCAGGACAGCTGCAGCAGCGCCTCGGACCGTCCGAAGGCCGATGCCCGCGATTCCTCGGGCAGATCATCCTGCAACGAGGCGTCGAGGGACGCCTTGGCGATCGCGCTGACCCCCGAGGTGACCAGGGTCGCGAACACCACTACCGCCAGCACGCCGGTGACGGCCGCCGCCAGCGCCACCACCGTCACCGCGCTGGCGCAACGCACCACGAGCAGTGCGGGGCGGCCGAGCTTGAGCCGGGCGCTGGTGGCGTTGCCGGCGAAGTTTCCGATGCCGGCGGCAGCTCCGACCATGCCCAGCATGGCGAGCTGCTGGAAGCCCTGTGCGTCATGGGATTTGGCGACGAACGCGGGGTAGAGCGTGAGGAATCCCACCATCACCTTGATGGTGCTGTTGCCCCACAGCGAGGTGATGATGTTGCGGCCCAGTGGCTGACGGACCTTTTCCTGCTGCCTGTGGGAGCGCCGGAGCAGGATTGTCGGGTGCTCGCCGTCGTCGCCGTGATAGCCGAAGGTGGTGGGCACCTCGCCTGCGGTTACCTCCACCCACTTGGGGATGCGCATGGACGCCCACGCACCGACCGCTGTGACCGCAATGACCACGAAAAGCGCTCCGGGCAACTGGACAAGCCGGGTGAATGCGAGCTCGAAGCCTGCGGCGATCGCCCCGCCCACGATGGTTCCACCGACCAGGCCAAAGGTGGTGAGCCGCGAGTTGACGCGGACCAGGTCAATGGTCGGGGGCAGCACGCGCGGTGTCACCGCGCTGCGGAGCACGCCAAAGGACTTGGACAACACCAGCATCGACAACGCGCATGGGTACAGCACCCAGGGAGGAAAGCTGCCGCTGGCGCCGTCGTAGTTCGCGATCATGATGACCGCGAGTGCTGTTCGCAGCCCGAAGGAGGCGGCCAGTGCGGCCCGCCGTCCATGTTGCAGACGATCCAGCGCGGGTCCGATCAGCGGGGCGATCACGGCGAACGGCGCGATGGTGATGAGTAGGTACAGTGCCACTTTGCTTTTGGACTCCGCGGTCGCCGCGGCGAAGAAGAGCGTGTTGGCCAGGGCCACCGCCATCGCGGCATCCACCGCGAAATTGGCCATGACCGGATAGGTGAGCGCGGTCAGGCCCGACTTGTCGGCGCCGTCGGCCGTCGCGGCCTTGTGGAACAGCCCGTACATCCGGGAGCCCATTTCGCGGCTGCGCATCGCGGCGACCCGGGTGACGGTCAGCTTCTGGGGGTTTTCCTGTTTGGGCGGAGGCTGGCGCCGTGTCCGCTCGCGACGCTCGTCGCCGAGTGGCGGCAGGTACCGGTTTGACGAGCCGCCCGCGCGCTGAGGATCGCGCGTGGAGCCGTCCGTCGGATAGTTGGCCATACCCGGATGGGAGTCGGCGTCGCGCGCATCGCGGTTGCGGCGACGGTAGGGGGACTCACTACTGCCTTGGCGGTTCCCGAACCGCGCGTAGTCGTCCCGCACGCATCGATTGTCCCTCACGGTGAGAAGATGGTCAGCGATGGACATCACTATCTCCGGCCGCGACGCCCTGTACACCTGTATTGATCAGGCACGTACGGCCATTGTCGAGTTCAGTGGGGAGACCGTGGGCAAGTACCTCGGGGCCTCCTCCGAGGACACAGATCTGCATGCGCTGACCCACCGTTTCGAAGCCGACCTCCCCGGGTACCGGGGGTGGCGCTGGGAGGTGGTGATGGCCGCGGCGCCGGGTGCTACCGTCGCGACCGTCAGTGAAGTGGTGCTGGTTCCGGGTACCGAGGCCCTGCGGGCGCCGAACTGGATCCCCTGGGAGGAGCGCATCCGGCCGGGCGATCTGGGCCCGGGCGACCTGCTCGCGCCCCCGCCGAATGATCCCCGGCTGGTGCCCGGGTACACAGACAGCGGAGACCAGCAGGTCACCGAGACCGCGGGAGAGATCGGGTTAGGGCGCAAGCAGGTGCTGAGCCTGACCGGGCGTGTCGATGCCGCGCAGCGCTGGTTCGACGGCGATTGGGGCCCCGACACGGAGATGGCGCGCGCCACCCGGCGGGTGTGCCGGTCGTGCGGCTTTTACCTACCCCTGGCGGGGTCGCTGGGGGTCGCGTTCGGCGTGTGCGCCAATTCGATGTCGGCCGACGGCCGCGTCGTGCACATCGAGTACGGCTGCGGCGCACATTCCGATACACCGCAGCCGGTCAACTCGGCGATGCCGCTGTACGAACCGTTCGACGACGGCGTGCTCGATCTAGCGGATTGAACGTCACCGAGTACGAGCCTCACACCGAATCGTGGGTGAGGGTCGCGCTCGGAGCAGAGGCCTAGGCGCCTTCCGCAGCGGCCTTGATCCTGGCCAGCGAGGTGCGCATTCCCTCCAGCAGAGCCTCGTCGAACACCTTGGTACCGCCGAGCATTAGATTCTGCAGGTTGGTGGAAATAGGCGACCGCTTCTCACCCATGACCCGGCGCTCGGTGACCCGGGTGCCGCCGGATGCCGTGGGCTCGAGGTCATAGCTCCACTCGCTCAGGTTGTCCTTGACATGCCAGGCCAGACGCTTGTTGGGCTCGACGGCGGTCAGTACGGCGCGTGTCGGCCACACTTTCCAGCCTTTGCGGTTGTAGTTGATGACGTTGGTGCCCGCCTGTACGGGGCCCCGGACGAACATCTTGCGGGTCTGCGGGCTCCACTTCGGCATGTTGTCGAGATCGGCGATTAGTCCCCACACCTTTTCCACGGGCGCGTTGATCTCGACGGCGATTTCCAGCAGTGACGCGTTGGGCATGAGATTGCTCCTCTTGTCGGGGTGTAATGCGATGGGTTTCGCCGCTACAGGCCGGTTTGTGCGCCGCGTGAACCGCGCCGCGCCGCACGTACTTGTAGCAGGACAATGGTGGTGCCCAGTGCACCGGTACCCAGCCCGGCAAGCGTTAGGGGACGCCAGCTTTCGAATGCGGGAACGGTGAAGGCGAGGATGTTGGCCACCAGCCACAGCACGGTGCCTGCGACGACAACCGGCCACGGATTGAGCAGTGCGGCCGGAAGCGGGGGCGGTTGAGGCGCGGGGGTGTCCACTAAATGCGCAGCATACGCGGGGGACGACACCAGGCGGTGGTGTAGTCGGCTCAGTCCCTGTGAAAGCCCTGGACGTGCCGTAAGGTTTGGGCCGTGAGCGACCCCGATGCCCGGCTGGCCAGCGATCTATCGCTCGTCGTGATCCGCCTGGCCCGGCATCTGCGGTTCCGCCGGGCCGATTCACCGGTCTCCTTGACGCAGTTGTCGGCTCTGGCCACGTTGCTCAACGAGGGCGCCATGACTCCGGGTGCGTTGGCGGCCCGCGAGCGGGTGCAGCCCCCGTCGATGACGCGGGTGATCGCCTCATTAGCCGAGCTCGGGTTGGTGGAGCGCTCGGCGCATCCGACCGACGGCCGCCAGGTGGTCGTCTCGTTGTCTGAGGCCGGTGCGGACATCGTGCAGGCCGATCGCAGTGCGCGTGAGGAATGGCTGCGTGAGCACCTGACCGATTTCACCCCGGAGCAACGCGTGGTGCTGCGCAAGGCGACCGACCTGCTGTCGGCGCTGGTCAATGAAAACGGTTAGCTGACAATCTCGTCAGTCTCTAAAATGATGACCCGTGGCTGACCGCGGCGGGACGTTCGTATCGCTGCGCACACGCAACTATCGGCTGTGGATCAGCGGACAGATGGTGTCGCTGATCGGCACCTGGATGCAGCGGGTCGCGCAGGACTGGCTGGTGCTGGATCTGTCGCACGGCAACGCCTTTCTGCTCGGCGTGGTGATGGCGCTGCAATTCGGTCCCACGCTGCTGATGTCGGTATGGGGCGGGATGCTGGCCGATCGCTACGACAAGCGGCGGATGCTCGTGCTCACCCAGGCTCTGATGGCGCTGTTCGCGTTGACCGTGGGCCTGCTTCAGGTAACCGGATTGGTCCGGATCTGGCACATGATGGCGGTGGCCTTCGCGATGGGGTGCGCCGCCGCGATCGAGGCCCCAACCCGCCAGTCCTTCACGATCGAGATGGTGGGCCCGGAGCACCTGCCCAATGCGGTGGGGCTCAATTCGATGGTGTTCAACCTGGCGGGGATCATCGGCCCGGCCATCTCCGGCGTGTTGATCGGGCTGGTCGGCACCGGGTGGGTCTTCCTGCTGAACTTCCTCAGCTTCATCGGTGTGGGAATCGCGTTGTGGCGCATGCAGCCAGACGAGTTGCACCCGAGCGAACCCATCCCTCCGGCGAAGGGGCAACTGCGCCAGGGCTTCTTGTACGTGTGGCATCGGCGCGACCTGTTCATGATCATGCTGACGGTGTTCCTGGTCTCGACCTTCGGACTGAATTTTTCACTGACACTGGCGGTGCTGGCGCGGGAGACCTTCGGGCGTAGTGCGGCCTCGTACGGATTGTTGTCCACGGCTCTGGCGATAGGCACGTTTCTCGGTGCCACGCTGGCGGCCCGCCGCACCAAGAAGGTGCGTATGACGTTGTTCTACGGTGCGGCAATGGCTTTCGGGGTGTCAGAAGCTGTTGTCAGTGCGATGCCCACCTACCTCTCGGTGGCCATTGCCCTTGTCCCGACAGGTCTGCTGGCGCTGACGTTCACCACCTCGGCGATGAATATCATTCAGCTGTCCGTGGATTCGCAGCTGCGGGGAAGGGTGATGGGCATCTATATGGTGGCGTTCCTGGGTGGCACTCCGTTGGGCAGTCCGCTGGTGGGTTGGCTTGCCGACCTGCACGGCGGCCGGATGCCGCTGTTGGTCGGCGGGCTGGTCTCGGTGGCGGCCGGGCTGGTGTGTGCGACGTATCTGCTCCGGCATCCGTGTCCTGTTGTCGGCGGGGAAGTTCTGGAGGCCAACGATAGGGTGCCGCCTGCCCCGGCTGCCACCCCGGTGTGCGAGCCGACGCCGTTGGCGAGGCGGGCCTAGATGCTGGTTATCGATGTCGACGACCCCGCCGATTCGAGGCTCGACAGCTTCCGCGATCTCAACAGCGCCGACCGCAGGCCCGACCTGCCCAGCGGCAAGGGCCTGGTGATCGCTGAGGGAGTGTTGGTGGTGCAGCGCATGCTGGTCTCGCGGTTCACACCGCACGCATTGCTGGGCACTGACCGTCGACTGACCGAACTGACAGACGATCTGGAGTCTGTCGACGTGCCGTACTACCGGGCCAGTGCCGAGGTGATGGCGGAGGTCGTCGGCTTCCATCTCAATCGCGGGGTGCTTGCGGCGTCGCGGCGTCCCGAGGAACTTTCGGCGTCCGACCTGATGCGGTGCGCCCGCACCGTAGCGGTCCTTGAGGGCGTGAACGATCACGAGAATCTGGGCTCGATCTTCCGCAATGCCGCCGGCATGGGTGTGGACGCCGTGTTCTTCGGCAGCGGTTGCGCCGACCCGCTGTATCGCAGGGCGGTGCGGGTGTCGATGGGCCATGCCTTGCTGGTGCCATTCGCACGTCTTTCAGAGTGGCCAAAGTCCTTATATCGGATGCGGGACAACGGTTTCCGACTGTTGGCGATGACACCCGCAGGCGACTCCCGGGACTTGGCCACCGCGATTCCACCCTTGCGAGACGAGAAGGTGGCGTTGATGGTCGGAGCCGAGGGGCCGGGGCTGACCGATGCCGCGTTGCGTGCCAGCGATCTGCGGGTGCGTATTCCCATGGCCAACGGCACCGATTCGCTGAACGTGGCCACCGCCGCCGCGCTGGCGTTCTACGAGCGCGCTAGGCTCGCGCTATGACCGGCCACGACCCCGACACCCCTTGGGTAGAGGGCATCGTCTCGGCGATGTGTGTGGCCGTGGTCGTTGCGGTGGGTGTGGTGGTGCTTAGCCTGGGCCTGGTCCACGTGCATCCGCTGTGGGCAGTCTTACTCAACATCGTTGCGGTGGCTGGCCTTTCGCCAACATTATGGAGCTGGCGAGAGCGCCCGGTGTTGCGCTGGTTCGTACTGGGTATCGCCATCGGGATTGCCGGCGGATGGGTGGCCGCCGTGGCGACTGCCGTGATCACTTAGCGTGCGGCGTTACTAATTCTGGCCGCTGGAGCGAACACCCAGTAGCACGTCTTCCCACGTGGGAACCGCGGGCTTACTCCGCCGTGAGCGCCGCGGTGCGGTGGCGGGTTGGGTGTCTGCGCGCTCCTCGATCACCACGGGTTCGGGTTCGCGGATCGGTTTGGGCTGCGGTGCGGGACGCTCGTCGGACAACTCCGGTTCGGGATCGGGGAGCAGGGGAGCGACCGGGGCGACGGGGCGCAGGCTGCGGGCGAATGTCGGGTCGATCAGCTCGCGTGCGGAATCGTCGAGCGCGGTGACGGTGCCGCCATGGGCTCCTGGTGTGAATCGGAAGTGTGCCTTGTTATCGGAACGGCCGGCGCGCCACTGCAGTTGGACGGTCCAGCGGCCGTCTTCGACCTTCCATGCGTCCCACTCGATGGCATCGGGGTCAAGCCCTCGCGCGAACATCGCGCCGGCGACGGTGTCGCCCAATGTGCTGACCGTGGGGCCGTCGCTGCGCACCGGGTGGGCCGCGGTGGCCATTTCGGCGGCACGCTGTCGCTCCAGCAACACGGGATGGGCGAACCGTTCGATCCGCGCGACATCGACTCCGGCGGTGGTGGCAACTTGCTGGACGGTGGCTCCGGCGCGGATGCGGGCCTGAATTTCCCGGGGGCGCAACGAACTCTCCATTTCGATCTGAATCTGCCCCAGGCGGGACAGATCGCCCCGGGCGGCAGCACGGAGTCTGTCGTCGGAGTCGATCGCGAATTTGTCGGTGCCGTTGGCGTCCTGGCAGACCACTCGCTTGCCGTCGGCTGACAGGCCGATGACTTTCAGTTCGCGCATGTTGCCCTCCTCGCCCTGGACGGGATGATCCAGTTCTTCGGACCTTAGTGCAGGTAGAGGGCCGTTCTGCGGTGACACGCGGGGGTGGGTCCTACTTGCTTTTCCTGACGGTTGGCGCTATGTGACGGGTGTGGCAGATGTTGTTTGCCGCCAGGGCACATGACCTCGACCTGAAACGGCGTGATGACGCCGCCGTCCTCTGGCGATCGCTTCCTGACACGGTGCCCTTGACGGTGTAGTGCTTGCCGTCTGTGGTCAGGGTAGCGCTCTCGCCGTCTTTCTTGAGTAGTTAGTAGTACATGAATGTGAGCCCGTTGACCTCGCCCAGGTTGATGGTCTGGAGTGCTGGTGGATCTCCCATGAGAGTCAGCCCGCGTGCATCGGGGTCCGTCGTGACGTTGATGCACGTCCTTTGTTCATACGTGTCACATCTGACGGAGCCCGATCTTCGCGATCCCCGTCCTTGTGGCGCAGCCGGACTGGGTGGCGGCCGACACTCGTTTCATCGTGTCCCCCTGGTAGCCCCGAAACGGACTAGCCGGGCAGCACAGCGGCGCCGCCCGGCTAGATCGGTGGTGCATGCTCTACGGGCAGGTGACCTCGATTTCGAATGGCTTGTTGGAGGGCTGCATCGGGTTGGCCATGTCCACCGCGATGGCGGTGCCTTCGATGTGGTACTTCTTGCCGTCCTTGGTGGCCTTCGCGCTAGCTCCCGGGGTCCCCTCGGAGAACGCCAGAGACTGCCCGTTGAGGCTGCCCAGGCCAGCGGACTTCACCGTCGGTGAATCGCCGTCGGTGAGCACGGCGCCGAAGCCCTGCGCGCCGCTGCCGATGACGATGTTGAGGTTGCCGTTGGAGGCCTGGCAGACGACGGCACCCTCGATCTTCTGCTCCTTGCCGTCGATGACGACCTTGGCGCTGCTATTTGTTGCTACCGCGCCGCCGTTGTTGCTGACGGTGGTGCCCTTGGTCTCGGACTTGTCCTTATCGCTCGAACAGCCGACCAGACCTGCGGCGATAATCGCCGCGCCGCCAATGGCGACCACAAGCCCACGCTTCATTGCGCTCTCCTTATGTGTGATGAGGGGTGGAGCCGAACAGGACAAAGTATGGGGCGGTAACGGGATGCGGTTCGCGGAACGCGGGTATACCTACGTACCCAGATGTGAGATGTCGATACCGGCGGAGAGAAGGACTACCGCCACTATCGTCACTGTGGTTAGCACGATGGGCTTGCCGCCGCGCTGCCAATGGCCCCGGGCCAGCGCGTGGTGGCGCACCGTGCTGATCGCGACGATTCCGAGCACGACCGTGGTGGCGATCAATGAGGCCACCGCGGTGTGCTTGTGAATGAGTGCGTGGGTCAGGAAGACGGCGGCAGTTCCCGCCGCTGCCCACCCGGTGCGAAGCCAGGCCAGCGCGGTGCGCTCGACGGCGAGGGTCTCGGGGGCCGCTTTCATCGGTAGAAGACCGCCACCGAAGCCAGGACCGCGACCAGCCCGAGGCTCACCGCGAGTAAGGGCACCAGAATGGTGCCCCTCAAGGGTTGGTCGTGGTCCATCCGGTCCTTCACATCGCGCCAATGCGCGTATGCGCCGATGGACACCACCACCGCGAGCGCCAGACAGGATGCCGCCAGCACATGCCGGACTCCGGCGTGGTGAAACGGTTGGACGAGGGTTTGGACCGCGACGCCGCCGGCGAGTAATCCGAGTGCGGTGCGAATCCACGAGAGGAACGTGCGTTCGTTGGCCAGGGTGAAGCGGTAGTCGATTTTGTGCTCTTCAGGCGGTTCCGTCACTCCGCCAACTTACCGAGCGTGAGGGCGCAGACGAGGTGTGTTGCGGACGGCCTGGGTGGCGTGCTCAGGCGAGATGAGTGCTCGGCGGTGCACCGTGCCACCGGGTGTAGGCGTGTGTGAAGGCTGCGGGCTCGGAGTACCCCAGGCGATCGGAGACTTCCTTTACCGAGAGCCCGTTCCGGAGAAATTCGTTGGCCAGGGTTTCGCGCACCTCGTCGAGCAGGACGCGGTACGACGTACCCTCACGGGCCAGCCGCCGGTGCAGAGTGCGCTCGCCGATATGCATGCTCGCGGCCACCTCTCCCATGGCGGGTACCTGGCCAGGCACTCGAAGCAGCTGGTTGCGCACCTCGCCGGCAATACCGTCGCGGGAACGCCGCAGTTCCAGCAGTTCCTCGCATTGGTGCACGCACAGGGCAGCCGTGTGCGGATCGGCCGTGGGCAATGGCGCCGCCAGCAGTGGGGTCGGGAACACCAGAGCATTTCGGGGTGAATCGAACTCGACGGGGAGAAGCTCGGCGAGGAGGCGCAGGGGCGTGTCGCGCCCGGTTCGCAGCATCACGCGTGTCCCTGGCGGCATCGCCCCGCCGAAGAGAATGGGCACTATTCCGGCGATGGCTGCCAGGTCGCGTTCCAGTAGGAAGCGGCGGACATCCGGCGGAATATCGCTGTCGTCTAGATCGAAGACGCTGTCTTCATCGCCAACGGTCAGCGCGAAGCGGTGGAATGTGGAACTGAGCTGACTGAACCGTAATCCGACCGAGAATGCGTCCCTCATGGTCGGGCTGGACAGCAGTGCAAAGCCCAGAATTCCGGCACTGGCGAGTTGATAGCGGGTACCCACCTCGATGCCAAGGCCCGCCGGATCTCCGGTGAGCGCCAACAGGTTCCGCACGATCCGCAGTTCCTGGAGTCCGGTTACCACTGCGTCGGGCCCGTTGAGGTCGGTCGCGGTGACGCCAGTTCCCTCCAGGCACACATCCGGACCGAAACCGCGGTCCCCGGCCGCGTCGACCAGATTGCGCGTCGCGGTGGGTGAGCGCGGATAGTCCCAGAACGGGCGGCCAACATCGTCGGGCACTGTCCGAATTTATCAAGTCTCAGGCCGATGAAGTCATTCCTGGAGGCGAGCGTGGTCAATACGTTCGGGATATGGCGAGTAGGTCTGGGCGCATGCATGGTCAGGTGGCGGTCATCACGGGTGGCGCCAACGGCATCGGCGCCGAGGTGGCGCGGCAGCTGTCACAACGGGGTGCTTCGGTCGCGATCCTGGATCGCGATGCACGGCAGGCGCAGCAGCTGGCGGCCGAATTGGGCGACGGGGCAACTGGTTATGAGGCCGATGTCGCGAATTCCGATTCGATCGCCGAGGCGATGGACGCTGTGGTTCAACGATTCGGCGGGATCGACATCGTCCTCGCAAATGCGGGTATTGCGGGTCCCATCGCGACCGTGGCCACGGTACGGCCGGGCGACTGGCAGCAGGTGATCGACGTGAACCTCGTGGGTGTGTTCCACACCGTGCGGATCGCCATGCCCCACGTACAGCGGCGACCTGGGTACGTGATGGTGGTGGCGTCGGCCGCGGCGGCGCTCCCCGGCCCCACCTTCAGTGCGTACATGGCGGCCAAGTCGGGTGCCGAAGCGTTCGCACGCGCCCTACGGATCGAACTGTCCGGCAGCGGAGTTGGGGTGGGCATCGCGTACTTTGGCCTGATTGACACCGCGCTCGGCGCATCGATCTCCGGCAATAATGGGCTGGGGGCGATCATGGCTACGCTGCCGGACGTCATGGGCAAGCCCGCTCCCGTCGGAGTCGCGGGTGCGGCGATCGCGGAGGGCATTGCCCGCCGGAGTCGGCGTGTGTACGCGCCCCGATGGGTTCCACTGCTGTTGGATCTGCGGACGGCGGTGTATCACCTTGACGGTCTTCTCGGTCGAAATAAGCGATTGCGGAACGCAATTCGTGAAGCGGATGTGCGGGTAGCATGACGCGGCGATCCCCCTCGGTGGCCATCGTCGGCGCCGGCATGTCGGGCCTGTGTATGGCGGCGATGCTGCGCGATGCCGGGATCGCCGATATCACCATCCTGGAGAAGTCTCACGAGGTCGGGGGTACGTGGCGGGACAACACCTATCCGGGTTTGAGCTGTGACATACCTTCGCGGTTTTACCAATTCACCTTTGCGCCGAAGCCGGACTGGTCGAAGTTCTTCTCCCCGGGCGGCGAGATCGACCGTTACTTCCGGCGCATCGCCACCGATCTCGATCTCCGCCGCCATATCCGCTTCGGTACCACGGTCAGCGAGGCACGCTTCGACAGCGGTCGCTGGCGGGTGCGGACCGACCACGGGGAGGAGATCCTCGCAGACTTCCTGGTGGCGGCCACCGGGATCCTGCGTGAGCCGCGATTCCCGGATATTAAGGGCATCAGCAATTTTCATGGTCCGGTCATGCATTCCGCGCGGTGGGATCATTCATTCGACCCCGCCGGTAAACGTGTGGCGGTGATCGGCACCGGTTCAACCGGAGTTCAGATCGTCTGCGGTCTGGAGCCCACTGCCGCGCACCTGACGCTGTTTCAGCGCAGCGCCCAATGGGTGGTCCCGATCCCGAATCCGTCCTATACGAAGCTGACCGATGGGCTACGCCGCCGGCTGCCGGTCCTCAACGCCATCGCGTACCACGGCTACCTCAGCGTGTTCGAGTTCCTGGCTACGGCGCTGGTCCGCCCCGGGTGGCGGCGACGGTTCATATCGGCGTTGTGCAGAGCCAACTTGCGGACGGTCTCCGATCACGACCTGCGGCGCAGGCTTACCCCGGACTATGAGCCGATGTGTCGACGGTTGGTGATCTCCGCGGGCTTCTACCGAGCGATGCAGCGCGACAACGTGTCCCTGGTGGATACCGCAATCGAGCGCGTGGACGCTGAAGGGATCGTGACGGCCGACGGCCATCTCCACGCCGTCGACGCCATCGTGCTCGCCACCGGATTTGACGCCCATGCCTTTATGCGCCCAATGAATATCGTTGGACAAGAGGGTATTACGCTCGGAGAACTGTGGGCGGATGGGCCTAAGGCGCACCTTGGGGTTGGCCTGCCGGGCTTTCCGAACTTCTTCATGCTGATGGGCCCGCATAGTCCCGTGGGGAACTACTCGCTTACCGCCATAGCCGAGCACCAGTGTGGGTACGTCCTGCGGTGGATTCGGGGCTGGCAGAACGGCGAGCTCGATGCGGTGGCGCCTACTGCCGAGGCCACTGCGACGTTCAACGCGGAGATGCGTGCGGCCATGCCGGGCACGGTGTGGGCGACCGGCTGCACGAGTTGGTATCTCGGGATGGACGGCGTTCCCGAACTGTGGCCGTGGACTCCGGGCGCGTACCGGCGTCGTATGCGCGCGGAACCGAATCTGTCCGATTACGACGTCAGCGTTTGGGACGCGGTACCCACCTGACTAGCCGATCTTCATCACCTGTCAAACAAAATCCATCCAGGAGTGGGTGCAGAAGACCTTTGCCGAGCGGACCATTGTCGACGACCTCACGATGGTCCGCTAGCTCCGAGCGCGATCAGAGGCGTTCGACAACCCAGTCGATGCACTGAGTCAGCTTCGAGATGTCCTCGGGGTCGATGGCGGCGAACATGGCCACCCGCAGCTGGTTGCGGCCGAGCTTGCGGTACGGCTCGGTGTCCACGACGCCATTGGCCCGCAGCACCGTGGCCACGGCCGCCGCATCCACGTCGTCGTTGAAGTCGATGGTGCCCACCACCTGCGAGCGCTGCGCCGGGTCCGCGACGAACGGCGTGGTGTACGACGTGGCCTCGGCCCAGGAGTACAGCCGCGATGCCGAATCGGCGGTCCGCTTGGTGGCCCAGTCCAGACCACCGCCCGCCAGCAGCCAATCGATCTGATCGGCTAGCAGAAGCAGCGTCCCGATGGCGGGGGTGTTGTAGGTCTGGTTCTTGAGGCTGTTCTCCACCGCGATCGGCAGCGACAGGATGTCCGGCACCCAGCGTCCGCTGCCGCCGATCTCCTGCACCCGCTCCAGAGCGGCCGGGCTCATCAGCGACAACCACAGCCCGCCGTCGCCGGCGAAGTTCTTCTGAGGCGCGAAGTAGTAGGCGTCGACTTCGGCCAGATCCACCGGCAGGCCACCGGCGCCAGAGGTGGCGTCGATGAGCACCAGCGCATTCTCGGAATCGGCGGGCCGCTGCACCGGAACCATGACTCCGGTCGAGGTCTCGTTATGGGCCCAGGCGATCACGTCCGCCGATGGATCCGAGACGGGAGCGGGTGCGCTGCCCGCATCCGCGACCACCTTGATCGGGTCACCGACGAACGGGTTCTTGGCCACACAGGAGGCGAACTTGGCGCTGAACTCGCCGAAGGTCAGATGCAGTGACTTCTCTCGGATCAGACCGAACGCTGCCGCGTCCCAGAACAGGGTCGAGCCGCCGTTGCCGAGGATCACCTCGTAACCGTCGGGTGCCTTGAACAGCTCCTTGAGGCCCTCGCGGACGCGGCCCACCAGGTTCTTGACGGGTGCTTGCCGGTGCGAGGTACCGAAGAGGGAGGCGCCGGCCGTCACGAGCGATTGCAGCTGTTCGGGGCGCACCTTGGAGGGGCCGCAGCCGAAGCGTCCGTCGGCGGGCAGCAGGTCAGCGGGGATGGTCAATTCAGGCACGGCTACCAGCCTAAACGGTGGCTCATTGAGAGCTGCATCACACGAATCAAACCCCGATGCAAACGTCACATGGGACGTTTCGTCCCAAACATAGATAGGGCTGTCTCGCCCTGTTTACACTCGCCCAGAGCTTGTAGACTTCCACGTAGCTCCGGAACGTAAAAGTTTGCAGGTCTGTTACCTAATCAAAGGAGATAGGCATGTCCCTCCGTGAGAAGTTGCGCGCGAAGAAGGAAGTGCGCGGCGACGCGAAGTACGTCCAGGTGCTAGAGACCCTGTCGCACGGATCGACGAACCGGAACTTCGATCCGTTTCTCGACATCGACTGGGACTCGCCCGAGTACGCTGTCGTGCCCAACGACCCGCGTTGGGTGTTGCCACACAAGACCGATCCGCTGGGGCGACACCCCTGGTACCAGTCACAGTCGCTGGAGAAGCAGATCGAAATCGGTATGTGGCGTCAGGCCAACGTGGCGAAGGTGGGCCTGCACTTCGAGAGCATCCTCATCCGCGGTTTGATCCAGTACGCCTTCAGCGTGCCCAATGGTTCCCCGGAATTCCGCTACCTCAACCACGAGTCCATCGAAGAGTGCAACCACACCCTGATGTTTCAGGAGATGGTGAACCGCCTGGGTGTCGATGTGCCCGGTATGCCGCGCCTGCTGCGCTGGCTGTCCCCGTTCATCCCGCTGGCTTCGACGGTCACGCCTGAGACCTTTTTCGTCGGCGTGCTCGCGGGGGAAGAGCCCATTGACCACACCCAGAAGAACGTGCTGCGTGAGGGTGACAATCTGCACCCGATCATGCGCCGCGTCATGGAGATCCATGTCGCCGAGGAAGCCCGGCACATCTCGTTCGCGCATGAGTACCTGCACAAGCGAGTCCCGACGATGCACTGGTTCAACCGTTTCCTGCTTTCCATCAGCACCCCTGTCATCATGCGGGTGCTGATGGGCGCGATCATGACACCGCCGCGTAGCTTCTTCAAAAAGTTCGATATCCCGGACGACGTCCGCAAGGAGATCTTCTGGAAGAGCCCGGCCTCCCGCCAGACGATGAGCGAAGTCTTCTCCGATGTCCGGATGCTGTGCCGTGGTGTCGGCATGATGAATCCCATCGCCAAGCTGGTGTGGCGGGTGTTGCACATCGATGGTCGCGCCGCCCGGTATCGCAGTGAGCCGCAACGCGGCCCGCTGGTGAACTATGCCGCTCCTGAGGTCTTGGCCTCTGATTCACCCAGCGCTGTTCCCGCCTGATGCCGCACGTCGTTACCCAGGCCTGCTGCAACGAGGGGTCGTGCGTGTACGCATGCCCGGTGAACTGTATCCACCCCACGCCTGATGAACCCGATTTCCTCACAGCAGAGATGCTGCACATCGACGCCTCGGCATGCGTCGATTGCGGTGCCTGCGTTGCCGCTTGCCCTGTCGATGCCATCAAGCCGGACTCGGTGCTCAAGGAAGAGCAGCTGCCCTTCCTGCGGATCAACTCCGAGTTCTATCCGCGCGAAATCCCCCGCGCCAGTTTGGCTCCGGTTATTCAGGCGCCGCCGGTCCGGGAGAGTGGCCGTGGGCTGAAGGTGGCCATCGTGGGCTCCGGTCCCGCTGCTATGTACGCCGCGGACGAGCTGCTGACCCAACCGAATGTGAGGGTCAGCATGTTCGAAAGGCTGCCCGCCCCATATGGTTTGGTGCGTGCTGGGGTGGCCCCCGATCACCAGCAGACCAAGCGGGTGACCAAGCTGTTCGACACGATGGCCGCGCAGCCCAACTTCGAGTTCTACCTGAACGTCGAGGTGGGTAAGGATGTCACCCACGACGAACTGCTGGCGCATCACCATGCGGTGATCTACTCCGTCGGCGCCTCCTCGGATCGTCGCCTGGACATCCCTGGCATCGAGCTGCCAGGCAACGCCACCGCCACTCAGGTGGTCGCGTGGATCAACGCGCACCCCGACTACAGCGATTTCCGGGTCGACCTCGACCACGAACGCGCCGTGGTCATCGGCAACGGGAATGTCGCGCTCGACGTCGCTCGGGTGCTCACCGGAAGCATCGATCGCCTTGCGCGCACCGATATTTCAGATACCGCGCTGACCGCGCTGCGGAGCAGCAAGCTGCGCGAGGTGGTCATCGTCGGTCGGCGCGGCCCCGAGTATTCGGCATTCACCCTGCCCGAGCTGCTCGGCCTGGTGGGTCTGCCCGATATGACAGTGGTGATCGATGACGAAACCGCAAAGCTGGTGGATGAGGCGCTGCAGACGCATCTGGAGCCGCTGACCCGCCAGAAGCTGGAGGTGCTCAGCACCTGCCCGCGCGAGGCTCGGGAGCCGGGCGGTAAGACCATTCGTTTCGCCTACAACCGCACCCCCGTTGAGGTGTTGGGGGAGGGTCGCGTGACGGGCATCGAGTTCGAGCATGGCGAGGACGTCGACACCATTGATGCGGGCCTGGTGCTCACCTCGATCGGTTACCGCGGCGTACCGATGCCCGGTGTGCCGTTCGACAATCAGCGCGCAGTGATCCCGAACGAGCAAGGGCGCGTGATGGATTTGGCCACCGGCAGAGCTTATCGGGCCACCTACGTGGCGGGATGGATCAAGCGGGGCCCGACCGGGTTCATCGGGACCAACAAGTCGTGCTCGCAGCAGACCGTCACCTCGTTGGTGGAGGACTACAACAACGGCCTGCTCGACGATCCGTCGCAACGGTTGTCAGGTCTGTCCAAGCTCATTCAGCGGCGCCAGCCCACCATCGTCGATCACGACGGCTGGCTGGCGATCGACCGAGCGGAGATCGCGCGGGGCAAGGGCGAAGGCCGTCCGCGCGACAAGTTTGTCTCGGTTCCCGAGATGCTGAGCGTGGCCGCGAATGCCCCGCAACCACCGTTGTGGCGTAAGGCTATTCGCGGATCGGCTCTGGAGGACTTGCTGCGTTAGTGGCTACTGGCCGCCCGCGGCGAACTTCTTGAGGTCTTCGGGGCTGACGATCTTGACCGGTTGACCCAACGACCACAGGTGTCCGAACGGATCCTTGATGACGCCGAAACGGTCCCCCCAGAACTGGTCCTCGAGCGGCATCTCGATGCTCGCCCCCGCGTCCACCGCGCGGCTGAACCAGTCGTCGACATTGGGCACGGTCAGGTGAATGGTGACCGGAGTGCCGCCGAGTGCGGTGGGGGTGCTCGACTTGCCGTCGTTGTACTCGGGGAAGTCGTCGTTCATCATGATCGTCGTGCCGTTGATCTTGACGGCGGCATGCATCACCTTGCCGTCGGGAGTCTCCAGCAGTCCGAGCTCTTCGGCGCCAAAGGCGTTCTTATAGAACGCGATCGCGGCGCGTGAGTCCTCGACGATGATGTACGGAGAGACGGAAGGTTCTATGGGTGGTAGGTCGGCAGAGGCCTGAGAGGTGTCCATGGAGACCCACCCAACCACCTCAGGCGTAGTGACGCCAGGACTTCAGGCGCTTATGCATCCACCCGGGAGTGCAGCAGCCCGAACCCTTCCACGGAGTCGATGGAGCGCGGTCCGGGGCCGACATACAACGCGGCCGGACGGACCAGCTTGCCGAGACGCTTCTGCTCCATGATGTGCGCGCTCCAGCCCGCGGTGCGGGCGCAGGTGAACATCGCCGGCATCATCCGGGTCGGGACCTGCGCGAAGTCGAGAATGACCGCCGCCCAGAACTCGACATTGGTCTCGATGACGCGGTCGGGACGACGCTCCCGCAGCTCGGTGAGCGCAGCCTGCTCAAGCGCTGCGGCCACCTCGTAGCGTGCGGCGCCGAGTCGCTGGGCGGTGCTGCGCAGCACCCGTGCACGGGGATCCTCGGCGCGGTACACCCGGTGACCGAATCCCATGAGCTTTTCGCGACGGTCGAGGATGCCCTTGATGACGCCGCGGGCATCGCCGGTCTTCTCGGCCTGCTCGATCATCGGCAGCACCCGTGCGGGCGCACCGCCGTGCAGTGGGCCGCTCATCGCACCGACGGCACCCGAGAGCGCGGCAGCCACGTCGGCTCCGGTGGATGCGATGACTCGCGCGGTGAAGGTGGAGGCGTTCATGCCGTGCTCGGCGGCCGAAACCCAGTACGCGTCGATGGCCTCGACATGCTTGAGGTCTGGTTCACCCTGCCAGCGAGTCATGAAACGTGATGTGACGGTGGAGCATTCGTCGACGACCTTTTGCGGTACGGCGGGTAGGGCGTTGCCGCGTGCGGACTGGGCGACATAGGACAGTGCCATCACCGAGGCGCGGGCCAGCTGATGGCGAGCGATCGAATCCTCGGTGTCCAGCAGCGGCTCGAATCCCCAGATGGGCGCCAGCATGGCGAGCCCGGCCTGGACGTCGACGCGGACGTCGCCGGTATGCACGGGGATGGGGAAGGGCTCGGCGGGCGGGAGTCCCTGGCCGAACTTGCCATCGACCAACAGTGCCCACACGTCGCCGAAGGTCACCCGCTGGGCGACCAGATCCTCGATGTCGACACCGCGGTAACGCAGCGCTCCGCCGTCCTTGTCAGGCTCGGCGATCTCGGTGGCGAAGGCGGTCACGCCCTCCAGTCCAGGTGCGAAATCCGCTGGTAGCGGCGCTGCAACCGTCATGATTCTCGACTCCCTACCTGTGGGTAACAACTCGGTAAAGGCGATTCTTGCACCTGCAAATAAGGGTGCTTCTTAGTCACCTCGCCATTCCTTAGGCGGGCGCCTGTAGCGTGATTTTCGTGACTGAATGGCTGCGCTCCGATTACCGGCCCGGCGAAAAGGACGGCAGTGGCGATCTCGACGTCGACTGGCTCGCCGAAGGCTGGCTTCCCTTGTTGCGCAAATGGTTTGATCTCGCGGTGGCCTCGGGCATCCCTGAGCCGAACGCAATGGTGCTCGCCACCGTGGACACCGGCCGGCCGGTGACGCGCACGGTGCTGTGCAAGGGTATCGACCCTGCCGGTGTGACCTTCTTCTCACACTACGACTCCGCCAAGGGACGTCAGCTGGAACAGGCGCCCTACGCGAGCGTCACATTTCCCTGGTACGCGCTGGGGCGACAGGTTCATGTGCGCGGTCGGGTAACCAAGGTCGACCCTGCACAGACCGCTGACTACTGGTCCAAGCGGCCGCGCGGATCACAGCTGGGGGCGTGGGCGTCGCAGCAGTCCTCGCCCATCGCGTCGCGGGACGCGCTATTGGCCCAGCTCGACGGTGTCACCCGGCGGTTCGCCGATCTGGATCAGGTGCCAGTGCCTCCGCAATGGGGTGGTTATGTGATCGCGCCCGAGGCCGTCGAGTTCTGGCAGGGGCGGGAGAACCGCGTGCACAACCGGATCGTCGTCACGGATGGTCGGATCGAACGGCTTCAGCCCTGATATCCATGTGGATCACCCTGCTGGTGATGGCTCTGGCCGTCAGCTTCGAACCGTTCCGTCTGGGCATGACGGTGCTCATGCTGAATCGGCCGCGTCCGCATCTGCAGCTGTTGGCATTCCTGTGCGGCGGGTTCGCGATGGGGATGGCGGTGGGCCTGGTCGTGCTGTTCACCTTTCGGCACGTGTCGATCGGGTCGGCTCATTTCACGTTGCCGCGTGTGCAGATCGGCATCGGGGTGGCGGCGCTGCTGGTTGCGGCGTTGTTGGCCTCGCGGTTGCGGGGCCCGGCTCCACATGCTCAGCTGGACAAGGTCTCTGCGCGCATTCAAGCGATTGCGACGGGCGGATCGCTATGGGTGGCGGGGCTGGCGGGTCTGGGGATCGCGCTGCCATCCGTCGACTTCTTGGCCGCGCTGGCCGTGATCGTGGCCTCCGGCTCGCCGCCGGCGACACAGGTCACCGCCCTGGTGCTGTTCAACGTCATTGCCTTTGCGCTGGTGGAGCTTCCGTTTCTTGCGCATGCAGTGGCCCCGGAGCGCACGGCCGGGGCCATGGCGAGGCTCAACAGCTGGATTCAATCCAACCGTCGCCGCAACATCGCGCTGGTGCTGGCAGCAGTCGGAGGTGTGCTGATCGCGGTCGGGCTCGCCGGGATCTGACGGCGTTTCGACAGCGATGCCGGGTCAGGCGACTCCGACGCGAGTGTCCGCGTCCAAACGGGTGAACTGATTCTGCAGATACTGGTCGACGCACGAGCGCCGCCGAATCTTGCCGCTGGTGGTCGTGGGCAACGATCCGGGCGGCACCAGTACCACGTCCCCGGCATTCACGCCGTGGGCATTGGAGATCGCCGAGGTGATCTCGCTCTTGATGGCCTCGATGTCCGAATCGCTGCGCTTCTTGAATTCGATAACCGTGACAAGCTTTTCGGTGCTGTCGAACGGGACAGATATCGCGGCGACCCGGCCGCGAGCGATCTCCTGAACCGTCGCCTCGATGTCTTCGGGGTAGTAGTTACGCCCGCGAATGATCAACAGGTCCTTGATGCGGCCGACGATGAACAGCTCGCCGTCCGAGACGAAGCCGAGATCACCGGTGCGCAGCCAGGGGCCTTCGGGGGTGCCGGGCGACGGCTCCGTCACCTTGGCGCCGAAGCAGCGCTGTTCCTCGGGCGACTTGCGCCAATAGCCGGAGGCGACGTTGTCGCCGTGCACCCAGATCTCGCCGACCACGTTTGCCGGGCACTCCCGGTGGGTGTCGTTGTCGATGATCCGCAGCAGGGGGGATTGCGGCACCTTGTACGTGACCAGGGCGGTTCCTGCCCCGGCCGTGCAACGGCGAACGCGGCCCGCCGACAGCTCCTCGACATCGAAGTGGGCGGCAGGCGCCGTTTCACTCCAGGTACCGGAGGCCACGAAGACGGTCGCTTCGGCCAGCCCGTAGGAGGGGCGCATCATGCTGTCGCGGAAATTGAAGTGCGCGAACCGATCGACGAAGCGTCGCAAGGTGGCTTGTTCGACCCGCTCGGCGCCACTGATGATGCCGAGCACCTCGCCCAGATCGAGCCCGGCAAGGTCGGCGTCGGTGGTCTTCCGGGCCGCCAGATCAAAGGCGAAATTGGGCGCCGACGACCAGGCATGCGGATTGGTGGCCAGTGCCCGGACCCAGCGGGATGGACTTTCCAGGAACGCCAGTGGGCTGGTCAGGTCGGCGCGATAGCCGCCCAGGATGGGGGCGCAGACGCCCAGCACCAAACCCATATCGTGGTAAAACGGCAGCCAGGACACGATCGTGGCGTCGGAGGGGATTTGGGAGCCGGTGTCCACAAAGAAGCTGCGCATCAACTGCTCGAAGTTCACCTGCAGATTGCGATGCGACAGCATGACGCCGGTGGGCGTGCGGGTGGAACCCGAGCTGTACTGCAGATACGCGATGTTCGGCACGTCGCCCGGGGCGACGCTGGGCCCGCCGTCGACGTCGAGGCGCAAGGAGTCGATTTCGACCATCGTGGGGGCGATGTCGAGGTGCGACTGGTCGACATAGTCGCTGACATCCCCGGCGACGGCCGAAGTCGTGAGCACCACCGAGGGCGACGTGTCGTCGAAGACGGCACGCACCCGGTCCAGGCTGGAGCCACGGTGTGGCAGCGGGAGCGGCACCGCGATCAGCCCGGCCTGCATGGAACCCAGGAACGCCAGGATGTACTCAAGGCTTTGCGGTGCCAGGATCAGCGCCCTGTCACCGACCGTGGCGTGCTGGCTGAGCTGGCGGGCCACGTTGAACGTGCGGCGCGACAGCTGCGACCAGGTGAGGCTCTCGGCGACACCGGCCGGGTTGTGGGTGTAGTCGGTGAAGGTGAATGCGATGTCATCCGGGCGCAGGCTGGCACGTCCGTGCAGCATCGACAGGATGGATGACTGGGTTGAGGGTGTCATGATGTCACGTCCGTACTAATTGGGAGGGTTCGGGCGCGTGCCGTTGCCCAGCACGGCGAGAGCGCCGCTGGTGATCTGTGAAAGCGGATCGGATCCGCCGCCGAATGTCGCCTGCGAGGCAGGCGCCGTCACTTCCGCGGGGTCGAAGCCCCGGCGCGGGTCGACTGCGATCGGCGCCGTCGCCGGATCATCGTTGCGCGAGTAGCCCGCGTCTACGCGCGGTTGCAGAATCGCATCGAGCCTGTTGAGCGTCTCTTCGGGCACTCCGAGGTACTTGAAACCCATCA
This sequence comes from Mycobacteroides chelonae, assembly GCA_014204435.1. Classification (GTDB taxonomy): domain Bacteria; phylum Actinomycetota; class Actinomycetes; order Mycobacteriales; family Mycobacteriaceae; genus Mycobacterium; species Mycobacterium chelonae_A. Next base: position 137,240 of record JACHLF010000006.1, read on the forward strand.
CCAGGGGCAGGTGCTGTTCCGGGATGAAGTACGTCGTCGTTGTACCGCCCCGGGAATTGGTCTCGGTCACGATGTTGCGCGCCGGAACCATCTTGGGGTTGGTGAACGCCACCGCGGTGTGGCCGGTGGCCAGGCCCGCGATGGCGTTGGCGAGCGCGAACAGATTGTCCGGGCGGTCCGGCCAGTCCGCGATGCTGTCGTACGCGGAGATGAATTGGTCCGTGTGGTACTGACTGTCGACTCGGGCCGGGATCGGGTAGTCCATGAAGGGCACCACGGATCCGGGCGCGAAATTCTGGGTCAGGAAGCTCTCGCTGAAGGGACTCTTCGCGATCGGATCGCCGAACGTCGCGAAGGTCAGTGAATCCGGCGCCGGTGCCCTCGGATCTGTCGCCAGCGCGTTCTTGACCGCGTTGAGTACGAGCGCCCCTTCGGACAGACCCATCGCGGTTCCGGGGCCCCCGCTGCGAATGGCGTTTTCGAGATTGGGCTCTCCGATGTCGATCGATTCGCCGATGCTGGGGCCATCCAGACCCAGACCGGGCAGGATCTTCTCCCCGATCGGACCGATGCCGGGGAAGAAACGTTCCAGGGTGTGGCCCTGGACCTGGCCGGCCGGGTACCAGACGTTTTCCCGCTTCATGTGGGGGAACCAGTCCTTGCCGGTCATCCGGATGTATTCGTCGTACGGGATGCCGAGCACGTGCGCGCCGCCGAGGGCGTATGCGGTCCGATCCGGCCCCGTAGGTGCGGCGAGAACCTGTCCGTCGGCCGTGACCCGGGGGATCGGTGGGCCGGGAACCTGCGGGTCATCGGCGAGCGCGGACGGGATGCCGAAGCATCCTGTTACGCAAGCGACTACCAGCACCGCGGCGCCTGCGAGAAGGTCCTTCATCCGTGCTCCTGACTCAACTTCATTTTCAGTCTCACATACATAACGAGTGCTTGCTAACGGGTCGACTTGGTGGCAGGGGGTTTCTCCGCGGATGTCCGCGCCGCGCTCACCTGCGATGGCCACCAGTTCGCCTTGCCCACCAATGCCGCGATGGCGGGCACTGTGATGGTCCGGACCACGAAGGTGTCCAACAGGATTCCCACGCCGATCACAAAGCCGCCTTGGACCACGATTCCGATGCTAGAGAAGAGCAGACCGCCTACTGACGCCGCGAAGATCAGCCCGGCCGCGGTGATGACGCCACCCGTGGAGTTCAGGGCGCGGATGATGCCGTAGCGCACGCTGTTGCTCGACTCGTCGCGCATGCGCGACACGAAGAGCATGTTGTAGTCGGCACCCACCGCCACCAGCACGACAAAGGCCAAGGGCGGTACGGTCCAATGCAGTTGCTCGCCGAGTAGGAACTGGAAGGTCAGCACGCCGATACCGATGGCCGCGAAGTAGGAGAGCACCACCGAACCGACCAGGTACAGCGGCGCGACGATCGCGCGTAGCAACACCATCAATGTCAGCAGCACGACGATGAGCGTCGCCGCGATGATGAACCGGATGTCGTGTTGGTAGTAATTGCGTGTGTCGCGCAGGGCGGTGGGGAACCCGCCCATCGATATCGTGGCGTCGGCCAGTGTGGTGTTGGGCTGGGCGCCCTGGGCGACGTCGTTAATCACGTTGACCTGGTCCATCGCCTCGGGGCTGAACGGGTTGAGTTTGGTCTGGATCACATACCGCACGGAATGGCCGTCAGGTGAGATGAACGCGTGAGCGGCCCGTTGGAAGTCCGGATTGTTCAGGACCTCGGCGGGGATGTTGAAGCCCGCCTGTGAGGGGTCCGCGGCGTTGTTCTTCATCGTCAGCAGGAAGTTCGATGCCTGGTTGAGGCCGTTGACGATCACCTTGATCTGCCCGACGAGTTGATCCACTCCGGCGGCCACCTGCTGACTGCCTCCGGCCAGGCGGTCGGCACCCTGTCGCAGTTGGTTGAGCCCCGCCTGCGGGCCGCCGGGCTTGTCCAGACCTATGGCATGAAGTCCGTTGACGACACTCAGGAGCGAGGCGTTCAGCTTGGTCACCGTCGCCGAGAGGGTCGCCTTGTTGCCCGGCGAGTTGCCGAGCTGGCGGGCGAGGCGCTCGATCTCGTCGAGGCGGCCGCTGTTGCGTTCGCCGACGAGCCGCTCGAACTGCCCGCGCGTATTGCTGCATGAGGTGTCGGCATCGCAGACTGGGTTGCCTTGCAGCGCCGTCAGGACAGGGTTGATCCAGCCGAACATGTCCTTGGCGGCGGAGAAGTTCCACCCCATGTCGTTGGCCAGAGCGTTGATTTCGTCGACGAGTTTGGCGGCGTTGTCCACGTTGCGCACCAGCTCGTCGCCGCCGGATTTGGTCTTCAGTGAGTTCGACGCCTCCAGCAGGCTCTGCAGGCCGGGGGTGATCTTGCCCAGCTGATTGCGCAGATCGGTGAGGCTGCCGGCCAGCGTGTTGGCGCCGGAGGTGAGTCGATTGAGATCGCTGCTGCGCTGGTTGATCTGGTTGGAGCCGTCTGCCAGCCGGGTGCCTACGAGCCCGGCCTGGTAGGTAGCTCTGAACTCGGGCGGCACCTCGCCCAATGGGCGGGTAACGCCGCTGACCAGGGCCACATCCGGTAGCTGGGCGATGCGCGAGGCCATCTGCTCCAGATCGGCGAGGGCCTGCGGGGTGCGCAGGTCGCGCGGCGACTGGATAAGGATGTATTCCGGGATGGATTGGCTGAGCGGGAAGTGACGCTCCAGCGCGGTGTACCCGACCGAGCTCGGCGCCGACGGCGAGACGGCCTTGCGGTCGTCGTAGTTGTAGCGCGCAAGCAGGGCGCAGCTGCCCAGCAGCCCCAACACGAGCACACTGGCCACCAGGTGTGGAATCGGGCGGCGGACGATGCGGATACCGGACCGCCGCCAGAACTGGGCCGTCAATTCACGTCGCGGCTTGACCCAGCCGCGCGGGCCGGCGAGCACCAGGATGGCCGGCAGCAGGGTCATGCCGGACAGGTACGCGACACCGATCCCGATCGCCGACGACACGCCGACCGTCTGGAAGACACCCATCTTGGTGAAGCTCAAGAGCAGGAAGGTGACGCCCACCGTCATGGCAGACGCGGTGATCACCTTGCCGATCGACATCATCGCGGCCCTGACCGCCTGGTTATAGGTCTTACCCGCCCGCAGGTAGTCGTGATAGCGGCTGATGAGGAAGACCGCGTAGTCCGTTCCGGCGCCTGCCAAAATCGCACTCAGGAAGACGATGGACTGGTTCGAGACGCCGGCGCCCGTCAGTTGCGAGTAGGCCGCCACCACGGACTGGGCGATCACCAGCGACGAGCCGATGGTCACCAGCGGAAGCATCATCGTCAGTGCACTGCGATAGACCATGAGTAACACCGCGAGCACCAGGATGGCGATCGCGAGCTCGATCGGTAGACGATCTTGCTGGCCCGCGACGGTGAGGTCGGCGACCGTGGCGGCCGGACCGGTGATGTGCACCGTGGTCTGACTGCCTTCCATGCTGCGCTGGATGAGGTCGGTCACCCGTTTGTAGGACTCGAAAGACTTGGGTGTGCCCAACTCGCCCGCGAGGCCAACCGGCAGGACCCACGTCTTGTTGTCCTGACTCGTCAGGAACTTTCGCAACTCGGGTGTGCCGATGAAGTCTTGCACCGACACGACGTTGGTCAGGTCGTGGCGCAGTGCGTCCACGACCTGACGGTAGGTCGCCGCGTCGTCGGCTCCGAGTCCGTTCTCGTTGATGAACACGACGAGGAGAAGGTCGTCGTTGCTCGATTCGTCGAACGCCTCGGTCATCTTCTTGGCGGCCACACTCGAGGGCGCGTCCGCCGGCAAGATGGCGAGCGGATGCTTCTCGGACATTTCGTTCAACGAGGGGAAATTCAGGGGCAGGGCGATGGCCAGCGCGACCCAGGCGCCTATCACCGCCCATGGCCACCGCACCACGAGATCGGCTAGCCGGCGCATATCTTCCTCACCCTCATTTTGATGCCGCCCGAGCTACGCGACGCGTCCCCAGTGCCCGCTGTCCGCGACGCGCACGCACACGGACTTCATCGCCTCCATGTAGCGCAGAGCCGACTTCTCGGCGATGGGGTTGTCGGGATGCATGATCGCCATCGCCGTGCCCTCGCCGTAACGGAATATGTAGATGGTCAGTTGGTAGGAGAACCGGCCGTCCGGATAGATGCCGATGTTGTCGGCCAGGCCCAACTCGCCCGCCGCGAGGATCGCGTTGAGCGGTGCGGCGCCACCGTGGAAGAAGTTCGACACCGGAAAATTCGGTTCCGGCCACTTCAGCCACGGCGCCAGTTCCAGTACTCGGTAGTACGGCACCCGGGCCATGTCCAGACTCGAATCGAACGCGGTCTGCGCCGCATAGGCGGCATCGTTGAAGGAGGTTGCCGCGATCGGAACGGTGATCGGAATAAGCCCGGTAAACCAGCCTTGCGTCATGAAGTTGTCGCTAGCTGTGCGGGAATCTCTCGGTGTGAGCCCGTAATACGTGACGGCCCCTGTGAATTCGTGTTCGACCAGACCGAGGCAGGCGAACAAACCGCCGACGAACCGTGAGCCGGCGGCCCCGCAGGCGGATTCGAATCGATCGGTCTGCTCCGGGTTCATCAGCGACAGCGAAGTCATAGTGCTGCTGGTCGATTCCGATGGATTGCCGAGCGGGAGCGGGAACTCGGGGAAGGTGCCGTTGTTGTTCTCGGCAAAGTCGATCCACGCCTGGACGCCCGGGGAGTTCAGGGTCAACGTCGACGTGAATTCGCGCTCGCGAGTGCAGAAGTCGTCGAAACTGCCAGCGTCGGGAAGTACGAGAGCCTGGCCGCCTCCGCTCAATGCGGAGTACATCCCGTTGGCTTCCATCATCGTGGTGCCGATCAGCGTCGCATCGCCATGCACATGATCCATGGCAGCAAAGAAAGTGAAGTGGTTCTCGCTCTGGATGATTCCGAAGGTGAAGCACCCCCATTCCAGTGGACTCGGTATGTCGATGACGTGGTTACGTATCTCATCGACAGTCATATGCCCTTGCGTTACAGGGGTGAATTCGATGTCGTCCGGATCGGTGATCGAATGCCTGACGAAATCGCCGTCGTCGGTGCGCTCGAACCAGCTGCGGAACGTGTCGTGGCGGCGCAGGTACGCGTTGAGCGCGTGGTCCATGGCGGAGATATCGCATTGACCGGCAACGTCACAGCTGGCGATGATTTGGCGCGAGAAGTTTAGGCCAGCTGCATTCCGTTCGTAGTAGTTTCGGAGATGTTGGCTCTGCATGTAGCTGACTGGCACCGAACTCACAGGTGCCTGCCGGGCTTTTCCGGCGGCCGTAGGGGTGGGGTGCCACGAGGTGACGGAGCCCGGACTCAACGTCCATTCACCAAGTGCGCCAACCGTTATCGTGCCTATGCGCAAAAAGCCGTCCCTCTCGCTCGGCCGGCCCCGCTCCGGCATTACTCTTCGCTGGCCCAACATACCCTCGGCTCGACCGTGCAGTCGCCACTCGAGCCGATCCGGAAACCCCATGCGCCACATGGCATACCGGTAATAACTAGAACTTACCGTCCTAGGAACTATCAAGTTTGGGAACGATAGTGCGCACGATACTTGTTCGGCTAGAGTCGCGTTCGCACCCCCAGATGTCCCGAGTCACCTTCTCGCCCGACGACGTCGAGGGCCGCTCTCCCCACCCGCCGACGCAAGGAGGCCACCTCATGGAATCCGCCGACCATCCGATCGAACCAGCCCCACGTTTTGCAATCATCGGATATGCAGCGCGTTTTCCTGGTGCCGCAGACGCGGACGCGTTCTGGGACGTGTTGCGCGATGGCCGTGATGCGATATCTGAGGTGCCCGCCGATCGATGGGACGCCGACGAGTTCTTCGACTCCGAACCGGGTGCTCCCGGCAAGGTCGTAACCCGGCGCGCCGGATTCGTCGATGACGTCACGGGGTTTGACGCACCGTTCTTCGGTATGTCGACGCGCGAGGTCAGACTGATGGACCCGCAGCACCGACTTTTGCTGGAGACGGCATGGCGCGCGGTCGAGCATTCCGGTATCGCGCCAACGGATTTGGCTGAGACCAATAGCGGTGTATTCGTCGGCCTGGCCACACACGATTACCTGGGAATGGCCTCCGATGAGCTGACCTACCCCGAGATCGAGGCCTACATGGCCATCGGTACGTCCAACGCCGCGGCCGCCGGTCGCATCAGCTACCGACTGGGGTTGCAAGGACCCGCGGTTGCCGTCGACACAGCGTGCAGTTCGTCGCTGGTAGCAATTCATCAAGCGTGCCAAGCACTTCAGCTCGGAGAGTGTGACCTCGCACTGGCCGGCGGCGCGAATGTCCTGCTGACTCCCGCGACAATGATCACGTTCTCGCACGCGCACATGCTCGCGCCCGACGGCAAGTGCAAGACCTTCGACGCGGCCGCCGACGGGTACGTGCGTGGCGAGGGCTCCGGTGTCATCGTCATCAAGCGCCTTGAGGATGCGATCCGCGACGGCGACCGGGTCCGGGCCGTCATCCGGGGCAGTGCGATTAACCAGGACGGCGCATCGGGCGGGTTGACGGTACCCAATGGCGTTGCTCAGCAGCGGGTTATCGCCGATGCGCTCAAGCGTGCCGGAGTGGCGCCCAGCGAGGTCGGCTATCTGGAAGCGCACGGCACCGGGACATCGCTGGGCGACCCGATCGAGGCTCAGGCCGCCGGCGCGGCCTACGGCATCGGTCGCGAAGCCAACGATCCACTGTTGATCGGATCGGCGAAGACGAACATCGGGCACCTGGAGGCCGCCGCGGGTATCGCGGGTGTCATCAAGGTCATCCTGTCGCTTGAGAACGAGCTGTTGCCGCAGCACCGCAACTTTCAGAACCCGTCGCCGCACATTCCCTGGGACCGGCTTCCGGTGGAGGTCGTCAAGGAGGCCCGGCCGTGGAGGCGCAACGGGCGGCCCCGTATCGCGGGCGTCAGCTCGTTCGGATTCGCCGGAACCAACGCGCATGTGATCCTCGAAGAAGCTCCGCCCGCGCCCCAGGACGTGGTCGACACGCCCGCGCCTGCCGGGGGCCGAAAGTTCAGCATTCTGCCGCTCTCCGCGCGTACACCCGCTGCGTTGGTGCAGATCGCCGATCGATACCGCCGCTGGTTGAACGCGCATCCAGAGGCCACCCTGGCCGACCTGTGCCTGACCGCCGGAGTGGGACGAGCGCACCTGGAGCACCGTGCCGCGTTGGTCATCAACTCGCGGGAAGGCGCCGTCGAGTTGTTGGGAGCCGTCGCCGACGACCGCCCCGCCCCCGGATTGGGGCGTGGGGAGTCGCACGACACGCCCAAGACGGCCTGGCTGTTCACCGGCCAGGGCAGTCAGTACCCCGGCATGGCGCGAGAGTTGTTCGAGACCGAGCCGGTGTTTGCAGAGACCCTGAATCATTGCGCCGCGGCCGTCGCCGATGTTCTCGAAAAGCCTTTGCTGGATGTCATTTTCGATGTCGATGTCGATGTCGAGGGCGCCGATGCCGAGGAGACGCTGCGGCAGACCTCCTACGCCCAGCCCGCCCTATTCGCGGTGGAAATGGGCCTGGCCCGGCTGTGGCAGTCGTGGGGTTTCGAGCCGGATGTGGTGCTCGGACACAGCGTTGGCCAGTATTCGGCCGCGTGCGTCGCGGAGGTGTTCAGCCTCGAAGATGGCGCGCGATTGATCGCCGAGCGGGGCCGGCTGTTCGGCAGTCTGCCCGCGGGCGGCCGGATGGCGGCGGTGTTCACCGATGCCGAGCGTGTGGAGAGTCTGACCGACGAGTTCCCCAGTCTTTCGGTCGCCGCCTTCAACGGCGCCAACACTGTATTGTCCGGGCCCGCGCAAGATCTGGAGAAGGCGGTGGCGGGGCTGGTCGCTGACGGCGTCCGCTGCGATTTCCTGGAGACCAGTCACGCGTTCCATTCGGCATTGCTGGACCCGATCCTCGACGAATTCGAGGCGTATGCGGGTCAGTTCAATTGCAGGACTCCGCAACGGATTCTGATCGACAACCGCACCGGCGCAGCGCTCGGCAGAAGCACGAAACTCGACGGTGCTTACTGGCGTCGTCATGCGCGCCAGCCGGTGGAGTTCGCCAAGAGCGTGCAAACCCTTGCCGACATGAACTGCAAGGTGCTGCTGGAGATAGGCCCACAACCGGTACTCACCGCTGCGGCCCTGCGGGCATGGCCCGACCCGGCGACCGCACCGAGGGCGATCGCCTCGCTGCGCCGAAACACTGCCGACCATCGGCAGATCACGGAGGCCGCTGCCGACGCCTACGTCCTGGGCCACCTGCCGAACTTCGCCGCGTTCCAGCATGGGCCCGCGAGGAAGTTGGACCTGCCCACCTATCCGTTCGAACATCGCCAGTACTGGTATCGAGACAACCGGGATAACCCGAACCCGCAGAAGAACATCGGGGGGACCCGCACCCAAGCCATCCGGCTGCTCGAGGACGGAAAGATCGAGGAACTCGTGAACCTCCTCGGTAATGCAAGCGGCGACCAGCAGACCCTGTCGGTACTGACAAGGCTTGCAGCCCAACACAACCAGCAACGCACCACTGATTCCATCGCCGATGATCGCTATCAGTGTCGCTGGGACAAGTCCCCGACACCGCTGTCCACTGCGGACGCCGGCGCCGGCACCTGGCTTCTGGTCGGCGATGCGGTCGAAGGCGCGCAGCCGCTGATCGACGCACTGACGGCCCGCGGACAACAACATCGGATACTCGGCTTGCCGGCATCCGACGCCGATGAGGCGCAGCTTGTGGACACGTTGCGTGCTGCAGCAGAAGGTGATTCGGCGCTGCGCGTCGTGCATGTCGCTGCCCTTGGCGGCGGCGCCCCCTCCACGCGGTCACTGCTGCGGATGCAACACCAGGTCCTGGGTGGAACCCGCAGGCTCTTCCGCGCCGCGGCCGGCGCTGGTCTGCGTGCTCCCATCTGGGTGGTGACACATGGCGCACAGCGGATCATCGATACCGACACGGTGGCACCGGAGCAGAGTGCGTTGTGGGGATTCGGCCGCGCCGCGGCGCTGGAGCTGCCGCAGGTGTGGGGCGGACTGGCCGACCTCGCCGACGGCAGCCCCGAGGAGTGGGCGCAGTTCATCAGCCGCACCTCGGCGTCGAGCGACGCCGCCATCAGGGAAGACCAGATCGCGCTGCGCGGTCAAGCGGTCTACGTTCCCCGCCTGGTTCGTCGTGATGACCTGCCGAGCGGCAAGCCACTCGAAGTGCGCGATGAAGCAACGTATTTGGTGACCGGCGGACTCGGCTCGATCGGTCTGGAGATTGCCGGTCACCTGGCGGCGAGCGGGGCCAAGCACCTGGTGCTGACGAGCAGGCGCCAGCCCGGCGAGGCCGCGCAACAGCGCATCGACGCACTCGCTGCGCAATACGGCTGCCAGGTCCGAGTCGTCACCGCTGACGTCTCCGACGCGCACGACGTCGCTCGCCTGCTTGCGGGTGTACAGACCGAGCTGCCGCCGTTGGCCGGTATCGTGCACGCCGCGGGCGAGATCGGCACCACCCCGCTGAGCGACCTCGACTCCGAATCTCAGCAAGCCGAAGTGGACCGCGTCTTCGCCGGCAAGGTCTGGGGTGCTTGGCATCTGAGTGAAGCCGCGGCCGACCTGAAGCTCGACTTCTTCATCAACACCTCCTCCATCGCCTCGGTGTGGGGCGGCTTCGGACAGACTGCCTACAGCGCGGCGAACGCCTTCCTCGACGGGCTGGCCTGGCGGCTGCGCGAGCAGGGCATCGCCGGAACCAGCGTCAACTTCGGCCCCTGGTCGGCGGGCATGGCAGACGCCGAATCCCGTGCGCGACTGGAGCAGCGCGGGATCAAGACGCTGTCACCTGCCGACGCGCTGGCCGGCCTGGCCGACGTGGCGGCCTCCTCGCCGCAGGGTGTCGTCGCCCGCATCGACTGGGCTCGCTTCCTGCCGCTCTATCAGCAGGCAGGGCGGCGGGCATTCCTGGCGGAGCTGGAGCGCGAGGTGCCCTCGCACCTCGCTGCCTCGGCCGGCGCGCCACAGTCGGGCACCACCGAGTTGGTGAGTCGGCTTGCGGCCGCCCCGGTGCAGCAGCGCAAGAAGCTGCTGACCGACTACCTGCGCGACGCGGTGGCAGAGGTGACGCGCGTGGACGTGGCGGAGATCCGCGAGGACGCGGGATTCTTCGACCTCGGCATGGACTCGCTGATGGCCGTCGAGTTGCGGCGCCGCATGGAAACGGGGGTGGGCAAGGAAATTCCCGTCACCCTGGTGATGGACCATCCACGCATCTCGGATGTCGCCGACTACCTGCTCGGTGAGGTGCTCGGCCTGAATGAGCAAGCCAAGTCGGCGCCACAATGGGCATCGGCCGTCACGGACCGGACCGACGAACCGATCGCGATCGTCGCGGTGTCCTGCCGGTTCCCGGGTGCCCCCGACCCGGAGGCCTTCTGGGAGGTGTTGTCCGGCGGTGTCGATGCGATTCGCGAGGTACCCGAGGACCGCTTCGACATCGACGAGTTCTACGACCCGGACCCGGAGACAGCGGGCAAGACATACACGCGCTTCGGCGGATTCCTGGACGGTATCGATGGATTCGACCCCGAATTCTTCGGTATCTCCCCGCGTGAGGCCGTGTGGATCGAGCCACAGCAGCGCCTGATGCTCGAAACGGTATGGGAAGGCCTGGAGCGGGCCGGATACTCACCGGCGGCATTGCGCGGCAGCCGAACCGGCATCTTCGCGGGCGTGGGTGCCAACGAGTACGCGCACCTGCTGTCGTCGGAGTCGATCGACAAGATCGAGCCCTACTTCATCACCGGCAACGCGCTCAACGCGATCTCCGGGCGTGTGGCGTTCGCGCTGGGGTTCGAGGGACCGGCGGTAGCGGTCGACACCGCGTGCAGTTCGGCATTGGTGGCCGTGCATCAGGCGGTCCAGGCCCTGCACTCGGGCGACTGCGACTTGGCGCTGGCCGGTGGCGTGAACGTGCTGCTGAGCCCGGTGACGGTCATCGCGGCTTCACGCGCCAGGATGCTATCGCCGGTCGGACGGTGCAAGACCTTCGACGCGTCCGCCGACGGCTATGTACGCAGCGAAGGCTGCGGGATCCTGGTGCTCAAGCGGCTGAGTGACGCCGAGCGCGATGGGGACCGGGTCCTGGCCGTGATTCCCGGCAGCGCGGTGAACCAGGACGGCGCCTCCAGCGGGCTCACCGTGCCCAACGGTGGTGCGCAGCAGCGACTCATCGGTATGGTTCTGGCGCGCGCCGGTCTGGCGGGCGGCGACGTGGACTACCTCGAGGCGCACGGAACGGGTACCCCGCTGGGTGATCCGATCGAGGTGCAGGCGGCCGCGGCAGCCTACGGCGGGTCGCGCGAGGCGGACCGTCCGCTGCTGATGGGCTCGGTGAAGTCCAACATCGGTCACACCGAATCAGCCTCCGGTGCAGCGGGTCTGATCAAGGTTGTGCTCTCGCTGCAACACGGGGTGCTGCCGCAGAGCCTGCATTTCGACAACCCGTCGCCGCACATCCCCTGGGACTCGCTGCCCGTGCGGGTGGTGGACAAGGCAATTCCGTGGCAGGCCAACGGCCGTCCGCGTCGCGCCGGCGTGAGCTCCTTCGGCTTCACCGGTACCAACGCCCACGTGCTGATCGAGGAGGCGCCACAGCCGCAGTCCGCGCCGGAGGCGGACGAGTCCGCGCCTCAGGCCGGCGAGGTGAGCGTGCTCCCGCTGTCCGCACGGTCACCGGAGGCGCTCATCGCGGTGGCACAGCGTTACGAGTCCTGGCTGACGGCCAATCCGGACGTCGACCTCGAAGGTGTGTGCCTCACCGCAGGGCGAGGCAGGTCGCACTTCGAGCATCGTGCCGCGCTGGTCGTGGATTCGGTGCAGGCGGCCCGTGAGGGGCTGGCCGAGCTGGTCCAGAACCGTCTGCGTCCCGGTGTGGTGCGGGGCGAGCACACCAACCACCCGACGACAGCATGGCTGTTCACCGGGCAGGGCAGCCAGTATCCGGGCATGGCACGTGAATTGTTCGATGCAGAGCCGGTGTTCGCCGAAACCGTGACGCGTTGCGCGGAAGCGGTGAAGGACATCCTGGATCAGCCGCTGCTGGACGTCATGTTCGCCACCGATAGGGAGAGCGGCGGCAAGGCCGGAGAGACGTTGCGGCACACGTCGTTCGCGCAGCCGGCGCTCTTCGCCGTCGAGATGGGTCTGGCGCGGCTGTGGCAGTCCTGGGGCATTGAGCCCGATGTGGTGTTGGGGCACAGTGTCGGCCAGTACGCGGCCGCATGCGTGGCCGGGGTGTTCAGTCTCGAGGATGGCGCGCGCCTGATGGCCGAGCGTGGTCGCTTGTTCGGCAGCCTGCCCGCGGGTGGACGCATGGTGGCGGTGTTCAGCGACCCCAAGCACGTCGAGCAGGTCGCCGGGGAGTTTCCGCGGGTGTCGGTCGGTGCCTACAACGGACCGAACACCGTGCTCTCGGGGCCGGGCGAGGACTTGGAACAGGCAGTCGCCCGATTCCAGGAAGAAGGGATCCGCTGCACCTGGTTGGAGACCAGCCACGCATTCCACTCGGAGTTGTTGGACCCGGTTCTGGACGAATTCGAGTCGTACGCAGCGCAAGTGCAGTTCGCCACCCCGACCCTGCCGCTGGTCTGCAACCGTACGGGTGCCGTGCTGACGGCTCAGACACCGATCGATGCCCAATACTGGCGCCGGCATTCCCGCCAGCCTGTCCAGTTCGCCGAGAGCGTGCGGACCGCGGCTGCCCTGGGATGCTCGGTGTTGATGGAGATCGGCCCGCAGCCGGTGCTGACCGGCGCCGCGGTGCAGGTCTGGCCGGAGCATTTGGCCGCGCCTCGGGCAATCGTCTCGCTGCGCAAGGGGGTTGGTGACCGGCGGCAGATTGCTGAGGCCCTGGCCTCGGCGTACGTCGGTGGGCACCGGCCCAATTTCGCTGCGCTGCAACGCCGCTCCGGCCACACGGTGGAGCTGCCCACCTATCCGTTCCAGCGCCGTCGCTTCTGGCCGAAGTCGTCCGGTACCGCCATCGAAGGCGGGGGCGGTTTGCCCTCGGGGATCCTGGGCAGGGGCGAGGATCTGGCCTCCGGCGATTCGGTATACATCAGCCGGTTGTCGGTCAGGTCGCAGCCGTGGCTGTCCGATCACGTCATCTACGGCACCGTCGTCGTCCCCGGCGCGACGTATGCCGCGATGGCTCTGGCGGCCGTTGGAACTCCGGCGCGGGCCAAGGATGTGTTCTTCTACGAGCCGATCATCCTGCCGGAGAAGAGCTCTCGTGAGGTGCAGCTGACGCTGCACCCACTAGAAGATGGCAGCGGGTCGAAATTCCAGGTGCACAGCCGTCCGTATGGTGAACGCGACGTCGACTGGTCGCTGAACGCCGAAGGCACCGTTGTCACCGGTATCGGTGAAGATGTCGACGAACCGGTGTCCGAGCCCTCCGAGCCGGTCGATGCGGCCATCGAGCGGATGGAACGCATGCGTCCGAACGAGCTGTTCGAGACCTTCGCCGACCTGGAATTGTCCTGGGGCCCAACCTGGTCGGGTTCTCTGAAGTCGTTGTGGCTGGGTCAGGGCGAGGCGATCGGCGATGTCCTTGTCGGTGAGGAACTTGCCGAACAACTGGGCGCTGAGCCGATGCACCCGGTCTTGATGGACCTGTGCACTGGTGTGGCCTTCCCGGCGTTCCCGGCCCTGCTCGCGGCCGAGCAGGGTGTCAACGATCTGTTCTTGCCCCTGCGGTATGGCCAGGTGACGTTGAAGGAGAAGATGCCTCGGCGCTTCTACTGCCGTGCGCGCTGGCACGAGAGCCCGCTGGATAGCGAGACGCAGGTCTTCGATCTCGACTACCTGGATCGGGATGGCCGTCACCTGGGTGGGATTCGCGAGTTCACCGTCAAGCGTGCGCCACGCGAGGCGCTGCTGCGCGGGTTGGGTGGCGATGCCACCAGGCTTCTGTACACCCTTGGCTGGCACGAGGTGCCGGTTCCGCCTTCCGAGGCCGGCACAGCTGAAGCCGAAAATACAAGCGGCACCTGGCTAATTGCCGGGTTCGACGAGCTCGCCGGCAAGGTTCCCGGCTGCATCCCGCTGCACCGCGAGACCGACCATGAGCTCCTGGGGCAGGTGCTCGTGGAGGCCAAGGAGCGTGGCGTCCCGTTCTCCGGTGTGGTGTGGCGCGCGGCCGGGCCGGCCGCGCGGGAGTCGACAGACGACGCCGCCGCGCGGTTGGAGGCCGAGATCGCCAACCTGCTCAGCGCCGTGCACACCGTGCAGAACGGTGCTCAGAACGGCGTGAAACTTCCCAACGGACTGTGGATCGTCACCGAGCGGGCCGTGGCCACCGAGTCCGGCGAGCCTGTCGATCCGGTGCAGGCGTCCCTGTGGGGATTCGGACGTACCACCATTAACGAGGAGCCGGCGCTGCGCGCCAAGCTCGTCGACTGCGATGGATCGCCGGAGGCCGTCCGGGCGCTGGTCAATCTGTTGATCACTCCGCTCGAGGAGCCGGAAATCGCAGTGCGGCAGGGCAAGCTGCTGGCTTCCCGGTTGTTGCCGTGGTCGCGCACCGGGCATTTGACGGTGCCGCGCGGCAGTGATTACGTGCTGGCGCCCACCGAACGTGGCGCCATCGACAACCTGCGGATCACCGAGAAGGAGGTGCCGGCGCCGGACGAGGGCTACGTGCAGGTTCGGGTGGAGGCCGCTGGCCTCAACTTCCGCGACGTGCTCAACGTGCTGGGCCTGTACCCGGGTGATCCCGGTCCGATCGGCGGCGACTTCGCCGGTGTCGTCACGCAATTGAGTGAGGGTGTCACCGGAGTCGAGGTGGGCCAGCGGGTCTACGGCTCCATGCAGGGTGCCTTCGGCAGCCGGTTCAACGTGCCTGCCCAGTTCCTGGCGCCCATTCCCGGCGGGATCAGTGCGGTCGAGGCCGCGACCATTCCCGCTGCCGCGCTCACGGTTCGGCTCTCGTTCGACTGGGCGCAGCTCAAGCCGGGAGACAAGGTGCTCATCCACGCCGCCAGTGGTGGCGTCGGACTGGCGGCCATCCAGATGGCCCAGCAGTTCGGGGCCGAGGTGTTCGCCACGGCCAGTACCTTCAAGCGGGCGACGCTGCGCAAGCTGGGCGTGAAGTACGTATATGACTCGCGCACAACCGATTTTGCCGATCAGATCCTGGCGGATACCGACGGCAAGGGTGTGGATGTCGTCCTCAACAGCCTGACCAGCGAGGGTTTCATCGAGGCGACGCTGCGAGCCACCGCACAGAACGGCCGTTTCGCCGAGATCGCCAAGCGCGATATCTGGACCACGGAACAGATGGCGGCGGCCCGGCCCGATATCGCGTACGAGATCGTGGCCCTGGACACGGTGATGTTCACCGAACCCGATCGCATTCGCGTCCTGCTCACCGAGGTGTCGGACGGGTTGGCCAAGGGGGAGTGGACGCCACTGCCCGCGGAAATCTATCCGCTGGCGGAGGCCCGGACGGCGTTCCGCCGCATGCAGCAGGCCCGGCACATCGGCAAGATCGTGTGCCAGATGCCGAATCCGCTTGCCCCGCGCCAGGATCGGACCTACCTGATCACCGGTGGTTTGGGTGCGATCGGCCTGCACACCGCGTCCTACCTGGCCCAGCTCGGTGCCGGTGACATCGTGCTGACCAGCCGGCGTGCACCCGACACCGACGCACTGCGACTGATCGAGGAGATCACCGAGCGCTCCAAGACTCGCATCCACGTATTCACCGCCGATGTCGGCGAGGAGTCCGAGGTCGGCAAGCTCCTGGAGCGGATCCGCGCCGAGCTGCCGCCCTTGGCGGGTGTCGCGCATCTGGCGGGCGTGCTCGACGACGCGCTGCTCGGGCAGCAGAGCGTGGACAGGTTCCGGACGGCGTTGGCGCCCAAGGCCTTCGGTGCGGAGTATCTGGACGGGTTGACCAGGGACGACGATCTGGACTTCTTCATCGTGTCCTCGTCGGTGTCCAGCCTGTTCGGTTCGCCCGGACAGTCCAACTACGCGACGGCCAATGCCTTGCTCGACGGTCTAATCGCGCAGCGCAGGGCGCAGGGTCTGCCGGCCACGGGTATCAACTTCGGTCCGTGGGGTCAGGGCGGCATGGCTTCTTCGGCGGCCGCGACCGCGAACATCAGTGCGCAGGGTCTGATTCCGCTGGATCCCTCGGCGGCGCTCGTGGCCCTGACCGAGGTCGTTGCCAACGGAACCGGTCAGGCCACCGTTCTCAAGGCGAACTGGCAGCGCGCGGCCAAGGTGCTGGGTAGTTCGCGTCCGCCGATCCTGGATCTGGTGTTACCCAGTGCCATGGGCGAGGTGACCGGTGACAGTGAGCTGCTCAAACAGCTGATGGAGATTCCGGTGCCGCAGCGCGCCGGCTTTGTGACCGAGTTCCTTCAGCGCGAGGTGCAGAACTTCCTGCGTCTGGCGCAGCCGCCGGCCGCGACGAGCCGGTTCCTGGATCTGGGCACGGACTCGTTGATGGCGATCGAACTGCGTAACCGACTGCACAGCCAGTTCGGCGGCAAGTTCACCATCAACGCGACCGCGGTGTTCGACTACCCGACCATCGGCGGGCTCGCCGAGTACCTGGTGGGCCAGCTGCCGGACGCGGATGCGGAGTCGGCGGAGGCACAGCCCGCTGCGGAGTCTGCCGAGGCCGATTCCACAGCGGCGACCACGCCATCCGATGCGGTAGCCGAGCCGAAAGAGTGAACCGGCGGCGTCCCGGGTAGGTTAGCTAGCCGGGACGCCGCGGCGTCCGTTAGCCGGTAACGAGTGAGCGGGTGCGGTCTGAGACGTTTTTTCGCCGACATCACACCGCTGCGCAATGCCGATTTCCGGCGTCTCTGGCTGGCCGGAGTGCTCACGGTCATCGGTGCCGGACTGACACTGTTCGCCGTCCCCGTCCAGATCTATGCGCTGACCCAGAGCTCGGCGTACGTCGGACTGACGGGTGTGTTCGGGCTGGTGCCGTTGGTGGTCTTCGGCCTGTGGGGTGGCGCGCTGGCCGACCGGATGGACCGACGGACCTTGCTGATCATCACCGCGATCGGGCTGGGTGTTTCGTCGGTGCTGTTGTGGTTGCAGGCGGTGCTGTCCGTCGACAACGTGTGGGTGGTGCTGTGCCTGCTGTCGGTGCAGCAGGGCTTCTTCGCGGTCAACTCACCCGCGCGCGCCGCCGCGATTCCCCGCATGCTTCCGCTGGATCAGCTGCCCGCCGCCAACGCGCTGAACATGACGGTGCAGCAGTTCGGGTTCATCGCCGGACCACTGCTGGCCGGTGTTCTGCTCAAGTGGGTGGACCTGTCCACGCTGTACCTGATCGACGCGATCGCCTGCCTGGCTCCGATCTGGGCGACCATCCCGTTGCGCAGGATGCCGCCCGCCGGTGGTGCACGAGATCTGCGCACCAGTGGATTTCGTGAAGTGCTCGACGGCTTGCGCTATCTGGCGGGGCGCAAGATCGTGTTGATGTCCTTCGTGGTGGATCTCATCGCGATGATCTTCGGGATGCCGCGCATCCTGTTCCCGCAGATCGCCCACGAGGGGTTCGGTGATCCCGCCGGCGGCGGCACCGTGATCGCGTTGTTGTCGGCGGCCATATCGGTGGGTGCCGTGATCGGCGGGGTGTTCTCCGGCTGGTTCCACCGGATCGATCGTCAGGGACTCGCGGTGGTCGTCAGCATCGTGGTGTGGGGCTTGGCGATGGTGGGCTTCGGGCTGACCGCGCATGCCCCACTGCTCTGGCTGACGTTGGTCTTCCTGGTGATCGGCGGCATCGCGGACATGGTGTCGGCGGCTTTCCGGACCACGATCCTGCAGTCGGTTGCGACCGACGATGTCCGGGGACGTCTGCAGGGTGTCTTCACGGTGGTGGTCGCCGGGGGTCCACGAGTGGCGGACTTCGCGCACGGCGCGGCCGCCGCCGTGGTGGGCACGGTCGCGGCCGCAGCCGGTGGCGGCGCACTCGTGGTGGTCGGGGTGATCGTTGCCGCACTGCTGGTTCCGGTGTTCATACGATTCCGAACGTCCAAGGAGATCTCCGGGGCAGACGCGTCCGAGGCCGACCCGGATCGGGTGTAGCCCGAGTGAATTCGCTTCATGGATGCTCTGACGGCCGAAGACTGCGCGACAAGCAGTTTGCTTTCGGACGTGGGCTGCGCGACCGCGTGCCACGGCGTCGGCTCGGGAAGCTCTCGGAGGAGCCACGGCGCGATCCGATAGCGGTGCGTGCCGCGCAGAACCCATCCAGGATCCCCTCCATTGTTCCGGTACGCCGCGAGCGATGTCGGAGTCGCCGTTCGCGTTCTATCGCGCTACTGACGGATGCCGACGGGCGCCGGGTCGTTGCGGGACAACGGATCATGCAGGCAAGTGGTGACCCCTTTCTCGGCGATGTGTCGTCGACGCGGCGCGGCAGTTTCTATGTCCGGCAGTTCCGTGACATGAAGGGCTCGGTGGAGATCGCCAGTCTCACCGATCTCGATGACCTGGCGTTGTACGGCACGTTGTGCGCAGTGGCGCTCGCCCGCGCGTACGCGCAGTCGAGGGTGCCGGGCGTGATCGCGGGCTCCTTGGAGACGGGGACCGATCCCCACGCTGCCGACGCGGCGTTCGCCGATTTCGCGGACGCCTACGTACGGCGCAATCGCGACGATCGTGAGTGACTGCTCGCAATGTCCTAATTTGTGGGATACCCGACCTGGACGCCACTATCCAGGTGGCGAACACTAAGGACATGGCGCGCTCGGTGGTGATCCTTGGATTCCCGGGGGTTCAGGCCCTCGACCTGGTGGGGCCGTACGAGGTGTTCGCGACCGCATCGTGCTACCTGACCGGTGTGCCCGGCTATGACGTGACGCTGGTGTCCAGCGACGGTGCGCCGGTGGCCACCGGGTCGGGCATGGAGCTGGTCACTCATCCCTTGCCGGACCTGGCTGCGGGGTGCGACACGCTGCTCCTACCCGGAGGTGTCGGGGTACCCGCGGTCCAACGAGACAGCGCCGTCATGGAATGGATCCGTGTCGCGGCGCACTCTGCGCGACGGGTGGTCAGTGTTTGCAACGGGGCGTTCCTGGCCGCGGAGGCGGGCTTGCTGGACGGCTGTCGCGCCACCACGCACTGGGCTATCGCCGAGACGCTCGCAAACGAATTTCCCAGCGTCACAGTCGATCCCGATCCGATTTTCATCCGCAGCTCGGACAAGACATGGACGGCGGCTGGGGTGACCGCGGGCATCGACCTGGCGTTGGCCCTTGTCGAGGACGACCACGGTGCGGAGGTGGCGCAGACGGTCGCGCGGTGGCTCGTTCTCTATCTGCGCCGCCCGGGCGGGCAGTCCCAGTTCGCCGCGCCGGTGTGGATGCCCCGGGCCAAGCGCATGCCGATTCGGGATGTCCAGGAGGCCATCGACGCCGAGCCCGGTGCCTCGCATCGGGTTCCCGAGCTCGCCCGACTGGCCGCGATGAGCCCGCGCCATTTCACCCGGGTGTTCACCGCCGAGGTCGGCGAGGCGCCGTCGTCCTACGTGGAGCGCATCAGGTCCGAGGCCGCCCGGCGTCAGCTGGAAGAGACCGACGACACCATGGTCGTGATCGCGGACCGCTGTGGCTTCGGGTCCGCCGAATCCTTGCGCCGCAACTTCGTTCGCCGTATGGGCGTATCTCCGGACCAGTACCGCAAGACCTTCCACCGAACCGAAAGGGCCCCGCTATGACTTCCCGTGCGACGCAGATCGCGATCGTGCTCTACCCCGATTTCACCGCGCTGGATTTCATCGGCCCCTATGAGGTCCTGCGCTTCATGCCCGACACCGAGGTCCGGTTTGTGTGGCATGAGCCGGGGCCCGTCACCGCTGATTCCGGCGTGCTGGTCATCGGTGCCACGCACTCGTTCGACGAGACCCCCGCACCGGATGTCGTGCTGGTGCCCGGTGGCCCGGGCACCACGATGGCCGCGCGCGACGAACAGCTCCTGGAATGGTTGCGCCGGGTGCATTCGACGGCGTCCTGGACCACGTCGGTATGCAGTGGTTCGGTGGTGCTGGCGGCGGCCGGTCTGCTCGAGGGCCAGCGCGCCACCTCGCATTGGTCGACCCTGCCGCTGCTGAAGCCCTTCGGGGTGACTCCGGTCGGCGACGAGCGCATCGTGCGCGCGGGCGCTGGGAACGTGGTCACCGCGGCCGGGGTATCCGCGGGTATCGACCTGGGACTGTGGCTCGCGGGTCAGATCGTTGGCGAGGAACGGGCCAAGGCGATTCAGTTGAGCATCGAGTACGACCCGCAGCCGCCCTTTGACTCGGGGCATATGTCCAAAGCCAGCACCGCTACCAAGGCCACCGCGACGGCCGGGTTGGCCAAGGACACCTTCAGGCCGACGGTCATCGCTGCGGGTGCCATGTTGTTGTGGGATGGCGCGCTCGCGACGGTGCGCAGGAGAGGCAGGCGCCGTCCTCTTTGCGGCGGCACGGAGGCCGGACCTCGACCCTGACCAGGCGCCGTGCGGAGCGAGCGACTACCTTCTCTATGAACGTTCTTCCGGAGCCGCTCAACCTCAGAAGGGATGCCTGTGGCCGACAACAATGATTTCGCTACTCTCCAGTACCCCGGAGGCGAAACCAAGCTGGATATCGTCCGCGCGACCGAGGGCTCTGATGGGTTTGCGCTGGGCAAGCTGCTGGCTGATACCGGCTACACCACCTTCGATGCAGGATTCGTCAACACCGCGTCGACGAAGAGTGCCATCACCTACATCGACGGCGACGCAGGCATCCTGCGGTACCGCGGCTATCCGATCGAGCAGTTGGCCGACAAATCCACCTTCATCGAGGTGAGCTACCTGCTCATCTACGGCGAGCTGCCCACGCCGCAGCAGCTGGAAGACTTCACCACCAAGATCCAGCGGCACACCCTGCTGCACGAGGATCTCAAGCGGTTCTTCGATGGCTTCCCGCGCAACGCGCACCCTATGCCGGTGCTTTCGAGTGCCGCGAACGCACTCAGCGCCTACTACCAGGATTCGCTGGACCCGCATGACGACGCACAGGTCGAGCTGTCCACGATCCGGTTGCTCGCGAAGCTGCCGACCATCGCGGCCTATGCCTACAAGAAGTCGGTCGGGCAGCCGTTCCTGTACCCGGACAACACGCTGACGCTCGTCGAGAACTTCCTGCGGATGACCTTCGGTCTGCCGGCCGAGCCGTACGAGGTGGACCCGGAGATCGTCCGGGCCCTCGACATGCTGCTGATCCTGCACGCCGACCACGAGCAGAACTGTTCGACGTCGACGGTGCGGTTGGTCGGCTCCTCGGACGCCAACCTGTTCACGTCCATCTCGGGCGGCATCAACGCGCTGTGGGGCCCGCTGCATGGCGGCGCCAACCAGGCGGTGCTGGAGATGCTGGAAGGAATTCGCCAGGAGGGCGGCGACGCGCACGATTTCGTGCGCCGGGTCAAGAACCGCGAAGACGGTGTCAAGCTCATGGGCTTCGGACACCGGGTCTACAAGAACTACGACCCACGTGCCCGCATCGTCAAGGAGCAGGCCGACAAGATCCTGTCCAAGCTCGGGGGCGACGATCAGCTGCTGGACATCGCCAAGTCGCTGGAGGAGATCGCGCTCACCGATGACTTCTTCGTCGAGCGCAAGCTGTACCCGAACGTGGACTACTACACCGGAGTAATCTACCGCGCGATGGGCTTCCCGACGCGCATGTTCACCGTGTTGTTCGCGCTGGGCCGTCTGCCCGGCTGGATCGCGCACTGGCGTGAGATGCATTCGGAACCGGGCAAGATCGGCCGTCCCCGCCAGATCTACACCGGCTACGGAGAGCGTCAGTACCCCTGAGCTGCTGTATCTGACAATGCGATGCAAATCTGTTGGCATCGCCCATAGTTGTGGTTTCGCACTGGTTGCGTGGAAGCGACCATCGGTGCGTTGAGTAAGTGCCGCAAGATCATCATTCTGGGGCCTTGCTGCCTGAGCCTGCTCATCGTGTCGATGGACTCCACCATCGGCCTGGCCTCGCTGCTCATGTTGTCGAGGGCGGCCGGGGATCGACTCGGGCGTCGGAAGATCTGGTGCGCATCCTGAGAAGGCTTGCGCGGCAGTCTCTGACGACGAAAGGACTCGACGAGGCGGACCTGAGTTCCCTGCGCGAGATCCCGCAAAGGGCTATCGGCGCCCGCCCCTGAACCGACTATCGCGCCTCTAGCACCGCTCGGGCAGCGTGATACCCGCCCAATCCCGATACGCCGCCACCTCGGCGAGAACCTGAGCCGCACAGCAGAACTCGGTCGTGATCGGTGGCCACGCCCCAGCGTTGCGCGGCGGTCTCCAATGCTTCGTCGTCCTCTGCGAATGGCCAGTGCAGCCCACCGTGGAAGATGTTGCCCGCCGTCATTCCGAGAGCGTTTTCCAGGTCGGTGGTGGTCTTGGTCTCGATGCACGGTCGGCCGTGTGCGTCGGTGGCCACCACATCGGTGATGGGCTCGGCCAGTATGGAATTCAGCGATGCCAACACAGCATCTTGCAGTTGGGCGGCGGTGGCATCGAGCCCGTGTGGGGTGTGCAAGCCGAAGACCGTCAAGGTCTGAGTCCCCGACGCGCGCAGCTCGGGAGACAGGATGCTCGGGTCGGCTAGGGAGTGGCAGTAGATCTCACACGGCAGTGGATCGGGGATTTGTCCGCGTGAAGCGGTTCGGTAGGCGCTCTCCAACTGGCTGTACGTCTCGTTGATGTGGAAGGTGCCGCCGAAAGCCTGCTCGGGCGTGACACTTTCGTCGCGAAGCCGGGGCAGGCGGTTTAACAGCAGATTCACCTTCACCTGCGCGCCCGGCTGGCCGGAGGGCAATGGCTCACCGAGCAGCCGGGCCAGCACGGTGGGGCTGACACCGCTGAGAACACGTTCGCCCACCGCGGTGCGTTCTTGGCTGCCGGCGAGATATCTCACCTCGCCGTCGGGATTGATCGACAAAACTTCGGCCCCGGTGCGCAATTCGGCACCGTGCCGGCGTGCCGAGGATTCCAGTGACCCGGTCACGGCACCCATGCCGCCTATCGGGACATCCCACGGATTCATTTGGTGATACAGAAAACAGATGTTCTGCCGCAGGGACGGATCATCCGCGCTGGCGAAGGTGCCGATCAGCGCATCGGTGAGCAGGACACCGCGCCGCAGGTCGTCGGGTGTGACCGCGCGGATCGCCTCGCCGATCGGTGTTTCGATTAGCTGCTCCCACGCACCGGTGCGGATGTCGCTGCGTCGTCTCAGCGGTTCCAGCATCGAGTCCCATAGCGGCCGGGTGACCGAATCGCACAGTGCCTTGAAGTCCGCGAAATCATCTGTGGTGGCAAGGAATCCGCTGCGTCCCTGGTCGGTGGGATCCGGTGTGTATGACGCGTACTTGCGACGTGCCAGCCGCACATCCAGTCCCAGGTCGTCGATGATCTGTGGCGGCATGAGGCTCACTAGATAGGAGTATCGGGAGAGTCGTGCGCCCACGCCCTCGAAGGCGGGAGCAGATATCGCCGCTCCGCCCACCACGTCGAGCCGTTCCAGCAACAGCACGCGTTGGCCCGCGCGCGCCAGATATGCGGCGGCGGTCAGGGCGTTGTGCCCTCCGCCGACGATTACGGTGTCATACGTGTCGGTCATGATCTGACGATATGCGGCCCGTATCGATCAGGGACGAACTGATGCGTGCGTGGTGCGAGGCTTCGCCGGCCTGATCGCCGTAGCGATAGGGTCGATCGTATGACGAAACCCGAGATCGACTTTCAGCCAGGCCCGCCGCCCACCGAGCTGGTTATCAAGGACATCACCGTCGGTGACGGTGCGGAGGCCACGCCCGGATCGGTCGTCGACGTTCACTACGTCGGCGTCGAGTTCGAGAGTGGCGAGGAGTTCGACAGCTCGTGGAACCGTGGTGAATCCATCGAGTTCCCGCTTGCCGCGCTGATCCAGGGCTGGCAGGACGGCATTCCCGGCATGAAGGTCGGCGGACGTCGTCAGCTCACCGTGCCGCCGGCCCAGGCCTACGGCGAGGCGGGTGCCGGTCACCAGCTGTCGGGTAAGACCCTGGTCTTTGTGATCGACCTGCTCGGCGCGCGCTAGGACTAATGCCCGGGGAGGCGCAGCACCAGTCTTGCGCCTCCCAACGGGCTGGACTCCAAAGCCGCTGCGCCGCCGTGGAGTTCGGCCTGCTGCGCAACCAGCGCCAGTCCCAGTCCTGAGCCGGAGTGCGAGGCGGTCGAGCCCCGTGAGAACCGCTCGAACACCACTTCGCGCTCGGCCTCGGGTATGCCGGTGCCGTTGTCGTCGATCGCGATCTCGACGCCGTGCACGGTGCTGGTAGCGGACAGCAGAACCTTGTTGGCGCCGCCGTGGCGCACGGCGTTCTTGATGGCGTTGTCGATCACCAGCCGCAGTCCTGCGGGCAACCCCAGCATCAAGATGGTGGACGAGGGAACCAGGGAAACTTCAACATTGGGATAGCTGCGATCGGCATCGTGCGCGGCGCGATCCAACAGCTCGGTGATGTCCACGGGCACGTGGTCATCCTCGGTGGTGAGATCGCCCTGGGCGAGCCTTTCCAGTGCGGAAAGTGTTGCCTCGACCCGGCTTTGAGTGCGCACGGTTTCCTCGATGATTTCCTCGCGCTGGTCGTCGCTGAGGTTGAGGGTGGAAAGCACCTCCAAGTTGGTCCGCATCGCGGTGAGCGGGGTGCGCAGTTCGTGTGAGGCCACCGCGGAGAAATCGCGCGCGGTTTCGAGAGCCGCCTTGGTCTTGTCCTGTTCCTCGCTGATGCGCTCGAGCATGCCCTCGACGGCCTCGGCGATCTCCACCGCTTCGCGGACGCCGCGCACGTTCACGTCGTCGGGATTGGATTGCGCGTTGATCAGCCTGGCCTGCTGTGCCAGCAGGCGGAACGGGCTGACCACGATGAGGGAGATGACCCATCCGACGATCACGGTGCCGACCAGCACGCCGCCACAGATCGCCAGGATGCGCATGTGATACCTGTCGATCTGTCGCTGCGTTTCTGCGATGGGCGCACCCACGGCGACGGGGATGTTGCCCGGGGCGATGAACGAGCGGACGCGGTATTCGACGCCGTTGATGGTGGTGTTGGCGTACGGCTGGTTCAGTTGCGGCAATTCGACGTCACCGGGGATCGACTTGGTGATTCCGCCGACACGAGTGGTGAGCACCAGGCCATCGGGGGAGTCGAGCTTCTGATCGGAGCTGATCAGCACCGAGTTCAGCAGATTCGACACGGCGCCAAGGCTCGATACCGAGTCGAGGCGGCGGTCCAGCTGGCTGTGCTGGTCCTCCTCGACTCCCACCCAGACCCAGGCCCCGAGCGTGACCACCAGCGCCATCACACCCAGCGCGGCGATAGCCACCAGCGTGCGCAACGAAAAAACCCGCATGGGCTTTTCCAGCAGTCGGTACGCCAGGTCGGTGATCCGCTGGCTGCGCTGCTTGCTGGGTGTGGTCATGGATGGCTACTGCGAGCGCAGCACGAATCCGACACCGCGCACGGTGTGCAACAAACGAGGCGCACCTCTGGTCTCCAGCTTGCGACGCAGGTAACCGATGAACACGTCGACGACATTGGTGTCCGCCGCGAAGTCGTAGCCCCACACCAGTTCCAGCAGCTGGGCTCGGGACAGCACCGACGTCTTGTGTTCAGCCAGCACCGCCAGCAGGTCGAACTCACGCTTGGTGAGGTCGACCTCGACACCGTTGATACGGGCGCGCCGGCCCGGAATCTCAACCTCAAGCGGGCCGACGGTGATGGTCTCGGTGGACGAGGTGGCCACCGCTCCGCGGCGGCGCAGCAGCGCCTTCACCCGCGCCACCAGTTCAGCCAGCACGAACGGCTTGGTGAGGTAGTCGTCGGCGCCTGCCTCCAGACCGGCCACCCGGTCGTCGACCGAGGTGCGTGCCGACAGCACACAGACCGGCACGTCGTTGTCCATCGCGCGCAACGCGGTTACCACGCTGACACCGTCGAGCACGGGCATGTTGATATCGAGCACGATCGCGTCCGGACGGTGTTCGGTGGCGCAGCGCAGCGCCTCGGCGCCGTCGCTCGCGGTGTTCACCTCGAAGCCGGAGAGGCGCAGGCCGCGTTCCAGCGAGGCGAGCACATCGGCGTCGTCGTCGACCACCAGTACACGCGGGGAAGCTTGACCATCTACCATGCCTGCCATCTTGCCCGATGAGGTGCTCAAAACGCTCGATCTGGCGACGCCGGTGCTGCGGCGTGAGTCGCCAGTATCATGAAAGCTGATAATCCGGCGACCCAGATCGAAAGCCTGCGCATGTCATCGAATGTTCCTGTCAAGCTAGTTTCCTACGTTGCTGGCGTTTGCGCTGCGGTAGGCGTGGGGCTGCTTTCCGGGGGCACGGCTGTCGCGCACGCCGACCCGGCCTTCCCTGATCTCAACGGATTCGCCGCCGTAGCGCCGGACGGATTCTTCGTCACCAACGAGAACTC
The DNA here is from genome assembly GCA_014204435.1 of Mycobacteroides chelonae. Classification (GTDB taxonomy): domain Bacteria; phylum Actinomycetota; class Actinomycetes; order Mycobacteriales; family Mycobacteriaceae; genus Mycobacterium; species Mycobacterium chelonae_A. The sequence goes on from JACHLF010000006.1 coordinate 163,824, forward strand.
GTCGGTCCGGTCGATCCACTTCTCCACGCCCGACGGCATCGGCTGCATGTTCCGCGCCTCGGCGAACATCTCACCGAACTCCCGGCAGCGCTTGAGCTGCGACGGTGCCGTTCCCGGAATCCCCGGAGATGCGCAGACCGCCCCGAACGTGCCCGGCATCGGCGGCGCGAGTGCGAATGTGCCGGGCCTGGGCGGTGTGAACCTGCCCGGTGTGGGCACCTGCCCGATGGGCACTGTCGCGCAGAAGGGTGACGGTGCCTTCGAGATCAGCAAGGGTGCCTGGTCCTGCGGCACCAAACCCGAGGCGCCGCTGCTCAACGTCGGACAGAAGCTCACCTACGGCAACGTCACCTGTGCTGTCGGGGCGGGCAACCTGACCGCCTGCCAGGTGTCCATGGGTGATCAGAAGCATGGCTTCGTGCTGCAACCCTCAGGCAGCACCTCCTTTTAAGGAGCACGTCCTTCTAGATAGTTGGTCAGCTGGACGACGGCTGCACGTGAGGCCCGGTTGGCGCCGATGGTGCCGGTACGAACGGGATGAAGGGTTTGTCCCAGGTGCCGGTGGCGTTGATCAGCCCCTCGGCGGTGAACTCACCGGCCGAGGTATCGAGCGCGAAGCCACCTCCAACCGGCCTGCCCACCGCCTATCACGGCGACGGTAGTCATGCGGGCCATATTAGGGTGGTCGCCATGATTGGTGTAACTAGCGACGGTCCCGTCACCACCATTGAGTTGCAGCGCCCCGAACGGCGCAACGCGGTCACCTACGAGCTTGCGATCGCCTTCGCCGAGCAGGTCAGAAAGGCCGCGGAAACTGCCCGCGCCATCGTTGTCACCGGGCAGGGCACCTCGTTCTGCGCCGGTGCCGATCTGTCCAGCGGCGCGCCCGATCCCGACAAGTTCGCCGACGCCTGGCAGCACTCGATCAAGAGCATCGATGCCGCCGACATCCCCGTCATCGCCGCTGTCAACGGCCCGGCCATCGGCGCGGGCGTCATGCTGGCGATGGTCGCCGATCTGCGCGTAGTCTCTGAGACCGCACGCTTCCAGTTCCCCGTCGCCAAATACGGCATCGCGCTGGACAACTGGAGCATCCGCAGGTTGTCCTCGTTGGTTGGTTACGGCCGTGCGCGCGGCATGTTGCTGGCCGCCGAGCCGCTCGACGCACAGACCGCGTTCCAGACCGGGATGGCTAACCGCATCGGTGAGCTCGCCGACGCGCAGGCCTGGGCAGCAGAGCTCGCCGGCTTCGCGCCGTTGGCGCTCAAGCACGCCAAGCGTGTGCTCAATGACGACGGTGCGTTCGAGGACCAGTGGCCCGTGCACAAGGAGCTGTTCGACAAGGCGTGGAGCAGCCAGGACATCATCGAGGCTCAGGTCGCGCGAATCCAGAAGCGTCCCCCCAACTTTCAGGGAGCCTGAGCATGCGGGCGCTCTGGGTTGGCGCCGGCGCAGCCCTTGCGTCGACGTGGATCGGTCGCGCCCTGCGTGACGTCCCGCAGACGCTGGGCGCCAGCAAGGAGCGCATTGCGGAGGTCGCTAAGGGATCTCCGCAGTATCGTGGCGGCTCATTCCACAACGCCGAACCGGCACGGCAGTTTTCGCCGGATGCCGAGGCCACTACGGTGGTCTGGGACGTGATCACCCGGCGCAGTGTGGGCACTCCGAAGGGGGAGGTGCCGCTGGCGTTACCGGAGCTCTCGGGCCCGCCGGCCGATTTGGCGGTGACCTGGTTCGGGCACTCCAGTGTGCTCGTCGAGGTCGATGGGTATCGCGTCCTGACCGACCCGGTCTGGAGCGATAGGTGCTCGCCCTCGCGTGTCGTGGGTCCGCACCGGCAGCACCCGGTGCCGGTCGAGTTGTCCACGCTGCCCGCGCTGGACGCCGTGGTCATCAGTCACGACCACTACGACCACCTCGATATGGATTCGATCATCGCCCTGACGCGTAGCCAGAACGCGGTGTTCGTGGTGCCGCTCGGTGTGGGCGCCCATCTGCGTGGCTGGGGTGTCTCTCCGGCTCGAGTGATCGAGCTGGACTGGGATCAAAGCCATCAGCTCGGCAAGCTGACACTCACCTGCACTCAGGCGCGCCACTTTTCGGGTAGGTCACTGGCCCGCAACACCACACTGTGGGCCTCCTGGGCCATCGCAGGCCCCAAGCACAAGGTGTTCTTTGGCGGCGACACCGGATATACCAAGGCGTTCAAGGTGATTGGTGACAGCTACGGCCCGTTTGATCTCACACTGCTGCCGGTCGGCGCCTACAACACATCGTGGGCGGATATTCATATGAACCCGGAGGAGGCCGTCCAGACCCACCTGGACTTGGCGACCCCCCAGGCGCCGTTGTTGCCCATCCACTGGGCGACGTTCAATCTCGCCCTGCATCCATGGGCCGAGCCGATCGAGCGGCTGCTCGCCGCTGCCGACGCACAGGGCATCGCAGTGGTGGTGCCCAGGCCGGGGCAGCGGACCGATGCTCAGCAGCCCGCTGCCCCCGACGGTTGGTGGCGTTTGGCCTAGCGCTTGTGCGCCTGTAACAGGAACGCGGGCTGCTTGTTGCGTCCCTTCTCGTCCTTGTGGAACAAGGGCATCTCGAAGTTGACGTCCGGTTTCACTTCGGGAATGTTGGAGTGGATGAATGCCGAGCGCAGCTCGTCGATCACCCAGTAGGGCTCGACGGCGGCGCGCAACTCGTCCTCGGTAACGGCGTTGGGGCCGATGCCCGGTGGAAATGCGCCCACGGCGAAAACCAGCACGTAGTAGGACGCATCCGGGGCGGCGGCGCGGGAGATCGACCGCTGGTAGGCGTCTCGAGCCTCGACGGGGATCGAATGGAACAGCGTGCTGTCGACGATCGTGTTGAAGCGACCGTTATACCCGGAGAAGTCGGTGATATCGGCGACCTCGAAACTGGCGTTGGACAGCCCGCGTTCGGCCGCTGCGGCGCGTGCGGCCTCGATGGCCGTGGGAGACATGTCGAGTCCGACGGTGATGTGGCCCAGTGCCGCCAGTCTCAGCGAGGTTTCGGCATGGCCGCATCCGACGTCCAGAACCGAGCCGTGGAACTTGCCGTCGTCGATCAGCGCTGTGAGTTCGGGCTGGGGCTCACCGATGTTCCACGGCGGCTCGCCCTGGAAGAATTTATCCGCGCCCTGGTAGGCGGCATCCCAGTCCGGAAGTTCATTCGATGTCATACCGCCTGACATTACTCCCGGAAGGTGAACGGATCACCCGCGTCCATACCGGCGACGCTATGCACTGGTCGCTACTGTGCAGGAGTGGCAACGATCGAGGAATTGGCCGCGAGCGGGTTGAACGCCGCCGAGGTCGCTGAGCGGGTGGCCCAGGGAAAGGCCAACGACGTCCCATCCCGCGCGGCACGCAGCGTGTCGGACATCGTGCGAGCCAACGTGTTCACCCGAATCAACGCGATTCTCGGCGTGCTGCTCATCATCGTGCTGTCCACCGGTTCGATCATCAACGGCGCATTCGGCCTGCTGATCATCGCCAACAGCGCCGTGGGCATCATCCAGGAGCTGCGCGCCAAGCAGACACTGGACAAGCTCGCGATCGTCGGCCAGACGCGGCCCCAGGTGCGGCGTGACGGCGTGGCCACGGCGCTGGCGCCCAACGAGGTGGTTCTCGACGACATCATCGAGCTGGGCCCCGGTGACCAGATCGTGGTGGACGGCGAGGTGATCGAGGAGGCCGCCCTCGAAATCGATGAGTCGCTGCTGACCGGTGAGGCCGATGCCATCGGCAAGACCATGGGTTCCCAGGTGCTCTCGGGCAGTTTCGTGGTGGCCGGAAGCGGCGCGTACCGGGCTACCAAGGTGGGCAGGGAAGCGTACGCGGCCAAGCTCGCCGAGGAGGCCTCCAAGTTCACGCTGGTGCACTCCGAGCTCCGTAACGGCATCAACAAGATCCTGCAGTTCATCACCTATCTACTACTGCCCGCGGGCGCGCTGATCATCTACACCCAGCTGTTCACCACCGACGACAGCTGGCAGGAATCGGTGCTTCGTATGGTCGGCGCGCTGGTCCCGATGGTGCCCGAAGGTCTGGTGTTGATGACTTCAATCGCCTTCGCGGTAGGCGTGATTCGGCTGGGCCGGCGGCAATGCCTGGTGCAGGAGCTGCCCGCCATCGAGGGGCTGGCGCGGGTGGACACGGTGTGCGCCGACAAAACCGGCACTCTCACCGAGAACGGAATGCGGCTCTCGGATGTGCGTAGCGCCGACGGTGGTCGCGACGAGGATGCGCTCGCGGTACTGGCCCAGCTCGCGGCCGACGACCCACGTCCGAATGCGAGTATCGCCGCCATCGCCGAGGCGTATGGCACCCCGCCCGGCTGGAAATCGACTGCGATCGCCCCGTTCTCGTCGGCCAAGAAATGGAGCGGCGCGTCGTACGGTGAGCACGGCAACTGGGTGATCGGTGCGCCCGACGTACTACTGGATCCCGTCGACTCCATCGCCACCACCGCCGAGGAGATCGGTTCGCACGGTCTGCGGGTGCTGCTGCTGGCCTCGGTGGAATTGCCCGTCGACGACGAGCACGCGCCCGGTGCCGTGACACCGCGTGCGCTAGTGGTGCTGGAACAGAAAGTCCGTCCCGACGCCCGCGAAACTCTTGATTACTTTGCTTCCCAGCATGTTTCAATCAAGGTGATCTCGGGTGACAACACAGTGTCGGTGAGTGCGGTGGCGCAGACGCTCGGGCTGTCCGGTGCGGCGGTGGACGCGCGCACACTGCCTACCGACACCGACAAGTTGGCCGACACCCTGGCCGACGCGACCACCTTTGGACGGGTGCGGCCCGACCAGAAGCGTGCGATGGTCAAGGCGCTGCAATCGCATGGGCACACCGTCGCGATGACCGGTGACGGCGTCAACGACGTGCTGGCTCTCAAGGACGCCGACATCGGTGTCGCGATGGGCGCGGGCAGCTCGGCCTCGCGCGCGGTGGCTCAGATCGTACTGTTGGACAACAAGTTCGCCACTTTGCCCTATGTGGTTGCCGAGGGCCGGCGTGTCATCGGAAACATCGAACGGGTCTCCAACCTGTTCCTCACCAAGACGGTCTACTCGGTGCTGCTGGCGCTGACGGTGGGACTCGCGGGCCTGGGTTCAAAGATCTTCCACTACGGCGCCGTGCCGTTCCCGTTTCAGCCGATCCATGTCACCATCGCGGCCTGGTTCACCATCGGCATCCCGGCATTCATCCTCTCGCTGGCGCCGAACAACGAACGCGCGCAGACGGGATTCGTGCGCCGGGTGATGCTGTCGGCGATCCCATCGGGTCTGACGGTGGGCATCGCGACATTCCTGTCCTATCTGTTGGCCCGCCAGATCCTGCACGTCACGGGAAACAGCGCCCAGGCATCCACCGCTGCGCTGATCACCGAACTCGTCGCGGCGGTGTGGGTGCTCGCAGTGGTCGCTCGCCCCTATCAGTGGTGGCGGGTGGCATTGGTGGCGCTCTCGGGCCTTGGCTATGTGGTGATCTTCGCGATTCCTTTGGCGCGAAAGGCATTCATGCTCGACCCGAGCAATCTGGCGGTCACCGGACCCGCGCTGGGTATCGGCATCGCGGCGGCCGCGGTCATCGAGGCGCTGTGGTGGTTGCAGGGCAAGTGGTCCGGCCAGCCCCGTCATTTCTGGGCCAGCGGGAACGACTGAGCGCGAGCGATTCGCTATCTTTGCTGGCGCGCAGATCAAGCGGCGCTCCGGCATCGCCGGTCGGCGTACCGCGTATTGGACCTTCGCCGTGGTGGCATGCCCTCTTAAGGCTACTTTCATCTGAATGCGGCCCGACAGTGGCGGGTGTTCCTCGCCTGTCACGTCGGTGCTGCGCAGGTCATCGATGCAGCGCAGAGCGGTAGGCAACGCTTCGATCTGCCCGGGATCGTCGGTAGCCCAGTACAGGGTGGTGCCCGCGTTGCGCATGGCGTGCACCAGCTTCTGCAGCTTCATGCCGACGCCGCCGTAGCAGTCGAACGCGAGCTGGCCGCGGGGAAAGCGCCCGGTGATCCGACGGATCAGGGACTGGCCCTGAGCCTGCGTCGCAGTGCGACCACGTCGGGGTAGTCGACGTCGACCCAGCGCACGGTGTCGGGCGAATCGATCCGGAAGACGCGGGTGTCCAGTCCGCAGGCCAGGTGCAGCACCGTCGCCTCCCGGTGTGTGGCGAGAAACTCTGAGGTCCAGACGTCGAGCTGGCGGGCACGCAGCGCGACGCCGACCGCCTGGGTGCCTTTGATCTTGGTGGTGGAGAAGTCGTAGTCAATGCGCGCGACGGCCTCGGCGGCGTCGTGGTCATGAAGAACCGAATGAGGAGATTTGGCGTCCTGCGCCCGTCCGTACACGGTGGCCAGCATGGTCTCGGGGGGCGCCGATCAGTGCGATTTTCACGCGGTCCGCCACTCGACCCGACATACGCGGCGATCTCGTATTACAGTTGCGCCGTCCCAGACGAAGGAGAACCCACACACATGGCCGATTTCAAGGGCCTCATCGACAAGCTCAAGAGCCTGTTGGCGGGCAACAAGGACAAGGTGAACCAGGCCGTCGACAAGGTCGGCGATGCGATCGACTCCAAGACCGGTGGTAAGTACACCTCGGTGGTGGACAAGGTGCAGGATGCCGCCAAGAGCGCGGTCGAGAAGGTGGAAGGCGCGGCGGCTCCTAAGGACGGCGACGCTCAGTAAGCGGCTGGCGCCGCTGCTTGCGGCGCTGGTGCTTATCACGGCGGCCTGCGCGCGGGTCGAGGCGGAAGGTGTTGCGCCCCAGCCTCCCTCGCCGCCGGGTGAGGTGCTATCCGATGTGCCGCTGTCGCTGGCGGCGGATCTTGACGCCAGCGCCGACGGCCATTTGGTCCGTTACATGTCGACTTCGGGTGCCACCGGTACGCCGACCGAAGTAACGGGTGTTGTCTTTTCTCCGAAAGGTGAACCGCCACAATCGGGTTGGCCCATCGTATCGGTAGGCCATGGCACCACTGGCCTGGACGACGAGTGCGCGGTCTCTCGTGCGCCCGATCTGCGGGGCTATATCTGGTTGGTACGCAACCTCACCAAGCGTGGCTGGGTGGTGGCGATCACGGATTACGAGGGGCTGGGCGTGCCGGGCCCCCATCCGTATTTGGAACCGAGATCCGAGGGCTTCAACGTCATCGACGCGGCCCGCGCCGCGGTCTCGCTGATTCCCGGTGCCTCGACGACATGGGCGGCGATCGGCGCGTCTCAGGGCGGACAGGCAACCTGGGCGGCTGCCGAGCTGGCCGGTGATTATGCCCCGGAGCTGGACTTTGTCGGGGCGGCCAACCTGTCTCCGGCCGCCGATCTGACCGACATGGCCACCCACGTCGGTGACGGTCGATACGACTGGAGCCAGCTCTCGATGATGGCCACATTGCTTACGGGTCTGTCGGTCACCGTGCCGGAGCTGAGACCGGAGAACTTTCTGCACGGTTCCTTCCAGGACAATCCGCACGACAAGGCGCTGCTGCTGGGATGCCACAACGGACTGGATCCCGCGCGGGCCGCGGCCATCGGCAGATTGCGCGCCAACGATTTTCACGGCACTACCGCGCAGGACGCGGCGATCTTCGCACGCGCACTGAAGCGGATCGCATTGCCGCTGAGGCCGGCATCGGGGCCGATGCTCGTCTATGCGGGAGAGGCCGACAGACTCATCGACGCGCGCTGGATCCACGCCGCGGTGCGACGTGCCTGTGCACTGGGGGACACGGTGCAGGAGATCGTCGCGCCGGGTAAGGAGCACGTGGACCCCGAGGGGGAGCGTCTTGGGGTGCAGTGGATTGCCGATCGGTTTGCCGGACTTCCGCCGCCCAGTAACTGTTAGCCATCCGTTGGTATCGCTCCGGTATCCTTTGCCGGCGTGGCAGCCAAACTGAATTCCTCCATCCATGTGCCCCTCCCTCCCCAGGAGGCATGGGAGCACGCCTCGGATTTGCGGCGTTTCGATGAGTGGTTGAGTGTTCACACGGCGTGGCGTAGCAAGTTGCCCGAAACCCTGGAAAAGGGCACGGTAATCGACTCGATCGTGTGCGTCAAGGGCATGTACAACCGGGTGAAGTGGACCCTGCAGAAGTACGACCCGCCGACGGGGTTGTTCCTGGACGGACAGGGCAGAGGTGGTGTGAAGATCAAGCTCAGGGTGACTATCAGTCCTCAAGGGGCCGGTTCGGTCGTCGACTTCACCCTGCACCTGGGTGGGCCCGCGATGTTCGGTCCGATCGGCGCGGTGGTGGCTGCCGCGCTACGCAGCGATATCGACGCCTCGCTGTCGAAGTTCGTTCAGGTTTTTGCCTCGGCCTCGTAACCGACACAGCGGTGTTCTAGCTGCGAAAGTATAAGCGAAGGTTGGGGCCGCCCTCCGGCGTCAGCGTGCCGGGCGATGTCCAGCAGATCGGCCCAGGATCGACCGGTTTGCCCGCTATCGAGAAGCGTGTGTATCTGATCCCACGGTTGGCGCATGTATCGCCGTTATGGCGTACTACCCTCCCAATGGTGGACGAGCAACCAAGGGGCCGGCGTGCAGAGGTTCTCGCCGCTGCCATCGAAGTGGCGGGCACCATGGGGGTCAGCGGGCTTACCTATCGATCGGTAGATGCTGCGGCTAACGTGCCGAGCGGAACTACCTCGAACCATTTCCGTACTCGAGACGCGCTGCTGCTGGGTGTCATTGTCGAGATCGAGAAGCTTCGCAAGGCTTTCTGGGGGGCGCTTATCACCGAGATCAACCCGGCCACTGTCGCCGATCTGGTGGGTATCGGTACGGCCTACGCCAATGGAGCCGTCGGGGTGATGAGCACCCGAGTCCGGGCGTACATGGCCCTTCTCATGGAGGGCTGGAGCCATCCCGAACTGAGGGAGCCCTTGCAACACGGCAGAGATGCGCAGATTCCCCGCACATTGCAACTCATGCAGAAGGTGAACCCGGATACTCCCCAGCTCCACGCGGAGGTTTTCCAGGACTATCTCACCGGCATCATCTATCAGCAGCTCGCCAACCCGGCGGCGGACTTCAATCCGCGCCCGGGCATTGCGGCCTTGCTCAGCGCACTGGTGGCACACCCCTGCCCCGGGTAGCGCTGGGATTGGGCTCTGGCGGCAGGATCGGTTCGGATGTGTGGGATTCCGCCCAGATAAACACGCCGATCGCGGCAACCATCAGTCCGGATGATCACCGACAAGGCTCCGGGGAAAGGTGGTGCCAGCTGTATGCAGAACTGGGCGCTCTGGCTGCCGATCCGACACCCGCGCCCCCGATCCCAGCTGGGGTGTAACGTACGTCACAGGGCTCGGATGTTACAGCGACAGGAGCAGGTAATGAAGCACGCAGCACCCGGAACCGATGGCAGCGCAGTCACTTTCGCGCCCCGGTATGACAATTTCATCGGCGGGCAGTGGTCGGCTCCCTCGGATGGGCAGTACTTCGACAATTCCTCGCCCATCGACGGCAAGGTGTTCGCGCAGGTCGCCCGGAGCACCGCGCCGGACATCGACAAGGCCCTCGACTCCGCCCATGCCGCGGCCGAAGCCTGGGGGAATACCTCGCCGGCCGAGCGATCCAACACGCTGCTCAAGATCGCCGATCGCATGGAACAGAACATCGAGAAGCTGGCCGTCGCGGAAACCTGGGACAACGGCAAGCCGATTCGCGAGAGCCTCAATGCCGATATCCCCCTGGCAATCGACCACTTCCGTTACTTCGCCGGGGTGCTGCGCGCGCAGGAGGGGTCGATCTCGGAGATCGATCACGACACCGTCGCCTACCACTTCCATGAGCCGTTGGGTGTTGTCGGACAGATCATCCCGTGGAACTTCCCGTTGCTGATGGCGGTATGGAAGCTGGCGCCGGCGTTGGCGGCGGGCAACTGTGTGGTGCTCAAGCCCGCCGAGCAGACGCCCGTCTCGATCCTGGTGTTGATGGAGCTGATCGCCGACCTGCTGCCGCCGGGAATCGTCAATGTGGTCAACGGTTTTGGTGTGGAGGCGGGTAAGCCGTTGGCCTCCAGTCCGCGGATCGCAAAGATCGCATTCACCGGTGAGACGACCACCGGGCGCCTCATCATGCAATACGCGACCGAGAACATCATCCCGGTCACCCTGGAGCTCGGCGGCAAGAGTCCCAACATTTTCATGCCCGACGTGATGGCCGCCGACGACGCCTTCCTGGACAAGGCGCTCGAAGGCTTCACCATGTTCGCGCTTAACCAGGGCGAGGTGTGCACGTGTCCCTCCCGCGCGCTGGTGCATTCGTCCATCTACGACGAGTTCATCGCTCGGGCGATCCCACGTGTCGAGGCCATCGTCAGTGGCGATCCGCTCGACGAGGACACCATGATCGGCGCGCAGGCGAGTAACGACCAGTACGAAAAGATCTTGTCCTACATTGATATTGGTCGGCAGGAGGGTGCGCAAGTGCTCATTGGTGGCGACGCCCGGAAGGTGGCGGAGTATCCGGATGGCGCCTACATTCAGCCGACCGTGTTCGCGGGCACCAATAACATGCGCATCTTCCAGGAGGAGATCTTCGGTCCGGTGCTGTCCGTGGCGAAGTTCGATTCATTGGACGAGGCATTGAAGATCGCCAACGACACGCTGTATGGCCTCGGCGCTGGGGTGTGGTCGCGCGATATGACCAACGCCTACCGATTGGGCCGCGGTATCAAGGCGGGGCGGGTGTGGACCAATTGCTATCACCAGTACCCGGCGCATGCGGCGTTCGGCGGCTACAAGAAGTCGGGCATCGGCCGTGAGAACCACAAGATGATGCTCGATCACTATCAGCAGACCAAGAACCTCTTGGTGAGCTACTCGCCCAACGCCGCGGGGTTCTTCTGATCAACCGCGTCGAACTCACCCCGGCTGCTGCGGAGCTGTTGGCGTCGTTGGTGGCCAAACATGGCCCTGTGATGTTCCACCAGTCCGGCGGCTGCTGTGATGGCTCCGCGCCGATGTGTTATCTGCGTGGAGAGTTTCGTGTCGGCGCATCGGATGTACTGCTCGGGGAGGTGAGCGGGGGCACACCGTTCTGGATGAGTGCTGACCAGTTCGAATACTGGTCGCACACGCATCTGACGGTGGACGTGGTGCCCGGGCGGGGGTCGGGATTTTCGCTGGAGGCGCCGGAGGGTGTGCGTTTCCTCATCCGGTCGAGGTTGTTCACCGATGACGAGGTGCTCGCCCTGGCGGATCAACCGGTGCGCACCGGCGACGAGGATTGAGTCGCCGTCCCGTCGTGGGTGCTGTTGTCTGGCCGGGTGGGTAGTAGTTCTTCTTGTCGGCCACGATCTCTTGCGCAGTACCGGTGGCCGCAGCACCTACCGTGACGCTCGGGCTCATGCTTAGAGTGGACCGGCCTCGGCCGCCAAAGCGATGATCGTCAGTGTGTTGCCGTCGCGTTCGATGTGCAGTCCCGCGCGGCGGGCGACGGTGGCCACCGCCGCGGCATCGTTGGGTTCGGCCCTGCTCGTGGCTAGTATGCGGGCCAGTCTTCCCTTATGCGCCTTGTTGAAGTGGGTGATCACCGTGCGCCGCCCGTCGGGATGCTGGGTAAGGCAGTCGACGGTGACGGCATGGGGAAGTCGGCCCAACGCGGTATAGGAGCCCGAGCGCAGATCGACCACCAGCTCGTCGGCGGTCAGCTCGGCCAGAACCGGCTCCAAGACCGACTTCCAGCGCGCGGATAGCGTCGGTTGTCCGGGCAGCCTGGACGAGGCAGAGAGCCGATAGGCAGGAATTGGGTCATCGGCGCGCAGCAGCCCGAATAATGCCGAGCCGACGGCCAACCGCTCGCGCGCCCGGGTCGCGGTGGCGCCGCGCAGCGACCTCATGTCCAAGTTGTCGTACAGCACGCCGGTGTACCGGTCCAGGGCGGGCATGGTGGGCGAGGTGCGTAGCTCGGCATTGCGCTGCATTTCGGCATCCTGGGATGCCGAAATGCCCAGAGCCTTGCGGCATGCGACAGGATCGGCGGCAAGGGCGACGAGCTCGTCGACCAGTGCTTCGCGTATCGGGTTCAGCGACGGCGTCGCCATCGTGTCCAGACGCAGGAAAGGGCCGTCGCCGCCCTGGCGTTTGGTTTCCGAGGGCGGCAGCAGCACGATCACGCCAGAGACCGTAGCGAACTGGCCTGCGTTCGTGGCGTGGAGGTGGTCAAACGGTGCGTGATGAGTTCGCGGTGGCGTTGTTTGAAATCGACGAATACCTCTTCCGGTTCCAGGAGATCCTCATGTTCACCCGTGAAGAACTCCGGTCAGGTGCCCCAGATGCGTTGCAGACCAGCGGTATCCAGGAATTTTATGGTCAATGGGCAGCGGTTTCTGTCAAGGGATGTCCCGGAACATCTCGAACATGGCCTTACTCGCGGCGCTGTAGGTGTCACCTCGGACAGGCGCCATCAGGGTGCTAGGGCACAGCCGTAGCGCCTGCCGACTGACCGGGGCGGTGCGGACCCGGAAAATGCTCGGCGTCATAGCTGGCCGCCTCCCCGCTCACGCACAGATGTTCGCACCGAAGTCTGACATGTCGCTTCGGTTGATGTGCCTTGTGGCCGGTTGATTCAGCGAATCGTGGGTCAACCCTTAATGGCGTCCGAGAGATATTTGGCTTACGGCTAGGAAAACTATCGAGTTCGTGGTCTGCGGCATGGTGCAGTGTGCCCTACGTTTATCCCGAGTTGTCCAGGTTACTTTCAGCCTATTCACATACTTTGCCCAGAAGGGGTGGTTCACGTGCGTGTTCGCCTTGGTGTCACGGCTACCGCAGCGGTTTGCAGTGTTTGCATCGCCGCGTCGGCTTCCGTGCCTACGGTTCAATCTCTCAGCGCCAGTCCGGAACAACACCGGACCGTATCGACCCAGTCCTATGTGCTGACGTCGAACGACGGAACGCTGTCTCCCGCGAGCATCGGCTCATTGGCAACATTGCCGGGGGTGACGGCGGCGCCCGCGGCGGCTCCGACGGCGCCGGCGGGTTCGACGTGGCCGTCGACCAATCCGTTGGTGAATCTGGCCGTTGGTCCGTTGCAGTTCAATGCGAAGTGGCAGTCGCCGGTGTTGGCCTCGCCGTTCACGATGGTGAATGCGCCGTTCCAGTTGTTGACGGGGCAGTCGATTGTGAACCCGGACGGCACGACTTCGGCTCCGACGATTCAGAATCTGATCAATGCCGAGACGACTGCGTTGGGGCTGTTGGCTGGTGTTCCCGCCGCGTATGTCGCGAACACGATCGCGGTGATTACGGCTGTTGCTCAGAATCCGGGATCGCTTCTGCCGTCGGGTCTGATCCAGCCGGCACCCAGTGCCGTTCCCGTGGCGGCTAAGACTGCGCTCGCGCTGCCGGCTTCCGCGACGCTGCCCTCGGCAAAGATGCTCGCCGCCACAGATACTGCATCACCAGCTGCTTCGGCTACCGGCTCGGCGGCTCCGACGGCGCCGGCGGGTTCGACGTGGCCGTCGACCAATCCGGTGGTGAACTTACTTGTTGGTCCGTTGCAGTTCGATGCGAAATTCGCAAGGTCGGCGGTGTTGGCGTCGCCGTTCACGATTGTCAATGCGCCGTTCCAGTTGTTGACGGGGCAGTCGATTGTGAACCCGGACGGCACGACTTCGGCTCCGACGATTCAGAATCTGATCAATGCAGAGTCGAAGGCGTTCGGGTTGCTGGTCGGTTTGCCCGGAGCATACGTAACCAACACGATTGCGGTGGTTACCGCCTTGACGCAGAATCCGGGATCGCTTCTGCCGTCGGGTCTGAGCCTGCCTGCGGCTCCCGCCGGTGCCACGGTCGCCAAGGCGCCGACGTCGATTCTTACTGCGTTGGGCAAGACGTCCACGGTTGATCAGAAGACAGTCGACACTGCGAAGACAGCAGAATCGAAGGCCATCGGTTCGAAGTCTTCTTCTGACGCGGAGCCTGCGAAGTCCGACACGGCAACCACCCCTGCTGAGCACGCCAAGCCGGCTACCCTTGCGGAGCCGGTCAAGGTGACCACTGCTGCTGAGCCGGTCAAGCCTGTGACTGCGGTCGAGGCCGTTACCCCGGCGGAGCCCGCTCAGCCGGCCACTCCCGCGGAGCCCGCCAAGGCGGCGGAGCCGAAGGTCAACCTGCCGAAGGTGAAGCTACCTACCCCGTCCACCAAGGTCGGAGAGGTCAGTGGCGGAGTCGCGCCCAAGGCCGAGGACTCGGCCAAGGGTGAGAAGGCTGACGCCAAGGATGCCAAGGATGCCAAGGACGTCAAGCCCGAGAAGAGCGAGAAGTCCGACGCAAAGGACGTCAAGGCCGACAAGGGGGCCGCACCGAAGAAGTCCGAAGACGACTCGTCATCTGCGAGGAAGACTGAGAGCGCCGTATCGTCCAGCTCCAGGTCGGAGTCCGGATCTGGCTCCTCATCGAGCGATTCGCACTCGGGTGCCTCCAATGGCTCGTCCAACGGTTCCTCCGGCGGTTCGTCGCACTCCGACGCGCACAAGGCGTCGTCGGAGTAGTCCCGCATAGCAAGCACGAAGGTCCCCGCGTCCGACACGGCGCGGGGACCTGCTTGTAAGCGACACTGACATAAGTCAACATCATTGACATGGAAATCGACGGAACCTCGACCCTTGGGTACTTGCTAACCCGTACCGCGACGTCGCTGCGCGGAAAGGTTGCGGCCCGCCTGGAGCCGATCGGACTCAGTCTTCCCGAGTACATCTGCATGCAGATTCTGCGTACCTACCCGGGCATGTCCAACTCCGAACTGGCCCGGCAGGCGATGGTCACCCGTCAGGCGATGAACGCAGTCCTGCACCGGTTGGAAGAGGAGGGCCTCATCAGCCGTCCAGAGAGTGCCGATCACGGTCGCTCGCTGCCCGCCCGCCTGACGCGGCGCGGTAGCACTCAGCTGGACAAGGCGGTGGAGGCGGTTACCGCCGGCGAGAACGAGGTTATGGAGAAGCTGGCCGCCGATGAGCGGTGCGCACTCAAGGCGATGCTGGCCAAGTGCGTCCCGAGCCAGCTGCCGTGAGGCGCGTGGGGTGGCTGATCGCGCTCAACGGTCTGGTGATGGCGTTCAGTGTCTGGCTTCCGTGGCTGCGCACCTCCGCTAGCGGTGGGGGCAGGGCCAACGCCATCGGCGGGTCGACCGGATCGGTCATTCTGCCGTCGGGATTCGGTGCGGGACAGTTGATCTTGCTGGTTTCCGTCCTGCTTGTGGTTGCCGGGTGCATGGTGGGGCAGCACATCCTGCCCCGCCTCGCGCCGATTGCCGCGGGCATGCTGGCTCTCGGGCTGCTGGCGCTGGAACTGTTGTACTACCGCACCAACATCAAGCCCCCGATCGTCACCGGGTATGGGTTCTGGGTCGCTATTGCCGCGTCGGCTGTCGCGGTCGCGCTGGCGATCGTGGCGTTGCTGTCACGACCCCAATCCGGCGAGTAGCATGGGCACGATCGATCCGTACATCCCGTATTTGACGGTGCCCAGGGTGTCCCGGTTCTTGCCGACCAGCGGAGTCACGAAGCTCGTTGCGGTAGCAAGCACTTGGTTCTCGGCGACGGCTGCGTCGACAATCTGGTAACCCAGGGATTCGGTCCCTCCGAGCCGTCGTCCGCTGGGCATGGTGGCCGAGGCGGCCTGGGGCGTCATCTTTCCTTGGCACAGTGCCGACATGCCGGGAGTGAAGGGCATGCCGAGATCGACCTCGGGTAGGCAGAAGAAGCCGCGATCGGTGCGCATCACGCGGTAGTCACACGCCAGCGCGACCATGGCGCCGGCGCCGAAGGCGTGACCGTTGACGGCCGCGACGGTGGGGGCGGGGAACACCAGGAGGCGTGCCAGGATCTTCTGGACCTCGGTGATGTACCAGCTGAGCTTGTCGGGGTTGGCGCCCAGGAAGTCGACGTCGAGCCCGTTGGAGAAGAACTTTCCACAGCCGGTGACCACCAGTGCGGACGGGGCTTCGTCGGCGAGGACCTCGTCGAGCAGGGCGTTGATCTGCTCGATATTCGCTGTCGTGAAACGGTTTTCGTCGGTACCGAGTTCCATGGTGTAGATGTCTTCGGTGCGCTGCAGTGCCGGCATGTGTCGTTACCTCAACTGTTCGAGAGCTGTTGCTACTTGCTCGGGAATGGGGACGGGTGTGCGGGCCTCGGAGTCCACGTAGACGTGGACGAACCGGCCTAATGCGCGGGGAGTGTCGTCGACGACGCCGTCGACGACCTTGAACACCGCGAGCTTGTAGATGACGCTGCTGCGGCCGCGGTGCTCCAAGGCCAGACCGATAGACAGCTCATCGGGAAATGAGACCTCGGCCAGGTACTTGCACGAGGTTTCGGCGACGACTCCGATGGCGGGCAGGTCGCGGATATCGCAGCCCGCGGCCTCCATCAGCCAGCCGTTGACGGCGGTGTCGAACCACGCGTAGTAGACGACATTGTTGACGTGGCCGTAGACATCGTTATCGGCCCAACGGGTTTGGTGCCTGCGATGCACCGGGAAGTCGGCCCTGGTAGGCAGAGGGGGCTGCTCGGGTTTACTCACGGGCGCACTACCTGACGTACGGCATTGCCGTCGGCCAGTGCATCGAGGGCGATGTTGATGTCCTTCAGGGGCAGCTCGCCCGATTTGAGTTTTTCCACCGGCAGCCGACCCGCCCGCCACAGCGCGAGCATTGCCGGGATGTCCTGCTGCGGTTGCGCTGAGCCCATGTAAGAGCCCAGGATGCTGCGGCCTTCGGCGACAATGCTCAATGCGGGCAAACTGATTCGTGCATCGGGGTGCGGTAGTCCGACGGAGACGGTACCCCCGCCGCGGCCGGTGAGCGCGTACGCCTGCTCCAGCACGGGCGCCGCCCCCACCACCTCGAACACCCAGTCGTGACCGCCCGGTGCCTCGTCCGGTGCGCACGCGCTGGTGGCTCCGAGTTCAAGGGCCAGTTCGCGTTTGGCGGGAACGGGGTCGATCGCGAGCACCTCGCCGGCACCTGCGGCGACGGCCGACATCACCACGGCCTGGCCGACCCCGCCGAGTCCGAGCACCGCGACCGAGTCGCCGGGACGCACGGACGCGGTGTGCGTGACGGCGCCGAAACCGGTCAGCATGGCGCAACCGAAGAGCGCCAGAATGTCGAAGGGAACGGCTGGTTCTTTCTTGTCGATGACAACCACCGAATTGCGGTCCACCACAGCATGGTCGGCGAAACCCGAGACGCCCAGATGGTGGCGGATCTCGCTGCCAGCCAGATCGCGTAGGCGGGTGCCGCCGCGGATCAGATCGCCGCGCCCGTTGGCGGCCGCGGCATCGGGGCACAGTGCCGGGCGGCCCGAGGAGCAGTACCTGCAGGCGCCGCAGCTGGGCACGTACACCAGCACCACGTGGTCGCCGGGGGAGACGTCACGAACGCCGGGGCCGACCTCGGCGATGACACCGGCCGCCTCGTGGCCGAGCGCCATGGGCACCGGGCGTATCCGGTTGCCGTCGACGACCGACAGGTCCGAATGACACAGCCCCGCCGCTTCGATCCGGACCAGCACCTCGCCGGGGCCCGGCGGGTCGAGTTCTAGTTCAGCGACTTTGAGCGGGCGGGTGTCGCGGTACGGCCGGTCGATCGGTGCCGCGTGGAGCACCGCAGCACGAATGCGCATGGGTGAGCCGCTCGCGCGAAGACTTTCAGGCACAGACCCCTCCGTAAATCGCATTGAGCCAGACGTGGAGCAGCGTATCGACAACGTCATCGTCGGCGACGGCGGGTTGCTCACCGGTGAAGGTCGCTCGCATCATCGACTGGTTGATGAGGTTCAGTGCGATGGAGATGTCGCGGGCCGGGATGGTGTTCGGTGCCGCGCCACGGGTGCGTTCGGCCTCGATGCCCACCGTCGTGTTGGCGACCCAGTTTTCTGTCACCTCGGCCCAGCGTTGATCTAGCTCGGTGCCGGTGCCCTGCATGCCAGACAACGCGACGGTGAGGGAACGGTGCGAACCGAAGGCGTCGAAGTAGGCCTTGATGACGGCGCGCCAGTATTCGGCGGGGCTGGTCATCGCCGCGGGGTTGATGCTCGCGACGTTGGCATCGGCCTCCTCGATGATCCGTTCGGCCAGGGTGAGGAGCACGGCCTCCTTGGAGGAGAAGTAGAAGTAGAACGTAGGCCGGGAGATGCCGGCACCACGCGCCAGATCGTCGACGGAGATATCTGCCAGCGGACGCTGCCCCAGCAGTTCCTCGGCGTTGGTCAGGATGGCCTGTATCCGCTCGTCCCCGGAAGGACGCGTGGTTGTGCGGCCCCTCATTGCCGGTTTTACCACGTCTACCTGCGCATTCTATCAATTTCTCGACACACTGTTGACTTTATCGACACTGCGTCGATAGTCTAGCTCTCATGACTGAACATGTCGACATTGTCATCGTGGGTGCCGGGATCTCAGGTATTGGCATGGCCTGCCATATCGCCCGTGACGTGCCGGGCAAGGATTTCGTGGTACTGGAGGCGCGCGAGCGCATCGGCGGCACCTGGGACCTGTTCCGATACCCGGGCATCCGCTCGGACTCCGACATGTTCACCCTGGGCTTCAACTTCCGTCCCTGGACGAGTACCAAGGGCATTGCCGACGGGACCTCCATTCGTGAGTACGTCACCGATACCGCGCGCGAATTCGGTGTGGACAGGAAGGTCCGTTTCGGGCACAAGGTTGTGGGCGCCGAGTGGTCCTCCGAGCAGGGGCTCTGGACGCTGCAGGTCGAACGTGCCGGTGAGACCGTCGAGCTCACGACGCGGTTCTTTCTGGCTTGTACCGGCTACTACAACTACGACCAAGGTTTCACCCCGAAATTCGAGGGCCTTGAGGACTTCGCCGGCCAGGTGATTCACCCGCAGCACTGGCCTGAGGATCTGGACTACGCCGGCAAGAAGGTTGTCGTCATCGGCAGCGGTGCCACGGCGATGACGCTTGTTCCCGCGATGGCGGGGACGGCCGGGCACGTCACCATGCTGCAGCGCTCGCCCACCTACGTGGTGTCGTTGCCGTCGACGGATGCGCTCGCGGTGGCGCTGAAGGGCAAGGTTCCGGCCTCGATCGCGTATCCGATTGTGAAGTGGAAGAACCAAATGGTCAGCTTCATCAGCTACCAGACGAGTCGGCGCGACCCCGAGCGTATGAAGGGGATTCTGCGCGCGCTGCTGAAGCGTCAGCTTCCCGGCTTCGACCTGGACAAACACTTCACGCCGACGTATAACCCGTGGGACCAGCGCCTGTGTGTGGTGCCGGACGCGGATCTGTTCCGGGCCCTCCGCAAGGGCACGGCGTCCGTCGTCACCGACCGCATTGTGCGCTTCACGCCGAAGGGCATTCTGCTGGAGTCTGGCGAGGAGCTTGCGGCTGACATCATTGTTACCGCAACGGGGCTCAACGTTCAGCTGGCCGGCGGGCTGAGGCCTGTGGTGGACGGTGTGCAGCTGAACCCCGCGGATTCGGTGAGCTATAAGGGCTTGATGTTGACCGGCCTGCCGAACTTCATCTTCACCTTTGGGTACACCAACGCCTCGTGGACCCTGCGTGCCGATCTGGTGGCTCAGTACACCTGCCGCTTGCTCAAATACATGGACAAGGAAAGGCAGACGGTGGTGTGGCCGGTCGAGCCCCCAACCAGTGTGCGCCTGCCGTTCTTGGAGGACTTGGTCTCGGGGTACGTCACCCGCGCGGAGAGCGCGGTGCCGCATCAGGTGCCGTTGGCGCCGTGGCGTTCGCACCAGAACTACTTCCGCGAGCTTCCTGTGCTCAAGTACGGCAAGGTTGCCGACAAGGGTGTCCGTTTTAGCTCGGGAGTCGCAGGGGCGGCGACATCCGGCCGGGTCGCGGCAGTGCGGAACGGCGCCGTTGCGCTAGGTGGATAACTCCCGCAGAACCATCTCGGCGGGTGCCTCTATCGAATTCCGTTTCGGCTGTGATCTGCACGAGCTGTCTACGAACGTCATGCCGGTGCCGATGATGTGGGCAACGGGAGTGGCGCAATGGAGACGTCCATCGAATATTGGTGGTCGGTATCACAGCACGGTGTGATACCGGATGGAAAGTGCACGTCAGGGCGTAGATGCGGCGCGGTCGGCAAAATAGTCACACTGTCCTTCGACTGTTTGCTCCATTTTCGAATCGTCTGTTGGTTGAGGGAGTTGACGGGTGTCTGCTAGCGTTCCGCCTGCGTGATGGGCTGTGTTTTGCAGGATTATTTGCGCAGCTGTCTCTCTCTAGAAGCAAAGGGTCGGAGTAATATGATTCGTCGGGGTTTTTCTCGTTCTGCAATGCCGGTGTCGGCTGCATTGGCTTCCGTTTTGATAGCCCCTGCCGCTTTCGCCGATCCTCAGGTAATGCCGTTCAAGCAGCAGCAGTTTGTTACTGCTGACGGCTGGGTTGTGGACTTGACGCTGTCCAACGAGATCATCGATCACATCGACAATCTCGCGGGTGCCTCGAACTCCTGGCAGGCCCGTGTGAGCCTGCGCTCTGAAGTGAACATCACCGGCGGGGGAGCCGTTGCCGTACAGGATGGCCAGCTGGAAACCGGGTATTTCGTGGGTTGTCGCACCGACTCATCGCCGGGCGTTGAGCTCGGTGGACACCTCGGTGCGTCACTGACCGAGTCGGCCTCGATATCCGAAGGTGCCGCGGTTGCGGGCGGGGTAGGGACTGTTCTTCCTTGGGCTCCGCTGGTCGCGGGCGCTGGAGCCGGGGCTGGGGTCGGCGCTACGCAGGGCATTAGTTCCACTCAGGCGATTGGCGGCTCGATCCGGGTTCTGCTCAAGCCGGGCGGGTTGGCACAGGTTCCGATTGACCGGATTAACCTCAGGGATTCAGGTGTTGTGTCTGAATTCAATAACCAGAATCTTGAGGCTGACGGTTGTGGTGGGCAGGTCAAGATCCAGTCGTATGCCACCGTGAAGATCCGTACTAAAAAGGGTAATAATACTCAGACAATTTATGGCGATCCCAAAGATCTCTGATTTGCCATTGAGGCGGACTTGTGATGAACAATTACTTGAGGATTATTAGGATTAATAGGATTGCAATGAATAGACTAATGTTTCGTTCGGCTCTGCTATCTGTGCTTGCTGCGAGCACTGTTACCGGGGGTCTGCCTGTCGTCCACGCTGACCCGGTGAGCCCGACTCCCGTTGCTCCTGCGCCGGTTGCCGGCGCATCTCAGGGCGTTGGTCAGACTCCCCAAGCGAATTTGGTTCTGGCACCCGCTCCGGATCTCGCTGCTCCGGACCCTGCTCGTGTCAATCCGATCGGCGGGGCGAGAATTTCCTCGTCTACCCCGATCGGGATGGGTCCGGGCACTGGTGCGCCTCTTCTCGAGGGGCGTCCGCGTACGCAGACAACCGTTCCCGTGTGGGCGCGTAACGGCATCTTTGCCCGAACCGCCGTGGCAGGCAAGGATGTGATCATTCATTTGCCGGACGAGATGCGATTGAACCCTGCGAGCTGGGGGCCCAATGGCATGGCCACCTACAGCAGCAACGATGCGGACTATGTGGTGACCCCGGTCGGTAACGGAGGCGTCGATGTCACGGTACGCAACAGGAACCCGTTCTCGGACAAGGAGAGCGAGTTCTTTATCAAGCTGCCCACCGGCACCCATCTGCTGGCCGACGGCAACACCACGTTGGTGAAGTCCAACGACGAAGGTCCGCAGAACCCCTCGCGGCCAATCGGGGCATTCTCGGCCCCGGTGGCTCGTACCAGCAGTGGCGCACCGGTCGACGTCGCCGTCGGACTGACCCCCTTGGGGGAGATCATCCTGACTCCGCAGGCTGCCTCGCTGGGTGCGGGAGACTACCCCTTGGAGACAACCTTCTCCTACCGGCCGGTGGACTGACGTCACTAGCCTCTAGTAGCTGCAGTGACCCTGGGCTGCTGTCGTAGCACCGATGATGCTTACGCGGTAGCTCGGGGTCTGCTGCTTTCAGCAGGGGTTAGGACCGCACGACGGATGCCGATGGGCGAGTCAAACCGGAACTTTCGGCGGCTGTCTACCTACTAGGCTCAACGGGTGGATGCGATCATTTACCACAATCCCAGGTGCTCGACGTCGCGCCAAGCGCTGACGCGGCTTGAGGAGGCGGGGGCTGTCGTCACCGTCGTGAAATATCTCGACGACGTGCCCACCAAGGCTCAGCTGAGGACGTTGATTCAGGACGCGGGTTTGACGGTGCGTGAGGCATTACGCACCGGTGAGGCGGAGTACAAGGATCTGGGCCTGGTCGACTCGTCCGATGACGTCCTTCTCGACATGATGGTTGCTCACCCCCGTCTGATCCAGCGGCCGTTCGTGGTGACCGCTCATGGCACGCGGATGGCGCGCCCTCTCGAGGCGATGGACGACATTCTGTAGCTCACGGATGTTCCGGCTGGTCGCAGATCAGGCCGGGGCACCAGGATTGTGCCGTTTCGATCCGTTGCCGCAGCTGCGTGCGATCCCAGCACGATTTACGAACCTACTACCCGCGTAAAGATAGTACTGACTCGCGAGTAGGCTCCGGGCCATGACCGCACCTACCAAGCGTCGCGCCGTGATCGTCGCGGGCGCACGCACCCCATTTGTCCGTGCCTTCGGGGATTTCACCCGTATAGACACCATCGCGTTGGCTGACGAGGCTGTGCGCGGCGTACTCGACAACACCAAGATCGCCTCGAACGAGATCGAGGCCGTGGTCTGGGGCGGGGTGATCCTTCCGGCCGGTGCGCCGAACGTCGCGCGTGAGATCGCTCTGGACTTGAAACTCGGTCACGGCGTTGAGGGGCACACCGTCACTCGTGCCTGTGCCTCCGGCCTGCAGGCCATCACCACGGCCGCCGCCGCCATCGAGCGCGGTGAGTACGACGTGATGATTGCCGGTGGCTCGGATTCCACCTCCAATGCCGGAGTTAACCTGCCGCAGAAGCTCATTCACGCCGCAGCCCCGCTGGCTCTGGGTAAGCCCACGCCGAAGGACTATCTTGACGCCGCGCTGAGCCTGGCGCCGTTCACCGGATTGCTGCCCCGCCGCCCCAAGATCGAGGAGCGCACCACTGGTGAGGTGATGGGGGAGTCGGCCGACAAGATGGCCAAGATTCACGGCATCACGCGCGAAGCGCAGGACGAGTTCGCGGTCCGCTCGCATCACCGGGCGGCCGCCGCCATCACATCGGGACGCTTCGATCGTGAGGTGGTGCCCGTCAACGGGATCACCCGCGACGGACTGGTCCGTGCGAACACCAGTGTGAAGAAGCTGGCCACGCTGAAGCCGGTCTTCACCCGCCACGGCACGGTGACTGCCGGTAACGCCAGTCCGCTTACCGATGGTGCCGCCGCAGTGCTGCTCATGAGCGAAGAGAAGGCGCGTGCCCTTGGTCTGCAGCCGTTGGCCGCGTTCCGGTCTTGGAGCTACGTCAGCGTCGATCCCGCCGACGAGGTGCTCATCGGACCGGCCATTTCGATGCCGCGGGCACTGGAGAAGGCGGGACTGACCCTCGCCGACGTCGACTACATCGATATCCACGAAGCCTTTGCCGCGCAGACCCTTTCGGTGCTGGAAGCACTCGGCTCGAAAAAGTGGGCGGCCGACCGGCTGGGGCGCTCGGAGGCCGTGGGCACGCCCGATATCGACAAGGTCAATGTGCACGGAGGCTCGGTGTCGATTGGTCACCCGTTCGGAGCCACCGGTGCCCGCATGGTCACCACCATGGCTAACGAGCTGGCGCTTACCGGCAAGAGCACCGCGTTGCTCGGCATCTGCGCGGCCGGCGGCCACGGCGCCAGCGCTGTGCTCGAACGCGTGGAGTGATCCGCCGGAAAGAAAATGCCCGCCTACAAGTGTTGTCGCTTGTAGGCGGGCATCAGCTATCGCGTTCTAGCCTCCGTACCCGGGCTTGAGGATCGGGGCGATGGCGCTGATCGGGATATGCGCCTCCACGGTCCCGCCGTCCATCGAGTACACCCGCTGGCCGGGAGAATAGTCGATCGGATAGTCATGGGCCACGGGGTAATCCGGCATGTAGATGATCAGCTCGTCCGGTGTCAGCGCCCAGGCCTTGTACGCGCCGGAGTACACCTTGTCCGGCGTCCACCGGTCGGGCGTGAACGGATAGGTCTGTGGGGTGTGCCCCGGTGCCGCCCGGTCCAATGCCTCGATGATGAATGGCTCCGCGATCGGTGGGATGGCGTTCACATCACCGCCCTTGAGAATGTCGGCGAGCATCAGACGCTTACCGCCGTCATAGTTGAAGGTTCGGTACGCGTTGTTCACCTGCGGGCCGTTGGCGTGGTAGTCCTCGTGGAACACGATCGACGTGGTGCTGCCGTGGTTGAAGATCTGGAAGTTCTCCTCGCCATAGCTGTCCTGAATCATGTCAGCGCCCTTGGTTTTCCAGTTGTTGTAGAGATTGCGCAAGTACTCACGGATAGCGGGATTGCTATCCACCAACTCGGGGATGGCCACCTTGATATCGCGATCGGCCTTGCGCGGCGAGGTCACCACGGTATGGCAGTACAGCCCGTCGAAATTGCCGCCGAGCTCACCGCAGAACGACTGCGCTGACGCGGCGGCCGACGGCGCGGTACTGATCGCCAGCGCAGCGACCATCGCCCCGGCAACCCCTCGGACCAAGAGTTGAGAAATCCGCATGATTACCTTTCCGGCGGTTTACAGGTACTCCAGCTTGCTCGCTAGCCAACGGCCATCGATCTTTTCCATGGTGATTTTCATCCGGCTCTTGTCGACTCGCGGGTCGGGCCGCTGTGTATTGGTGATGCTCTGATCCACCATCATCAGCAGCACGACCTTGTCCGTGGACTTGTACTGGATCGCGGAGTTCACGATCTTGCCGTGCGAGGTGGCCTTGTTGTCGAGCAGCAGCTGACGCAGCTGCACGCTCGCCGGGGTGAAGTCCTTCTTGAGATCGCCGGTCGCCCCATTGAGGATTCGCCGGAAGCTCTCGTCGATGTCGTTGCTGTCGATGCTCGTCAAGGTTTCCGTGTAGGGGATGGCAACCGCGAGGGCCTGCTCGCCCGCCGCGTCGATCTGATGCTGACGCCAGACCTTCGAGCCCACGATGCCCGAGAGCACCAGCGCGCCGATCAGGACCGCTGCTAAGGCTCCGATGGCCGCGTAGCGCAGCCACGACGCCCCAGCGGAGGAGGCCTTGTCATCGTCCGAGCTGGGAGCTTCATCGTCGCTCGATTCGACGTCGTCCTGGGCCGAATCGGTCTCCGTGGAATCCTCCGAATCGATCTCCGTGGCGGAGTCGACAGTCTCTTTGTTGTCAGCGTCGTCCGTGTCGGCGTCGTTGGGGGAGTCGACGTCTTCTTTGGTCATGGTGACCACGGTAGTAGCTCCTTGAATCTGATTCGCAGGTCAGGCATCAATGCGGGGGTTCGATCGGCAGTGTCGGTCCACCATAGGGGGTCGGTATCTGGAACCGCCCCTTCGGTGTCGGATCGGCCTTCTTGCCCATATCGGCGCCCATGGGAGGTCCGGCGGTGTCGTCCCCAGCTGGTCGCGGTGCATTTTTGGCACCCCGAATCAGCACGGCGGGATCGTCATCCGCGCAGTAGTTGGCGTACAGGAACGGCTCGGGATAGTCCGCGGCCGACAGCGGCAGCCGTGGAGTCGGATAGTCGCAGACGTAGCGAGGGTACAGATCCGCGGTGGCCCAGATGCCGCCGTCGTGCATGATGCTCATCAGCGCGTCGAACACCGAGCTGCGGTAGTTGGGGAACAGTGCGTTGAGTGCGGGAACGCGCAGGTAGAGCAGTTTGGAGGCGATGGCCAGGTTGCCGAGTAGTGTCACCATGGTGTCGGAGTTGTCGGCGAATAGCGTGTCGAGCGCACGGAAGGTTTTCGGGGTCTGATCGACCAGGGTGCGGTAGCCGTTCTGCATCGTGTCGATACCGCGCAGCGTGCGGCCCAG
>JACHLF010000007.1 GCA_014204435.1 Mycobacteroides chelonae
AGAAGGCCTGCCGCAACCGCGACCAGGCCTAACCACAACAAGAGTGTCAAGGATCAACCGACACACATCCATCAACCATCAACCGAAGACAAACAGCCCTACAAATGGTGTATTACTAGCGGTACCGAACGTCGGGGCTAGGAGAGCAATGCAGGGTAGTACACCGCAGACTTACACAATAGCTGATTGCCTGAAGTGGCATGACGACGGCGAATTGATTCTGAATCCGAAGTTTCAGCGTGGATCAGTGTGGTCTCCTCAGGCACGTACGTACTTGATCGATTCAATACTTCGCGGTTATCCAATACCGAAACTATTGATACGAACAACCGTGGACCGTGACACCAGGCGGACTATCCGTGACGTGGTTGACGGCCAACAGCGGCTACGGACAATTATCGATTTTAGTTCCGGTAGCTTCGCTTTGGGGGCGAAGGCAAAGGAATACAAGGGACTTCGTTATGGGAATCTTGAAGCTGATTTGCAGGATGCATTTCTCGCATATAAACTCACATTTGAGCAGCTGCTAAACGCGTCAGATGACGACGTTCTTGAGGTCTTCGTTCGAATCAACTCATACGCGGTTCCTGTTATTGAACCGGAGCTACGGAACGCGCGCTTCGATAATGATTTCAGTGACCTTGTAAAGGAGACAGTCAAAGCATCTGGAGAGCTCTGGCACCTTGGTATCGTTTCCGAAAGAGATCGTGTCCGTATGGTCGATCAGTCGATTATCGCGGAGCTTTTCGCATTCCTTGATCGCGGGGTTTCAGATGGTTCAGAGGCCGATATCACCCGTTACTACGGCCTCGTTAAAAACCGAACCCGTAATGATTTACCGGATCCTGATGGAATTGCCCGAGTTGTCGATAAGTCTCTCGAGTTGCTCGATAGGTTGAAGGGTGAGCCGATAGTTCAACGACCTCACTTCCTAATGCTGGCAGCGGCTTTGATGTATGCCGATGGGTTGCTCCCCGAAGGTAAGCTAGATTTCAGTCACGCCCCACCAGCAAGCAGTTTACTGGGTGATGTTGAAAGGGCGGTGGATTCTCTCATCGCTCTAAATTCTGCACTGATCTCTGACCAGCCAGATGATCTACTTGCACCATTTCGGGATGCCCGAGCTTCAACGCAGAGAATTAAGAGTCGGCAGACGCGTTTCAGCTTCTTCGTTCGCGCGTTGGCTGGCGACTTTGCCGATACCAGTCGATGACTTTGAGCCAATCGCTAGCACTTGCTGATCTAGTAGATGATTTCTCCAAAGAGATCCGCGAGATTGAATCAGTATTTACGCGCTATGTTGGCCACCGGACGGTGGCGGGCTATCGATACACTTATATACCACTGGATGATGGATGCTTAATCTCGCTTTGGGACGCGTGGTCTCGGTTTATTAGGCGACTAGTTGTCACATGCGCTGGTGTGCCCACTACAGGGCTTAGTGGTGCGCTGTACACGCCGCCAACGCCTCGAAATGAGGCGCAAGTAATAGGCGACCTACTGTCCAATAACCGCCGCGGCAACAACTTTGGAATTACCAATGGTGAGCCTAAGTGGAGTGGTATTAGGAATTTGACGGATATCGTTTCTTTCCTAGCGCTACCTAATGCGAACACGATCGTATCCGCGATTTCTTCTAACGCAATACAACTCGGCTTTATCTCTGTTCAAAATCCTTTGGAGGAGATTAGGAAGTGCCGTAATTATGTGGCCCATAAGTCGCCGCCAACGCTAACTGATGTACAGCAATATGCGAGTGGAGGATACGTGGATTTCTCCAGTCATATTCGGCGTAAAAGGTCAGGTGTCGAGGTGTTTTCTGAATGGTGTGAATCATTGGAGGCTCTCGGAGGAGCAGCTTCGCAGTGATACGGCTGATGCCTTCCCCCGATGGTAACCAGGTGACCGGGAAGTAGCTCTGCGCCTACGCAATCATGGGGTCAATCGCCGACCGTGGCATCAGCACCTGCAACGCCCCGTATGAGTCGGGCAATATCGCGCCCTGGTCGAAGAAGAACATCACTCCGTCGTTGAGCACCGCGAAATTCTGGTAGTTCGACGCGTTGTACAGCGACGCGGGCGAGAACGGCAACGGCGGCGGTGGCGTCGTAGTAGTAGTAGTAGTCGACGTGGTGGTGGTCGGCTGTCCCGAGGTTGTCGTCGGCGTGGGAGTTGCCACCGGCGGCGGGGCCAGCTGCTGCTGCAGCTGCGCCTGGACAATCGGCGCGACGGTCTTCAGCGGATCGTCCACCCGCCACAGCGCAGCATTCTCTTTGTCGTCCTGCGTCACCGTGTAGAGAATCGGCTTGCGATAGCTCTGGTCCCAGTTGTAGGCCTTGAACGTCGTCTGCGCGCTGCCGGTGTTTTGGTAGATCTTGAACACCACGGTCTGCGTGCCGCGCGGGGGAATCGCCGAGGTGTATGCCGTCGGCTTGATGCTCAACTGATACGGCGTGCTGCGGGCAGTACTGGACTTGGCCGTGTTGAGGAACGCGTCGCGCGTCTTGGCGACATATTCGGCGATTGGCTTCTGCTCCGGGTAGTTCAACGGAATGGTGATGTCGACGCTGTACCCGGGGTCCGAGAGGCGGATCTCACACGTGGTGCCGGTGTTACTGCCCTTGAGGTCGGCGCAGTAGTCGTGCGGCGCCGCCCCCGCTACGCCAGAAAAACCGAAGATGGCGGCAGCCGTGGCCAGTACGGACACACTTACCGAGCGTATGGATGAGTAGGGCACGCCTGCACTCTAACTTCGCAAGGTGAACCAAGTGCCCGGACCGCACAACTACGCCACCGAACCGACCTGCACCTTGGAAGCTCCTGATAATCGGGTGGAAGCCCTCTCCGCAGCCCCGCCGCCTCGTTACGATCACTACGTCCTTGGATCTTGAACCCTACGAGGGAGTAGCTATGACGGCATCACCCGAATCCGGATTCAACGGCAAGATCGCCCTGGACATAAGGGATTCCGAACCGGACTGGACTCGCTACGCCGCACCCACCGCGCCCGAGGGCGCCCCCAACGTCCTGTATCTCGTGTGGGACGACACCGGCATCGCCACCTGGGACTGCTTCGGTGGACTGGTGCAGATGCCCGCCATGAGCCGGATCGCCGAACGCGGTGTGCGCCTCTCACAGTTCCACACCACCGCGTTGTGTTCACCCACCCGCGCCTCGCTGCTCACCGGCCGCAACGCCACCACGGTCGGCATGGCCACCATCGAGGAGTTCACCGACGGCTTTCCGAACTGCAGCGGCCGCATCCCCTTCGACACCGCACTGCTTTCGGAGGTGCTGGCCGAAAAGGGCTGGAACACCTACTGCGTCGGCAAGTGGCATCTGACGCCGCTGGAAGAGGCCAATCTCGGCGCCACCAAACGGCATTGGCCACTCTCCAGAGGTTTCGAACGGTTCTACGGATTCATGGGCGGCGAGACCGACCAGTGGTACCCGGATCTGGTCTACGACAACCACCCCGTCGAACCACCCGCCACCCCCGAAGAGGGTTACCACCTGTCCAAGGACATCGCCGATAAGACCATCGAATTCATCCGCGACGCCAAGGTGATCGCTCCCGACAAGCCCTGGTTCTCCTACGTGTGCCCCGGCGCCGGGCACGCCCCGCACCACGTCTTCAAGGAATGGGCCGACAAGTACGCCGGCACGTTCGATATGGGCTACGAGCTGTACCGGGAGATCGTGCTGGAGAACCAGAAGAAGCTCGGCGTCGTCCCGCCGGACACCGAATTGTCGCCCGTCAACCCATATCTGGACGTCAAGGGCCCTAACGGTGAGCCCTGGCCGCTGCAAGACACGGTGCGCCCCTGGGACTCGCTCAACGACGAGGAGAAGCGCCTCTTTTCCCGCATGGCCGAGGTGTTCGCCGGATTCCTGAGCTACACCGACGATCAGATCGGCCGCATCCTGGACTACTTGGAGGAATCGGGCCAGATCGACAACACCATCATCGTGGTGATCTCCGATAACGGCGCCAGCGGCGAGGGCGGCCCCAACGGCTCGGTCAACGAGGTCAAGTTCTTCAACGGCTACATCGACACCGTCGAAGAGAGCCTGCGCTTCTACGACAACCTCGGCGGCACCGACACCTACAACCACTACCCCATCGGGTGGGCGATGGCGTTCAACACCCCCTACAAGCTGTACAAGCGCTACGCCTCCCACGAGGGTGGCATCGCCGACACCGCAATCATCAGCTGGCCCAAGGGAATCGCCGCGCACGGCGAGGTCCGCGATACCTACGTCAACGTCAGCGATATCACCCCGACCATCTACGACCTGCTGGGCATCACCCCGCCCGACGCAGTGAAAGGCATCGCGCAGAAGCCACTCGACGGCATCAGTTTCGCCGCGGCGCTCAAAGATCCGAAAGCCGACACCGGCAAGGAAACCCAGTTCTACACAATGCTGGGCACCCGCGGCATCTGGCACAACGGGTGGTTCGCCAACACCGTGCACGCCGCCACCCCCTCGGGCTGGTCGCACTTCGACAAGGATCGCTGGGAGCTGTTCCACATCGAATCCGACCGCAGTCAATGCCACGACCTCGCCAACGAGCACCCGGAGAAACTCGAAGAGCTCAAACAACTCTGGTTCGCCGAGGCCGACAAATACAACGGCCTGCCCCTGGCCGATCTGAACATCCTGGAAACCATGACCCGGTGGCGGCCCTACCTGGCGGGGGAGCGCACGTCGTTCACGTACTACCCGAATAGTGCCGAGGTGGGCCTCGGTGCCATGGTAGAGATTCGGGGACAGTCGTTTTCGATCCTCGCCGAGGTCACCACCGACACCGGAGCCGAGGGCGTCATCTTCAAACAGGGCGGCGCACACGGCGGGCACGTGCTGTTCATCCAGGACGGCACGCTGCACTACATCTACAACTTCATGGGAGAGAAGGAGCAGAAGCTCTCCTCCGAGGCTGCCGTGCCGTTGGGCGCCCACGTGCTCGGGGCGCGCTTCGTCAAAACCGGCACCGCCCCGGGCAGCCACACCCCGGTCGGCGACGTCACCCTCTTCGTCGACGAGGACGCCGTCGGCTCACTGGGCGGCGTGCAGATCCATCCCGGCACATTCGGTCTGGCCGGTGCCGGCCTGTCCATCGGACGCAACAGCGGCTCGGCGGTCTCCTCGCAGTACAAGGCGCCCTATACCTTCACCGGCGGCGCCATCGCGCAGGTGGTCGTCGACATCTCCGGGGAGCCCTACGAAAACCTGGAGAAGAAGCTCGCGATCGCCTTTGCCAAGGACTGAGCGAAAGACTAAGCGGGCCAGCCGGTGAGCTGCTCCCACTGACCGAACGGCGGCTTGTGCTCGGCCTTGATCACGATCTGCCCGGTGACCGCCGAGCCGGGGTGGTACTCGTCGATCGCGAAACCGCCCTGCCGGTCCTCCGGCGTCGCGCCATCCCAGATGTAGATGGGGCCGGGCGCCGTATCGACTTTTGCGATCTCGGTGCCGCACTCGGCGACGGGCTCGTCGCGCCCCACACCGGTGTGCTTGCCGTCGGTACGCCGCCAGATGCTCACGAACCGGATGCTACGCGCTGGTGCGCGCGCTGGGCAGCCACAACCTGACGGTGCGGTGAACTCCAAGAACGAGTAGGTGTCTACGTAGGCCGCCGCGCCCGCGCTGTGTCACCGTAAAGTGGTGATGAAAAGGTTTGGTGTGATGGCGGTTGCCGCCGCCCTGCTGCCCCTGGCGGCCCCGTTGGCCGCCGCCTGGGGCCCCCAGGGGCACAACATCGTGGGAGCGGTCGCCGATGCGAAGCTCACGCCCGCGGCCCGCGCGGAGGTTTCCCGCCTGCTGGCCGGCCAGGCCAACCCCACGCTGGCCGGGGTGTCCAACTGGGCCGACCAGGTACGCCCCAGCCGCCCCGAGACCGCGCCCTGGCATTACGCCGACATTGCCGAGAACAATTGCCACTACGTGCCCGCCGACAATGGCAATAACGTCATCGAGGCCATTCGTACCCAGAGCGCGATCCTGGGCGACAGATCCAAATCGGATGCCGAACGTCAGGAGGCCCTCAAGTTCGTTGTGCATTTCGTCGGCGATATCCACCAGCCGATGCACGACGGGTACGCGCGCGACCGCGGCGGAAATGACATACCACTCACCTATAACGGCCGGTCGACCAATCTGCATTCGGTGTGGGACAGCGGACTGCTGAACACCCGTGGATTGAACGACGCCCAATACACCCAGGTAATCCAGAGCCTGCCCGCACCGGAGCTGGGCAGTACCGATCCCGTCGAGTGGGCGCAGGCCACCTGCCAGATCGCCGTGGGCGCCTACCCCAACACCTCGACCATCGGTACCGATTACACCAACCAATACTGGCCTATTGCCGATGCGCAATTGCGCCTCGGTGGAGAACGCTTGGCGCGCTTGATCAACGAGACGCTGACCTGACCGTTCGTATCACCACGAATCTCATGTGGCTTCCAACAATCGCTGTGCCGTGCCTTACGATGAATAATTGTGGTTTAGCACGTATGCCACATTGGGTAGTCGACTGATCGCTACTGGATCGGTTGATGTTCGCTTGGTGAGGGCGGTAGGTGGGTATCACATCTCCGGGTCAGGCTGACGCCGGATCGGAATCGAGTCGCCGCAGTAAAGGCGCGCAGGTTTACCAGGACAACAACCACATTCTGGAACGGGTGGGACTGGGGCGCACTGTTGCACTGGCGAACGCGGTCTTTATCTCCGCCGTCGGCGCGGCGGCAATCCTGTTGCACTCCACCGGTTTATCGAAGCTGCCTTTGTTGGGCATCTGCTTATCCATCCCGGCACTCTTCTGGGGAATTCGGTACGCACGGCCCAGGCCCGTGACGTATATGGAGTCGAGCGTCTACGTCTTCTACTGCGATGTGGCCATTCTGATCGGCGTCTGCTTGGTGACCACGACGGGTGTTGCGTTCGTGAAGCTGGCGTGGCTGGTGGCGGTCAATGCCTACGTATCCCTGGTGCACGGCCGGGCGGCGATCGGCATGCAGTCGTTGGTGACCGCGGCCGGGACGGTTCTGGCCGTAGCGGGAGCGATATCTCGCGACGAATACTCCACGGCCTCGCTCACCGCCGCGGTGGTCACCATGCTGTTGGCGAGTCTGTTTGCCGGATGGGTCGTATACATGGGTAAGGCGCAGTTCAGCGAGCACGCCGACGGGCGTGACCGACTGGCGCGCCACGACGAGCTGACCGGCCTGCTGAACCGGCGTGGCCTGCAAGAGGCGTATGAGGCCAAGGCCGGTGAACCGGGCGCCCACGTGGTGGTCGTGTTCGTTGACCTGAACTTGTTCAAGCAGATCAATGACACCTTCGGCCATCACATCGGCGATCAGGTGCTGCAACGGACCGCGCGTCGGCTGCGCTCGGTGGCCGGCCCGGACGCCTTGTCGGTTCGCCTCGGAGGCGATGAATTCGGGATCGTCGCGGTCACCGACTCGCCACGCGATCTCGACTATCGGCGCGCCGTGCACGCGGCGCTGAACAGTGCCGTTGACGACGTGCCGGTGACCGCCAGTGTCGGCATCGCCACCGCGGTGCTGCCCGAGTCGGATCAGACGACGATCCCCACCCTGGGGCCCATCGTCGCCCACCTACTGGTGGAAGCCGACGCCGCGATGTACGGCGCAAAGAAAGCGTTCTAGCCGCAGGATGCTCAAGGCTCTTGTGGCGAAGACGTTAACCTGAGCTGCCTCGATAGGCGCTTACCGTGGCTATCGCATGTGTACACTTTTCCGCGGGAGGTTCGCAGCAGGGGGCATCTACATTGAACTTCATCGTTGGAATGGTCGCTGTCCAGACCGGCATCCAATGGCTTTGCAGCACAACAGCGGGGAGGGTGCATGGACAAATTCACGGTTGACTTAGGCGGGCTCGCGGGCTTCAAACTGGACCTGCAGGACATTCGATCGAATTTTCGCTCCAACGCATCGCGAATGCTGCCGGGTGTGTCCGTGTCAGGTGCTACGGGCCTCATGACTGTCATCGAGGCAGCGCTGAGTAGGTTTCAAGAGTCAGTAACTTCGGTTCAGCACGCAGACTCAACGGCGTTCGACTATCTGGGCGCAAATCTTGCAGCGGCCGGTACCAAGTTTGACACCAATGACCAGACATCGGCGAAATCAATGTCATTGGCAGCGAGCACAGTTGGAGGTTCAAGCGCTGCCGTCGCATCCGAAGACGATTCGGGTTTGCATCGATTTGGCGGGTTGCAGTTGCCGGGTATGTCTGAGGTACATGACGAAACTTTCACGCTTCGAGAAGCCGTTATCTCCGCGATCGAACTGGTGAGCATCTACGACAAGCCTCTGGACGAGGCGATCGGGATACGGCCTGCGAAGGACTTTCTCACCCCACTGGTGGCCGATTGGGAAGTATTGCGCTCGATCGGTAAACGGATTGGCCTTCTGGGTATCAACGATCATTTCGCGGCGGAGAACCTCTCCGGCGGCGCCAAGTGGTTGTTGAACACCTGGTCAGGAGAGACCTCGCAGGTGTTTCGTGAGCGCTCGACATCTCAGAGCCGATCGATGATCGATAGAAGTGCCGATATGGACGCCGTGGCGAAAATCGTCGAGAACGGCGGCGCTCGCCTCGAACGTTTGGTCTATAACCAGGCGGTGGGCGTAAGCAGCGAGATCCTTCGGCCGATAACGATCGTAGGAGGCACATTTCCCCTTGGTGGATGGGCAGGTTTTCTGCACAAGCCGATGGACGAAGCTGACAGAGCGACGCTGGTTTCGGCATGTTCGTCTCTCAAGAATTCCGCTGAGTCGCGGCGGACTGAGATATCGGCGTTGGTGGACAGGATCGCCTCGGCGCTCAACTATTCGCCGGGCCGAACACCGCCGAGCTACAGCTCCGACGAATTCGAAGTTCCGGCCAGGGTGATGGCTGACTCCAAGGCGATGAAGTACGGATTCGGAGACAACACGTGGTGGGAGGACAGCCTTGCTTCTGTTGTGTAACCCGCCGGCTGGGGCGATACGCGTGATCGCCAGGGATGGAGGGTCCTGATGGCGCCGTTTCCTGGGCCGCCGCCACAACCACCCACAGACCCTGGGCAGGGTCCGTGGGGGTCGCAACCGGTCTACAGCCGTGCCGATGACTACGCCTTCTTCGAAGTTGCCGCTGCGGCCGCACTCGCCGCTCGGGCCAAAGGCCTGCGTAACGCGAGCCGTCATTTGGTGCACTATCTCAACAACACGGGTTCGGATCTCGGCGTGGATCCCGATCAAATGATGGCTGATGAGCCCGCGTTCAAGGAACATATCGACGCCATCGTCACCAACAGCGTCCAGAAGATCGCTGCCGAGGCGCCTAGCAGCGGCATTACGACCACCTTCCAGTCGGAAGGATGGTTTGACTACACATTTTCGGACCGTGACTGGTATCTCGCCATGGGATCGGTGGAGGCGTCTGCCAGCGGGCTCGTCACAATCCATCCCCGCAACACTGGCAGCCCTCAGGCCAGGATTACCTTGGACTGCCAGGGGCACGTGTTCGACCGTTACAACTGGGATGGCACCAAGGAGACCGAAATCGGCGGATTCACCTGGAGCGATGAACAGCTAGGGGCATTGCACACCGCTGGGCTGGCGAGGGAATTCAACATGTATGGGTCGTCGAAAACCAAGCACTTTGAGGGATTGCTACCGGCGGGCGGTCCGATTGATCTGCCTTCGAACCCAGGAAGTGGGAGATGACGTTGAGGGCTTTTAACTTATTCATCGGTCTTCTGGTCGCTAGCTTATTGTTTGCAACAGCATGCGATCGTGTTGTTGACCGCGCAGCAGCTCCAGATGTGGAGACATCGACGAGCACGCAGCTCGTGAGGAACGCTACCGAGTTCGGCGGATGGACACTTCCCGCGAACGGCAAGGTTCTTCTCGCACAGCGAGAAACCGTGAACAACAAGAAGTACCGAATCGCGGTCGAGATGCCGGCGGCCGACGTCCAAGCGATGTTGGAAAAGTCCCACTTCACCGCCAAATTCAGCAAGCTGTATCAGACCTCTCTGGTCAAGACCATCGCAGGACCCGACTTGGCCTCCTCGCCGAATGTCTTACTTGCTCAG
Source organism: Mycobacteroides chelonae (assembly GCA_014204435.1). GTDB lineage: Bacteria > Actinomycetota > Actinomycetes > Mycobacteriales > Mycobacteriaceae > Mycobacterium > Mycobacterium chelonae_A. Next base: position 10,106 of record JACHLF010000007.1, read on the forward strand.
GACAACTACGTTCCTGCTAAGGGAAAATCGGCTATCCGCGAAGTCGCGATAGACGAACGCAACCCGCAGACGCGGATAGTTCACCTTGAGTTTCGCGGCATCTAGGCGCTAAGAGCGAGTTACCAGACGCGGACGTAGTCGACGAGCATCTCCGCCGGGTACGAACCACCCGCCGGATCGCCACCACCGGAGCCCGCGACCGCCAGGTTCAGCATCGGCTGCAGCGTGTAGCCCGGATCGTTAAACGGCCAATCGTCAAGGGAATTCGCGTCGACCGTCAGGTACGGCTCCATGCCGTCGTGGTAGTCCATCCAGAAGTACAGCCCGGCATCGGTCCACGTGCAGCGCCAGGTGTGCCAGTTGTTGTCCACCGGCATCGGCAGCGTCTCGAACGAGGTGCCATCCAGCCGTGCGTGAATCGTGGTGCCCGAGGGCCAATCCCGGTTGCCGTACCACTCCACCAGGTCGATCTCGCCGCCGCGCTCGGGGTTGTCGTTCAGCAGCCACCACGCCGGCCATGCGCCGTCGGTGAGGCAGTTGAACTTGATGCGTGCCTCGAAGGTGTGGCCGATGCTGCCGCGGAAGGTGCCGTGCAGCTTGCCGCTGAAGTACTTGCTGCCTTCCTTGGTCGCGCGGATCACCAGGTTGGAGTTGCCGTCGAGGAAGATGTTGGTGCGGCTGTCGCGGTACTCGCCCATGTTCTCGGGGCGATCCCAAAACACGGGGTTCTTGATCCGCTCACGGAACTTCGCGGCCACCCACTTGGAGCCGTCGGGGGCCGAACCGGCCGGGCCGTCAAACTCGTCACGGAAAGCAAAGCCGGCAGTTTGGGCGTCGGGTGGCGCCGCGGGCTGACGTCCCGGGTCGGCCTGAGCCGTCGGGAGGGGCAATGCGGCTGCGGCCATGCCGAAGCCCATGGTCAGTATCAATGTACGGCGATCCATTTCGGGCACCCCGAAACGATAATGGGTGTACTTAGGCAATGGACGCAGCCCCGGCCATTTTGGCTGATAGTGGCGCGGAAGTGTTCTGCTGAGCAAGCGGTCCCGCAACCCGATGGTGTGGATCAGCACCGCGCTGACATGGGCAACAATGCAGGCGAGCAACGCATAGGTCACCCGCGCGTGCGCCTCGCGCAGCGCGCCGTACCACCCGATGCTGGTCGGCACGATCGACGGAAAACGCAGTCCGGCGATCTCCACGGGCACCCCGGACGCCGGCACCAGCGCCCATCCGATCACCGGCTGCGCCAGGAACAACGCCATCGCGACCGCCATCAGCCGATGCAGGAGCTGCGCAGTCAACCCAAAGCGTTCGTCATCGGTGGATTCTGTCATCACATGTCTTGCCCGAACTGTTCGACCGGAGCGGGAGTCTCCCGCGCACGCCGCCGATGCGACTCCGCGTACACCGCCGCCAGGATCGGATCATCAGAGAGCTCAATTCCCTTGGGCAGCAGCGTCGGATCGAAGTTGGTATCCCGGATATGTTCTTGCTCTGGGAGAATCGCGTGGCCGAGTGCCAGCGTGCCGACGTCTGGGCCAGGGCCTCGAACATCCAGTTGGGTCCGTTCTTGACCGGGGCGCCGGCTGCGTTCCCGTCGGGGACCACCCGCCACCGCATCGGCGTCCGAGCGCCGCCTCGGCGAACGACGCCGCCTGGGGCGCGGCCTCGATCGGCTTCTGTGCGGCGGTGGCGGGGTTGCCCCGCATGAACGCGCTCACGCGGTCCTTGTTACCCGAGGTTCGCGCCGCGAGCAGCCCACAGAACATCTCCGGTGTCGGGGCCATGAACACCGGCGCGGCGGCCATGGCGGTACGCCACTGCTCGCCGCCGGGAAGCGAGAAGTCACGAGCCAGCCCCTGTGCGGAACCGGTATCGGGCTGATGCGGGTTTTGGCAGCCCACCGAGAACCGTCCGGCGACCGGATACACGCCCTTGGTGAACACCTACGCCGACGTGACCTGCGCTCCGGCGCCGTTGCTTTCGAAACGACCGCACACGGCAAGGGCTTTGGCGTGGTTGTGCCGGTACCCCACGAACGTGCCGCCGGTCTTCTCGAACAGGTCGATGAAGCAACGTCCGGTCAACCGGGAACTGGCGCGGACCTCCAGTGCCAGGAAGCCGCCCAGCCCCGTCACGGTGACGCCTCCGGCAGCGACCAGACCCACAAACATGCGGTGATCGAGCTTCTGTGCGACCACGATGTGAGGGTAATACGCCGATTCTGAAGGTCTGATGAAGACAATGAAGAGATGATGAAGCGTCTAGTTCTCGTCGCCGTGGGTCTCGGGTGTGTGCTCAGCCAGCTCGCGCCCGCCCATGCGGATCCCGATATCCCGCCGATCAGCGAGGCCGCCCGTGCCGCCGGACTACTCGATGTGCGCACTGTCGTCCCAGATGCCGTCATCGACCTGCGCTACGCCACCACCAACAACTTCACCGGCGTGCAGCTGTATCCGGCCGATGCCCGCTGCCTGGTGCACGAGTCGATGGCGCCCGGCCTCAAGACCGCCGCCGACAAGCTGCGCACCAACGGCGAACGGCTGGTCTTCTGGGACTGTTACCGCCCGCACGAGGTGCAGGTCCGCATGTTCCAGGTGGTACCCAACCCCAACTGGGTCGCCAAGCCCAGCCAATACGCCCGCAGCCACGAGGCCGGACGTTCGGTGGACGTCACCTTGGCCAACGCGCGGGGCCTGGTCGACATGGGCACCGGATTCGACGATTTCTCGCCGCGCTCGCTGGCTTACGCCGCCGACGGGGTGAGCCCCGATCAGCAGGCCAACCGTGCCCGCCTGCGCAGCGCCATGCAGGCCGGTGGGCTGCAGGTGTATGCGGGGGAGTGGTGGCACTTCGATGGGCACGGAGCGGGCGACGGACGCCCGTTCCTGAATGCTCCCGTCAACTGAAATCGAGTAGACCAGTACCCGATGCGATGGCGCCCGACCGGAGTAATTTCCCTTTCGGTCCACACGGTCCACACGGTCCGCTGGGAGGTTGCCATGCCTGCATCACCGATCCCGCTCGCAATGCTCGCCGCGGTGAACGATGAAGCGAGCCAATGGGATGCGGCGGCCGAGGCCTTCGCCGCGCGCGGTGCGGGAATCGAGATCGGCCCGGCCCGTCGAGAGCGACGGAACCGTTGGGAGAGACGCGATGTCTTGCCGCGCTACAGCAATGCCGATCTACAGGTGGTCGAGAGGGTGCTGCAGGATCTGCTGGCCTCGGGCAGAGATGGAGTGCGGATCGTGGCGCAGGGGCGTTAGTCGCGCACCTTGATGGACAGCGTGGGTTTGCGGATGTCTCCCGACTGCACCCGATCCCAGGCGGCATCGATGAGCGGCTGTAGGAGCAAGGCTCCCATTTGGCGAACCAGTACCGATACCACCTGAGTAGATTCCGTGCGATCAGTGGGCGCCATGCCTTTCTTGCGCAGCGTGGCCACCTCGTCACGGGTGAGGCCGATCAGCGCATCGAGCAGGTGCATTTGCTCGCCGGAAGGTTCCAATACCGCCCTGCGCACATAGTTCACGATCGGCGGGTTGGCCTCGAGCATGTGTCGCACCGCGGCGTCGCGGGCGGCGGCGAGCTTGCGCGGGTCCTTCTCTTCTTCGACCGACCGGAGCGCGCTGACGAAGTAGTCGACCACCAGCTGGTCAACGGCCTCGCGTAGTCCGGCCTTGGTTTTGAAGTGGTGCTGCACCAGCCCGAGGGTCACTCCGGCCTCGGATGCCACCGCACGCAATGAGATTCGCTCCTCCCCGTACTGGGCATACAGATCCAGCGCGGTATTGCGTATGCGCGCCTTGGCCGTCAGGTCCTCGTCGGTTGCGCGCGGGTTTGCCATGCACCCCATCGTACCGCACCCCTTTACAAATGAATCTCAAACGATACACTTGTATCGTCGTCCTCGACGAGGAGATCTTGGACGTGCTGTCCCTGAACGGAGTGAGCTGATGTCTGAATTGTTCCCCGCCTACCGCGCATCGTGGGAAACCGATGCTCATCGCGACCTGCGTAAGCATGCCGCGGAGTTCCTGCGCAAGGAGTCCACGCCGAACCAGGAACGCTGGAGCGCCCAGCATCAGGTCGATCGCGAATTCTGGAACAAGCTGGGCGATGCTGGTCTGCTGGGACTGGACCTACCCGAGGAATACGGCGGTGCCGGAGGCGATTTCGGGTTCTCAGCTGTGGTGGCCGAGGAGCTTGCGTTGGCGCAGGACTCCTCGACCGGATGGGCCGTGCACTCACCGATCGTCGCGCACTACATCAACACGTACGGCAACAAAGAACAGCTGGATCGGTGGATGCCGGGGATCATCAGCGGTGACCTGGTGCTCGCCATCGCGATGACCGAGCCCGGAACGGGTTCGGATCTACAGGCAGTACGCACGACCGCGATCCGCGATGGTGACCACTACGTCATCAACGGTTCCAAGACCTTTATCTCCAACGGCACCCACTGCGACCTGTTGGTGATCGTCGCCAAGACAGATCCGTCGCAGGGGGCCAAGGGGATATCGCTGATTGTCGCCGAAACCAAGGACCTGCCGGGATTCGAACGCGGCCGGGTGTTGGAAAAGGTGGGCCAGCACGGGCAGGACACCCGTGAGCTGTTCTTCACCGATATGCGGGTGCCGGTGGCCAACAGGCTCGGTGAGGAGGACGGGCAGGGGTTCCTCCAGCTCATGACGCAGCTTGCGCGGGAACGGCTCATCATCGCGTCGGCCAATGCGGGCATGGCCGAAGCCGCCGTGCTGGAATCGATCAAGTACACCAAGGAGCGCGAGGCGTTTGGCAAGCCGCTCATCAAGTTCCAGAACACCAAGTTCCAGCTGGCCGAATTGAAGGCCGAGGTGCTCTCGATCAAGACCACCGTGGACTGGTGCATTCAAAACTACATCGACGGCACCAACGACCCCGCGACCGCCTCGATCGCCAAGCTGGTCGCCTCCGACAAGGGCGTCGCCGTGGTGGACCGCTGCGTTCAGTTCTTCGGCGGATACGGATACATGATGGAGTACCCGATCGCTCGCGCCTACGCGGCTGCGCGAGTCAACAAGATCTACGGCGGCACAAGCGAAATCATGAAAGAACTCATCAGCCGATCGCTCTAGGGGAGAATCATGAAGAACAACAATCGAGTTTTCGTGGTCGGCGTGGGCATGACCAAATTCGAGAAGCCGGGCCGTCGGGAGGGCTGGGACTACCCGGCCATGGTCAAGGAGGCTGGAACTAAGGCTCTTGGCGACGCGGGAGTGCGATACGAGGACATCGAGCAGGCCTTCATCGGAAACGTCTACGGCGACTCGTGTTCGGGGCACCGCGCCCTCTACGAGCTGGGGTACACCGGTATCCCTATCTACAACGTCAACAGCAACTGCTCGACGGGATCGACGGCACTGTTCATGGCGGCCAATGCCATCCGCAGCGGTCAGTCCGATGTGGTGATGGCGGCCGGGTTCGAGAAGATGGAACCCGGTTCACTGGGCATGAAGTTCACCGACCGCGAGTCACCGCTGCAGCCGCAGATCATCGCGCTCGGCGAGCTGAGCCAGCCCCAGTTCCCGATGACCGCGTGGATGTTCGCCGCAGCGGCCGAGGAGTACATGCGTGAATATGGCTTGACCGCAGAGCAATTGGCGTGGATCGGCTATAAGAACCACAAGCACTCGGTCAGCAACCCGTACAGCCAGTTCCAGGACGAGTACACGCTCGAGGACATCCTGACCTCGCGCGCCATTGTGGGTCCGCTGACCAAGCTGCAATGCTCGCCCACCTCGGATGGGTCGGCGGCCGCGATCGTGGCGAGCGAGGAGTTCGTCGACAAGCACGGATTGGCCGATCAGGCCGTGGAGATCGTCGGGCAGACCACCGTGACCGATCGGGCCGACACCTTCGACGGCACCGCGGCGGGCATCGTCGGCGCGAACATGAACAAGGCCGCCATCGCCACCGTGTACGAGCAGGCGCAGATCGGCCCCGAGGACATCGACGTGGTGGAGCTGCACGACTGCTTCTCGGCCAACGAGATCCTGGTATACGAGGCGCTCGGTTTTTGTGAGCAAGGCGAGGCCGGCAAGCTGATCGACAACGAGGACACCACCTTTGGCGGCAAGTGGGTGGTCAACCCGTCGGGCGGATTGATCTCCAAGGGGCACCCCCTCGGTGCCACTGGACTGGCCCAGTGTGCGGAGTTGAACTGGCAGCTACGAGGGCGGGCCGACAAGCGGCAGGTTTCCGGGGCCGCGACCAAGGACGGTGTGGCATTGCAGCACAACATCGGGCTCGGCGGTTCGGTGGTCGTCACGGCATACCGCCCGGCCAACCGGTAGCCGTCAGGCGGCGCGCACCAGCCCGGAACGCGCGAACTGCCCGGCAGGGGAGAAGCGTTCCAGGATGGTGTGGGCCGCCTCGATCGAGGTCACTCTCTCGAAGGGTTTCGGATCGTCGAGCAGACTGAACAGCTTGGATGCGAATCCCTGGTGGACGTGACCGGCCGCGAAAGACAGATCGCCAGAGTCACGCAGCTCGTCGTTGCCGAGGTAGAGCCTGGTCACCCACTGTGCTGCGCCGGCCCTGTCCGGCGATGGGGTCATAGGCCACCACGGTGTCTTCCAGCGCCGCGACGGGATGGCCGTCGGCGGTGTGGCCCACCCCGTGTCGCACCAGCTGGGTCACTGCCCCGGTGATCCACGAATGCGGGTCCTCCTCGATGCCGTTGAGTGACAACACCTCCGGCAGGTCCTAGTCGATGTATTCGCGGTGCACCCCGGTGAGGCGTGCAGGGCGGAGGCCGCACTGTCGACGGCGGCGTACCGTCGTTCCCACTCGCTGCCGGGTTTGGCCCAGGCCAGGAGGGCCCTGCGTCCTTATGCAGGTAGGGGCCCCATCATGCCCCGCCCTGATCGGTGATGAACGAGAACGCGCTGTGCCGTCCGCCCTCGGCCCCACGGTGTTGCCACTATCGGCGTGTGAACTTGTGCGCGAAAGGCACCCGCTCATGGTGATTGCACGGTCCATAATGGCCCGTGCGCAATCGGCAGTGGCTGGAACCGGGTTTCCAGTACGACGTGGTCACTAACGGCCTGCGAGATACCGGGCAACTGGGCAGGCTCAAGACTGCGATTGGTGTGATGTGCATGCTGGTGGTCTTGCTTACCGTGATCAGCAACTTCAACGCGCTCGGCCCCCACGGTTTCTGGCCGCGCATGGTCGTCAACATCGCGGCAGCCTCGGTCTTCATGGTCGGTTTGTGCTGGTTCTTCCTGCCGTGGCCAAGCAGACGGGTCATGGTCTGTTTTGTGGTGTGGGCAGATCTGGCGGTGGCGATCGGGACGGCCATGTTCTCCGACTCCATGGCCAGGCTTTTTGCGATCATCTATCTGGGCCTGATCGGCCTGGTTCCTGCCTACTTCTTGGGTAGACGGGGCCTCGTGGCCCATTGCGGGTTCGCCCTGGTGAACCTGAGTGTGCTCATCGCGCTCAATGTCGAATCCGGCGTTTCGGCAGGGTTCAACCAGATCATGTACGTCTTACCGATCCTGACCACGGTCGTGATTGTTCCGGTGCTCCTGCAGGCAGTGATCGAGAGCACGACGTACTCGATCCTGGGCTCGGCGGTCGCTGCCAACCGCGATCCACTCACCGGCCTACTGAACAGGCGGGGAGTCAATGCCACGAAGGAGATCCTGCATCGCAAGCGTCTGGACGCCGTGGAGGTTGTCGTGGTGCTGCTGGACCTCGACGGGCTCAAAGAGCTCAACGACGCGCGCGGACATGATGCCGGAGACGCCACCCTGATCGAGGTGGCGGACATGCTGATGGCGAGTACGCGCGTGGGTGAGATCGCCGCGCGCATCGGTGGCGACGAATTCCTGGTGGTGGCGTTCCCCGGGCGGCGCGAGAGCGTACACGACACCATTCGCCGGGTCAGTACTCCGCGGCCGGGTATCGATTCCTGGAGTGTGAGCGTGGGTGCGGCATGGCAGTCCACCGGGGGCGGCGGCTTTGATTTCGAACAGCTTGTCCGCCGGGCGGACGAAGCCCTGTACCAAGCCAAGAGCTCGCGGGGTCTGCAGCAACAGCATCGTTGAGCGTCGGTCAGCCCTCGGGTGCGGTGAAGGTCTGACGCCCGGCCAGATAGGTGCCCCGGACCGTGATCTTGCGCAGCGCGTCCGCGTCGACGGCGTGCGGGTCTGCCGACAACACCACGAGATCGGCGTACTTGCCCACCTCAAGGCTGCCGACCTCGGTATCGAGATGTAGCTGCCAGGCCGCGTCAATGGTCTGCGCCCGCACGGCCTGCGTAACGCTGATCCGCTGTTCGGGGGCGAGCACTCGGCCCGATCCCTTGGCCTTGCGGGTGACCGCAGTCGCGATGTTGCCCAACGGGTCCGGTGGCGAGACGTTGCCGTCGTTGTGGAAGGAAATCCGTAGCCCGGCGTCCAGCGCGGACTTGGCCGACATCCAATGCGCGCCATGGTCTTCACCGAACAGCTCGTCGATGAGGGGATCACCCCAGAAGTAGACGTGCTCGATGAACAGGCTGGGGTGTACGCCCAGATGCGCCGCGCGCTGGAACTGCGCCGGCGTCATCGCGCCCACGTGTTCCAGGCGGGAACGCGCCGACGCGGGGGACTGGGCCTTCTCGTATGCGTCCAGCACCACGTCCACCGCGCGGTCGCCGTGCACGTGACAGGCCAGCTGCCAGCCCTGCTTGATGAAGGCCCTCGCCAGCTCGGTGACCTGCTCGGGGGTGTAGTTCATCCCGCCGTGGTGATGCGGTTCCAGGCCCATTCGGCGGGTGGCTTCGGTGTCCAGATAGGGAAACGAAGTGAAAATGTTTCCCTGCCAGGGTGATCCGTCGGCCCAGAGCTTCATGCCGATCTGCGCGAACATCTGGTCCGCACCGGCCCGCGGGCCCGCGACGTGTGCGGGGTCCTTGGCCAGCTCGGGGGTGCCCATCTCGTAGGCGCGGATGCGCAGCTTGACAGCCGGGTCGGCGGCCATCCGCCGGTACAGGTCTGCCGATTGTGCTGCGCTGTAGCTGTGTTCACTGGTCGTGGCGATGCCCGCGGCGGCCAGTTGACCGAAGGCCCAGTGCAGGTTCTCGTAGGCGTTCGGCTCGGCGACATCGCGGAGGTAGGGGGTCACCAGGGTGACCAACGCGGCGGTTTCCCGGACCTCGCCGGTGAGTTCGCCATCAGGTCCGTGCACGTACTCCGAGCCCACCGGATCGGGCGTATCCCGGGTGATGCCGGCCAGCTGGAAGGAGGCGCTGTTGGCGTAGGCGGCGTGCCCGCTGTTGGCCACGATGATCACCGGGTTGTCCGGTGCCAGCGCGTCGAGCTGTGTGCGCGTAGGCAATTGGAGATCCGGCTGCAGCAGCAGGTCGATGCCGTACAGCAGCACCTGGGTGCCCTTCGGGGTGGCCCGAACGGTATCGGTCAGCTTCTGCATCACCTCCTTACCGGTGGGAACCACGAACGGGCGCACGTCCACGGCAGGTGGGCCGAGCGTTGCGGCGATCTGGCTCGGGTGGCTGTGCGCCTCGACGAACGCGGGGAGCAGCGCGCACCCGCTGAGCTCGATGACGTCCGTCTCGGTGGTGCGCAGCCTCATCACGTCTTGTCGCGTGCCGACGGCGGCGATTTTTCCCGCGGTGACGGCCAGTGCCTCGGCGGTGGTATCGCGGCCGTCGACCGTCACAACAGGGCCGCCGACGAAGATCAGGTCGGCGCCGGTGTCGGGACCGGCGGTGTCGTCATCGCATCCGGCGAGTGCGGCCAAACCCGTTGTGGCAGCGGCCACAGTGGCACCTCCCATGACGAACTGCCTCCGATTGATCGACATGTGCCGACCTCGGTTAGAGCACTACCACTGAGCGTAGGACCTCGCCGCGGTGCATTTTGTCGAATGCGGCCTCGATATTTTCGATCCCGATGCGTTCGGAGACGAACCGGTCCAGCGGCAGACGGCCCTGCCGGTACAGCGATACGAGGGTGGGGAAGTCGCGCTCAGGTAGGCAGTCGCCGTACCAGGAGGACTTCAGGGCACCGCCGCGGGAGAAGACGTCGATGAGCGGCATCTCGAGCTTCATGTCGGGGGTGGGAACGCCGACCAGCACGACGGTGCCGGCCAGGTCGCGGGCGTAGAAGGCATGCTTCCAGGTTTCCGGGCGCCCGACGGCGTCGATCACCACGTCGGCGCCGACCTCATCGGTGAGTTCTTGCACCGCGGTCACCACGTCTTCGACCTTGCGGGCGTTGATGGTGTGGGTGGCGCCAAAGTCCTTGGCCCAGGCGAGTTTGGTGTCATCAGTGTCGATGGCGATGATGGTTCGTGCGCCCACCAGGGCGGCTCCGGCGATCGCGGCATCCCCGACACCGCCGCATCCGATCACCGCCACGGTGTCGTCGCGGCCGATGCCCGCGGTGTTGACGGCCGCGCCCAGTCCGGCCATCACTCCGCACCCGAGCAGCCCGACGACGGCCGGGTCGGCGGTGGGGTCGACCTTGGTGCACTGTCCGGCGTGTACCAAGGTCTTCTCGGCGAAGGCGCCGATGCCCAGCGCGGGGGTCAGCTCGGTGCCGTCGGTCAGCGTCATCTTCTGGGTGGCGTTGAAGGTGTCGAAGCAGTACTGCGGGCGTCCACGTTTGCAGGCGCGGCACACTCCGCACACGGCGCGCCAGTTCAGGATCACGAAATCGCCGGGCTCGACGGTGGTTACGCCCGCGCCGACGGTGGCCACGATCCCGGCCGCCTCGTGGCCCAACAGGAACGGGAACTCGTCGTTGATCCCGCCCTCGCGATACGTCAGGTCGGTGTGGCACACCCCGCACGCCTGCACCTTCACCACGACCTCACCGGGGCCCGGATCGGGGATCACAATGTCCACCAACTCCACAGGAGCCTTCACCGATCGAGCGATCACACCGCGCACAGTTTCAGACATGCGCATGACGCTACAGTCCCAGCCATGGGTGCTCTCGACCTCGTCGCCGACTGGCCGGTAACAACCGTCGCTGCTGCCGTGGTGGGGCCGGAGGGCATCAGGGCCCAAATCGGCTCCATCACACACCAATTCGCACTCGCGTCGGTCACCAAACCGCTGGTGGCTCGTGCTGCGCAGGTGGCCCTGGAAGAGGGTGCCATCGAGTTGAGCACCCCGGCAGGTCCTCCCGGCTCGACGGTCGAGCATCTGCTCGCCCATGCTTCCGGGCTGTCGTTGCTCTCCGATGCGGTGATCGCCAAGCCCGGCACTCGCCGGGTGTACTCGAACTACGGCTTCGCGTTACTGGCACATGCCCTCTCTGCCGGAGCCACCATCGAGTTCGGCACGTATCTGCGCGAGGCCGTGTTCGAGCCACTGGGGATGGGGCACACCGTCTTGCCGGGCGGGGCTGACACCGCCGGGTACGGCGGCTCGTCCACCGTCGTGGATCTCGTCGCCTTCGTCGGAGATCTGCTGCGGCCGCGTCTGGTCACCGCCGACACACATCAGCGAGCCACCAGTGTCGCCTTTCCCGGGCTGGACGGGGTGCTGCCCGGCTATGGCGTGCAGCGGCCCAATGACTGGGGTCTGGGCTTCGAGATCAAGGGAAGCAAGATCCCACACTGGACGGGCGCCGAGAACTCGCCGGCTACCTACGGTCATTTCGGCCAGGCCGGCACGTTCATCTGGGTGGATCCGGCCGTCGATCTGGGGCTGGTCGTGCTGACCGACAGAACTTTCGACGGCTGGGCGAATCACGTGTGGCCCCAGCTGTCGGACGCCGTGCTGGCCGAATTCGGCTGACTTTTCCTTCGGAACTCGTCGCGATTCCCGCGACACAGACGCACAAGTCCGTGTCGCGGCGGGGTGTCGGGGACTTGTGCGGCTGCTCGGCAAGGTACTGGCGGGGTGCAGGGGCCTCTGTCGAAACTCTCAGGAAGCCGTTACCGCAAATTAGTCACGAGGACTGGCGCAACACGCGCACCACAGGGCACAATGGTGTCACAAGGCACATTGGTGTAATTCGGTAACACGCTCTAGAAGCTTTGCGAGTCGTTGGGGAAGACGTCCTCGTCGAAGACAAAGGAGCACTACGAATGCACGCGTCGCCTCAGTTCGCCGACTCGACAACCGGCGTGGTGTACATCCATGCCTCACCGGCTGCGGTATGCCCGCACGTCGAGTGGGCTTTGTCGTCGACTCTGTCGACAATCGCTCCCGGGCGCACCGGCGAGTCGGTGAAGTTGCGTTGGCAGGCCCAGCCGGCCATGCCGGGGCAGCTGCGTGCCGTCACCAACTGGGTGGGCCCGGTTGGCACCGGTGCACGCCTGGCCAACGCTCTGCGCTCGTGGCCGGTGCTGCGCTTCGAGGTTACCGAGGACGCCAGCGACGGTGTGGACGGTCAGCGCTTCAGCCACGTTCCGCAGCTCGGCATGTGGAGCGGGAGCACCAGCGCCAACGGCGACATCATGGTCAGCGAGATGCGTCTGCGCGGGCTGATGGAATCCGATGCGGGCAGCATCACCTCGGAGCTGGACAACATGCTCGGCACCGCCTGGGACGACGCCCTGGAGCCGTACCGCAGTGGTGGCGACGGCGCCGAGGTGACCTGGCTGCGCGGAGTCGGCTAAAGCGGCTACCCCTTGTTCGCGTTGCCGATCACGCGGCTGATCAGGAACCCGATATAGGCCAGGCCGCCCAGGCTGCCCACGATGCGGGTGCGGCGGAACGCCAGCGCGAGCCCGAGTAGCAGCTCGGTGAAGCCGTTTTGGTACACCCAGCGGCGAGTGTCCTCCGGGAAGGCGACCTTGGAGATGGACTCGAACGGCTGGGGTGCGACGAAATGCGCGATACCCGTGGCTGCCAGTCCGGCGCCGCCCGCCCGGAAGCCGATGCGGATCAGGTTCGCGATGAGAACCGAGAGTCGCTGGATCAGACTAGGGCCGACCTTTGTCCGGACAAGCGTTGCGGTCGGCTGACCGTCGACGAGCAATGTGAGCGCCTTCTTGCGTCGCAGTGCCATTCCCCAGACTCCCTTGTCGATTATGTGAATGAAACGTCACTCTAACAGTACGGGGATGGCTAGGCGTCGGCTTGTCGGGTGGTGACGTCGATGCCGAACGTCTCCACTAGGAAGCTCACGATCGCGGGCGTCACCCGGCGCGGCCAGAACCGCAGGGTGGCCAGTGTTCCGGCCGAAACCACCTGCGCACCAACAATATCGATAGCGAGATTGTGTGCGTCGGCCGCTGGATGCAGTGGGTCGGCGGTGAGCGAAAGGATCATCGTCGGCGCGTTCACGGATCGGCGTACCGCACGCGGCGGTGCCATCCGGCCCACCAGCATGCCCCTCATGAACGCCGCGGACCGCGAGGGCGGAGCGGTCAGGAAGGAGCGGAGCAGACCCAGGGTGGGCTGTTCGGTCTCGGGGAATGATCGGGCCACCGCGCCGGCCAGCCAGACCAGCGGACGGCCCAGGGTGAACAGGGTGAGTCCCGCCGACCACAAATACCCGGCAGCGCTGATGCCGTGCTCCAGGAATGGTCCCTCCAGGAGCAGGCCGGCAACCCTCTCGGGTGCCAGCGCCGCCGCCTCGATCGAGACATTCGCGCCGAGGGAGGTACCACCCAGCACCGCTCGCTCGATACCGAAGGCATCAAGAGCGCCGATGAGCTGACGTCCCAGGGCCTGTGAGCTATAGCGGTCGGTCTCCAGCGGGTGTTCGTCCGCGGTGGTGCCCAGCAGATCCAGGCAGATCACACGAAAGCCGCGCTGGGCCAATTCCTTAGCCCAAGTATGCTCCAGATAATGCGAGGTGAGGAAGGCATGTGACAGCACCACAACCCGGTCGCCGGATCCGAACTGCCGATACGCAAGTCGGTGCCCGTCGACGGTGACGGTCGCGGCGCGCCCCACCTTTACAGCGGGATGTTCTTGTGGCGGCCGCGCCGCGAGGGGGCTTCGGCGAGGGCGCGGGTGAGCACTGCGCGGGTCTGAGAAGGCTCGATCTCCTCGTCGACGACGCCGATTTCGATAGCGCGGTCCACGCCACCGGCGATCCGCTCGTGTTCGAGGGCGAGTTCTTCGTGCAGGGCTTCACGGTCTTCGGGGGCGGCGGCAGCCAGCTGCTTTTTGTGCAGGATGCCCACGGCGGCTTTGGCGCCCATGACGGCGACTTCGGCGTCGGGCCAGGCGAACACCTTGGTGGCGCCCAGTGAGCGTGAGTTCATGGCGATGTAGGCGCCGCCGTAGATCTTGCGGGTCACCAGCGTGACACGGGGGACCGTGGCTTCACCGAACGCGTGTAGCAGTTTGGCACCGCGGCGCACCACCCCGCCCCATTCCTGGCCGACACCGGGCAGGTAGCCCGGCACGTCCACCAACACGATCAGTGGGATACCGAACGCGTTGCATAGGCGCACAAAACGTGCGGCCTTCTCGGCGCTTTCGGAGTTCAGGCAGCCACCCAGACGCAGCGGGTTGTTGGCCAGCACACCGACCGTGCGGCCGGCCAGCCGTCCCAAACCGATGACCATGGAGGGGGCCCACTTGCCCTGGAACTCCTCGAACGGGTCATCCCCGTCGAGCAGGGCGTTGACGATCGGATGCACGTCGTAGGCACGCTTGGCCGACTCTGGCAGCAGTGCGCGCAGATCGGTGTGGTCGGCCTCGGCGCGGCCGCGATCGAATACACCCTGCTGGCAGAAGAATCCGACCAGCTTGCGCCCACGGGCGTAGGCGTCCAGCTCATCGTCGGCCACGATGTGGCACACACCCGATTTCTTGTGGTGCGCCTCGGGGCCACCCAGGGTGGCCATGTCGACGTCCTCGCCGGTCACCGAGCGGACCACGTCGGGTCCGGTGACGAACACGCGGCTTTCCGGGGCCATGATGATGACATCGGTAAGGGCCGGACCGTAGGCGGCACCGCCGGCGGCAAATCCGACCACGACCGAGATCTGCGGGATGTAGCCCGAGGCGCGGATCATGGCCTCGAACACCAAGCCCACCGCGTGCAGGGCCGAGACGCCTTCAGCCAGACGCGCGCCGCCGGAGTGCCAGATACCCACGATCGGGCTCTGCTCCTCGATGGCGGTGTCGTAGGCATTGACGATGTGGCGGCAGCCCTCGATCCCCATGGCCCCGCCCATCACGGTGCCATCGGTGCAAAAAGCGATGGTCCTGACTCCGTTGACCGTGCCTCCGGCGGCCAGCACACCCGAGCGGTCACGCTCGTGCAGCAGCTCGACGGTGCCGTCATCGAAGAATGTGCTCAGTCGGAGCAACGGATCGCGTGGATCGAGCGATTCGTCGATGGCCTCGGGAGCCAGGATCGTCATCTTGAGCCTCTCTGGTGCTTAGTACTTGACTTCAGTACTTACCGAAGGCAAGCGCAACGTTGTGCCCGCCGAATCCGAACGAGTTATTGATGGCGTATTTAAAATCCCCGTGACGAGGCTCTCCCGCAACGACATCCAGGTCGATTTCGGGATCAAGGTTGTCAAGATTGAGCGTCGGCGGGATAACGCCGTCGCGCAGAGCCAGCACGGTGAGTACCGATTCGAGGGCGCCGACGGCACCGATCGAGTGGCCGAGCGCCGACTTAGGTGCGTAGACCGCGGCGTGCTGCACACCGGCGACATGAATCGCGTTGGCCTCGGCGACGTCGCCGATGGGGGTGGCCGTGCCGTGGGCATTGATGTGGTCAATGTCCTTGGGGGACAGGCCTGCTGTCTGAATTGCGCGGGTCATCGCCGCACCGGCGCGCACACCGTCGGGGCCCGGGGCCACCATGTGATACGCGTCCGAGGTGATGCCGGCGCCCATGATGCGGGCGAGGATCTGTGCGCCGCGAGCCTTGGCGTGCTCCTCGGTCTCGATGACCATGAGGGCACCGGCCTCGCCGAACACGAATCCGTCGCGGTCCTTGTCGAACGGACGAGAAGCCTTCTCGGGCTCGTCATTTCGCGTCGACATGGCACGCATCATGGAGAACGCGGCGATCGGCAGGGCCTCGATCATGCCCTCGACACCACCGCAGACCACCATGTCGGCATCGCCCATCACGATCTGGCGCCACGCGTGTGCGATGGCCTCAGAACCGGACGAACACGCGGACACGGGGGTGATCACACCCGCACGGGCACCGATCTCCAGACCGACGACCGCGGCGGCACCATTGGGCATGCACATCTGCACGGCCAGCGGCGAAACCTTGCGGATGCCATGCTCATTCATCGTGTCGTAGGTTTCGACGATGCGCTCGCCGCCACCCAGGCCGGTACCGATGACGACCGCCAAGCGGTCCTTGTCGATGTCATCGGGCGTGCCGGCGTTCTGCCACACCTGACGGCCTACGAGCAGCGCCATGCGCTGCACGTAGGCCATCCGGCGAAGCTCCAACCGGGTCATGTGGTTGTCGATGGGCTCCTTGAGGTGCCCGCCGATCCACACGGGCAGACCGAACTTCTCGACGAATTCGTCCTCGAGAACCTCGATACCGCTTTCCCCGGCGATCAATCCCTTCCACGTGCCTTCGATGTCAGGCGCGATAGAGGTCGTTGCGGCGAGAGCCGTCACAACGACGTTGGGGAAGCCACCGTTGGCAGTGGAAGGGGTTGTCACTAGTCCTAGCCCTCCAGCTGCGCGCGGATGTTGGCTGCGGCCTCGGGGTTTTCCTGCTCGAGCTTCTCGATGTAGTTGACGACATCGCCAACGGTCCGCAGACCGGCCAGATCCTCATCGGGGATCTTCACGCCGTACTTGTCCTCGGTCTGGACGGCGATCTCAACCATCGACAGCGAGTCGATGTCCAGGTCGTCGACGAACGACTTCTCGAGGGTGACCTCGGAAGGCTCGATACCGGTGACCTCTTCGATGATCTCGGCGAGACCGGCGACGATGCGATCTTTTTCTTCTGCGGTGGCCACTCGGTGGCTCCCTTCGGTGTTGTGGACTGCGGACGCAGCCCTGGGGTGAACTCTGTGATGTGGAACTGGATGAGAGAGCGGCACTGCCCACTTATCCGGGGGTACTACTTATTTGGGTGGTTTGGCCGCTTACAGCTCGGCCAGGGCGTCAAGGTCTTCGAGGGTCTTCAGCGCGTGGTTCGCGACGCCGCGCATCTCACGCTTGGCGATGCCGGACAGCGCACCCGAGGGCGGCAGTTCTACAACAGCGCTGACGGCCTCTCCGCCATCTGCCGTCTTGAAGTACTCGGTGCACAGATCCCAGCGGACCGGAGAGGTGAGCTGGTTGACCAGCTTGTCCATGGCGTCGAGGCCGGAGGTGACGGGGGAGCCATCGAAGTTGGACAGCAGGGTGGTGACCGGCTCGGACGGAAGGATCGCGGCTGCCGCGGCGGCGTAGGCCTCCTGCGCGGGAGCCATGAAGTGAGTGTGGAAGGCGCCCGCGGTGGCGAGCTGGCGGACGCGCGCCTTGGCCGGGGGATCCTCGGCCAGCTTCTCCAGCGCGGTGAGGCGACCGGCGGCCACGATCTGCCCGACCGCGTTGCGGTTGGCCGGAACCAGTTCGAGGGCCTCCAGGCGCTCCAGCACCTCGGCCTCGTCGCCGCCCAGCACGGCGGACATGCCGGTGGGGTCCAGCGCACAAGCCTTGGCCATCTCGGCGCCGCGGGTGGCGGCGAGGGCGACGGCGTCGTCGGCGGAGATGACCCCGGCGATGGCGTAGGCGGCGATCTCGCCTACGGAGTGGCCAGCGACCACCGTGGTCTTGGCGTTGAGGTGACCGCGCTTGGTCAGCTCGTCATAGGCCAGCAGGGTCAGCGCGACGACCAACGGCTGGGTGATGGAGGTGTCGGTGATCTCGTCGGCGGTGGCGGTGGTCCCCAGGCGCACCAGATCCAGTCCGCTGGCCTTCGACCACTGCTCAACCTGATCCTTGGCGCCAGGCAGTTCGAGCCACGGTGTCAGCATGCCGGGTGTCTGAGATCCCTGTCCGGGAGCGAGCAGCGCAATCACGTGTTTAAGAGAACACTGTGAGAGGCCGTTTGTGCCGTGTAAGAGAAAATGAATCTTGTCTTAAGTATTTGTGGGAAGCCTACAAAAATTCATCCGTTGCGACCCGATCTATACCGTCCCGCAATGTGGGACCTCGCAGGTGACCGGCCGGTAGCCCCTTTACGTCTTAATGACATTGATTGTGACGGGTGTGATTCCCGGTTCAGGAGTGAAGACGTCGGCGTGGTCCTGGGCCAGCCTGCCGACGGTTGCCGCGACGCGCAAGACATAGGCATCACGCGGGGACGTTGGGTCTCTTCCGGTGAAATCGGTGATTCGCTTGAGTCGATAGCGGACGGTATTTGGGTGAACAAACAGCGCCCGCGCACACGCCTCGATCGCTCCGCCGGAATCCAAGTAAGCGTCCAGTGTCTCTGTGAGTGCCGGCCCGGCATCGGCCAGCGGCCGCATCACTTCCGTATTGAGCGCCGCGATGGCCGCCTTGTCGCCCAGTAGTGCCCGCTCGGGCAGCAGCTCTCGGGAGGACACCGGTCGCGGCGCGCTGCGCCATCCCGAGACCGCGTCCATTCCCGAGAGCGCCTCCACGGCGCTGGTGTGCGAGGCGCTCAGGGTTCCGGCGGTGGGGCCCACCACGACGGGGCCGTCGGCGAAGACCTTGATCAGATCGACCAGGAACTTGTCGTGCGCGGTGATCGGGCCCGACACGATGGTCAGCAGTCGGGTGCCCTGGATGACGGCCAGGGCACCGCGCCCGTGGCGCTGCGCCACCTCGTGCACCAAAGTTGTCGCCGTGGCGACGATTTCCGGCCGTGGGGTGCCCACGATGACAGTGGCCGGGGCGTTGGTATCCCAGTTCAGGGCCGCCGCACGCGAGAGCATGTCGGGTCCGGTGTCGCCGCGCACCACCGCGTCGACCACCGTCGCCTCCAGGCGTGAATCCCAGGCGCCGCGGGTCTCGGCGGCCTCCGCGTAGGCACTGGCGGCGCCGAACGCGAGGTCGCGGCTGTAGCGCAGGATGCCCTCGGTGAGCGTCACCAACTGCTCGTCGCTGCGGGCGAGCAGGGGCAGCACCTCCTCGAAGAACTCCATCGCGGTGCGCACCATGTCGACCGAGTGCCGCAGTGCGATGCGTTTGGCCAGGTCCTGCGGCACCACCTCGAAGGCCTGCATGGTGAAGCCGACAGTGCCCTCCGGGTCGCGGATCCACTCGGTGAAGTTGTTGATCGCCGTCTGCACCACCAGCGCGACGCTGGCGCGCTGGGAAGCTTCCAGGTCGGTGAAGAACGGAAGCCGGTCTTCCATGACGTGCACGGCCTCGGTGGATAGGCGCCCGGAGTACTGCTTGATTCGGTGCAAGAGCGCCTCGGGCACTTCGGCCCGCTCCCGGGGCTTGCGCGCAGCACGAAACCCGCGGGGAGCGGTGGGCGATGAGCCGCTGGGGCGAAGAGCATCAAGCCCTGGATTGTCGGGCATCCCTAAAAGATACCCCCAATACCTAGTGGGAAACCGCCAAATTTGACTCCTGGCCCTTGCCAGAGGGGTCCCGGCAAGTTCGGGCGAACAGTCCCCCAGAGGGAGGTACCCCCAGTAAAAGTGCGTGTCGCGATGGCGTGCCGGGTGCTTCTGTGTCTGCTCGCTGGAAATGGAGGCGAACTAGGCGCTGCCGGTGTCCTTGAAGGAGACGTCGGCGGCCGACACGTCGTCGATCTTGTACTGCGCGGCCGCCCGAACGGAGGCCTCTCGGTCCAGGGAGCCGTCGTCGGCCAATGCCTCCAACACCGCGACGACGACGGACTCGGCGTCGGTGTTGAAGTACCGGCGGGCGGCGGGCCGGGTGTCGGAGATGCCGAACCCGTCGGCGCCGAGGGTCCGGTACGTGCCGGGCACCCAGGGACGGATCTGCTCGGGCACCGCGTGCATCCAGTCCGAGACCGCCACCTTTGGGCCTTGCGCGCCCTCCAGTGCCTTCGCGACATACGGAACGCCCTTCGGGCGATCCGGGTGGCGCAGCGCCTGATGGTCGATGGCGAGTCCGTCGCGGTTGAGTTCACCCCAGGAGGTCACCGACCACACGTCGACGGCCACATCCCACTGCTCGGCCAGCAGATCGGCAGCCTTCAGCGCCTCGGGCAGCGACACCCCGGAGGCTAGGATGTGGGCCTGATGCTTGCGCGCCTCGGGGGCCGCCCGGAACTTGTAGATGCCGCGCAGAATGCCCTCGACATCGACGTTCTCCGGCTCGGCCGGCTGCACGTACGGCTCGTTGTACAGCGTGATGTAGAAGTACACGTTCTCGCTGTTCTCGCCGTACATCCGTTGCAGGCCATGCTCGACGATGTGCGCGATCTCGTACGCGAACGCCGGATCGTAAGCCACCACCGCGGGATTGGTGCTCGCCAGTAGCAGCGAGTGGCCGTCGGCGTGCTGCAGGCCCTCGCCGGTCAGGGTGGTGCGTCCGGCGGTGGCGCCCAGGACGAAGCCGCGGGCCATCTGGTCGGCGGCGGCCCACAGGCCATCGCCGGTGCGCTGGAAGCCGAACATCGAATAGAAGATGTACAGCGGGATCATCGGCTCGTTGTGGGTCGAGTACGCCGTGCCCACCGCGGTGAACGAGGCGGTGGACCCGGCCTCGTTGATGCCCTCGTGCAGGATCTGTCCCTGCGCGCTTTCCTTGTACGCCAACATCAATTCGGCATCCACCGAAGTGTACAGCTGGCCGTTGCGGTTGTAGATCTTCAACGACGGGAACCACGAGTCCATGCCGAAGGTGCGGGCCTCGTCGGGGATGATCGGAACGATGCGATTGCCGATGTTCTTGTCGCGCAACAGTTCTTTGAAGGTACGGACCAGCGCCATGGTGGTGGCGACTTCCTGCTTGCCCGAGCCCTTCTTGATCGAGGCGTAGGTCTCCGAACCCGGCAGCGTGAGCGGGCGCGACGTGGTGCGACGCGACGGCACGAATCCACCCAGCGCGCGGCGCCGGTCCAGCATGTACCGGATTTCCGGAGCCTCGGGGCCGGGGTGGTAGTACGGCGGCAGATATGGGTTCTCCTCGAGCTGCGCGTCTGAGATCGGGATCCGCTGCTTGTCGCGGAAGTCCTTCAGGTCGTCGAGCGTCAGCTTCTTCATCTGATGAGTGGCGTTGCGGCCCTCGAAATGCTTGCCGAGCGTGTAGCCCTTGATGGTCTTGGCCAGGATGACCGTCGGCTGGCCCTTGTGCTCGGTGGCCGCACGGTAGGCGGCGTACACCTTGCGGTAGTCGTGGCCGCCGCGCTTGAGGTTCCAAACCTGAGCGTCGGTAAGGTCTTTCACGAGTTCCTTGGTGCGCGGATCGCGCCCGAAGAAGTGCTCGCGGACGTAGGCGCCGTCGTTGGCCTTGTAGGTCTGGTAGTCGCCGTCGGCGGTGGTGTTCATCAGGTTCACCAGTGCGCCGTCGCGGTCAGCGTGCAGCAGGGCATCCCATTCGCGGCCCCACACCACCTTGATGACGTTCCAGCCGGCACCGCGGAAGAAGGACTCCAGCTCCTGGATGATCTTGCCGTTGCCGCGCACCGGGCCGTCGAGGCGCTGCAGGTTGCAGTTGACGACGAACGTCAGGTTGTCCAGGCCCTCGGTCGCGGCGATGTGTGCCAGGCCGCGCGATTCGGGCTCGTCCATCTCGCCGTCGCCGAGGAATGCCCACACCCGCTGATCGGAGGTGTCCTTGATGCCGCGGTCACGCAGGTAATGGTTGAACCGCGCCTGCATGATCGCGTTCATCGGCCCCAGACCCATGGAAACCGTTGGAAATTGCCAGAAGTCAGGCATGAGCCGCGGGTGCGGGTAGGAGGGCAGGCCGCCACCGGGGTGGCTCTTCTCCTGCCGGAACCCGTCGAGCTGATCGGTGGTCAACCGGCCTTCCAGGAAGGCGCGCGCGTAGATGCCGGGGGAGGCGTGGCCCTGGATGAACACCTGGTCGCCGCCGCCCGGGTGGGCGCTGCCGCGGAAGAAGTGGTTGAACCCGACCTCGTAGAGGGCGGCGGAGGACGCGTAGGTCGAAATGTGGCCGCCCACACCGACGCCTGGGCGCTGTGCGCGGTGCACCATGATCGCGGCGTTCCAGCGGATCCAGGCACGGAATCGGCGCTCGGTGTCCTCGTCGCCGGGGAACCACGGCTCGTTCTCGGTGGCAATGGTGTTGACGTAGTCGGTGGACGTCAGCGCGGGGATCGCCACGCGGCCTGCGTTCGCTCGCTCCAGGAGCCGCAGCATCAGGTACCGGGCGCGGGCCGGACCCGAGCGTGCGAGCAGGCCGTCAAAGGACTCCAGCCACTCGCCGGTCTCGTCGGGGTCGATATCGGGCAGATATGACGCGACGCCCTCGCGGATCACTCGCACACGTTCGGATTGATTTGAGGCGCTTGAATTTCCGGCCAGATCCTGGCGTGCGAACTCGGTGGTCAACTTTTCTGCTCCTTAGGGGTGGGGGTGCAGATCTCAGTTACAATCAGATCGGTATCCCCATCGTGCCCCAAGTCACTTGCTACTAGCGAGTCTGGTCCAGTCATAGTGTTCGGAGCTATCTCAGCGGGTACCGTCGTGACATGCGTATCGCGGCGCTGTTTATCGCGTTGGCGGCCATCTGTGCCGCAGCCGTGGCGGGATGCACCGTGACCACCGGAGGGCGCGCGTCGGCGCCCAGCGAGTCGGTGTCGGAGTACCGCACCTACGTTTCACAGTCCATCGAGACGTTCCGGTCCGAGGAATCCAAGCGCCTGGAGACGTCGCGGGCGCAGGCCCAATCCGATGCGTGTGAGACGTTCGCGATGACGTCGAACGCCGCGGTTTCCGCGGGCAATAACCTGATCTCCATCATGAATGACGAGGGCGGCTACGGATCGAGCGCCGAGGCCAAGGTGGGTCCCGTCATCAACGCCCTGAACACCAGCGCGGGCCAGATCGACTCGATCAAGGCCAACGCCCAGACCGACGAGCTGCGCGATGCACTGACCCAGTACGTCGACCAGTCCCTAAGACTCGCCGGAGCGTTCGACAATCGGCTGAGTGTTGGCAATCTCAACTCGGTGGTGCGGACCTTCAACGACGCGCGGGAGCGCGCCGGGAAGATCTGCGAACCCCTTCTTCGGACAAAAGGCCGATAGTGCCTGACGAGGATTGCCATTGGCATGCGACGATGTGAGCATTCATCCCATGTGCGCACGCACGCACCTGTCAATAAGGAGGGGCCGAACGGTGGTCGCGGCGGCTGACGCCTCGAACTATGCCCGCAAGTTGGGCATCCAGCGTGATCAGCTTGTGCAGGAGCTGGGCTGGGATGAGGACACGGATGACGAAATCCGGGCTGACATTGAGGACGCGTGCGGTTCGGAGCTTCTGGACGAAGACTCCGACGATGTCGTCGATGTTGTTCTGTTGTGGTGGCGCGATGACGACGGCGACCTGGTCGACGCGTTGATGGACGCCATTACCCCGCTGGCTGAAGACGGCGTGATCTGGGTGTTGACGCCCAAGACCGGCAAGCCGGGCCATGTGCAGCCCTCGGAGGTTGCCGAATCGGCGCCGACGGCAGGCCTGGTGCAGACGTCCTCGCTCAACCTGGGCGACTGGAGCGCGACGCGGTTGGTGCAACCCAAGTCTTCGCGCGGCGGGCGGCGCTGATGCTGCCTGTCGGCACCTCCGCACCCGACTTCACCCTCCGCAACCAGAACAACCAGCAGGTCAGCCTGAGCGATTTCCGCGGCAAGAAGGCCGTGCTGCTGGTGTTCTTCCCGCTGGCCTTCACCGGCGTCTGCCAGGGCGAGCTGGATCATGTGCGCGATCACATCGGCGACTTCGAGAACGACGACGTGCAGATCATCGCGCTGTCGGTGAGCGCAGGGCCGATCCACAAGATCTGGTCGAGCTACAGCGGCTTCACCTTCCCGATCCTGTCCGATTTCTGGCCGCACGGAGCCGTCGCTGAGGCGTACGGCGTGCTCAACGAGAAGGCCGGGTATCCGAATCGCGGAACTTTCCTGGTGGATGCCGACGGAATCATCCGATTCGCCGAGATGCTGGACCCCGGGCAAGCCCGTGACCAGGGGGGTTGGGTAGACGCGCTGTCCGCGCTACATTCGTGAGCTGATTCCCACGTCGGCGATGACGTGGACCGGGCGTGTAGCTCAGTGGTAGAGCTCTGGTTTTACACACCAGCGGTCGGGGGTTCGAAACCCTCCGCGCCCACTCGATGTCTGTGCAGGTCAGAGGTATTCATTGCTTCGGTCTATAGCTCCCGTTGTGCCGAGAGTGAGTCAGCGGGTCGAGATTTCGACATCTGGCACGTGTCAGCTGGGCCGGAACCATAGTCTCTCGCCATGACCGACGAGCAGCGCGAGCGGGACATCGCGCTCGTGGCCGATTTTGTTCGCCGCCTCCGCCGCGTGGCCCTTCATCCACTTGCGCTAGACGATCAGGTAGGCGAGGCAACGCCGATGCCCGGCGATCTACTGCGGAAATTGATGAAGGTCGAGGCCAAGGCCGAGGTGCGCAGCGACGGCACTGCAAAATTGAGGTTCCAATTGCCTGATGAGGTGCAGTTTGAATCGCTGGCCACCCGTGTAAGGGCGTTCACCTTGGCGTCGGATCGCCTCCACTGGGTCAAGGCGCTCGACGCCCTAGACCGCTTGACGGGGTTGGATGACACGACAATTCAGCGCTCGTCCTCTGATCTGCGCCAAGAGTGGGCGGAAGCGACCGACCGCACATCGAGGACGCGCGCTTTTTGGAGCAGCTACGTCGCGGGGGAGCAGGGTGAGGGCGGTCAGGGACGGTTCACCGACATCGACCTGGCGTATGCGTGGCTTTACCAGGACGTGGCTCACGGAGACGAGGTCAGCACGGGCTACTTTGGTGTTGACGAGCGATATAGGGCGGCGGTGGGGGTCTTCTCGCACATGGCTGTTGTCGCAATCGAGACGTTGCACTACATCAACCAACTTGTCGAACTTGGGGTGGTTGCTCTGCCGGTGGGTGCATTCAGCGACCCGGTGGTAGTCAGCAATACGGAGCATGTTGTCGAGGGCATGTTCTATCAGGCGGAGGCGGGCACAGATGTTGGCGACGTATCGGCTACCGGACCAGTCTCAGACCGCTTCCGCCCGGCGTTTGAATTTATCGACGAGATAGCCCAACGCCGCAGGGTCGAGGCGGCCGACGAAGATTAGCTGTTCAAACTTCCGCTCGCGCCGCCGCTTGACCACAGTGGCCCACCAAGCCGCATGAGGAAACTGACCTGCCCCACCGTTCGGGTTCCAGATTCGGTGACTAACTGATGGCCTTCTGCGAAAGGCTGACAGCTATGCCACGTCCCTATCCGGCCGAGTTTCGTGCCCGTGCGATCGCGCTCGTGCGAGCAGGCAAACTACAGAACCAGACCGCTCATGATCTCGGTATCCATCCCGTCACGCTGTCCAAGTGGATTAAACAAGACGACATCGACCGCGGTGCACGCCCCGGTGTCCCCTCGGACGAGTCGGCCGAATTGCGAGCAGCTCGGCGGCGGATCCACGAACTGGAAACCGAGCTGTCTATCGTGCAGCAGGCAGCCATATTCCTTGGGGAGGACAAGCCCCGCCCAAAAGGATCTACCCGGTGATCGACCGACTCGTCGACGCCGGGGCACCCGTAGAGCGCTGCTGCAAAGTCCTTGGCATCACACGGCAGAACTACTACAAACACAAACGCACACCGTCCACCCCGACACAGCTGCGACGCCAGTGGCTGACCGGACTGATCCGCGAAGTACACGTGGCCTCACGGGGTACCTACGGGTACCGACGCATCCACGCCGAACTCACCCTGGGCATGGGTATCACGGTGTGCTCGCGCACAGTGTCGGTCCTGATGACCCAGGCCGGCATCTACGGACTGCCCGGACCAACACGGGTCAAACAACTCCGCGGAGTGGTCACCGCCGATGACTTGGTGAACCGCAAGTTCCACCGACTGGCTCCAAATGAGTTGTGGGTCACCGACATCACCCAACATCGCACCCGCGAAGGATGGCTGTACTGTGCTGCGGTCCTGGATGCATTCAGCCGCCGCATCGTGGGATGGTCGATCGATTCACGGGCCGATTCCACGCTCGTGGTCAACGCTCTGGATATGGCGATCCGCAACCGTCGTCCTGATCCCGGCGGCATCGTCCATGCTGATCACGGAACCCAGTTCACCTCTTGGGTTTTCGGCGAAAAGACCCGCTCCGCCGGGCTGGTCCCGTCTTTCGGCACCATCGGTGACGGGCTGGACAACGCCATGATGGAAAGCTTCTGGTCCTCCATGCAGATCGAGCTACTCGACCGCCAGAAGTGGAAAACCCGCGTCGAGCTGGCCAACGCGATCTTCGACTACATTGAGGTCTTCCGCAACCGCCAACGCCGCCACTCAGCACTGGGCTACCGCACCCCGATCGAACACGAACTATCCTTCACCAACGACACCCTCACCGCCGTCAGTTAGCCACCGCGACTGGAACCCAACAGGTAGGTCAGGTCAAACTGTCACCGGATCGTGCAGCAGACCCGACCCCTCGGTAGAAGGTGAGGTAGTCTGCCGTCAATTGGGGTTGCTGGCTACGCGAGGGGGATCGAGGGTGACTGATCCGTTGCAGGTGATCCCTGAGCGGCTGCATGCCTCGGCGAACGCGGTGGATAAGCACCTGCATGATCACGTGGACGCCCACAGGACCGCGGACGCGAAGATCTCCGGGGCAGCCTCGGGCCTGGTGGGTGTGGCCGCGTCCGCTTTATCGGCCAAATCCTCTGATTTGCAAGCCAAGTCGCTGAACATCACCAACGAGTTGACGCATTTCCGGGATGCCTTAGATAAGTGTGGGTACGCGTTCGCCACGTCCGATGAGGAATCGAAGATCAGGATCTTCAACACCCGCGCCTACGGGGGTTCCTGATGTCGCTGACTCCTGGCGAGCTCAAGAAAGTCAGTGTTCAGTCGATTCGTGACATTGCCGCAGGCCTGCGCGCTAAAGCCACCTCGATGCGCGCCACCAAAGCCGGGGTGACAGATCTGCCGCATAAGGGCACTTGGACGGGTGTAGCTGCCGACAATGCCGATCATGAAATCGGGCACTTCGCCACGGGGGTAGGCCGTGATGCGGATGCTTACGAGGACGCCGCTAGGAAAGTTGATCGGGCGGGCGATGAGTTCGAGGGCCTCAAGCAGCTGCTGACCAAGTTGGAGAACGAAGCGGCGGGCAAGTTCTCGATCAACGAGGCAACCGGGGAAGTCACCCCCTTGAGCAAGGATTTCAACAAGTCCGATCGTGACTACATCGCCAACACGATCAAACAGCTCTGCGCCGCGGGCGGGCAGGCTAACGATGACCTGGCTGCCGGAATTCACGCCACCGACGCGTCCGGGACGACCACCCCGGCTGGCGCCACCGGGGCGCTACCTACGGTGCCGGGTTCGGCCATCAAACCGGATGGTTCCATGGGGGCCCTGCAGAATCTGGCGGCGCCGCGCCCCGATGGCGATCCGGGCGCGACTAAGGCCGCCGCCGCTGGCACTGATACGCAAGCCAACTATAAGGAGTGGTATCCGAAAACCACTGTGCCCGGTAGCGATAAGCCCGTCGATCCGCGACTGTTGGGCGGCCTGGAGGCTGCGCCGGGAGTGCGTGATGGTCGCGACCAAATACCGCAGCGGATGTCCCCGACCCTGCAGGCACGCGATGTGCCAGCTTTCAAGGAAACGACCCGCGCACTGCTGCAAAAGCAGGGCGTGCCGGCCGACCAAATCGAAGCAAAGGTCAACGCCGCCGTCGAACGGGCACAGACCCCGCATTTCCTGCCCGACGCGCCCTCGGCCACACCCTCCGAACACGTCAGTAGAGACTTCGGAGAGCAATTCAACAAGTTCACCAACGGCATCAGCGACTCAGCCAGCAGAACCGTCGATGGCCAGATAGATCAAGCCAAAGTACTTACTGGACAGGCAGGTCCAGGCGCACCCGGAGTCGCAGAAGCATGGAAAGACCTCGCGGTCGACACCGGCAAGGGCCTCATCAACCAGGCCCACGAGTTGATGACCGATCCGCTGGCCGCACCCAAGATGGGCATCGAAGAAGCCCGGGACTTCGTCAACAGCCCCTCGGAATACATCGGTAAGAACATCATCCACGGCACCGAAGCCCTAGCCACTGGCGCGGTCGGCGGGGAAGCCGCGGCCGGCGCCCGCGGACTACTCGGAGACCTCACCGGCGCCGAAGGACACGCACTCACACACGGCATCGACGACGCCGCCCCCGGATACCACCAGCCACCAGTCGGCGAACACCACGCGCCGACCGTTGGGGATCATTCAGCGCCCAGCGCCGGGGATCACAGCTGGGACTTCGCCGTCGACTCAAACGGCCACTACGTGCCGGGCAGCCTGCCTTCGTATGAGCAGCTGAGAGACCTTACGCAGACGGATCCGAACACGGCGCACTTCTGGTCCGGAAGAGACGCCGGCGGGATCGGGGTTGGCCCGGATGGGTCGGGGATTGCCGAACGCATCGCGGAAGGTGTCGGCGGTGGCACCTTGGAGACCACGCTCGTCAAGAACGGGGTGGACCCACTTCCCGTATGGAATCGCCACGATCCGGCATCGGTACAGTTTTGGGAGGATGCATCAAGGGCGTACGCGGAGAACACAAATGGTGAAGTGACCGCTGTGATTGGCTCCGACCTACGGCCCGGAAACATTTGGCAAACCGTTGAGATCCCCCGTCTGATGGAAAATCCCGGTGTTACAAAAATCGTGCAGATTGACCCCGATACTGGGAAATCAACGGTCATCTTTTCGAGAGACAAGTGAGGTAGGTTCGCATCATGTCCAGTACCGACATCGACGCCAGTGACGCGATAGTCGTCTACCTGCGACGTTATCCAGGGAAGAACGACGAAGAATTCCAAGCGCACTTCGGCTCAGGCAGCGCGACTGCGGCCCTGGAACGGGTGCGAGTCATCCTCGATGAGGCGATCAAGATCGAACCCGACTGGAATCGCATGTCCCTCAACGACGCTGGCGACTACGTCGAGGCAGTCATGCACGAGAGGCACCCGGATTTGTCTCGCGAAGCTCTCGTGGCGATCGGCAATTACTTCACCTATCTCGCGAGGTAGCAGACGCCTCATGTGGGTGGAACGGTGCCGCAAATGAAGACACTGTTGGAGTTCTATCTACGCCACCTTGAGTTCCTTTACCTGGACCCCCGTTACCGGATCACGAACTCCCGCACGACGGGCGTTGTGACGAACAATGCGTGGCTAACTGTGACGGGGCCGGTTCTGAGCTGGAGCATCGCGAACGACAGAGGCCAGATACTGTTCGACGTGGCACCGACCGCACGTGCCGATTCAGGCGATAGCTGGTTCAGAATCTCGTTGGTGCGACAGTACTTGGACGGATGGGACGAGACGACCTCCGTTTCGGTCGACGCGACCGTGTTTTGGATCCGAGAGAACAGAGATCGCATCGAAGAACTGTTCTCGGAAGCCAACGTCGATCGTTCCTGCGAGGAACTGATCAACCTCGCAAGGGCATTGGCAGACAAATACTGGGGACCGGCCGTATCTCGCTAGCGGTATGCCCACAATCTGCCCACAGTTACAGATACATGCGGTGAGCTGACGTGATGTATTTTGGCAGGCAGGAGGCCTTGATGGGTATTTGCCCTGCCCGTGAATAGGTTTCGAGACCCTCCGCGCCCACCAAAAAAAGTGCCGTTTTGATGGCATCAAATGCCTGTCAACAGATGATCTCGCCGGTGGGTTTTGATGGAGTCAATCCGTGAGCGCCATAGTGTGATGGCTCGCTCGCGTTCATGTCCTGTACCGCTACAGCTGGTCTTCAGCCGTTGTTAACCGTCGACACGCGCAAGGCTGGTGAGGCGCTACAGCTGCCCCTACCGATTAACTGCAATAACGGTTGTTGTTGGAGGGTAGGAATCTGGTGTTGGTACCCGGCCCGGTTGGTTGGCACAGCCCGCCGCCCAGCAAGTTCTCCTTGGACCAGGCTGCATGGCCGTTGGCGATGTTCAGGCATGCGTCGTATTGGTCGCCGGTTTGTCCGAACGTGGCGGTGCACTGCGCCGACATGTTCGCGAACGCCTGGTTCTTGCACACCTCCACCGACATCTGCGCGGGCGTGACATCCAGACACATGGCTTGGCGCTGGCATGAGCTCCAGAAGTCAGCGGTGCGGCCGTCTTCGGAGCGGTACTCGTTGGGCCCGGACAAGCATCGGTCAGCGTGCCGCTGGCCGTACAGCACCGGATCGACGTTCCCCGGGCGATACTGACCACTCGGATCTACCACGTAATCCCCTGGTGCTCCGATGATTTGCGCGGCCTTCTTCGCCTCCGGCGGCCCACCGCCCTCGGGCAACCCCTCCCAGTCGCTGGCTAGCTGCCCGCTCGCTGGGACGCTTGATGCGCGGTAGGCCAGGGTGATGGTGATCGGAAACGCGAAGATGTCGGCGGGCCCCATCTCCAAACGCAGATTCGACTGCTGATACATGTAGTCGCCGTGGATAACCGGGGAGATCTGTACCGGGTTGCCCTTGGCGTCACGGGCGACCGGAACACTCACGGTGGCAATGGTGGTGGCGGGATGACCTGGGGAAGCATCACTTTCCACCAGGACGGTGTTGATGCCTTGGCGTACGTG
Organism: Mycobacteroides chelonae; assembly: GCA_014204435.1. Classification (GTDB taxonomy): domain Bacteria; phylum Actinomycetota; class Actinomycetes; order Mycobacteriales; family Mycobacteriaceae; genus Mycobacterium; species Mycobacterium chelonae_A. Next base: position 40,792 of record JACHLF010000007.1, read on the forward strand.
GGTGCCCTCGGGAACCCGCAAGCCGAAGGTGAAGTTCTCCGGTGTGAAGATGGTGCGCCGGATGATATTCACATCGACACCGCCTCCGGCGAACGGCGAAATCCGATAGTCGGTATCGCGAGAGGTAAAGGTGGCCGAACCACCGTCTCCCCACTGTGCCGGCGTGAGCTCACGCTCTTGCGGCAGGTGCAGAACCACATCCTTGCCGGCGATCGCTGTCGGCAGATGGGTGCCATCGGTGGGTGACGGCGAAATGGTGACGTTGGAGCGTTCGCGTCCTGCCGCTAACGGCTGGCCCGTCCCCGGCCCAAGACCCAACGGCGTGTTCGTCTTAACCTGAGCTCCACCGATCGGGGACATACGTGGAAGGTCGTCGGGCTGGGCCACCGGATACGGAATCGGCTTCGGTGGCGGCGGCTGAATCGGATCTGCCAGAGTCCTTGGTGCAGAACCCATCACCAGTGCAAAAACGAAGGCTAGCGTGGTCAGCAGCACCGTGCTGCGGGTACGGAGGGTCATCACAGGTCTTTGGGTTCGCCGTAGACGGTCTGGGTGTCGTTGCCGTTCTCGGTGCGGATCCGAAAGGTCGCAAAAGACTGGATCTTCACCTGACCGCCGCAGCCATCGGCCTCGACATTCTGATTGCGGACCCGCGAGACCGCACGCATGTTTCGGAAATTGATCCGGTCCATCGGCAACTGCGCCAACCCACCCGGCTTGAGTAGCACCCGCATATACCCGCCGATATGTTCCTGCGCCCCCGCCGACGCACCCCCCGAGACACCACCAAAGCCACCGCCCTGACCACCGCCACCACCAGAACCGCCCTGACCACCGCCATACCCGCCGGCATAACCCTGACCAAACACCTGCTGATTGAGCGTCAAACCCAAATCGCCACCCAGCTCAACACCCGACGATGAATCCGTGCGACAACCCACGAAATACCCCGTCTCCAACTGCGCATCCTGAATGACAGCCGAGCCCGAACCCGTGATAGTCGCCTCAGCCCGATACGACACACGCGCCTGCCACGAGTTGCTCGCACCAGCGATGTTGTCAATGTGATCAATAACCTCATTGGTCATGGTCAACCCCACCGTCCACCCATCGTCCGTCACGAACTGCTGATACTGATCCGGCATCCCCTGCGGATCAGCAGCCGCCTGACAAACTCCCAGAAAGATCGTTGCCGCAACCGTCGTAGATGTTGCGACTGCAGTGATGCAGCTTCGACGCGCCACGTCTGGCAACTTCATGAAACCGAACCCCTCCGTGTCTCGTCCTGGCCATTTCGGCCGGACCCCCATTCACGCACCCACGCTGTAGGCAATGCCTTTAGATGCTATTTACTGTGGAAATACATCACATGGCAATGTCACAGAATTTAGAGCCGATACCTTCTCTTGTCAACACAGAGACCAATTCGTCACAGTGTGCGCCTTCCAGATCGCGAACTTCGCGGAGGCTACTGGCGATCACTTCCCAAAATCCGCCTCGGGTACAGGAAACATTCGGCGCAACCACGACCAGCGCGTGCGACCAGATCTGACGACGCGCTGTTCGCGGAGCCTCACTGTCACACTCGATCGGCGGAAACACGGTTGGCGTTCACGTGCATGACCGGCGACATCTCGGTATCCAGCGGCGCAGAAGGTTGCTGAAAGCAACGGTGAGACGTTTGCCTGCTAACTAGTGTTCACAAAGACCTCAAGCACTTCTCGCCAACTTCGCATCGAACGTGTGTTCTAATATCTGTAGTCGCTCTGCGCTAGGCATGAAACTTGAGAAGGAGCTCTCTTCGTGACGATGACCATCGACAGTCCGCCAACAGATGCACTCCCCACCGAGACCGACTTTCCCAGCGTGTCGTCTCCCGAAGAGAAGTCGAAGAAGGCGACGGGCCACAAGACTGCGGGTAAGCGAACCAAGACTTTGCAACTGACTCTCACCGTGACCGGAACCGCGGATGGCGAATGGCATGCCGAACTCAAGCACGGCAGCACCTACCTGGCGCGCAACCTCTTCGTCGCGGCAGCCGCCGTCTCCCGCGCGGCCAAGGAACTCCACGAAGACCTGTCCACGCCGATCGCGGCGGTTATCGAGGACGCACGCTGCCAGCAGGCCGCCAAGGTTGCCGCGCTTGAGGCTGAACTCGACGCCGCGCGCAAGGCACTTGCCGGCTTGGACTGAACACATCTGGCGACCAATACGACGCATGCCTGAACATCGCCAACGGCCATGCAGCCTGGTCCAAGGAGAACTTGCTGGGCGGCGGGCTGTGCCAACCAGCCGGGCCGAGTACCAACACCAGATTCCTCCCGTCCAACAACAACCGTTATTGCAGTAGGGGACAACCTTTTCGCAGGCCGGCGCCCGCGACTGCTCGTCATTGGCAGGTTTCGGGCGCTGCCCACAGCTAGGCTGATCCGGTGATTCGGGCACCTCGTTGGATGCTGGCTGCGATGTGCGCTGCGATGACGCTGGCATCAGGATGCACCGCTGTCGTCGACGGCGACGCTGTTGCCACCCCCGGTGAGGAAGGCAAGCGGCTCACCAACCCGAAATGTGGCGAGGTGACGGTGCCGCTCTTGGAAGTGCCGTTGGACAACGATGCCGAGCCGCGAGTTGAGGTTCCGCAGCCCCCGGGTTGGGAACGCGTCCAGCGGTTCGAGAGTGGCATCGTGCGGGTCTACCTGGCGGCTCCGGACCTTCAGGCCAACGGGTTTGTCCCGAACACCACGGTGGCCATCGCCAACCTGACGGGCAAAGCATCCACCGAGGATGCCGCGTTCGCCACCGAACGGGCGGGCTTAGAGTCGTTCGGAGTCACCGATCTGGTCGAGGCTCCGGGCAGCATCTGCGGGTATCCCTCAAAGACGATGACCTACAACATGGGATTAGGGAACATCCCGGTGCATCGCCTGACTACCACCGTGGTGGCGGTCAAGAATGACAACAAAATGTTCACGGTGGGGGTGTCCGTGCAGGCGCTGGACGACACTGTTCGCGGTTTTGACAGTGCCCGCGAAACGATCCTCGCGGGCTTGCAGGTGAGCCCGCCCGCTACATCCTGATATCGGTTGGTGGAGAGGCCCATTGGGCGTGAATGATCGTGGTGTGTTCCGGTAGTGGTGGTCGGTAACTTTTGTCATATGCCATGCGGTCGGCGACGCTCGCGTGAATCCAGGCGCCGTCGGGGGATGCGGCGGCGGAACGTCAACAGCGCCCAGGGCCGGCTGACCCAATGGATCTCGCCCATGGCCTAGTTCGGTTCAACCGAGCAATACCGTTGGTATTTCTCGGCATTGAGTATCAGCCCATGTTCGGCTGCACCGTCGATCACCCACTTGAGCGCAATAGGGTCGGCGCTTTTCATCGATGGCGACCGCGTGACGGCCGGCTTCGGCATGGGGAACACTTGTCGCATAGGGCCATTGCATGCTGCGCTTGAAGATGCCGGGAGCGCTGACGGTGTCCCAAAGCCCAAGGTAGGCGATGGGAATGGCGAACTTTCCGCGGTGCGTGAGAAAGAGTGCAGCTGGTCCCACCGCTCGGGAGATCAGCTTTGGCACGACTGCGCGTACAGACTGACGGCATAGGGGACAAGGTTCTGCGAGTGGCTGCCACCATTCGATCAGATAGGTATAGGCCTGTGCAAGCTTGGCGCGCAAGCCAACCCCGAACGCGATAGCCAGCGTGCGGGCGACTAACTGACCGGATGGGGCATACGTTCCGATGGCAGGATCGGTGCCGACACCGGGGTCGTGGACCACCATGTCGTAGCCGCGAACCACACTCGTGTTTTCCGCTGCGCGGATCTGATTACCCGTGCCGTCGAAGCAGATGACGATGTTCTTGGCCATCGCCATGCGATGTTAGTCCTCGCCGTCGTACGGCTTCGGGTCGTACGGCGAGGCATGCGGATTCTGGTAGGCGACGTGCTCCTCGTTCCACACGCCGATGACGGCGGGGGACACCTTGGGCAGCGGACCGATGAGCTCGTTGCCGTTGTCGAGGCTCACCAGGAACTCCGGGGTGAAGTGCTGGTCTTCGTCTTCCTGGTGACGCTGGCCTGCGGCAACGGGAGTCATCATGGTCGGCGGCTGGGCAATGCCCATGCCCGACATCGGCGAAGCTGTGGGTGTGGCCGAAAGCCCCATGCCGGCGCCTGCCGTGTAGGAGCCGGCGATGATCGGTCCGGCGGCGAGGGGACTGATGTCGTCCTTCTCGTCCTTCTTCTCATCCTTGTTGTTGGTCGGCTTACCCCATCGGCCGATGCCATAGGTGCCCGGAACCGAGCCGGTGTTGGGGCCGGTGGCCGTGGTGCTGCCACCCGACGAAGGCCGAGTGTTAGCACCAGCGCCTGCACCGGCAGCAGCTGCTGCCGCGGCGGCGGGGCCGCTACCGCCCGCTCCAGAACCACCACCTGCCGCACCTGCTGCCGCGCCCGCGGCGCCAGCTCCGCCGGAAGCCGATGCCTGCGATTGGTCTGCTGCCAGAGCCGCGGCCGCAGCCGCACGCACCGCAGCTTCGTCAATAGGCTTGATCTGGTCGGGCTTGATGTCCTTGCCTGTGCCCAAGTTGGACAACGCTGACGCTGTATTGACCGGCATGGCTGCTGTGTCGGCGAACTGAGGAGCCGGAGGAAGAGCCGGGAGGCCGGAACCTGCTTGCTGTGAAACGGGAGTCCAGACGTTTCGCATGATCATGCGGGCTTCATCTTGTTTCTGTGCAGCCAGCGCTTGGTCGGAGAAGTACTTCTCGTATGCCTCCTTCGAATACACCGTCGGCCGCTCGACATGGACGACTTCGGGCATCAAGTCTTGGATCTGGGAGACCGCTGTCGCTATTTCTTCCGGCTTGGTGGCCATCAACGACAATCCCTCGGAGACCTTCTCGGCATGGGACTTGTAGCTGTTGACTGCCTCCTTGGCAGATTCGGCGCCGAGTCCCGTCCAGTTGCCGCTAACGGCAGCATCGAAGGACGCCTTGAAGTTTTCCAGCGCGCCCGAGAATCCGGACGCCAGTTTCTCCCAGTCGTTGGAAACCGCATGTGTTTGACCTGGCTTGAACGCATCGGAAACCGCCTTGATTTCCTCGTGTGACCAGCTTCCGAAATCCTCGGTCGGGACATTCGCCGATTCGGTGCCGCCATCTATGTTGGCCGCGTGCTGACGCTGCTTCGCATAAACCACTTCGCGTTCGCGATTGCCTCTGGTCCAGCCGTCTTCTTCTCCAGTCATGGCTGCTCCTTCATGTCGTGGCGTGCAACAAGCTCATAGATTGAGACGCCGCATCTGGGTGATTCGGTTCCATCTTTTTTCAGGAATTTCAGCGGGGGAAGTATGGGAGCAAGGCTTCGGTGTTCGCACGGACTGCTGTCATACAGTCGGGGTAGGGGTCGAACGAATGATCGGCAGTGCCAACGAGAACGCCATAAACGCCTGTTGTTGCGGCCACATTGATTGAGCAGTCATCGGTCGACGGTTGTGGAGAATCAAAGGTACTTATCGCCTGACGCCCACCTATTTCAAACTCTTTGAGGTCCCATCCTCTGTTCGCCTTCTTAAGCGTTTCGAGTGTGTGATTGGACGCCGCAATTGTGAGGTAGTACTTGCCTTGGGATCGGTACTTGCAGAATACATTCTCGATCTCACCGTCGGTCTGGGTGTCCGGTCGAGGTGGGCTCTTGTCCAGTTTTAGATCCTCGATAACATTTGCTGGTATATCTTTGCATGGCTCGAACGTAATGTGCACTCGGCCAGCTTGATTGGTGGGAATCGGAGACGACGAAACCTCAGTTGAGGTCGGTGCGCCCGTTGGCGTACCGACAACGGGGCTGGTGCAAGCGGCTGTGGTCAGAATCAGCAAGGCCAGTACGGCGATCCGCGACATCTGTTTCTCGCCGCTAGCGGCCGTGACCCTGGAGATTGGCCACATTGTTTTGCTCAGTCGATCTGTATGCCGACCGAAGGGCGACAAAGAGAGTCTTCATTGCTTCAACTTGGTCTTTATGTGACTGAAACGTGCCGCTGGCACTGGTCGATCCGCCGCCATCAGCCTTCCGTTGGAAAGCGTCGCTTAGGGCCCGCCCCGAGGCTAGTTTGTCTTCGGCGAGTCCCAAGGGGTACCTGCTGAGGGCGGCGGCGTCCTGTTTCAAATCACGTAAAGCGTCCATGTACCCGTCACATGCGGAAATGAGTTTGTCGAAGGCTGCGTCGTCGAGGTGGAGTACGAGTTGGCCGTTCTTCGCGTACTCGGTCAGCTGGTCGATAGACATCGAGCCCCCTCAGATCATGGCCGGGTTTGGCCAGGTGAGATTCATCGTATGTGTATAGGACGTCGAGCGTCCCCGATCGGTTCCATCGAATTTAGGCCACCGTTTCCGCAGGTCTAACCGTCTACCCGCCCCAGTGTCTGCGCACTCCGGTGTACCGCCAGCCCAGGGCCGCCAATGCCCAGGTCGCGATGAACAGTGCCACGATCACGTAACCCATCGCGGCCAGGTCCAGCCCGCCCACCGCGGCTAGCGGCCCCGTCGTGATGTCCAGCTTCTCGGTAAGAATCGAAATGATCTCCTGCGCTCCGATCAGCATGGCCACTGCCACCGAGAGCCCGGTGATCACCAGGTTGTAGTAGATCTTGCGCGCGGGCTCCTGGAACGCCCAGTCGTAGGCGAAGTTCATCAGCGATCCGTCGAGTGAATCGAACAGCGACATCCCGGCACTGAACAGGATGGGCAGCACCAAGATCGCGTACCAGGGCAGCCCGGTCGCCGCGGCTCCACCGGCGATCACCAGCAGCGACACCTCGGTCACCGTGTCGAATCCCAACCCGAACAACAGACCCACCGGGTACATCTGCCACGGCTTGCGAATCGCCGCTATCAGCGGTCCGAAAAGTCGGCTCAGGCCGCCACGATTGGACAGTTCGCGTTCCAGCGCCGCCTCGTCGACCTCGCCACCCCGCATCCGCTTGGCAATTCGGTAGATGCCGATCAGCGACACCAGGTTAAGCAGTCCGATGAGTAACAGGAACGTTCCCGACACAGCCGTCCCGAACAGGCCCGTCCACTGCTGCAGCGACGAGTTCTCATCAGAAACTTTGGTCGCCAACGACTTAACGCCGAGCGCCAGCAGCCCGACCATGATGAACACGATCGACGAATGGCCTAGCGAGAACCAGAAACCCACCGACATGGGGCGGCGTCCATCGGCCACCAACTTGCGGGTGGTGTTGTCGATAGCTGCGATGTGATCGGCATCGAAGGCGTGCCGCATGCCCAGTGTGTACGCCGTGACACCCAGCCCCACCCCGAAGACGCTGCCCTGCACCGTGAAATGTGCGGGCGCCACCAGGAGGACCAGCATGCCCCAGCCGAGAACATGCAGGGCGATCACCGCGACACTCATTCCAATGACGCTGTGTCTTTGACCTGTATCCAGACGACGCCACGCATTGAGTAACGGCACGACTGCGAGCCTAGACGACCGGCTTGCCCATCCGCTCGCGCAATCGCATGTCCCAGATGAGCACCGCATACGACAACGTCCACAGCGGCGCGGGCACCACCCGATCGGCGATCCGCAGTGCGCTCAGCAGCGCATCAAAGCGCCGCTGATCACGATCGGTCCATGCCACCTGCAACAGCTCCCGGAACTGCGGGGGCAAAAACCCTTTGGTCGCAAACAGATTGAACCGACCGGCCATACTCAACGGCCACGGCAGCATCTTGAACGACGCCACACCCAACAGATGTTCACGCACCGGCGCGTCTATGCGCAGCCCGTCCAGCGAGCGTTTCCAGTAGTCGTTGAACGCATCCCGGTCCTGTGGCCATGCCTCGGGCCGCACCTGCAGTGCCGTGCCGATGCGCGCGCCGTCCCGGTATATCGCATCTGCGGTCTCATCGTCGAGCGGACCGTGCAGCGACTCGTACGCCTGCACGTAGTACTGGTACAGGCACGCCGCCACCCACAACTGCAGGTCCGGATCGAACGCGTTGTATTTCACCGGGCTCGTGGGCGTCGAGCGCACCCGGCGGTGCACCGCGTCGACCCCACGCTTCATCACCTCGCGATCGCGACGGCTGCCCATCGTGGCGACCGCCAGAAACATCCCGGTGGTGCGCGCCCGTTTGAACGGGTGCTTGTAGACATTGCCGCTGTCGACGGGGCTCTCCAGCACTCCGTGTCCGACACCCGGGTGCGAAAGCTGCATGATGACGTTCGAGGCAGGCAACAGCACCGAAGCGGGGTTGACCAGATCAACGAGCCTGGCAGGGGAGTGCTTCATTGCGCAGCTAATTCTATAGGGTGGTTGCGTGTCGCGCCGAGGATTTCGCGCCGCGGGTATTGCCCTCGGTTACGCTTTGGATCGTCGCTTCGGCGACCCGCAGCGATTGCACCCGGTCGCCGGATTCGGCCAGGCCGCTACCGCATTGGAGGGGTACACCTACCGCGACTCTAAGCTTGCCGGCGCAGCGCACACCGCCGCCCTGCTGACGGCGGTTGCCGTCACCGGCTGGGGTGCCGAACGTGCGACGCGCCGATCTCCGACGGCCACCGTTGCCGTGACCGCGGCCGCTACCTGGGCCACCCTCGGCGGGACGTCTTTGGTCCGGATGGGCATCGACATGTCAGAACACCTCCATGACAACGACATCGACGGGGCCCGCGCGCTGTTGCCATCGCTGTGCGGCCGAGACCCGAGTCTGCTCGACACCGCAGGCATCGCCCGTGCCACCGTGGAATCGCTGGCGGAAAACACCTCCGATGCCCACACCGGGCCGCTGGTCTGGGCATTGCTCGCGGGTGTCCCCGGGGTGCTGGCCTATCGCGCGGTCAACACCCTCGATGCGATGATCGGTCACAAATCAGACAGATACCTGCGATTCGGTTGGGCGGCAGCACGGTTGGACGACGTGATGAATCTGCTTCCCGCTCGGGTCACCGCGCTGGCTACGGCGGTCGCTGCGCCGTTTCTCGGGGGCTCGGCGGTCGCGGCGCTGCGTGTCTGCCTGCGCGACGGGCGAAGCCACCCCAGTCCCAATGCCGGTGTCGCGGAGGCGGCCTTCGCCGGTGCTCTCGGTGTGCGGCTGGGCGGCCCCCTGCGATACCCGTACGGCGAGGAGAAACGTCCGGTGCTCGGCAATGGAGTGCCCCCACGGATCGGGGATATGTATGAGGCGGTGCGGCTTTCGCGTGCAGTCCAGAATGTGACGGCGGTTGTCGCGGTGATCGCGACCCTGCGTCAGCGCCGTCCGTAGCGGTCGGCCATCCGTTCCTCGGTGGTCTGCGGAACCCCGGGTCTCGCTGCTTTCGCCGCCGCGGTCGCCGCGCGGCGCTGCCTGATCTCGGAGAACACGAAGTAGCCCAAACCAATCGGTGCCAGAATTCCGAAGGCGATCCACTGGATCCCGTAGGACAGGAACGGTCCAGCCTCCAGCTGCGGCAGCGGAATCGCGCTCAGGCCGCCGGGCTGATTCTCGGACAACTGTAGATAGGGCCCGGCCAGCGGAGCCTTCAGCAGCGTCGACACTTGTTGCGGAACAATCGAATACACCTGGTATTGACCGTTTTCCGGGAATGGCGCCTTGTCCGACTGTTGCTCGGGCTCTCGCAGTCGCGCGTTGAGGGTCACCTGTCCGGTCGGCGCCGCCGGTATTGGTGGCACGCTCGTGCCCTGCTCGGGGCGGACATAGCCGCGGTTTACCAGGATTGCGGGTCCGCCGTCCACCTGAAACACCGTCAGCGCCTCATAGGCGGGCTTTGCCTCGACCACCCGGAGCCGGGCCAAGACCTGCTGATCAGGCAGATAGTGGCCCGTCGCCGTCACCCGTCGCCACTCGGAATCTTCGGGCATCGAATAGTCGGCCCGCAGCTCATCGTTGAGCGGCACCGGATCGGCGCTCACCGACTGCGCGATCCGATTGTTCTCGCGCGAGGTCTTGGTGTTCTTGCCCAGCTGCCATGGCGCCAACACCGTGAAGCACAGATACGCGAACGCGACGACCACCAACGCCAGGGCAATCCATCCCGGGCGCAGCAGAAACGCGAGCTTTCGCATCAGTTGTTCCCACGCTCCGCCAGGGTGTGATCCACCCATTCGTGCAGGCCGGGCATCGCCGCCTCGATAACCGACAGCACGTCCACGAAGTCCTCGCGAGTGCCGTAGTACGGGTCCTCGACATCCATCGCGGCCCGGCTGGCCCGCGGATCGAAGGAGCGCAGCAGTCGTACCCGTTCGGGGTCGGCTCCCAGATGCAGCAGCATCCGGGAGTGGTTGCGTGCCAGGGCGATGATGAGGTCGGCGCTCAGATGATCGTCGTCGACCTGGGCCGCGCGGTGATCCGTCGGATAGCCGTACGCGGCCAGCACGCTGGCCGCGCGCTCGTCGGCAGGCTGCCCGGCATGCCAGTCGCCGGTTCCCGCGCTGGTGACCCGGACGCGATCGGCAAGTCCGCGTTCGGATAGCTGGTGGGCCAACATCTTCTCGGCGATGGGGGAGCGACAGATGTTTCCGGTGCACACGAAGGTGACATGCAGCTCAGACATGTAGCTCCTCCAGCAATTGCTGTGGGGTGCCCACGCGCCCGATGATCCACCGGGAAAGGTCCGCAGAGATGGTCGCATCGTTATCGAAATCTGTTGCTCCGTAGCCCCAGTCGACGACGACGGTACCGATTCCGTGCGCAGCCGCACCCTCCACGTCGTGCACACGGTCACCGACCATCACCACACCGGTCGACGGGACCTCATCGAGCTGGGCCAGCGCGTGCTTGATCACATCGGCCTTGCTGGACCGGATGCCGTCCGGGCTGGCACCTGCGATCACCTGAAAAAACTCGGCCAGCCCGAAATGCTCCAGGATGCGTGCCGCGATGGGCTCGGACTTGGACGTAGCGACCACCATGGGTACCTCGGCCTCGCGGAGCCGGGTCAGCACGTCCTGGATGCCGTCGAACATCTCGTTGAGGGCCCAGCCGCGTTCGCCGTAGTCCGCCCGATAGGCCGCAATCGCATCGTCGGCGCGTGCGCCGAGCCCCATGGAGCCAAGTGTGATGTGCATCGGCGGCCCCACCACCCGCGACGCGATGTCACCCGCGGGGTCGGGAGCGCCGACATGGCTGAGTGCATGGCGGAAACTGGAGACGATCCCCGAAGCGGAATCGGTCAGGGTGCCGTCGAGATCGAAGATCACCAGCATCGGAGGAGCCACCCCCCCTACATTAATGTCGAGCTATGAGTGGGTCGACGGAAGCCAGGAGAGCGGCTGCGCGCTACCACGGCGACCAGGCGCTGACACCCGGCGTTCTGGACTTCGCTGTGAACGTACGCTCCGCCGCGCCGCCGCAGTGGCTGCGTGACCGGCTCGGCTCCCGTGTCGATGAGCTCGGTAGCTACCCGACCCAGGCTGACGAGGAACGCGCTGTCGCCGCGATCGCCGAACGCCATGGCCGCGCGCCCGATGAGGTGCTGCTGCTGGCCGGAGCCGCCGAGGGCTTCGCCATGCTGCCCCGGCTCAGCCCACACCGGGCCGCCGTGGTCGCGCCCGGGTTCACCGAACCCGAAGCCGTCCTTGCCGAGGCGGGCATCCCGATCGATCACGTGGTGCTGCGGCCGCCCTTCACCCTCGACGGCGCCACAGTCCACGATGATGCCGACCTGGTGGTCATCGGTAACCCCACCAACCCGACGTCGGTGCTGCACACCCGTGAGGACCTGCTCGCGTTGCGGCGCCGCGGGCGAACCCTGCTGGTCGACGAGGCCTTCATGGACGCGGTGCCCGGTGAGCCGCAGTCACTGGCCTCGCAGCGGCTGTCCGGCCTCGTGGTGCTGCGCAGCCTCACCAAGACCTGGGCACTGGCCGGGTTGCGCGCGGGCTACGCCCTCGGTGATCCCGAGATATTGGCCAGGCTCGCGCAGGGGCGTGCGCACTGGCCGTTGGGCACCCTGCAACTCGAAGCCCTTGCGGTCTGCAACACCCCCGAAGCGGTGGCGTATGCGGCCGAGGACACACGCCGCCTTGTCGATACCCGGCGGCGGCAGGCCGACGCGTTGCGCGGACTGGGGCTGACCGTCGCCGAAGGGGCCGCGCCATTTCTTCTGGTGGCCGTGCCCGATGCGGAACTGATGCGAAAACACTTGGAGGCAAAGAATATTGCCGTCCGTTGCTGCGACACTTTCGTGGGTCTGGAAGGAGACCATCTGCGGGTGGCGGTGCGATCTGAATGGCCCGAGTTGGTGCAAGCGATGAAGGAGATTCTGCAGTGAGCGTGCGGCTCGCGGACATCATCGGCGTGCTCGACGACGCCTATCCACCGGCGTTGGCCGAATCATGGGATTCGGTGGGCTTGGTATGCGGTGATCCCGACCAGCGGATCGACAGCGTGACCGTTGCGGTCGATGCGACAACCGCGGTACTCGACGAGATGGACGGCGCTGGCTCCCCGCTGCTGCTCGCCCATCATCCGCTGCTGCTGCGGGGTGTGGACACGGTGGCGGCCAGCACCCCCAAGGGCGCGTTGATCCATCGCCTCATTCGTTCCGGTGGTGCACTGTTCACCGCGCACACCAACGCGGATTCGGCCAGCCCCGGAGTGTCCGACGCGCTGGCCGGGGCGCTCGGGTTGACTGTCACTTCGGTGCTGGCCCCGCTGTTCGCCGATTACGACAAGTGGGTGGTTTTCGTGCCCACCGAGTCTGCGGATGCGTTGCGGCGTGCCATGTTCGACGCAGGTGCCGGGCATATCGGTGCCTACTCCGACTGCTCGTGGCACGTCACCGGCACCGGACAGTTCCGACCACTGCAGGGCTCCGACCCCGCCATCGGTGCACACGGCGTGGTGGAACAGGTGGTCGAGGACAGGGTGGAAATGGTGGCTCCGTCACGGTTGCGTTGCCAGCTCTTCGCGGCGATCCACGCTGCCCATCCGTATGAGGTGCCGGCCATTGACGTGCTACCCATGGCCCCGGCGGCCACGGGCACCGGGCTGGGACGCGTGGGTGTACTGCCCGCACCGGAGCCACTGCGGGACTTCGTGGCCCGGGTCGACGCCGCGCTGCCGGAAACCGTGTGGGGCACCCGGGCGGCCGGTGATCCGGATGCCTTGATCCAGACCGTCGCCGTCTGCGGTGGTGCGGGTGATTCGATGCTGAGCACGGTCGTTCGCTGCGGTGTCGACGCGTACGTCACCGCGGATCTGCGGCACCATCCCGCAGATGAGCATGCCCGGGCAAGTAGCGTTGCACTGGTCGACGTCGCTCATTGGGCCAGTGAATTCCCGTGGTGCGCGCAGGCGGCGCGGGTGCTCGACAACGAATTCGGGGAGAAGCTGCCGACACGCATCTCCCCGGTGCGCACCGACCCTTGGACGCTGGGTTGCCCAGAGAAAGAAGAGCAAGAATGAAAGCCAGTGTGGCACAACAACGTCTTTTGGTGGATCTGGCATCGGTGGATGCCGAGTTGACGCGCGTCGCGCACCGGCGCGCGAATCCGCCGGAACGCCAGGAACATGCGGAATTGCAGGCACAGCAGCGGACTATCGTGGACGAAGTGGGTGCACTCGGTATCGCCCTGGAGGACCTGGATGATCAGGTGGCCAAGTTGGACGCCGAGGTGACTGCCGTGCGTCAGCGCGAGGATCGCGACCGCTCCCTGCTGGCCTCGGGGAGTGCCAACGCCAAGGAACTCACCGAGATTCAGCACGAACTCGACACCCTGGAGCGTCGTCAATCCAGCCTGGAGGATTCCGAGCTGGAACTGATGGAGCGCCGCGAGGAATTGCAGGGCCAGCAGAACTCGGCACAGGCTAGGGCCGACAAGATCGCCGAGCGGATGTCCGAAATCGAGCGGATTCAGCGCGCGGTCGCCATCGACACCGACGCCGAGGAGAACCAGGTTCGGCAGCGTCGTGACGGTCTGACCTCCTCCATCGACAGCCCGCTGCTGGAAACCTATGAGCGGCAACGTCGCTCAGGAGGTCCTGGGGCGGGATTGTTACAGGGCAATAAGTGCGGCGCGTGCCGGATAGAACTGGACCGCGGTGAACTGGCCCGGATCTCGGCGGCCGACGCCGACGAGGTGCTGCGGTGTTCCGAGTGCAGCGCGATTCTGGTGCGTCCGTGAAGGTTCTTGTCGAGGCGGACGGCGGTTCACGCGGCAATCCCGGATTGGCCGGGTACGGCGCGGTGGTGTTCTCCCCGGATCACGAGACGGTGCTGGGGGAGGCCTGTGAGGCCATCGGCCACGCCACCAATAACGTCGCCGAATACCGCGGCCTGATAGCGGGATTGGCCGAGGCAGCGCGGCTGGGCGCCACCGAGGTGAATGTCTCGATGGACTCCAAGCTCGTCGTCGAGCAGATGTCCGGACGGTGGAAAGTCAAACATCCCGACCTGATCACGCTGTATCAGCAGGCGGTGACCGCCGCGATGCAATTCGAATCGGTCCGCTACATGTGGATTCCGCGGGAACGCAACAAACATGCCGACCGGCTGGCCAACGAGGCGATGGATCGTGCTAGCGGCATCGAGCCCAAGAAGCCCAAGGAAACCGCGGAAGTCAAGGAATCCAAGCCCGCGGACTCCGCTCCGGGCTGGACCGGTGCGCGTGGCAAGCCCACCCGAATGCTCTTGCTGCGTCATGGACAGACCGAGTTGTCGGTGCAGCGTCGGTATTCCGGGCGGGGAAATCCCGAGCTCACGGCGCTGGGTCGCGCGCAGGCCGCGAACGCGGCACGCTACCTGGCCAGCCGGGGCGGCATCGCGGCGGTGATCAGCTCACCGCTGGGACGCGCCACGCAGACCGCCGCCGCGGCGGCCGATGCGCTCGATGTTCCGCTGACCGTGGATGACGATCTGATCGAAACCGACTTCGGAAAGTGGGAGGGCCTGACCTTCACCGAGGCGTCGGATCGCGACCCGGAGCTGCATGCCCAGTGGCTCGGCGATACCTCGGTGACTCCGCCAGAGGGGGAGAGCTTCGACACCGTGCACCATCGGGTGCGGCGCGCGCGCAACCGGATCATCGCCGAATACGGTGGCGCAACGGTTTTGGTGGTCTCGCACGTCACACCGATCAAGACGCTGCTGCGCCTGGCACTCGATGCGGGCCCGAGCCTGCTGTACCGGCTGCACCTGGACCTGGCGTCGCTGAGCATCGCCGAGTTCTATTCGGACGGTCCGGCATCGGTGCGACTCGTCAACGAGACCTCCTACCTGACTTAGGCTGTGGCCATGGCTTCTCGTGATCACGGTGATCCAGGCGATGCGCCCACTATTGCCCCGCCTCTGACAGACGTCGCCAATCCAGCGCGGCCTTCGGCTGCGGAGGAGGCGCGAACGGTCGCGGCGTCGACGAACACCGCAACATTGGCAAGTCTGTCCGCTGACGGTGACCCGTGGGCATCGCTGATCACCTTTGGGCTCCTCGGTGGTGCTCCGGTGCTCTGCGTCTCACAGATGGCCGAGCACGGCCGCAACTTGGCGCGTGATCCGCGGGCCAGCGTGTCCATCGTGGCGCCCAATCCGCCCGAGGACCCACTGGCCAACACCCGGATCACGCTTGCCGGGAAGGTTCGCCGGCCCAGTGCCGAAGAGCTGCCCGCCGCGCGCGAGGCGCACATCGCCGCGGTGCCTGCCGCGCGGTACTACATCGACTACAGCGACTTCTCTGTATGGATTCTGGATGTCGAACGAGTGCGGTGGGTCGGTGGCTATGGCCGCATGGACTCGGCCAGCGGTGCCGAATACGATGCGGCCGCAGCCGATCCGGTCTCGCTAAGGCCGCTCGCGCCGTCACCCACCTCAACGAGGATCACGGCCAGGCACTGCTCGCCATGGCGCAGCAGCTGGGCGGGTATCCGGACGCGACCGAGGCCCGGTGCGAAGGGGCGGACCGGTACGGGCTCGATATCCGGGTGAGTACCCCACGGGGATGGTCGGTGACGCGAGTCGGCTACGTCGAGCCGATCGGCTCGATTGGCGAGTTGCGCGGTGCGACCGTGCAACTGGCGGGGCTCACTGCTCCGGGGGCCTAGCACAGCGATCCCGCCGCCCGCGCGACACAGCTTGTCGAGCGCATTGCGGAGCTGGAGCGTGTCAAAGCCGCCGCCGCGGCCGAACAGGCTCATGTCGCGGTCCTGCTCGCCCATGCGCGCCGTGCGGAGGAGGCTGCCAACGGTGTGCCTAGGCGACGGCAGGGTGCAGGTGTTGCGACGGAGATCGCTCTGGCGCGACAAGATACGCCCGCTCGGGGAGGTCGTCATCTTGGCTTCGCGAAGGCGTTGGTCAACGAGATGCCCCACACACTTGCGGCATTGGAGTGCGGTGCGCTGAATGAATGGCGCACGACGATCGCGTTGGGCGGCATGGCGGTACGCGGGGCAAGTGCACTGGCAACCTCCACGGCGTCCGGATCTCGACGCCTGAGCACGAAGACCATCACGGCGATGCCGGCGCGCCACACCGAGGATCACCATGGGTGCGTCGGGCTCCCTTCGAACCGGCGCATCGCTCGGAGTCTTGGCAGGCTCGGTGTCGGGACGCCCCGGTTCGGACGTGCTCGGCGCACGGTCGCGCAGGGGCCTCTCGCCCGGCGGTCTGGCCAGATAGAGCACCATCCACACCGCGCCCAGCAGCGCAAGCACGGTGGCGACGGCAAGGATCGCTTCGCGCTGCGTCAAACCCCGTAACCGTAAGTACGACGCGCTCTCTGCCGACGGCGTCATGCTGGGGCGCCATCGCCGAAGGTTCAGCAGGATGCGAATGGCCACGACGCCACACAGCAAGAGCTGCAACGCTATGGAGTGAGGTTCACCGCGGGGTCCTTCGGGCTGGGGTAGAACCTTCGGATCCGGAAGATAGCTGCTTAGTGCGACGACAGAAAGCGCGACCAGGACCATGAGCCCGGCCACTCGAACGAACAGTCTGTCCGCACTGTTCATGCCTCATGGTTGCATGCTAGATATCAAGAAGAAGCGCTGGCCACGGGCGCAGTGAACCGAAATGGCGCGGACGAATCCGCTGCAGAGGCAGGCTCGGGGAGGTCTTGGCAACCAGCCTCGCCAAAGTCACCGCGATCTCCGTCGTGGCTATCCCTGACCCGATGCACCTATGTAGGCCACCGCTAAACGGAATGAACTCGTCGGGTGCCGGTTTCTGACAGTGTGGTGAGGAGGGGTCCCATCGACGCGGTCTGAATTCGTTCGGGTCGGGCCATATCTCCGGGATTCGATGGGTGACATAGGGGCTGAAGATCAACATTCGTCCCGCCCGAATCCGATGCCCGCAGAACTCAAGGTCGCGCATCGTCTTGCGCGCCGAGATCACTCCCGGCGTGAACAGGCGCAGCGTCTCACGAACCACTCCGTTCAGATAAGTAAGTGAGGCAAGATCGGCTGCCCTCGGCGTGCGATCACCGAGTGTGTTGCGCACCTCGTCGGCCGCGCTCTCCCAGGCTCCGGGGGTCGTCAGCAGCGCGTAGATCGCCCAGGCCAGCGCTCCACTGGTGGTTTCGTAACCGTCGGCGATCAGCGACACGATCAAATCGCGAATCTCGTTGTTGTTCAATGGCTGACCGCCGGGTCGGCCTTCGATCAGGGTGGTGAGCAGGCGATCGTCGGGCCTGGGCGCCACACGGGCGTCGGCGATCACGGCATCGATCAACGTCTCGACACGTATGCGGTTCTTCATCGCTCGTCGCCAACGGGGTAGTCCGAGCTTGCTCTCTACGGCCAACTGTTGCGGTGGCGCGTGTGTCAACGCCAACAACGGCTCTAGTTCGCTGCCCAGCATGTCGGAGAGTTCTGCAAGTCGTGAACCGAACAGGCACTCGGCCACAGTGCGACGAGCCGCTGTGCGGAACTGCTGGTATGCATCGATGCGCTGTCCGGGCTTCCATGTATCGATGACAGCGTCGGTGTTGGCCACCATCGTGTCTACGTATTCGTCCACCTGTCGGTGATGGAACGCCGGAGCCACTGCGCTGCGCCGTCGCCGGTGGTCCTCGCCGTCGCTGACCATCAGGGAGTTGGGGCCGTCCGCCGGAATCAAGGTTGTGAACGTCTTGGCCCAGCTAAACGCGTCGCTATTGGCGAAGATGAACCTATTGGCCTGCGGTCCCAGCATCAGCGTGCACCCGGTACCACCGATGCCGAGGTTGATGACCGGGCCGAGGCTGCGGTACATCGCCAACAGTCTCCAGCCCTCCCCATCAATTACTACGGAATGTAGTACTAATTGGGGTATCGCCGCGCGATTTTCGTGACTGGCGGTGAGACGGTCACGAATAGGTGCCCTCGGGGATGAGGTTGGTGATGCAGAACGGATGCCCGGCCGGGTCGACTAGCACCCGCCATCCATCCGGATTGGGCTGGGTTTCGGCCTTGCTGGCCCCGAGGCCGAGAATGCGAGCTTCTTCGGCATCGAGGTCCGATGCCGCAAGCTCCAGGTGCAGTTGCTTGGGCACCGAACCCTGCGGCCACTGCGGTGGTTGATGATCCGCCACTCGCTGGAACGTCAACAACACGCCTGCGCCCTGCAAGGCGACCATGTCCGGGCTCTCGAACAGGATCGTCAAGTCAAGTACCTGCTGATAGAAGCGGGCCAATGACGAAGGATCCGAACAGTCGATAGAAATAGCACCCAACCTGGCGGTTCCCGCCATGATGTTCTCCTTCACCGTACGTGCCGACTCTGTCCAACAGCATCGCACGCAGGCGCGCTACTCCCGGTGAGCGGATGCCAACCACGCCGGTAGTTGCGCGCGCCCGTCCGAACCGATCGTGACGTTGCGGTATTCGAATCCCTCGGGAAGCGTTCGCGGCGCGTTGATCCACGCGCGCGCCGCTCTGACCTCGTCAACCACCAGGTGTTTTCCGATGGTGTCACGGAGTTGTTTCTCGGTAAAGGGTCGTGGTCCAAAAGTGGCGTCCGGGGGAAAAGCTTCTGTCGCAAAAACCAATGTGAAAAATCGTCCGCCTGGTTTAAGCGCGCGTGCCGTCGATCGAATATATCCGTCGCGTGCTTCCAGGGGAATACTGTGAAATACCAGGCCATCGATCACAGTGTTGAAATGGTCTTCGTATCCGCTGTCCGCGCTTAAATCGGCGACATCGAACAATGCGGTGAGCCCAAGTCGTCGGGCCGCCGTCCGCGCCTTGTCCACCGCATTCGCCGACAGGTCGAGCCCGATGACGTCATAGCCGTACCCGGCCAGTGTCAACGCGACGACGCCGACACCGCAGCCCGAGTCGAGTATCGGACTCTTCAGGCGGCCCTGATGATGGATAGCGGCTATTTCTGGCTGCATCTCACCGATATTCCAGCCCGGTTCGCCGGGTGCGTAGTCCGCCTCGCCGCGGTAAAGCTCGTCCCAATCGACAGAATTCACATTGAAAGTAGGCACGCCGCCGAGTTTAGGGGCCGTTTTACGAATGCGGCAATCGTGAATTTCCTTGGTATGTAACCAGAATGCGCGAATAAAGTGTACCACCGTGCACTGAGGTGATGCTGCATGCGAAATGTCGAAGTCCTGGGTCGCGGCTACAATTTGATCTATTGGGCGTGTTCCATCGAAAGAATGGCCGAAAGTATTCGCCGAATATGTGACCCGGCGTATTTCTCCGGGGAGAAGTGATGTTGGAGTGTGGCGGCGGGAGCCTCCTGAGCAGGTACGATGACCGCGCGGACGAGTTGGCCGGGCGGCCGCGGGCCGTGGGAGAAATCCCGCGGTTCGAGGAAAGTCCGGACTTCACAGAGCAGGGTGATTGCTAACGGCAATCCGAGGTGACTCGCGGGACAGTGCCACAGAAAACAGACCGCCACTCGCAAGAGTGGTAAGGGTGAAACGGTGCGGTAAGAGCGCACCAGCGGATCGGGTGACCGGTTCGGCTCGGTAAACCCCACCCGAAGCAAGGCCAAAAGGCTGTGCTTGCACAGCTGCGGAAGTGTTCGAGGGCTGCTCGCCCGAGCTTCCGGGTAGGCCGCTCGAGGTACCCGGCGACGGTGTGCCCAGATGGATGGTCGCCGCTGCGTGGCCGCGGCTAGCCCGCGGCTGTGCGGAACAGGATCCGGCTTACAGGCCAACTCGCCCGCCTCCTACCCTGAATCGGTGACGTTGAAGCGGCTGTTCGCTCGCGACCTGAGCTTCGACGGCATTCGTAGCGAATTCGCGCTCCCCGCCGAATTCGATTCCGGTGCGCAATCGGAGGCTGCCCAGGCCGTCGACCGCCACCACGCGGAACGCATCGACCGCACCGACCTGGAACTCGTCACCATCGACCCGCCCGGGGCCCGGGACCTCGATCAGGCCCTGTACCTGGAACGCACCGCCACGGGTTACCTGCTGTACTACGCCATTGCCGACGTCGCCGCGCAGATCGAACCCGGCAGTGCATTGGACGCCGAGGCGCGCAGGCGCGGCGAGACCATCTACCTGCCCGACGGTTCGGTGCCGCTACACCCCTTGGTGTTCTCCGAAGGCTCGGCGAGCTTGCTGCCCAACGAGATTCGTCCCGCCGCGTTGTGGCGTATCGAAACCGACGCCAGCGCCAACCCGGTGAGCTGGAGCGTGCAGCGTGCTTTGGTGAGATCGGTGCAGCAGCTGACCTATCGGGAGGCCCAGGACGCGGCGGATGCCGGAAACTCTCATCCCTCGATCGCCGTGCTTCCTGAATTTGGGCGCAAAAGGAGAGATCTCGGGCTGAGCAGGGGAGCCATCGAACTCAATCTCCCCGAACAGGACGTGGTGCGCGGCGCCAGTGGCGACTGGGAAATCGTCATTGAGGCGCGCACCGAACTCGACGGCTGGAACGCGCAGGTATCTCTGCTCACCGGAATCTGTGCGGCACAAATCATGCTCGACGGCGGTATCGGCATGCTGCGGACGCTGCCGCCCGCGGACGGCGATGCGCTCCGGTGGATGCGGCGCGCCGCCAATGCGCTGGGGCTGCCGTGGAGCGGTGACACCCCGATCGGCGCCCAGCTTGCCGCGCTGGATCCCTGCGCCACAACGACATTGGCGATGATGACGCAGGCAACCATGCTGTTGCGCGGTGCCTCGTATCTGGTTTTCGACGGAACACGTCCGGACGATCAGGCCGCCCTGCACGCGGGTATCGCCGCCCCCTACGCGCACGTGACCGCGCCCCTGCGCCGGCTGGGGGACCGGTTCGTCACCGAAGTCTGCCTGGCGCTGTGCGCGGGCACGAGGGTGCCGCAGTGGGCGCGGGAGGGACTGGCCAGCGCCAGATCGTCGTTGCTGAGCTCGAACACGTTGGCCAACAAGGTGGAACAGGCGTGCGTGGACCTCACCGAGGCCACCATCCTTGCCTCGCAGAAGGGGCAGACCTTCGATTCGACGGTGCTGCGCGGTGCCGAGAAGAAGCGAGCCGCCGAGGTTTTCGTGACCGACCCGCCGATCCTTGCCCGCTGCGAAGGCAATCCGCCCGAGGGCCAGCGCGCCAAACTCACACTGCGTGAAGCGGATCCGGGTACCCGGGCAGTGTTGTTTGGCTTCCCCGCCGACGGCAGCTGATCACTTCTTGTGACGCACGGCCTTTCGGAGGGCCTTAAGTGTCGACTCGACCTGGCGGCGTGCGGTCTCGGCGGCATCGTGCTCACGCTGGTACAGCACCCCGTAGGTGAAGGTGTCCTCGCCGGAGCCGTGCGCCTCGGCGGCCTGGGTAGCCAGATAGACCCGACTGACCGTGCTGTCCTGATGTTCGCCCAGCAGCTCCTGAATGTCCTTGGCCGCCTGGGAAATCTTCTTGGCACCCTCCGCGCTGGCCACATAGCGCAGTCGCTTGGCCGACTTGCGGATGCGGTGCAGGGCCTCGTCGCGATATTCGCCTTCGGCACGCGCGGCGGCCCGTGCCGCACGACGCACCTTGCGGTACGCGGCATCGAGCGTCCCGCCCTCTTCCGAGTGGTGGGTGTCCGATGCCGGCCCGGCGGTCGCGACCAGCTGATCGAGGGTGTTGAGCAGCCGGAAGTATCGGTGGCTGCGCATCGCCGCCAGCGCCCGGTGTAGGCCGTTGTCGTACCGCTGCCTGGCGGCGTCCACCAGCCGCTCGTGCACCGGGCCGCGGATGAGCGCCTCGGGCAGCTCGGCGAGTGCGGCGTCGTACCGCTGTGCGAGTACCTCGGCATCGCGCGCCACTCCGAGGATGTTGGCCAGCAGGCGTAGTTCGTCCAGCGGTTCGGGGTTGGTGTCCAGCCCGAAGCGCGCGGTGTTGGACTGCAAGAGGCTGCGGATGCGGCGGATGGTGACGCGCATCTGGTGCACCGAATCGTCGGTGTCTACCCGGACCGCCCGGTCCCAGCCCTGCAGCTGCTCCAGTTGTTCCAGCAGTGCGCGCTGGATCGAGTCCTTGCCCTCGGGACGTTCACCTTCGGGCACGTCGAGAACGCGCGCCAGCTTGGAGCCGTGCCCGGCGGGTGCCGCCCCAGCGTCGAGCAGGCGGGCCGTGATCCGGTCGAACAGGGCGATGTCGGGGCCCCCGGAGTCACCCGGGTCCGATTCCGACAGCTCCAGCTCCCACTCTCGCCAGCTCTGATCGCCCGCGATGACGTGGTCATCGCAGAACTCTGCGAGCTGCCGGCCGTCCGCGCCGATCAGCCGTGACACCGTGCGGTGAGTGGTGATGCGTGCCACCGGAGCGAGCTCGTCCTCTCGCACGACTGCCAGCACCGTGTCCCGTAGCTCTTCGGGAACCGTGTCGTCGCTCTCGCCGAGGGGCAGACGCAGCTCGGTTCGGGTGTCCGGGCCTGCGGGCAGCTTCAGATGCCAGCCGGCGTCGCCCCCACCGGTGCGACGCCGCAAGGTGATGCGACGCTGGGCCAGCCGTTGATCCTGGGTGTCAAAGTACACGGCATCTAAAATTTGCTGAGGTTGCTGCTCTACGTGTGCGACAGCGGAGATTCCATCGAATGAGGGATTGATCGTCGCGTCGATGACGTCGAATTTCCGCTCGACCTCGACGTGTTGAGATGGCATGGGATGTGTGCCCTGACGGTCGAAGGGACGGGATGCTCGGAGTGTGCGGGCTTGGGCGAGTACGCGACACGGTGCCACATTCAGGTAAACAATGGTCACGAGTCGCCACGGGGTAATCTAAGATTCTCTTAGGGTTCTCATAAGGTCGGGGTATCAGATTGGGACGCGACATTCGCTTCGCACCGCGTGTGGTGCTGGGTTGCGGTGTTGCCTGGTCGGTATTGTCCCGCCTTATGGGACGCCAGCCGTGTTCACAGCTAGACCGAGGTCACCCATGAAGTTGAACGTTGAGGAGTACCTGGACGGCAAAGGTGCGATCACCTTGCCGGACGGCTATACCGTCAACTACTACCTCGAGCGTGTCATCAGCGAGTTGGGCGAGACCTTCGCCTACCGCTACCTGGACTTCAACACCAACTCCGACGGCGAACCCAACGATCTCAACTGGACCCAGCTTGGCCAGCGCTCTCGCGCTGTCGCCGCGCGTCTCCAGCAAGTAACCAAACCCGGTGACAGGGTGGCCATTCTGGCGCCCCAGGGCCTCGACTACGTGGTGGGTTTCTTCGCCGCCATCGAGGCCGGCAACATTGCGGTCCCATTGTTTGCTCCGGGGTTGCCCGGCCACTCCGAGCGGCTCGACGCGGTGCTCACCGACGCGGAGCCGACCGTGGTGCTGACCAACAACGCCGCGGCCGAGTCGGTCAACCGCTTTGTCCGCGGGCTGCCCCGTGACCGCCGTCCTCGGGTGGTCGCCGTTGACAGCGTCCCCGACGCGGTGGCCGCCACCTACGTCAAGGTGACGCCGGACACCGACGACATCGCCTACCTGCAGTACACCTCGGGATCCACCCGAGTTCCCGCCGGTGTGGAGATCACCCACCGCGCGGTGATGACCAACGTCCTGCAGATGATCATTTCGGTCGGTTTGGACGACAGCATTCGCAGCGTCAGCTGGCTGCCGCTGTACCACGACATGGGTCTGCTGATGATCCTGTTCCCGCTGTGCGGTGGCCGGATCACCCTGATGTCCCCAGTGTCGTTCGTGCGTCGGCCCGGACGTTGGATCAAGGAACTCGCGGCCGAGGCACACCTGGGTCGAACCTTCGCCGCCGCACCGAATTTCGCGTTCGAGCTGGCCGCCGAGCGGGGCCTGCCGAAGGACAACGAGGAACTCGACCTCAGCAATGTCGCGGGCCTCATCAACGGATCCGAGCCGGTCAGCATCTCCTCGATACGCAAGTTCAATGATGCCTTCGGGCCGTATGGACTGCCGCCGACCACCATCAAGCCGTCCTACGGCATGGCCGAGGCGACGTTGTTCGTCTCCACCATTCCCTCGGACGCCGAGGCCTCGGTGGTGTACCTGGACCGCAGGGAGCTGGGCAACGGACGTGCCGTGCGGGTCGAAGCCGACGACGAGAACGCGGTCCCGCAGGTGTCCTGCGGGAAGATCTCACGCAGCCAGTGGGCCGTGATCGTCAACCCGAACGCCGAATCCGAGCTGGCCGACGGCGAGGTGGGCGAGATCTGGCTGCACGGCGACAACATCGGCCGCGGATACTGGGGCCGGCCGAAGGAGACCGACTTCTCCTTCCGTAACAAGCTGCAGGCCCGGCTCGACCACGGCAGCCATGCCCTCGGTACCGAGCCCGGCGCGACCTGGTTCCGCACCGGAGACCTGGGCGTCTATCTGGACGGCGAGCTGTACATCACCGGACGGGTCAAGGACCTGGTCATCATCGACGGTCGTAACCACTACCCGCAGGACATCGAGGCCACCGTGGAGGAGGCCTCGCCCGCGGTGCGACGCGGTTTCGTGGCAGCGTTCTCGGTGCCCGCAGACGGATCTGGGGAGCAACTGGTCATCGTCGCCGAGCGCGCCGCCGGTGCCGGTCGGGCCGCGCCGGAGCCGATCGTCGACGCCATTCGCGCCGCGGTCTCACGACGTCACAACCTGCCCATCGCCGATGTGCAGTTGGTCCAGGCGGGCGCGATTCCGCGCACCACCAGCGGAAAGCTCGCACGCCGAGCCTGCCGCCAGGAATACCTGGACAACAAGCTCGGCGTGCGCGCCTGACGCTTTGGTCAGTACGAGTGCTCGGGAGCGGGGAACGTCCCGCGAGCCACCTCGTCGGCGTACTGCTCGGCGGCCTTCCGTAGTTCCGCGCCGACCTGGCCGAACTGCTTGACGAACTTGGCGGTCTTGCCGCTGGTCATTCCGGCCATGTCCTGCCAGACCAGCACCTGGGCGTCGCATTCGCGACCCGCTCCGATGCCGACCGTGGGGATGGTGAGCTTGCCGGTGATCTGCGTGGCCAGATCCGCTGGGACCATCTCCATCACCACGGCGACGGCTCCGGCCTCCTGCACCGCGATGGCGTCGTGGATGAGCTGCGCGGCGGCATCGTCGCGGCCCTGAACCCGGTATCCGCCAAGGCCATTCACGCTCTGCGGGGTGAAGCCGATGTGCGCCACCACCGGAATCCCGGCGGCCGTCAGGGTAGCGATCTGCTCGGCGACGCGTTCTCCGCCTTCGAGTTTCACCGCGTGTGCGCCGGCTTCCTTCATGAAGCGGGTGGCACTGGCCAGGGCCTGCGCGGCCCCACCTTCGTACGAACCGAAGGGCAGGTCGGCGACCACCAGGGCATCGGGGGCGCCACGAACCACACCGCGTACCAACGGGATCAGCTCGTCGATCGTGATCGGCACGGTGGTGTCGTACCCGTAGACCACATTCGCGGCCGAATCCCCGACCAGCAGAACGGGAATCCCGGCATCGTTGAACACCCGCGCGGTCGAGTAGTCGTACGCCGTGAGCATCGACCACTTGTGGCCCTCGGCCTTCCACTTCTGCAAGTGGTGCACGCGGGTCTGCGATGAGCGTTTTGCGCGAAGAGCATCAGGCTGCGTACGCGGCTCAGTCGATTTTTCGGAAGCAGCGCCATACACGGCAGATTCGGACATCTCGGACATGAAGAAGTCACCTTCTCGTTTTAAATTCCTCAAGGCCCATCCGGGTCCCTGGGTTTCTAACGATGTTCAGTCTGCCATCGCACAGCCGCCAGATGAATATCCGGGCGCGTGGACTTGGTCACATCGGCAGTCGCAGCATTCGGTCACGACGGCATGCCCGGCTCGCCTAGCATCGGCCGCATGCAGCGGCTTTCCGGACTTGACGCCAGTTTTCTCTACCTGGAAACAACCACTCAACCCATGCACGTGTGTGGGGTACTGGAATTAGACACCACCACCATTCCTGGTGGCTACTCGTTCGAGAAACTGCGGACAAAACTCGCCGAGCGGGTCGAGGGCATCCCGTCCTTCAGGGAAAAGCTCGCCGACAGCCGACTGAACCTGGATCACCCGGTGTGGGTCGATGACGAGGACTTCGACATCGACCGCCACCTGCATCATGTCGGCCTGCCCGCACCCGGCGGCAAGGCCGAGATCTCCGACATGTGCGGACATATCGCGTCGCTGCCCCTGGACCGTGCCCGCCCGCTCTGGGAGATGTGGGTCATCGAGACCGGTGACAAGGACCGGCTGGTCGTCATGACCAAGATGCATCACGCCTCCGTCGACGGAGTGACCGGCGCCAACCTGATGTCGGCGCTGTGCGGTCTGGAACCCGATGCCCAGGCACCCGAACCCGCACCCGGCGTCGGCGGCGCCAACAGCATCGAGATCGCGGTCACCGGAGCCCTCAAATGGGCGTCGCGACCGCTGAAATTCGCCAAACTACTGCCCTCGACCATCGGAGTGATCCCCGCCTGGCTGGAGCGCTCCAAACGGGGCGAGGCCATGACCGCGCCCTTCTCTGCGCCGCGCACGTCGTTCAACTCCACGATCACCAGCCGCCGCAATGTCGGCTACGCCCAGTTGGACCTCGAGGATGTGCGCGCGGTCAAGAACCACTTCGGCGTCAAGGTCAACGACGTCGTGATGGCCATCTGCGCTGGTGCGCTGCGCAAGTACCTGGACGACCGCGGCGAGCTCCCGGACAACTCGTTGGTGGCCATGGTTCCGGTGTCGGTGCACGACAAATCGGACCGGCCGGGCCGAAATCAGGTGTCCGGCATGTTCTCCCGCCTGGAGACCAATGTCGATGATCCAGTACACCGGCTCGCCGCCATCGCCGAGGCCAACAACGTCGCCAAGGAACACACCGCAGTGCTGGGTGCCACCCTGCTGCAGGACTGGAGCCAGTTCGCGGCGCCCGCGGTGTTCGGCACCGCGATGCGGGTCTACTCGCGTATCCGGTTGGCCGACCGCCATCCGGTGATCCACAACCTGGTGGTCTCCAATGTACCGGGACCGCAAGTGCCCCTGTACTTTTTGGGCGCCCAGGTCATCGGGATGTACCCGTTGGGCCCGATCTTCCACGGCGCCGCGCTCACCGTCACGGTGATGTCGCTGGACGGGAAGCTCAACGTCGGTCTGATCTCCTGCCCCGATCTGGTGCCCGATTTGTCCGCGCTGACGGACGACTTCGGCGTGGCGCTGCAGGAGCTGAAGGCCCGGATCTGAGTTCACATGGCAACATGGCTGACATGATGTTTCGTGGGCTTGGTCGCCCTGGGCTGTTGCCGCTATTGGCTCTTGCCTCGGTGGTAGCCGTCGTCTCTGGTTGTGTACGGTCCGTCGAAGGCCAGGCGATGGCGGCGCGGCCGTCGGAAACCGCCCTCAGTTGGGGGGATTGCGACGGTCTGACCCCCGAGAACGTCACGGTTCCGGCCAGCACGGTGTGCTCCGAGCTCGAGGTGCCCGTCGACTACACCAAGCCCGAGGGTGCCAAGGCGCGGCTGGCGATCATCAAGTATCCGGCCAAGGGCAACAAGATCGGCTCGCTGCTGATGAACCCCGGCGGCCCCGGCCAGTCGGGCATCGAGGCCGCAACCGCCATCGTCAAACAGGTGCCCAAGGAGATCCGCGATCGCTTCGACTTCATCGGATTCGATCCGCGCGGTGTCGGGTCGTCCACGCCGGCCATCGAGTGCAACAGCGACCAGGACGTGGATCGCCTGCGCGCGCAGAACGACACCGACTACAGCCCCGAGGGCGTCGCGCGCATGGAGCAGGACTCCAAGGACTTCGTGAAGCGTTGCATCGACAAGGTGGGTCTGGAGTTCCTCGCCAATGTCGGCACCGTCAACGTCGCCAAGGACATGGATCGGCTCCGCGCGGCACTCGGCGACGAGAAGCTGACCTACCTGGGTTACTCGTACGGAACCCGGATCGGCACCACCTACGCCGAGGAGTTCCCGCAGAACGTGCGGGCCCTCATCCTCGACGGCGTGATCGACCCCAACGCGGATCCCACTCAGGCCGATATCGACCAAATCGCCGGATTCCAAAAGGCTTTCGACAACTACGCCGCCGACTGCGCGAAGACCCCGAGCTGCCCGCTGGGCACCGATCCGGCGCAGGCGACCGCACGTTATCGGGCGATGATCGATCCGTTGGTCGATCATCCGGCCAAGACCAAGGACGGTCGCGGGCTCTCGCACAGCGACGCGATCATCGGCACCATCATGGTGATGTACTCGCCCACGTTGTGGGAGGCGTTCACCAAGGCGCTGCGCCAGCTCAGCGAGGGATCGGGCGACATCCTGCAGCTGCTCGCCGACGCGTACATGAAGCGTGACGAGGACGGGCACTACAGCCGCGCCCAGGATGCGCAGACCGCCATCAACTGCGTCGACGAGCCACCGCAGACCGATCGCGCCAAGGCCGTCGAGAAGGACCGTCGCATCCGCGAGGTGGCACCGTTCCAGGACTACGGCCAGTTCACCGGCAATGCACCGCTCGGGGTGTGCGCGTTCTGGCCCGTACCGCCGACGAGCAAGCCGCATCCCCTCCACGTGCCCGGTCTGCCCAAACTACTGGTGGTCTCCACCACGTACGACCCGGCGACCCCGTACCAGGCGGGTGTTGAGCTGGCTAAACAGCTCGGCGGAGGCCTGCTGACCTACGACGGGACTAAGCACACGATCGTGTTCGACGGGAACCAGTGCGTTGACCAGGCGGCCGAGGACTATCTCATCAAGGTCACGACTCCGGCCGAAGGGGCCCGCTGCTGATCCCTTGTGGCACCCGACATGGCACGATGTGGCCCATGATGCGGATGCGCCGGGCGTTGCCGGTGATTCTTTTGATGTCCTCGGCTGTCTTCTCGGCGGGCCCCGTCATCTCGGCAGCGGCCGCGCCGCTGCCGGCGCCCAGCCCGGCCCTGCAGGCGTTCTACGACCAGAAGGTGACGTGGGGTAGCTGCACGGGTTTTGTTAGTGACACCAGCCGCATCCCGACCGCGCAGTGCACCAAGGTGAAGGTGCCCGTCAGCTACGACAAGGTGATGGGTGCCGTGGCCGAGCTCGCGGTGCTGCGGGTACCCGCCGCCGGCAAGCGCGTCGGCGCTCTGCTGGTCAACCCGGGCGGACCGGGCGGATCGGGCGTTGACCTGGCGGCGGGTATGGGCGCCAAGCTCGGCGAGAGCGCGGTGGGACAGAGCTTCGACATCGTGGGATTCGACCCGCGCGGTGTCGGTGGCTCCACGCCGACCTTGCGGTGCCGTACCGACGCCGAGTTCGACGCCTTCCGTAAGGAACCGCTGGCCGACTACAGCCAGGCCGGAGTCGCCCACATCGAAAACCTCTATCGCCAGTACGTCAACGAATGCGCAAACCGGATGGGCCTAGACTTCCTCGCCAACGCCGGAACTGCCTCGGCGGCAAGGGATATGGACATCGTCAGGGCAGTTGCCGGCGACAGCAAGCTGAACTATCTGGGCTACTCCTATGGCACCGAGCTGGGCACCCAGTACGCCGAATACTTTCCGCAGAACGTGCGCACCATGGTCTTGGACGGAGCCATCGATCCGACCATCGATCCGGTGGAGTCCAATGTCCGGCAGATGACCGGATTCCAGGTGGCGTTCAACGACTACGCCGCCGACTGTGCCAAGGATCCCAAGTGCCCGTTGGGAACTGACTCGTCGCAGGCCGTCAAGCGTTTCCACCAGCTGGTCGACCCGCTGGTGGCCAAGCCGGCCAAGACCAATGACCCGCGTGGCCTGAGCTACCAGGACGCCATCACCGGCACGATCCAGGCGATGTACACACCGCGTTACTGGAAGTACCTCACCTCGGGCCTGGCCGGTCTGGTCGACGGCAGCGGACCCGATGACCTGCTGTGGCTGGCCGACCAGTACCAGGAGCGCGACGACCATGGCCGCTACGACAACCTGCAAGACGCCTTCAATTCGATTCGGTGCGTCGACGGCCCCACCCCGAAGGACTCCGCTCCCTGGGTGGCCGCCGACAAGCGGCTGCGCGAGCAGGCGCCGTTCTCAAGCTACGGCGAGTTCACCGGTTACGCGCCGCGTGACATGTGCGCCTTCTGGCCGGTGCCGCCGACGTCCACACCGCACACCCCGTCGACGCCCGGCCTGCCGCCTGTCGTGGTCATCTCCACTACCCATGACCCGGCGACTCCCTACGAGGCGGGAGTGGCTCTGGCGCAGCAGCTGGGCGGATCGCTCATCAGCTACGAGGGCACCCAACACACCGTTGCGTTCAACGGCGAGGCATGTGTCGACGAGTCGGTGACGCGATACTTCGTCGACGGCACCGTGCCTCCTAAAGACGTCCGCTGCTGACCTGCGGCATACTCTCCCCATGGATCGTCAGAAGGAATTCGTGCTGCGCACGCTGGAAGAACGCGATATCCGTTTTGTCCGGCTGTGGTTCACCGATGTTCTCGGCTACCTCAAGAGCGTGTCCATCGCGCCCGCCGAGCTCGAAGGAGCCTTCGAGGAGGGCATCGGCTTCGACGGCTCGTCCATCGAGGGCTTCGCCCGTGTCTCCGAATCGGACACCGTGGCGCACCCGGACCCGTCGACGTTCCAGGTGCTGCCCTGGACCACCAGCGCTGGCAAGCACCACTCGGCACGCATGTTCTGCGATATCAAGCTGCCCGACGGATCACCGTCCTGGTCCGATCCGCGGCACGTGCTGCGCCGCCAGCTGGCCAAGGCAAGCGATTTGGGCTTCTCCTGCTACGTGCACCCGGAGATCGAGTTCTTCTTGCTGAAGAACATGCCCGACGACGGCTCGGCCCCGATTCCGGCCGACGATGCCGGGTACTTCGACCAGGCCGTGCACGAGGCCGCGCCCAACTTCCGTCGGCACGCCATCGACGCGCTCGAATCCATGGGCATCTCCGTGGAATTCAGCCATCACGAGGGTGCGCCGGGCCAGCAGGAGATCGACCTGCGCTACGCCGACGCGTTGTCCATGGCCGACAACGTGATGACGTTCCGCAACGTGGTCAAGGAAGTGGCGATCATCGACGGCGTGCATGCGACCTTCATGCCCAAGCCGTTCAGCGACCACCCCGGCAGTGCGATGCACACGCACATGAGCCTGTTCGAGGGCGACACCAACGCCTTCCACAATCCCGATGATCCGCTGCAACTGTCCGAGGTCGGCAAGTCGTTCATCGCGGGAATCCTGGAGCACGCCAACGAGATCAGCGCCGTCACCAACCAGTGGGTCAACTCCTACAAGCGGCTGGTGCAGGGCGGCGAGGCACCGACGGCGGCATCCTGGGGTGCGGCCAACCGCTCGGCGCTGGTGCGGGTGCCGATGTACACGCCCAACAAGTCGTCATCGCGTCGCATCGAGGTGCGCAGCCCCGACTCTGCCTGCAACCCGTACCTGACGTACGCGGTGCTGCTGGCCGCCGGACTGCGCGGTGTAGAGCAGGGATACACCCTTGGGCCCGAGGCCGAGGACGACGTGTGGCAGCTGACCGCCGCCGAGCGTCAGGCCATGGGCTACAAGGAGCTGCCGAGCACCCTGGAGAACGCACTCATCGCCATGGAGCGTTCCGAGCTGGTAGCGGAAGCCCTGGGGGAGCATGTCTTCGACTTCTTCCTCCGCAACAAGCGGGCGGAGTGGGCGCGCTACCGCAGCAACGTGACCCCGTTCGAGCTGCGGGCCTACCTGGGTCTCTAGGGTGACTCGAGCCTCCACCGAGCGTTCGAAGGTCCCTAGCGTCGGACGGCTGGGGCTCGTCGATGTGCGGGCCGCGTCGCTACTCGAAGAGCTGGGCTGGACCACCGAGGCGCATGTCCCGCTGCTGTGGTCGCTGTCCAGATCGCCCGACGCCGATGCGGCGCTGCTCACCCTGATACGGCTACACGAGGAAATGGGCCCCGCGTGGGACGCTCTGGATCGTGAGCTGAGCAGTGACACCGCACTGCGCGGGCGGCTGCTCTCGGTGATCGGCTCGTCGTTGGCTCTCGGTGATCATCTGGTGGCGCATCCTGACAGGTGGCAGCTGCTGGTCGGGGACATCGAACTTGAGTCCAAAGAGGCGCTGCAGGAACGGTTCCTGACGACCGTCGGTGCCTCCGGCGGCCGGGCCTCGGTATCGGAGGCCGTCGCGATCTCTGCGCTGCGCGACGCCTACCGGGACAGGCTGCTGGTGCTCGCCGCGCTCGATCTGGCGGCCACCGTCGAGAACGAGCCGGTGCTGCCGTTCTGTCTGGTGGGGCAGCACCTGTCGGATCTCGCCGATGCCGCGCTCACCGCGGCGTTGGCCGTGGCGGTATCGCTGGTGGTTCCCGAGGGCCAGGATCCGCCCCGGCTCGCGGTCATCGCCATGGGCAAATGCGGTGCGCGCGAACTCAATTACGTCAGCGACGTCGACGTAATCTTCGTGGGGGAGGAGGCGGACTCGCTGACTACCCGCGTCGCCGGGGAGATGATGCGCATCGGTTCGAGCACCTTCTTCGAGGTGGACGCCGCATTGCGGCCCGAGGGCAAGGCGGGTGCGCTGGTGCGCACCCTGGACGCTCATGTGGCGTACTACCGCCGGTGGGCCAAGACCTGGGAGTTTCAGGCGCTCCTCAAGGCGCGCCCCGCCGCCGGAGATCCCGAGCTGGGCAAGGCGTACATCGACGCACTTATGCCGATGGTGTGGGCCGCGTGTGAGCGTGAGGCTTTCGTGCCCGAGGTCCAGGCCATGCGCCGCCGGGTGGAATCGCTGGTCCCGGCGGACCTGCGCGAGCGCGAGATCAAATTGGGCACCGGCGGGCTGCGTGACGTCGAATTCGCGGTGCAGCTGCTGCAACTGGTGCACGGCCGGGCGGATGAGTCGCTGCACGTCGCGTCGACGGTGGAGGCACTGGCCGTGTTGTCCCTTGGTGGCTACATCGGACGCGATGACGGCGCGAATCTGACTGCCTCCTACGAATTCCTGCGGCTGCTGGAGCACCGGCTGCAGTTGCAACGGCTCAAGCGCACGCACACCCTGCCCGCGCCGGAAGACACCGAGGCGATGCGCTGGCTGGCCCGGGCTGCCCACGTGCGTCCCGACGGACAGAACGACGCCCTGGGGGTGCTGCGTGCCGAGATCAAGCGGCAGGCGGTGCGGGTGTCGCGCCTGCACACCAAGCTGTTCTATCAACCGCTGCTGGAATCGGTCACCGAGTTCGACAAGGAAGCGCTGGGGCTGTCCAACGAGGCGGCGGTGCGTCAGCTCGCAGCCCTGGGCTACCAGCAGCC
Organism: Mycobacteroides chelonae; assembly: GCA_014204435.1. Lineage (GTDB taxonomy): Bacteria > Actinomycetota > Actinomycetes > Mycobacteriales > Mycobacteriaceae > Mycobacterium > Mycobacterium chelonae_A. Next base: position 74,364 of record JACHLF010000007.1, read on the forward strand.
GCAGCATGCGCTCAGTCACCTGTCCGCGCTGACCAAGGAGGGTGGGCGCCGCGGACGTATCCAAACAATTTTGCTGCCAACGCTTTTAGACTGGCTCGCGGACACTCCCGACCCGGATGCCGGCCTGCTGGCATACCGCAGGGTCAGTGAGGCGCTCGTCGAGCAGACCTGGTACCTGCGCACGCTGCGCGACGAGGGCGCGGTGGCCAAACGCCTCATGCAGATTCTGGGTACCTCGGCCTACGTACCGGATCTGATCATGCGCGCGCCCGAGGTGATCCAGCTGTACGCCGACGGGCCCAATGGTCCGAAACTGCTTGAGGCGGAACCATCTTCGGTGGCCAAGGCGCTGATCGCCTCGTCGGCACGTCATGCCGATCCAGAGCGGGCGATCGCCGCTGCACGATCACTGCGGCGCCGGGAATTGGCGCGGGTGGCCTCCGCGGATCTGCTGGGTCTGCTGGACGTGGTCGATGTCTGCGGCGCCCTGACCTCGGTGTGGGTCGCGGTGCTGCAGGCGGCGCTGGACGCGGTGATCAAGGCGAGCATCCCCGAAGGGCAGGAGGCTCCTGCGAGCATCGCGGTCATCGGGATGGGGAGGCTGGGCGGCGGCGAGCTGGGATACGGTTCCGATGCCGACGTTCTGTATGTCTGCGACCCCCGTGAGGGGGTTGCCGATTCGGATGCGGCGCGCTGGTCGGCCACGGTGGCCGAAAAGGTGGGCAAGCTGTTGGGTGCGCCGAGTACAGACCCTCCGCTCCAGGTCGACACCGGACTGCGGCCCGAAGGCCGCAACGGGCCGATGGTGCGCACCCTGGCCGCGTACGAGACCTACTACGCGCAATGGGCCCAGCCGTGGGAGGTGCAGGCGCTGCTGCGGGCGCACAGCGTCGCCGGTGACCCCGACCTGGGCCTGCGGTTCCTGCGCATGATTGACAAGGCGCGTTATCCCGCCGGAGGCATCGCCCTGGATGCGGTGCGCGAGATCCGGCGCATCAAGGCGCGGGTGGATGCCGAGCGGTTGCCGCGCGGAGCCGACCCGAACACCAACACCAAACTGGGCCGCGGAGGGCTGGCCGATGTGGAGTGGACCGTGCAGCTGCTGCAGCTGCGCTACGCGCACGAGCATCAGTCCCTGCACAGCACCTCGACGCTACAGACGCTGCAGGCCGCCGCGGACGCGGGGATCGTCGAGGCCGAGGATGCCGAGCTCTTGAGGCAGGCCTGGTTGACCGCGACCAACGCGCGTAATGCCTTGGTGCTGGCGCGCGGTAAGCCCACCGACCAGCTGCCCGGCCCCGGGCGGCTGCTCAATACGGTGGCCGCGGCGGCGGGCTGGCCCGACAACGACGGCGGCGAATTCCTGGACAACTATCTGCGTGTCACCAGGCGTGCGAAAGCGGTCGTGCAGAGGGTGTTTGGCGAGTAGCTTCTGCTTCATGCGGTCCAAGATCCAGATCGTCGTGGTACTCGGTGTTGTCGCCGGCGCCCTCGGCATGGCAGCGCCCGTTCAGGCAAAGCCCGGAGATTGCACCGTCTCCGAGGAAGCTCGGCTCGACGCGGTGGAAGCGACCAAACGCGCGGAGTACCTGGAGCGCCACCCCGACGTCAATGCCGGAATGAGCGATGCCCTCACGAACACTCCCGGCGACGGCGGCGCCAAGCACGAGGCCGTGCAGGCCTATCTCGACGCGAACCCCACGGCAAGGGCTGATCTGGACTCGATCCGTCAGCCGGTGCAGGACTTCAAGAACCGCTGCTGGCCAGACGGCTAGCCGACCAGCGGAACTACATGGATGTAGTTTCTGCCAGGCTTCTCATGGTTTCTTAACGTTCAAGCCATGACCGTCCAACCAACGCTCGATAGCGTCCCGGACGGGCCGGCACCTCGTCGGCTGTAACGCTGAACAAGGAGTTACTCCATGAAGTTCACCTCTGCTGTCCTCAGCGGTGTCGTTGGCGCAGGTGCAGTGGCCAGCGCTCTTGCATTCGCAGGTGCCGCCGGCGCGGCTCCCGGCCAGTGCACCGCCGCTGAGTTCGCCCGCACCCACTCGACCGTGTCGAGCCAGGTGGCGAGCTACCTGGACAAGAACTCCACGATCAACGAGGGCATCACCAAGGCTGCCAAGGCGGCGCCCGAGGGCGAGCGTCGTGAAGCCATCAAGACCTACCTCGATGGCCAGCCCGCCGCCAAGGCCGAGCTTGACAAGATCCGTCAGCCGCTGACCAACCTGAAGAACAGCTGTGGCGCGGACACCGACGACGCCGCCCCGGCCGCACCCGCCGGCCTGGTCGGCCAGCCCGCACAGCCGGCTGAGCAGCCGCAGCAGCCGTGGAATCCCTTCGCGCCGCAGCAGCCGGCCGAGGAGACCGCCAACACCCAGCAGGCCACCCCGGCCGCTCCGGCCGCGCCGAACGTCACTGCGGTGGTTGATCAGCAGGACGCCTAACAACATCTCTGGGTGGGCGGCTTAGCCTTATGTGGCGATGACACAGGAAACTACCGCCTGTCACAAGGTGTTGATGGTCGATGACGACCCGGACGTTCGGAACTCGGTGGCCCGCGGGCTACGCCACTCGGGTTTCGACGTCCGGGTCGCTGTCGATGGCCGCGACGCGCTTACCCAGCTCGCGGCCGATGAGCCCGACGCCCTGGTGCTCGATGTGCAGATGCCCGAGCTGGACGGGGTGGCAGTGGTTACCGCACTGCGGGCCTTGGGTAATGACATTCCGATCTGCGTGCTCAGCGCACGCGACACCGTCAACGATCGGATCGCCGGCCTGGAAGCCGGCGCCGACGACTATCTGACGAAACCCTTCGACCTCGGCGAGTTGGTGGCCCGTCTGCGTGCGCTGTTGCGCCGCCGCGGTGCCGGTGCCGGTGGCCTGGTCACCTCTGCCATCACTGTCGGGCAGGTGACGGTCGACGTGGCCCGTCGGCTGGTTTTCAGTAACGGAGAGCGCATCGAGTTGAGCAAGCGCGAGTTCGATCTGCTGGTGGTGCTGGCCGAGAACACCGGAGTGGTGCTGAGCCGCACCCGGCTGCTGGAACTGGTGTGGGGCTACGACTTTGATGTCGAGACCAATGTGGCCGACGTCTTCGTGAGTTATCTGCGCCGCAAGCTGGAAAACGGGGGAGCCTCACGGGTCATCCATACCGTCAGAGGTGTGGGATACGTGATGAGGGAAGAGGCGTGAAACGCTCACTCTCGCTGCGTACCCGCGTGGCGGTCGCAGCCTTCCTGGCCGCGGGCCTGGTGGTCGCGCTCATCGGCATCGTGGCCGGTATCGCGTTGGTGCGCAACGACACCCGACAGCTCGACCGGCGCCTGGACATGCTGACGGACGCGGTCCAGGCCACCACCCGTCATGGCGAGACCACCTTCGTGCTGACCGTCCGGGACTCCAAGAGCGGAGGCCTGGTGATCTTCGGCGGTGTCGAGCTACCGAGGCTGCCGTTGGGGACGGGGAATGTGACCGTCGGCGACGTGAACTACCGGGTGCGGACCATCGAGAATCCGGAAGAGCAGACCATGATTTCACTGGGGACACGGTCGGACACGGTGTTGGTCAACCACCGGGGAATCCCGGTCTTCATCGCGCTGGGCGTGCTGTCGATGCTGTTGGCCGGAGGATTCGCGTGGCTGTTCGCCGGTCGCGCGGTACGGCCGCTGCACCAGCTCACCGACCAGACCCGCCAGTTGGACACCGATGGCCTGCACGTGGCCGCCGTGCGCGGTGCCCGCGAGGCCGAGGAACTTGCCGATGCCATGGCCGCCATGCTCGGCCGGGTTTCGGCGGCGCAGTCCGAGACCACCAAATCGCTTCTCGCGGCACGTGATTTCGCCGCCAGCGCCGCCCACGAGCTGCGCACCCCACTCACCGCGATGCGTGCCGACCTGGACACCTTGCGCGCGCATGACCTGTCGGATGAGGAACGCACCGAGGTCATCGGTGACTTGCAGCGCGCACAACGGCGCGTGGAAGCCACCATCACGGCGCTGGGTCAGCTGGCCTCCGGCGACCTGGCCCGCCCCGAGGACCGTGAACTGGTGGACATTGCCGATCTGCTGGACCGGGTGGCGGGGGATGCGTTGATGCACCGCGCCGACACCCCGGAAATCACCGTCAACGTCGACGACGGTGGTGTGGTGCTGGGTTGGCCCGATGGGCTCCGGCTGGCAGTGGACAACCTGGTGCGCAATGCCATCAACCACGGCAACGCCAAACATATTGTGCTGTCAGCGAATCGGCTCGACGATCAGTTGGTCATCGAGGTCGACGACGATGGCGCCGGATTGCCCGAGGCCGACCGGCAGCGGGTGCTGGGCCGGTTCGAACGCGGCCCCGGTGCCGAGCCGGGCGGGCTGGGGTTGGGGCTGGCCCTCGTCGCGCAGCAGGCCACGCTGCACGGGGGAGACGTGGTGCTGTCGGCCAGCCCGATGGGCGGTCTGCGCGCGACGCTGAGGATCGCGGCAAAGTAAGACGCGGCAGCTAGTTCTTGCGCGATCCGTACTTGGTAAGCCATTCGCGAGCCTCTTCGGGCAGATTGCCCGAAGCCTCGGCCGCCTTGCACCAGCGCCGCACCATCTTGACCATGTTGGCTGGGTTGTAGGCGTCCTCCTGCTGCGACCACAGGCCGTCCCCGGCGTAGTGCAGCACGGTCAGGTTCGGTTCGCCCCAGTGCTCGCCGTCTCCCGGATCGCTCATCACATTGTCGATCTCGCAAACCACCCAACCCTTTTCGGGGTCGAACACCGTCCAGGTGGCGGGCAGGCTCGGCATGTGATTGCCGGGGAACTCGGCCATGACCGCCGTGATGTACTGGCGAATGGCCTCTTTGCCCTGCAGTCGGCCCACCACGTGCTCGATGTAGAGGGCGTCCTCGGTGTACATCTCGGCGTAGGGGTTCCAGTCGCCGGTCTCGATACAGCGATGAACCGTGGCCTGATGTTGCGCGAACGCTCCTTCGAGTTCGGCGCGGCTGAATGATGGCATCAACATAAGGTACCGTCCCTGAGGTGCGAGGACGGACTGCCGTGGGGGCGATGGGTTGGCTGCTGGCCGTCGTCGCCGTCTTGGCCATCGCATCGCGCTGGGCGCGGTCCAGTTGGTCGCCCCTGATCGGGCTGACCGCCGGCATGCCCGTCACCTGTCTGCTGATGGTCGTGGGTCTGCTGCTGTTCCTGGCGGTGCGGCAATGGTGGGGTGTGCTCGCCGCGACGGTGGTGATCGCTTTGCAGGTGCTGGCCCTCGCGCCGCTGTATCTACCTGACAGTCATCCGCAGGGGACCGTGGTCACCGTGATGCAGACCAATCTGCGTTTCGGTGCCGGGGATGCCGGCGCGGTGGTGGCCGCGATTCGCGAACACGATGTGGGCGTGGTGACTGTTGACGAGCTGACCGCGGAAGCCCGAACCAAACTTGTTGCCGCGGGCATCGATTCAGTGCTCCCGTATTCGTACACCATCACCGAGCCGAAGGCCGCGGGCACCGGGATCTGGAGCCGGTACCCATTGACGCCCGTGCATCAGGACGATCAGAGCTTCGCCATGCGACAAATCTGGGCCGAAGCCGAGATCCCTGACGCGGGCCCCGTCATGCTCGTCGCCGTACATACCCGGCCGCCCGACAAGGACACGAGTTCACCGGGCTGGCTGGCCGAACTGGACACCATGGGGCGGCAGCTACAGGCGTTGCGTCCCGATGTGAAAGTCATTGTCGGCGGAGATTTCAACGCCACCTACGACCATTTCGTGTTCCGGCAGATCCTCACGGGCGGCTTCGCCGATGCGGTGGATCAGGCTGGTTCCGGCTGGTTGCCCACCTGGCGCGAAGGGCGTTGGTACACCAGGCTGATCGGGATCGACCACGTGCTGACTCGCGGCGCGACCGCCACCTCGGTGAGCACCCAGGAGATCTATGGCACCGACCACCGGGCGCTCATCGCCACGGTGGTGCTGCCTAGCTCTTCGTGAGTGCCGCGTCGATTGACAGTGATCCGCCGCCGGTGAAGACCAACAGGAAAAACGCCCAGCAGAACAAGGCGGCCAACTCGCCGTCGTTCTCGATCGGTAGCAGCCCCGCGGACTGGTGCTGGGAGAAGTAAGCGAACGCCATCGCGCCGGACAATACGAACGCCGCCAGCCGGGTACCCAGGCCGAGGATGATCGCCGCTCCGCCAACGAATTCGATGATTCCGGCCCACCAAGGCAGGGTGCCCACAGGCTGCAGGTACGAGGCGAGCGGCCAGCCGAACAGGTGTGAGGTTCCGTGCAGGAAGAACAGAAAACCCACCACGATCCGGAACACGGACAGGGTGACCGGCGTCAGGCCGGTGAGCTTGTTTTCGATATCGGCAAGAGCCATGTACCTAACAATAGGACCATGGTCCGCTTTATTTCTACCTACCTGTCGGAGGCGGCCTTGCCCAGGGTGTCGGCCGCCAGCACCGCATCGTCCTGGCGGGGCATTGCCCAGAGCTCCCGCTTGGCGGGACTGCCCGATACCGTCGCCACGTTGATGCCGAATCCCGCGGCCGTTCTCGTGACGAACGCCGCCGAAATCGGTCTTGGCCGGCACGAGATTCCATCCTCCTCGAAAAGTTAGGCGGGACATCTATTTTCAATCTACGCCGATGCGAGATACTCCGTTGCACGATCCCGAAAACGACGAGGCCCCCGGGGATGATCCCGGGGGCCTCGTGTCTGAACGATTTACACGTCGTAGTAGAGCGCGAACTCGTACGGGTGAGGCCGGATGTTGACCGGCTCGATTTCGTTCTCGCGCTTGTACGAGATCCAGGTCTCGATCAGGTCCGAAGTGAAAACGCCACCCTCGGTGAGGTATTCGTGATCCTTTTCGAGGTTGTCGATCACCGTGGCCAGGCTGGTGGGGGCCTGCGGGATGCCGGCTGCCTCCTCCGGAGGCAGCTCGTACAGGTCCTTGTCGACCGGGGCCAGCGGCTCGATCTTGTTCTTGATGCCGTCGATACCGGCCATCAGCATGGCCGCGAACGCCAGGTACGGGTTGCCCGAGCTGTCCGGGCAACGGAATTCGAGGCGCTTGGCCTTCGGGTTGTTGCCGGTGATCGGGATACGCACGCATGCAGAGCGGTTGCGCTGGCTGTACACCAGGTTGATCGGAGCCTCGTAGCCCGGCACCAGACGCTTGTAGGAGTTCACCGTCGGGTTGGTGAACGCCAGCAGTGACGGCGCGTGGTGCAGGATTCCACCGATGTAGTGGCGGGCCAGGTCGGACAGTCCTGCGTATCCGGCCTCGTCGTGGAACAGCGGCTTGCCGTCCTTCCATAGCGACTGGTGCGCGTGCATGCCGGAACCGTTGTCACCGAACAGCGGCTTGGGCATGAAGGTGACGGTCTTGCCGTTGGCCCAGGCGGTGTTCTTGATGATGTATTTGAACAGCAGCACATCGTCGGCCGCGGCCAGCAGCGTGTCGAACTTGTAGTTGATCTCGGCCTGGCCGGCGGTGCCCACCTCGTGGTGGCCGCGCTCCAGGGTGAACCCGGCGTTGATCAGGTTGGTCGACATCTCGTCGCGCAGATCGACGTAGTGGTCGTAGGGGGCCACCGGGAAGTAGCCACCCTTCGGGCGCACCTTGTAGCCGCGGTTGGGGCTGCCGTCCTCCTCGTAGGGTTCTCCGGTGTTCCACCAGCCCGACTCCGAGTCGATCTCGTAGAAGGTGCCGTTCATCTTGGAGTCGAAGCTGATCGAGTCGAAGATGTAGAACTCGGCCTCGGCGCCGAAGTAGCAGGTGTCTGCGATGCCGGTGCTGGCCAGGTACTGCTCGGCCTTGCGTGCGACGTTGCGCGGGTCACGCGAGTAGGCCTCGCGGGTGAACGGATCGTGGACGAAGAAGTTGATGTTCAGCGTCTTGGCGGCGCGGAACGGATCGACACGCGCGGTCGAGATATCGGGAAGAAGGAGCATGTCCGATTCGTGGATCGACTGGAAACCACGGACCGAGGAACCGTCGAACGCCAGGCCGTCGTCGAAGACGCTTTGATCGAAGGCCGAAGCCGGGATCGAGAAGTGCTGCACGACGCCCGGCAGGTCACAGAACCTGACGTCCACGTACTCGACCTTCTCGTCGGCGATGAACTTGAATACCTCGTCGGGGCTACTGAACGCCATGCTTCTCCTTATTCCTCTTGTTCGGCTGATCCAAGACCGCGCGATGCGAACCTATGGAGCCGGTGTTGCCCGCCGGTCAACCATATGTTGCGCGGATGTTACGCGTAACCACAGATCGGTTGGCCCTTACGCTGTGAGTATGGCGCGAGACCTGGGTTCATGGTTGTCGGGGCTTGGTTCGGTGCAGGGTGCGGGCAACTCTCGGTATCCGGGAGAGCAGCTCGGTCTGCCCGAGATCGGGCCAGGATCGGCGGCGCCGATGGGGCGGCGGCTGCTCGCGCTGTTGCTCGATTGGCTCATCGCGGGCGGGCTTGCGTTGCTGTTTGTCAAGGGAAACCTGTTGTCTCCCATGCTTTCTTCGGCGCAGCTGCTCACCTGGTTGGCTATCGGAGTGGTGGCGGTGCGGCTGTGGCGATTCACTCCCGGCCAATACATGGCGGGTCTGCAGGTGGCGCCGGCCGATGGAACCAAAACGATCGGTATCGGTCGCACGTTCGTCAGGAATCTGCTGATCGCCCTCATCGTGCCGCCGCTCATCACCGATATCGACGGCCGTGGTCTGCATGACCGGGTGACCCGCACCGTCGTGATTCGTGTGCGATGAGCGCTTGCGCGAAGAGCGTGGGCAGCGCTAGATGATCCTGCTTGCCGTCTGTATGGCGGTGTTCATGCTGCTGCTCGACATGACGATCGTGTCGAGCGCACTGGCCGATCTGCAGGCGTCTCTGGGGGCCAATCTGTCCGACCTGCAGTGGGTGATCGATGCCTACGCGCTGCCGATGGCCGGGCTGCTGCTCACCGCGGCCACTCTCGGCGATCGGCTGGGCCGTCGACGGCTGTACCTGCTGGGCATGGCGGTCTTCACAGCAGCCTCGCTGGGCTGTGCGCTGTCAGGCAACGCGGCCACGCTGATCGGGGTGCGGGCCGTGCAGGGCGTCGGTGGCGCGATCCTGCTGGCGGTATCGCTGCCGATCATCGCGGCCGCATACCCGCAGGAGCGCCGCGGTGGCCCCATCGCGATCTACGGCGCGGTGATGGGTGCGGGTAGCGCGGCCGGCCCGCTGCTGGGCGGACTACTCGTCACGCATTTCGGGTGGCAGGCAATCTTCCTGGTCAACCTCCCGGTGGGTGTGGCCGCGCTGATGATCGCGGCCCGGCACCTGCCGGAGACCCGTGCCGACGAGGAACGGCCAGTGGACTGGGCGGGCACGATGCTGCTCACCTTCGGTCTGCTTGCCGGTGTCTTCGCGGTGATCTCGCTGCACGACGGGGGGATCGGGGCTCACACATCCGGTGCCCTGGCGGTCGCCGCAGCGATCGCCCTGGTGCTGTTCTTGTGGTGGGAGGGCCGTGCCCCGGCACCGATGCTGAGCCTGCGGCTGGTCGCCTCGCCCGGCTTTGCCGGGGTGTGGGTTGCGGCGGCCGCCGCCTCTGGCACGCTCATCGCGGCCACCAATTACCTGGCGTTGTACTTCATGGACACGTTGGGTTACAACGCTTTTGAGACCGGGCTGCGGGCCGGGCCGCTGACTCTGGCCACCATCGTGGGTGCGCCGCTGGGAATTCTGGTGGGCAAGCGGCTCCCCACCATGGCCACCATTCCCGCCGGGGTGGCGCTGGTGGCGCTCGGACTGTGGGCCGCGTCGGGGGCACATGCCGACACGGCCTGGACTCATTTCATCGTTGGTTCGGCGCTGGCCGGTGTGGGGCTGGGCGCCCTGTCCGCGGTGACATCCGATGCGGCTCTGCAGTTCGTGCCGCTGAGCGATGCCGGAATGGCGACGGGATCGGTGAGCACGGGCCGCCAGATCGGCATGCTTTTGGGCGTCGCGGGCATGGGTGTGGCATTCGGGCATGCCGCCGCCCGCCAGTCCGAGACCCGGGCCGCAGGCGCCGCGGCCATCAACAGCGTGCTGTTGCTGGGGGCGGTCGCGGCGGCGTGCGCCGCGTTCATTTCGCTGATTCTGCTCGGGGTGGCTACGATGAGTCGCTCGCACGATCCGGCCACCGGAGAGTCGCTAGCTATCTAGCCATCGGTGCAGAGCGCCTGCCAGTGCGGATACCCACGGGGATTTGTGCATTGCGGTCGTGCGTCGTAGACAGAGGGAGTAGCTTTCGATCATGGAGAGCGCGGCGGTTCTCATCGCGGCGCCCGGTGTCGGTTCCGGTCGGGGGACGGACGCGAACCCGCGGCCGCGGTACAGCATTGTGTTGTCGTCGGATCCGGCTGAAATAGAAGCCGCACAACGACTTCGGTATCAGGCGTTCGCCGACGAAATGGGGGCGCCGCTGCCGCATGCCGTTCGCGGGCCGCTCACGGGCGAGATGATTGATCTGGACAAGCTGGATCCTTATTGCGACCACCTGCTGGCGCGCGACGAGGACACCGGCGCCATCATCGGTTGTTGCCGGTTGCTGCCGCCCGAGGGCTACCAAGCGGCGGGGGGGACCTTCACGGACTCGATGTTCGACGCGTCGGCCCTGGACCCGCTGCGGCCCAAACTGGTTGAGATCGGCCGGGTTACCGTCGCGCCAGAGCATCGCAACGGTGCGGTGATGGGAATCCTGTGGGCCGGGATCTTCCGGTACCAGCAGATGACCGAGCATCAGTACGCGATTGGCTGCCTATCCGTTCGGATGGAGGACGGCGGGCCGCGTGGATCGTTGGTGCGCTCGGTGCACGATTTCGCGCAACGGTTCGCCGCCCCCGAGGAGTATCGGGTCATACCGCGCCAGCCCGTCGTGGTCGACGGCGTGCCGCTGGAGGACATCCCACCGCAGGAGAAGGCCAAGATTCCGCCGCTGCTGCACGGATGCCTGCGGATCGGCGGGCGTATCTGTGGCCCGCCGTCCTTCGACCCGGAGTTCGATATGGCGGACTTCTTGGTACTGGTCACCAAGGACACTGCGCGGCAACGCTATTTGGAGCGTTTGGAGCGGTCCCTTGCTCTCGGATAGTCCTGCTCTTCACGATGTCCTCGGGGTCGGATTCGGGCCGTCTAACCTTGCGCTCGGGATAGCGCTGTCCGAGCATCCCCATAGGCTCTCGGTACAGTTCGTCGACGCTCAATCGCAGTTCGGATGGCATCGCGGCATGCTCATTCCGGGGGCGCGGATGCAGGTCTCGTTTCTCAAAGACCTCGTGACCCTGCGCAATACGAAGAGTCACTACACCTTTGTCAACTACCTGACCGAACGTGGGCGGCTGCCGGACTTCATCAACCAGCAGAGTTTCTTTCCGACCCGGGAAGAGTTCCACGATTACCTGGATTGGGCGCAACAGACGCTTGACGCCGATGTCAGCTATTCGGCGCGGCTGGTGGGCATCGAGGCGGCACACGACGGGTTCGAGGTGCGGTTGCAGGACACCGCGGGCTCGTCGCCGGACCGATCGATGCATGCACGGGCGCTTGTCCTGGGCTGCGGAACCTTCCCTGCGATGCCCGCCGGAATCAATCCCACCGCCCGGCAATGGCATAGCAGCCAGCTGTTGCATCGTCTCGAGGCGTTGGACAGTCCTCCGGCGCGGGTTGCGGTTGTCGGTGCCGGGCAGAGTGCCGCCGAGGCGGTTGCCTATCTGCACAGCCGGTACTCAAGTGCCCAGGTACACGCCATTTTCGCGCGGTACGGATACAGCCCGGCCGACGACAGCCCCTATGCGAACCGGATTTTCGATCCGGCGGCAGTCGACGACTTCTACGGCGCCCCCGCCGAGATCCGTCGGCAGCTGGTCGACTATCACCGCGACACGAACTATGCGGCAGTCGATTCCCCGCTGATCGCTGATCTGTATGACCGCGAGTACCGGGAGCGGGTCAGCGGGCAGCGGCGCCTGTGGATGCACAACGCCTCCACGATCGCCGCGGTCGATGAGACCCGCGGACGGGTGCGCCTCGCCGTGACTCATCTGCCGACATCGTCGACCGCGATGCTGGATTGCGATGCGGTGGTGTACGCCACCGGATATCGACCGTTGGATGTGCGGGCGTTCCTGGGCGCGCTCGCATCGTGCTACGAATTTGACGTCGAGGGCCGGCCCGTGGTCGAACGCGACTACCGGCTCCGGCCGCGCGCGGATGCCCCGGGGGACATTTACCTCAACGGCTCGGTCGAGCACACTCACGGACTGTCGTCCTCGTTGCTGTCCAATGTCGCGGTGCGGGCCGGCGAGATCGTGGATTCGCTTGTTGCCGAGGCGGAGACGCGCGAGGCGATAGCGTCTTTCAAGACTGGGTAGACGAAGCGCTCGATCATCTCTGACTCCAGCGCGGGATTTGTCGCGGGCCAGAAGAGGAACGCCATTACCACACGTGCAATCCATTGCGCGGTGGTCTGGTCGGTGAGCCCGGTGAAGGCCGATGCCGAGCGCGTGATCTCCGAAGATGGTGTCAGGTAGGACCCGAGAGACGCCGGAGGCATCGTCGCCAGCATTGCGCTGACAACCGCGTCGTTACGCACCGCGGTCAGTGACGCGGTGATGGCGGTGACCGCGCGCCGCGTCGCATCCGCGGACTCGACCGCGCGCTGGATGTCCGCGGTGACGCTCGCGATGTTTCGGGCCAGTACCGCGTCGACGATCGCGGCCTTGCCGCCGACATGTCGGTATACCGTTGCCCGGGAGCATCCCGCCTCCCGGGCAACCGCATCCAGGTTCAGCCGGTCCAAGCCATGGCGGGCGATCTGCCTAGCCGCCACCGACACGATGCGGTCGGTGGCCATGGTGTGGCGATCACCCCAGTGCAACCAGTCCGAATGTCCTGACATCAGGCTCCAAATCTATCTCATAGTGAGACAAAACTGGCCACAATTCTTACCATCGACGCAGGTTGAACGGGCGAGGTGAGACGGCATGGATTGTGTCTCTGAACAGGGCGTTCTCACTTTCGGGAATGCCTTGACGTGCGGTTTTGTTGTCTGCCAGCCTCGTGGGTGATGAGCACCGTGGAATTGTTCGACCCACAGGTCCTGGAGGATCCGTATCCGTTTTATCGGCGGCTGCGTCAGACGGCACCGGTGTGGCCGGTGGCAGACTCCGGCTTCTACTTTGTCTCGCGCTGGGATCTGGTGGTGGAGGCCACCGAGCGTACCGAGGACTTCTCATCCAACCTCACCGCCGCACTCATGCGATCCGGCGACGGTGTGACGGTGGCGGCAATGGGGCCACCCGCAGACCCCACACACGTGCTTGCCACCGGCGACGAACCGGTCCATCACGCGCATCGCAAACTGGTGCTGCCGACCCTGGTCGCCAAGCGGATCACGGCGCTGGAGCCAGTGATGGCCGAGACCGGTACGCGGTTGTGGGAGCGCGGTGTGAACGGCGACAGCATCGACTGGATGGCCGCGATGGGTGACGTGCTGCCCATGACCATGGTGGCCCGGCTGATCGGTCTGCCCGACGAAGATGTGCCGCAGCTGGTGCAGTGGGGTTATTCCAGTACGGAGATGCTCGGCGGGCTGAATACACCGGAACGGCAAACTCAGGTCGTCACGGACACCATGTACCTGGTGCTGTACCTGCGTGAGCACCTGGAGAAGGAGCTCGCGGCGCCGGGCGAGCACCTGCTCGGATACCTGGCGCAGGCCTGCAACCGGGGCGACATCTCGCTGGACATCGGGGTGATGATCCTGGTGCAACTGGTGGGTGCGGGCGGCGAATCGACGGCAGGTCTGATGGGCAACGCGGTGCGCATCCTCGGTGAGAACCTCGGCCTGCAGCAGCGCATCCGAGACGACCGGACCCTGTTGCCCACGTTCCTGGAGGAGGCACTACGGCTGGAGTCGCCGTTCCGCGGCCATCATCGTCATGTGCTCACCGACACCTCGCTCGGTGACGTCGAGCTGCCGGCGGGCACCCACCTGACGCTGCTGTGGGGCGCGGCCAACCGGGACCCGGCGGCCTTCCAGGACCCCGACACCCTGCGCCTGGACCGGTCGAGCCCGCGCAGCCACATCACCTTCGGCAAGGGGCTGCATTTTTGCGTGGGGGCGGCGCTGGCGCGCCTGGAGGCGCGTACCGCGATCAACCTATTGCTGGATCGAACACGCGAGTTTGTCGTCAAACCTGATGGTGCTCAATGGGTCCCAAGCATCATGGTGCGTCGGCACCAGAAGCTGGTGCTGGAGCTGGGGAACTAACGCCGCCTGATGGTGCGCTGCATCCCGCCGCGCACCTTCCCCTGGCCGGGAATCGGACCCTTGGGCATGGCCGCGGCACGTGAACCCAGCGCCGCCAGCCGCGACTCCAAGGAGTCCATCTGCTTGGCGGTGATGTTGGCAGGGAGCTTGGTGAGGTGGCGCTCCAGCTTGGACAGCGGCACCTGGCCGTCCTCGGCGCCGACGATGACATCGTAGATCGGCGTATCACCGACGAGGCGAGCGGTGCGCTTCTTCTCCTGCGCCAGCAGCGGGCCGAGCCGGCCGGGGGCGCCCTCGGCGACGAAGATGACGCCTGGGCGGCCGATGACGCGGTGCACGACGTCGAGCTGGGTGGTTCCGGCGACAGCGGTGGTGACCCGCCACTTCCCGCGCATGTTGTCCAGCGCCCAGCCCGCGGCACCCTTCTGCCCCTCGGCCTTGGTGAACACCGACTTCTGTACGCGCCGGCCGAAGATGATGAACGCCGCCAGCACGCCGAGTACCACGCCCAGGATCGGGAACAGGAACGTACTGATACCACCGGAGAAGTACCCGGCAACCGCGAACACGGCGACGATCAGCACAAAGGCGCCGATCATGTAGGGCAGCAGCCGCTTGTCTTCCTTGCGCTGAATCTGGAAGGCCTGCCACATCTGGGCGCGGCGCGCCTTCGACTCGGCCTTGCGGCGCGCCTTTACCTCGGCCTTGGCGGCCTTGGCCTCGGCGGGACTCAGTGATTTAGCCATGGCTAGAGAATATCGCCGTCTGCGGTGTGTTCTTACCGCGCTGCCCGACGACCTTGGCGCGAGCGGCTCATCCGATGAGGTTGATCGCCTCTTGACGGGCTGAACCCGCTGCCGCCAGGTGCTCCAGGGCATCGGGCAGTGGCCGGCCGTGGTGCGCCATCGCCTGCGCGTACAGCCGTCCGGCCCGGTACGAGGATCGCACCAGCGGCCCGGCCATCACACCGGCGAAGCCCAGGCCCTCCGCGAACTCCGAAAGTTCTACGAACTCCTGCGGTTTGACCCAGCGGTCCACCGGATGGTGGCGCGGCGAGGGACGCAGATACTGGGTGATGGTGATGATGTCGCAGCCCGCCTCGTGCAGCGCGACAAGAGCCTCGCGAATCTCATCGTTGGTCTCGCCCATGCCGAGAATCAGATTGCTCTTGGTCACCAGCTGAGCGTCACGCGCCGCGGTGATCACCGACAGGCTTCGCTCGTAGCTGAACGCGGGCCGGATACGGCGGAACACCCGGGGCACCGTCTCCAGGTTGTGGGCCAGCACCTCGGGACGGGATGCGAATACCTCATCGAGCTGTTCGGGGATGGCATTGAAGTCCGGGATGAGTAGCTCCACGCCGGTGGCCGGGTTGAGCTCCTTGATGTACCGCACGGTTTCGGCGTACAGCCAGGCGCCGCCGTCGGGCAGATCGTCGCGGGCCACTCCGGTGACCGTCGAGTACCGCAGGCCCATGGTGTGCACGCTCTCGGCCACGCGGCGCGGTTCGTCGCGGTCCAGGTCGGCGGGTTTACCGGTGTCGATCTGGCAGAAATCGCAGCGACGGGTGCACTGCTCACCGCCGATGAGGAAGGTGGCCTCGCGGTCTTCCCAGCATTCGAAGATGTTGGGGCATCCGGCTTCCTCGCACACGGTGTGCAGGCCGCCGGAGCGCACCAGCGACTTAAGTTCCTTGTATTCCGGTCCCATCTTCGCCCGGGTGCGGATCCAGTCCGGCTTGCGTTCGATGGGGGTTTTGGCGTTGCGGACTTCGAGCCGCAGCAGCTTGCGCGGTTCGGTCATACCGTCGTCCCGACCGCGAGGCGACCCTCCAGTGCGTCGAGCACCGAGGAAACCACCTGGTAGCGCACCTCGGTGACGGTGACATCGCGCCCCAGCTCGGCGGACAAGGTGGTGACACCGGCATCGCTGATGCCGCAGGCCACGATCGGCAGATAGGCATCCAGGCTGTTGTCGCAGTTGAGAGAGAAGCCGTGCATGGTGACGCCGCGCTGCACCCGGACCCCGATGGCGGCGATCTTGCGTTCCGGCTTTCCGCCGCCGGCGGCCAGCCACACACCGGAGCGGCCGTCTACGCGCTTGGTCGATATGCCCAGCTGTGCGCACACCGAGATGATCGACTCCTCAACGCGGCGCACGTAATTCACTACGTCGATGGGCTCGGCCAATTGGATGATCGGGTAGCCCACCAGCTGGCCGGGCCCGTGCCAGGTGATCTTGCCGCCCCGGTCGGTGTCGATGACGGGCGCGCCGTTGATGGGCCGTTCCTGCGGTTCGGTGCGTCGGCCCGCGGTGTAGACCTCAGGGTGCTGCAGGATGAGCAGGGTGTCGGGCCCTCCGGCGACGCGTGCTTCGAGGATGTCGCGCTGCAGCTCCCATGCCGCCTCGTAGTCGATGGTGCCCAGATCCCGCACGACGACGGGATCTGCGCTGGACCGGATGGATCCCTGAGAGCGGTGCACGGGTTCGATTATTTCACTTAATAGGTTGGGCGTTGTTGGCGTAGGCGAGCGCCTCGCCGATGGTGTGATGTTCGAACTCGAATCCGTGCCTTTCCAGGACGGCCGGGATGACGCGCATGCTCCGCGTCAGTTCGGCGTCGGCGAACTCGCCGAGAAGGGCCCGCAGGGCGAACTGGGGTGCGACCAGCAGCGTGGGACGGTGCAACGTGCGCCCGAGGGCCGCGGTGAACTCGGCATTCGTCACCGGCGCCGGGCCTGTCAGATTGACAGCACCCGACAGCGTCGATTCGTTCAACGCGAATTCGAGGGCGCGGATCTGATCCTCCAGGCTGATCCAGGGCATGTACCAGCGTCCGTTGCCCAGTCGAGCGCCCAGACCGAGTGCGAACAGCGGCCGCGACCGGCCGAACAATCCGCCGGCAGGGGAGATCACCAGGCCGGTGCGGACCTTGACCACTCTGGTCCCGGCCTGCACAGCGTCTTCAGTGGCAGCTTCCCAGTCGACGCATACCCGCGCCAGGAAACCCGTTCCGCTGGAGGTGGTTTCGTCGATGATACGGTCTCCGCCGCCACCGTAGTAGCCAACCGCCGAAGCGTTGATCAGCACCGGTACCCCGGCATCGGCGACGGCGCCGGCCAGCACCTCCGTCGGGATGACGCGGCTGTCATAGATCTCTTGCTTGTAGGCGCCCGACCACCGTTTATCGCCGACGCCGACCCCGCACATGTTGACGACGGCGTCGGCACCGTCCAGGGTTCCGGGTTCGATATGCCCGCTCGCCGGATCCCAGCGTTGTTCGTCGGGTCCCATCGGATCGCGCCGAACCAATCGGACCACCGTGTGATCCGCGGCACGCAACGACGCGACGAGGGCAGATCCGATCACCCCCGAGGATCCGGCGATGACAATGCGCTTGTGCTGGGATTCAGAGCCCATGGGCCTACAGACCCAGGTCCGCCTCGAAAGCCCCCTCTTCCAGGCGATGTTTGATCGTGGTCAGGAACCGCCCCGCGTCGGCTCCGTCGATCAGGCGGTGATCGTAGGTTAGCGGCAGGTAGCAGACCGACCGGATGCCGATCGACTCGTTGCCGGCATTGTCGCGAATGACCCTGGGACGCTTCACAATCGCGCCGGTGCCGAGCATGGCGGCCTGTGGCGGCACCAAGATGGGGGTGTCGAACAAAGCGCCCTGGCTGCCGATGTTGGTGATGGTGAAGGTGCCCCCGGCAAGCTCGTCGGGCTTGAGGTTGCCGGAGCGTGCACGAGCCGCGATGTCGGCGATGGCACGGGCCAGCCCGGCCAGCGAGAGATCACCGGTGTTGTGGATCACCGGGGACAGCAGACCCTGATCGGTGTCGACCGCGATGCCCAGGTGCTCGGCGTCGAAGTAGGTGATCTCCTTGGTGTCCTCGTTGTAGCTCGCGTTGACGTTGGGGTGCGTCTTGAGCGCCTCGACCGCAGCCTTGGCGAAGAACGGCAGGAACGTCAGGTTGACACCCTCGCGCTCGGCGAAGGTGGTCTTGGCCCGGGCCCGCAGCGCGGCGATCTTGGTGACGTCGACCTCGTGGGTCTGGGTCAGCTGCGCGGTCTGCTGGAGCGATTCGCGCGTTTTCTTGGCGGTGATCTGCCGAATCCGGTTGGCCTTCTGTGTGGTTCCGCGCAGGTGGGCCAGCGACGGGGCCGGGGCAGCCGGAGCCGACGGGGCGGGTGCCGCAGGTGCCTTGGCGGCTTCGGCGGCGGCGAGCACGTCCTGCTTGCGGATGCGTCCGCCCACACCGCTACCGGCCAGCGCGGACAGGTCCACGTTGTTCTCGGCAGCAAGCTTGCGCACCAGCGGGGTGACGTACGGGTTGTCGCCGGCGCTGCCGTTGGCAGCGGGCGCAGGTGCGGCAGGTGCGGCTTCGGGAGCGGGAGGCGCCGCGGGTGCCGGCGGGGCTTCCGCAGGTTCGGGGGCCGGAGCCGGCGCAGGCGCTGAGGCGGGAGCGGCCCCTGCAGCACCGATGACGGCCAGTTCGCCACCCACGGCGACGGTGTCGTCCTCGTTGGCCGAGATGCTCAGCAGCACACCGGCGACCGGCGACGGAATCTCGGTGTCGACCTTGTCGGTGGAGACCTCGACGAGAGGCTCGTCCACGCCGACCTCGTCGCCCACCTTCTTGAGCCAGCGGGTCACGGTTCCCTCGGTGACCGACTCGCCGAGCTCGGGCATTGTGACCGAGGTGCCCGGGCCCGCCGGCGCCGCAGCGGCCGGGGCGGGCGCGGCCTCGGGAGCAGGTGCCGGCGCGGGTGCGGGTGCGGGAGCAGGTTCGGGCTCCGGAGCGGGGGCGGCCGCGGGTGCGGCCTCGCTAGAAGCGGCCTCGCCGGCCTCGCTGATCACGCCGAGCTCGCCGCCGATCTCGACGGTGTCATCCTCGTGGGCGACGATCTTGGTCAGCACACCCGCGGTGGGAGCCGGGATCTCGGTGTCCACCTTGTCGGTGGAAACCTCGAGCAACGGCTCGTCGACTTCGACCGTGTCGCCCTCTTGCTTGAGCCACCGCGTCACCGTCCCTTCGGTCACGCTCTCACCGAGGGCGGGCATCTGGACGGAGAAGGCCATGGTTTCCACTCCTGAAAAGGGTTTCGGACGGCGGCTCAAGACAAAACGGACACTTCATGGCTTACCACAGCGACGTGTCCGCCGGGTCAATCCTGTCACTGAGTGCAACGACGCGCCTGGCCGGGTCCAAGATCGAGGAGTGAGCGTGCGCACGGTGGTCTGTGTCATCAAGCCCGGCAGTCGCAAGGGCCCGGCGGTGGAGGTTGCCGACGATGGGGCGCTGACCCTGTTCGTGCGCGAGCCTGCGATCGACGGCAAAGCCAACAAGGCCGCGGTCGCCTTGCTTGCCGAGCATCTGAAGGTGCCGAAGTCGTCGGTGCGGCTTGTTGCCGGTCAGACGAGCAGACTGAAGCGATTCTCGGTCGGATGACAGCCTGATCTCAGGATTAGCTGGCACTATGGTCCGATGGCATGGATCGATGCCTTCCGCGGTAAGCGAGAGGGGCAGACCAAACAGGGTACGAACGACGACCTGCGCTACCTCACAAACTGGGCCGCGGCGCGCACGGGCGTGGAGGCCTACGTCGAACCGCAGACCAACTTTTCCGATGTCACGGTGATTCTCATTGCAGGGGACGGCGAATGGACCCGTCGGCGCGTCGGCGGTGTCGCGGGTGCGCGCCGGATCTCGGAGCGACTGCAGATCCCGGTATACGACGTGCACCGCACCGGGTACCCGCAACGCAAACGTGATTACGACGCCCGGCAGAAGATCCTCCTGCGCCGCGAGAATCTTTGAGGAGCAGACGCAAAAGCCCTGACACGCCGGTGAAACAGGGGCTTTTGCGTCTGCTCGCGGGGGAGGGTCGGCTATCCGTTGGCGGCGATGTCCTCCAGCACCCCGAAGATGGTCCGCACCGGAACACCGGTACCGCCCTTGGGGGTGTAGCCCCATGGACCGCCGGTGTTGTACGCCGGGCCCGCGACATCGATGTGTGCCCACTGCACCCCGTCGGCCACGAACTCGCGCAGGTAGTGCCCGGCCGCGAGCATGCCCCCGTAGCGGTGGTTGGTGACGTTCGCCAGATCGGCGACCTTGGACTTCAGATCGTCGCGGAGTTCTTCGGGCAGCGGCATGGGCCAGCCGTTCTCGCCGACCGACTGCGAGATCGCCGACACCCGGTCCCGGAACTCGTCCGTGCCCATCACGCCCGGTGTGCGGGTGCCCAGGGCCACCACCTGTGCGCCGGTCAGCGTCGCGGTGTCGATCAGGTAGTCGGGCTCGTCCTGGCAGGCGCGCACCATCGCGTCGGCCAGGATCAGACGGCCCTCGGCATCGGTGTTGATGACCTCGACGGTGGTGCCGTCCAGGTGGGTCAACACGTCGCCGGGACGCTGCGCCGTCGCCGACGGCATGTTCTCGGCCATCGGCACCGTCGCGATCACGTCGATCGGCAGCTGCTGACGGGCGGCCAACAGGGTGACCGCGATAACCGCCGCCGCGCCGCCCATATCGGAGGTCATGTTCTCCATGCCGCCGGCGGGCTTGATCGAGATGCCGCCGGTGTCGAAGGTGATGCCCTTGCCCACGAGCGCCACCGTCTTAGCCCTCTTTCCCTTCGCGCCGCGGTAGGTCAACCGCACCAGCCGTGGCGGACGCGAGGAGCCCTTGCCGACGCCCACGATGCCGCCATAGCCGCCCTTGGCGAGTTCCTTCTCGTCGAGAACCTCGACCTCGATACCTTCGGCCGTCGCCAAAGCCTTTGCGCGCTTGGCAAATTCGGCTGGGAACAGATGACTCGGCGGGGTGTTTACGAAATCGCGGGCTGTCGCGACGGCGGTCGCCACCGCGGCACCGCGCTCCATGGCTTCCTTCTGCGCACGGCCCTTGTCTCCGACGAGCAACGTAACCTTCTGCAGCCCAGCATCCTTCGGTGCGGTCTTGGCGCTACGGAACTCGGCAAAGCGGTATCCGCCCAGCACTAGGCCCTGCACGGTGGCGTCGACGTCGCGCTCGGACAACGTGGTCACCAGGGTCTCGACATTGTCGAGCGAGCGGGCGGCCGCTCCGGCGGCGCGACGGATCGTCTCGGGGCCTTCGGCCTTACCGAGCCCGACGGCGAGCACGCTAGCCACCGGCAACCCGTCCGCCACCACCCTGGTGAGCTGCTCGGCCGAGCCTGTCGCCCCGACCGTCTTGAGCGCGGCCTCGATGCACTTGACGGCGGTCTTGTCCAGCAGCTGGGCGTCGACCACCTTGGGGCCCTTGTCGGACTCGTTCTCGCCGGGGCGTATCCCCACCAGCAACACCGCAGCGGAGACACCGCGCTGCGGAATGGAGGTGGACAGGGCGAACGAAGGTGCCGTGTATGCGCTCATAGCCTCACAGCCTAGTGAAAGCGCGTGGCGGGCCAATTATGGTGAACGCCATGACGGACCTCTTGCTCGGACCACTCCATGATCGGCACGCCGCACAGGGCGCCACCTTCGCCGAATTCGGCGGCTGGAATATGCCGGTGTCGTATGCCGGAACGGTGGGGGAGCACACCGCCACACGCGAGGCCGTCGGTCTGTTCGACGTGAGTCACCTGGGTAAGGCGTTGGTGCGCGGACCGGGTGCCGCGGCATTCGTCAACGCGTGTTTTACCAACGACCTCAACAAGGTTGGACCGGGCAAGGCGCAGTACACCCTGTGCTGCACCGAGACCGGCGGGGTCGTCGACGACCTCATCGCCTACTACGTCTCCGATGACGAGATCTTCCTGGTGCCCAACGCCGCTAACACCGCCGCGGTGGTCGCCGCCCTGCAAGCACAGGCACCCGAGGGAATCGCCATCACCGATCAGCACCGCGACTACGCAGTGCTGGCGGTGCAAGGCCCCAAGTCCGCGGAAGTGCTGCAACGCCTCGGGCTGTCAACGGATATGGAGTACATGGCCTACGCCGACGCAACGCTGGAGGGTCTGCCGGTGCGGGTATGCCGCACCGGATACACGGGCGAGCACGGCTACGAGCTGCTGCCGTCCTGGGACGACGCCGGTGCCGTGTTCGACGCGCTGTTACCGGTGATCACCGAGGCGGACGGTCAGCTCGCCGGTTTGGGCGCGCGCGACACGCTGCGCACCGAGATGGGCTATCCGTTGCACGGTCACGAGCTCTCCGACGACATCAGCCCGGTGCAGGCGCGCGCGGGCTGGGCCGTCGGTTGGAAGAAGGACGCGTTCTGGGGACGCGACGCGCTCACCCGGGAGAAGTCTGACGGTCCGCGCCGTACGCTGCGGGGCCTACGCGCGACGGGACGGGGTGTGCTGCGTCCCGGCCTGACGGTGCTCTCCGGAGGTCAACCGGTGGGAGTGACGACATCGGGCACCTTCTCGCCGACCCTCAAGACCGGCATCGCTCTGGCCTTGCTGGACACGTCGGCCCAGATCGCGGACGGAGCAAGCGTCGTCGTCGACGTGCGCGGCCGCGAGATCGAATGCGAGGTCGTCAAGCCGCCGTTCGTGGACGTCAATGTCGGATAATGGGTTCGGATTTGGCGGCGGCGGACGGCTAGACTGCCGAGCATGAATCCGATTCCCGAGTTCACCCGGCAACTCAACCCGTCACCGGCCAGTCCGGTGCGTCGGGCTGAGGTGCTGGCCGCGCCGGGATTCGGAAAGTACTTCACCGACCACATGGTGTCCATCGACTGGAACACCGAAAATGGCTGGCACAAAGCGCAAGTGGTGCCCTACGGCCCCATCGCCCTGGACCCGTCGGCCGTCGTGTTGCACTATGGCCAAGAGGTCTTCGAGGGGCTCAAGGCCTATCGGCAGCCCGACGGGACAATCGCCGCGTTCCGGCCCGAGGCTAACGCCGAACGACTGATCCAGTCCTGCCGGCGCATCGCCATCCCCGAGCTGCCGCAAGAGCTGTTCATCGAGTCGCTGCGTCAGCTCATCGCGGTCGACGCCGAGTGGGTGCCGCCGGGCGGCGGCGAGGAATCGCTGTACCTGCGGCCGTTCATCATCGCCACCGAGGCCGGCTTGGGGGTGCGGCCCGCCGCCGAGTATCGCTATCTGCTCATCGCCTCGCCCGCAGGCGCGTACTTCTCGCAGGGCATCAAGCCGGTCAGTGTGTGGCTCTCGCACGAATACGTGCGCGCCGCGCCGGGCGGGATCGGTGCGGCCAAGACGGGCGGCAATTACGCCGCCTCGCTTGTCGCGCAGGCGCAGGCCGCCGACGAGGGGTGCGATCAGGTGGTGTGGCTCGACGCCATCGAACGCCGGTACATCGAGGAAATGGGTGGCATGAACCTGTTCTTCGTGTTCGGGCGCGACGGCGAGGCCCGTCTGGTGACTCCGGAGTTGTCCGGTTCGCTACTGCCCGGTGTAACGCGAAAGTCCTTGTTGCAGCTGGCCTCCGATGCCGGTTTCGCCATCGAGGAGCGCAAGATCGACGTCGACGAGCTGGAGAAGAAGGCCGGCACGGGCGAGATCACCGAGGTGTTCGCCTGTGGCACGGCCGCGGTCATCACGCCAGTCGGTCGGGTCAAGCACTCGGGTGGGGAGTTCGCCATCGGCGACGGGGTGCCCGGCGAGGTGACCATGGCACTGCGTGACACGTTGACCGGAATCCAGCGTGGCACCTTCGCCGATACGCACGGCTGGATCACCCGGCTCGCCTAGTTCTTCACCCGGCGGCGATAGGTCACCTTGTCGAATTCGCGGCCGTGCTCGTCGACGGCTACCACGTCCATCTCGCTGACCAAGGTTCCAGGGCGTACGTCCACGCGAATGAAGGCGTAGTTGCGGTAGCGCACCCGCGACCACGACACCGCCTCGGCATGCTTACTGCCGTCCGGTGCCCAGACGTAGCTGTTGGGCACCAGGGTGTCGCCGAGTTCGCGGCCGCGGTAGCCTTCCGGCTCGCCCGGCTGAAAGTCGTAGCGGGGCCGACCCGCCGAACCCACCGTGTAGTACACGGTGCCATCGGATTCCGGGTCGACGGTGGCATTGTCACCGGCCTCACGGGTCGGGCGCCCCGCTCGGATGGGGTCGGTGCGCTCGAAGACGTGATTGTGCCCCTGGAGCACCAGATCCACTTGATAACGGTCGAACAGTGCACACCACGCGTCGCGCACGCCGCCGTCGCTGGCATGGGAGAGCGTCGTCGAATAGGCGCAGTGGTGAAAGAAGCACACGATGAAGTCGATGTTCGGATTGGCGCGATATGCCGCCAATGTTTTTCCTAGCCAACCAGTTTGGGCCCCACCCGAATACCCGGTGTTCGCCCGGATCTCGTACGAGACGTCGTTAGCGTCCAGCGAGAGCACAGCGACATTGCCGTACGTGAACGAGTACGCCGACGGGCAGCCAGCGGGGCCGTTGCCGGGGAACCCGAGACGTGCCAGATGGCCGCCGTATCCCTGGGTACCGTATGCCGCTTCCATGTCGTGGTTGCCCGTCGCGAACATCCACGGGGTGGTCGAGGCGCTGGGCTCGATGGACGTCAGGTACACGTCCCAGACGAACGGGTTGTACTTGTCGAATCCTGCTGCCGCCTTGCCGCCCGAGGGTACGAATTGCGGCTTCTTCCCCATCCCGGTTGGGTCGGCGTACGCGATGTCCCCGGCCAGGATGTGAAAGTCGGGGCGGCACGCCACGATCTGATTCAAGACGTTCTGCGTGTGCGGCACGCCAGGGTCGTTGTCCGCGCTGTAGTAGTTGTCGTCGTACTCGCCGGCGGCGAGCCCCGGTGGCTGGGTAGGGGTCTCATCGGTGCCCTGATCACCCATCATGGTGAAACGGAAGGGAGCAAGGGCGTTTCGCGAGGACGGTATCGCCGTCGAGGCCGAACGGACCTCGCCCAGGAACCCATCGGCGGTTCGCCAACGGTAGAAATGTTCGGCGCCTCCGCCGATCCCGTGCACGGGCGCATGGACGTAGAACTGTTCGGCACCCAGCACTTCGTGTGCTTCCGACGGAATCTGGGTCACCAGATTTCGAATCTCGGCCTCGAGCGACGCACCGAGTTCGGGCGTGGGGCCGTGATCGAGAAAGACTTTGGTGCCGTGCGGATTCCTGGACAGCTGCCCAGAGAAGCTGAGCTGGCTGGACGAGTCTGCGCCGTACCCCACACGCCTGCCAGCGACGCTCAGGGGGGCATCATCGGCATATGCCCGCCGCCCGAACGGTGTCACCCCCAATGCGGCGACTGCGGCGGCCGCCGCCGTTCCCCGCAGGAAATTGCGGCGCGACACTGCGTGACGGCGCAGATATCCGCTATGCCACTCGTACTGCTCGGCCATCGACATCGACTGGGCCATCGATTCGGGGATGCCCATGTCCGGTGTCTCACCGGCGGGGTTCAACGGGTTGCGCGGCATAGCTTCGAATGGTGGCTCACCGCAGCAGGTAACGCGACCGCACAGGCCGGTTCGGCCACAAACTCTTGGTGAATCTTTGTGGTCCCGTCAGTACGCCGCGAAGCCGAGCGCCGCCAGAGTGGTGGTCACCTCGATGCTTGCGCCCAACACATCCCCGGTGATGCCGCCGAACCTGCGCACGCAATGGCGCACCAGTAGTGCTCCGACCGCCAGGGCTACCGCCACCGCGACCGGCCCCTGCCACGGCCGCCAGGGTTGCGCTACAAGCCCGACGGCCATGGCCGCGAGCACCCACAGCACCACCAGCCATAGCGGTTGGGACCCAGCGACCCTGGCGCCGAAGCCGCTCTGCGCGGCACCGAGCACGCCGCGGCGGCATGCCACCACCGCGCTGACGCGCCCGACCGTGACCGCTAGAGCGATGGCCAGCCATTCTTGTCTGGATGCCAGCACTCCGAACGACAATGCCTGCGCCAGAAGGGTGATGATGAGAGCCGCCACGCCGAACGGCCCCGCCGAGCCGTCGCGCATCACGGCCAGCGCGCGCTCCGGCGGCCCGTAGCAACCCAGCCCGTCCACGGTGTCGGACAGCCCGTCGATGTGTAGGCCCCGGGTCGCGAGAATCGTCACCACCACCGCCGCCAACCCGGCCAGCGGTGCCATGTACTCCAAACTCGTCAACCAGGCCACGAACGCGGCCAGTGCGCCCAGCGTGGCCCCTACTACCGGTAGTGATCCCAGCACCGGGCCCGACAGCGTCCCGGCCAGCCTTGCGGGAACCGGTGTCACCGTGGCGAATTCGAAGGCTCCACCGATGGGGCGCAGGATCCGCAGCAGCACGTTCACGATGAGCTCGCCGCGTTGTCGACTCCCGCTTCATCGAATGTCGCCATCTGGGCGAGCGTGCCAACGGCGGCCTGCAACACGGGTAGCGCGACGAGTGCGCCCGATCCCTCACCCAAACGCATGTCCAGATCCAACACGGGGTCGAGCCGGAGACGTTGTAGGGCAAGGGAATGCGCGGGTTCGGTTGAGCGGTGACCGGCGAGCCACCACTGCCGTGCCCCCGGCGCCAGCTGCTCGGCCGCCAGGGCGGCGGCAGTGACCACCAGTCCATCGAGCAACACCGGAGTGCGTCGCACCGCCGCCTGCGCCACGAAACCGGTTATCGCCGCCAGGTCCGCGCCGCCCGCCCGGATGAGTAGCCCGACAGGATCGGTGCGCACGTCCCTGGTGCGGCGCAACGCATCGCGGACGGCGGCGGTCTTGCGCGCCCATCCGGCGTCGTCGACGCCGGTGCCCCGGCCCACGACCGCCACCGGTTCGCTTCCGGTGAGTGCTGCCACCAAAACCGTTGCCGGTGTGGTGTTTCCGATGCCCATGTCGCCCGCGATGAGCAGATCAGCCCCGCCGTCGATCTCGGCATCGGCCAAGGCGATTCCGGTGGACAGCGCGGCGTGTGCCTGCTCCTCGGTGAGAGCGTCTTCGACGGCGATGTTGCCGCTGGGGCGGCCCACGGCGATGTCGGCGACGCGTACACCGGCACCGGTTAGCGTGGCAAGCACGTTCACGGCCGCGCCGCCCGCTTCGATGTTCCGCACCATCTGCGCGGTCACCGACGGGGGATAGGCGGATACTCCGGCGGCTGCCACACCGTGATCCCCGGCGAAGACGACGACTCGTGGTCGCTGGAATGTCTTAGGCGGGCACCGGTTCTGGCATGCCGACGCCCACACCGACAGCTCCTCCAGGCGCCCGAGCGCACCGGCGGGCTTGGTGAGTCGCCGGTGACGCTCGCGTGCGGCGTCGGCGATGTCGGGGTTGGGCGCCGTCACCGGGGTGAATCGCGGAGCTTCGGCTGAGGTCACGTGAGGCGTCCTTTGATGACCAGCGGCTGGCCGGCGACCATCAGAACCACGCGTTCGCAGCGCGCTGCCACGGCCTGGTTCAGCGTCCCGAGCGTGTCGGCGAAGAGCCGCCCGGATGCGGTGGCGGGCACGATAGTCAGGCCGACCTCCGGGCTCACGATCACCAAGTCGACGGTGTAGGCGTCGATCGCGTTCAGTAACTCGCCGATATCTGGGGTGACCGCATCGCTGCCGGCGTCCCAGGCGCCCCGGGCGTCCATCGCCGCGGCCAGCCAGCCGCCGAGATCGTCAATGAGCGTGGGCAGCGGTGCGCGCGTGTGCAACTCGCCCGCGATATCCGTCGTCTCGGCGGTCGTCCAGTGGGCGGGGCGCCGCGATTGGTGTGCGGCAACCCTGTGCGCCCACGCCGTGTCGTCGCTAGCCGACGATCCGGTGGCCAAGTATCGCGCGGGTCCCGCGGTGGGAAGCAGGGATTCGGCGAAACGCGATTTTCCCGAACGAATTCCACCAAGCACCAGCGTGGTAGGCACGTGAGGCTAGACCGGCTCGCCGCGGTTCACCCGGGGACGCGGGGCACGCATCTTGCGCAGCTGCGAGGCGCGGCTCGCCGCGTACCAACCGAGCTTGAATCCGCTCTCGTCACTGGTGGGGAAGCGCTCGCCCACGCGCTTGTTCACGAGTCTGCCGACGAAGACACCGTCCACGATCATCACGAGCATCAGGACCAGCATGGCCGGGGTCATCCACATCTGCACCTGGACCGAGGGCACAGCGAACATGGTGAAGATCAAGAAGAGCGCCAGCGGCATGAACAGCCCCAGCACGTTGCGCCGCGAGTCGACGATGTCGCGGGCGAAAGCACGCACCGGGCCCTTGTCGCGAGGCAGCAGGTACGCCTCGTCGCCGGCCATCATCTTTTCCCGGTTGTCGGCCATCCGGGCGCGCCGTTCGGCGTTCTCGATCTTGCGTTCGGCGCGCGACAGCTTCGGCCCGCGCAGCGCCTTACGCCGCTGCCGCGCCTCGGAGCTGGTCAACGGTGCCGGGGCAACGGGTCCGCGACGCTTTCTGGCGTCCCGTTTGGGTGTGGGACGGCCCTTTCCGGACTGCGCCGCCCCGGAAGCGCCTGTGACGTCCGTCTCACCGGATGGCAATGCGGACGTCGCGGCAGCCTCATCGGAGGAAGCGGATTTCTTTCGGCCGAGCAGATTCACATGCCCAGATTATCCTGCGCGAATGAGTCAGATTCTGGTGGCGCCCGACAGCTTCGGTGACACACTCACCGCCACCGAGGCAGCCCGTGTCATCGCGCAAGGATGGGGGAGCGCTCGCCCTGCCGACACCTTGACCGTCAGCCCGCAGTCCGACGGCGGCCCCGGGTTCGTCGAGGTGCTGGCGACTCAGCTGGCCTCGGCCCGGCGGCACGCGGCACGGGTACGGGGGCCGTTGGACGAGGACGTCGATGCCGCCTGGTTGCTGGACGGCGCTACCGCCTACGTCGAATGTGCTCAGGCCTGCGGGCTGCCGCTGCTGCGGCAATCCCCGACGGCCGATACCGCGTGGCGCGCCGGCAGCACCGGTGTCGGAGAACTGATCGTGGCCGCCCTGGACACGGGGGCGGCGCGGATCGTGGTCGGCCTCGGCGGGAGCAGTTGCACCGATGGCGGTGCGGGACTCGTGGAAGCCCTCGGGGGAATCGGCCCGGCGCAGCAGCGGCTCGCCACAACGGAACTGGTGGTTGCCAGTGACGTCGCGCATCCACTGCTCGGCGCGCGTGGTGCGTCCGCGGTGTTCGGCCCGCAGAAGGGTGCGGACCCGGACACCGTCCATCGCCTGGAGGCGCGGCTCGCCGAGTGGGCGACGGCATTAGAGGCCGGAACCGGCCGGTCCGTGCGAGATCTTGCCGGCGCGGGGGCGGCGGGCGGAATCGGGGCCGCACTGCTGGCGCTCGGTGGCCGTCGAGAATCGGGCGCGCGCATCGTCGCCGAGCACACCGGCCTGGATGCCGCGATCACACGGGCCGACCTGGTGATCACCGGGGAGGGCAAGTTCGACGACCAAACCTTGCACGGCAAGGTGGCCGGGGCGGTGGCGGCCCGCGCCGCGGCCACCGGCACACCCGTGTGGGTGTTGGCCGGACAGGTGGCGCTGACCGCCGCCGAGTACCAGCGGGCGGATATCGCGCGCGCCGAATCGATCACCCAGTTCGCGGGGTCGGTGCAGCGCGCCATGGAGGACGCCGCCGGTCAGCTGGCCGGATTGGCGGCACTCGTCGCCCGTGACTGGCCCGCGGGCTAGGGCATAGATGTAGGAATAGCCGCAGACGAGGTACCGTTGAGGTCAGAAGACGTCCCTACAAGGACGTCCACCCGAGAGCTTCGACCAGGGGAGATCCCACCATGACTGTCCAAGACGAATCGACCGCCACTTCCGCCACCGAGGAAGCTCATGGCGTCGTCTTGACCGATGCCGCCGCCGCCAAGGCCAAGGCGCTGCTGGATCAGGAAGGCCGCGACGACCTGTCACTGCGCATCGCCGTCCAGCCGGGTGGCTGCGCGGGTCTGCGGTACCAGCTGTTCTTCGACGACCGCGCTCTCGACGGCGACCTGACCGTCGACTTCGACGGTGTGACCCTCACCGTGGACCGCATGAGCGCACCGTACGTGCAAGGCGCCTCCATCGACTTCGTCGACACCATCGAGAAGCAGGGCTTCACGATCGACAACCCGAATGCAACCGGCTCCTGCGCCTGCGGCGACTCCTTCAACTGATCAGAACGCGTTCCCGCCGCGCATATATGCGGAGCAGACGTAAATCTTGTTGTCGTTGAGCAGTAACTCGGCCTGACCCTGCGGCGCATCCTTGCGCTTCTGGCTGGTCGCGGTGAACAGCACCTTGAGCTGGTACTCGGAGAAGTAGACGATCTTGTCGATCGACTTGACCGTCGCCGTGCCGAAGGTGTCCACAAACTGTTGGGCGTTGGCGCGCACGATCGTGTCATCGGTGTCTTTGTCACGCACCGCGTCATACAGGCCACACCCCGCGTTGCGTGCCAGGGTCACGGTGTCGAGCCTCGCCATCGCATCCAGGTAACCCTGGATGGTCTCCTGGATCCGATCCTCGCTGGGGCGGTGGGAGACGCCCGAATTCTTCGTCAGGAATCCCAGCAGCAGTGCCAGCACCACCAGCATGGCCACCACGGCAGCGGGTGCGAGCCAACCCGGAACCTTGCGCTTGCGCTCGGGGTAGTCGACCGGGGGAGGCATGGGCGGTAAACCAGGGTAGGGCACCGTCGAATAACCTGGTTCAGCCATTGATTCTCCTGAAAATCGTTTCCCCAGTCTCACTCCCCGACCATCCAGGCTAGCAATCGGCCACAACCGCCCTAACAGTTACGTTAGGTAAGCTTTTGGGGTTGTCTCTCGACTGCAAACCCGCCCGAATCCAACGAAGGGTCTTACGCGTGTCCATCATCGTCACCGGATCCATTGCGACCGACCACTTGATGAACTTCCCCGGCAAGTTCTCCGAACAGCTGCTGGTCGAGCACCTGCAAAAGGTGTCCCTGAGCTTCCTGGTGGACGATCTGGAGATCCGTCGCGGTGGAGTCGCGGGGAACATCGCCTTCGCCATCGGCGTGCTCGGTGGCAACCCCGCCCTGGTGGGCGCGGTCGGCGCGGACTTCGCCGAATACCGGTCATGGCTTGAGCGCCACGGCGTGAATTGCGACGCGGTGTTGATTTCCGAGACCGCGCACACCGCGCGATTCGTGTGCACCACCGACCAGGACATGGCGCAGATCGCGTCCTTCTACCCAGGTGCGATGTCCGAAGCGCGCGACATCTCCCTGGCCGACGTCGTATCGCGCACCGGGCCACCGGAATTGGTGATCATCGGAGCCAACGACCCCGATGCCATGTTCCGCCACACCGAGGAATGCCGCAGCCTGGGGCTGCCGTTCGCGGCCGATCCCTCGCAGCAGCTGGCACGCCTGTCCGGTGAGCAGGCCCGCGAGCTTGTCGGCGGCGCCGCGTACCTGTTCACCAACGACTACGAGTGGGATCTGCTGCTGTCCAAGACGGGGTGGACCGAGGCCGATGTGCGTGAGCGTGTCGACCTGCGCATCACCACCCTGGGCCCCAACGGCGTCGAGATCGTGGAGAAGGACGGCACGTCCCTCACGGTGGGCGTGGTCCCGGAGAAGGGGCAGGCCGACCCGACCGGTGTCGGCGACGCGTGGCGTGCCGGATTCCTCACCGGCCGCAGCGCCGGACTGAACTTGGAGCGCTCGGCACAGCTGGGCGCGCTCGTGGCCACACTGGTTTTGGAGACCGTGGGCACCCAGGAATGGCTGTGGGAGCGCGACAGCGCCTTGGCTCGCCTCGCCGACGCCTACGGTCCGGACGCGGCCGACGAGATCGGTGCGGCTCTTTAGAGCTGCACCGGGTAGTGCGGTTCCTGGATGTTCGGCCGCACCGACTGCTCGACGAAGATCGCATGCCACAGCATGAAGATCAGCACCGTCCACAATCTGCGGCTGTGATCGGCGACCCCGGCCGCGTGCTCGGTGAGCATCCGGCTCACCGCGTCCACGTTCACCAGGTGTCCGGCTTGCGTGGTTGCGAGCATCTCGCGGGCCCACTCGTGCAGTAGCCCGTCCACGAACCAGTGCCGGATGGGCACCGGGAAGCCCAGCTTGGTCCGGTGTAGAACATGCGCCGGCACAATGGGTTCCAGCGCCTTACGCAGGGCGTACTTGGTCGTCCTCTTGGTCGGTTGCCCGTTGATCTTCTCCCGATAGGGCAGCTGGGAAGCCACCTTGAACACCTCGGGATCCAGGAACGGCACCCGCAGCTCTAGCGAGTTCGCCATGGTCATCTTGTCGGCCTTGACCAAGATGTCGCCGCGCATCCAGGTGAACAGATCCACGTACTGCATGCGCGCCACCGGATCCCACCCCGCGCACCGTTCATAGAGGGCCGCCGTGACGTCCTGGTGGCCCCATTCCGGACGGTAGTGGGGGAGCACCGCCCGCAGTTGTTCGTCGTTGAAGCTGCGGGCGTTCCCGTAGTAGCGCTGCTCCAATGTCATCGACCCGCGGTGCAGCAGGCTCTTGCCGCGCACCCCGTCCGGGATGGCGGCTGACAGATGTGCCGCACCGCGCCGCAGTGGGCCGGGCAGGTAGTCGAAGGGCTTGAGTGACAAGGGTTCCCGGTAGATCGTGTATCCACCGAACAACTCGTCGGCGCCCTCGCCGGAGAGCACCACCTTGACGTGCTTACGCGCCTCCCTGGCCACGAAGAATAACGGCACCAGCGACGGGTCCGCCACCGGATCGTCCAGGTACCAGACGATTTCGGGCAGCGCAGAGACGAACTCCTCCTGGCTGACCACCTTGACGACATGCCGGGCACCGATTGCCTGCGCCGACTCGACCGCCACGTCGACCTCGGAATAGCCCTGCCGCTCAAAGCCTGTCGTGAAGGTGATGAGTTTGGGATTGTGCCGAATCGCCAGCGCGGCGATTGCGGTCGAGTCGATGCCGCCGGACAGGAATGACCCCACCGTGACATCGGCGCGCATGTGCTTGGCCACCGAATCGGAGAGCACCTCGGTGATCTCGTCGTACCGGGACTGGCGGGTGGCGCGCGTAAAGGGCTTCACCTCGAACTGGGCTGGGAAGTAGCGCGCGACACGCGGCGGCTCGCCGGGGCCGATGAGCGCGTACGAACCAGATTCCAGGCGCCGGATCTGGGTATGCAGGCTCTCGGGCTCCGGAACGTACTGCAACGTCGTGTAGTGCTGCACCGCCCGCAGGTCGAGTTCGGTCCCGATGCCCAACTGCTCCACCAGGTCCAGCAGACACTTTTTCTCGCTGCCCAACGCGGTGCCGCCCGGGCCCGTCGCCATGAACAGCGGCTTGATGCCAAAAGGATCGCGGGCACAGAACAACTCGCGCTGGGCGGTATCCCAAATCGCGAAGGCGAACATGCCGCGCAGCCGGTGCAGCGCGTCCGGGCCCCAGAAGTGGTAGGCCGCCAGGATGGCCTCGCCGTCGCCCTCGGTCGCGAAGACAGCGCCGTGTTTTTCGGCAAGCTCGGCCCTGAGCTCCAGATAGTTGTAGATCTCGCCGTTGAAGACCAGCACGTACCGATCCGGGGCATCCGCGGGCCCCCAGCGCAGCGGCTGATGCGAATGCGCGATGTCGATGATCGAGAGCCGATTGAAGCCGAAGAGCACGTTTCCCTCGTGCCAGATCCCGGGTTCGTCGGGGCCGCGATGGCGCATATGCACCATCGCCGCATCTACCGCCGGGCTCTGAGATTCGAGGGAAGACCCGGGCGGGCCCAGCCACGCCACCAGTCCACACACGCGGCCAAGTATGCAACATCACGGGACCTAGGTCCTGACACCGGCCCCGTCGCAGCCCTGATGCGACCGCGTGGTCTACGCTGCGTAGTATTCGATTGCTGCCACTGGTCAGCGATGGATTCTGCAGGCGAAACAGGAGGCTAAAAACGTGACGTCACGGTCCGGCTCACGGTCGTCCCTGCTGGCCACTGTGGTGCTGTTGGGCGCGGCGAGCTTCCTGCTCAGCGGTTGTAGCGTCCAAGAAGTACTGCGGTTCGGTTGGCCCGAGGGAATCACCCCCGAGGCTCACGACTACATGGCTCCCTTGTGGACCTGGGCGGTTGTCGCCTCGCTGGTCGTCGGTGTCATCGTGTGGGCCCTGACCTTCTGGACCGTCGCGTTCCACCGTCACAAGCCCGGCGACACCGAGTTCCCGCGTCAGTTCGGCTACAACCTGCCGCTGGAGCTTGTCCTGACGGTGGTGCCGTTCCTGATCATCGCAGTGCTCTTCTACTTCACGGTCGTGGTGCAGAACAAGGTCATGCACAAGGACCCGAACCCCGAGGTCGTCGTCGACGTCACCGCGTTCCAGTGGAACTGGAAGTTCGGCTACCAGAAGGTCGCGTTCAAGGACGGCAGCCTCAACTACGAGGGTGCCGACCCCGAGCGCAAGAAGGCGATGACCTCCAAGCCCGAGGGCAAGGACGCGCACGGCAACGAGCTCGTCGGCCCGGTGCGCGGCCTGAACCGCGAAGATCGCACCTACCTGAACTTCGACAAGATCGAGACCATCGGAACGTCGTCGGAGATCCCGGTGCTGGTGCTGCCCAGCGGCAAGAGTGTCGAGTTCATCCTGGCCTCTGCGGATGTCATCCACTCGTTCCGTGTGGTCCCGTTCCTGTTCACACGCGACGTGATGCCCGAGCCCAAGGCCAACAACTCCGACAACGTCTTCCAGGTCAGCAAGATCCTGAAGGAAGGCGCGTTCGTGGGTCGCTGCGTCGAGATGTGCGGCACCTACCACTCGATGATGGCCTTCGAGCTGCGTGTGGTCAGCCCCAACGACTTCAAGTTCTACCTGGAAGCGCGCAAGGCCGGTAAGACCAACGCCGAGGCGCTGGCCTCGATCGGGCAATCGCCGGTCTCGGTCACCACCAGGCCATTCGACGGCCGTCGTGGCGAGCTTGCGCCGGCAGACAACAACGCGGCGAAGAACTAGGCGAGGGAGCGCAGCATGCATATCGAAGCCCGACTCTTCGAAATCCTCACCGGGTTCTTCGCCCTGGCCACCGTCGTGTACGCGGTGCTCACCGCCATGTACGCCAACGGTGGTGTGGAGTGGGCGGGCACCACCGCCATGGTGATGACCACCGGTCTGTCGCTGATCATCTCGACGTTCTTCCGCTTCGTGGCCCGTCGTCTGGACACCCGCCCCGAGGACTACGAGGACGCCGAGATCGCTGACGGTGCCGGAGAGCTGGGTTTCTACAGCCCGCATAGCTGGTGGCCGCTCATGATCGCGCTGGCCGCCGCCACCACCGCTGTGGGCGTGGCGCTGTGGCTGCCGTGGCTGATTGCCGCCGGTGCGGTATTCGTCCTCAGCGCGGTCGCCGGCTTGGTCTTCGAGTACCACATCGGCGCGGAGAAGCACTAGCTCATCGCGCGTTTTGCCTCGTCGCCCACCACTGTGCTCGTGCTTTGCGGCGGCACTCCCGTGGCTGGTGTGACATCGCCGTGTGCACTATCACGTTTTCGATAACAATCCGGTGGTCAGTTTGGTTTCTCAGGCCGTCGGGATTCGTCGCCCCGGATTGCTTTGGCTATCGTTGCCATGGCCCCTTCGGCAGGTGGCCCGCCGGGGAGCGGGAAGTGACGAAAAGGAACTTGTGTAGATGAGTGGGACGGACAACCCAGGGTCGGGGACTCCCGGGGAAGTTCCGGACCTGGATGGTCCGAACGAGGATGGCGCAGCTGCTGGCTCTTCCGGGGCGGATTCCTCGGCGTTTCATTCACAGGCGTACTCGGCGCCCGAATCCGAGCAATTCACCAGCCCGTACGTGCCGTACGACGAATACGACACCCAACTGGTCGACGGCGAGGAGCCGGCTCCGCCGCGGTGGCCCTGGGTCGTCGGGATCGCGGCGATCATCGCCGCGATCACCCTGGTGGCGTCCGTCGCACTGTTGGTGGCCGGGCGCTCGGACGAGACCACCGGTGCCGTCAAGAGCACCTCTGCCACGCCGACAACGAGCACCACACCGTGGAACGAGATCATCACCACCACGACACCGCCGCCTCCGCCTCCGCCACCGCCCCCGCCGCCGAGCAGTGAGCCCCCGCCCCCGCCCCCGATCGTGACCGAGACGGTGACCGTGGAGCCGCCACCGCCCCCGCCGCCGCCTGTGACGACACACGAGGCGCCTCCGCCGGTGACCACCACGACACCGCCTCCGCCTCCGCCTACGACGACCACGACGCCAGCCGGGCCGCGACAGATCACCTATTCGGTCACCGGATCCAAGGCTCCGCTCGATCGCATCTCGATCACCTGGACCGACGGTTCCGGCCGTACCCGGGTGAACCCGAATGTGTACATCCCGTGGTCGATTACCGTCACTCCGATCTCGAATTCGGAGATCGGCTCGGTATCGGCAAGCAGCTTCCTGCGCTTGAGCCAGCTCAATTGCACGATCACCACCAGCGATGGCCAGGTGTTGTCGTCCAACAACAACAATTCGGCGCAGGCAACCTGCTGATGCCAGCAGGTCGATTGGCTAAGCCACTGGAGGCGATTGCCGGCCCGGTGCGGCGTTCCACCCCCGAGTCCGTCGATCGGATGCTGGTCGGGCTGTGCGCGGTTATCTGGTTAGCTTTCGTCGGCATGCTGGTCGGTGCGATCGTCGTGATTGCCGGAATGGGGCAGGATCCGGGATCGTCCGGGTCGTCCTGGGGGATTTACATCGTCATCGGCGTATCGCTGGCGGTCATCGTCGGCGCCATACCGCTGCTGTTGCGCGCTCGTAAGACGGCCGCCCAGCGCACCGCGCGGGGCGCGTCGAAGACCGCGTCTAAGTCCAAGGGCAGCAACGTTTTCCGAGAGGGGGACGCACCGTCCGGTCCGCTTCCTGCGGAGGCCTCCACAGAGAAGCTCAAGACCTTCGGCGGTCTGGCCGATTATGTGAGTCATGTCCCCAAGGACTACAGCGGTCCCGGGTCGCCGGCATACCGCGCTGCCGCCGAGGTCGCGGCGAAATCGGCGGTCGTGGACCGGCTGTGGTTGCGGGCCACGGTGGGGATCGCGGGTGCGATCGGTCTTGCCCTGCTGGCGGTGGTCACCGGTACCTATTTGCTTGCGGTGGACAGTGATACTGCGGCCATCGTGGCCTTTGCGTTCGCCGGCCTGATCACCGGTGCGATGGGCGCGATCCCGTGGTTTACGTTGAAGAAGCTGCGTGAGCTCGGCACCTCGGGGTCGTCCGAGAAGTAGCCGTCTACTCGGCGATGCCGGCGCGGGCGATCACCTTGGTAATCCTGGCCCGGACAAGTGACTCCTCGGGTACCGCATTGCGCTGGCCGTACTGCTCGGCCAGCTCGGCTCCCATATAGCGCGCGCCGATCCGGGTTGCCCAGTCCAGCAGCTCGTCGTGACCGCCGGTGAGGTGTGCTTCAGCTGTGAACTGGACATAGGAGAACGGTGGCCGCTGGTCATCGACAGCCAGCGAGATACGTGGATCGCGCCGGATCGCCTTGCCCTTCAAGGTGTCCGTGCCGGTCATGAAGATCAGCTCGTCCCCGTCGGAACCTTCGTTCAGGAGAAACCAGACGGGCGTCACGATGGGGGCGCCGTTGGCTCGTACCAGGCCGAGCATTCCGGTGCGCGTGCCCTCGGTGGCGAAGGCCCACCATTGCTCGCGGGTCATCTCACGCATACATCCATCCTAAAGCAGTTGGGCCCCGCACACTTTCGTATGCGGGGCCCAACCGTAGAACTGACTTCTAGTGGCCGTGACCGTTCGTCGACGGTTCGCCGTCCTGGTACTCCTTGAGGGCGAGCAGCGACTTGTGGTGTGCCTCGTGTTCGGCTTCCACTAGTGCGGCTTGCTCGTCGGCGGGGTCGGCGAACAGGAACGAGCCGGTGCCGGGTGCGCCGGCCGATCCGAGCTTGTTCATGCGTTGAGGCACTGCCGCACCCTGGTATTCCAAGGGGATGGCGTGGCCGTGCTCGTCGACACCGGCCAGCGGCTGGTGCAGCTCGATGTACTCGCCGTGCGGCAGCCGCTTGATGATGCCGGTCTCGATACCGTGCTCCAGCACCGCGCGGTCGCTGCGCTGCAGTCCGATGGCCCACCGGTAGGCGAGGTAGTAGACCACGATCGGCAAGATCACCATGCCGATGCGGCCGATCCACGTGGTCGCGTTCAGCGAGATGTGGAACTTGAGCGCGATGATGTCGTTCATCGCGGCCAGCGTCAGGATCATGTAGAAGGAGATCGCTGCCGCGCCAACGGCGGTGCGGACCGGGGCGTCGCGCGGACGCTGCAACAGGTTGTGGTGCGCATCGTCACCGGTGAGCTTCTTCTCGATGAACGGGTACATCGTCAACAGTCCGAAGACCACACCCATGATCAGGGCGACCGCGAAGACCGCCGGCACGGTGTGCCCGAAGATGTACAGCTCCCACGCGGGCCACAGACGGGCCAGACCCTCGGTCCACATCATGTAGAAGTCGGGCTGGCTACCTGCGGACACCTGGGACGGCTTGTAGGGGCCCAGCAGCCAGATCGGGTTGATCTGCAGCAGACCACTCATCAGCGCCAGGATCGCGGTGGTGAAGGCGAAGAACGAACCACCCTTGAGCGCGAACACCGGAAGGATACGCACACCGACGACGTTCTTCTCGGTGGCACCGGGCCCGGGGAACTGGGTGTGCTTCTGATACCAGACCAGGGCCAGGTGAACGGCGATGAGCGCCAGGATGATCGCGGGGATCAGCAGGATGTGCAGCGCGTACATGCGTGGGATGAACACGTTGCCCGGGAAGTCGCCGCCGAACAGCGCCCAGTGCAGCCAGGTGCCCACGACCGGGACACCCAGCGTGATGGACGACATCGCGGCACGCAGGCCGATGCCGGAGAGCAGGTCATCGGGCAGCGAGTAGCCGAAGTAACCCTCGAACATCGCCAGGATCAGCAGCAGCGAGCCGATGACCCAGTTGGCTTCGCGGGGACGGCGGAACGCACCGGTGAAGAAGATGCGTGCCATGTGCACCATGATCGAGGCCGCGAACATCAGGGCGGCCCAGTGGTGAATCTGGCGCACGAACAGTCCGCCGCGAACCTCGAAGCTGATGTTCAGCGCCGTTTCATAGGCCTTGGACATCTGCACACCGCGCAGCGGCTGGTACACGCCGTTGTAGGTGACCTCGGCCATCGACGGGTCGAAGAACAGCGTCAGGTACACGCCCGAGAGCAGCAGGATGACGAAGCTGTACAGCGCGATCTCACCGAGCATGAACGACCAGTGGGTCGGGAAGACCTTGTTGATCTGTCGCTTCATCCCGGCGGCAAGGTGGTACCGCGAGTCCATCGCCTCGCCCTGGGCGGCTGTGATCTTGCCTATGCGAGAGGGTTTTTGGACGGCGTCCGTGGCTCGATCACTCATGATTTGCGCTCCCAGAATGCGGGTCCGACGGGTTCCACGAAGTCGCCGTTGGCGACGAGGTATCCGTCCTTGTCGACGGTGATTGGCAGCTGCGCCAGCGCGCGGGCGGCCGGCCCGAAGATGGGCTTGGCGAAGTGCAGCGCATCGAACTGCGACTGGTGGCACGGGCACAGGATGCGGTAGGTCTGCTGCTCGAAAAGCGATGTGGGGCAACCCAGGTGTGAGCAGATCTTGGTGTACGCGAACAGGTCGCCGTAGTTGAAGCTTTCCTGTCCCTTGCGCTTGATCACCTTGGGCATGTCGACGGGCCGCACCCGGATGATCATGACGGGGTTGCGCACGCCCATCTGGATGTGTGACAGCTTCTCGTGCGATTCCACGGTGGTGCCATCGCCATCGGACTCGCGCCACGGGAACACGGTCTCCATGCCGCCGGCGTCGATGTCCTCGGGACGGATCTTGAGCAGGACGTTGGAGCTGCTGCCCACGGCCCGGCCGAGGTAGATGGTCTCGCCCTTGTACCGTGGGGTCCAGCCGCTGGTGAGCAGCACGGGCTGCTTGCCGTTGGCGGTGGGAACCACGCGCGCCCAGGGGTTCTTGATGATGCCGCCGATGAGGGCGACGGTGGCACCAGCACCCATGGCGCCGACACCGAAGCCCAGGGCTCGGATGATCATCTTGCGACGGGGCAGCGTCGAGGTGTCCAGGGTGTCCTGCAGCTGCGCGACGATGGTCTTGCGGTCCACCTCGGAGGATCCCGGGCCGTCGTGACGGTCCTGGATCGAGATCTCCTGCGGGATGAACTTCTTGGTGTACAGCACCGCGCCGATACCCAGCGACAGCACCGACAGGCCCAGCGTCAGGCCGTACAGCGGAGTGGCTAAGTTGTAGACCGCGTTGCCGGGGTCGCCCAGCGGTTTGTACTCCCACGGCCAGAATAGGAACACCCCGAGCAGGGCGAGTCCGAACACACCGCCGAGGGCGAACCACAGCGCGATCTGACGCTCCGCGCGCTTCTCGGCCTTGGTGCCCTCGACCGGCCAGCGCGGCTCGCGGTAGACGATCTCCACACCGTCGAGATTGGTACCAAGCTTGACCAGCTCGTCGCGGCTCATGCTCGCGAGCTGCTCGTCGCTCGGCATCTCTGGCTTGTTAGCATCACTCACGCTCACGCGCGTGCTCCAATCCACAGTGCCGCGGCGATGGCGGCGACGATGCCGATGATCCACATGGCCATGCCCTCAGAGGACGGGCCGAAGCCTCCCAGGCCGTAACCGCCCGGATCGGGGGTCTCGGCCGAAGCGCGGACATACGCGACGATGTCCTTCTTCTCTTCGGGGGTGAGCTGACGATCGGAGAACTTGGGCATGTTCTGCGGTCCGGTCAGCATCGCGGTGTAGATCTGCGCCTCGCTGGCCGGGTCGAGTTCGGGCGCGAACTTGCCCGACGAGAGCGCTCCGCCACGGCCGGTGAAGTTGTGGCAGGACGCGCAGTTCAGGCGGAACAGATCGCCGCCACGGGCGATGTTGTTACCGCGCAGCGACTCTTGTGCCACCGCACCATCGGCATCGCGAATCACCTGCGGGCCGCCACCGTTGGCCTGGATGTAGGCGCCCAGGGCGTCGG
The DNA here is from genome assembly GCA_014204435.1 of Mycobacteroides chelonae. Classification (GTDB taxonomy): domain Bacteria; phylum Actinomycetota; class Actinomycetes; order Mycobacteriales; family Mycobacteriaceae; genus Mycobacterium; species Mycobacterium chelonae_A. The sequence goes on from JACHLF010000007.1 coordinate 115,551, forward strand.
TCTGCTCTTCGTCGAAGATCGGGTCCTTGCGCTGGGCCTGAGCCTCGTTGCGCATGGCCGGCATACGTCCGGTGGAGACCTGGAAGTAGACGGCCGCCTCGCCCACGCCGATGAGGCTGGGGCCGCGGTCGGGCACACCTTGCAGGTTGGCGCCGTGGCAGGTGATGCACGAGGTCTCGTACAGCTGCTTGCCGGTCCGCAGCAGGGCCGACTTGTCCTCGTCAGCCACCGCGACCTGCGGGGTTGGCGTGAAGGTCGAGGCCAAGCCGCCCGCAACCACCAGTGCGATCAGCAGCAGCAAACCTGCTGAGACACGACGGCGGAACTTGCGGCGTGCGCGATTCTTGGCGGCTGTGTCCTGTACGGGCTCCACGCTCACCTGTTGTGCTCCCTTCACCGGGCTGGGCTGGGTCTTTGGGCCGTCGGGCATTTAGCGGACAAAGTAGATGGTGGCGAACAATGCGATCCACACGATGTCGACGAAGTGCCAGTAGTAAGACACGACGATCGCGGAGGTCGCCTGGGCCGGAGTGAACTTACTCATCCGGGTGCGAATCAGCAGATAGACGAAGGCGACCAGACCGCCGACAACGTGCAGGCCGTGGAAGCCGGTGGCCAAGTAGAAGGTTGAGCCATATGAGCTACTCGCGATCGTGGTGCCCTCGTGCACGAGGTTCATGTATTCGTAGCCCTGGCCGAGGACGAAGAAGGTGCCCATGATGAGGGTGATGACGTACCAGCGGCGCAGCCCGAAGACGTCTCCGCGTTCTGCGGCGAACACGCCCATCTGACAGGTGAAGGACGACGCGACCAGCACGGCGGTGACGGGGATGGCAAGCCCGAGGTTTAGTTCGGTGGGCTCCGGTGGCCAACTACCGCCGGACTGGGCCCGCGCGGTGAAGTAGAAGGCAAAGAGCCCAGCAAAGAACATCAATTCACTGGAAAGCCACACAATGGTGCCAACACTCACCATATTGGGCCGGTTCAGTGAATGAACCCGCTGGGTAATGGCGGTTCCCGCCGGCGATCCTGGGGCTGCTGCGGTCGTCACGTCGTAAGTATGACGCTTTGTAGTTGTCGAGAGCCACCCGGGTCCGACATTGATTTGTGACCGACTCTCCACAACGTGTGTGGCCTCTGGCGGGAGCGGTGTCGATGACCTGCGCCCGGCGTGTCGCGGCAGGCCCCGAAGGCATTTAGTCCTTTGTTGTCACCGCCGTGTCCATGGGAACATTTGCGGCGTGCTGGAACATTCCTGGCCCCAGGTGTTGGGGGAGCTGACCAATCGTCGCGACCTGGCGGCAGGGCAGGCGGCCTGGGCCATGGACCAGATCATGACGGGGACGGCGACACCGGCCCAGATCGCGGCCTTCGGGGTCTCGATGCGGATGAAGCGTCCCAGCTCGGACGAGGTGTCCGAGCTGGCCGACACCATGCTGTCCCATGCGATCGGCTTTTCGTCCGGCACGCATGGCGACCCCATCGGTGCCAACGCCGTCGACATCGTCGGCACCGGGGGCGACGGCGCCAATACGGTGAACCTGTCCACCATGGCCTCGATCGTGGTGGCGGCGTGCGGGGTGCCGGTGGTCAAGCACGGTAACCGGGCGGCATCCTCTCTGGCCGGTGGCGCCGACACGCTGGAGGCGCTGGGTGTGCGCATCGACCTTGGCCCCGAGCAGGTGGTGCAGAGTCTGTCCGAGGTCGGTATCGGATTCTGCTTCGCGCCGTATTTTCATCCGTCGTACCGGTACGCCTCGACGGTGCGCCGCGAGATCGGCGTTCCCACCGTCTTCAACCTGCTGGGTCCTTTGACGAATCCGGCCCGCCCGCGGGCAGGTCTGATCGGCTGCGCTTTCGTCGACCTGGCCGAGGTCACCGCGGGGGTGTTCGCGGGACGCGGGTCCAGCGTGCTGGTGGTGCACGGTGACGATGGACTCGACGAGCTGACCACCACCACGACCAGCACTATCTGGCGGGTTCAGGCGGGCACCGTGGACACGCTGCGGTTCGACCCGGCGGCCTTCGGGTTCGCGCGGGCACGGCTGGAGGAGTTGGTGGGTGGCGATCCCGAGTTCAACGCCGCGGAGGTCCGGGCGGTGCTGAGTGGTCGCACGGGTGCGGTGCGGGACGCGGTGGTGCTCAATGCGGCCGGAGCGATGGTCGCGCACGCCGGGTTGGCCAGCGATGCCCAGTGGGTGCCAGCCTGGGAGGACGCGCTGGCCCGGGTGTCCGCTGCGATCGACTCGGGAGCAGCGGCAGCGCTGCTGGACCAGTGGATTACTGTCAGCCGGCGACTTGGGAAAGAGGTTGCCGGTTGTTGAACCAAGCCTGGTATTCGATCTGGCTGCCGCGACTCGATGTGGCGTGGCGCTCTTTGGCTCCTTGCTGACCAGAGAAGCAGACGTGACCGCCGTCAGCCCGCAGCTCGGGAATGAACAGGGCTGGCGACCCTGACCAGCTCGGCCATTCCCCAGTCGTCTTGGTGGACATGGTGTGCCATGCGTGCACTATGTGCTGTCGTCACCCAATCCCGCAGCGGGCCAGAGCATCCTGTGGCCTCGGCGTAGCCTTGGGTCGAGGACACGATGCGTACTCCGGGCTCGGCCAGCCAACGGGTGACCAGCCCGATCTCCTCGGGTGCGGCCCCGCCGAACGGTTCCGGCGTGGGCAGCACCACTTGAGCCGCCGCCGAGGCCGCCGCCACCACCGGCATCGGGGGGACGCCGCGGCGGGCGACCGCGGCACCGGCCAGTTGTCCGTGTCGCACTACGGCGAGCTGCCATCCGCCCGCGCCGTCGGGGCGCGCGGCGATCAGTTCCTCGATGCGTGACAGCGCGTGTAGGCGATGCTGGCGGGCCAGGGCTTCGATGAGAGCGGCCGCCGCGTCGCGTTGTCGCGCTGCGGTTTCGTAGCGTGAGAGGGCGCCGAGTTCGGCCACCCGGTCGCACATGGCGTGCAGCGGATCTCCTTGTGTGCCCGCGAGGACCGCGAGCGCCGTGACGAGGCTGTCCCGGTACCGGACTGCGTCCACCCCGGCCGGCGCGGGGCACGGCGAGGCGGTGTCGTGTGGGTAGGACTGGCCGTCACAACCGGGGCCGTGGCGTCCGCTGGCGCCGATGCGTGTGGTGCAGGTGCGCACGCCGCCGAACCGGGCAAGAGTCAGAGCGGCGGTCGTCGCGTCGCCACGCGCACGAAACGGGCCGAGCATGGACCGCCCGCCGGTCGTTCGGACAACGGCGAACCGGGGGAAAGGCTCCTCGGTGAGCACCACCCACCACCAGCGATGCGGAAATCGGGACTTTCGGTTGTACGGCGGCGCATGCGCACCCAACAATCTCAGCTCGCGCACCGCGGCCTCCAGCGGGTGCGCACATGTCACGTGGTCCACCGTGGTGGCGAGGGTGACCATCTCGCGCATCCGGCCACGGGGGTCCGCGCCGGTGAAATACTGCTGCACCCGTCGGCGCAGGTTGACGGCGGTGCCCACGTACAGCACCTCACCCGACGGCCCGCGGAACAGGTAAACGCCCGGGGCGTAAGGCATTCCATCGGCCAGGGTGCGCTTTCCGCGTAGCTCGTTGGGTACGTGGGTGCGATAGCGTCGCAGCTCACCCATGGTGTCGACGCCCTGGTTGCCTACCCGGCCGATGAGCGCGTGCAGGACGTCTACGGTGGCCCGGGCGTCGTCGAGTGCGCGGTGGTTGGGGGTGGTTGTCGCGCCGAGCAGCTGGGCCAGGGCGCCCAGGCTGACGCGCGGGGCCTCCTCGCGTGAGAGCACCCGGCGTGCCAGCCGGACGGTGCACAGCACGGTGGGGTGAGGCCAGTCGATTCCGCATTGTCGTGCGGCGGCCTTGAGGAACCCGACGTCGAAACCGGCGTTATGGGCGACCAGTACTGCGCCGCGGGCGAATTCCAGGAATGCCGGCAACACCTGTTCGATCGGCGGCGCGTCCACCAGCATTGCCGAGGTGATGCCGGTGAGACGGACGATCTGTGGTGGCAGCGATCGTTTCGGATCGACCAGCGTGCCCAACTCCCCAAGCACCTCGCCGCCACGCACCTTCACCGCGCCGATCTCGGTGATCGCGTCGTTCTCCGCGCTGCCCCCGGTTGTTTCCAGGTCCACCACCACAAAGGTGGTGTCGCGCAGCGCCTGCGTCGATGACCCCGACGAGGATTGCACCTCGTCGAAGGTCAGTTGCGTCATGTGGTGACGGTAAGACCCGGGACCGACATTTCGGGTTCACGCCACGGGGGTACAAAGCAACGCGAGTGTGTCGTTCGTGGTGTCGACACCACCGGCACCGATCTTCTCTTCGAGCCGCGACCGCAACTGGCTCCGCTTGGCGGGTTCGAGTGTGAGGTGATTGGAATACGTGAAGACCATGTCCAGATAGGCCTGCGTGGAGAAGTGCTTCCGCTCCAGGAAATGCAGGTGCCGCACGTGGTACCCGGATTTCTCGATCTCCATCGACACCGCGTCCTCGGTGTCGATGGAGGGGCGCCTCGTGGTGTCCAGGAAACCTGCGTAGACGATGTCCCGGTCGCGCGGTGTCGGGGCCGTGGGTTCGATGCGGTTCCACACCAAGGCGAGCCGCCCGCCGGGGCTGAGCACTGTCCGCACTTTCTCCAATGCGGCCTGGGGCTCGACCCAATGAAAGGACTGCGCGAACAACACCAGATCGAATGTCCGGCCAGCCGGCTGCCAGTCCTCGAACGTGGCGACCTCGACGTCGATGCCCTTGGCGGTCGCCGCGCGGGCCATGCGGACATCCGGCTCCACGGCGAGCACCCCGGCGCCCGAGCACCGCAGACCAGTTCGTCGATCAGCGGTTGCGGGTAGCGAGGACGGTGGTGGTCATAGGCATCGGCGGATTCTCCGAACGACTCGGCCCGCCGGCGGTCGGTATGTGCTGGTTGTTGCTCATCCGTCATACCGCCAGGGTTCCAGGGAGCGGCCACTTGTCGGTGGGCGCGGATACGGTCCGCTCGAACCCGAAAGAACGACTCAATGGGAGAGGAGGAGCCATGCTCATCGACTGCGACGATTGCGCGATGCGCGGCCCGGGATGCGAGGACTGCGTGGTCAGTGTGTTGTTGGGGGTGCCCCAGACACTCGCTGATGACGAGCGTGCCGCGTTGGCTGTCTTGGCCGAGGCGGGGATGGCACCCAAGCTGCGCTTGGTGCCGATTCAGCGCACCTACGACACGCCTGATTCTGCGAAGACGCCCGATGCGGGAGTCGCATAGGGCACACTCGAACGAGGTGCTTGATGGCCCTTCCTGGGAAACGGGGAGGAGAACCAACGCTTACGCGACGTTGACGTCGTTCCACGCTGCGGTGGACAACGTCGATGCCATTTCGTAACCTATCTGAGACCTATCGGCGTCGTGGTTCGCGGCGATTAAATTGCAGTAAAGGGATGTAGTCAGTGAGTGTCGGGCGTCTTCTTCGAAATCATTCCGATCCACTGACGCCCTCACCCCTTCGCCGTGTGGTGCTCGCGGCGACTGCTGCCGCGCTGGTCGCAGGGGTATTTGCAGGCGGTCAGACCGCCACCGCGGACCCCAACAACGACGCCATCAAGAAGCTCAACGAACTGTCCCGTGAGGCCGAGGCGACCTCCGAGGCGGCAAACTCGGCGAAGATCGATCTGGACGCCAAGCTGGCGGCTCAGCGCGATGCCGAGAAGGCTGTTCTTGCTGACGAGGCGGTCGCGAAGGCCGCACGCATGGCGGTATCCACGTACCAAGTCGATGTCAACAAGGCCATGGTCGCCGCTTATATGGGCGGTAACACCAGCGGTTATGGCGCGGTGCTGACGTCCAACTCACCGCAGAACCTCATCGACCAGCTGTCGGTGCAGCGCACGGTGGGAACCGAGATGCGTAGCCGCATGGACAGCTATCGCGCGGCGCAGTCCTCAGCGGATGAGGCCGAGCAGCGGTCTCGTGACGCCGCCGAGAAGGCGCGAGTGGCCGCCGAGCAGGCCAAGAACGTCCGCGCTTCGCTGCAGGCCAAGCAGAGCCAGTTGCAGGTGCAGATCGCGGTCGTCAAGTCGCAGTACAACACCCTGAGCCCCGGTCAGCGTGCACAGCTGGCGCTGCCGGCACCCGTACCCCCGCCGCCAGCGGCGGAACCGGGTGAGGCCGCCGATGTGCCCGAGCCGCTGATGCAGGCCGCGGCCGCCGCGCCCGCACCCGAGGCCGCCATCGGCGGAGGCGGGTCCGCGGTTGGTGCGAACGCCGTGGCGGCGGCATTGACCCGGATCGGAGCGCCCTACTCCTGGGGCGGTTCGGGCCCCAACGCCTTCGATTGCTCCGGTCTGGTCATGTGGGCCTACCGTCAGCAGGGTGTGTCGTTGCCGCACTCCAGTCAGGCACTGGCGCGCGGCGGCACCCCGGTCGCGCTGAGCGAGCTGCAGCCGGGCGATGTCATCAACTTCTACGGCGACGCCTCGCACACCGGTATCTATGTCGGCAACGGCATGATGGTGCACGCGTCCACCTACGGTGTCCCGGTCGCGGTTGTGCCGATCACGTCCTCGGGCCCGATCTACAACGCGCGCCGCTACTGAGTCCTGGTTATCGTGCTGGTGTGGCCGGGGTAGCACGCTGCGCACCGTTTCTCGCGGTGCTGCTGATTGTGTGTGGGGGTTGTGGAGCACAGCCCGCCGCGCAATCCCATGATGTGCGCGCCTCGATCCGAGAACTGTTGACGCGTTACTCCGAAGCGCTGCGCAGCGGCGATGCTGCGGCATTGCACGCCGTGCTCGCACCGGACCGACCCCAGTTCATCGAGGCTCAGCGGCGTCTGCAGGAGAATCTTTCGGAGCTCAAGGCCGATACGTTCGAGTATCGGCCCGCGGCTGAGATCCCCGCCGATCCGATTGCCCCGCACCAACGATGGCGGCTGGATGCGGCGTTGTTCTACGCGATCAGCGGAGTGGACAAGGTCCCGGTCCGGCGCCCCGTCACCGTCGGTGTGGTGCACGACAACGACGGCTGGCGGTTGTTCGACGCCAGCGTGATCACTGTGCCCTGGCAGTACGGCCCGGTGGTGGAGACACGAAAGAAGGCGGGGGACCGGGACGTGCTGGTGCTCGGTCATCCCGCGTCGATGGTCGCACCGCGGCTGGTTCAGGAGATAGACGGCGCCATGAGGTCGCTGTCGGAGTTGTGGGGGGCACAGTCGCGTACGGGGATGCTGTTTGTCGCCGCTGAAACAGACGCGGAGTTCGCCGCTCTCGTCGGTGGCGAACATACCGAGGGACTCGCCGCCGCCGCTGTCGCAGACCGTGTCGACAGCGGAGTCGCGGTAGGGCAGCGGGTGATCTTCGCACCCGGTTCGGCAGCGCTGCCCGCCGATCAATTCCGCCTGGTGCTGCGCCATGAGCTCTTCCACGCTGCCGCCCGCACCGTCACCGGCGACCGTGCGCCCCTGTGGCTGGTGGAGGGAGTGGCCGACTACAATGGTCGCCGGGGCAGCGGTACCCCGTTTCGCAACGCGGCGCCCACGTTGACGAGTGCTCTTGCCGCAGGACGTGTTCCGGATCATCTGCCGACCGACGAGGAGATCGAGAATCCAGGTCCTCGTCGCATGCAGGCCTACGAGGAAGCCTGGTCGGTCGCCCAGTATGTGGCCGAAGCCTATGGCGAGCCCCAGCTTGTGCAGCTGTATCGGTACGGGGCGCAGTTCGCGCCGGACCCACAGGGTGCGGCGATCCAGCGCGCGCTGGGCATCGACGAGGCGACATTGTTGCGCCAGTGGCAGAGCTGGCTCGCCTCTCGTCCATTACGGTAAGCGTCGTGACATTTCCCCCCGGCGATCAACGGCAGCGGATTCTGTTGGTCACCAACGATTTTCCGCCGAGGCCCGGCGGCATCCAGTCCTACCTGCAGGAGTTGGTGACCCACCTGGCCGGATCGCACGAGGTCACCGTCTATGCGCCGCGGTGGAAGGGATGTGAGCGCTACGATGCCGCCGCCGACTATCAGGTGGTCCGGCACCCCACCTCGTTGATGCTGCCGGGGCCCGGTGTCCGCCAGCGCATGGTCGACCTCATCCGTTCGCAACGCTCGGATGTGGTGTGGTTCGGTGCGGCCGCGCCACTGGCGCTGTTGTCCTCGGCTGCGAAGGCGGCAGGAGCGGCCGTGACGGCCGCCAGCACCCATGGGCACGAAGTGGGTTGGTCGATGCTCCCGGTGGCGCGTTCGGCGCTGCGGCAGATCGGGGAGAGCACCGACGTGATCACCTACGTTAGCCGCTACACCCGGGGACGGTTCGCCGCGGCTTTCGGTCCACGCGCCGCACTGGAACATTTGCCCTCGGGTGTCGACACTGGCCGGTTTCGCCCCGACCCTGCGGCACGCGAGGAGTTGCGGCACCGCTATGGGCTCGGCAGTCGACCGACCATTGTGTGCGTCTCTCGGCTCGTGCCGCGCAAGGGGCAAGACATGCTCATCGAGGCGCTGCCGGCGATCCGCGAGCGTGTGGATGGCGCGGCGCTGGTGATCGTGGGCGGCGGCCCGTACGCGGAACCATTGCGGGCCTTGGCAAATCGGGTCGGTGTCGATGAGCATGTGGTGTTCACCGGCGGCGTGCCCTGGGAGGAACTCCCCGCTCATCACGCGATGGGCGACGTCTTCGCGATGCCCTGCCGCACGCGCGGGGCGGGGCTCGATGTCGAGGGGCTGGGAATCGTCTTCCTGGAGGCGTCCGCCTGCGGTGTCCCGGTGGTCGCGGGAAACTCGGGGGGTGCACCGGAGACCGTGCGCGATGGTGAGACCGGACTGGTCGTCGACGGTAGATCGGTGCCTGCCATCACCGACGCCATCGTGCAGATCCTGTCCGATCCGGCGCGTGCAGCGCTGATGGGGGCAGCGGGCCGCAGCTGGGCGACCGACCATTGGCGCTGGGATCACCAGGCCGCCCGATTCGCCGAGTTGGTCAGCGGCTCCGCATAACCTGGCCTGGTGGACCCTGTCGAACATGCTCGGCATACGGGCGACGTGTATGGCCGGCTGGTGTCGGTCTGGTCGGCGACAACGGACGATGGGCCGTTCAGTGGACTGCTGGAATGGCCCGCGCTCCGCTCGCTGATCCCGCGCCCGCTGACCGGCGCGACGGTCTTGGATGCCGGATGCGGTTCTGGCCCAGTGCGAATGGCATCACATGTTCACTTGCCTTGCACTACCTGCGTGGTTGGCAGGTGCCGCTGGCGTCATTCCCGCGAATCTTACGTCCGGGAGGGTGGTTATCTCGCTGGACCATCCCTTCGGCGCTCCGTCGCCCGATCAGCATGACGGATACTTCCAGCACCAGCCGGTCAGTGATACCTGGACCAAAGCGGATGTCGAAGTTACTCAGCACTTTGGGAGACGGCCGCTCGCTCAGGTCGTGAATGTGTTCGCCGATGCCGGCTTCCGTCCGGCGAGGCAATGCGGCGATTTCCCGCCGAGCTGCTAAGCGTGCTCGACTCACCCAGCTTCATTGTCTATCGACTGCGTTACTCGGGTGCTCCTGCGTAAATCGCATCGATATCCGCGGCGAACTTGTCGGCAACTACGTTGCGCTTCACCTTGAGCGTCGGCGTCATCTCGCCGGTGGCCTCGGTGAAGTCGACCGGCAGAATCCGGAATTTCTTGATGGCTTCGGCATGGGAGACAACCTGATTGGCCGCCTTCACGGCGGTCTCGATCTCCGCCAGCAGATCGGGGTCCTCGACTAGGTCGGCGACGGTGGCATCTGCAGGCTTGCCGTTGCGCTGTTTCCAGCCGTCGATGGCTTCCGGGTCGATGGTGATGAGAGCACCGATGAATGGCTGCTTGTCGCCGACCGCCATCGCCTGGCTGATCAACGGGTGCGCGCGCAGCTGATCCTCCAGCACTGCGGGCGCAACGTTCTTGCCCCCGGCGGTGACGATGATTTCCTTCTTGCGGCCGGTGATCGTGACGAATCCGTCCTCGTCGATCGCGCCCAAGTCGCCGGTGTGGAACCAGCCATCCACGATCGATTCATTGGTGGCGGTCTCGTTGTTCCAGTAGCCGCTGAAGACCACGCCGCCGGACACCAGCAGCTCGCCGTCGTCGCCGAGCTTGACGGCGTTACCGGGCAACGGCCTTCCGACACTGCCGATTTTGAGGCCGCCGATGACGTTCACCGCGCATGCGGCCGTCGTCTCGGTGAGGCCGTAGCCCTCGTAGATGGTCAGGCCGACGCCGCGATAGAAGTGGCCCAGCCGGGCACCCAACGGGGCTCCACCGGAGATCGATGCCACGCATTCGCCGCCGAGTGCCGCGCGCAGCTTGCCGTACACCAGCTTGTCGAAGGCCGCACGCTTGGCGCGCAGCACGATGCCCGGGCCGCCCTTGTCCAGCGCCTCGCTGTACTCGATGGCGGTCTCCGCGGCGGCATCGAAAATCTTTCCCTTGCCGTCGTTCTGGGCATTTTGACGGGCGGTGTTGTACACCTTTTCGAAGATGCGGGGGACCGAGACGATGAAGGTCGGCTTGAAGATGCCGAAGGTCGGCACCAGCGTTTTGATATCGCTGGTGAACCCCACGGCGACCTTGGACTGGAAGCAGGCCATCGCGATACCGCGGGCCAATACGTGGGCCAGCGGCAGGAAGATCAGTGTCCTGCTGCCCTTCTGCAAGTAGTCGGGGAAAACGGCACGCGCGCCGCGGGTTTCGTAGACCAGGTTCGAGTGGGTGAGTTGGCAGCCCTTGGGCCGACCCGTGGTTCCCGAGGTGTAGATGAGTGTCGCGGGGTCGGTGGCCCTGATGGCAGCCAGTCGGCCGTTGAGTTCGGCGGCGTCGACACCGGCGCCCGCCTCGGCCAGCTCGTCGAGGGCTGCGGGCGCGCTCGAGCCGACGATATGAAACACCGTGCGCAGGTTAGGCAGTTCCGGCGCGAGTTCTTCGGCGATCTTCGCGTGCGCATCGGATTCCACGAACAACGCCACCGCGGCGGAGTCCTGCAGCACCCACCGGACCTGATCGGCCGAGGATGTCTCGTAGATCGGAACGGTGATCGCGCCGATCGACAGGATCGCGTAGTCGATGATCGTCCACTCGTAGCGTGTCGCCGAAATCAGTGCCACGCGATCGCCGGGCGCTACGCCCTTGGCGATCAGGCCATTGGCCACCGCACGGATCTGCGCGGCGGCTTCCGCGTAGGTGACGGGCGTCCAGGTGTCGCCGACAAGACGGGAGAAAGCCGCCTGGTTGGGGTCCTCATGCTCGTAGTCGTAGACGGCATGAACAACCGAGGCGTTGTCCTCGACGGTGAAGGGGGCAGGAACGCTGAACTCTCGCACCTGCTCAGACTAGTCGCGGCCTGAAGATCGTCGAAGGCGTTGCTCGCATTTCTCTCGGCGGCGAGGCTTAAGCTTGTCCACGATGAACAGCATTCAGGTCGCAGACCAGACCTTTATCGCGGCAGATCCCGCGGACATCGGCCGCGCCATCTCCAATCCCGCGGACTGGCGCCGTTGGTGGCCTGACCTGCAGCTCAACGTGGTGGAGGAGCGCGGTGAAAAGGGCATCCGGTGGACGGTGGCCGGGCCGCTCACCGGGACCATGGAGGTGTGGCTGGAGCCCGCCCTGGACGGGGCGATCCTGCACTACTTCCTGCATGCGGAGCCCACCGGCGCCACACCCGCGCAGGTGGCCAAGCTGAAGCTGGCCCCACTTAATCACGCCCGCCGCGTCGCCGGGAAACGGTTCGCCTTCGGAGTCAAGCAGCAGCTGGAGACCGGTCGGCCGGTCGGTGAATCGCGGCTATCCAGTCCCTGATCAGGCCGGGGCGAGCACAACCACGGGGATGGGTCGGGAAGTTACCCGCTGATACGCGCTGTAGTGGCCAGAGTTGTTGGTATCGGCCAACTTCCACAGCCGCTCGTAGTCGGCGTCGCCGGGCAGTAGGGCGGTGGCGCGCACGCGGCGCTTGTCCCTGCCCAGTTGTACCTGGACATCCGGATGCGCCTTGAGGTTGTGATACCAGGCAGGATTGCGCCGTGCACCGCCGTTGGAGGCCACGATGACCAGATTGTCGCCGTCCTGGGCATAGGTCAGCGAGTTGATGCGTTGCGCTCCGGTCTTGGCGCCGATAGAGGTCAACAGCAGGCTCGGGGCCATCCCCGGAACGCGATGACCCAGATAGCCTTTCGATGCGATGTAGATGCTCTGGTGCACACCGAGCACCTTCGCCACCAGACGGCTCATAGGCGTCTCTCCTTCGCGGGGCCGCAGCGAATTGCCAGGATGGGAGTATCCGAGCGCCAGCGAGAAGGGTACCGTCTGTCAGGTGGCTGAGAAGACTACCCAAACGATTGCCATCGACGCCGAACCCGGCAAGGTGATGGCGGTGATCGCCGATATAGGCGCCTACCCGCAATGGGTGTCGGAGTACAAGGAAACCGAGGTGCTCGACACCGACTCCGAGGGCAGGGTCAAGCGTGCCCGGTTGGTGTTGGATGCCGGTGTCCTCAAGGACACCCAGGTCCTGGAGTACGTATGGTCCCAGGACGGCCGCAAGGTCACCTGGACCCTGGCGGAAAGTTCCCTATTGCGTTCGCTGGAGGGCACATACCTTCTGGCGCCCAAAGGGTCTGGCACCGAGGTGACCTACGAGCTGGCGGTCGACCTTCAAATTCCGATGATCGGAATGCTCAAGCGCAAGGCCGAACGCAAGATCACCGATTCCGCGCTCAAGGATCTGAAGAAGCGAGTCGAATCTGACCGCTAGCGACGTCGACGCGACGCCGCGCCCAGATGTCGAACTACCGTTGACAGCCACCATCGGTCTATTCGTCGGCAAGGGGGGCGTGGGTAAGTCGACGCTGGCCGGTGCCACTGCGGTGCGATACGCACGCGTCGGGCAACGGGTGCTAGCGGTGTCGACCGACCAGGCGCATTCTCTGGGTGATGTCTTCGGCGCCCGGGTCGATCCTTCCCCCGGTGCTCACTGCGTACGTGTCATCGAAGACCCGTACGGCGGGCAGCTCGACGTCATGGCTCTGGATACCCTCGGTCTGCTGGAGCGGCGCTGGGGCGAGATTTCCGCGACGATCGCTGCGCAGTACCCCGAATCGGATATTGGATCGCTTGCCCCAGAGGAGCTTTCCGCGTTGCCGGGCGTCCAGGAGATGCTCGGGCTACACGAGGTTCAGCAGCTTGCCGACACGGGCGAATGGGATGTCGTCGTGGTCGACTGTGCCTCGACTGCCGATGCCTTGCGCATGCTGACGCTGCCCGGAACCTTCGCAATGTATCTGGAACGGGCCTGGCCGCGCCATCGAAGGCTCGGTGGCATCGGCACGCCGCGTGCACTGGTGCTGGCTGAACTGCTGGAACGTGTTGCGGCATCGGCGGATCGACTTGCGGGCTTGCTCTCGGATGCCGAGCGGGTGGGAGCGCATCTGGTGCTGACCCCCGAACGGGTAGTGGTGGCGGAGGCCATTCGCACCGTGGGTGCCCTGGCACTCATGGGTGTGCGCATCGAGCAAGTGATCGTCAATCAGGTTTTGATTCAGGATAATTCGTATGAGTACCACAATCTTCCCGATCATCCTGCCTTCGAGTGGTACATGCAGCGCATCGCCGATCAGTCCGCCGTTCTCGATGAGATGGGGGAGGCAATCGGGGATGTGGAGATGCTGCTGGTACCGCATCTGTCCCGGGAACCCATCGGGCCGGATGCCCTCGGTGAATTGGCCGAGGCCGTGCGCCGCCGTGATGGGGCCAAGCCGCCGGCCCCGCTGGTAACCGTCGTCGAGCACGAATCCGGATCCGGCACGGACACCGTCTATCGGTTGCGGCTAGAGTTACCGCAGATCGACCCGGCCACGTTGAGCCTAGGCCGGGTGGGAGATGACCTGGTCATCGGCGCAAATGGGATGCGCCGGCGGGTCCGGCTGGCCTCCGTGCTGCGGCGCTGTGTGGTTGTCGACGCCCGGCTCGTCGGTGGCGAGCTGACCATACGGTTTAGAGCTGATCCGGAGGTGTGGCCTACGTGACGGGTACCCATCCGCAGCTCGGTCCCGAGCTGCGGGCGTTGGCCGCCTCGATTCTCGACAAACTCGATCCGGCGCTGCGCCAGGCTGTGCGCGCACCCGCCGACGGTGGTGTCCCCGGGAAGTGCGACCAGTTGTTCTGCCCGGTGTGTGCGCTGGCGGCCCTGATCGAGGGTGAGCATCATCCGCTGCTGGCGACGATCGCCGAACACAGCCTCGCGCTGGTGATGGTGGTACGCGCGATGTTGGAGGCAGAGGCGGGCCCGAATGGTCCCGACGGCCCGGGCGACGGTGGGTCCGGCCCCGAGCATCGCAGCCCGTTCCCGCCCAGTCCGCCGAGCTCGCAATCGACTGCCTATCAACCCATTCCGGTCGACATCGACGAGTGATCAACTACCGAGACCGGGGCGGATCGCCTGGAAGACCGGGGAACGCTTCTGGGACATCGTGGCCCCATCTATCGTCGGTGTGGCGGTCGGCGAGTGCGGCATAGGCGTCTATCGGGTCGCGAAATGGCTCCGCGCACGGCGGAGTTTCCCTGGGCGGCGAAGGCGTCCCTCTGGTCGGTATTCACGCCTGGACTGTCTAACGTCCGGGACCTTAGACAGTCCACGGAGTTTGGCTGGCGCCGCGGGTAAGCTCGGCGCCAGCCCCATGGGACTTCATCGGGGACTGGGACGGGCCCGGGAGAGGATGCGCGATGTTCTACTGGCTGCTGAAGTACATCTTCATGGGGCCGATCTTGCAGCTGATGGGCCGGCCGAAGGTGGAAGGCCTGGAGAACATCCCGTCGTCGGGTCCGGCCATCCTGGCCGGGAACCATCTCGCGGTGGTGGACAGCTTCTTTCTTCCGTTGGTATCCACCCGCCGGGTGACGTTCCTGGCGAAGAGCGAGTACTTCACCGAGCCCGGTTTCAAAGGCTGGCTCAAAAAGGTGTTCTTCGGCGGCTCCGGTCAGGTGCCGATCGACAGGACCAGTGCCGATGCCGCCGAAAACGCGCTCAGTACCGCCAAGCGGCTACTCGGCGAGGGTAAGCTGCTGGGCATCTACCCGGAGGGCACCCGGTCGCCGGATGGGCGCCTGTACAAGGGCAAGACCGGTCTGGCGCGCATGGCCCTGGCCACGGGTGTTCCGGTCATCCCCATCGCCATGGTCGGCACCAACGTCATGAACCCGCCCGGGACCGCACGCTGGCACTTCTCCAAGGTCACCGTGAAGATCGGCAAGCCGTTGGACTTCTCCCGGTTCGACGGGATGGCCGGCAACCGCTTCATCGAGCGCGCGGTCATCGACGAGGTGATGTACGAGCTCATGCAGCTGTCTGGTCAGGAGTACGTCGACATCTACGCGGCCTCGCTCAAGGACAAGCCCGCGGACGCCACGCAGCCCTCCGATCGTGTGCCGGAGAGCGCCGCCGGTTAATCCGGTTTCCAGCTATCCGCGCCGGTACCGCTACTCTTAGGGCCACCGGCGGGAGAACTGAGAGATGCGAGGGCCGTGCCGAATTCAATAGACGAAACCACCGTCGCGGACGGCGGCTCCGCTCATCGAGTCGCCAGATGGATTACGTGGGGTGGCCCGCTCGTCCTCGCAGTGGCCCTGTTGTTGCACGCGATCGTGTTCATCCACTGGCCTACGTACGCGCTGCAGATCGACGTGTTGGTCTATCGATTCGGCGGCACCCGCGTCTTGGACGGGCTCGACTTGTATTCGATCGGACGCAACGGCGAGATCGACGATCTGCTGTTCACCTACACCCCGTTCGCGGCGCTCGTGTTCACCCCACTGGCCTTCATCACCGACTTCACCGCTCAGGTCTTATCGCTCCTGGTGTTCCCGGCGCTGCTGGTTTACTCGGTGTGGCGCATGCTGCGGTGGCTGAATGTCTCCGTCGGTGCCGGACTGTGGGGGCTGTTGGCGCTGCTGGTCGGGGTGGTCTCGTGGCTCGAGCCGGTCCGGCTCTCCATTCAGCTGGGGCAGATCAACCTGCTCATCCTCGCCGTGGTGGTGACCGACGTCCTGGCCCCCCAACGATGGAAGCTGGCCGGGATCGGCATCGGGATCGTCGCGGGCATCAAGCTGACCCCGATGATCTTCATCGTCTTCCTCTTTGTGGTGGGACGGATTCGCACGGCCGTCGTGGCCACCGTCACGCTGATCGGCACCATTGCTCTGGGCTTCATCTTCCTGCCGTCGGCATCGCACTACTACTGGGTTGACCGCGCCTTCGAGAAGATCAGCCGCATCACCCGCGATCCCACCGCGAGTACCAGCATCGGCGGCCTGTTTCTCCGTTTGGACCTCTCGGCCGCGACCGCCACCGCGCTGTCTGTGCTGGTGATCGTCGTGAGTTTGGTGATCGCGACCATGGCCTACCGGCGGAATCAGGTGTTGTTGGCGATCTCGATCGTGGGCATGGCCTCGGCGGCTGCCTCGCCGTTCAGCTGGAGCCATCACTGGGTGTGGTTCGTGCCGTTGGTCGTGCACCTGGGCTATCACGGGTATGTGCTGGGCAAGCGGGCCTCCGCGATCACGATGTGGGTGTTCTGCGCGGTGTTCGCGGCCTGGTTCACCAGTCTGAGCGGAAAGACGCCGGACTCCGGCGCCCTGACGCTGCGGCCCGGAGGCGTACTGAACGACCTGATCCCCAGCCTGTACGTGTTCGTTCATCTCGGGGTGCTCGTGGCCAGCTGGATATGGCTGCGGCGCGATTGGTCGGAAGCTAACGACGTTGCGGGCGAAGAGGAATCATCACAGGCCGATGAGCTGGCGCCGGCGTCTCCGGCGCACAACTAGGCGGCTTGCGTGCGTTATTTCTACGACACCGAGTTCATCGACGACGGCCGCACCATCGAACTGATCTCCATCGGGATGGTCGCCGAAGACGGCCGCGAGTACTACGCCGTCTCCACCGCCTTCGATCCGCAGCAGGCAGGCCCCTGGGTGCGTCAGCATGTGCTGCCCAAGCTGCCGGCGCTGTCCTCGCCGCGGTGGCGATCCCGCGGACAGATCCGTGACGAGCTGGCCGAGTTCATGGGTCTGAACGGGGGCGGTGGTCCCGCGGACCCGATCGAACTGTGGGCCTGGGTGGGTGCCTATGACCATGTGGCGCTCTGTCAGCTGTGGGGGCCCATGACGGCGCTGCCCCCGCCGGTTCCGCGATTCACCCTGGAGCTGAAGCAGCTGTGGGCGGATCTGGGACGCCCTGCCCTGCCGAAGCGGCCCGCTGACTCCCACGATGCGCTGGTCGACGCCCGGTTCAACCTGGCCCGCTACCGGGCGATGGTCCCCGATGAGCGCTTGCGCGAAGGCCGATAACTGGGACGGCCGGGCCTCTGGGTGAAAATCCGCTGGTTAGACACGGTTAAGATGGTCGCGTGAACTGGACAGTCGACGTCCCCATCGACCAATTGCCGGAGCTGCCGCCGCTCCCGGCCGATCTGCGTGACCGCCTCGATGCCGCGCTGGCCAAACCCGCTGCTCAGCAGCCGAGCTGGCCTGCGAATCACGCCGCGGCCATGCGGACCGTGCTGGAAAGCGTGCCCCCGATCACCGTCCCCGCGGAGATTCAGCGGTTGCAGCACCAGCTGGCTCAGGTGGCGCGCGGTGAGGCGTTCCTGCTGCAGGGCGGCGACTGCGCCGAAACCTTCGCCGACAACACCGAGCCGCATATCCGGGCCAATATCCGCGCCCTGCTGCAGATGGCCGTGGTGCTCACCTACGGGGCGAGCATGCCGGTGGTCAAGCTGGCTCGCATCGCCGGCCAGTACGCCAAGCCGCGCAGCTCGGATACCGATGCGCTGGGCCTGAAGTCCTACCGCGGCGACATGGTGAACGGTTTCGCGCCCGACGCGGCACTGCGCGAGCACGACCCCTCACGCCTGGTGCGCGCCTACGCCAACGCCAGCGCCGCGATGAACCTAGTACGCGCGGTGACGGGCTCGGGTATGGCCTCGCTGGCCCTGGTGCACGACTGGAACCGTGAGTTCGTCCGCACCTCGCCGGCGGGAGCCCGGTACGAGGCGCTGGCTTCGGAGATCGACCGTGGCCTGAAGTTCATGAGCGCCTGCGGTGTGGCGGATTCGAACCTGGACACCGCCGAGATCTACGCCAGCCATGAGGCGCTGGTGCTCGACTACGAGCGCGCGATGCTGCGCCTGGCCGAGGACGAGAACGGCGAGCCCGCGCTCTACGATCTGTCGGCCCACTACCTGTGGATCGGTGATCGCACCCGGCAGCTCGATCACGCACACGTGGCGTTCGCGGAGATCATCGCCAACCCGATCGGGATGAAGATTGGTCCGACGACCACACCCGACCAGGCCGTCGAGTACGTGGAACGCCTTGACCCGCACAACAAGCCGGGCCGCTTGACGTTTGTTTCGCGGATGGGCAACTCGAAGGTGCGCGATCTGCTCCCGCCGATCATCGAGAAGGTGCGGGCAACCGGACATCAGGTGGTCTGGCAGTGCGACCCGATGCACGGCAACACCCACGAGTCGCCGAGCGGTTACAAGACACGGCATTTCGATCGAATCGTCGACGAGGTACAGGGCTACTTCGAGGTGCACAACGCCCTCGGGACACATCCGGGTGGCATTCACGTCGAGATCACCGGCGAGAATGTCACCGAGTGTCTCGGTGGGGCACAGGACATTTCCGATGATGACTTGGCCGGCCGCTACGAGACGGCATGCGATCCGCGACTGAACACCCAGCAGTCGCTGGAGCTGGCGTTCCTCGTGGCGGAGATGCTCAGAGACTGAGGCTGCGGACTAGAACAGGTTGGTGATGTTGGCGCCCAGCGACCAACATCCCGCGGCCACCGAACTGGTGATGATCAGGACGATCACCAGCCACATGAAGATCGCGCGGCGGCTCTGCTGGCGTTCGTATCGGTAATCGGAGTCGTCGACATCGGCGAAAAACGCCGATTCGTCTAACTCGTCGTCGAATTCCCGATCGTATTCGGGATAGTAGGCGGGTACCGGGTCCATCATCCGTGTGGGGTTGGGCACCTTGGGCCGTGCGGCGCCACTGGGTCGTGCGGAAACACCCAGGGCCGCTGCGGCCGAGGCGGTGTCGGCGGCATCCGATGTGTTCGGAGCACTGAGGTTTCCAGTGGTGCTGCCGCCGGCGTCGATCAATCTGCTGCGGTACAGCTGTTCGGCGACATGCTGTTTGGAGTCCTTGGGGGCGGGCACCCGAAAGGACGGCAGCCGTAACTCGGAGGCGATCGCGTTCAGTTCGGCGCCGAACTGCGCGGCGTCGGCGTAACGGGCGTCCGGGTCGCGGGAGGTGGCCCGCAGCACCAGTTCGTCGAACTCCTCCGGAACCCCGTCGATCGCTTCGCTCGGCGCCGGAACATCGCGATCGATGCGTTGATAGGCCAGTGCCAACGGCGTGTCGCCGGTGAACGGTGTTGAACCGGTGAGCAATTCGTACATAAGGATGCCCGCCGAATAGACGTCGCTGCGCGGCCCCGCGGACCCGATGCGCACCTGTTCGGGGGACAGATACGCCGCGGTGCCCAGGATCACGCTGGTCGAGGTGATTCCGGCTTCGGCGACGGCCCGGACCAACCCGAAATCGGCGAGTTTGACCTCGCCGTCATCGGAGATCAGTACGTTCTCGGGTTTGACGTCGCGGTGCACCAGCCCCGACCGGTGTGCCACCGCCAGGCCGCCCAGCAGCGGGTTGAAGACCGCGGCGACCGCATGCGGCGGCATGGGGCCACGTTCGCGCAGCAGCTCGCGTAGCGTGCCGCCGTCGATCAGCTCCATCACCAGGAATGGGTGCTTGCCGTCCATACCCTGGTCGAAGACGGCCACCAGCCCGGGGTGACGCAGCCGTGCGACGGCGCGGGCCTCAAGCCGGAATCGGGCCAGGAACCCGCTGTCGGAGGCGTAGCGGCTGTCCATGACCTTCACCGCCACTGGGCGGTCCAAGCGGGTGTCTAGCCCGCGGTACACGGTCGACATGCCGCCCGTGGCGATCGGAGCCTCTATGCGGTACCGACCGTCGAGCACCGCGCCGATCATCGGATCGAGGCGGGCACTGGGGGACTTGGGCGACGTCATCGCATCGATCGTATCCAGTAATGCGGGAACGTCCCGTCGTCAATGTCGCTTATCGAGCATTTCGCGCAGTGAGTTGAGAATCGGCCCAGCCCCCGAGAACAGCATCGTCCGCCACTGGCGGTGCAGGGGAATGGACGGGTCGAAGCGGCTGTATGTGACGCGGAGTCGCGTGCCGCCGGGCTCCGGAAGCAGATTCCACCGGGAGGTCACTTCGATGCCAGGCGCGGTCAACACCTGTTCGATGTGCTCACAGGGCACCACGCTGGTGTAGGTGGTGCGGAACACGCCGTCGAACCCGACCGCCGGTTGCGGGTGGGTGATCATGACCCGTGTCTCTCCGACTTCGACGGGGGCGTCGCTGACCTCTTTCACCTGAGAAGCGGTCAGTTCGAGGGAGACGAGAAGATCCCAGACCTTCTCGACGGGGTAGGGATAGTACTCACTATGGGTGACCGATCTCGGATCGCCGGAACTGGTCACGGTCCGAAGGTTACGCGTGTCACTACATCCGCAGGACACTTTTGACGACGGTGGCGCGCGGGGCGACTAGCGTCATTCGTCATGAGCGCAATTCCATACGTTGCCGACACGCTTGACGCCGATGAGCCGCTGTTCTCCCTCAAGGAGGTGGCCGTGCGTCTGCGGGTACCGGTGAGCAAGGTTCAGCAATACTTGCGCGACGGCGAGCTGATCGCAGTGCGGCGCGATGGCGAAATCAAAGTTCCCGTCATCTTTTTCAGCCCCGAGGGGCCGGTGGTCAAGCATTTGTTCGGGCTGTTGTCCGTGCTGCGGGACGGAGGGTTTCACGAGCCGGAGATCATGCGCTGGTTGTTCACCGGTGACGAGTCGCTCACCGTAAGCCGGGATGGCACCACCGAACGGATCGAGGCGGCACGCCCGGTCGACGCGCTGCACGGGCATCAGGCACGTGAGGTGCTGCGGCGGGCACAGGCCATGGCGTATTAGCCGGCGGGAGCCGGTGATTGTTCTTCGGCGGCTTCGGGACCCTGCGGCTCGGGTGCGGATTCGATCATCCGCCATGCGATGGTGGCGCAGGTCGCGGCGATCAGCACATGGATCCATACGTACATGCCGTGGGAGCCATCGGGTTTGAAGATGACCATGATCCACGCGGAGAACCCGGCGATGGCGGCGATGGTGGTCCGTGACTGCAGCAGCGGCGCCGCGATGGCCAGCGGCCAGGTGTAGTACCAGGGCAATGCGGCCGGTGCCATGAGCACCACGACCACCATGGCCCACAGAATGCCGAACATCGCATCGCGGTCGTTGTGGCGGTGCCGCCACCAGATCACCGGCAAGCTGACGGCGATGACCATCACCCCGATGATGCGGGTGATCTCCAGAACCGCATCGAAGTTGACGGTGACGAAGAGACCGGCGAAGACGTTGATGATGTTGGCGACCGCGGTCGGCACCGTCAGCCAGTTGATGATCTTCACCGAACCGGCCAGTGCGGTCAGCCATCCCAGACCCACTCCGACGATCCAGGACAGCATCGCGAAGACGGCGACGACGATCGCGACGGAGACCGCCGACGCCAAGGCGAAGGCGGCTATCGGGCGGCGCTGCGGCGAACCCTCCGCGGAGTTCTCGATGAATCGACGCATCCAGATCCAGACCAGAAACGGCAGCGCGAGACCCGCTGTGGCCTTGACGGCGACAGCCAAAGCCACCACCGAGATACCCCAGACATGGTGTCGCTCAAGGACGAGGGCGATGCCCGCCATCATGATCCCGACCATCAGCATCTCGTTGTGTACCCCGCCCATCAGGTGGATGATCACCAGCGGGTTGAGCACGCAGATCCACAATGCCTTGCTGGCGTTGGCGGAAAGGTGTTGAGCGACCTTGGGTGTGGCCCACACGAGCAGTGCCAGCCCGGGCAGCATGCACAGACGCAGCAGCATGGTTCCGGCCACCGCATCGTCGCCGACTATCTGGGTGACAAACCGTGCGATCAGGATGAACAGTGGCCCATAGGGGGCCGTGGTGGTGGACCAGATCGGACTGACGTTCTCCAACAACGGATTCGGATTTTCGACAGGGCCCACCACATACGGGTCGAATCCGTCGCGCAGCAGCGCCCCCTGTGCCAGATAGGAGTACGCATCCCGGCTGAACACCGGAACGGAGGCCAGCAGCGGCAAAAGCCAGCACGGAATGACAACCAGCAGTGACTCCTTGGTCACCCTGCTCGCGATCACATGTCGGCCCAGCCCAAGCCATGCCAGCAGCATCAGGACAACCCCGAGCCACATCAGGATCGAGGAGACCACCAGTCCGTGCCCGAAACGCAACCAGGACAGCCCGAGGGATTCCAGCAGCGGATCGTGTTGGCGAGTGCTGCCCGCGCCCAATCCGCCGATCGCGATGAGAATCGCGCCGCCGAATCCGGTGATGGCGGCACGCCCCGCGGGGGACCGCAGGAAGGCGCCTGCCCATCCGCTCTCCGGTTCGGGCGCGGTGTGCTCGGGTTCTACCGGGGGCTCGACGGCCTTCGATGATGTGCTCACGTGATCATGCGCTCCGGTTGGACACCAACCGGACCAGGTCGGTCAGTGCAGCGCGGGCGTCGTCGGCGATGTCGGCGCTGGCCAATTGGTCCAGGGCGCGCTGCGTGTGTTCCTCGATGCGGCATTCCACCGCGGTGAGGGCGCCCAAGTCGACTATGAGTGAACACATTTCGCCCACTTGCTGGTCGGTCAGGGGGGTGCCGATCCACGAGTGCAACAGATCCTCGGCGGCACTGTCATTGCGCCGCGCTAGCTGCAGCGCCTCGGCCAGCAACACGGTGCGCTTTCCCGAACGCAGATCGTCTCCCGCGGGTTTGCCGGTCACCTTCGGGTCCCCGAACACGCCGAGCACATCATCGCGAAGCTGAAACGCGACGCCGATATCGAGCCCGATGTCGCCGAGAAGCTGTGAGATTTCCCGGTTCTCGGCGGCGACGGCGACACCCAGCTGCAGCGGGCGCTGCACCGTGTAGCCGGCGGTCTTGAAACGGATGACGCGCATGGCGGTTTCGACGGACTCATCACCGGAGGATTCGGACAGAATGTCCAGATATTGGCCGCCCAGTACCTCGCTGCGCAGGATCGACCACACACCTCGAGCCCGCGCGTGCGCCTCTGCCGAGAGTCGTGCCCCCACGACCATGTCGTCGGCCCAGGTGAGTGCCAGGTCACCCAGCAGGATCGCCGCGGATATTCCGAACTGTTCGGGGGAGCCGGACCAGCTGTTCTCGCGGTGCAGGGCGGTGAACTCGACATGGATGGTGGGCTCGCCACGCCTCGTCGCAGAACTGTCGATCACGTCGTCGTGGATGAGCGCGCACGTGTGTAGCAGCTCCAACGCGGCACACACTCGCAGGACTTCTGGGTTCCACGGATCGGGATCATCGGTGACCGCGCGCCAGCCCCAATACGCGAACGCAGGGCGCAGTCTCTTGCCGCCGCGCAGTACAAACCGGTCCAGGGCGGTGATCGCATGCTCATAGTTCTCTCCGATATGCGCGGTGTGTTCGCGGCATTCGGCCAGGAACTGGCTCAGCTGGTCGCTCACCGCATCGGTCAGGTGCCGGGCGTTGGCAGCGGCTACGTTGACACTCAGCGGGGCGTCCTTTCGCGATACGGCAAATTGGTCCCGGATGCACGGGGAGTGAACCTAGAGTAATCCCACCTATCCTGGACGGGTGACAACCAACCCGCTCGACCATGACGCACCGGTCGCCGAACTGCAGGATGCGGGGTCGATCGCCGATCGACTGTCCGCGGTTCAGCCCGGCGAGGTCGCGTTCTCGGTCGAGTTCATGCCGCCCCGTGATGAGGCGGCCGAGGCTCGGTTGTGGCGGGCGGCAAGAGTTTTCGAGCGGTATCAGCCGGTCTTCGTCTCGGTGACCTACGGTGCAGGCGGTTCTACCCGCGATCGCACGGTGCGGGTGACCGGGGAGCTGGCCGAGAACACCACATTGCTACCGGTCGCGCACCTGACCGCCGTCGGGCACACCGTCGACGAGCTGCGCGCGATGGTGGGTGCGTATGTGGACCGTGGCATCACCAATATCCTTGCCCTGCGCGGCGATCCGGCCGGGGATGTGAATGCGGAATGGATTCCTCACCCAGGTGGCCTCGCCTACGCCGAGGAACTGGTGCGGCTGGTTCGCGACCTGGGCGATTTCCACGTCGGGGTGGCGTCCTTCCCGGAGGGCCACCCGCAGGCGATCGATGTGGACAGCGATACGGCCAACCTGGTCAACAAGCTCCGGGCCGGAGCCGAGTACTCCATTACCCAGATGTTCTTCGACGTCGACGACTATCTGCGACTGCGGGACCGGGTGGTCGCCGCCGACCCTGAGCAGGGCGCCAAGCCGATTGTGCCAGGACTCATGCCCATCACGTCGCTGCGTTCGGTGCGCCGGCAGGTCGAGCTCTCCTCGTCCATATTGCCGGCAGCGCTGGAGGGACGGCTGCTCCGGGCGGCAGGAGACGGACCGGAGGAGAACCGGGACGAGGTTCGCAAGGTCGGCGTCGATGTCACCACCGCGATGGCATCCCGATTGCTTGCCGAGGGGGTTCCGTGTCTGCACTTCATGACGCTGAACTTCGCGCGGGCCACCTCCGAGGTGCTGGAGAACCTCGGGGTTCGGATTACGCCGGGAACTGGTCGGGGGTAAAGCGCGGGGACTGGTCACGGTCTAGCCAGGCCAGCGAGGCGACCAGGGCGCCGACCAGCAATGCGGCGATCGCCACAAATATCGTGGCGCCGTTGAACGAGCGAGTGCTGGGGTCGGTGTAGCGCGCGGTCGCGGTGAAGGTGCTGACCACGCCGGGATTGAGTTTCCATTGCACGGAGTCGGAGCCGAGCGTCTCCCCGTTGGTCGATTCGATATCGCCGGGGAAGGACACGGCCAGCGATACGTCGGCGTCCGAGCTGGTTTCCAGTGCGGTGAGATCTGCGCGACCCTCCAGCACGACCATCTCTCCGTTGCGGCGCAGGGTCAGGTCGAACCCGGCGGCGTTTTTGTTCATACCGGCCAGCTGAGGGACCTCGGAGAAGGTCAGGTCGTTGAAGATGGCACGCGATCCCACCATGCCGTTCTCCTCGTACTCGCTCACCTGAACTTTCTGCGCGAAGGACATGTTGCGATCGAGCGTGGGGCCCTTGTCGTCCTTGCCCTGTGGATTGGCTACGGCGATCAGCTGGCCGGAGACGTGATCGTCGGTGGTGACCGTCATCGAGGCCTTGACGCGCACACATCCCGCCAGCAGCGGCAGCGTTGTCAACAACAGCACGGCAGCGATTCGGGCCACGCGCCCTGGGCTAGTCATCGCGGCTCATCGTGCCAGACGGCGGTCGCGCCGGCCTGTCGATATCCGGGCTCTAGGGGCAAAGGCCGGCCCAGGACGGCAAATCGCCTTGGATCTCCCGCGAACTGATGCTGCCGGATGACGTCGGTGAATCCGAGGCGGCGGTATAGCCGCCAGGCCCGATTGGATTCGCCGGTGATTTCGGGGGTAGACAGCAAGACATGCGATTCGGGGCGGCCGCCGAGCAGTCGCCGCGCCAGCGCCTCTCCGAAGCCGTGTCCCTGCAGCCCGGGGTCGACGTGGAGCTCTGTCAGCTCGAAGTACTGATCGAGTAGGGCGCCGATGTGATCGCGTGGCATCCCCGACTTGCGTAGGCCCTGGCTGACCTGTTGGTGCCACCACTGGTCTGCGGCCCCGCGGTAGCCGTAGGCGATCCCGACGATGCGGGCCCGGTCCATCAGATCGTGGTCGGCGACGTAATCCGCCCCGGATGAGTCGGAGGGGGCCTCGAAGACAGCGGCCGCCTGCCAGCCGCGTCGACGGCTGTGTTCCAGCCACATGGGAGCGCGCTGATCCTCGGTGCCGTGCGGGTAGCCCATAGCGATCACGTAGACACGAAGCGCTTCGCTGAGCCGGCGCTGCATATCGCGTTGCGACAGGTCGGCCAGGAATGTCGTCAACGTGCGTCCTTTTGGTTTCCGGTTGAGCCTTGGTGTGTACTGCCCGGGTTTATCACGCTCGGCTGATTCCCGGGTGCGGTCGTGGCTTTCGCCGGGTCAATCGGCGCGCCGTAGTGTGGCGTTGCCCGGCGGGAGCTGCTGGGAGATTGATGGGTGAACCGGGTGGTATAGCGGGTATTCACCTCGTATTATGAACGTGAGGGCGTTGTCACCGCGGCACCCTTGATAAAACGACACCACATACTCAACCGGTTGCGATGCGCCAGAGGGAGGGACCGATGCCACTCTCCGAGCACGAGCAGCGCATGCTCGACCAGATTGAGAGCGCGCTGTACGCGGAGGATCCCAAGTTTGCGTCGAGCGTGCGCGGAGGACGCCTGGGAGCGACCTCCGGCCGTCGTCGTCTGCAAGGCGCGGCGCTGTTTTGCATCGGGTTGGCCATGTTGGTGATCGGTGTGGCGGTTCCCGCCACCCAGATCGGAAACTTTCCAGTCCTGAGCGTCATCGGATTTGTCGTGATGTTCGGCGCCGCGGTTTTCGCGATCATCGGAAGCCGACGCTCGGAGCAGGACGTCACCGGGCCGGGGGGATCGAGTGGGGCCAGCGGTCGTACTCGTCGGCCCCGTGCCGCTGGTTCGTTCGCACAGCGCATGGAAGAGCGTTTCCGCCGCCGCTTCGACAACTGACAAACATCCGCTAAACCGGTCAACGATCACAGACTCGCGCACTACGCGCGGGTCTGTCGCTTGGTGAGTTGCTGTCTGAGCCGCTGGGCACTACCGGCCCGGGCCACCGGGTGATCGCTCGCAAGCCCGGTCGCCCCGGCAGGCCAAATCGTTATCAACTCGTCGAGATACCGGTGCCCCACTCGCCCCCACAGGGTTTACCTGGGAAAACAGCATCCTGATGACCTCCACTGTCCCTCGCGTGGGTGCATGGTGGGAAGACACGCGGCAAATCAGATTCAAAGTGGGGGAATGTGGGGTAAAGTGGCGCATATCGGAGGGAAGGGTAGCTCCGAAGGGCTTGGACAGGGAGGTGTCGGGATGTTTCTCGGTACCTACACGCCCAGGCTCGACGACAAGGGGCGGCTGACGCTGCCCGCCAAGTTCCGGGACGCACTAGCGGGAGGGTTGATGGTCACCAAAAGTCAGGACCACAGCCTCGCCGTGTACCCACGGGCCGAGTTCGAGCAGTTGGCGCGCAAGGCCGCCGCGGCTTCCCGGAGCAACCCCGAGGCCCGCGCCTTCCTGCGCAACCTGGCGGCAGCCACCGATGAACAGCATCCAGACGCGCAGGGCCGTATCACCCTGTCTGCCGACCACCGGCGGTACGCGGACTTGTCTAAGGATTGTGTGGTCATCGGATCCGTCGACTACCTGGAGATTTGGGATGCTGCGAAGTGGCAGCAATACCTGGAGGAACACGAAGAGAACTTCTCGACGGCCAGCGATGAATCCCTCAATGGCATCTTCTGAGCGGGCCCGCGAAGCGCGGCCTCTGTCCGATACGGCCCTGGCGTACTTCCCCGACGCCAGGTTCGCACCATCGGGCAGGGACCAGGCTTCGCGGGTCTATTGCACCTACCAGCGCTCTCGCCCCCGGAGGGGTATCGCCGTGTCTGACAATGATTTTCCGGCTGATTCTCGTGCCGAGTTCGGTCACGTTCCGGTCATGCTCGATCGCTGCTCCGAGCTGCTGGCCCCGGCGCTCACCGCCAGGTCGGCCGACGGTGCCGGCGCGTTTCTGATCGATGCCACCCTGGGCGCCGGCGGGCACACCGAGCATTTCCTGGCCACGCTGCCGGAGCTCACCGTCATTGGTCTGGATCGTGACACCAACGCCCTGGACATCGCCCGGAAGCGGCTGGCGCCGTTCGGAACACGATTCATCGGAGTGCACACCCGCTACGACGGGCTCGCCGACGCGCTCGAGGGGCTGGGCTACCCGGCAACGTCCGCGGTCGACGCGGTGCTCTTCGACCTGGGTGTGTCCTCCATGCAGCTCGATCAGGCCGAACGCGGATTTGCATATTCGATCGATGCCCCGCTGGACATGCGGATGAACGCCCAGGATGAGTTGACCGCCGCCGATATCCTGAACACCTATTCGGCTGCGGAGCTGTCCAGATTGCTGAGCAGATTCGGTGAGGAGCGCTTCGCCCGCCGCATCGCCGACGAGATCGTTCGGCGTCGCGCTACTGAAACCTTTGCACGCAGTGGACAGTTGGTTGAGTTGCTCTATGCGACCATCCCCGCGGCGACTCGCCGTACCGGCGGTCACCCGGCGAAACGGACCTTTCAAGCTCTCCGGATCGCGGTCAACGCCGAGTTGGACTCCCTTGCAGCGGCGATACCTGCCGCGATGGCCGCGCTGCGTCCGGGTGGCCGTGTCGCGGTGATGGCCTACCAGTCACTCGAAGACAAGATCGTCAAGGCGCAGTTCACCGCCGCTACCGCATCCCGGTCGCCGATCGATCTGCCGGTCGAACTACCCGGTGATGCACCGGAATTCACCCTGATCACTCGCGGGGCGGAACGGGCGAACGACGTGGAAATAGAAGTCAATCCACGTAGTGCACCAGTGCGGTTACGGGCAGTCGAACGAGTTGCGGATAGGAGGCGGGCATGATCGGGGTGCGCAAGAAAGCAGGAGAGGCGCCCAAGAAATCCAAGCCCGTCAAACGCCGCGGTGCCACGCCGAAGGCAGCCGGGTCCGGCCCCTCGCCGCGTCCGCGTCGCTCGGCTCCCCAGAGCATGCCCATCCCGGTGCAGCGCAAGGCACCCGAGAAGATTCGTCCCGCCACCAGTACTCAACAGGCCAAGGCCCGCGCGAAGGCGCATAAGGCCAAGGCGCCCAAGGTAATCCGGATGCCGTTGCGCGAGCGAATTCTCACTCGCCTGTCCGAGGTGGATCTGCGGCCTCATGCCTGGATCGCCAGGGTTCCGTTCGTCGTCCTGGTCATCGGTGCCCTTGGTGTCGGTCTGGCCATCACCTTGTGGTTGTCGACCGACGCTGCGGAGCGTTCCTACCAGCTGGGCGCCCAGCGGCGCACCAACGAGGAACTGCTGCAACGCAAGGAAGCCCTTGAGCGCGATGTGCTGCGCGCGGAATCGGCGCCGGCATTGGCAGATTCGGCACGCGACCTCGGCATGATTCCGTCCCGTGACATCGCGCATCTGGTGCGCGACCCACAGGGCAACTGGCTGCTGGTGGGCGCACCGAAGCCCGCTGAGGGCGTTGCGCCGGCACCACTGAACTCGGCGATCCCCGACGACGCCGACGCCGTTCCCAAGGCGGGCAACTCGGTTGAAGTACCGGTGCAGCTGCCCCCGGTGCCGCCTCCGGTGGCCGTGGTGCCGCATATGGCCCCGCCTGCCGCGGTTCCGCCGGCGCCCGTGGCGGACCCCCCCGTCGGACAACAACCTGTACAGCAGTTCGCTCCGGCGCCCGCACCGGATCCCGCTATCGCGGTACTGCCCCCCGTGGCCGACGCGCCGCAAGCATCAAATATCGCGAATTCTCCAGTAACCGGGGAACAATTCAGTGCCGTGGCAACAACGATTCCCCTCCCGACGGCGTGAACCGGCAGGATCGGTCCCGGCCGGTCGGTGCCCGGCGCACCCGGCGGCCGGTTGCTGCCATTTCGCGGACGGCAGGCTTCGCCTTTCGTCACCGCGCGGGCAACATCATCATCTTCCTGGCGTTGGCCGTCGCGGCCATCCAGTTGTTCACCCTGCAGGGACCACGCGCCGCAGGTCTGCGCGCCGAGGCATCGGGGCAGCTGAAGGTGACCGAGACCGAGAAGGCGTTGCGCGGCGCCATCGTGGATCGGCTGGGTAACAAGCTGGCCTTCACCATCGAGGCCCGCGCTCTGACTTTCCAGCCGAAGAAGATTCGCGAACAGCTCAACACGGCGTGGGAGAAGAGCGCGGAGATCCCGAAAGACTCGGGGAAGAGCGACGCCGACAAGGCCGCGGCGGCGAAGACCGGGGCCACCGAGCCGGAACGCCGATTGCAGCAGATCGCCGACGGAGTGTCGGCCAAGCTGGGCAACAAACCCGACGCCAAGAGTCTGCTCAAGAAGCTGCGCAGCGATGAAACCTTTGCCTATCTGGCGCGCTCGGTCGATCCGGCCATCGCCGCCGAGATCGTCAAAGAGTTCCCCGAAGTCGGCGCGGAACGGCAGGACATCCGCCAGTATCCCGGCGGCTCGTTGGCTGCCAACATCGTCGGCAGTATCGACTGGGAGGGTTATGGCCTTCTTGGGCTTGAGGATTCGCTGGACAGCGCGTTGGCCGGCAAGGATGGATCGCTGACTTACGACCGCGGCTCAGACGGCGCAGTGATTCCCGGTAGCTACCGCGATCGCCACAACGCGGTCAATGGGTCCACCGTGGAACTCACGCTGGACAACGACATTCAGTTCTACGTGCAGCAGCAGGTCCAACAGGCCAAGGACCTATCCGAGGCGCGAAGCGTCTCGGCGGTCGTACTCGATTCGAAAACCGGTGAGGTCCTGGCGATGGCCAACGACAACACCTTTGACCCGTCGCAGAACCTCGGCAAACAGGGGAACCGCGAGATGGGCAACCTCTCGGTGTCCTCGCCGTTCGAGCCGGGGTCGGTCAACAAGGTCATCACCGCCTCGGCGGTGATCGAGAACGATCTGTCCAATCCCGATGAGGTGCTGCAGGTTCCGGGCTCCATCAACATGGGCGGCGTCACGGTTCGCGACGCGTGGGTGCACGGAACAGTGCCGTACACGACCACTGGTGTGTTCGGCAAGTCATCCAACGTCGGCACCCTGATGCTGGCGCAACGGGTTGGCCCGGACCGATTCATGGATCTCGTGGACAAGTTTGGCCTGGGGCAGCGCACGGGTGTGGGCCTGCCCGGTGAGAGTGCCGGCATCGTGCCGCCGATCGAGCAGTGGTCGGGCAGCACCTTCTCGAACCTGCCGATCGGCCAGGGCTTGTCGATGACGCTGCTGCAGATGACGGGCATGTACCAGGCCATCGCCAACGACGGCGTGCGCGTGCCGCCGCGCATCGTCAAGACCATCACGACGTCCGACGGCGTCCGCAAGGAAGAACCCCGCCCCGAGCCGGTGCAGGTGGTCAACGCGGGCACCGCGCGCACGGTCCGCAACATGCTGCGTGCGGTGTTGCAGCCGGACGCGCGCCAGATCCAGAACGGAACCGGTGCTTCCGGGGCGGTCGACGGTTACCAACTCAGCGGTAAGACCGGTACGGCCCAGCAGATCAATCCTGCCTGCGGGTGCTACTTCGACGACGTGTACTGGATCACGTTCGCGGGAATCGCCACCACGGACGATCCCCGGTACGTCATCGGCATCGAGATGAACGCGCCGAGACGTGGCTCGGACGGGTCTGCGCACATGACCGCCGCGCCGCTGTTCCACAACATCGCGTCGTGGCTGATGCGGCGCCAAAATGTGCCCCTGTCACCCGATCCCGGGCCGCCACTGATCCTGCAGGCGACCTGAGTCGTCCTCATCCGATCTTGGGGGTACCTGCCCGCCCGGTAATGTCGTTTGACGCCCGAGGACGAGCAGCTTGAGCGAAGACCGCCACGCGGGGGCAGGCGACAGACATACGGCAGGAGGTGATCGCAGGTGGCGGTATCCGGTATCCACCGGTTCCTTCCCCGGACGCACCCGCACCCGGTCGCCGACCTCGCATTGTTGGTCTCGGCCGAGCTACGCGGACCACATGCGGCCACCACCGTCGTCTCCGGGGTGACGCTCAGGGCGCAGGACACCCGCGCGGGCGATCTCTTCGCCGCGCTGCCCGGGACCAGTGCACATGGTGCGCAGTTCGCATCCGAGGCGGTTGCGGCAGGTGCGACGGCCGTGCTCACGGATGCCGCCGGGGCCCAGTTGGTGGCGCAGCAGGGTCTCGATATCCCGGTGTTGACGCACACCAACCCGCGTGCGGTGCTCGGAGAGCTCGCGGCGACCGTCTACGGAGACCCTTCACGCCGGCTGCGGGTTGTCGGTGTCACCGGCACATCCGGGAAGACCACGACCACCTATCTGGTCGAGGCCGGGCTCAGGGCCGCGGGCAAGCGGGTCGGCCTCATCGGCACCGTCGGGGTGCGCATCGACGGTGAGGATGTGCCCAGTGCGCTGACCACGCCGGAAGCGCCGGCATTGCAAGAACTGCTGGCCGAAATGGTGCAACGCGGAGTGGACACCGTGGTCATGGAGGTATCCAGTCATGCGCTGGCCCTCAATCGCGTAGACGGCACCCACTTTGCGGTGGGCGCGTTCACGAATCTTTCCCGAGATCATCTGGACTTCCATCCCGACATGGAGGATTACTTCGCCACCAAGGCCCGCCTGTTCCAGCGTGATTCGCCCCTGCGTGCGCACAGCAGTGCCATCTGCGTCGACGACGACGCCGGGCGCGCCATGGCGGCGCTGGCACGTGAGGCGGGCCCCGGAGTCGTCACGGTGACCTCGCACGCCGGTGCGGTCGCGGACTGGACCTGTTCGGGTGTGGCGGTCGGCCATGACGGCGGTCAGCAGTTCGTCGCGAATGGTCCTGCAGGCGCCGCTGAACTCGCTATCGCCTTGCCCGGCCACTACAACGTGGCAAATTGCCTTGTTGCTGTGGCAATTTTGGATCTTCTTGGAGTCTCTTCGGCGACAGCGGCACCGGGAATCGCAACCGCCGGGGTGCCGGGGCGCATGGAAGCGGTGGTCGCAGGTCAGCCGTTCTTGGCGCTCGTCGACTATGCCCACAAGCCGGGTGCACTGCGCGCCGTTCTCGAAAGTCTGCGCCACCACCGCCAGGGCCGCCTGGCGGTGGTGTTCGGGGCGGGTGGCAATCGCGATCGCGGCAAGCGTGCCGATATGGGGCAGGTCGCCGCGGAGCTGGCCGACTTGGTGGTGGTCACCGACGACAATCCGCGAAACGAGGAACCGGCCGCGATACGTTCCGAGATCATGGCGGGTGCCGCTGGTTCGGATGTGCAGGTGATCGAGATCGGCGACCGGCGGGCCGCTATCGACTTCGCCACGCTCTGGGCGCGGCCGGGGGACACCGTGCTGATCGCGGGCAAGGGTCATGAGAGCGGTCAGAAGACGGGCGATGTCACGGTGCCCTTCGATGATCGCGTGCAGCTGCGTGCGGCCCTGGAAGCACTTGGGAGCCTGGATGATTGAGATGACCGTTGCCGAGATCGCCAAGATCGTCGGCGGGCGGCTCGACGGGATCGCCGCGCAGGAGGCGGAGCAGGCGCGGATCACCGGCACCGTCGAATTCGACTCGCGTCAAGTGGGTCCCGGTGGGCTTTTCCTGGCTCTGCCGGGAGCCCGGGTTGACGGGCACGATCATGCCCGCGGCGCCGTCGCTTCCGGGGCCGTGGCCGTGCTGGCCGCCAGGCCGGTCGGCGTGCCGGCCATCGTGGTGTCGCCTACCGGCGTAGCGCGTACCGAAGTATCTGCGCTGGAACATGATTCGGACGGATCGGGCGCTGCGGTACTGGCTGCGACCGCAGCCCTGGCGGCCGAGGTGGCTCGTCGGCTCATGGCGCAGGGACTGCGCATCATCGGCGTCACCGGCTCGTCGGGCAAGACGTCGACAAAGGATCTGATCGCCGCGGTGCTGAGCCCGCTCGGCGAGGTGGTGGCTCCTCCCGGCTCCTTCAACAACGAACTTGGTCATCCCTGGACCGTGCTGCGGGCAACGGAATCGACAAGGTTTCTGGTGTTGGAACTTTCGGCCCGGCGCCCCGGAAACATCGCTGACCTGGCTGCCATCGCACCGCCGTCGATCGGTGTCGTGCTCAATGTCGGCACGGCGCACCTGGGGGAGTTCGGTTCGCGACAAGCCATCGCCGACACCAAGGGTGAACTACCGCAATCGCTTTCGAGCGATGGTGTGGCGGTGTTGAACGCCGACGATTCCGCCGTGGCCGCGATGGCCGCCAAGACATCAGCTCGGGTGGTGCGCACCAGCGTGCACAATTCCGCCGACATCTGGGCCACCGACGTCAGTGTCGACGACCTGGCCCGGGCCCGGTTCACCCTGCACACCGCGAAGGATTCGGTCCCGGTTCGGCTGGCGGTGCACGGCGAGCACCAGGTAGGGAACGCGCTGGCAGCCGCCGCGGTGGCGCTGCAATGCGGCGCGACCCTCGAGCAGGTCGCGGCCGCGCTGGCCGGGGCGGGCCCGGTGTCGCGGCGCCGCATGGAGGTCAGTACCCGAGACGACGGGGTGACCGTCATCAACGACGCCTACAACGCCAACCCCGATTCGATGATGGCGGGGCTCAAGGCCCTGGTTTCGATGGCCCGCCACGGGGCGCAACCGCGCCGCAGCTGGGCGGTGCTGGGTGAGATGGCCGAGCTGGGGCCCGACGCGATATCCGAGCACGACCGCATCGGACGGGCCGCCGTGCGATTAGATGTCAGTCGATTGGTAGTCGTCGGGACTGGGAGGTCACAGCGGGCAATGCATGCGGGTGCGGTGATGGAGGGGTCGTGGGGGTCCGAGGCGGTGCTGGTGGACGATCCTGCGGCAGCCGCGACACTGCTGGCCGACGAGGTGGCTGAGGGCGATGTGGTGCTGGTCAAGGCATCGCAGTCGGCCGGCCTGTGGGTCGTGGCCGATGGGCTGTTGAAAGCAGGTAAGGCATGAGGCAGATCATCATCGCCGCCGGGATCGCGATCCTGGTCTCCATCATGCTCACCCCGGTGCTCATCCGGGTGTTCTCGCGGCAGGGCTTCGGCCAGGAGATCCGGGACGACGGCCCGCAGCACCATCAGAAGAAGCGCGGCACCCCGTCGATGGGTGGCGTCGCGATTCTGGCGGGCATGTGGGCCGGTTACTTCGGGTCGCATCTGGTCGGCATCGCCTTCGGATCGGACGGCCCGTCGGCATCCGGCCTGCTGGTGCTCGCGCTGGCGACCATGCTCGGCGGAGTCGGGTTCATCGACGACTTCATCAAGATTCGCAAGGCACGCAATCTTGGTCTGAACAAGACCTCCAAGACGGTCGGCCAGATCTTGTCGGCGCTGGTCTTCGGTGTGCTCGTGCTGCAATTCCGCAACACCGACGGGCTGACCCCAGGCAGCGCCCAGCTGTCCTACGTGCGCGAGATCGCCACGGTCACCATGCCTGCGGCGATCTTCGTGCTGTTCTGTGTGATCCTGGTGATGTCCTGGTCCAACGCCGTCAACTTCACCGACGGGCTGGACGGACTGGCCGGTGGCTGTATGGCGATGGTGACGGGCGCCTATGTCATCGTCACCTTCTGGCAGTACCGCAACGCGTGCTCTACGCATCCGGGCGTCGCCTGCTACAACGTGCGCGACCCGCTGGACCTCGCCGTGATCGCGGCGGCGACTGCGGGTGCGTGCATCGGATTCCTGTGGTGGAACGCCGCCCCCGCCAAGATCTTCATGGGCGACACCGGATCGCTGGCCCTGGGTGGCGTCATCGCCGGCCTGTCGGTCACCACTCGGACCGAACTGCTCGCGGTGGTGTTGGGCGCGCTGTTCGTCGCCGAGATCGTGTCGGTGGTGCTGCAGATCGCCGCGTTCCGCACCACCGGCCGCCGGGTGTTTCGCATGGCGCCCTTCCATCATCATTTCGAGCTGATGGGCTGGGCGGAGACGACTGTCATCATCCGTTTCTGGCTGTTGACGGCCATCGCCTGCGGACTGGGCCTGGCGCTATTCTACGGCGAGTGGCTCGCCACGATCGGTGACTGAGCGGCGATGAGCGCTTCCGAAGTCGCCGAGCTGACCGGCGGTGCCCGGATTCTGGTCTGCGGTGCACGGGTCACCGGTGATGCGGTGGTCGCCGCACTGACCGGATTCGACCTGCGCATCACCGTCTGCGATGACAACGAGGAGGCCCTGCGGCGTCATCGCGAGGCGGGGTGCGCAACTCTGACCACCGCCGAGGCGCAGCGGTCCATGGCCGATCAGGATCTGGTGATCGTCAGTCCCGGATTCGGCCCGTCCTCACCCGTCGTGGTGGCCGCCGTGCGGGCGGGCCTGCCCATCTGGGGCGACGTCGAATTGGCCTGGCGCCTGGATGCTTCCGGCCGCTATGGGACACCCAAGCGGTGGTTGGTGGTCACCGGTACCAATGGGAAAACCACCACCACGGCGATGGCCCACGACATGGTGACCGCGGCAGGTCGCACCAGTGCGCTCTGCGGGAACATCGGTGACCCGGTGCTCAATGTGCTGGAGCGCGATGTCGAATTTCTGGCCGTCGAGCTGTCCAGCTTCCAGCTGCACTGGGCGCCTTCGGTGCGGCCGGCGGCCGGTGTGGTGCTCAACGTGGCCGAGGATCACCTCGACTGGCACGGGGGAATGGATGGCTACACCCGGGACAAGGCCCGGGCACTCGACGGTGCGGTCGCCGTTGTCGGTCTCGATGACGCGGTGGCCGGCGGGCTGCTTGCCGGCGCCGCGGCACCCGTCAAGGTGGGGTTCCGAATCGGTGAGCCCGCGTCCGGGGAGCTCGGGGTGCGCGACGGCTGGCTGGTGGATCGGGCATTCGGTGCCGATGTGTTGCTGATCGAGGCATCGAATCTTCCGGTGGCGGGTCCGATCGGTGTGCTCAATGCGCTGGCCGCAGCGGCGCTGGCCCGCGCGGCGGGCACGTCCGCAGAAGACATCGCCCGGGCGCTGGAGGCCTTCCAGGTAGGGCGGCATCGAGCCGAGTTGGTCGCCCGGGTCGCAGACGTCGCCTATGTGGACGACTCGAAGGCCACCAATCCCCATGCCGCCGCGGCATCGATTTCCGCGTACCCGCGGGTTATCTGGATTGCCGGGGGGTTGCTCAAGGGGGCTGCAGTCGATGACCTGGTGTGTGACTGCGCCGACCGGCTGGGCGCGGTTGTGCTGATCGGCCGAGATCGTGGACTGATTGCTGAGGCTTTGGCGCGACACGCGCCGGATGTACCCGTAGTTGCGGTTGTTACGCGCGAGGATGCTGGGGTGCAAGAGGCAAATGTGGTTTATGTGACTGATGAGGCGGATGGGGGTGGCGCTGACTTGGGCACTCGAGTCATGGCCGCGGCCGTTCGGCACGCCAGCACACTGGCCCAGCCTGGCGACACCGTGCTGCTGGCCCCGGCCGGCGCGTCCTTCGACCAATTCAGCGGGTACTCCGAGCGTGGCGATCGATTCGCTGCGGCGGTGCTCGCACTTACCGGTTAGGTGACTTCGCCGTGTCGACCCTGACCGCTCCCCTCGCCAGAATTTTCCGCGCCGAGAAGAGCGCCGACACCAAGACCCGGGCCAAGGCCGCCAAGAAGTCCTCCGATAGGAAGAGCGACGGGTTGGTCGCCCGCACTCGTCTGGGTGCCTGGCTGAACCGCCCGATGACGTCGTTCCATCTGATCGTCGCGGTCGCGGCGTTGCTGACGACCCTCGGCCTGATTATGGTGCTGTCCGCGTCGGGCGTCGAGTCCTATGACGTCGACGGATCGGCCTGGACCGTCTTCGGCAAGCAGGTGCTGTGGGTCTGCGTCGGCCTTGTGGGTTTCTACATCGCCTTGCGTACCCCGATCCGGGTGATGCGCAAGTACTCATTCCCCGCGTTCGTCTTCACCATCGTGCTGATCACCCTGGTGCTAGTGCCCGGAATCGGCACGTACTCCAATGGTTCTCGTGGTTGGTTCGTCTACGGCGGTATGTCGATGCAGCCCTCGGAGCTCACCAAGATCGCCTTTGCGATCTGGGGTGCACATCTGCTGGCCTCGCGCCGCATGGAGAAGGCGACGCTGCGCGAGATGCTGGTGCCGCTGGTGCCGGCCGCGCTCCTGGCGCTGATCCTGATCGTCATCCAGCCCGACCTCGGGCAGACGGTCTCCCTGAGCATCATCTTGCTGGCTTTGCTGTGGTACACCGGTCTGCCGCTGAAGGTCTTCCTCAGCTCGGTGGTCGCCGCCGTATTGGCCGCGGCCATTCTGGCCGTTTCCGCCGGGTATCGCTCGGACCGGGTGAAGGCGTGGCTGGATCCGTCCGCGGACCCTCAGGCGACCGGCTATCAGTCTCGGCAGGCGCGATTCGCGCTGGCACAGGGTGGCTTCTTCGGTCAGGGGCTGGGGCAGGGTTCGGCCAAATGGCACTACCTACCCAACGCCCACAACGACTTCATCTTCGCGATCATCGGCGAGGAGCTCGGTTTTGTCGGCTGCCTCGGGGTGCTCGCCCTGTTCGGGGTCTTCGCATACACCGCCATGCGCATCGCCAAGCGCAGCGCCGATCCGTTCCTGAGGATGCTGACCGCGACCGCCGGTATGTGGGTCATCGGGCAGTCCTTCATTAACATCGGATACGTGATCGGTTTGCTGCCGGTGACCGGTATCCAGCTTCCCCTCATCTCCTCGGGTGGAACTGCCACGGCCACAGCCCTTTTCATGATCGGTCTGATCGCGAATGCGGCACGCCATGAACCCGAGGCCGTCGCCGCGCTGCGTGCGGGGACCGGTGACCGGATGAACAGGCTGCTGCGGCTCCCCGCTCCGGAGCCGTACGTGCCGCCTCGGATCGACAGCGCGCGTGATCGGCTCCGTGCCAAGTCGGCCACACAAAGCCCCGCGGCGGCCAAACCGCAGCCCGAGCGCAAGCGGCAGCCCGCGCAGGCGTCCAAGCGCAAGCCGCGTGCACGCACCGAGAACGAGGCAGGGCATCATAGGCAGGTACAGCAGTCGCGCCGGGCCTCGGGAACGCGTGCGAGCGGCCGGTCCCGTGAACAATCCCAGGCCGGCAGTTCAAGCGCCCGAACCCATCGATAGTCGCTGAACATGTGATTGCCGCCAGACCGAAAGGATGCTCCCGAAGTGAGTGACGAACTTCGGCCGCTTTCGGTGGTACTGGCCGGTGGCGGTACTGCGGGACATGTCGAGCCCGCCATGGCGGTCGCCGATGCGCTGCGTGAGATCGACCCGTCGGTGCGGATCACGGCGTTGGGTACCGAGCGTGGGCTGGAGACCCGGCTGGTGCCCGATCGCGGCTATGACTTGGAGCTGATCGTTCCGGTGCCCCTGCCCCGGCGTCTGACCGGCGACCTGATGCGGTTGCCGTGGCGGGTGCGCCGGGCGGTTCGGCAGACGCGGGCGGTGTTCGACAACGTGGACGCCGACGTGGTGATCGGTTTCGGCGGATACGTCGCCCTGCCCGCCTACCTGGCCGCTCGCCGCGGGCCGTTGCGTCGCTCCCGTGTCCCGGTGGTCATCCATGAGGCGAATGCCCGTGCCGGCCTTGCCAACCGAGTTGGGGCTCGACGCGCGCAGCGCGTGCTGTCGGCGGTCTCGGACTCCGGCCTGCGCCACGCGGAAGTGATCGGTGTCCCGGTTCGCGGGTCTATCACCTCACTGGATCGGGCCGCCCTGCGGCAGGAGGCCCGCGCCTATTACGGTTTCGACGACGACACGGTGGTGCTGTTGGTATTCGGAGGGTCCCAGGGTGCGGTGTCCCTGAACAATGCCGTCTCGGCCGCTGCGAACGAGCTTGCTGCTGCAGGTGTTTCGGTGTTGCATGCACACGGGCCGAAGAACACGGTTGAGCTGCCCGAGCGCGCCCCGGGTGCCCCCAGGTATGTGGCTCTGCCGTACCTGGACCGCATGGACCTGGCGTATGCCGCTGCGGATATCGCGGTGTGCCGATCCGGCGCGATGACCGTCGCCGAGGTCTCGGCGGTCGGTCTGC
This sequence comes from Mycobacteroides chelonae, assembly GCA_014204435.1. GTDB lineage: Bacteria > Actinomycetota > Actinomycetes > Mycobacteriales > Mycobacteriaceae > Mycobacterium > Mycobacterium chelonae_A. The sequence continues at coordinate 155,365 of JACHLF010000007.1, forward strand.
CCGCCATCTACGTACCCTTGCCCATCGGTAATGGTGAGCAGCGGCTCAACGCGTTGCCGGTCGTCGATGCCGGCGGCGGTGTCATTGTCGCGGACCGCGACCTCACTGCGGAGACATTGGCGCACATGGTGATCGAGATAGTGTCCGATTCCGGCAGGCTCGCGGATATGACGGCGGCCGCGGCGCTGTCCGGACATCCAGATGCCGCACGGCAGGTCGCTCAGGTGGCGCTCGATGTCGCCCGCGAGCAGCGGTCTCAGGGACGGGGCGCGCGGCGATGAACGTTGGTCCACTCCCGGAGCACCTGCGCCGTGTGCACATGGTGGGCATCGGCGGCGCCGGAATGTCCGGTATCGCCAGGATCCTGCTCGACAGGGGAGCGCAGGTATCGGGCTCCGACGCCAAGGAGTCCCGTGGGGTGTTGGCACTGCGCGCCCGCGGCGCCCTCGTCAATGTCGGACACGACGGTGATGCCCTAGATCTGCTGCCGGGCGGTCCCACGGTGGTCGTCACCACCCATGCGGCCATACCCAAGACGAATCCCGAACTGGTGGAAGCGAACCGGCGGGGGATACCGGTGCTGCTGCGCCCCGAGGTGCTGGCGGACCTGATGGCCGGGTATCGCACGCTGATGGTGACCGGAACACACGGCAAGACCAGCACCACCTCCATGCTCATCGTGGCACTGCAGCATTGTGAATACGACCCGTCCTTCGCCGTCGGCGGTGAGCTCAACGAGGCCGGTACCAATGCCCACCATGGCAGTGGGAATGTGTTCGTGGCCGAGGCGGACGAGAGCGATGGCTCTTTGCTGCAATACCGGCCTGACTTGATCATCGTCACCAACATCGAGGCCGACCACCTCGACCATTTCGGCAGCGTCGAGGCATACACCGCGGTGTTCGATGAGTTCGCCGAAAATCTTGGGCCCGAAGGAGTCCTAGTGGTGTGTCTGGATGACCAGGGTGCTGCCGCGTTGGCGCGCCGGGCACACGAGCGCGGAATCCGGGTACGGGGATACGGCAGCGTCGATCAGGCCGAGGCCGGGGACGTACCGGTGGCGGGTCGACTGCGGGATTGGCAGTTCAAGGACACCGGAGCCACAGCCCAGATCCAGCTGACGGGGGAGACCACGCCGCGCACCATGCGGCTGGCGGTGCCCGGTCGGCACATGGCCCTGAATGCCTTGGCCGCGGTGGTGGCGGCCAAGGAGATTGGGGCATCCGTCGACGACGTGCTCGACGGGTTGGCCGCATTCGAGGGTGTGCGCCGCCGATTCGAGCTGGTCGGGTCGGTCGAGTCGGTGCGGGTGTTCGATGACTACGCACATCACCCCACCGAGGTGCGCACGGTGCTACAGGCGGTCTCCGGAATCGTCACGCAGCAGGGACACGGCCGTTCCGTCGTGGTGTTTCAGCCTCACTTGTATTCCCGCGCAGCAGCTTTCGCGACAGAGTTCGCCGAGGCGCTGAGTATCGCCGACCTGGTGTTCGTGCTCGACGTCTACGGGGCGCGGGAAGCACCGCTGCCCGGTGTCAGTGGTGCGCTGATCGCCGAGCAGATTTCCACGGTTCCGGTGCATTACCTGCCAGACCTGTCGACGGTGGCCGACACGGTCGCCGCAGCGACCGCACCCGGTGACTTGGTGATCACCATGGGTGCAGGCGATGTCACGTTGCAGGGCAAGGAGATCGTGCGTGCACTCCGAGCTCGCGCCAATGACTGGCCACCGCCCAGGAACGGCCAATGAGCAAGCCGGACGGGACTTCCGAAGATCCGTCCCAGGACGCGATGGATGCGGTGGAGCCGGACCAGGCGTCCACCGAGATCGGCGAGGAATCCGCCGCTGAGCCTGTCGCGGAGGGCAATGCCACCGCGGACGACGCCGAGGGGCCGCGCATGCGGGCCCGGCGCGAGCGGATGGCGCGCCGGGATGCCCAGCGCCGCGCGATCGCGCTAGAGCAGGCTCGTCGTGAGGCGAAGGCGGCAGCCAAGGGCAAGTACGTCGACCAGGGCAAGGGGGCCGGCCGCGGGAAGGTCCAGGGTCTGCAGACTCTGCTCGTCGCGGTTCTTCTCGCGCTGATCGCGGTCGGTCTCGGCGCGATTCTGTACTTCACGCCGCTGATGTCGGTGCGCCAAACCGTCGTAACCGGCACCGGAGTGGTCACCCAAGAAGATGTCCTTGGCACATTGAACATCCCGAAGGGCACCAGACTGCTACAGATCGACACCGCCGCCGCCGCGGATCGGGTGGCGAGCATCCGGCGGGTGGCCAGCGCCCGCGTGCAATGCGAGTACCCGTCGACGTTGCGTGTCACGATCGTCGAACGGGTTCCCGTCGCGGCCTGGACCGGCGGCGACGGTATGCACCTGATAGACCGTGATGGGGTGGATTTCGGCACCGAACCGCCGCCGCCGGGCATCCCGGCGCTGGATGTGGTGGCTCCCGGCCCGCAGGACCCCACCACCAAGGCGGCGCTGCAGGTGCTCACCTCGCTGGCACCCGACTTGGCGCGGCAGGTGGCTACGATCGCGGCGCCGTCGGTGTCGTCGATCACGCTGACGCTCGATGACGGGCGCACCATCGTGTGGGGGACCACCGAGCGGACCGCGGAAAAGGCCGAAAAGCTTGATGCGCTGCTCACGCAGCCCGGCCGCAACTACGACGTCTCCAGCCCGGATCTGCCCACCGTCAAGTAGGGGGCTCTGCCGCCCGCGGGTTCTGGAAATAGCCACGCGAAAATCCCGGCATCTTTCGGCGCGCCTCCCCAGCGTGGTTAACCGCGCCCCCTACCGTTCTGTTTCAGCGGGACAACCTGACATAACTCTAAGCCTGAGGTAGAGGTTGAGAGTTTGCAGAGGGTTCCAGATCTGACAGACCACGGCAGCAACTAGGGAGGAAGGCGACCATGACGCCTCCACACAACTACCTCGCGGTGATCAAGGTCGTCGGCATCGGTGGCGGCGGCGTCAACGCCGTCAACCGCATGATCGAGCACGGCCTCAAGGGGGTCGAGTTCATCGCGATCAACACCGACGCGCAAGCGCTGTTGATGAGCGATGCCGACGTCAAGCTCGATGTCGGCCGCGATTCGACCCGCGGTCTGGGTGCCGGTGCGGACCCCGACGTGGGCCGCAAGGCTGCCGAGGACGCCAAGGACGAGATCGAGGAGCTACTCAAGGGCGCCGACATGGTCTTTGTCACCGCCGGTGAAGGTGGCGGCACGGGTACTGGCGGCGCGCCGGTGGTGGCCAGCATCGCCCGCAAGCTCGGCGCGCTGACCATCGGCGTGGTCACCCGGCCGTTCTCGTTCGAGGGCAAGCGCCGCAGCGGTCAGGCCGAGCTCGGTATCGGCTCGCTGCGTGAAAGCTGCGATACCCTCATCGTCATCCCCAACGACCGTCTGCTGCAGATGGGTGACGCCGCGGTGTCGCTCATGGACGCGTTCCGCAGCGCCGACGAAGTGCTGCTCAACGGTGTTCAGGGCATCACCGATCTCATCACCACGCCGGGTCTGATCAACGTCGACTTCGCCGACGTCAAGAGTGTCATGTCCGGTGCCGGTAGCGCCCTGATGGGCATCGGGTCATCGCGGGGCGATGGCCGCGCGCTCAAGGCCGCCGAGACTGCCATCAATTCACCGCTACTGGAGGCCTCCATGGAGGGTGCTCAGGGCGTGCTGATGTCGATCGCCGGTGGCAGCGACCTGGGGCTGTTTGAGATCAACGAGGCGGCCTCGCTGGTGCAGGAGTCGGCGCACCCGGAAGCGAACATCATCTTCGGAACCGTCATCGACGATTCCTTGGGCGACGAGGTGCGGGTCACCGTCATCGCCGCCGGTTTCGACGCCGGTGGTCCGAGTCGCAAGCCGATCACCCCGGGTGGTGCCGCGGCACCCGGGACGGTCGCCCCCGGTAAGGCCGGTGAGGTCAACGGCTCGCGCACCAACGGCACCAGCATCTTCGACACCATCGACGCGCAGAGCCTGCCCAGGGATACCAACGGGTCGACGGTGACGCTCGGCGGTGGCGATGAGGATGATGTCGACGTGCCACCCTTCATGCGGCGATGAGCGCTTGCGCGAACAGCCTCCAACGAGGCTAGGGACTCCTTCTTACTCATGGGTTTTCTAGTTCGACGCGTCACCACCACCCGCCGCGGTGGAGTGTCTCGCGCGCCGTTTGACAGCTTCAATCTCGGCGATCATGTCGGCGACGATCCGGATGCGGTGGCGGCCAACCGGTCACGGCTCGCCGGCGCCCTGGGGGTGCCCGACGATCATCTGATCTGGATGCAACAGGTTCACGGTGACCACGTGCACCGGGTCGAGGGTCCCGGTACCTCCGTCATTCCGGAGACCGATGCCCTGGTGACCAGCGAACGGGGTATCGCGCTGGCAGTGCTGACTGCTGATTGCGTGCCGGTGCTCTTCGCCGACGCGGCCGCGGGTGTGGTGGCGGGTGCTCACGCCGGAAGAGTGGGCGCCAAACTCGGCATCGTGCCGCGGACCATCGAGGCCATGGTCGCCGCTGGAGCGCAGGTGGAACGGATCTCGGCCTTCCTCGGCCCGGCGGTGAGCGGCCGCCACTATGAGGTGCCCGCCGAGATGGCCGCCGATGTGGAGCGGGCATTGCCCGGCAGCCGTACCAGCACGTCCGCCGGAACTCCTGGGCTAGATCTGCGCGCCGGAATCGCCCGGCAGCTTTCCGGATGGGGTGTTACGGCAATCGATATCGACCCGCGGTGCACCGTGGAGGACGCCGATTTGTTCAGTTATCGCCGGGAGCCGCGCACCGGTCGACTGGCGTCGGTGATCTGGCTCAGCTGATGACGCGCGCCGAGGAATTGAGGGCGGCACTGTCCTCAGTGCGGGAACGAATCCGCGCTGCGGCGGCCGCTGCCGATCGCGATCCGGAACAGATCCAATTGCTGCCGGTCACCAAGTTTTTCCCGGCGGGCGACATCGAGGAGCTGTACCGGTTGGGGTGCCGAGCCTTCGGGGAATCCAGGGACCAGGAGGCGGCGGCGAAGGTGGCAGAGGTCGGTCACGCCGACATTCAGTGGCACATGGTGGGAAATCTGCAGCGCAACAAGGCCAAATCGGTTGCCCACTGGGCTCACTCGGTGCATTCGGTGGACAACGCGCGATTGGTGTCTGCCTTGGACGCGGCACGCGTGGCGGGGGAGAAGTCGGAGCCGTTGCAGGTTTTCTTGCAGATCAGCCTCGACGGTGACACGGCGCGGGGCGGGGTGGCTGTCGCTGATCCCGCCGGGATTGACGAGTTGTGCACTCAGGTGGTCGCCAGCGAGCATCTCGAGCTTGCTGGACTGATGGCTTTGCCTCCTCGGGAGGCCGATCCCGACCAGGCATTTCGTCGGCTCCAGCAAGAACACGAACGCGTTCGGCAGCGCTATCCGCAGGCCAATCGCTTATCGGCGGGAATGTCCAACGACCTGGAGACCGCCATTAAATATGGGTCCACTTGTGTGCGTGTCGGAACGGCGTTGATGGGGAAACGACCGCTAACGTCACGGTAGATCGTCACTCCAGTCACATTTGCAACACAGCTGTAGAGACCGAGCGAACAACTGAACGCCATATAGCCCAAGTACGGAAGGTCACGCGATGAGCACGCTGCACAAGGTCAAGGCCTACTTCGGCATGGCTCCCATGGACGACTACGACGATGAGTACTACGACGACGCCGACGCCCCCGCGCCCCGCCGCGCGCCCGTCGAGGACCGCCGTTACCCGCGCCGTGGCGAGCGGTTCGCCGACGATGCCGACTACGGCTACGACGAGCCCGGCTACCGTCCGGGTGCCCCGAGCGGTTACGCCGACGAGGAGCGCTTCCGCGCTCCCCGTGAATTCGACCGCACGGCAACGCGTTTGGGTTCACTGCGAGGCAATGCCCCGACCCGTGGGGCGCTGGCCATGGATCCGCGCCGTGCCGCGATTTTCGAGGAGGGCAGCCCGCTGTCGAAGATCACCACGCTGCGTCCCAAGGACTACAGCGAGGCCCGCACCATCGGTGAGCGTTTCCGGGACGGCACTCCGGTGATCATGGACCTGGTGTCGATGGACAACGCCGACGCCAAGCGCGTCGTGGATTTCGCCGCCGGACTCGCGTTCGCGCTGCGTGGTTCGTTCGACAAGGTGGCGACCAAGGTCTTCCTGCTGTCTCCGGCCGATATCGACGTCAGCGCCGAGGAGCGTCGCCGGATCGCCGAGAGCGGTTTCTACTCCTACCAGTAAGTCCCCTATCGAATTCGGTGCAAGGTGCGCTCGTCGCACTCCTTGCACCGAATTCGTATTTAGTGGCACGCCGTGGTGGGCCTCGGATCGTGCGGGTTGTCGGGATCGCCGAACCAGTGTGATGGCTGGTGTGCCCCGTACGCGTCGTGCCAGTCCCACCATTCATCTGCGGGGGGGGGGACTGCGGATAGCCCGGCGGTGAGTCTTCCCGCCTCTCCTGACGGCCCAGCGCCGACATCTCGCGGAATGCCCATGTCGGGGACCAGTTCGGTGATCTGAACGTGGAAGCCGTCGTCGTCGAACCGGAAACGCAACTCACCGCTCGGCTCCTGGCCGCTCTGGGTGTCCTGAGTCCACTTGCCGGCCAGTCCGGCCGGGGTGGACAGGGTTTTTCTCTCTATCTCACGGTGTTCTGCAGGCTCTCGGCGATCTGCTTGATGCGTGCCAGCCGTCGATCCCATGCCCCGCCCACCGCGGTGAGCTGCTCGGCGATGCGCGCGACCTGCTCGGCATTGGCGCGGTACTGCTTCTCTCGTCCGTTGGCGGTGGCGTGGACCAGGCCGGCCTTGTCGAGAACCGTGAGATGTTTGGTCACCGCCTGGCGGGTGACCGGAAGACGGTTGCTCAACGTGGTCGCGGTCGCCATACCGTCGCGCAGGATGAGATCGAAGACCCGACGCCGGGTCGGGTCGCCGACCGCCGCCCACAGGTCGTCGTCGATGACGGCCGTCATGATCGGCCCGCCAGCTCCAGAGCGCAGGGAGCCAGCCGGGGCAGGTGCTGCGCCCAGCCCTCCTCATGGGCCTCGTACTGTTCGGCGACCTGCGCTTCCGTACGTCCCTGGTCCCGAAAGCCGACCTCGGTCATCCGCACACGCGTGCCCGTGCCCGACGGTGTCAGGTCAATAGTGACCAGTAGCGAATTTTCAGGATTCGCCGTGTGCCCCTCCAGATAACAGCAACGGAACGAGATCCGCCGCGGCGGATCCACGTCGACGAGCGTGAGCCCGAAGACGTGGATCTGGCCTGGCTCCTCGCTGTGGAAGCAGATCTCGTTCTTCGTCCCAAGAGTCGGGGCGAACTCGGCCCCGTCGGGCCACCATTGCCTCACATGCCCCGGGCGGCTGATGACGGAGAAGACCACCTCTGGCGTTGCGTCGCCATGAAGCTCTCGCTCGATCCGTTCGTGTGACACGCCTCTCCTCATTCGCAACTATCGGTTGCGTATAACGCTAGTCCCGAATGGGACAAAATGTAACGACTAGTTGCGAATCAGGGGATCGTGCGGCGCGGTCCAGGGGATTCGTTGTGTGGCAGTCGGTCCGGCGAGCCCTGCCGGTAGGCTGGAAGCGCTGTTGTAAGAAGCTCGTGCGTGGTTGTTCACGCTTGGCCGGTGAGGGGTCCGTTGGCGCTGTTCTTTGAGATCATTGGCTACGCGCTTTTGCTCTTCTGTTTGCTGCTGTTCGCGCGGATAGTGATCGAGACCATTCAGTCCATTAGCCGTGATTGGCATCCGCGAGGTGTCACGGTGGTGATTCTGGAGCTCATCTTCACCATCACCGACCCACCGGTGCGGTTATTGCGTCGTCTCATTCCGCCGCTGTCCCTTGGCGCGGTGCGATTCGATCTATCCATTACTTTGCTGCTTTTGGTCGGATTTTTTGGTATGCGGGTGGCGTTCCTGATGGCGGCTGGCTAAGCCCGTAGCGACGCAGAATTTCGGTATTCAACTCACATCGATCTGGATACGAATACGCGTCATATGCAAAGCCTCAGAGTATTTTTATGCACGTCAGAGGGATACTTAACAAGCTCTGCTGCGACCGGCGGGTCTGATGTGACAGGATGGACGCCAGTTACAGTGAGACCGCACGTTCGCTTTACACTGCAATATGATTCCTGACGTCGAGACTTGATAGGGGCAGGCAATGCCGCTTACACCAGCTGATGTACACAACGTCGCGTTCAGTAAGCCACCCATCGGTAAGCGTGGATACAACGAGGACGAAGTTGATGCGTTCCTCGACCTGGTGGAGAACGAGCTGGCCCGCCTGATCGAGGAGAACTCGGATCTGCGTCAGCGGGTTCAGGAGCTGGACCAGGAGCTGGCCGAGGCCCGCAAGGGCGGCGGCGCTGCCGCTGCCGCCCCCGTTTATGAGGCGCCCAAGCCTGAGAAGAAGCCCGAGCCCGCTAAGCCCGAGCCTGCTCCGGTACCCGTGGTGGCGGCTGCTCCGGCTGGTGTGTCGACCGAGGATCACCACGTGCGCGCGGCCAAGATCCTGGGTCTGGCACAGGACACCGCGGACCGGCTCACCGGAAACGCCAAGTCCGAGTCGGAAAAGATGCTCGCCGATGCTCGCGCAAATGCGGACCAGATTGTCAGCGAGGCACGCGCCACCGCCGACAAGACGGTCACCGAGGCACGGGCCAAGGCCGAGGCGCTACTCTCGGATGCCCAGACCCGTTCCGAGACCCAGCTGCGCCAGGCGCAGGAGAAGGCCGATGCCCTGCAATCCGATGCCGAGCGCAAGCACTCGGAGATCATGGGTACCATCAACCAGCAGCGCACGGTGCTGGAAGGGCGTCTGGAGCAGTTGCGTACATTCGAACGCGAATACCGCACCCGGCTCAAGACCTACCTCGAGTCTCAGCTCGAGGAGCTTGGCCAGCGCGGTTCCGCCGCGCCTGTCGATGCGGGTGCTTCGAACGAAAACGCCTCCAAGGAAGCCGGTTTCGGCCAGTTCAACCGTGGAAACAACTACTGATTTAGATCGGTCTATGCTCGCGGCCCGTATGAGGAGTGATTCGCGATGCTGATCGTCGCATTGGTACTGGCCGCCATCGGTCTGGCATCCCTGGTGGCCGCAGTCGTCACCAGTAACGAGGTTCTTGCCTTCGTCTGTATTGCCGCGGCAGCTGTCGGCGTGGTGCTCATGATCGTCGATGCCATCCGCGACCGGCATGCCGGCGCCCTGGAATCCGGTGAGGAATCCGAGGAGGGCGGTGGCGAGCCCGACGAAGAGCACTCCGACGAGGAGGCCGATTCCGTCGCGGTGGCCGAGGATGCTGCGGAAGCTGTTGGGCCAGAAGCTGATCCGGCCGAGACCTCGGTGATTCCGGCGGTGCGCGAGAGCGCTACGACTGCAGCCGGCGCCGTGAGCCTCAAGGAGGCTGTCACCGCCGCTCAGCGTCATCCGTCCGCTGAAGAGACCTATGAGCAGTTCGACGTGGACGACGAGGACGAGCCGCACCGCTCGTGACGGGACCTTGCCGGATGTCGCGTAGTGCCGTCGTGGGCCTGGCCGCCGCCGCGATGTTCATATTGTCGGCGTGCCACGGCTCGGACCAATTCGCGAGCGGCCATGCTGATGCCGTCGCCGGCATTGTCCTGGTGACGGCCCAGACGACCGTCCCACCCCTATCGACGCCCAGCATGCTCGGAGAGGAGCCGGATGGAGGCGCGTTATCGGCTCCGGTCAGTCCGTTCGACACCTCCTCGTTGGCGGTCATCAGGCTGGACCCGCCGCTCCTGCGTGCGGTCCAGGATGCTGCGACTAGTGCCTCGGCCGATGGGGTGGCACTGGTGATCACGTCGGGCTGGCGTTCGAGGTCATTTCAGCAGCAACTGCTCGACGATGCGGTACGGACATACGGCAGCCTTGCGGTGGCCCGACAGTGGGTGGCCGCTCCCGACGAATCGCATCATGTGTCGGGCAAGGCCGTCGACATAGGTCCGGCCTCGGCCTACGGCTGGATGCTGGCGCACAGCACTCAATTCGGCCTGTGTCAGGTCTTCGCCAACGAGAAGTGGCACTACGAGCTCACCGCGGACGCCGAAGGGCAGTGTCCGCCGCTGCGTACTAACGCGGCAGGCTGAAACCCACTGGGCAATCGGTGGTCGGGGGTTTTCAATCTTGGCGGTCAGCATGGGCCGGTTCCGGATCGATCTGGGCGGTGTCACCTGGCGCGATTTCAGATAGCATGCGCCGCATCAGCTTTCCAGACGGTGTAGCGGGGAGCTGGTCGACGATGACAACGGCGCGGTGTGCTATCGGCTACCGGGACGATGTAGGCGACCGCGATCTCTCCCTTGATGTCGTCGGCTCGGCTGCCCACGGCAACCTTATCTCGTTGTATGCCAAGGCAATGACGAAAATCTGGTGGTCTGGCGCTCGTTGCCTCTTCGTGGGTGCTAACCGCCTGAGGTAGTGGCGTCCATAGCTAATCCGTGCGGCAGGCACCCAACTTCCTGGGTAGAGTTGAGGGCATCGTCATGAGAGAGCGTCGCTGGTCTTCTGGGTCTTGCTGTACCGGGTAAGGCGCCACAGGTATCGCGGCAGTTCATGTAAGGAGATAGCGGCAGGCCAGTCGTGGGCGCGGAAGTAGGCGTCCATTCCACCGTCGACAAAAATGACACTGCCGCAGAGGAACTTCGCGGAACCGGAGAGCATGAAGATGATCCAGTCGGCTATACAAGCGGGATCTCCGAATTCTCCAGTGGGGATTGGCAGTGCTTGCATGGCTTTGCCCTCGAGGGGGTGGGCCAGTTGCTGATCCAGCAGCGGAGTTTTCACAGGCCCTGGTGCCAGCGCGTTGAGCCGAATCCCGCGACCAGCCCATTCAGGCTTGACTGCGTTGTGCCGAACCCAACGGCTGACTGCTGTTTTTGATGCGGCGTACATCACAGGTGCGGCACCGCGGCCTAACATTCGTACGGACCGTTCGGCTCCGGTGACGTCACCCGCTAGCAGGGCGCGGATGGTCCGTTTGGTGACTATTGGGGTTATCGTGGTTGAGTTACTTGCTAGCACAACAACTTTAGCGCTTTCACCCGCGGCGAGTGCGCTTTGCCAGGTATTGAGTAGCTCGATGACGCCGAAATAGTTAGCCTCGGCGATCTTGCGAGCTCTGTCTGCGCCAGGGCCCGGCCCGATGCCGGCGGAGAGCACGGCGCCGTCGAGTAGGCCTCCTGAAATGGACAGTACGCCTTCGGCTGCCGTCTGGCGGCCATGTGGAGTTGATAGGTCGGCAATTACGTCGGACCCTTTAACATCAATCCCGATTACCGTGTGCCCTCGATCGCGTAGCTGTTGCGCAGTGTGGTGCCCGATGCCGGAAGTGGATCCGGTGACGGCATAGACGCCGATGATGACCTCCTGGGTTTGACGTGGAAGCGCCGAAGCTTCCAGCTGAGCGTGTGCCCGCGATGGACACCTCAAATCTTGTTGTTCCCTGCGGTTGTCGATAAGCCGACCGGAAGAATTCCTCGGCTGGCCGCTGTGGTTCTTGTGGGTGTTTGGCTCCAGCGTTCCACTAGTGGACTGAGCAAGTTGGAATCGGCTTCATCAAGTAGTGCTGCCGCGACCAGTTCGGAGGTGTACTTGTCGTCCCACCAGAGCAGCTGGAGCTGCTTCGCCCGGCGAAAGTACAAGTGCAGGTCGAGGTCTGTCGTGAAACCGATTCCACCGTGCACCTGGTGAGCGGATGCTGCGGCATCACGAAATACCTTGCTGCACAAATTCTTCGCAAGTGCTGCCAGATTCATGCAGTCCTTGTTTTGGGCTCTCGCCCATGCTGTTTCGTATGCCAGGGACCAGGCTCCCTCAATGGCAACCAGGTCATCGACCAGGCGGTGTGCGATCGCCTGAAAGGCCCCTAGCGGGCTTCCGAATTGTTCACGGTGTTTCGCGTGAAGAACGGACCACTCGTGGACCTGGCGTGCTCCCCCCACGCTGTATGCGGCGAACGCGATCGCCGCATCGACCATTGATTCCTGGAGCAGGGGCCATCCGCCGGTCACGGGTCCGAGTATCGAGCTGTGCGGGAGTTCAAGATCGAAATCGGCGCCGAACATGATTTCGCCAGCCAACGTATGGTTTTCGGTGAGTCGAATCCCCGGCCCGGGTTCAACGAGACAGACGCAGATCTCTCCATTGGTTAGTCGTGCCGGTACGAGGAAGAGGTGCGCTTGATCTGCATATCCCACAGAGGTTTTACGTCCGAGAAGTCGAATAGCGTCGTCGCTGCGCGTTGCCGAAAGCCCTATGTCGTGGGGCTCGAAGCCTCCGCCCGGCTCGAGCCATGCCATTGTTGCGAACTGTGATCCGTTTGCTAGGGCGGGTAGCCATTGCGACTTCTGTGCCGCAGTACCGGCGTAGTTGAGTAGTCCTCCACACAACACTGAGGAGATAATTGGCAGCAGCGGAGCATTGGCTCGTCCAAGTTCTTCTGCCATTATTGCCATTTCGACAGCAGTTGCACCACCGCCGCCGTACTCGACAGGTAACGTAAGACCTGTGAATCCGGCTTCGGTGAAGTGCTTCCACAATGTGGACGGTACTGTGCCATTGCTGGACACCTGATCGCGCACCCGGAAATGGGCACCCAGCATGGACCGTAGCGAGCTTGCGAGCATTTTCTGCTCCGCGGTGAAAGAGATATCCATTCCTATTGTCCTTCAGTCGCTTTCGCGTAGTGGAACGCCGGGGTCATCCGACAGCGCCCATTGCTCCAGAGGGATCGCCCACGGGTCGCAGCGGTCGCAACTTTGGACGACCCCGGTACCTCGCGCGAGAGTTTTGCCCTGGACGCTACTTTCGAAGGAGACGGCGGTTGCATGAGTGCCTGGCAACGTACGTCCAGAAATAGTCATGCGATCTCCTGGATACACCGATGATCTCAACTGCAATGTCAATCGGCGAATGCGACCGGACTCGGCGACAGAACTCGTCAACCATCTGGATACAAACGCCATGTGAGCTGGGGTATTGAGGATGATGTCGCGCATACCGGCTGCGCGCGCGGCTACCGGATCATGATGGAACGCGGTCCAGTCGCGGCTGGCTGTCGCCGCCGCGATGATGGTCGAGGTGTCGATATCGACAACCAACGGATCTATCACGGCATCAACGTGATCGCGCTCGATCGGGGGAGTCGTCGAGGGGCGCGGTAATGTTTCGCTGGCCGCAGAGAGTCGTTGGTCACCATTGTGGGGTCGATATCCGTGAAACCCCCAGGTTTCAAAGGCGACAAGCTCGCCGCGTTGATTGCGATGTGCGACCTCAACTGTCCAGTCTTGGCCCTCACCAAGCCTGGTCTGTCGCTGCGGACCGAGGCTCCCGATGCGATGGGTGGAGTGGAGGCGATCCCCGATCTCCACGGGTACGCCGTACCAGCAGGAAATTTCGCGTACGACAGCGGTTGGCAGTGAGAGCGCATGCTTGAGCCGATGATGCAATTCCATGGCTCGCTGCCTCGGTTGGCCGGGCACCCAGCGTGGACGTTGGGCCCAAATGCTGGCCATCGCCGGTGGCGCGATGACCGAGCCCAGTGACGTATCACTGCCGGGCCAATGTCGCTGGTGCGCGTCCTGGGAGACCGCACACCACGAGAGTATCGACATGAGGTCCACCGGTGCTGGGGCTTCTTCACGAACGGATTCTCTGAGCAGAACGTCGATGGCTGATGAATCCGTCATTGCGCACTGAGTTTCAATGCGCGCCGCGCCAGGATGTTTTTCTGAATCTCGGTGGCACCGCCCCCGATGGTTTCGAGCACCGAGTATCGGTACGAGTGCTCCCATGCCCCGTCATCTACGGCATCGGGTTCGCCCTCGCGGAGAACTGCGACGGCGCCAAGATTGTCCATCATCCAGTTCGCCATCTTCTGGTGGAGTCGAGTGAGGGTCAACTTGCAGATCGACGCTTCGACAGTTGGTGTTGCTCCCTTGAGCGATCGGTCTACTACGCGCAGTGCCGCCAGTCGGGCCATTTCAAGATCTGACGCCAGCTCGGCCACGCCGTGCCGAATCAGGGGGTCGTTCTTGTCTAGACGGCCCTTACCGGCGCGCACCGCGCCGACGATTCGACTGAACTTGGCTTCCAGCGCGCCCACGGTGTAAATGGTGAACCGTTCGTAGTCCAGCGCTTCACACACGTAGGTCCAGCCCTGGTCCACTTCACCAACAACGTGATTGTTCGGAACGAATACGTGATCGAAGAATACCTCGTTGGTGCGTTCGTCGCCCATGGTCTTCTGCTCATGAATGATCAGTGCCGGATCGTTCAGCTCGACCAGGAACAGCGTGATTCCGTGGTGCTTGGGCCCGCGCGGATCTGTCCGCGCCGCTACCCAGTACCATTCGGCGAAATGGGCCGAGGTGCTGAAGCGTTTCTGTCCGTGGAGGATCCATCCGCCGTCGGTGCGATCAGCGCGAAGCTTTAGCGCGCCAAGGTCTGATCCGGCCTCAGGCTCGGAGTATCCCAGTGCGAAGTCCACCTCGGCGGCGATAATCTTGGGCAGGAATTCTTTCTTGAGTTTTTCGCTGCCGTATTTCATCAAGGTCCTGCCAATCATCCCGACTCCCTTGCCGATGAGAGGGGCGCCAGACTGGGAGAGGCGTTCGTTGAGCAAGTACTCGAAAGGGCCTTGGTGCTCGTAGCCGCCGTATTCGGTTGGCCATGACAGCCCCAGCCATCCCTTCGCAGCGAGTCGTTTCATGAACGCCTTGCGCTCTGGTAGGTCAGCTAGCTGCGATCCGGAGTCGCGCTGCGGCTGAAAGATCCGACAAGCATCGGCGCGTTGTTGCTCCAATGCAAGAAATTCTACGACCTGACGATCGAAGGCGATCTCGTCGTCGGTGAAGCCGAAATCCATTGAATACCCCTATCTATCGGCTGGTTGGTTCCGGATTTCTGATCTGAACCGATGCTGCCCGTCCTGCAGTAGGTGGTTGTGAGTTCCGACCCCAAGTAGCATGTTGCCCATGTCGACCGCGCCCGAAACGCCGAGCCTGCGTGCTGCCCACAGCGAGCGGACAGTCGTCTGAACGGGTGCGGGCGGATGTATGGCGATACTTTCCGCGACATCTCGCACAACGGATTCCAGCTCTTTTCCGGGGACTACTTGAGAAACAAGGCCCTTCTGTTGTGCAGTATGCGCCGACATCCGTTCGGAGAGCCCCATCAGTGACATCCGCATCAGGTCGCCAAACGCCATGCGACCGTGCAGCAATATTGGCTCGTAGACGGCCGGCATGCCGTAGGTGACGTGGGGATCGAAGAAGGAGGCATGTTCTGCGGCGATGATGAACTCGGATTCTCCGAGGAGGTAAAAGGCTCCGCCGCATGCGATTCCATTGACTGCTGCTATGACTGGCTTCCAGAGGCCGTTGGTCTTCGGGCCGATTTCGGCGGCAAGATCGTCATAGCTGAATGGATCGAACTCTTGGCCTTCGTCAATGATGTCGTTCCTGTCGATGCCTGAGCAGAACGCTTTGTCGCCACTTCCGGTAAGCACAACGCAGCGGACTTCGGGTCTGTCCCGGACGGCGCGCCACACGAGCTGAAGTTCTTGACGCAGTTGAATATTCAGCGCGTTGTGCTTTTCGGGACGATTCAGCCTAATCCATGCCACGCCGTCTTTCTCGCTGTAGTCAATGGTTGATAGTTCGCAGAGGTTTTGAGTCATGACATCTCAATTCGGTTGTCGTTAAACATCACTGGCCTGTCGCGAGTGTGCGAAATCGGGGCAGCAGGAACCCATCGCCAATGTCGTCGAAGAAAACTTCGACAGCCTGACCAATCGTTGTTTCTTCCGGAGCGTTGTCGATATCTGTGATCATCCGAACTCCTTCTATGAGCTCGATGGTGGCGATCGTGAAGGGGACGCGACGTGCCCAGGCAGGATCACGAGTCTGAAATGTAGTGGTGTAGCTATACACCCAGCCTCGCCCACTCAGCGGCGTCCAGCTGTACCCAGGATTGCGACATGAGGGGCAGAGGTGCTGCGGGTAATGTCGCAGACGCTGGCAGGAGTGGCAGCGTTGAACACAAAGGATTCCTTGTTGCGCGTTGTCCCAGAACGGCTGAGACAACGCGCAAGCGGCTGGCTTTATCCGCGGTGTCATAGGACTCCTCGCTGCAAGATGAGCACAGATCCTTCGTGAAAATCGCCCTCGTTTGAGACCAAAACGGTGTGGCAATTCGGAACCTGTCGGTCGGGTTCGACAGTCCTCCGTAACTGGCGGACAGCTTCGATGACATGATTGATACCCGAGACGTGGGCCTCGGAAAGCAGCCCCCCATGGGTGTTCACGGGCATCGCGCCGCCGAGCCCTATTCCGCCATCCGCGACGAATGGGCCGCTTTCTCCAGGGCCGCAAAACCCCAGGGCTTCAAGTGAGCCCAAGACAAACCAGGTGAACGCGTCATACAGTTGAGCGCAGTCGATGTCCTTCGGAGTCATTCCAGCCATCGCGAAGGCGCGCTGCCCGGCTCGTGCGACACCCTCAATGAGGGTGAATTCCTTTTTCTGAGTGACGGAGGTCGGCGGGCTGCCATGCCCTTCGCCGATGCCGGAAACGAGTGTGACCGGGTGAGGAAGATCGGCGGCATGTTGTGCGGCTGTCACGACGACGGCGCCAGCACCGTCGGTTTCAAGGGAACAGTCGAAGAGCCGGAAAGGAGTGGTAATCAACCGGGACTCTAGGTAATCCGACATCTCCATAGTCTTGGTGTACATGTATGCGGCAGGGTTCAGATTGGCATGTCGTCTGCAGGTTAATGCGACCTCTGCAAAATGCTCGACACGGGTCCCGTATTCATACATATGCCGTTGCGCGGCTTGTGCAAACCACTGAGCCGCGACGATGCTCCCGTAGGGCTTTTCGAACTCCTCGACTGCGGCCATCACGGGCGTCGTCGGAACCCGGGACCGTGAGACGCGTTGTTCGCTGTAGCCGCGTCGGCCAGCCACGACGAGTACACACGATGCGATACCTCCGTGTATCGCAAGGCAAGCACTTTGGATGGCGGAGATCACGCTGGCTCCGCCGGTATGGACCGTTGAGCTGTAGCCAATGTCTTCTAGACCGAGATTGACGATGAACTCTTCTAAGATGCGCCCCGACATATGGTTGGGCATGACTGCGTCGATATCGTCTACGCTGAGCCCAGCATCGGCGATGGCCGCGAGTGACGCGTCTAGTTGAAGCTCCAATGTACTGGCTTGGGTACCCCTGGTGTATTCCGTCTGGCCGATACCGGCAATAGCGCAGGCGTTAGAGAGCGACATACTGCTTACCGGTATCCGTACCGCGCACGTAGTTGTTCTTTTTGGGTCTTTCCTGTTGGGCCATAGGGGAGTTCGTTGAGGATCTCCAGTCGTTCGGGAGTCTTCTGACGCATGAGCCCGTGGCGCTCGCAGTGCTCAGTGATGTCCGATAGTGTGACTTCCTGGCCGTCGACGGGAGCCACCACTGCACAGACCAGCTCGCCTCGCTCGGTGTCGGGCAACCCGATGATGGCGACATCAGCGATCTTTGGGTGAGAGTACAGCAGCCCTTCCAGCTCGGTGGCGCTGATGTTCTCGCCCTTGCGGATGATGATGTCTTTGCGTCGGCCGACTAAACGGTAGTACCCGTCGCTATCCACGGTGCCGATATCTCCTGTCAACAGCCATCCATTGCGATGGCGGGTTGCGTCGATCTCGGAATCCAGGTAGCCCACGCTGACGGCCTCTCCACGTACTTGTATCTCACCGGAGACGTTGGGCGGGCACACGTTTCCGGTGTCGTCGACTATGCGAACATTCACGTACGGGGTGGCCCGGCCGACGGTGCTTTCCAGATGGGCGTCCGTATCGTCAGGGCTGTTCATGGCGATGATGCACGCCTCGGTCATGCCGTAGCCGTGCACACAGCCACGGCCGCCTACCTCTTCGCGCACCTCCACATGCATCTGCGGGGGCATCGGGGCGCCTCCGCCAGTCATGAATCGAAGGTCGGGCAACACCCGACGATGGGGATTGGCACGTTGTGCGGTAAGGAATCCGGCGTAGAATGAGGGTCCCCCGCAGGCGATGGTAACCCTGTGACGCCGGAACAGCGCCGCGGTGTCGGCCGGGTCAAACTGTGAATGCAGTACCAGCTGCGCACCCACCTGCAAAGCGGCGGCGAGGTTGTTGGCGCCCCCTATATGACCTATAGGGAAGGCGATTCCGAGGCTATCGGAGGCAGTCAGTTTCTGAGCGTAATTCAGAGCTGCCCCGCCGGCTAGAAGCGAGCGGTCCGTATGGAGCACCCCCTGGGGTTCCGAGGTGGTGCCTGACGTGGGGAATATCCATCGCACCGCAGTATCAGAAGACGGTGGCGGCGGCAATTCGACTGTCCGACAAGAGTTGTCGAGTTCATCGTAGAACACCGGGGTAACGGCGGGATTGCGCGTAGTTACCTCATGGGACAGCGGGGTGAAGTCGAAGTTTCGCCAGCTTGTCGGAAGGATCCACAGTGATGCCCGAGCCCTATCCAGTAGTGGCACGAGTTCGGCCGTCCTGTACATCGTCAACAACGGCATCTGGCGTGCGCCCAGCCGTGCCAATGCGCTCATGAGCACCACGCTCTTGATCCAAGTAGGCAGCTGCCACGCAACGGTCGTGCTGGCATCGGCTCCCCGCGCTGCCAGCGCAGCGGCGGTACGTTCGGATTCATCGCGGTACTCGCGAAAGGTCACGGAGCCACCGAACTCATCGCGCAGGAAGATCTCATTCGGCGTGAGATGAGAGCGTTTCTCGACAAGATCCCAGAGCGTCGATTTGCTTAACAGGGTCACTGCTTCTCCTGCATAACCTCGACGACGCTTCCGCCGGGATCGCAGATCAACATGCTCTTAACCCCGGGCCGTACCTCCGCGGGCCTGCCTGCGACGGTGCAGCCAGGGTAGCTTCTGCAACGCGCGAATACGGAGTCGATGTCGTCCACCCATAGGGTGAAGTACTGAAGGCCGGTGCAGGTCCAGAATGCGAACGATGTGTCCTCGCTCGCACTGGGCGCGCGGGTTGGCACCATGACTTTCATCAACGATCGATCGTCGCGGCCGAGTCGGTGGATAGTGCCCAATGCCATTGAGCGGCTTGCGAGCTCCTCCAATTGAAACACCGTTGCATAGAACTCGACGATCGTTCTGTCGGTTGACACCAATCCGATTTCTGCATGTTGCACGCTCACGATACGATACGATACGATACGTGTCGTCTTGAAACAAGTGCTTGGGGAAGGTGAAGATGTCGTCCCAAACGCCAGACGGGCAGCCGGGGGTGTTGGCCGCGGACCTGCCCGCTGTGCCCACCTTCGGGAGCTGTTCGGAGGAACGCCTGCATCGTAAGCAGCGATTGGCCGCCGGCTTTCGAGTGTTAGGGAAACTCGGTCTGACCACCGGCATGACAGGGCATATCACGGTTCGCGATCCCGGGGACGCGCACAGTTTCTGGGTGAACCCACTGGGTGTTCCCTTTAGTCAGATGCGGGTCTCAGATCTGGTGCTTGTCAATCAGGGCGGAGATATCGTCCAGGGTGAAGGGCCGGTCAACGCAGCGGCTTTCGCGATCCACTCCAGAATTCACCTGGCTAACCCTCATTTGAATGCGGCCTGCCACTCGCACGCGCCATGGGGGCGTGCCTGGTCGGCGACGCAGCGTCTAATTGAGCCTACGAGCCAAGACGCGTGTGCGTTCTTTCGGTCGCAGGCCATGGTTACCGGATTCGAGGGAGTCGTGCTCGACCTAGAAATCGGCGACGCTATCGGTGCGGCTTTCCAGACTGAGACCGGTTCTGCCAGTGGGGTCACCGTGGCCGTGCATGAGAACCACGGCCACATCGCCGCCGGCGAGACCGTCGACGAAACTGTGTTCTGGTTTGTTCTGTATGAGCAGATGTGCCAGTCCCAGATGCGGCTCGAGGCAACGGGAAGACCCTATCTGGTGATAGACGACGAGATCGCCATGCACACCAACCGTCAGACGGGAACTCGCTATGCAGGGTGGCTCGGATTCCAGGTGCTGTATGCGCAGATAGTCGGTGAGCAACCAGATCTGCTGAATTGACTGAATCGTCGCACCGTCGGCAGCCACAGAGGAGAGCATGTGAACCTACGCGGTATCGGGTACTTCGGACTCAATGTACCGAACCAGCGCGAATGGGATCTATTCGCGAAGAACATTATTGGACTGAAGCCGGTGGATGCTCCGACTACGTCAGACGGGATGTCCTACTTCAAGGCCGATGAACGGGCATGGCGTGTTGCTGTGCGTCAGTCCGATACGGCCGGGGTCGGTTTTGTGGGATTTGAGGTGCCCGGTGAGTCGGAGTTCTCGGATGCCGTAGCCGAGCTGGACAGGGCAGGCTACGCGGCACGTTTGGCTGATCGCAAGCAGTGTCGGGCGCGTTTGGTGCAGGCTCTGGCTGTCGTGCAGGGCCCAGGTGGTTTGGATGTGGAGATTTTTTGGGGTCCGCGTAACGATGGCCCGTTCCGCTCACCTGTGGCAGTGCCTTCGTTCGTCACGGAAGGCGGCTTGGGGCACATGGTGCAATTCGTGCCGGACATGAAGGAGGCAATGCACTTCTATTGTGGCGTGCTCGGGTTCAAGGTCACTGACTTCCTCCGATTCGGCGGCGGGACTTCATTGCAGTTCTTGCGCTGCACACCAAGACATCACACGATGGCGCTGATGGGTGTCGGGCCGGTCTCGGGAACACATCATATCGCGTTCGAAGTCCCCGACGTCGATACGGTGGGGCGTGCATTGGACCGTGCCCAACGTGGCGGTCACGAGATTACCGCCACGTTGGGCCGCCATCAGAATGACCGCATGCTGTCCTTCTACATGCGTAGCCCTGCAGGATTCGAGGTTGAGATCGGATGCGATCCCCAGGTCATCGACGATAACACCTGGGTAGCTAAGGAGTTCGCAGGAGCTGATCTGTGGGGCCACGACGGTTTGACTAAGGACGCAATGGAAAAAGCGGTCAAGGAGACGGATTCACTTGGAGCGCAACGGTGAGGCCTCGTACCGTGCTAAGCCACGTGGGTGCGCCGCCTGGGATAGTAGCCGCACTGCCGTCAGTGAATATCGTCCCGATTCCTGCGACGGGGCAGATCCCGGAAGGCGTGCATGGTGAGGTTCTTCTGACGCTAATGCGGGGCGCTCCCAACCTTTCTGATGCACTGAGCCGCGGTGTGAAGTGGATCCACACGGTTGGGACCGGAGTAGATGGATTTCCTCTGGACTTGGTTGGAGACAGGCTACTGACGTGCAGCCGCGGAGCCAACGCGACACCGATTGCCGAGTGGGTTATGGCGTCGATTTTGACTTTGGAGAAGCGTCTGCCTGATATGTGGATCGAGAGTCCTCCCGACCGCTGGGGAGGCCCGACGCTCGGCCAGGTGGAAGGAAAGACGATAGCGATACTTGGATTCGGAAGCATCGGAACTGCCGTAGCGAAAAGGGCTTTGGCCTTCGGCGCGAATGTGCGGGCAATGCGCCGTACTAATACGCGCAGTCCGCTTCCTGGAGTTGAAATGGTAAACGATACAAGGGATCTCGTAAACGGTGCTGACCACGTCGTGATCGCGATACCCGCTACTGGGATGACCGACGGGATCATCGACGATGAATTCCTCGGCTCCATGCCGCAGGGCTCTCATCTCATCAACGTGGCGCGGGCAAGCCTGGTACGTGAGGAGGCCCTGCGCATGGCGTTGGACACCGGGCATCTGCGCTGTGCGTCTATCGATGTTTCTCCTGTGGAGCCGCTCCCGGCGGGGCACTGGTTCTATTCGCATCCACGTGTCCGGTTCAGCCCGCACGTTTCGTGGAATGGGGACAACGTGTGGCAGTCGATTGAGGCATCGTTCATTGAGAACTTCAACTTCTGGACCGCCGATCAACAGTTGCGCAATGTTGTTGACCTTGCGCACGGGTACTGATTGTGCTGAGGAATCAAATGGCTGGAGCACAACTCTACGACCCCTTCTGGGATGAAGCGATGCGTGATCCGCGCGACCTTTATGCCGGACTACGCAAACATGATCCCGTTCATTACATCTCGGAATATGACGCCTGGGCGGTAGCGAGCTTTGAGGCGGTTTGGGCTGTATGCCGCAGCCGTGATTTCACCACCACCAGAGGGATGCCCCCTAACTCGTCGCTTCTTGGCGAGGCGGGCGGAAACGGCAATTTCACCGAGGTGCCCTATGGCGAACATATCCTCCGCAGGCGAATACTGTTGCCCGGGTACCGGCCTGACGCGGTGCGCGCCGACGACGCGGTGATTCGGGCGCGTGCACGAGCCGTGCTGTCGGAAGTTCTTGTCTCGTGTCACGGAACTATGGACGTGTTCGCCGATTATGCCAGTCGGGTCACTGCATATTTCGCCGCCTTGAAGGCGGGGCTGCCCGAAGGAGACGCTGAGTCGATCCGGCGGGCCAGTTCAGGATTTCTTACTCGCATTTCGGGGCAGAAGGGATCTTCAAAAGAGAATTATCGCGCTGCGGCAAAGGTATTCGGGTACTTGACCGAACTTGTGGCGTCGGCGCGCTTGAATCCAGAAGAGGCCAGTGGCGACCTTAAGGTGCTCATCGATGCCGAACTTGGAGGCAAGCCGCTCGCTGATGAACAGGTCGTCGGCGATCTGTTCACCATCCTCATCACCGGATCGGAGACGACCGAAATAGCCGTTGCGGCCACGCTGTACTACTTGGCCGAACATCGCGCGCAGCTGGCGCAAGTGCAGTCCAATCCGGCCTTGATTCCGCTCGCGTTCGCCGAAGCGATCCGCTACGACCATCCTACCGACTTGCTGTGTAGGCAGGTGCTCAACGAGACAGAGATTTCGGGGCGTCGATTTAGTCCTGGCCAATCGGTCATATTGCTTTGGGGTTCGGCATGTCTGGATGAGGCAGAGTTCCCGCGGGCGGATGTCTTTGATATTCATCGCCGATACAAGCGCCACTTGTTGTTTGGCGTAGGTCCTCACCGCTGCTTGGGCGAGCATGCCGCGGTGAGGATGGGCACGATCATTTTGGAGGAATTCTTTGCAGCCATTGAGGATTACGAGGTCGATTTTGAGAACTGCACTCGACGATATGCCGAATTTGTGAAGGGGTATAACGCTGTACCCGTCTCTTACCGGCGGCGGTAGCGGAAAGGGACGAGCATGTCAGATGCATACATCATCGGGGCTGTGCGCACGCCGGTGGCGAAGCGCGGCGGTGATTTGGCCTCAATACACCCCGCAGATCTTGGCGCGCATGTTATTCGGAGTGTCTTCGATCGTGTAGATGTCGACCCCGGCGCGGTTGATGACGTGGTGTTCGGCTGCCTGGATCAGTTGGGCTCACAGTCGAGCAACATCGCCCGCACTTCGTGGCTCGCTGCGGGCCTTCCAGAAGAGGTCCCTGGGGTGACCGTTGACCGCCAGTGCGGTTCATCTCAACAGGCTGTGCAGTTCGCGGTCCATGCCGTGCTATCAGGCATGGCTGATCTCGTCGTCGCAGGAGGTGTTCAGAGCATGAGTACCGTGCCCATCTCGGCCGCTTTTCACGCAGGAAGGTCGGAAGGCTACGGGGAGCCTTTCGTTGATTCCATAGGGTGGAAGGATCGCTATGCATCGGGTCTACGTCGGTACCCTGGGGGAATGTCCCAGTTTGCGGCGGCGGACTGGATCGCCGCGAAATGGGGGATCTCCCGATATGACATGGAATCGTTTGCGTTCCAGAGCCATCGGCGTGCGGTCAGAGCGATAGACGAGGGAAGGTTTGAGCGGGAGATCGCGCCGATTGGCGGTGTCGCTGTCGATACCTGTCCCCGACGGGACACCACGATGGACAAGATGGCGACACTGGAAACTCTACCTGGCTGCGAGGCGGTCACGGCTGCTGTCTCCAGCCAGAACAGTGACGGGGCCGCAGCGGTTCTCGTCGCCAACGATCGCGCGGTGCGAACGCACAATCTGACACCGCGCGCCAGGATTCATCACGTGTCTTGCCGCGGATCGAGCCCGCTCGACATGCTGACCGCCCCGATACCCGCTACCAAATATGCGCTTCGGAAGATCGGCAAGAGTTTGGATTGCATGGATGTCGTGGAAGTGAACGAGGCGTTCTCCTCCGTGGTTCTCGCGTGGGCCAAAGAGCTGTGCGCGGATCTGGAGAAGGTAAACATCAACGGTGGTGCTATTGCGCTTGGGCACCCGCTTGGCGCTACCGGAGCCCGCCTAATGACTACGCTCTTGCATGAACTTGAGCGTAGTGACAAGCAGTTTGGACTCCAGACGATGTGTGAGGGCGGCGGGCTGGCAAATGTCACTGTTATCGAGCGGATCGGTTAGGGAACCACCTATGGCAACGTTTCTCGAGGGCAAGGTCGTGGTTGTTACCGGGGCGGGCAACGGAATTGGTCGTGCGATCGCGCACGCTTGCGCGGCCGAGGGTGCGAAGGTTGTGGTTAATGACTATGGGGTTTCCCTGGACGGCAGCAATCCATCGAGTGAGGTCGCCGATAGCGTGGCGGAGGAGATCTGCCAGCAAGGAGGTGAGGCCGTCGCGGTCGCCGATAGTGTTGCGACGATGGAAGGAGGGGAGCGCATTGTCAACACGGCCGCTGAGCGTTTCGGTCGGCTGGACGGAGTTGTGTGTGTCGCGGGGATATTGCGAGAACGCATGTTGTTCAATCTTACTGAGGACGATTGGGATTCGGTGGTGGCTACCCACTTGAAGGGTACGTTCACGATCTTCCGCGCGGCGTCGCGAATCATGCGAGAGCAAAGATCGGGCAGAATGGTCGCTTTCACGTCATTCGCACACACCGGTAGCGTCGCGCAAGCGAACTACAGCGCAGCCAAAGGCGGTATCATCTCTTTAGTGCGAAGCGCAGCACTGGGGATGCATAAGTATGCCGTAACAGCCAACGCCATTGCGCCTGTAGCGCATACACGCATGTCTGCTGAGATACCCTTCTCAGTGTCCGAAATAGGTACGCCGGAGGACGTTGCGGCGATGACCATATATCTTCTCTCGGAACGCTCGGCCAGCATCACCGGGCAGGTGTATACGGTGGCCGGTCCGAAGATTGCATTGTGGGGGCAACCCCGCGAAGTGCGGGCCATGTACAGCTCTGCCGCATGGACACCGGAGACCATCGCTCAATCGCTGCCTGGAACAGTCGGGTATGACCCGATGCCAACGTTAACGCGACTCGAGGAGATGGCCACTGCCGCCTCCCTCGTCGAGCGTCCCAATTCCGATGGCTCACAAGGATGATCGTATGTGCCCGGAGTTAGAGGTGGCGCTCAGCGATGGCGTGGCGATCGTTCGTTTCACGCGGCAAGACAGGAAAAATGCTTTTACTGCTGAGCAGGTCCGGGCTCTTGGACAGGCACTTGATGAACTCGCTCTTAATGATTCGGCGCGAGTGCTAGTGATTACCGGTGAGGGCGGCACATTTAACGTAGGGGGTTTGCGTCCTAACCGACAGCCGACAATCCCCAGTAGACCTTGGGAGGTGTCTCGAGCGGCTCACCGATCACAGCTGCGAGCCGCCTGCGAGGTTGTGCGTACCATTTCCCGAATTCCCAAGGTGACAATCGCCGCGATCAACGGCGGATGTGCGGGTGCAGGTCTGGCTTTGGCGCTGGCTGCAGACCTTCGATATGCCAGCGCGGGCGCGAAGTTCAACACAGGTTTTCTCGCGCACGGGAATCCGGGTGAACTGGGCGCAATCTGGCACTCCGTGCGTCTGCTGGGGAGAGCTGCCACTGTCGAATTATTCGCTCTGACCGAAAAATTCGATGCAGATCGGGCGCTGGAGCTGGGGCTCGTCAACCGCGTGTTTCCTGACAGCGAATTGCTTACTTCGGTGGGGGAGATCGCTCGCGCCATCGCAAAGTTTGAGGCTGGGGCACTACGGGCCATGAAGGCCAACTGGATGGACGCACTTTCGGCTTCGTTCGACGAATACCTGGAGCGTGAGACTGAACGATTGCTGGACCTTCGGTGGTCGACTTCGGATTATCCTTAGTATGGTGGCGGTCAAGCAAACGTTGCGTGACGATTGCCGTATCCGGTAAGGAGTCCCATGGGTGGTCCGAAGGCACGTGAAGTGTCGTCGGCGAGCGCATTTCCTATTCGGCAGGGGAGGCCGCGGAGCGAGAAATCTAGGCTTGCGATACTTGCTGCCACGCTGGAACTGGTAGAGCAGAAGGGGCTGAGTGCCCTCACTATCGAGGCGGTGGCACAGCGTGCGGGAGTCGGAAAGGCCACCATCTATCGATGGTGGCCTTCACGGATTGCGCTAATCGTTGAAGCTATTGAAGTGTTCCCGGAGCTGCAGGTTCCCGATACCGGCAGCCTGGAGACGGACCTTGTCGTGCTTGCATCACAGTTACGTGAATTGTTGGTGACCACTCCGCTGGGAAGCATTCTCGGTCATATTGCCAGTGAGCGCGACTCTCTGGACCCGGAGGTCCGGCGCTATGTCCGTGACCGCATGCGTGGCACACGCGATGTTGTCGACCGTGCCATTTCTCGTGGTGAGCTACCGCAATCGGTTGATCGTGAGTTGTTTCTCAACATGATCAATGGACCGGTGCTGGCCCACGTCTTTTTTGGGCGCACTCCGCCGAGCGATAGCATGATAATTGCGATTGTAAGAGCCGCTATTGCGGGGAGTCGATACCTAGCATAATGAGCCCAGGATGAGGCCGGAGGTCGGTACGCCGGTGCCGGCGGTGACGAGCACGTGCTCGACGTTCGGGACTTGGTTGACCGAGGTTCCGCGCAGTTG
>JACHLF010000008.1 GCA_014204435.1 Mycobacteroides chelonae
GTCAAGGATCAACCGAAACAGCCGTAAAGCATCAGCCGAAACACCGTCAGGCATCAACCGACATAGAAACGTCAAGCATCACCCGACGTCATACACACCATTTGTAGGGCGGGCGGGGCTCGAACCCGCGACCAATGGATTATGAGTCCACGGCTCTAACCAACTGAGCTACCGCCCCCAGCAGCCCTGAACTCTATCCGATCGGCTGCCGCATCCCTGGAAGCCCGGTCACCTGTGGTCGTAGTCCAGGTTGCAAGACGCCGCCTTGACCTCAGCGGCCCGGACTCTCTCCCGGCTTATGTTGTACTCGTACCAGGGCGCAGTGTCCCGCAAGTGATATGCAATCTTGCCCTGCACGCAGTCCCGTACGTCCTCGGGTAGCGACTTCGTCGCGGCGAAAGCATCGGACGACAAGCTCCCCATGTACCACTGATCGATCTTGCCGGTCTGCTGGAAGAACTCCACGTTGCGCTGCGCGATATAGCTTTCCGGATTGAAGATCGCCAGCCCCAGCATCCCGAACGCGCCGACCGCCACCACCGCGGTGGGCAGCCACCGCGCGCTCATCCGAATCCCCGCCACCAGGATCAGCACCAACACCACGGCCATGCCCAGCTCGATCCAGCGCACCAGCAGCCGCTCCACGCTGAACCCGTACGCCTTCTCGTACAACGACATCCGGTGAATAGCGGAGGCCACGATCACCAGCGTGGTCACGCACAGCCCACCGATCAGTGCCCGCAGGAACAGCCGGTCTCGGGCATCCTCGCGCCCCGCGACCCGGATCGCCACCGCGATCACCCCCATCACCAGGATGGTGACGAACAGCAGCTGCCAAAAGCCCTGGCGCGCATACTCCGCGTAGGTCAACCCCTCAGTGACCTGCACGTGCTCATCTCCCCCGAACAGCACCGAAATCTGCACGCCCACAAACGCGATGAACAGCAGATTCAGCGCGGCCAGCGGCAGGCTCCACTCCCAGCGCGGCAGCTTTTTGGGCTCCGTCGGTGCCAGCCGGTCAAAGCTCGGCGGCGTGGACAGCACGTAGATGGCACCCAACGCGAAGCCACCCACCAGCACGCCGACGACAACCCGCCCAACCACATCACCTAAAGACACGAACGGCAAGACCCCGCTGATCAACGCCTTGAACCGCGCATCGGCATCGGCCAGCAGCGCCCCGAACGCCGCCACCAGACCGAGCGTGATCAGCACGACGATGGCCGCCCGGTCCGGGTTGATCTTGCGCCCGCGCGACATGGTGCGGGTGCCGCGGCGCATCCAGCCCGCCACACGGAACGGTGCCCGCAGCATGACGAACTGCCCGTACACCAGCCCGGTCCACGTCCGTGCCGGAGCTAGTGCGTAGACGAACAACGCCCCCGAGGTCAGGACACAGAGCGCGACAAGCCATTCCGCGTCCCGCACCGTCGGCACCACCGCCAAGCACAGCGCCAGCACCAGGGCGCCGACGCGCGTGGGCGTCCACTGCACTTTCTGGGTCGCGAAGGCGGCGAGCGCCACCGCGAACGCCGTCAGCGTCCAGCCCAGACCCGGGAGCGAGGAGCGCCAACACAGGGCCGCCGCCAGCCCAGCCGCTACCCCGCCGAGCAGCGCAGCCTGCGTCATCTTCGAGCGGATGTCTCGGGGCCAGGCCGTCATAAACCGCGTCGGCGGCCCGAAGATCGGGACCGGTGGGCGCGGCACGGGCGGCACTGCGGCCTCGGCCGGCGCCCCCGGAATCGGATACGACGGCGGCACTATCGAACCAGTGGTCATGGGTTCCCCTCCTCGGTGTCGAACTGCGGCAATGTGACGCGCACCCGGCAGCCGGGCGCGTCCACGATTTCGATACGGCCGCCATGTAGATCGACGGCCCACTGCGCGATGGCCAGCCCCAAACCGGTGCCGCCGTCGCGCGATCCCCCGTGGGTGAATCGTTCGAACACTCGTGATCTTTCGTGCGGCGCGATGCCAGGCCCGGTGTCGGCGACCTCCAGCAGCAGCGCGTTGTTGTCGGTGCGCGCGAACACCGACACCTGTCCGCCCGGCGGGCTGTGCCGGGATGCGTTGTCCAGCAGGTTGGCCACCACCTGGTGCAGCCGCGCGGTGTCAGCGACCGCCGCCAGATCGAACGGCTCGACCGTCACGTGATAGCGCACCTGGCGTCCGGTCGTCTTCGCCTCGGCCACCGCGCCATCGACGAACTCGCGCACCGTGAACGATTCGCGGTGCACCGGAACCGATCCGTTCTCGAGTTTGGACAGGTCAAGTAGGTCGTCTACGAGCCGGCCCAGCCGTTCGGTCTGCGCCAGCGCGGTTTTCAGTGTCGCCGGGTCCGGCTCGGCCACCCCGTCGACGATGTTCTCCAGCACCGCCTGCAGCGCCGTGATGGGCGTGCGCAGCTCGTGCGACACATTGCCCACCAGCTCGCGCCGGTACCGTTCGGCAGACTGTAGTTCGGCGGCCATGTGGTTGAAAGCCGTTGCCAGCTCGCCCACTTCATCGCGCGAGGTCGAGCGAATCCGGTGCGAGTAGTCGCCCTGGGCCATCGAACGCGCCGCCGCCGTCATATCCCGCAGCGGCGAGGTCATGCCGTGCGCCAGAAACCACGTCACCCCGAACGACACGAACAGCGCCAGAGTGAGCGCGTACCGCAGCTTCCACTCGGCGGTAATCCACAGCAGGCAGGTGGCGATCAGCAGCGCCACCCCCACCAGCACCGCCGTCTTGAACTTGAAGGAGCGCAACGGATCCAACGGTCGCGGCAGCAGTTCCAGCAGCGGGCTCATCGCGGGACCTCCAACGCGTATCCGATGCCGTGCACGGTGCGGATCAGCTCCTGACCGAGCTTGCGGCGTAACGCCTTGATGTGGCTGTCGACGGTGCGCCGCCCCGACGGCAGCCCCTCGCTCCAGCCCCACACCTGATCGAGCAGCCGGTCGCGGCTGATCGCCGCCCGCGGGTTATCGGCCAGATAAGCCAGCAGATCGAACTCGGTGCGCGTCAGGTGCACCTCGTCGTCCCGGTGGTACACGCGACGCTCGGACACATCGATGCGCACCTGCCCGATGCGCACATCGGTGCTCGGCGGCGCGGCCCGCTCGGCGCGGCGCAGCAGGGCCGCCACCCGGGCCACCAGCACCCGCATGCTGAACGGCTTGGGCAAGTAGTCGTCGGCACCCACCCCCAGGCCCACCAGCATGTCGGTTTCGGTGCCGCGCGCGGTGAGCATCAGCACCGGAATCGGCGCCTGCGCCTGCACCTGGCGGCACACCTCCAGCCCGTCGAGCCCGGGCAGCATGACATCCAGCACCATCAGATCCGGCGGGTTCTCGCCGCAATGGCGCACCGCGTCGAGTCCGTTGTCCTCGGTGTCTACCGCGTACCCCTCGGCGCGCAGCCGCGCGGATATGGACGCACAGATGGTCGGCTCGTCGTCGACAACCAAGATTCTTCGCTGGCTGGGCACATGAACAGGTTATTTGACGCTTGTGGGGATGGCTGGAACCTTTTGTGAAGGTTCTGTGGAGGCGCTGGGACCGATCTTTGTCGCTCAGAGGCGGGCACACGTCGGCCCGCAGGGTCAACGCCCGCAAGCCATCGCCAGGTAGAACGTGTTCATACACCCACGCGGCGTAAAGCGCCGTGCCTACGATCGGCGCGTGACCTTCTGGCTCGATGTCGCCCGCGATATGGGTGAGCATTGGGTCATCTACCTGTCGATGCCGTTCATCGCCGCGCTCATCGGGTACGTCACCAAGCTGGTGGCCGTCGAGATGATGTTTCGCCCGCTGGAGTTCGTCGGCATCCCGCCCTACCTGGGCTGGCAGGGCATCATCCCGCGCAACGCCGCGCGCATGGCCCAAAGTGCGGTGTCCCTGCTCATGGATCGACTTATAGATCCCAAGGAGCTCATCGACCAAATCGATGTCGACGACATGATCGACAAGATGCGCCAGCCGCTACGCAACATGATCGACGAGGTCACCCGGGAACTCATGTTGTCGCTGGCGCCGACCATCTGGGTGTCGCTGCCACAGGCCGTGCAGGACACGGTGATCCGCCGCGTCGAGGATGCCGTGCCCGAGCTGCTCGCACAGTTCAAGACCGAGCTGCGGGACAACCTCGATGCCATTGTGAATCTCAGCAGCGTCGCGGTCAACGCCCTCACCCGCGACAAGGCCATGACCGTCAAAATGATTCGCACCGTGGGCCGCAACGAGATGCAATTTATTGTGCGGATAGGCATTCCGTTCGGGTTCGTGCTGGGCCTGGTGCAGGCGGTGACATGGGCGCTGACCCACTCGCCCTGGATCATGCCGCTGTTCGGCGCGTTCACGGGCCTGTTCACCGACTGGCTGGCCCTGCAGATGATCTTCCGTCCCAAGCGATCGAAACGGTATCTCGGGTTGTTCACGTGGCAGGGCCTGTTTCACAAACGCCGGGCCGAGGTCACCCACGACTACACCCAGTTGATCTCTAACGAGATCCTCACGCCCGAGAACCTTCTGGAAGATCTGCTCACCGGGCCGCGCTCAGATCGCTTCATGTACCTCATCAGCCAGCAGATCCAGCGGGCCATCGACAACGCCACCGGCATCGCCAAACCCATCGTGGCGTTCGCGGTGGGCAGCGACCGCTATGAGGCGGTGAAACAGCAAGTCGCCCAGCGGGTCATTGCCAGAATGCGGGAGCGCACCGCCGAGTTCGGGCCGATGGCCGCCAACGCGATGGCGCTGCCCGAGCTGATGGAAAGCAAGATGAAGCTGATGACCGACGACGAGTTCGAAGGACTGCTGCGCCCGGCCTTCAAACAGGACGAATGGAAACTCGTCACCGTTGGCGCCGTGCTCGGCTACCTCATCGGTGAGCTGCAGGTGCTGTTGCTCCTGGAGTAGCCCTACTGCGCCGCGCTGACCGACGACATATGGAAGTCCGGTATCCGCAGCGCCGGCATGGCCTGGCGGGTGGCGTAGTCGCTCCACTCGCGCGGCAGGGTGTACTCGGTGACGCCCACCTGCGAGACGCGCCGCAGCAGATCGATCGGGCTCTCGTTGAAGCGGAAGTTGTTGACGGCACCGGCGATCTGGCCGTCACGCACCAGGTACACGCCGTCGCGGGTGAGCCCGGTCAGCAGCAGCGTGGTCGGGTCGACCTCGCGGATGTACCAGAGCGTGGTCAACAGCAGACCGTTCTCGGTGGCGGCGATCATCTGCTCCAGGCTCTGATCGCCTCCCCCAGTCATGACGAGGTTGTCGGCCCCCACGGCGGGGGCGGCATTGAATTCGGCCGCATCGGCACGCGAGTAGCTCAGCGCGTTGATCACGCCGTCGCGTACCCAGTCGACGCGCCCGATGCCGATCCCGTTGTCGAACACCGACAACGACTCCCGCGAAATCGGGGTCGCCACGAATGGACTGCTCTCCAGACCCGGGTAGGACGGGTCCGAGTACACCGTGACCGGCAGCTCGGTCAGTCGCTCCCCGAGCCTCGTACCGCCCGGCGCCGCGAAGGCGTTGCGGCCCTCGTGCGCGCCGCGCCCGCCCATCGTCCACACCAGGTACTGCATGAGGTCGCCGGTGGCCGACGGCGGCAGCAGCGTCTCGTAGCGACCGGCCTTGAGCTCGATCTGATTCTGCGCGGCCGTGAGGCGTTGGTTGAGCTGGCGCAGCAGTGATTCGGTGGGCACATCCACGAATTCGGGCGTGCACACCCCGGCCCACGCACTGCCGACGCCGCGCTTGGCGTTGATCTCCACCTGGCCGGTGGGCTGGGTGAACCTGCGGCGCAGCCCGGTCGATGACGCCAGGAAGGTGGTCTGGCGTTCATGGCGGGCGTATCCGTACAGGGTGTCGGGGCCATCGAAGCCCGTCGACAAGTCGGCCGCCAGCGAGCCGAACACGTCGGCGCCGGTGCGCGAGACCTGCGCATCCCAGCTCTCCCCCGCCGCATCGCCGGGGCCCAGCAGCGGCATAGCATCGCGCGACGGTGGCGCCGAGGCAGCCTCGGCCTGGCTGGCCGCCACCAGCTCCGCGAGCGCGGCCGGATCGGCGTCCTCGGTAAGCACCGAGCCGACCCGGGTCTGATCTCCTTGCCGCAGAATCGACACCACCGCGATGCTGCGCTTGACCGACTCGCCGTTGGTGGTCATGGAGCTGCCCGCCCAGCGCAGCGAGGCCTCGCTGCTGTCCTGGATCAAGACGATGGTGTCGTCGGCCCCGCCGCGTCGCGCGGCCTCAGCCAGGACATCCTCGGCGACCTGTTGTGCGGGGATCACTGTGCTGTCTCCTCTTCGCGCAAGCGACTCATCGGCTGCTACCGCCCTCTTCTTTGGTGTTCAGAACGTTGACGCCACGGAAGAGCGCCGACGGGCAACCGTGGCTCACCGCCGCCACCTGTCCGGGTTGTGCCTTGCCGCAGTTGAAGGCGCCACCCAGGCGCCAGGTCGATGGCCCGCCCACGGCTTCCATCGATCCCCAGAAGTCGGTGGTGGTGGCCTGGTAGGCGACATCGCGCAGCTGGCCGTCCAGCTTGCCGCCGCGGATGCGATAGAAACGCTGCCCGGTGAACTGGAAGTTGTAGCGCTGCATGTCGATTGACCACGATTTGTCGCCAACGATGTAGATGCCGTCCTCGACGGCGGAGATCAGGTCGGAGGTCGAGCGCTCCTCCGGGGAGGCCTGCAGCGACACATTGGCCATGCGCTGGATCGGCACGTGGTGGGGCGAGTCCGCGTACGAGCAGCCGTTGGAACGCTCCTGCCCCAGCCGCGGCGCGAACACCCGGTCCAACTGGTAGCCGACGAAAATGCCGTCGCGCACCAGATCCCAGCGCTGCGAGGCCACGCCCTCGTCGTCGAAGCCCACCGAGGCCAAGCCGTGCACCTCGTTGCGGTCGGCGGTCACGTTCATGACCGGCGAGCCGTACTTCATGGCGCCGAGCTTGTCGGGGGTCGCGAACGAGGTGCCGGCATAGGCGGCCTCGTAGCCGATGGCCCTGTCGTATTCGGTGGCGTGCCCGATCGATTCGTGAATGGTCAGCCACAGGTTGGTCGGGTCGATCACCAGATCGGTGGGGCCGGCGATAACGCTGGGCGCCTTCACCTTCTCGGTGAGCAGCTCCGGGATCTCGCGCAGCTCGGTGCTCCAATCCCAGACACCGTCGCTGCCGACAGCCTCCCAGCCGCGGCCCATCGGCGGGGCCAGGGTGCGCATGGTCTCGAAGGATCCGGTGGCGGCGTCGACGGCGATCGCGTCCATCTGCGACATGATGCGCACCCGCTGCTGGGTGATGGACGAGCCGAAGGTGTCGGCGTAGAAGGTCTGCTCCTTGACCGCGGTCAGCGTCGCCGAGGCGTGGTCGACACCCACTGGGCCTTTCGCGGCCAGCAGCCGCCCCGAATACTCCTGCAGCACCGCGATCTTGTCGGCCTGCGACACCTCGAACGGATCGATCGCGTACTCGGAGACCCACTGCACGTCGGCGTAGACCGGCTCGGCCGCCAGCTCGACACGCTCGCGGTTCAGGCTCCGCAGCCCGCGCGCGACTCCCACCGCCCGGCGCGCGGTCTCGGCGGCGGCCGCCGCGTCCAGCTGCACATGCGAGGCAAATCCCCAGGTTCCGTCGACGATCACCCGCACCGCCAAACCGATGGTGCGCCCGGAGACCGCGGTCTCCACCTGCTCGTCCCGGAGCACCAGCTCCTCGTTGATGAGCCGATGGATGCGTAAGTCGGCGTAGCTGGCACCGGCGGCGCGGGCCGCGCTCAAAGCGGCATCGGCGAGTGCGGCGCGAGGAAGCGCCAGGAAATCGGAATCTACGGACCGAGTCACGCGCTCAACGCTACCGTCGCCGTCCAGGCACCCGCTCTTCGCGCAAGCGGCTCATCGGCGATTTAATGTTCCCGTGAGTAGGTCGCGGCAGACAGCCGTCGCATACGGGCTGCTGGCCCCGAGCCTGTTCGGGGTGGCCGCGTTTTTGTTGCTGCCCATGTTGGTGGTGGTGTGGCTGAGCCTGTGCCGCTGGGATCTGCTGGGCCCCATCGAGTTCGTCGGTCTGGACAATTGGCGTTCGGTGCTCACCGACGGCGCCTTTGGCCACTCCCTGCTGGTGACGCTGCTTTTCGTGGCGTTGGTGATCCCGGCGCAGACGGCGCTCGGGCTTTTCGCGGCGACGCTGCTGGTGCGCGGCCTGCCCGGCACCGTGCTGTTCCGGACCCTCTACGTGATCCCCTGGATCTGCGCGCCGCTGGCCATCGGCGTGCTGTGGCACTGGATGCTGGCGCCTACCGATGGCGCGATCAGTTTCTTTACCGAGCGCCTATTCGGCGCGCGCATCGAATGGCTCACCGACCCCTCGCTGGCGCTGCCGGTGGTGGCGGCGGTGAGTGTGTGGACGAACGTCGGCTATGTGGCGCTGTTCTTCATGGCGGGCCTGCTGGCCATCCCGGGCGATGTGCACAACGCGGCCCGCGTGGACGGTGCGACGACCTGGCAGCGGTTCTGCCGTATCACCCTGCCGATGCTGCGGCCCACGTTCTTCTTCGTCCTTGTCACCGGGGTGGTGAGTGCGGTGCAGACCTTCGACACCGTGTACGCGCTCACCGGTGGCGGGCCGCAGAACCGGACCGACCTGGCCGCGCACCGCGTGTACGCCGAGGCGTTCGAATCCGCCCACGTGGGGCGTTCGGCCGCGATGTCGCTGATCCTGTTCCTGATCCTGGTGACCGTCACGGTGATTCAGCACCGCTACTTCCGGACGCGGGTGAGCTATGACCTGGTCTAGGAATGTCCTCGTCTATCTGCTGCTGAGCATCGGCGCGGCGCTCACGCTGAGTCCCTTCCTTTTCGCGCTCTGGGCATCGCTGAAGTCCACCCACCAGTTCGCGTCCGAATCTCCGCTGACGCCACCGAATCCGTTCACGCTCGCCAACTATGCCGGGCTGGCCGACGCCGGATTCGGCCGCGCCGCCCTGGTCACGGTGTTGATGACGGCGATCATCGTGATCGGCCAGCTCACATTCTCGGTGCTGGCCGCATACGCCTTCGCGCGCCTGCAGTTTCCGGGGCGCGACGGATTGTTCTGGGTATACCTGGCCACGCTGATGATTCCGGCCACAGTAACCGTGGTGCCGATGTACCTGATGCTGACGCAGGTCGGCCTGCGAAACACGTTCTGGGCGTTGGTCATCCCGTTCATGTTCGGATCGCCCTACGCGATCTTCCTGCTGCGTGAACATTTCCGCACCATCCCCGACGACCTGATCCGCGCGGCCCGGCTGGATGGGGCCAGCACCCTGGACATCCTGTGGCATGTGGTGGTTCCGGTCAGCCGGCCGATCCTGATCACGCTGACGCTCATCACCGTGGTGTCGCAGTGGAACAACTTTATGTGGCCGTTGGTGATCACCAGCGGAAGCAACTGGCGGGTGCTGACCGTCGCGACCGCCGGGCTGCAGTCCCAGTTCAATGCGCAGTGGCCCATCGTGATGGCCGCGACCACGGTGGCGATCGTGCCGCTGGTAATGCTGTTCGTGGCGTTCCAGAAGTACATCGTCCGTTCCATCACGTTGAGCGGACTGAAGTGATGAAGTCCTCTACGCGTGCCGTGCTAGTCCTCGGGCTAGTTGCGCTGTTGCTCTTCGGAATCGCGGTATGGCTGGGAATTCCGAAGACACCGCACGGGAAGACGGTGGTCACCGTCCGGGTCTGGGACGAGCAGGTGGCCCAGGCCTACCGCAGCTCATTCGACGAGTTCAGCCGCCGCAATCCCGATATCCAGGTTGCCGTGACGGTGACGTCGTATGCGAGCTATTTCAACAGTCTGCGCACCGATGTGGCCGGGCACGGCGCCGACGATATCTTCTGGGTCAACAGTGGGTACCTGTCCGACTACGCCGACACCGGGAACCTCATCCCCGTGGCACCGCATGCGGACTGGGATCCATCCGTCGTCGCCCAATTCACCCGCGGGGGCAAGCTCTGGGGCGTGCCACAGCTCAGCGACGCCGGAATTGCCCTGTACTACAACAAGAATCTGCTCGACGAGGCGCAAGTCGATCCGGCCGAGCTCGCCGAGCTGCGCTGGGACGCCGAGCCCACGGTCGACACCCTGCGTCCGATGCTGCACCGGCTCACCGGGCCCGACCATTGGGGATACAACGCCGCCAACGACTTACAGGGCATCTACCTGAACTACCTCGGCTCGGCGGGTGCGGTGTTCCAGGCCGACGACCGGTTCGCGTTCGCCAACCCGCGCGCGCAGATGGCCTTCACCTACCTGGTGGATCTGATCAACGTCGACAAGGTGGCGCCGTCGGCCGCCGACACCAATGACAACAACGACTTCTCGCGCAACCAGTTCCTGCAGGGACGGATGGCGCTGTTCCAGTCCGGCACCTATAACCTGGCACAGATCCAGGCGAACGCCACCTTCCCGTGGGGCGTGGCGATGATGCCCGCCGGGCCGCAGGGCCGGGTCAGTGTCACCAACGGCATTGTGGCGGCCGCGAACTCGTCGTCGGCGCATCCCGAGGCCGTCCAGCGGGTGTTGGCCTGGATGGGTAGCGCCGACGGGAACGCGTTCCTGGGCCGTGACGGCGCGGCGATCCCCGCCGTGCTCAGCGCGCGTGAGCCGTACTTTCAGCACTGGGCGGGCACGGGCGTCGACGTCGCACCGTTCTTCGAGGTGCTCAACGGTCCCCAGATCGCCGCGCCCAAGGGGCGTGGCTACGGGGCCGGGTTCGCCGCGCTGAAGCCCTATTTCGCCGAGATGTTCCTGGGACGGCTCAACGTACACACCGCGTTGCTACAGGCGCAGCAGGCGGCGAATAAGGCGCTGGAGCGGTAACTGCGCGCCGAGTGTGCGGATACGGTCGAAATTCGCCCAGAAACCGACACTATCGGCACACTCGAGGCCATTCCCCGCGTTACAGCCCCTCGAACAACACGACCGCCGTTCCGACCGCGATCAGCAGCAGTAGCGCCACCGCATCACGCAGACCCGGGCGGGCCGGATGCGCCGCGATCTGCCCGCTGCCGCCGCGTGCGGTGATCGCATCCCCCATCTCCGAGGCACGCCGCAGCGCGACCGTGATGGCCGCGGTCAGCATGTCGACCACCTCGGCCACCCAGCCCAGCCCGCGCCTGCCTTCACGCACCTGCGGCGGACGCAGCCTGCGGGCCGCGATGAGCACCCGGAACTCGTCGAACAACATCGGGAACGACCGGAACGACAGCGCCAGCGTGGCGGCGCGCTCGTCGACCGGGATCCCGAAGACCTTCAGCGGCCGTCCCAAGAGCGCCACCGCGGGCGCGATCTCGCAGACATTGGTCGTCCACGACACCATCGCTCCCGTACCGAGCAACACCAGCGCCACCGCGGTCGTGCGCGCCACCGCGAGCACACCGTGGAATCCGATGGTCAATCCGCCGATATGCCAGAACGGCGGCCCGCCGCTGAAGAACACCGTAAGGCTGCCACCGATCACCAGCGCCAGCATCCACATCGGGATGGTGGGCACCGCACCGCGCGGAATGTGCGCCAGCCACCCGGTAATGATCACCAGAGCCGCCACCGCCCCGATCGCCGTCCACGTCGGGAACAACGTCAGCAGCACCGAGATGAGAAATACCGCAACAAGTTTGGTCCCGGCCCACAGCTCATGAATCGGGGAGGTTCCGGGAACCGGGCGCAGCAGAACCACCGGGCGGCGCGGTGCACGTGTCGTCGTCATGAGCGGCTTCCCGACTCTACCGATTCAGGCAGCAGCACTCCGGACTGCAGGTGCACCGTGCGCGGACACAGCTCCTGCATGCCGTCGAAGTCGTGCGAGATGACCACGATGGTCAGCCGTTCACGCTCACGCACCTCGATCAGCAGCCGCAGCAAGCCGGCCTGCGCCTCGGCGTCCAGACCCGCGAGCGGCTCATCCAGAATGAGCGCACGCGGCGAGCGGGCCAGCAGCCCGGCCAACACCACCCGGCGCATCTGGCCGCCACTGAGTTGGTCGATGGGACGCGTGGCCAAGTCGGGCTCGAGTCCCACCCGGGCCAGGGCCTCGATGACGCGCGCCGTATCGCGCCCCGAAAACCCTGCTGCCGAGGCAATCTCGTAGTCGACGCGGCTGCGTAGCAGCTGCAACCGGGCCGCCTGGAAACAGATGGCAACCGAGCCCACCTGATCGGAGACCGGCTTACCGTCCAAAAGGCACTGGCCCGTCGTGGGTTTGGTGAGGCCGGCGGCGATCCAGGCCAGCGTCGACTTGCCCGAGCCGTTGCCACCATGGATGAGCACACCGTCGCCCTCGCGGACGGTCAGCGACACATCGCGCAACGCCGTCTTCGACCATGGCGTGCCGCTGGCATATTGATGGCCGACGGAGTCGAATTCGAGAACGACCGGTGACTCGGCATCGGGCGTCGCAGCCGTGGTGGTGGGCACCGGCACGGCCTGAATCGCGGTGCGGGCCGTCTTGCCGTTGGCGGCGCGCAGCGCGATCTCGCGGTCGGCGGCGGCGGCCTCGGACTGAAAATGTGTGATGTGCACCAAGGATGTTCGGTGCTGGGCGGTGAGCCGGGACAGGACCCCGAGCAGATCCTGGCGTCCCTGCGGGTCGACCATGCTGGTGATCTCATCGGCCACCAACAGTGCGGGGTCGCGGGCCAGGGCCGAGGCCACCGCCAGACGTTGAAGCTCCCCACCCGATAGCGAGGAGGTGCTGTGCTCGGCCATCCCCTCCAGGCCGACCTCGCGCAGCAGGCCCTCGATGTCGACGTCGTGATCGGCGGGCAGGCCCCAGACCACATCGTCGGCAACCTTGGTGCCCAGTACCTGACTTTCCGGGTGCTGCATGACGATGGCGGTGCCACCGATGGCGCCGAGCCCCACCGAACCTGGCCGCTCGATCTCCCCCGACGTGGGTTCACGCCCAGCCAGGATGCGCATCAAAGTGCTCTTGCCCGAACCATTGGGCCCGGTGATCGCGACATGCTCGCCGACTTCGATACTCATCGAAAGCGGTGCCAACGCATCGGATTCACCGCGCGGATAGCGGAACCGCACGTGGTGCAGGCGAGCGGGCACCGGCCCCACCTCACCGGTGATCGTCGGCGGATCGAGCTGGTGCACATCGGGAATCACGGCCAGGCGCTTGATCACGCGAGAAAGCACCCACCAGCCGAACAAGGTGTTGAACAGCACGAACACGAAGACGATGCCACCGATGAACCACACCCAGTTACGCATTGCGAAATCGATGGCATTCGTCGCATTCACTCCCACACGCTCCAGGTGCGGAATGTGGCCAATCATCGTGAACAAGCCCTCCAGCGACGCGCGCAATGCATCGAACAGCAGCGTGCGCATGCGGTTCAACAAGGCCAGCGCACCGACCGCCATACCAGCGATGATCGCGCTGCACATGACTCCAAGCACCGTCAGCAGAGGCATGCCGTGTCCGCGTCTGCGCACCACGCCGGTAAGGCCACCGATGTAGACACAGTTGCCCATGGCGATCAAACCGCCGAGCCCGGCCAGCAGGAAGGCGATGACTCCGCCGGCCACTGCCGCGGCCAGCAGCACCCGCACGCGGTAGCGATACCCGAGCAGACCCATGGGTACGGCACCAAGGAGCTGGACTGCCCCCAAGATCGGCAGGGCGACCCCGACGATGACCATGGCGGCGGTGAGCGCAGCCATGACAGCCGCCTGCGCCAATTCGTCGGGTTTCAGCGGCACCCTGGTGAAATTCACTTCACAATTCTGCCAGCAGGCTCAACAGCTCTCAGCGCCTTCTCAGCTTCGCCGCGCGGGGCACTAATTCACCGCGACGCCGATCACATGGCCTATGAGGTAGGTGGCGCCGATAGCGATGGCACCAAAGGCCAACTGTCGCAAGGCACTTATCCACGGGGCCCGCGCAGTGAAGCGCCCGGCGACCCATCCGGCGATGAGCAGGCCCATGCCGCCGCAGATCAGCCCGGCCCATAGTGACGCGAATCCCAGCAGGAACGGGATCAGCGGCACCACGGCGCCCACCGAGAACGTCAGGAACGAGGAGATGGCGGCCACCCACGGCGACGGGGTGTCGTTGGGGTTGACGCCGAGCTCGCGGGTGAGGTGGATCGTCACCGCGGTGTTCTCGTCCTGATGGATCTCGTCGGCCGCGGCGGCCGCCGTCTGCGGTGAGAGACCGATGTCGCCGAGCATCGCGATGAGCTCCTGCTTCTCGGCGTCCGGATGCAGTTGGATCGCGCGACGCTCCACGCTCGCCTCATGCTCGATCTGCGAGTTGGACGTCGATACCGAGGTGAATTCGCCGAGCGCCATCGAAAAGGCCCCCGCCACCAGGCTGGCCGCGCCCGTCAGCACGATGGCGTGCGCATCGAGCCCGCTAGCGCCGACACCGGCGACCAGAGCCGTGTTGGTAACCAGGCCGTCCATGGCGCCGAACGTGGCCGCACGCAACCATCCCCCGGACACGTCCGGGTGCGTGTGGTCAAATTCATGCGGTAGTTCGGCAGATCCCGTCGAGCCGTCGATTGCCACGATGATTGAATCTACTTCCAGGTTGCTGAAAACGCACTGCTCAAAGGGGAATTACCGACATGAATCGTTCACTGACCGTTTTCGGCACCGTCGTAGTGACTGGCGGACTGTTGCTGGCGTGTTCGAACAACGACACGAAGGACGAGTCCGCGAGCACGTCGGCCAGCAGCGCCACCAGCTCTGCGGCCCCGGCCAGCAGCATCGACATCGCCAAGATCGACACCATCAAGGACCAGTTCCCCGCCGGGTACACCGTCGAAGTACAGCCCAAGACGACCGTTACCCAGGAGATGCTCGACCAGATGAAAGGCATCTTCGACAAGGCCACCTTCACGCCGCAGGAATGCGCCGACAAGATGCTGGGCGCTTTCCCACAGGTGACCGGGACATCGATGCAGGGCATCACCGGAGCCAAAGGCGGCGCCGATCCGATGTCCAAGACGATGATCATCGCCGCGGCAATGGAGACCGTGAACCCGATCCCCGCCGACACCACCGGCGGCGCGTGCGACAAGTTCACCATTTCGATCGCCGGCATGGCCGAGGGCACCGGCGAGAAGATCGACGCGCCCGCCATCGACGGAGTGACGACGAGCGGGACCTCCACCAGCATCAAGATCAGCGCGCCCGGCATGGAGAAGGAAATGGCGCAGGTCGCCTACTCCGCGCAGCTCGACGACCACCACGCCGTGTCGGTGTCGGGCATGGGTGAGGTCGACCGTAACGAGCTGTCCGATGTCTTCGTGAAGGCCGTCAACGCCGTCAAGGGATAGGACGTATCGGGATGGCTGTGCGGTTATGGGCATCGGACGTATCGGCCGGATTCGTGCATCTCGATCTCGGGTAGTGCGATCACCACGTGCCCCTTGGCCTTAAGCGCGTCGGGCAGTATCGAGGCGCTTATGTCGGCGACTTGTGCCTGCGTGTAGACGACGGTCTCGACCTGACCTTCGGCGCCGATGCTCACCTTGCGTGTGAGGCCGAACAGGTTCGGTATGGCCTCGACGACCTCACGGATGGCTCTGTGCGCGTCCATGGGGCTGGTTCTACCTCAGGTGGCCGACATTGACGGGTGGATGCGGTCAGGATGTGAGGATCTGGCGAATACGTCCCGACATTCCAAGCCGGACGTGGGTGTTCCATAGTCAATGTTGCTCCCAGATCGCAGCATGGGCCAGATGCCTGGTGTTGCGCCTATCAGGGACAACCTACAGCTGGTGCTCGCGTGGCTAACTCAATAGCTGGGGTTTTCTCGACATGGCTACCATGAGTGTGCAATGATCTGCCCAGGGGCGCGCTCAGCGTCGGCTGAAAGGGGCGGCTCTTTTCATGGTCATGAAGGATCGTTGGACGATGCCAACGGGTTTGCGGCGATTCTCGGCGCTGGTGGCGATTGCCGCTTTGGCTGTCGGTGGAGCGAAGGTTGTCGATGACCACACCGTCGCTGGCAGCGGCTTCTCGGCCGTCGCGACGGTAGCCGCCGAGCCAACAGGCCCGCCGGGGCCGACTGGCGGCATGGACGGTGGGATGAACGGCTCTCAGTTCCAGCCACCGCAAATGCCCAGCTCAATGCCTGACTACCAGGGTGGCAACAAGCAGCCGCCGATGGATCAGAACTCAGGAATTAGCATCTACAACAGCGGCAATCCCCAAGCGCCGCAACAAGCTCCAG
The DNA here is from genome assembly GCA_014204435.1 of Mycobacteroides chelonae. Taxonomy (GTDB): domain Bacteria; phylum Actinomycetota; class Actinomycetes; order Mycobacteriales; family Mycobacteriaceae; genus Mycobacterium; species Mycobacterium chelonae_A. Next base: position 16,223 of record JACHLF010000008.1, read on the forward strand.
GCCAGCAGGGCGGGCAGCAGCCCCAACAGGCACAGCAGCCTGCCCATGGCACGCAGATACCCGACTATCAAACCAATCCCGGCTACACACAAGGCCCCGGCAAGCCCAACCCGGATTACCAAGCACCGCAACAACAGTCGCCACAGCAGGGGCAACAGCCGCAGCAGCAGCCGAGTCAGGCGCCGACGCAGACTCAGCAGCCGCAGAACAAGCAGGACAACACCACGCAGCAGCTAGACCAGAAGCAGCAACAGCGTCAACAACAATGCATGTCCGCGGCCCAGTTCTACGGCATAGGCCAGCAGATGCTCAGCTTCATAGCTTCGGCTTTTGGTGGTGCCGGGTCGGTGTTCCAGCAGCCCAGCCGGAAAGTGGGTCCCGGCGACGCATGCAACTGTGCACCAGAACAAGCTGGACCGCGTAAAGAGGCTCCAGCAGACGGCGGCGATCAACAGCCACCGCAGCCAGAAAAGAACACGTACTACAAAGATGGGAGAGGCAAGACTGAGATACGGACGTGTCTGTTGAACTGGCTTGACTGCTCCCGTGCCCAATCATCACCTCAGAAGTCCATAGAGGAAGCCAAGAAAGCGTTTCCTGAATCACAGAACGAATATGACAACAGATTGGACGCAGCCCGGCATTGCATTTGGCAAGGCTTAATGACTGAGATGGCGAACCAAGATTTCGCTAAGCGAATGGGGTACGCACACGAAATTGACTCTCCTTCGCCTACGCCAGGCCCAAGAAAGATGGACGAGCACAATAACAACATAGGCCAGGCAATTGGACTTCAAAATGAAGGCAATCAGCAAGCTATAATTGACCAGTGCTTGGCAAAAGCCGCGAGCGCGGCCATTGTTCCCAATTTAGACACCGTCACTGACTTATCATCGTATGCCGGGCAACTTATAGCCATGCGGCCCAATTGATGCCGAGGTTGACCGGTATACGATCGAGTACGACGAACCCGATGGAAGCTGAGGTAGCGATGGCCCGTAACTCAAAAAATCCTATAAGCAAACCGCTCATTTGTTCCGCTCTTGCCGTGGCGGGTATCCCTCTGGGCTGGCTCTTGGTGGTCTTGGCCCTATATCTCCCGTGGTCGGCCCAGACGTGTGTGATTATCGCCGTTGTGGCTGCTGCCGCAGTCGTGGTCGCTGCATTTCTGTCCCGAACTGCCTTATGGATGAAATGTATTTCAGTCGGAATGCTCGGCGGCTCACTGCTTGCCGCCATGCTGGCCCTTACATGGTCAACGATCCCCGGCTGAAGCAAAGAAGATGAAGATATTGTTTTGCTTGACCGCGGCATGCGTATTTCTAGTTGGGTGCGAGTCGCCGAGTGTTCCATCCAGTGGTGCGACTAAAGAGATGAAAGTGTCCACGGATTTTGCCAATATTCCTGGGCAGTTGCCGCAGCCGGGATCGTTGACGGCTAATGGTCAGGCCGAGGCTCCGGTGGGTGGGTGCGTGAACCTGGGTGGCGAACTGGTCAATGCGTCGTTGACTGTGGTGGATTGCGGCTCGGACCGAAACACCTACCGGATCGTGCAGCGTGTCAATATCCCGCAAGAATGCGGAGATACCGATCGTTCCTACTATCACAATTCCGAGGCCACCGGGCAGTACACCGCTTGCCTTGATTTGGCCTGGGTCAAGGACTCGTGCATCAGCCTGGGGCAGCCGGTAGCCAAGGTTTCCTGTTCCGAGACCGGCGCGGCCAAACGGATCAAGCCGCTCAAAGTCATCTTGGACACCACCACGCTGGAGGGCTGCCCGTCGGGCGGCTATAAACACCCGCAGCGCAGGTTCACAGTCTGTACGGAGACGCAGAAGTAGCCTGTCGTTTGTGGGTGATGCTGTAGCTCAGCGGCGTTGGACTGCCGATGAGTTGGCGGTGGCGCTGGATCGGTCACTATCGTGCGCCGAGGCCGGAACGAGGTTGGGCCGCACCCGGCTACAGGTGGAGAAGGCCCGAAAGCGCTACCGGAGCCGCGATATTGAGCAGCTGCTCGCCCAGAAACGTGGTCGCCTAGCCGAGCTAGAGCAGGTAGCCGAGACCGACATCGCCTGCTATGGGTCATGGACACCACAGGAGATCGCGATCGCACTGGACCGGTCGATTTCTCGCGCCGAAGCTGCTCGCCGGTTGGGGCGTTCCTTCAAGGCGATTAAGCGAATGCGGGATCTGCAGCGCCAAAAGGCTTCTGGACTGGTCTCGGGTGTTCGAGAGTCGCAAGCTGAGCGAATACAGCAGCGCCTCTGGACCGAGGATGAGATCGCGGTCCTGACCGATGAGTCCCGCACACCCACAGAGATTGCCGCCGAGTTGGGACGTTCGATCAATTCGGTGACTGTGGCTCGCGCGCGGTGGCTGGGGCGCTTGCAGGGCAAGGTCCCTGAACATCTGCACGGCACCTACACCGCGGTGAGCCGATACGGATGCCTATGTCCGCGCTGCCGGGACGCGGCCGAGGCCGAACGGCTACGACGCCAAGAGGCCACCCGGCACACGGCGGTCAACTACAAGGAACCCTGGACCGACCGCGATATCGAGATCGCGCTGGATCGCAGCCTGACCGTCATCGAAGCCGCACAACGCTTAGGGCGAACCCATAGCTCGGTGCGTGCAGCAGACCCGTTCATAGCGAAGCTGGCAGTAGTGCTGACCTACTAGCTGGCGGTGGGCAGTGGCTGGGCCATGACCGCTAGGCCTTGAGCCGGCCAAGTCGAACCTCGGACCTGTATCGCTCATCATTGAACGCTCCTGCAGTCGGGGGTCTGCTGATATCTACTACGACGTCACCCGAGACTGCTTTGGTTCCAACGATTTTCAAACATTTATTGACGTGCCGTTCACTAAACAGAAAGTGGCGGATAGCACCATGAGTAAAGGGCCGCAGCCTGTTTGGCCGCATATGCCATGACCGGCCTAGAGCCGCGAGTAAGAACGGTGTGCGCCTCTTCGAGAGTGTCGCGCACAGGTCGCAACAGCTCATAGTCGATGGCTTTGGATTGCTTGGGTATCGGAGGGTGTTCAGGGCGGGTGATCGATGCTTCGAAAGCTGCTGGCGTGCTCGGCGCCACCACTTCACCTGCAAAGTACGCATCGACCATCTCGTCGTCCGCGCGCATCTTCACCGCATAGCACCGGTATCCCTCGGACTGCCAACGCATCAAATCAACCAGCGACTGAACACTCGCCGCATCCTGGGGTGAAATCCCGTAGCCCGCAGCATCATCAAGAAACGCGTCAAGCTGCCAAGCTGCCATGTCGTACAACCCAGCAGCTAGCTCTAGCCGCGGTGGATCGAGTTGGGGTTGTGGCCTGGCCATGCCGTCAGTCCGATCCTTGTCTGGTCCAGGTGATGGTGTTTCCCCTGCCGACGTAACTCATCGAAAGGGACGCGGGGGTTGCGTTCAGCGGGAAGTACACGAGGTCGAGTGGGGGCTCCTTGAGCCAGAGCACGCACTTGTTTTCTTGACCGGACGGGGCAGCCTGCGGAGTTTTTTCCCAATTGGTAAACTCCCAATGCCCTTGCGTTCCTTGAGCTACGAGTGACCCATCGGCGGCAAGGGTAATCGTGCTCGATTCATCGAGCCACGTGCCGATGAACTGGTCACGGGTGTACTTGGAATCACAAGCGGCTGCCGGTGGTTGCGCGGGCGCAGATGAGGACGCCTCGGGGGCATTGGAGCAACCCACCACTGCCAGCGCTACCAGAATTACCAGTTGTCTCATTTCCCAAGAACTCTCATCGCGTTATCGAAAACCACAGTGCGTCTGTCGAGCGCGTGATGGCCGCCGTTGACCATCTCGGTGATCCTGGTGATGTTTCCGGTATCAGCGACGGCGTTGCCATTGTGCGTGTTCCAGTACCAAAGCGCTGATGTGAATGCGTACTGCGGGGTCTCGAGTAGCTCAGGGTTATTGACGAAGTCGACCCCGAAGGCATCGCTGATCTTCTGGTAGTTGTACTTGCCGGTGACCTGAATCGCGCCGCGGCCCTTGTATCGCACACCATCGCCAGGCGAGGTGTTCCCAAGGTCCTCGCGCCCCTCGTACTCAGCTCCGGACGCGTACTCCTTGTACGTCGCGAAATGATCGGACTCGATGGCTACCTGCGATAAGAACGCAGCCTGCCTGACCGGTGTATTCATGCCACCTTGCCGCATCATGTCATTAAGCGGGCCAACAACTTCGTTGGCTTTCGCCTCGCTGATGTTGGGGTCAATTTCCATGAGCATCGCAACGGTCACGGGCGTGTATCCGTCGGCGGGCGGCTGTTGAGGGTCCTCCGGCATTCCGGTTGGCGCCACCGCACGCCGGATCGCCGCAGCGATGTCGTCGTCAAGTGCAGTGGCGCGCTCCAGGATTGCCTTGAGCTCGGTCTCTTTGTTGCCCCTAACTGTTTCTAGCATGAGGTCACCGCGCACGTCCCCGACAACCTTTCCATCGGGCGTGATCTGCCAACCGAATTTCGTGACTTCACCTTTGAGCAGCTTGAAATCGGTCACAACACGGCCGACCTGGTCAACCAGTGGCTCCAGCGCATCGGTTACGGCGCGGGTCTGTTTCTGCTGTTCGTCAATATCGGTGCGGCGCTTGCCGAGTTCATGCCGCCATGTGTCGGCGGCCTCCCCTCCCCATCCCTCCAACGACAGCTTCATGCCATCGAGGGTGTCACCAAGATTCGCCAGCCTCTTGTGCTTGCCAAACATCACGCCCAACAACTGGACAAGGGCGTTGGGATCCCATTTCTCCAGCTCAGCAACACTGACCATCACTGTCCCCCATCAGCCTTGGCGATGCTGTCGCGGCTGCGATGATCCTGTGCGACGAACTTGCCCGCGGCCTCCTGCATCCAGGTGCCCATCGAACCCAAGTTCCTATGCAGCACATCGCCCTGTTCCGACCAGACGCCCTGAGCCTCATTCAACGCGCGAGCCGATTCGCCAATCCATCCGCTAGCAGCCTCGGCAACGCTGTCCACGTCGTGCGTGTGATCGGCGCGCGAGTCGGTAACTGCATCGATCAACGCCCATGCGTGCCGACTTACGTCTTCCGGATTTACCTGCAGCGCCACGTCAGCCCCTTACCTGCTACCGGAGTTCGTTTGCACCACTGCTGTTTTCACTCGAATTTCACGTCCCAGCCAAGGGCCTTGTAGCGGCGAATCTCCCGCTCCTTATTGGCCTTCGCGACCTTCTCCTGCTCATCCCAGTTGCCGATCACCCCAGGGGAAGCCGACGGTAGAGGTCCAATGAAGTCGTCGGTGTTGTCGTAGTTGATCAGGATCTGCGGTGTCGCCTTCTCGCCATCATCCTCACCCTTACCGCCGCGACCATGCGCTCCCGGGCTGCCCATCATCCCCATCGGGCCACCACCGCGCACGCCGGCCGCACCCATGGCTGCCGGATTGATGCCTGACCCATTGCCGCCAGCGGCACCGCCGGGCAAGCCCGCGCCACCGCGTAGCGCACTCAGGCCGCCACCAGGACCGCCGCCCACGCCTGAACCCGAGCCACCTGGACCCGTGCCGGTCGATGACGGCGAGAACCCGGCCGCAGTCGTACTACCGATCGGTAGGCCGGAACCGCCAGAGCCAGAACCCAACCCAGAACCTGCACCACCGTAACCTTGACCACCACCCGAGCCGGATCCCTGCCCGCCGCCTTGTCCACCACCCTGACCTTGGCCCTGACCGGCACTGCCCTGCTGGCCCTCACCGCCGGCCAACTGTGGTTTGGTGTCCCCCTTTGCCTTACCTTCGGACGGTGACGGAGTCTGAGTGCCGCCCCCTCCGCCGCCAGAACCACCCGCGTTGCCACCGCCGCCGCCGTTGCCGCCACCCTGATCGCCGGGCATCGCTCCGAGCTGCTGGACGTCGGGGTCTGTGACCTGCGGGCGATTCGCCGACATCGGGTTGGTGTACGTGCTTTGCGCCGCGGCGCGAATCGCGTTGAGAGCCTGCTGCTTTTCGTCCTTCGACGCGTTCTTGTCCGGGACCGGGTAGCTGTTCGGCACTCGGCTGGCTGCGATGAGCGTCTCGCCATCCTGTTCAGCCGCCTGACTCAGCTTTCCGGCCTCAGCTGCCAAACCCGTATCCGGGTCCGCGATCTTCTTGTACGTGCGGTCAACCGCGTCGTACGCGGAGTTCGCCGCCTCGCCCGACCACGACTCGGAGTCGAGCAGCTTGCTCCGCACCTTCATCGCCGTGTCGACCGAATCCGAAACCGCACCATAAACATTGGTCCATCGGTCCGACTCGGCACGCGCCGATTCCACACCCAGTCCTGTCAGCTTGGAGACGATCTCCTGATGCGACATTCCCTGCCAGCCATCATCAGCCATCACTCACACCCCATTTCACTTCGGAAGACTCGGCGCCACCGCGGTAGCCACCTCGGTCGCTTTCGCGCACGGATCGGACACACCCTTAGCCCGCTTCGGGTCGACGATCGCGACTACGACTCCCACCGTCGCGTTCTGCACGGGCAGCACCACAGTGCATGCGGGAGCCTGAGGAATCCCGCCGTCGTACTGAACGGCCTGCAGCCCAGCGACAGTGATGGAACGCGGGTTGTCGAAGAGCTCACGATCTAGATAGGACGACACCTTCGTGTTCGCCACACTCAATTCCACCGACCAGCCGTCAGAGGACCACCTACATCCCCTCAACTGACGGTCTTCAACACCCACGTCGTCAATTTTGGCCGGATCCACACCCCACGACCGAATCTGATCTGCCGTGTACGTCATGCACGGGTCGTAGCTCGTCCCGTCATTCCAGTGGTTCGGCGGCGGATGAGGCGCCGTCAACGTGCTTGATACCTGGGGCTGCGAGGTCGCGGTAGTCGCGGCGGGAGTCGACGTCGACGCGCTGATGTCCGCCGGCTTCGTGATTACCGGCGAGGTCGAACAGCCGGCCGCCAATAGCGCCGCCGCACAAGTTAAGCCCACTCGCATCATCAGTAGCCCACCGTCGCGGTTCCATCCTTGTACGGGTTTATCCGGCCGGCGTTCCGCTCCTCGGTGTTACGGAACAACATCTCCGTGGCGATGAAATGGTCAGCATGGCTTTGATAGTGATCTCTGATCTTGACCAGTGCGTCGTAGGCCTTCTGTCGCTGTTCCTTGTAATGCTTGGCCGCTTCTCGCCCGGACGGTAGATCACCAAGTGCAAGGTCCAGCTCCCGCACGACGGTGGACAGTTGTTTGTCGATGATGTCGCGGGCGCGCAGCATGTCCCCCGCGAGTTCCATGCCATAGCCGTCCTTGAACTTCAGCGTGGTTCGGGCGGCCTCGGCGGCGTCCTGCCGAGCTTCCTGGGACATCCCGTTGATGTCGAACTTGTACTCGCCCATCGCCTACCTCGCGTTTCGTCGCCACAACTGGCATTCAACAAGGTACGACGGCACGGAACCGGATTCGGTTCCATGAATCTTCAAGAAAATCGACGTGGGGTTCTACGGTTTTCTAGAACTTTCTAAGTGTTTCTACAGTTTTCCGTAGAGATGCTTAGAAAGTTCTAGAAAACCGTAGAATCGCTTGCATGGACGCCGCGCTGAATCCTTACACCCCGGGATCGGGGCGCAAGCCACCCTCGCTACAAGGCCGTGATTTCGAGGTCGACGCATTCGACCTGCTCGTAGCCAAGGCAGGCAGCCGGCACTACGACCGGGGAATGATGCTCACCGGTCTGCGCGGCGTTGGCAAAACAGCCCTCCTCAACAGCCTCCGTACCCACGCTGAAAACCACAACTGGTACACGGTGCACATGGAGGCCCAGAGCAGCAGCGGCGAGTCCCGAACCAACTACAAACAGCTCGTCACCGGGCTAAAGACTGGCTTGCGTCGGTATAGCCGGATTCATCAGATCGAGCAATTGGGCCAGAAGGTTGGCGAGTTGATCGAGGGCTCATCGATATCGGTAGCAGGCGTTTCTATGACCGCTCCAAAGATTGACGAGAGCGACATTGTCAACGACATCGAAGAACTACTGGAAACCATCTGCGATCACGCCCGCAAGACCGGAACCGCGGTGGCGCTCTTCATCGACGAACTGCAAGACCTCGACCCGACACTCTTATCCGCCCTGGTGATGGCGCAGCATCGCGCCAACCAGGAAGCGTGGCCCTTCTATCTGATCGGTGCAGGGCTGCCGAGCGTACCTGCGGTGCTGGCGGAAGCGCGCTCATACTCCGAGCGCCTCTTCCTTTATCGAGTGATTGGACCTCTCGATAAAGACGCAGCGCGCAAAGCGCTGAACGACCCTGCCGAAAGCATGGGGGGCAGCTATATGCCCGAAGCCCTCGAAAAACTCGTTGAGGCGTCCGAGGGATATCCGTACTTCCTACAAGAGTTCGGGAAGGCAATCTGGGACGTAGCGCCAGCTGCTCCGTTCACAGGGGTTGACGCCCAGAGCGCTTTGGAAATTGGCATGACACAACTCGATCAGGGGTTCTATCCATCGCGATGGGATCGTTCCACGCCAGCGGAGCGGAGGTATCTACGCGCGATAGCTGTGACGGGTGAAGCGCATCCGAAGACGGCATCGTTGACCATTCCGCAGAGCGCATCCGGCCCGGCCAGGGCGAGCCTGATCAAGAAGGGCATCATCTACTCCGCTGAGCGGGGGCGGATCGGCTTCACGGTGCCTGGAATGGCTGGCTTCATCACGAGACAGCCAGAGGATCAGACAGAAGATGACGAGGGCTAGTTGAGCGGCTCCCGAATGAAGCGCTGGGACTTCGTGCCTTAGCGCTCCGACTCACGCCAGGCAAACGATCCGAAAAGCAGAGCACGCCAGCACAATCTGTGCTGGCGTGGACTCGCATGGAGTGTCAGATGCGGTGCGACGAAAGCGCATTAGCTACACCACGAAATCGAAAATGTCTTCTGACCTGCTCCCCCGCTTGGACTCGAACCAAGAACCGTCCGATTAACAGTCGGAAGCTCTGCCAATTGAGCTACAGGGGATTACCGGTTCGCGTTGTTTGTACCGCGAGCCGAGGCATGACTCTAGCCTACGACCGGGGGGTAAAGCCAAGTCGGTTCCCCTCGGTGCCCACCTACGAGCGCCAAAAACGGCGGGCATCGTGGGTTGTCGCTCAGAGGCGAGCAGATGTGACCGTCCTGACGCAGCCGTTCTCAGGAGCGTCAGGCAGGATAGGGAGAACTTCGTTAGTTGGTGGAGGGTTCGTGATTCGGGTTTTGTTGGTGCTGGCAGCCGGCTACGTGCTGGGTGCGAAGGCTGGCCGCCGCCGATACGAGCAGATCGTCAACGGGTATCAGGCCGTCACCGCCAGCCCCGCGACCAAGAAGCTGATCGAGATCAGCCGACGGCGCCTGGCCAACTCGCTGTCCCCTGACCCGCACATGGTGGAGCTCACACCGATCGATGAGACGACCATAATCCTGGAGCCCGAGCCTCAGCTCGACAACAAGTAGGTCAGACGGACAGATCGTCCCCGCTGACCTGTTCCAGCAGACTGCGCCGGTACGCCTCCAGCGCCACCAGATCGCCGAACAACGCGTGGTACTCGTCGGCGTGCTCCACCGGTGACATCCGCTGCAGCTTCGACTTGACCTCGGCCACCTGCCGCCCGACCCACACCTCTTGCAGCCGCGCCAGCACCGACCCGATGTACCGGGGCAGCTGCTCGTCACTGTCGACCTGGATCGCGTCGGCGGTCAGCGCGTTGATCAACGTCACCTGGTTCTGCGAGGACGCGCTCTGACGCACCTTCTCCGTCCATTCCGCACCCACGATTCCCGCCGCGGTACCGCCGGCGGCCACGACCGCCGCGTGCACCGCCACGTACCCGGGATGGGTGAAGCTGTCGGCGGGCAGTGAATCGAACACCGGTCCGGCCAGGGCCGGGAATTGCAGCGCCGCCTTGAGCGCTTCCCGCTGAGGAGACAGCGTGGGATCCTTGGGATCGGGCATGCTGACCTTCGGCACTGAGGGCTCGGCCCCACGGGGACGACGGTCGGTCGACACCGCACCGCCCTTGGCAGCCTTACCGGCCTCCTCACGCACCCGCGCGAGGACCTGGGCCACGTCGTCCCAGCCGACCCATCCGGCAAGCTGACGCGCGTACTCGTCGCGCAGCGTGGGGTCCTTGATCTTGGCGACCATCGGCACGCACCGGCGCAGCGCGTCCACGCGCCCCTCGGCGATCTCCAGGTCCGACTCGGCCAGCGCACTGCGGATCGCGAAAGCGAACAGCGGGATGCGGCGCGCGACCAGATCCCGCAAAGCCCCCTCCCCCGACTTGAGCCGCAGATCGCACGGATCCATGCCGTCCGGCGCCACCGCGACGAACGACTGCCCCGCCAGGTTCTGTTCTCCCTCAAAGGCTTTCAGCGCAGCCGCCTGGCCCGCGGCATCACCGTCGAACACGTAGATGAGCTCGCCACGGAAATATGAGTCGTCCATCATCAGGCGGCGCAGCATCGAAAGGTGCTCGTCGCCGAAGGCCGTACCGCAGGAGGCCACCGCGGTCGTCACACCCGCCAGGTGCATGGCCATCACGTCGGTGTATCCCTCGACGACCACGGCCTGGTGCCCCTTGGCGATGTCCCGCCGAGCCATATCGAGACCGAACAGCACCGAAGACTTCTTGTACAGCATGGTTTCCGGGGTGTTGACGTACTTGCCGGGCATGGTGTCGTCGTCGAAGATCTTGCGCGCCCCGAAGCCGATCACCTCGCCGCTGCTGGCGCGGATCGGCCACAGCAGCCGCCGGTGGAATCGGTCGATCGGGCCGTGGCGCCCCTCCTTCGACAGACCGGCGGCCTCGAGCTCCTTGAACTCGAAACCCTTGCGCATCAAGTGCTTTGTCAAGGTGTCCCACCCCGATGGCGCGTATCCGCACCCATATTGCTTGGCAGCCGCGCCGTCGAAGTTGCGCTCGGTCAGGTACTGACGCGCCGGTGCCGCCTCGGGCGAATCGAGTGCGGCGGCGTAGAACTCCTGCGCCGCGGCGTTGGCGGCCACGAGCCGCGCCCGGGTGCCGCGGTCACGCTGCGCGGCGGTGCCGCCACCCTCGTAGTTGATGGTGTAGTTGATGCGATCAGCCAACCGCTCGACAGCCTCCACGAACGTGATGTGTTCGATCTTCTGGATGAAGGTGTAGGCGTCGCCGCCCTCACCGCAGCCGAAGCAGTGGAAATGCCCGTGATTGGGCCGCACATGAAACGACGGCGACTTCTCGTCGTGGAACGGGCACAGACCCTTCAGAGAGTCGGCACCCGCCCTCTTGAGCTGGACGTAGTCGCCGACGATGTCTTCGATCCGGGTGCGCTCACGGATCGCCGCGATATCGCGATCAGGGATGCGTCCGGCCATTTGGGTCAGTCTATGCCGCCCTACCCCCAGCTGGCCTGAACACCCAGGCTGTCGCGGTCCACCCGCTCCAGCCGGCTCTCGGTGTAGGACGCGATCTGGTCGATGACCACGCGAGTGCGGGCCGCGTCGTCGACGGCCTCCTTGTACGCGGGCAGGAACACCGGGTCCAGGGTGGCCGGGGCCCCCTCGGCCAGCCAGCGCGCCACCCGGTGAATGCGTTCGCGCTGCCGGGCCTGCACCGCAATATGCTTCGGATCGGACATGATGAACTGCAGCGCAAGCATTTTCAGTACCGCCACCTCGGCGGCCACCACCTCAGGCACGGTCAGCTCGGCCTCGAACCGCACTAGCGGCTCGTCCCCGGCAACCTTTCGGGTGGCCCCGATCGCCGCCGAGGCGAACCGTCCCACCAGTTCACTGGTCAACCGCTTGAGGTCGGCCGAGGCCCCCAGGGTGCCGTCGTAGGGGCCGATCGCCGCGACCACCGGCAGCCTGGCCAAGCGTGCCGCGGCCTCCTCCAGCGCGCCCTGCTCCAGCCCGCCGAAGGACTTCACGCCCAGCTCCGCGAGCACCTGGGCCTCCCCCGGCGAGGCCAGCACCCGCAGGTCGATGCGTCCGGAGATCACCCCGTCCTCGACATCGTGCACCGAGTAGGCGACATCGTCGGACCAGTCCATGATCTGCGCTTCCAGGCACCGGCGCCGGGGCGGAGCGCCGTCGCGCACCCAATCCAGCGCCGTCGCATCCTCGACATAGGCGCCGAACTTCCCGCCGCCCGGCGGACGCAGCCACGGGTACTTCGTCGCCGCGTCCAGCGCCGCCCGCGTCAGGTTCAGCCCGGCACTGTTGCCGCCGGCGTCAACCACTTTGGGTTCCAACCGGGTGAGGATGCGTAGGTTCTGGGCATTGCCCTCGAAGCCGCCGCAGTCTACGGCCACCTCATCGAGCGCGCGCTCCCCGTTGTGTCCGTACGGCGGATGACCGATATCGTGCGCCAGCCCCGCCAGGTCCACCAGATCGGGGTCGGCGCCCAGGCCGGTGGCAATGCCCCGCCCGATCTGCGCCACCTCCACCGAGTGGGTCAGCCGGGTGCGCGGGGTGTCGCCCTCACGCGGGCCCACCACCTGAGTCTTGTCAGCCAGACGCCGGAACGCGGCGCTGTGCAGGACGCGTGCGCGATCGCGTGCGAAGTCGGTCCGGTACTCCGTCAAGGAAGCGGCCGGGATGTCCATCATCGCCGTCTTGGGGGTTTCGGTGACGACGCGTTCACGGTCGGAATCGGTGTAGGCATCCTTTTTGCGCATCGTAGGCACAGTCTGCCAGGACGGTTCCCCGCGCCTCGCGAGGCATTAGATTGGCGACCATGCGTCTGCTGCGTGCCCTCGGGGGTCTGCTGGGAGTCCTGATCGCGATGCTCACGGTGTTTGCCCCGACACTGCTGTTGGCCCCGGCGGCGAGCGCCGACCCGCCCTTCCGGGTTCCGAGCTATGTCACCGATCGCGCCGGGGCGCTCAAGAACCCGTCGCGGGTGCGCGCCGCCATCGACCAGCTCTATGAGACGCAGCACGTGCGGCTGTGGGTGGTATTCGTCAAAGACTTCGGGAACACCGGCGCCGACACCTGGGCCGAGCAGACCATGAAGGCAAGCAACTTCGGCGACCGCGACGCCCTGCTGGCGGTGGCCACCGAGGACCGCGCCTACTCCTTCCAGCTCCCGTCGACCATCCAGAACGTCACCGACTCCGAGGTCGACGACCTGCGGTCCAACACCATCGAACCGGCCCTGCGGAGGGAAGATTGGGACGGCGCCGCCATCAAGACCGCCAACGGTCTGGAGGACGCGATCGCCTCGACATTCGCCGTGCCGTGGAAGCCCATCCTGGGCGCGCTGGCGTTCGGCGGCATCATCGTCGGGGCCTTCGCGCTGTATTCATGGTTCCGCAACCGGGCGCGACGGCGTGCCGAGGTCGAGGCCGCCAAGGGCATCGACCCGTCCGACGCCCGGGCGCTGGCCGCCCAATCGGTCGATGCCCTCGACGGGCTGTCGAAATCGATTGTGGTGAATGTCGACAACGCGGTGCGCACCAGTGAGGCCGAGCTCGCGCTGGCGGTCGAGGAGTTCGGCACCGAGCAGACGACGCCATTCCGCCAGGCCGTGGAGTCGGCGAAAGCGACGTTGGCGCAGTCCTTCTCCGTGCGCAAGCAGCTCGACGACGCCATCCCCGAGACGCCGACGGAACATCGGCGTCTGCTGATCGAGGTGATCACCTCCGCCACGCGCGCCGACCGCACCCTCGACGAGCAGTCCACGGCCTTCGACGGTCTGCGCAACCTGGTGATCAACGCACCCGACCGGCTCAACGCGCTCACCCAGCAGGTGGTGGCGATCACCGCACGGGTGCCCGAATCCGAAAGGATCCTGGCCCAGCTGCGCACCGAATTCGACGGCGCGGCACTGGCCCCGATCGCCGACAACATCACCGAGGCCAACGAGCGCGTCCGCTTCGCGGATTCGCGGATCACGCATGGTCGGGAACTGGCGGCCCGTCCGATGGAGGGCCAGCAGATGAGCCTCGTGGACGCGGTGCGCGGGGCCGAGTCTGCGCTGAACCAGGCCACCGCACTGCTCGACGCGGTGGACAACGCCGCCAACAACATTCGGCACGCCACCGACGCCCTGCCATCGGCGATCGCCGACACCAAGTCGGGCATCGCCCACGCCGAGGAACTGCAAAAGCAGGCCGGCGTCCCGTATGCCAAGGAGCTGGCGCAGGCACATGATGCCGCCGTGTCGGCGGTCGCCGACGCCGAGCGCGTGGGAGCCACCGATCCCCTGACGGCGTTCGGCCATCTCTCGAAGGCCGACGCCGAGCTGGACAAGCTGCTGACGGCCGTGCAGCAGGAGCAGGCCGCCGCCGAACGCCGGGCCCGCGCGCTGGCACAAGCCATCGGCAACGCCCGCCAGAAGGTGACTTCGGTGAGCCAGTACATCGGCTTGCATCGCGGTGCCATCGGCGCGGGAGCCCGGGGAGACATCGCCGAGGCCGAGCGCAGCATCGCCGCCGCCGAGGCCAGCCGCGAATCGAATCCGTCGAATGCCATCTTATGGGCCAACCGCGCCGCCGAGCTGGCCGCGCGCGCCGAAAGCGGTGCGATGCAAGAAATCCGCGCAGCGCAGGCCTACTACAGCAACGGGTACGGCAACTACGGCGGATACAGCGTCGCCGGTGACGTGGCCGGCAATGTGGCGGGCGCGGTGATCGGCGGCATCCTGCGCGGCATGCTCAGCGGCGGATCGAGCCACCACAGCTCCTGGTCCGGGTCCGGGTCGTCCTCCTACGGCGGCTCATCTCGGTCCTCGGGAATCAGCTATCGCGGCGGAAGCGGCCGCTTCTAACGGCATCGCCGTGTACGCGCGGCTTTAGGCGTGTCCACGTGCGCACCGCCGCGCGCGACAAAGAAGCTAGACCGCGTAGCCGTCGGCGACGTTGAGTGCCCCGTCGATGATCGCGAGCCCCCGCCGCAGATCCTCTTCGCCGATGATCAGCGGAGGCGCCACGTGTGTGCGGTTGAAATGCGTGAACGGCCACAGACCGTCCTTCTTGCACGCCGCCGCGAAGGCGTTCATCGGTGCGGCCGCTTCGCCACTGGCATTGAACGGCACCAACGGCTCACGAGTCTGCTTGTCGCGCACCAGTTCCACCGCCCAGAACAGACCACGGCCGCGGATCTCGCCGACGCTCGGATGGGTCTGCACCCAGCGCTCCAGTTCCGGACGCACCACGCGCTCACCGAGATCGCGCACCCGCTCCAAGATCTTGTCGTCCTCGAACACCTTGATGCTCTCCACACCGACCGCGCAGGCCAGGGGGTGACCGGAGTACGTCAGACCACCCGGGTACGGACGGTGATCGAAGCTGGCGGCGATCGCATCGGAGATCACCACGCCGCCCAGCGGGACATAACCGGAGTTGATGCCCTTGGCGAAGGTGATGAGGTCCGGGGTGACGTCAAAGGCGTTGATGGCAAACCATTCTCCCAAACGCCCGAAGCCGACCATCACCTCGTCGGCGATGAACACCAGGCCGTAGCGATCGCAGATTGCGCGGACCCCGGCCAGGTAGCCCGGCGGCGGCACCAGCACACCGTTGGTGCCGACCACCGACTCCAGGATGATGGCGGCGATGGTGGGCGGACCCTCCAGGTTGATGAGCTGTTCCAGATGCTCCAGCGCCCTGTGGGTTTCCTGCTCGGGCGAGGTGGAGTGGAACACCGAACGGTAGGCGTACGGGCCGAAGAAGTGCACCACCGAGTTGTCGCCCGGGTCGTTGGCCCAGCGGCGCGGCTCACCCGTCAACGACATCGAGGTGGTGGTACCACCGTGGTAGCTGCGGTACGCGGCAAGCACCTTGCGGCGGCCGGTGTGGTGACGCGCCATGCGCACGGCATGCTCCACGGCCTCGGTGCCGCCGTTGGTGAAGAAGACCTTGTTCAAGGTTCCCGGGGCACGCTCGGCCACCAAACGGGCGAGCTCACCGCGCACATCGTTGGCGAAGGCCGGGGCAATGGTGGCCAGCCGACCGGCTTGGCGCCCGATGGCCTCCACCAGACGCGGATGCTGATGCCCCAGATTGAGGTTCACCAGCTGCGAGGCGAAATCCAGGTACTGCTTGCCGGTGTAATCCCAGAAGGTCGCGCCCGAACCGCCGGCGACCGGCAGCGGGTCGATCATGGCCTGCGCGGACCACGAGTGGAACACGTGTCCACGGTCGTCGGCGCGAACCTGCGCCTCAGCTGCCGGCGCCTCGATCGGCGCGCTGGCGGGATCAATTCCGATGTGATTCTGGACGTCAGTCATTTCTGCTCCTCGGCTAGATCAACGCCAATCACGCTGTGTCCCCTCCCGTGCGGGCGCTCCGCTGTCGCCACACCTAGGTCGGATGCGGCGCTTATAACAACGTACGTTCCCATCGCCTTCCGTATCTCCTCTCCGAAGAGTTGCCCGCCAGCCCAACGGACGTCGTCAGGGGGTTCCATCCCGTTCAGCGCGGCCTTGTGACCCAGGTCCATCGTGCCCTAACGACCGCGGACCACGCCGGGGAGGCGGTTACCTGGCGAACATGGTCCGGGGTGTTCACGCCGAACATGGGCTGCTACGGGTCGCCCGGTGCGGCTTCTGCTACTTTTCGGGACCAAACCGATACCACCGAAGGATTGAAGTCCGTTGAGTCAAGCACCTTCGATGGCACCTTCACCTCGAGAACCCGGCCGCCGTCTCGCGGCGCTCGATGTGTTGCGCGGGATCGCGATCCTGGGCACGCTGGGGTCCAATATCTGGATCTTCACCGGAGTTGACCGAGGCCAGGAGCCCGCGAGTCATGTCGCCATCGCCGAGTTCGCGGGCTGGTTTCCCAATGGGAAGTTCTTAGGCTTGTTGACCATCATGTTTGGTATCGGTCTGACGATTCAGCACCGCTCGGCGAGTCGAATGGGTAAGCGTTGGCCCGGCAAGTATCCAATCCGCTGTCTGTTGTTGTTCTTGGACGGAATACTCAACTACATCCTGGTGGTGCAATTCGATGTACTGCGCGCCTACGCCGTGGTGGCTTTTGTCGTCGCCTTCCTCATGCTCTTCGCCGACCGGTTTCAGATCTGGTTCGCCGCACTGTTTATGGCAGTGCACGTCGGCTACATGGCGATGATGAGTTTGCAGCCGTGGACCTCTGACTCTGATGCGGTGAGCCGGCGAACTCTGCCGACGACAGCGGAGGTCGCAAGCATCGTCGACCAAACCGACCCATCGCAGACCAGCTGGTGGGAGTCGGTACTGATCAACCTCGAATACTTCCCCGAAGCCTTGAAGGTGAATACCGAGTTCACCACAGTCGTGTTCATGGCGGGTGCACTGTTTCTGACCGGCGGACTGCTCTACCGGCACGGGCTGTTCGAGGCACATCGGCGCCGGCTGCGTTATGCGCTGATGGCTGTCGGTTTCGGACTCGCACTGCCCATGGACTACGCGGTGTCGTCGCTCGGGACGGGCCGGTATGACCATTGGGGCCGCTACTTTTTCGCCTGGGGCGTGTCATTCGGCCTGCTGGCATTGGTCGCCGAATACGCGCAGCGCCGCGAATTCGGCTGGATGGGACGCACGATCTCTGTCGTGGGCCGGATGGCGTTGAGCTGCTACCTGCTGCAGAACATTCTGGGGGTAGTCGGCTCCCGCATCGTGTTCAATCAGCCTTGGTACACGCAGATGAGCTACTTCGTAGCTACCACCGTGGCGATGGCCTCGATCTCGACGATCCTGATCGTGTTCTCCTGGCTATGGCTGCACCGCTTCGAGCGCGGACCGGCCGAGCTGCTGTGGCATCGCATGTACGTCTTCCTATCAAGGGAGAACACCTCGACACCAGGCACGTCGATCTAGGCAGTGAGGTAATGACGACCGGCCGCACCATCACGCAGGTTCTCGAGCGGGAGCGAGCGCGCTAGCAGCCCTTGAGAGATGTGGCGAGATGATCGGCCACGCCGCCGATCGGAATACGCTGCTGGGTCATCTCGTCGCGGTCGCGAACGGTGACGGAGTCGTCTTCGAGCGAGTCGAAATCGACGGTGACGCAGAACGGGGTGCCGATCTCGTCCTGTCGACGATACCTGCGCCCGATGGCGCCGGCGTCATCGAAGTCGACATTCCAGCTCTGGCGCAGTTCGGCGGCCAGCGCCTTGGCCCGCGGGCTCAGGTCGGCGTTGCGCGAGAGCGGCAGCACCGCGACCTTGACCGGCGCCAGGCGCGGATCCAGGCGCAGCACGGTGCGCTTGTCCACCCCGCCCTTGGCGTTCGGGGCCTCGTCCTCGTGATACGAGTCGACCAGGAAGGCCATGAACGAGCGGGTCAGGCCGGCCGCGGGCTCGATCACGTACGGGGTGTAGCGGCGATCCTCGGCCTGGTCGTAGTACGACAGGTCTTCACCGGAATGCTTGGCGTGCGTGGACAAGTCGAAGTCGGTGCGGTTCGCGATGCCCTCCAGCTCGCCCCACGGGTTGCCGCTGAAACCGAACTTGTACTCGATGTCGACGGTGCCGTCGGAGTAGTGCGACAGCTTCTCCTTGGGGTGGTCGTACAACCGCAGGTTCTCCGGGTCGATACCCAGATCCACGTACCATTGCAGACGGGTGTCGATCCAGTACTTGTGCCACTCGGGAGCGGTCGACGGCTCGACGAAGAACTCCATTTCCATCTGCTCGAACTCGCGCGTGCGGAAGATGAAGTTGCCGGGTGTGATCTCGTTGCGGAAGCTCTTGCCGATCTGGCCGATACCGAACGGTGGCTTCTGGCGCGAGGTGGTGACGACGTTCTTGAAGTTGATGAAGATGCCTTGGGCCGTCTCGGGACGCAGGTAGTGCAGACCCTCTTCGGTCTCGATGGGACCCAGATAGGTCTTGAGCATCATGTTGAAGTCGCGCGGCTCGGTCCACTGCCCCTTAGTGCCGCAGTCGGGACAGACGATGTCGGTCATCGGCACCGACTCGGGATCGACAGGTTGTGTGTCCTTGACCGCCTTTTTCTCCGCGTAGGCCTCCTGCAGGTGATCCTGACGGTGCCGCTTGTGACAGTTCAGGCACTCGACCAGCGGATCGTTGAAGACCTCGACGTGACCGGAGGCCACCCAGACCTGACGGGGCAAGATCACCGAGGAGTCCAGGCCGACGACATCGTCGCGGCTGGTGACAACCGAGCGCCACCACTGCTTTTTGATGTTTTCCTTGAGCTCGACACCGAGCGGGCCGTAATCCCACGCCGACTTGGTACCGCCGTATATCTCGCCGCAGGGGTACACGAGTCCCCGGCGCTTGGCGAGGTTGACCACGGCGTCAATATTGTTTCCCGGCTTCTTACCGGCGGCGTTCGGCTTGGCGGCCACGATCTGCTCAGGCTCCTCTTGCAAGACGGCAGTAATTGACCTGAACAGCCTAAGGGCCGGACCCAGCGCCTTGTACCTCGGTGGCCGCAGCAGCTACTTCAGATGGTCCAGCAGGATGCCCTGGGGACCGAAGTACTCCTGGCGCCACTTCTCAAGCAGTGGGCCATGGTCGATGTCGTCGGGATGGAATCCAGGACACAGATAGCTGCGAATCTTGACACCGAGCCCGGCGAACAGCGGCGTGCGCGGCAGCCGGAGAACGCTGCGCAGGGTGCGCAGTGGGTGGCGCCACGCCCACGGATCGGTGGCGATCGAGGCCAGCAGGATCACCGTCCGGCTCAGGAACAGCGCCAGGGTCGCGATCATTGCCGCGATGCGCATCGGCTCGCCGCCACCGATGTAGCGGTATACGTCGAAGGCGACGGACTTGTGTTCCATCTCCTCGATGGCGTGCCAGTTGAGCATCGCGCGTACCTCGGGATCGGTCAGCTGGTGCTGTATCCAGGGCACACTGAGCACCTGTTCTCCGAGGATGGCCGTGAGGTGCTCCACGCCAGCGGTGATGGCCAGTGCGCACCGGGCAAGGCTGTCCGGCAGCCGGTCCCGATGCTGTTTCATGCGCTTGACCAAACGCGCGCCCACCCGGTCCGTGAGCCCGGTCGCCCAGTAGCCGCGGTGCACCAACTGCGTGTTCAGTTCGCGGTGCTGGATCCCGTGAGTCATCTCCTGCCCGATGAACCCGGCAACCTGCTTCTTGAGCACGGGGTCGGTGATCTGCCGGTCGTAGCGCCGCACCGACTGGATGAAGAACTCCTCACCGGACGGGAAGAAGCCCGACAAGAGTGCCACCAGATGACTCATGGCGATGTCGTCGGCCACGAAATGCCGCCGCGAGGGCGCCGCCCCGTCGAATGTGAACGCGATGCGGCGGGTGTGCACCGCACGTCCGGCCGCAGAAGCCGGACGCGGCTGCGCGTTGCGGCCCGGCATCGTCATTTCGGCGGCTCGATGGGCAGCGCCGGACCACCGTAGGGCGTCGGCACGGTGTACCGGCCCGGCGGCGTCGGGTCGGAGGTGGCGCCCAAGTCGGCGCCGGCCGGCGGCCCGGCCGTGTCGTCGCCCGCAGGACGCGGCGCGTTCTTGGCACCCCGGACCAGGACGGCGGGATCGTCGTCGCGGCAGTACGTGTACAGGAACGGCTCCGGATAGTCCGCCGAGGAGGGTGGGCGCCGGGGTGTGCCGTAATCGCAGGCGTACCGCGGATACAGATCGGAGGTCACCCACAGCCCGTGGTCGTGCATGGTGCTGATGAAAGCCTCCAGCGCCGAACCACGATAGGCCGGGAACAATGCACTGAGCGCGGGCACCCTCACGTAGGACAGCCGGGCATTGACGGCCAGGTTGGCCAGCAGTTGCACCATGGTGTCGGAGTTGTCGTCGAACAGCTTGTCCGTGGCCTGCAGCACTCGCGAGGACTGGTCGATGAGCTTGCGGTAGCCGCCGTCCATCGCGTTGATACCCGCTAGGGTGTCGCGCAAATTTCGGGCTGTGGCCGCGATGCCACCGTTGACGTCCACCGCCGCCGACAGCACGGTGCGGCTGTCCTTGATGGCGCTGACCGTCTCGGGCAGCACCGAATCGAGGGTGGCCAGCAGGAAGACCCCGCCGTCGACGATGTCGGTGAGCTTGCGCGGCCCATCTGCGCTCAGGCTCAGTTCCTTCTTGATGCGTGCGATCTTGACCGGATCCACTTGGGCCAGAACGCCGTCTGCGTGGGTCAGCAGCTGCGTCGGGGTGACGGGTATGGCGGTGCGGTCGCGGGTGATCACATCCCCGGCGGACAGGAACGGGCCCGCATCCGATGCCGCGGAGAAGTCGAGGTATTGCTCACCGGCCGGGGACAGCCCGGAGACCCGTACCGCGGCGGAGGCCGGCACCCGCACCTCGCTGTCCACGGTGACGGTCGCGTTCACGCCGTCTCCGGTGAAGGTCAGTGACTCGACGGAGCCGATGCGCACACCGTGCAGCGTCACGTCCTGGTTCGGCAACAGGCCCCCGGACTCCGCGAGCTGAATGGTCACCGGGTAACTCGACGCCAGCGGCCGCACATGCAGCACTGCGACCAGCAGGTAGGCGACCGAAACGGCCAGGGTCGCCACGAGCGACAGCCCGCTCACCCATGCGCGGCTCATCGCCCTGGCCCCGGTAGACCAGTCTCCGGCGAGGCGGGGCTCTGTACCTCAGGGCCCTGCGCTTCCGGGCCCTGCCCGACCACACGTTCCTGCAGCCGCCACAACGAGTATTTGAGGGTGCCGACGAGCTTGTTCCAGTCGTATCGCTTGGGGCCGTGGAAGCCGGGATCTCCCCCGAAACCCGCATCCGGTATCGCACCCAGCACCAGACGGTCGATACCGGCGCGGCCGGAAATGTACGAACCCGCGGTGATCTTGATAAAGGGTGCGTACAGCCGGTTGAGCGAGAGCAATCTGGTCTCCGGATCCAGCACCACGTCGTTCCAGGACCGGGAGATGGCGTTGGCATCGGCCACCACGCTGCGTCCGCTGGTATCGGTGCCCGCGATAGACGGGAACTTGCCCAACTCGCGCGCGGTATCGCCCAGCAGCAGGACCAGATCGGAGATCTGGCCGGCGTTTTCCTGCAAGGTCGCCGTCGCCGGACCCGCCGCGTGCAACACCTGCCCGAGTTCCTCACTCCTGCCTTCGAGCGCCTCGGTCAGCCGGGCTGTCTGCGTCATCGCGGCATCCAGCTGCCCCGAGCGCGCGTTGAGCTTGCCCAGCAGCTCGTTGGACTTTCCGATCATGCGTCCGAAGGCCTCACCGTCCGGACCGGCCGCCCTACCCATGCCGTTGACGACGTTGGTGAAATTGTGCACCGCACCGCCGTTCACCAGGATCGCGGCCGAGCTGAGCACCGACTCCACGGTTGCCGCCGCACCGGTCTGATCTATCGGGATGGTGTCGCCGTCGGAAAGCGGGCCGCCGCGGGGCCGTTCGGGCGCGGTGATGGCCACGAAGACGTCGCCGAGCGGTGTGGCGGTGCGCAATTGCGCGGTGCTGCCCGCAGGGAGCGTAACGTCGTGGCGGATGCGCAGGGTGGTCACCGCGTGGAAGTCCCTGGCCGCCATGGACTCCACCTCGCCAATGTCGGCACCGGCCAGTTTCACCTTGGCGCGCTCGGGCAGGTTGAGCGCATTCGCGAATACGGCCGTCAGCCGGTATCCCCCACCACCCAATCCCGGGGCGGGCAGTGGCAGGTCGGCCAGTCCGCCGGTAGAACACCCCGCGCAGAGGACCATGATCGCGGCGAATGCCGATAGCTTGCGTCGCATCATTTCTGTCCCATCGCGGCGAGCCCGTCGAGCATGTACGTCAGCCCGAAGTCGGGTCCGTAGTCCTGCAGGGTTCCTGTGCTGCAACCGAGTTGGCGCAGTCCCATGAGATTGCAGATCTCCTTGGCCATCTGTCCGTCGAAGACCATGCGGTCGGCCAGGAAGTGCGCACGTATCGCGCCGTTGCGCTGGTCGATGGCGTTGTAAAGGTTGTCGGCCATCAGCGGCAACACGTCGAAGAATTCGGCGACCTCCCGCTGGCGGTCGTAGACCGTCTGGATGCTCTTGTTGCCGTTGGCGATACCGCGGCGGACGGCGTCGCGGTTGTCCTGCAGGATCTTCCCGGTCTGCTCGATCACCTCGTTGAACTGCCGCCCGGTACTGCCCGAACCGAAGTTCTCGCGGGCCAGGATGTCGCTGAGTTGCCGCACCGTGGCACCGAACTGGCGCAGGCTCGCATCGTTGCGGGCCGCCGCCTCCAGCAGACCGCTGACGTTCCGGACAATGGCGGTCATCTGTTCGCGGCTGTGTGCCCCGCCGTCGGCGCCGAGGCGCAAGGCCCGAGACAACTCGTCCAGTGCCGTCTTGATCCGGTCACCGTTGTCGGCGGCCACACCGTCACCGGCATTGAGCACCGAGGCGATGGGCCCGCCCCCGGCGCCGTCACCGCGCAGGGAGCCGGAGAGTTTGTCGAGCATGCCGAGCACCCGGTCGAATTCGACGGGGGTCCGGGTCCGGTTCAGGCCGATGGTGTCGCCGTCGCGTAGCACCGGCCCGCCGCGATACGGCGGCGACAGTTCGATCTGACGGTCGGTGAGGATTGACGTCGAGAGGGTGGCGGCCTGCGCATCGGCGGGGACCTGCACCTGACCGTCGACCGTGAACTCCACTTCAGCGTAACCGCCCCTGGCGGTGATCTTGGAGACCTGTCCTACCGGCATGCCAAGCACGGCAACCACATTGCCGGGATACAGGCCTGCGGCACTGTCGAATTGGGCCGTGACCGTGATGTTTCCGCTGTCCCGGGTTAGGGACCATGCCGCGCCCGCGGTGGTCGCGACCAGGACCAGTGCCACCGCGATCAGGAGGAGGGTGCGAATCTTGGTCACTGGCAGTCCTTGAAGTACTCGAGCATCCCGAATTGCTTGGCGCGGCCGCTGATCGCACACATCCACGAATCGATGAGAGCGCCCCCACCCGCGTTTGCCTCGATCGAGTTGCCAAACCCGGTGGCGTTGGCGATTTCACGAATGGGCACCGGTGCGATCTGGAGTAGGTTGCGCAACAAGGCATCTTGGTCGGCGAGCTTGCCGCTGAGCTCGTCCATGGTGTGGATGACACCATCGAGGGCACGATGATCGCCTACCACGATGGTGCGCAGCGACTCCACGATGCTCTGCAGTGAGCGCATCATCGCGTGGAAGGCCGCCGAGCGTGCCACGAACTCGCCCACCAGCTCTTGTCCCTGGCGGATGAAGGTGCCGATATCGGACTGCTGGCGGCGCAGCATGCCGGTGACGTTCTCGGTGCTGGTCAGTAGCGTGCCCAACTGCTCGCGTCGCCGGGCGATCACCGAGGACAGCGCGCGCACGTTCTCCATGGCCTGCGGCACCACACCGGGCAGCCCGTCCAGTTGCGTACCGAGCACGGTGAGCGACGAGGCGATGTGATCGGCGTCCACCTGCTCGAAGGTGCGGGTCGAATCGGCCAGTGCGACCTGCAAGTCGTAGGGAACCTCGGTGTGCTGCAGGCTGATCCGCCGGCCCTCGGGTGCTCCGCCTCCTGCCGGTCGCAGGTCCAGATACCGGGAGCCGAACAGCGTGGTGATCTTGATCGCGGCCCGCGATTCACCGCCGACCGCGATGTTGTCACGCACCCGGAAGGTCGCCTCCACATGGTCACCCGCCAGCCGCACACCGGTCACCGAACCGACCTGTACCCCCGCGACGGTGACGATATTCCCCGGCCGCAGCGCGGCGGCCTGCAGGAACTCGGCGGTGAATTGCCGGTACCCCAGGCCCACCTGCTTCACCAGCAGCAGTGCGCCGATGAGCGCTGCCACGACGGCCACCGCGATCACACCGAGCCAGGTCTTGTTGTAGGAGTCCAGCGGTCTGCGAAGAACGGAGAGCTGGGACATGCGCACCTCAGCCGCCATCGCCGGCGTTCCTACAGCGTGCGGTGTGCTTGGCCCGCCCACCCGGAGTGGCCGCGTTGACGATGATCGGGACGACGTCGTTGAGCCCCGGGAAGAATCCGTAGATGTTCACGTCGCAGCCATAGGCATTCATGTAGGCGCCCTGCCCGAACATGCGCGCCAGACCCTTGAGGAACAGCGGCGTGTTGAGACCCGCGTACGCGATCTGCGGCTCGATGTCCAGCATGTGCTGGGTGTAACCGGGCTCGCGCGTGAGCAATTCGTGCACCGACGGATTCACATCCCGTGCGATCCGCGACAGGTTTCTGACCACCTCGGTCATCTTCCCCACCGAGGCCACCAACTCGGGCCGGCGGCTGTCGAACTGGCCCACCACGGAGCGGGTGGCGCCGATGGCGTCTTCGAAATCCTTGTTCTGCGCGGCGAGGCTGCCCACCACGTTGTCCAGGCTGGCGATCACATGATCCAGCGCATCGTCACGGCCGGTGAACGTCTTGGTCAACGTCGACGTCTGATCCACCAGGGTGGCGAACGCCGCGGTGTCCCCCTGCAGCGACCCGATGACGGCCTGCGTGAGGTTGTTCACCTGCACCGAATCCAAGACCGCGAACAGCGGCTCGTATCCGTTGAGCAGGGTGCCGATATCGAAGGAGGGTTCGGTGCGTTCGACGGGGATGACACCACCCGGCGCGAGTAAACCGCCCGCGCCCGAGTGTGTCTGTGCCAGGGCGAGATAACGTTGACCCACGATGTTCTGATAGGTGACCGACGCGGTGGTGTCGGCGGGCAGACGCTGGCCGTCCTGGACCGCGAAGCTCACCTTGGCAACAGTTCCGATGAGCTCGATGTGCTGGACCCGCCCGACACGCACGCCCGCGATCCGCACATCGTCACCCTCGCGCAGCCCGAAGACGTCGGTGACCATCGCCGCGTAGGACACCGTGGAGCCCTTGATATCCCGGCGCAGGGTGACGTACACGAGCCAGGTCAACACCGTGGCGATCACCAGGAATACGGCCAGTCCGATAACAGGACCGCGCGCTACCGTGCCTCTCATCGAGCATCTCCTTGGTTTTTCAGGTCCTGTGTTCTGGCCACGACGGCGCCCCGGGCGATGGGCCCGAGCACCAGCTGGTCTGCCGAGGTGGCCGGCTGTCCGAGGATTCGGCCCAGCTGCCCGCGCTCCTGCACGCTGCCGACCGGACCCACGTTTCCGCCGAAAGAAGCTGGTGCCATGACGATTTGGCCCGGGTCGGCACTGCCGGGTACCGGCGGGGCCGGAGTGAGCCAGGACGGCACCGGCGGGTTGGGATCACGCAGGTCTGGGTTCGGGTTGACCAACGGCGGTCCGACGGCGACGAGGTTGCCGTTCTCGCCGACCACCGTTCCCGGCGGCGGCGCCAGATTGGCCGGCGGGTGATAGTTCTGCGGCAGCAGTACCTCGGGCAGGTCCGGGCGCACCGCGATCTGCGGGGCCGTGAAACAACTGGGCCCCTTGAGCTCTCCGTAACGCGGGCAATCGGCGCGGGTGTAGGTGTACGACGGGGTGAAGGATAGGTTTATCCGACCCCGCGCGGTGGTCAGTTCGGGGTCCCACACCTGCTGGAAGAAGGTGTCCGAAAACCTGGTGATGCGCCTGGAGATCGGCACGAAGTGCTGGGCGTTGTCCGCCAGCACGCCCAGCACCGGTGTCAGATCGGTGGTGATCTGAATGAGCTGGTCGGTGTGGTTGCGCAACGACTCCGCGGTGGTGCCGGTGGTGTGCACCCCCGCACCGATGAATGTGCGCAACTGGTCCCGTTTCTCGGCGAGGGTCTGCATGGGCACCACGGCCTGATGCAAGGCATCAACCAGATCCGGCGCGGTCTGCGAGAGCCCACGGGCGGCCTGCACCAACGCCGACACCGTCGAAGGGCCTTGGTCGGTCGCGACCACGGCATTGAGCTGATCGAGTGCGCGGTCAAGTTGTGCCGCGCCGGTGAGTAGTTCGACGCGGCGATGGTCGGTGGCGGCTCCCACGGCCGCCAGGATCCCCAGGGTGTTGTCCTCGCGGCCCCGACCGGTCGCGGTGAGGATCTCGCGCAGCTTGTTGACGGTGGTCTGGAACAGCACGGTGGGCAGCCGGGTGTCCTCGGCGACATGCCCACCTTCGCGAATCGGCGCACCGGACCCATGGTCGACGAGTTGCAGGGCCGAGACCGCGAACACGTTACTCGGTACCACCCGTGCGGTCACTGTGGCAGGAATCGACGGGGCATAAATGGGTTTCAACCGCACATGCACTCGGTTGGGCTGCATACCGACCCCCGGGGTGACTCCGTCGACGATGCCGACGAGCACGCCCCGATACTTCACATCCGACCGCGGCGGCAAACCATCGCCGACGTTGTGAAGCTCGGCGACGATGTTCACGTACCGGTCCAGCACTCCGGTCGACTTGACCAACAGCGCCGCCGTCACGGCGACGACGACGGCCAGCGCGGCGCCCCCGCGCACCAGCAACTGGCGACGCGAGAAGACGGCACCGTCTAGATCGTGGTGGCCCTCACGGCGATTCTTCACGTCAACCCCCGAACCTGGCGCCCGAATCGACACTCCACAGCGCCATGGTCAGCAGCATGTTGACGATGATCACCGCGGTGATGCTGGCGCGCATCGCGTGCCCGGCGGCGATGCCCACACCCTCCGGACCCCCGTCTGCGCAGAAGCCGTAGTAGCACTGCACCGCCGAGGCGATCCATACGAAGACGATCACCTTGAGGACCGAGTAGGCAATATCGGTCCCGTTGATCAGCAGTGAGAAGTAGTGCAGGTACGGCCCCGTCGAACCGCCGCTGACAAGACGCACCATCAGCTGACACGACAGGTAGCTGATCGTCAAACATGCGGCATACAGTGGCACGATGGCGACCACAGAGGCCAACAGGCGCGTGGTCACGAGGTACGGAATCGGCCGGATGGCCAGGGAATCCATCGCGTCGACTTCCTCCGCGATACGCATGGACCCCAGTTGGGTGGTAAACCGGCATCCTGCCTGCACCGCGAAGGCCAGGGCGGCCATGATCGGGGCGAGCTCACGCGTGGTCACCATCGAGGAGATGACTCCGGTAGCGGGCCCGAGCCCCATGAGGCTCAGGAAATTGTAGCCCTCGATCGCCACCAGAGCTCCCGAGGTGATGCCGAGCACCAGCACCACCCCTGCCGTTCCACCGCCGACGACGATCGACCCGTTGCCCCAGGTGATATCGGAAAGCAGCCGCAAGAATTCACGCCGATACCGGCGCAGTGCGATCGGGATCGCCAGGAAGGCATGCACGAAGAAGGTGACCATATGGCCGAAACGCGCCAGCGGACCGGCAGCGACATCTACCGTAAAAGCCATGGGACGAAAAGTCTTGTGGCCGTTATCAAGCGTGACGGTCACAGCACCGCCCTGGGGAACAGCATGGTGTAGAGCTGGCTGACCACGACGTTGATGATCATGAGCAGCAGCACAGACTCGACGA
Organism: Mycobacteroides chelonae; assembly: GCA_014204435.1. GTDB lineage: Bacteria > Actinomycetota > Actinomycetes > Mycobacteriales > Mycobacteriaceae > Mycobacterium > Mycobacterium chelonae_A. The sequence goes on from JACHLF010000008.1 coordinate 44,520, forward strand.
CGGCCGCGTTTACCGAGTTGGCCACTCCGGTCGGCCCACCGTGCGCGGCCAGCCCCTTCTGGCAGGCGATCACCGCGACGACGGCCCCGTAGACCGCCGCCTTCATCAGTGCCAGCAGCAGGTCCGCCGGGGTGGCGAACGATGCGAAGGTAGAGACGAAACTGCCTGGGGCGCCGCCCTGTACGAACACATTGAACAGGTAACTGGCCAGGAACCCGACAAAGCACACCACGCCGGTGAGAGCGATACCGATAAGAATGGCCGCGGCACATCGCGGGACCACCAGGCGGCGCACCACCGAGACACCCATGACCTCCATGGCCGCGGTTTCCTCACGCATGGTGCGGCACCCGAGATCGGCGGTCATCGCCGAGCCCACCGCCGAGGCCAACAACATGGCCGCTACCAGAGATGCGGCCTGCCGCACCACCGCCAGGCCGCTCGCCGCACCGGCCAGCGAGGTAGCACCGACTTGCCCCGAGAGCAGCGCGAACTGAATGGAGAGCGTCACCCCGATGGGCAGTGCCACCAGCACCGTCGGCATCACGGCCGTACCCGCCATGAAGGCCGCCTGCCGCACGAACTCCGTCCACTGAAAACGACCGGTCACCAAATCCGTCGCGAAGTAGCGCAGCGTGTGCACGCCCAGGACAAATTGCTCGCCCACTGTGGTGAGTGCAGCAATCGGGTGATTTCGTATATAGCCCGCGCTTCGATAACCCAGTGGGCGAAACACTTTAGATACTAAAGGGCGGACACTGACCTGCTGGCTCTGCCCAGTCATCGCCTCACACTGCATTTTGCTAGACGTTCAGTGGTGGCTCTCCTGCGCAGCTTCCCCGAGGACGTCTTCGGGATCCAACCGGCGGGGACTACGTGGACGTCGCGCGGGCTCACCCCCAGGGTGCGGTAGACACGATCGGCCACCTCGGCACGGATGCGCGCGCTCTCGGCGGTGTTCGCGTGTAGTGCCGATTCGGCCACCATCGCAAATCCCTCACTGGCGGCCGCCGTGGACAGACGCACCGCGGCGATGCCGCCGGAACGAACACCGGTCACCCCGACGACCGACCGCTCGATGTCCTCGGGATGCACGTTGCGCCCCGAGATGATCAGGATATCCTTCTTACGCCCACAGATCACCGGCTGACCGTCCTGCGTCAGGTAGCCGATATCACCCGTGGACAACCAGCCCTGCGCGTCCAGCATCGGCTCGAATCCTGATGCCGTGCGGTACCCGGCGGTGACATTGTCCCCGCGAATCTCCAGCTCGCCTATCGCGTCCGCGGGTAACACCTGGCGGTCGTCGGTGACCACCCGCACCTCGCATCCGGGCAGCGGAAGCCCCAGTGGCACACGCGCACTGGTCTCCGCACCCTCTGCTGCGACCAGATCGGGATGCGGCGGGCACACCCGGAACCCCTCACCGCGCCGCACGAACGAGACCGCCAGCGTGGCCTCGGCCATACCGTAGGCGGGGACGATGGCCTCAGCCCGCATACCGAAGCGCGCGCCCTGCGCCGCGAACCGTTCGAGGGTCGCGACGTCGATCGCCTCGGCACCGCTGAGCGCGAACTGCAACGAGGACAAGTCATATGCACCATCGGGTGCCTTGCTCAGGCGACGGGCCAGCAGTGAGTACGCAAAGTTGGGACCCGCCGTCATGCTGCCGCGATAGGTACTGATGAGCCTCGCCCACAACAGCGGATCACCGAGGAAGTCCATCGGCGTCACGCTGACCGTGTTCATTCCCCGGCACATCGGAACGATCAAATAGCCCATCATGCCCATGTCGTGGAACAGCGGCAGCCAACTCACCACCACATCCGTTTCGGGGTCCGCGCCGGACGCGCTCACCATGGCCCGCAGGTTGGCCTCGATATTGCGGTAGCTGATACTGACGGCCTTTGGCGTACCGGTGGAGCCGGAGGTCAACTGCAGGAAGGCGATAGCGTCCTGGTCGGTCTCCACGACCTCGCCGGGCGGCCCGGTCAACAGGGCGGGCAACTCCACGACGCGCGCGGCAACGGACCCGAACTGGCCGACGGCGGCCATGAACGGGTCGCCCACCACAACCGTCGAGGAACCGACCGCGGCCAGTGCCCGGCCGGTGTCCTCGACCCACACGCGCATATCGGACCGGTGGGTCGGCTGATGCAGCATGGTCACCGAGGCGCCAGAGAGCCAAATGCCCTGCACCAGTGGAGCGATCTCGCCAGGGGCACCGGCCAGTACCGCGACCGCGTCACCGGGGCGTACCCCCGCGGCCTGTAGGGCACCCGCGATGCGCAACCCCGTCAGGTGCACATCCGCCCATGGCACCGTGCGCAACTCGTCCAGCAGTGACGTCCCGTCGGGGCCGATTGGTGCCGAGGTGAGGCCGCGGTGGGTGATGCCGGCGCCGGCCCGCAACCGCTCGATCACCGGATTAGTCGTCACAGTCGACTCTCCACGAGCTCGATCAGCGCGCCGAGAGTCTTGCATTCGAAGACGTCGTCCTTGGTCAGCTGAATGCCGAAGCGGCCCTTGATCTCCGAGACTCCCAGGGCGAATGACAGCGAGTCGAACCCGAGATCGCCCACCAGTTCGGAGAAGTCGTTGACGTCCGCGGTGGGTAGCTCAAGCTCCTCGGCGATGAATTCGATGAGGAACTCACGGACCTGTGATGAGTCGCTTGCGCGAAGAACATCGTGTTGTGACGGGGTTTCCATATTTTTCTCTATGCCTTCTATTTGCCGATTTTGCGGCGGATCACCAGATGGATGGGGATGTGCAGCAACGCGAACATGCCGATGGCAACCAGAGTGCCCTTGACCACCAGCATGGCGTCGAATTCGCCATACATGATCGTGGAGGCGGCGGACACGATGTGGGAGAAGGGATTCGCGTTGATGCTGATCCTGAGCCAATCGGACAGGAACACCGACGGCATGAGTGCCTGGCTGACGAACAGCACCGGTAGGGCCAGTGGCAGCATCGCCACGGGCGCCTGCGGATTGAGGGTGCGCAACGCCACGAGGTAGAACAGGGAGCTGTACGCCGCCGACCACAGGAACATGACCAGAACCAGGAAGAACCCTGTCAGCAGCCCCGCCCGCAGCGGGGCGTCGAGGAAGGCCAACAGTCCGATGACGATGACCGCCGCGGGGAGGATGCGGAACATCTCGAAGCCGATCTTGGCCGCCATGATCTGTCCGGTGGACACGCCGTAGAGACGCAGCCGGTCGGTGAACCCCGATCGGATCTCGTCGATGAGTGTGCCTGCGCCGTAACCCGCGCCGAGCATGGGAATGAGCATGATGAGCCCCGGCGCGATGTACGCGGTGTAGGAGGACAGCGGGAACCCGGGTAGGTCGGCGACCCGCTGGAACATCGACCGCACGAAGATCACCAGGACGACCGGAAAGACGATCGGGAAGATGAACCCGAAGACTGGCTGTCGCAGACCCACGACGACGTAACGGCGAAACAGCCGCGCGGTGTTGGACAAGGCGTTCACTGCGTCACCTCCAGGAATGCGTCGCGCAACGAGGTGGATCGCACTTCGATGCTGGCCGCACCCAACCCGACGCGCCCGAGCTGGGCACTGAGCGCCTCCAGGTCGGTAGCGGACGCGGAATCCAATGTCCCGGACAAGGTCCCGGTATCACCGCGTTGCAGGGTGTAGCCCGCGGCCACCAGTTCTTTGGCCGTATCCTCGGAGACGCCGCCGTAGGCCGAGATCTCGACGGCGTAACCGTGGCTGCGGGTGAACTCCTGGGTGGAGCCCGACGCCACGAGCTGTCCGCTCTTGACGATGCCCACCTCGTCGGCGAGTGACACCGCCTCGTCCATATCGTGCGTGGTCAGCACGACGGTCCGCCCTTCGGAGCGCAGCAGCCGGATAGCATTCCACACCTCCTGTTTGCCTTCGATATCCAGCCCGCTGGAGGGCTCGTCGAGAAAGAGCATCTGCGGGTTGTGCGCGACCGCTAGCGCGACGTCCACGCGGCGGCGCATGCCGCCCGACAGCGCGCCCACCTTGCGATTCACATAGCTACTCAGGCCGAACTGCTCGATGAGCTCTTCCTCACGCGCCTTGCGCCGCGCCTTGGGCCAGCCGGCGATGGCCAGACTCATGCGGATTTGCTCGACCGGTGACATCCACAGATCCAGTGCCACCTCTTGCAGGGCCACACCGATGAGGGGACGCAGCTCCTTGGTCTTGTCCACGGGAATGCCGAGCACCTCGAGCTCTCCACTGGTAGGGGCGAGCAGGGTGGTGGCCATGCGAATGGTGGTGGTCTTGCCCGCCCCGTTCCTGCCCAGCACGCAGTAGACGACACCTTGCGGAATCGTCAGGTTCAAGCCGTCCACCGCCCGGGCCTCCGATCCCGGGTAGGCCTTGACCAGATCGGTCGCGACCAGCGCCGGAGTCTGTGTTTGCGTTGTCATCAATCAGTCCGTCACTTTCGGGAGGACGTGGCGCTGCAGCTTCTGGGTGAGACTGATGCCCTGCGCCGTCATGGTCACGTCGATCGATGTGGACAGGGGGAAGCTGCCGTCCTTGGGGACCTCGTTGACCTGGTGTATCTGACCGCTGCTGGAGCCGGTGATGGTCAGGTCCGTTACGGTGCGGATCAGTTCGACGGGTTTGTCGCGCCACGTCGCCTTGCGTCTGCCGTCGGCCCTCACGTGCCCGTGTGCCTTCGATCCCCCACCGCATGTTCCGGTGAGCTCACGCTCACCGTCGATATCCGCCAAGGCAATTCCGCCGTCCACCGCGCATTGCAGGGTCACCCGCGAGTCCAGCGGATTGACGATGGTGATGGCATCGAGCGTGCTGGGCTTGCCGTCTCCCCCGGAGACGATCCCCGTCTCGTAGGGGAATCGGTCTCCCTGGTAGTACTGCTCGATCTTCAGCTCACCGCGTCGCGGTCCCGGCCCGACGGTCATGACACCCGCACCCGGCAAGGAGGTGGTCTGGCCCAGATACGTCACCGAGCCGGACACTTCCAGTGCGTAATCGCCAAAGGGCGACTTTCCTTGCGGCTCTGCCGCCGAATCTGCCTGCGGCACCGGGTACTTCAACAACTGGAAGGCGTGCCCGACGGGTTTCCCGGCTTCCTCGTTCACCGGCGCGCACGCGGAGGTCGCCGTCACCGCCAGCACCGCGAGGGCGCCTACGCCGAGACGTCTCATCGCGGCTCTTCGGCGACGGCAAGGGTACGGCTGAGTCGCCGGTGCCGGTGCGTGAAGAAGGCGGCCAGGATCTTGCTCAGCAACCGACCCCAACCGGGGATGAGACCCATCGGGGCCTGCGGGGCCAGGGTAACCTCGTCGGTCACGATCGTCTTGTCGCCCAGCGGTTCCAGAGTGCGGTGGTGCACCCACACCCGCATACCCGTCATGAGGGATTCCTCGCGGAACATCCGGCCGGGCTCCAGCCGCGCCACGGTGATGTCGTCGAACCCGAACGGGAGCACACCGAACAGCAGCAGGAAGCTCTTGCCGATGCGGGTGCCCGGGGTGACATCCGCGATGGACTTGCCACGGAATTGCTTGGGCATCGTCATCTTCATGTACGGGCCCATCTCGTCGTTGATGCCCTCTTGAGTGGTCACCCGCTCCCACACTTTGTCTACGGGACAGTTGATCTCGCTGACCTTGCGGAAGACGTGCTCTTCGGTGTGAATCGATCTCATCTGACTCTTTCCTTCTTGGGGGACGAGGGGGTGGCCGTGGCGGCCAACAGCGAGCCGTTGTGCACGGCACCGGCGGCATCCGGAACGAATGACCCACTGATGTCGACGACCGCGGGCACGCTGTCGGCCCCGATGTAGTGAGGCAGGATGTCGCCGATCTGGTGCAGCCTCTCCGGCAGCAGGTGCTGATACCACTCGAAGAGCGGCACCACCAACGCCACCGTGACGAAGTGGACGCCCTCGGTCGCCAGCGCGCCGAAGAACTCGTGCCATATCTGCTCAATCATCCCGACGCGGCGATGGCTCTTGCGCACTCCCTGGGTCGCCAGCTCGGCGATACGCGCCGGCGCAACACCGTCGAAGAACGAATCCCATTGCGGATAAAGATAATTGCGCGCGGCTCCGGTGCCGTGGCAGTAGTTTCGGGCGTCGCGCAGGGTACTGAAACTGCCGAGGCCCAGCTCGGGGTCGTGCCTCAGGGCTCGCAGTACGCCGACGGGAGGCTCGGACGATTCCCCGGAGAAGCCCACGTAGATCTCCGACGAGCGCTCCCAGGGGCGGTAGTGCACCATCTCCCCTGCCGCGATATCGATGTCGTCGGCGAAGTCGTTCTCCAGACCGAAGATCGAGAACTCCACGTTCTTGGCCCAGGCGAACCGTGCGTCGGCGGCCGAGATGCGCTCCACACGTGCCAGCTGATCGCTCATACGGCACTGACCTGCGGGGTGCGCGCACGCCAGATCCTGTTGCCATGGGTAGCGATCTCGGAGACCATCGCGGCCGCCACAGACGCGGTGACCAAGGGATTGACGAAGGTGAGTTTGATCGCCTGACCCCCAGCGGCGCGGGAACGCCCCACGATCGCGCGGCCGCTGTGAGCGAGCTCTGCCCGAACCGTTTCGTTGATCACGTCGCGCGCCTCGGGCGCGGCGTCCGGCTGCCGCCAGCGCAACACCACGGTGTTGGTACACGCCGGCGCCGCCAATTCCAGGTCCGGATGTTCGTCCGCCACTGCCGCCGCGGCCGAGGCCGCCGCACAGGTGGCATCGATCATCGCCGCGACATGCCGCTGCCCCACCGCCCGCAAGGTGACCAGCACCTTGAGCGCGTCGAAGCGGCGGGTGGTCTGCAGGGATTTGCCCACCAGATTGAGCACGTCCTGCGCCGAATCGCTAACCGGGTTGAGGTAATCCGCGTGCGCGGCAAGCACTTCGAAGCTCTCCCTGTTACGCACCAAGAGCGCACTGCAACTGATCGCCTGGAACAGCAGCTTGTGGAAATCGATGGCGACCGAGTCGGCCTGCTCAATACCGCGCAGCAGGCCCCTGTGCTGCTCACTGAAGATCAGGCAGCCACCCGCGCAGGCGTCCACGTGGACCCAGATGCCCCGCGCCCGGGCCAGCTCGGTGGACTCTTCCAGCGGGTCGATGGCCCCGAAATCGGTTGTTCCGGCTGTGAGTACGACGGCGAAGATCGGCGTTTCCGCGCGGTCCGCGGCGTCCAGGATCTCCGGAAGCGCCTCGGACCGCAGCCGCCCGGCATCGTCGGTGGGCACCTCGACGACGGCGGCCGTACCGAGACCGAGCACCCGAAGAGCCTGCTGCACCGAGAAATGTGTCTGCCTAGTGCACAGCACCCGCCATGAACCGGCCTCCGGCGGCAGTCCCTGGGTCGCGATATCCCATCCTGATCTGCGGGCGAAAAGATCGCGGGCCAACAGCAGCGCCTGCAGATTAGACTGGGTACCGCCGCTGGTGAAAGTACCGTCGGCAGTCAGCCCGTATCCCATTTTGGCACAAAGGTATTCGATGACCTGCTGTTCGATGGCGGTAGCCGCAGGAGCCTGGTCAAAGGAATCCATCGACTGGTTGAACGCGCTGATCAGCACCTCTGCGGCCAGCGACGGCAACGCGGGTGGGCAATGCAGATGCGCCAGGTAGGCGGGATGAGTTACCACGACCGACTTCTCGGCGAGCAATCCCGCTGCTTCGTCCAACGCCCGGCTCAGTCCCACCCCGTCGGGGTCGTCGAGATCCAGCCGCATGGCCTCGCGTTTCAGCGCGGCGTAACCGTCGACCAGTCCGGGCACGGTGGCACCGCCCAGCGCGGCGCCGGCCCGGTCGGCCGCCAGTGCGATGGCCTCGCGGTACGTGTTTTCGCTGTCTCCCGTGAGAAAGGTACTCACGAAGGGACTCTGGTCCGCCGTCATCGTGACTCCGCGAGCTCGGATCCACTGGTTGACCGGGTGCGCTCCACCGCCGCGAGTGCGGCCTCGAAGGCGTTGAGCGCGGCGGAGATGTCGGGTTCCTCGATGGTCAGCGGCGGCAGAAACCGCACCACGTTGCCGTACTGTCCACCGGTCTCGACGATGAGACCGTGCTGCAGGCAGGCCTGCTGAATCTGGGCCGCGAGTTCGGGGCCCGGCGCTTCAGCGTCGTCCGGCCATGGCTGGTCGCGGTCCACGATCTCCACGCCCAACATGAGGCCGACCCCGCGCACGTCTCCGATTAGGTTCGAACCGGATGCGATGGCGTTCAGACCATCCCGGAAGACCTGGCCGTGAGCGGTCACCTGCCCGCGCAGACCGTTCTCCCGCGCGAAGCGGATCACGGCGCTCGCCGCAGCGAAGGCTATCGCGTTGCCACGGAAGGTGCCGGTGAACGCTCCGGGTTCCCACACGTCGAATTCCTTGCGCACCACCAGAACCGCGATCGGAATACCCGAACCGAGCCCCTTGGAGATGACCATCATGTCGGGTTCGATGCCGCAGTGCTGAAACGCCCAGGCAGGGCCGGTGCGATACATACCCGCCTGCACCTCGTCGGCAATAAGTGGGACACCGAGTGTCGATGCCGTACGGCGCAGCGCCTGCCCCCACCGCGCCGGCGCTGGGATCACCCCACCCTCTCCCAGCACGAACTCGGCGATCAACGATGCCGGGGCCGTCACTCCGCTGTGCGGGCGCGTGAGTGCGTCGGCCGCCGCGATCGCCAGTTCGACACCCTGCTCCCCGCCCACCCCGAAGGGACTGCGGTAATCCTGCGGATAGGGCAGAAAGCTTGCCTGCGGAGACAACACCACCGATTGCCGGCGCAGGCCGCCGCCGGAGCTTGTGGCCCGCGCAGCCCGCGTGCATCCGTGGAATCCACCTTGCACGCCAATGTGTTCACGGCCACCGGTGGCGATCTCAGCGAGCATCAGGGCGGCCTCGACCGCGCTCGCCCCGCTGGGTGAGCACAAGTGGATGTTGGCATCGGCTGCCAGCCGCAGGGGCAGGATGGAGAGCAGCTCCTCGACGAATCGATTCCGGGTGGGGGTGTGAAAGTCCAACGACAGCAGCGGCTCTCCCGAGGAAACGGTCTTGATGACCGCCTCGCTGACAACCGGGTGGTTCCAGCCCAACGACATGGCACCCGCGGCGGCCAGGCAGTCGACGTACCAGCGGCCGTCGTCGGCGCGCACGCGTGCGCCCCGCGCCTCGACCGGCCGTATGGGCAATCGCCGAGAGTATGTCGCGGCCCCGGACTCTCGTGCCGTGGAAGTGAATTGACGCGTGGTCATACCGCCTCCTTACGCGGGTGGGCGAGCAGCCGCCGCAGCGATGAGGCGAGTGAACGGTCTTCGGTGGACCAGTACCCGGCATCGGGCGGGATCGCCGCCATCAGCCGCCGGCGCGCCTCCCCCAGCTGGTGGTAAGGCAGCTGAGGGAAAAAGTGGTGCACCGCATGGAAACGCAACCCGACCGGCGCCCACAGCGAACCAAGGACGGGCACAGACGGGTGATCGATCGAATCGAGAACCTGCTCCGGGAAAGTCATGCGCTCGCTCTTGCCCTCGTACCGGTGGGCCACCAGCACGCGCAGCCAGTTGACGAACAGTGCCAGGGCAATCACGGCATAGGCCTCCACCAACCGATACGGCGAGTAGGCGCCCAGGAGCAGCAGTACCAGCAGGACCGATGTGTAGGCGAAACAAGCGATCTCCTGCACCAGCCACGAACGCGGGGTGCCCTCCGGTGGCAGCGGGCGCTCGAAGTCGGCGTCGATCATCAGCGAGGACGCCCGGGTCAGCACCACCGGCCGGATCGTGGGAATCAGCCAGCTCAGCGGGGCCAGCACCAGGAACCGGAAGACAAAGGCCAGCGGTCCTGCCAGCGCGGTGAACGGCAACACGATGATGCGCCAGCGCGGTTCACTTGCGTAGGTGACGTACTCGCCGTCTTCGGCCGTCCCGTAGGTGCGCGACGCATGGTGTTCGTGGTGGAACTCGAAGGTGAATTTCGGTGCCAGAAAAGGTATTCCGCACATCGCATGCCATACCACCGAGAACCAGCGCAAGTCGTCCTCGGCGTGCACGAGCTCATGCACGAACAGCACGGCGCGATAGAACGCGAAAGCCGCCGCCACAATGCACGCCACCGCGGGCATCGAGAGCAGGTTCTCTGCCGGGCACAACAGGAAGGCCGTGTACCCAATTGCCAGGCAAGCGGCAAGGTCCAGCCAATAGATCCATTGTCTGCGGGCCGCCAGGTCTGCCACCAGCGCACGCGCATCAGCCATCGAGATGCCGAGGGCTTCCTTGGAGCCGGCCTGTACCTGCCGAGGCTCGACCGTCATCGTACGAACTCCGCTATCAATTCGTGGGTAGAGACCTTGGGAATTCCCAGCTCTCGCACGGCCCTGTCGGGCGCGTAATACAGCTCGCGGGCCATCAGCTCGATGTTCTCGGCAGCCAGTACATCGTCGGGGTCACAGCGGCCGGAGACATCGCGCAGCAGCCTGTTTCCCCTGCCCGTTGCCCGGAAGAGCCCCATCGGCGCAGACCGTACCGGATGCGCACGGCCCACCGCGGCCACCAGCAGCTCCCCGACCTGCCGGTAGGACAAGTTGGCGGTGCTGAGGATGTATCGACGCCCGCTGTCTCCCTTGGCCATTGCCGCCGTGATACCGGCGAGGAAGTCTCGTGCCGAGCACACGGCGGTGCCTCCGGGCGGCACCACACGCAGCAGGCCCTTGCGCGCGGCGACCAGCAGCCCCTGCCAGGACCGGGCGGGCCCGGTCCCCGGCGCGAACACCGCGGCGGGGTTCACCACGACGGCATTCAGGCCGCGTTCGACGAAGTCCAACACCAGTTGCTCACTCGCACGCTTGGTCGCCGAGTACACGTTGTCCAGCACCGAATCACGCGGATTGAAATCCTCGTCCGCCACCACCCCGTTGGGCGGATACCCGATGGCGGCGGTGGACGACACGTGCACCATGCGCTGCACGTCGTGCTGTAGCGCCGAACGCGCCACGTGATAGGTGCCGAGCACATTGGTCTGCCAGATCTTGTGCCCCAGGCGGGAGTTTGGCGATGCGATACCGGCAAGGTGGTATACGTAAGAGGCGCCGCGCATCGCATCGTCAACGCTGCGTGCGTCGGTGATGTCCGCACGGGTCGTCTCGACGTGTTCACGCAGCCCTTCGGGAAGCACGTCTGCCTCGTGCGGGTTCGTCAGGATGGTGACCCGCTCCCCGGCCTGCACCAGGGATTTCACGAGAGTGGATCCCAGGTATCCGGTGGCCCCGGTGACCAGTGTCCGGTCGCCCATCACAGCGCCTTCTGGTAGACCCGGTGGATCTTCTCGGGGTCTGTCTTCATCTGGGAGGTCAGCGAATTCGACCACACGTTGTCCTCGTGCACCCACGTGGTGGCGACCGACGAATAGCCGCTGCCGGTGATCGTCCGGACGATCTCCCCTGCCAGCACGCGTCCGATCCCGGCCCCGAATTGGGTCTGCACCGCGCCGATGAGTACCACGACCGCCGTCTCGATCCCACGGATGCGTCCCTCACGCCGGGCAGCGAGACGCGCCAACAGTGCCGGGGTAAGCCGACCGGAGCGCCCGACGATCTCGTTGACATCCGGCAGCATCAGCAGGAATCCGACGGGAACGCCGTCGGATTCGACGATTCGCACGATGTTCGGATCGATCAGCGGCCGCATTTCGGCGGCCATACCCGAGAACACCTCCCGGCTGAGCGGAACGTTCTCGGGGTGGTGGGCAAAAGAGTCGTTGTAGAGACCCCGCAGCATTTCCAGCTCGTCGGCGTAGCGGCGCATCCGCACTGAGCGCACCGTGACTCCTTGGTCGCGCATCACCGCGTCGGCTCGCCGCAGCAGACGCTGCCGAACGTCCTGGTTGCCGTCGACATGCCAACGATAGGAGGCGCTGTCGAACTTCTTGCGGTATCCGGAAGTCTCCACCAACGCCGGGTAATACCGGGGGTTGTACGGCTGCATGAGTGCGGGCGGTCGGTCATACCCGGAGACCAGGAGGCCGACCTCTTCGCGGGAGGTGTAGCTGAACGGGCCGACCATCTTGGTCACGCCCCGGCCGGCGGCCCACTGCTCGGCCGCCCCGAGTAGAGCGGCGGTGACCGCCTCGTCGTTCACACTCTCGAAAAATCCGAAGAATGCGCAGTCGCCGTAACGCTGCACGTATGCCGAATCGATGGCCGCGGAGATGCGTCCGACGGGGCTGCCGCCGCGGTAGGCGACGAAGTTCTCGATCTGCACCTCGCGGTGCAGATCGTTGTGCTTGGGGTTCATCTTCGCACGCATGACGCGACGCAGCGAGGGCCGCCAGAGCGGATCGTCACCGTAGATACGCCATGGCATCGCGACGAATTGCTTTGCCTCGCAGTGTGACTCGACCCTGCGCACCGATACCGGCGGGCGCCCCTGTCGCTGCCCGGCCGGCTGCTCGATCAGTGCTCTATCCAGCACGGACGATTCCCAGGTCGTAGGCCAACTCGGGATTGCCCTTGCTCTTCCACAGCGCACCGTCCATGTAGAAGTGGTGCAGCACGAAGGTCAGCGGGACCGCGAAGATGATCGTGTCGAGCTGGCCGGCGAGGATGCCCAACCCTGCGAAGAAGGCGATGTACAGCGGCAGTGCCTTCCGCGTCGACAGTCGCGCCAAGAGCAACTTCTTCTCGCTCGGGTCCTCACTGCGCGCGAAGCGCGTGTTGTTCCGCGTCCAGTTGATCAGGTGATACTGCAAGCTGTGCGTGGTGGTCGCGATCAGGATCAGCGCGAAGAGGTCCGAAACCATCAGGTAGGACAGGTTGTAAGACAGCGCGGCGATCACAAAGGTGGCCACCGACATGGCAGGCAGCGTGCGCAGCCCCGCCCGCTTGAGCTGGAACTGCTCCCACGCCGCGACACATAACAGGACTGCGGCACAGATGAATCCAGCGATCACCAGAAAGCCGGGAATGGGCGGCACCGGCACGCTCAGGTTCGAGAACGGCAGGCGGTGACCGAAGACCTCGTACTCGGAGAAGTTGAGTCCCTGGCTCGCCCGGTACAGCACCGGGGCCAGGCAGGTGGCGTACAGCGCGTACTTGATCCGATCTCGCGGACCCTTATAGCCGTTCTTCGCTGCGTAGATGTTGATGATCCCGAAGTGCTGCTTGAGAACGTGGAACACCTGCCAGTAGGCCCAGATGGCCAGCAGCGGCACCAGAGCGCCTCCGAACCACAACGTGCCGACGATCGCGCCGACCACCACGAAGCTGATCACATAATGCGCCCAGTACCGAGACCGCTCCCGGGGATCCATCCAGACGCGGGCGGTGGTGGTGAGCACATGCGGCAGGTCGGACAGCAGCGAGAAGACCACCGCGCCCACCAGGAACACGCCCTTGTGCCCGTCGGCCGCGAAGAGCACCGCGGACAACAATGCGCCCAGACCGAAGACAAAGAGGATGTCGACGCGTCTGCTGACGAACCATCCCGGCCGACTTCCACTGTCGGCGTTCTTCAACTCATTGGCGTCGGTAGCAAAGGTGGCCATCACGATCATCCTCGGGTAGGCATCAGAGTCTCAATTGATAATGATTATCGTTTTCATAACGTAGAGATTGCGGGCCCTCATGTCAACGCCGAGACCTGTGGGCGGGTTGTGACGCTGCTCACCCGAAATCGGGCAGTTCGGGACGGTAATTTGACGGGCGGTTGCCGGGGATTCGCCCAGCGCAGGCCCGGACTGACCGCGAGGTCGCGGCCGCGAGAAACACCCGTCACCGCCGCCTTTACAGGCCCTTCCACGCCATTGAACGCCCGCCGCACCGGCAGATCCGGCCGAAGCAGCAAATATTGAAGGCGCGGCGGACGGCGGACGTCCGCCCTGGGGCTCTGCACCAGGCACGGACCGCCACGGCCACACCCTTACCACCAGATCGGCTACGGGCCACTACCCTCAAGAGATGGGCCCGGTTTGCCGCCGGATTCAAACGTTGGGTCTCCGGACAGGCCGGGGCGTGATTCAGGTTGAGGTAGATCGCCGTGGTGAACACCGTGCTTAGCTCCGCACACGACGAACCACCGCATGCGCCGCTCACCCCGCCCGGTCCGCTGCCCCCGCGCGAGATCCTCGAACAGTCCGGTGAGCTGCTCCGTGCGCTCGCCGCGCCGGTGCGCATCGCGATCGTGCTGCAGCTGCGCGAATCGCAGCGCTGCGTGCATGAACTGGTCGACGCGGTCGGGGTGGCCCAGCCGCTGATCAGCCAGCACCTGCGGGTACTGAAGGCCGCCGGAGTGGTCTCCGGGGAGCGCCAAGGCCGCGAGGTCATGTACCGCCTCGTCGACGATCACCTCTCCCACATCGTCGTCGACGCGGTCGCGCATACCGAGGAACAGAGATGACGCCCACGCAGGCCGGAGGTCCCCCCAGCGTCCGCGAGGAGCGGCCCACCCTGCGCGGGACCGTACGTTCCACCCGCCAGCGCGCCGCCATCACCGCCCTGCTCAAGCGGACCGACGAGTTCAAGTCCGCGCAGGAGCTACACGACGAGCTCAAACGCGAGGGCGAGGGCATCGGCCTGACCACCGTCTACCGGACGCTGCAGTCCATGTCGACATCGGGCGAGGTCGACGTGCTGCGCAACGACACCGGAGAGTCGGTGTACCGCCGCTGTTCGGACGGCCATCACCACCACTTGGTATGCCAGAGTTGCGGTTTCGCGGTGGAGGTGCAGGCAGGCGCGGTCGAGAAATGGGCCACCGACATCGCCGAAGAGCACGGTTTCACCGAGGTGCACCACACCGTCGAGGTCTTCGGATTCTGCGGCCGCTGCAGCGCCGAACGCCGAAGCTCTTAGTTAGTTGCCCAGCGCCTTTCGCGCGTCGGCGCCTGTGGCAAACACCATCATCAGCAGCGTCATCAACGCGTCGTCGTCGTTGATACCGGTGGCCGGAAAGTTGTAGCGCAGCAACACGTCTGCCTTACGTCCCTTGGCGATCAGCAGGATGTTCCCGAACAGGGACTTCTGCGCAAGCCCATCCACCAGATGACGAGACTTCGCGTTGACGGCCACATCCCAGGCCAGCACTTGCGAGAGCGACACCACGTCCAGGCCCGCCGCGATGGTGACGACGCGGATCGAGGTCAGGGTGCCCTCGTAGTCCGCGGTCAGTGCGCCGTCGGGTTCCCTGGTGACCGGCAGCACCGGGTGCAGCACGCGGTACACGCGATCGAGAATCTCGCCGGCTCCGTCTTCGGGGTCTGCCATCACGCCGACCCGAATCGTCGGTCGCGCTGGGCGTATTCCAGGCAGGCCGCCCACAGGTCGCGGCGGTCGAAGTCCGGGTACATCTTCTCCTGGAACACGAACTCAGCATAGGCCGACTGCCACATCATGAAGTTGCTGGACCGGAACTCACCGGAGGGTCGCAGAAACAGGTCGACGTCGGGCATATCGGGCTCATCGAGATATTTGGCGATGGTCTCCTCGGTGATGCGGTCCGGCTTGAGCTGCCCGGATTCCACCAGACGGGCGATTCTCCTTGTCGCCTCCGCGATTTCGGCCCGGCCACCGTAGTTGATACAGGTGGTCAACGTGAGGGTGCTGTTGTTCTTCGTGAGCTCCTCAGTGATCTCGAGCTCCTTGTAGACGCTGCTCCACAGTCGCGTCTTCTGGCCGGCCCAGCGGAACCGCACACCCATGTTGTTCAGATCGTGCCGTCGCCGCTTGACCACGTCGCGGTTGAAGCCCATGAGAAAGCGAACTTCGTCGGCGGGGCGGCGCCAGTTCTCCGTCGAGAACGCGTAGGTGGTGAGCCACGGGATGCCCATCTCGATGGCACCGCACACCATGTCCATCATGGTGGCCTCGCCCATCTTGTGACCCTCGGTGCGCGGCAGCCCGCGGGCGCGGGCCCAGCGGCCGTTGCCGTCCATCACCACCGCGACGTGCCGAGGAACCAGTTCCTTGGGGATGGCAGGCGGCGTGGCGCCCGAGGGGTGCTTCGGGGCGGGATGCGGACGGGTGCCGCCGGGGCCCACACCGGGCAGCAGCTTGGGGAATACAGCAGGAAACACCGTCTTGTCCGGGAACGTCGGGTTGTAGCCCTGAGGTACGTCGGCCCAGTCGGTGTAGTACTTATCCTGCTGCGGATCGGGCTGGCTGCTCTTCACCATGGCTCATATTTAACCTGCTGCCACGTTCGACGAGCGGGAGTGTCCGCAGCTTGCGTTCCAGATGCCACTGCAAATGCGCCGCGATCAATCCGCTCGCCTGTGTTCGCAGGGCCTGCGGCACGTCATCGGTGGCCGCCCAGTCGCCGTCATGAAGCGCCGCCATCAGCTCCAGCACACCCTGCGGCGGGGTCACTGCACCCGCAGGACGACAGTGCACACACACGCTGCCGCCCGCAGCCACGTGGAAGGCCCGATGCGGGCCGGGATTGGCGCAGCGGGCGCATTCGCTGAGGGCGGGAGCCCACCCGGCAATGCTCATGGCGCGCAACAGGTATGCGTCGAGAACCAGCTCGCGGGAGCGCTGTTGGTCGGCGATGGCCCGCAGCGCGCCGACGGTGAGGCGGTGCAGGGCGACGGCCGGAGCCCGTTCCTCACCAGCGATCCGTTCGGCGGTCTCCAGGATGGCGCAGGCGGTGGTGTACCGGCCGTAGTCACTGACGATGTCCGCGGCGAAGGCGTCGATGGCCTGCACCTGGGTGACGATGTCAAGATTGCGTCCCGGATGCAGCTGCACGTCGATATGCGCGAAGGGTTCCAGCCGTGACCCGAACTTACTGCGGGTGCGGCGCACGCCCTTGGCGACCGCGCGCACCAGGCCGTGCTGGCGGGTCAGTAAAGTCACGATGCGATCGGCCTCGCCGAGCTTGTGCTGTCGCAGCACGACAGCACGATCCCGATAAAGCCGCATTCGGGTAGTTTCCCATCTGGTACCGACGAATCCCCGCATTGACGCACTATTTCGACGGCTTACTCTTCTGGTCATGTCGGGCTTTCCCACGCTGACGTCCCAGGCCGCAGCGCTGTCTTCCGGGTCGGTGAGTTCGGTCTCCCTGACCCTTGCGGCGCTCAACGCAATCAAGTCCAGCCAGCCCACACTCAACGCGTTCCGGGTGGTGTGCACCAAGAGCGCCCTCGCCGAGGCTACCGCGGCCGACAAGCGGTTAGCGGCCGGCCAGAGGCTCCCGTTGCTCGGGGTGCCCATCGCCATCAAGGACGACACCGATCTGGCGGGAACGCCCACCGCGTTCGGTACCGCAGGGGCCGTCGCCTCAGAGTCCGAGGACGCCGAGCTGGTGCGCCGGCTGCGCGCCGCCGGCGCGGTGATCGTCGGCAAGACCAACACCTGCGAGTTGGGCCAATGGGGCTTCACCAGCGGGCCCGGCTTCGGACATACCCGCAATCCGTGGAGCCGCGGCCACACCCCCGGCGGATCCTCGGGAGGCAGCGCCGCGGCGGTGGCCGCCGGGCTGGTCGCCGGCGCCATCGGTTCGGACGGGGCCGGGAGCATCCGGATTCCGGCGGCCTGGACGCATCTGATCGGTATCAAGCCGCAGCGCGGCCGGATCTCCACATGGCCACTGGCGGAGGCGTTCAACGGGATAACGGTCCACGGGCCGTTGGCCCGCACGGTCGCCGACGCCGCACTGCTGCTGGACGCGGCGTCGGGGAATGTCGCCGGCGATCTACACAAGCCGCCCCATGTTCGGGTTCTCGACGCCGTCCACGAGGACCCGGGGCAGCTGCGCGTCGCATTGTCGCTCAAGGTGCCGTTCTCTGGATTCTCCGCGCACATTCATCCCACGATCGAGGCCGCCACCCGATACGTCGGTCATCAGCTGCGCTCCCTGGGGCACATGGTGTCCGAGGGCGACCCGGATTACGGTGTCGGGCTGAGCCTGAACTTCTTGCCACGGGCCACGGCCGGGCTGCTCCCCTGGCGGGACCGGCTCGACGCCGGGGCACGCTGGGACCCGCGGACGGTGACAAACATGCGCACCGGTCGGCGACTGGCAGGCTGGGCGTTGCGGCGAGCGCGGGCCGCCGAACCGCGATTACAGACGCGCGTCGGCAATATCTTCGGCAGCTTCAACGTGGTGCTGGCACCGACCACCGCCCAACCGCCGACGGGTATCTACGATTTCGATGACATCGGCAGTGTGGCAACGGATCGCGGGCAGATCGGCGCCTGTCCGATGACGTGGCCGTGGAACGTGCTCGGCTGGCCGTCGATCAATGTGCCCGCCGGATTCACCGAGGACGGGTTGCCGATCGGCGTGCAGCTGATGGGTCCGGCGAACAGCGAGCCGCTGCTGATTTCGCTTGCCGCGCAGCTGGAGTCGGTGAACGACTGGGCATCGGAAACCCCCGACCCCTGGTGGTGACGGACCTGCCGACGCCGTCATCGTCCCTGCGCCGACACGCCGTGTGATGGCGGGTTCGTCTCGCACAAGGTAGCCACGAGCGGGCGTGTCGACATCAGGCCGCCTGCACTCTGGACCGATACGCGGACCTGACACGCGCGAGGACCGCGCCCGGGTCGTTGGCGAGTTGATCGCGGCTCACTCGAATGAGCTTCCACCCCATAGCCGCGATAAACTCCTGTCGCTCGATATCGCGACGATGCTGCGCAGAATCTCCCCAATGCTGCGCGCCGTCGAATTCGGCCGCCAAGCGTTCGGCTCGCCAGCCCATATCCAGGCGAACCACCCGCCCGTTCGCCCCCCGGAGTTCGATCTGGGTCTCTGGCCGCGGCAGCCCACCACCCACAAGACACATGCGCAGCCGCGTCTCCTGCACTGATTCCGCCCCCGGGTCTGCCAGGAAGAGCACGTTCTGCAGTCGCCGAAGCCCACGTGCGCCGCGGTGCAGAGCGACCAGTGCGTCCACCTCGGTGGCATCACAGTCGCGCAGCAGTACGTCTGTCAGCTCGACTGCTCGATGCGTCTGCACTCGTCGACCGATATCGAAAATAGTCCTCGCCGGTGTGGTCACGGCGACATCGCCGACCATCGTGCACTCGTCGGGCAAAAGACGATCACCCCGGATCACGATCCCCTGGGGTGCATTGCGCCGCTGCCGATTCAGCTCCACCACGCGTTCGACGGAGATGTACCGGTTGCCCAGCAGCGCTGCTGCCGAAACCCCGCAGACCACTGCGTGCCGGTCCGCCCACAGGTATGCCGCCTTGGCCCGCACACTCGCAGTGAGCTCAACCCCGGCCGGGAGGTACACGTCGCGAAAGATGGCGTCATAGTGCTGACGAAGCTCATGCCGCGTGAGCACCCCCGCAGCGATGGCCTCGCTGCCCACAATGAGTTTGTCCATGGGCGGACCCTGCCACGGGCCACCGACAAAAGAACCCCGCCGCCGACACGCCTGTTAGTGGCGAACTTGTGAGATACGAAACCGCCACGACACGGCGTGTCGGCGGGAAGGGGTTCTGAGCGCCGCTCAGAACCCTAGCTTGCCAAGCTGCTTGGGGTCGCGCTGCCAGTTCTTGGCGACCTTGACCCGCAGGTCCAGGAAGACCTTTGTGCCGAGGAGCTTTTCGATCTGCCTGCGCGCGTTGGTCCCGACCTCGCGCAGCCGCGAACCGCCCTTGCCGATCACGATGCCCTTCTGGCTGTCCCGCTCGACATAGAGAATCGCGTGCACGTCGATCAGCTCGGAACCTTCGGGCCGCCCTTCGCGCTCGTTTACCTCGTCGATGACCACCGCCAGCGAGTGCGGCAACTCGTCACGCACGCCCTCGAGCGCGGCCTCACGGATCAGCTCGGCCATGAGCACCTCTTCGGGCTCGTCAGTCAGCTCACCATCGGGGTAGAACGCCGGCCCCGGCGCCAGCTTGGACTCCAAAACCTCTGTCAGCACCTCGACTTGGGCACCTGAGATGGCCGATACCGGCACAATGTCCACATCCGGTCCGACCAGCTGCGACACCGACAGCAGCTGCTCGGCGACCTTCTCCTTGCTCACCTTGTCGATCTTGGTGACGATAGCGACGAGCGTGGTGCGCGGTGCGACGAGCTTGATCTGCTCGTAGATCCACTTATCCCCCGGACCGATGCCCTCATCGGCCGGGATGCATAGCCCGATCACGTCGACTTCGGAATACGTATCGCGCACAAGGTCGTTCAGCCGCTGACCGAGTAGCGTGCGCGGGCGGTGCAGTCCCGGGGTGTCGACCAGCACGATCTGGAAATCCTCGCGGTGCACGATCCCGCGAATCGTATGCCGGGTAGTCTGCGGCCGGTTCGACGTGATAGCGACCTTCTGCCCGACCAGCGCATTGGTCAGCGTCGACTTGCCGGTGTTCGGCCGACCGACGAAACAGACAAAGCCCGAACGGAATTCCTGCGAACTCACAGTTGCCCCGCGGGCACACCGGTACGGTCGGTCACGATGACGGTCGCCGACGGCGACAGCTCCCGCACCGCCGCAAGGCCCGGGTCCTCGTGCGAGCCGCCGACAAGCACCGCCGCCTCGACTGCCGTCGCACCGCTGGACACCGCAGCCGCCACGGCCGCCTGCAGCGCGGTCAGCGACAGATCCGTGAGCGACACCGGCGCACCGGCATACGTGCGGCCATCACCGTCGCGCACCGCCGCACCCGACGTCGCCCCGGCACGCCCCATCGCGCCACGGGCCAGCACGACGAGCTTGTTGTCTTCGGCGTCCAGCTCAGTCATCTTTTTCCTCCGTTTTCTCGTCGCTTGTCGCTGTGCCGCGGTCGGGGTCGGGCTGTACCAGGATCGTGCCGATGCGCACCCGGCCACGCGTGTCCGGACCACCCTCAGCCTGTAACAAAAGTCCATGCGAGGCGACCTTCGCGCCCGGCAACGGCACACGGCCCAGGTCGAGCGCCAACAGTCCGCCGACGGTCTCGACGTCCAGATCCTCATCGAACTCGATGTCGTACAACTCGCCCAGGTCCTCGATCGGCAGCCTGGCCGAAACGCGGAACATCTTGTCGCCCAGATCCTCCACCGGGGCGACCTCATCGTGGTCGTACTCGTCGGCGATCTCCCCGACGATCTCCTCCAGCACGTCCTCGATGGTCACCAGCCCGGCGATCGCCCCGTACTCGTCCACCAGCAGCGCCATGTGCTTGCGGTGCTGCTGCATCTCACGCAGCAGCTCGTCCAGCGGCTTGGAATCCGGGACGAACACCGCCGGCCTCATCACCTGCGCCACGGTGACGTCGCGCCCACCGTTCACCGAGTAGTACGTCTGCTGCACAAGGTCTTTGAGAAACACCACGCCGACCACATCGTCGACGTTCTCGCCGACCACCGGGATACGGGAGTGTCCGCTGCGCACCGCGAGTGACGTGGCTTGGCCGGCTGTTTTGTCACTTTCGATCCACACCATCTCGGTGCGCGGCACCATCACCTCGCGGGCCGGGGTATCGCCCAGCTCGAACACCGACTGAATCATCCGGCGTTCGTCATCGGCCACCACGCCGCGCTGCTGCGCCATGTCGACGACCTCACGCAGCTCGATTTCGGAGGCAAACGGACCGTTGCGGAATCCGCGGCCGGGCGTCACCGCGTTACCAAGCACGATGAGCAGTCGCGAGATGGGGCCCAGCAGCACCGAAATCACCTGCAGCGGAACGGCGGCGCCCAGCGCGATCGAGTACGCGTGCTGGCGTCCCAACGTGCGTGGACCCACCCCGATCGCCACGAAGCTCGTCACCACCATGACGATCGCCGAGATCATCAGTGCGGCACCCAGACTCATACGAGCGGTCAGGTACCCCACCAGGAACACCGTCGAGAGGATCTCGCAGGTGGTACGCAGCAGCACGACCAGGTTCACGTACCGTGGGCGCTCCCGGATGACGGCCGAAAGCCTTACCGCGCCCGGCCTTTCCTCACGGACCAGCTCGTCGACGCGCGCCGAGGACACCGTGTTGATGGCCGCGTCGATGGCCGCGAACGCACCGCCCAGGCCGACGAGCACGATCGCCGCCAGCAGCAGCCCTATGCCAGACATACTCAAAACCAACGTTCTTGGCGCAAGACGCTCATCACTCGTCGAAGTTGCGCGACTTGTCGAGCAGCCGGCTGTCGCGGTACAGCTGAGCCTGCTGCTCGTACCAGTCCTGCAGCAGCTGGTTCTGCAGCGCGAACATCTCGCGCTCTTCCTCGGGCTCGGCGTGGTCGTAGCCGAGCAGGTGCAACACACCGTGCACGGTCAGCAGCGCGAGCTCGTGCGCCAGCGAATGCCCCGCCGCCTCCGCCTGTTCGGCCGCGAACTGCGGGCACAGCACGATGTCACCCAGCATCGACGGACCCGGCTCGGGCGCGTCGGGACGTCCCCCGGGCTCCAGCTCGTCCATCGGAAACGACATCACGTCGGTGGGACCGGGGAGGTCCATCCACCGCATGTGCAGGTCCGCCATGGCCGCGAGGTCGACGAGCATCATCGAAAGTTCGGCTGCCGGGTGCACATCCATTGCCGCGATGGCAAAACGAGCCACGCTCACCAACTCGCCCTCGGCGACGTCGATACCCGACTCGTTGACGACCTCAATGCTCATCGGTGCCGACTCCGGTTCCCCGACGCACGCCGCTGCGCACGATTGCCTGTCAGGTCCGAGTCCTCGAACCGCGCGTATGCATCCACGATCTCCGACACCAGCCGGTGGCGCACCACGTCGGCACTGGTCAACTCCGAGAAGTGAATTCCCTCGATGTTGTCGAGGATGTCCATCGCCGCGCGCAGCCCCGAACGGGCATTGCCGGGCAAGTCCACCTGGGTGATGTCACCGGTCACCACGATCTTGGAGCCGAACCCCAACCGGGTGAGGAACATCTTCATCTGCTCGGCGGTGGTGTTCTGCGCCTCGTCGAGGATGATGAACGCGTCGTTGATGGTCCGGCCGCGCATGTAGGCCAGCGGCGCCACCTCGATGACCCCCGCATCCATCAGCTTAGGGATCAGCTCGGGATCCATCATGTCATGCAGCGCGTCGTACAGCGGCCGCAGATACGGGTCGATCTTCTCGCTCAGCGTGCCGGGCAGGAATCCCAGCCGCTCCCCGGCTTCCACGGCGGGACGCGTCAGGATGATGCGGGTGACCTGCTTGCTCTGTAACGCGTTGACCGCCTTGGCCATTGCCAGATACGTCTTGCCGGTACCGGCCGGGCCGATGCCGAACACGATCGTGTTGGCATCGATGGCGTCCACATAGCGCTTCTGGTTCAGCGTCTTCGGGCGGATAGTCTTGCCGCGCCGCGACAGGATGTCCAGGCTCAGCACCTCGGCGGGCGACTCGTCACCGTCGCTGGTCAGCATTCCCACGGTATGGCGCACCGTCGAGGGGGTGAGCTGTTGACCGCGCCGAGCGATCACGATCAGCTCGGAGATCACCCGCTCGGCCAACGCCACGTCGGCGGGTTCGCCCGTGAAGGTGATGGTGTTGCCGCGGGCGTGGACGTCGGCGGGCAGGACGTCCTCAAGCTCGCGCAGATTTTCATCAGCTGAACCCAACAGGCCCATGATGAGATCGTTCGGAATCTCGACGCTGCTGCGTACGTCCGGAGTAGACACAGACGGGACAGCGGCACCTTCTTCTCGGCTCGTCACGTGGTTAAGGTCGCCTGCTTTCTTGGGTTGTGAAGTTGCTTCGAGTTTACCGCCGGCAACCGTCAGCCTCCACGCGATGAGCGCTCACCGTGCACCAGCGGCCCGCCGGTCCACCGATCCGTCAGCACCCCGAGCGCCCCCAGTGCGACGGCGGCGGCACTGGAGGTGCGCAACACCGTCGGCCCCAAACGCACCGGAACCGCACCTGCCCCCGTCAAAACGCCCAGTTCCTCGTCCGCGACGCCGCCCTCGGGCCCGACGATCAACACCACCGCCGGAGCCGACGACAACCGCTCCTTCAGGGTGCTCAGCCCGGACTGCGCCGACTCGTGCAGCACCAGCACAACGGCTCCGCCCGCAGCCCGAACACCGACGAACTCGGCAAGCTGCGCAGTCGAATGCAGATCCGCCACTGCGGGCACGTAGGCACGCCGCGACTGCCGCGCCGCCGCGCGGGCGACTGCCTGCCAGCGCTGCCGACCCTTCGCCGCCTTTGCCGCCCAGCACGACACACAGCGCTGGGCCTGCCACGGGACGATCTCGTCGACACCGGCCTCCACCGCCAGATCGACGGCCAGCTCGGAGCGATCCGATTTGGGAAGTGCCTGCACCACAGTCACTGTGGGAGCCGCGGCGTCGACACTCCAGCGCCCGGACACCTCGATCGTCAGGCCCGCACGGTCAACCGAGGCAACCACACCGTCACCGACCTCGCCCGCGCCGTCGCACACCATGACGGGCTCACCGGCCCGCATGCGCAGCACCCGCGCGGCGTGATGACCCTCGTCGCCATCGAGGACCACCTGCTCACCCGCGGAGGGGACCCGCTCGACGTAGAAGATCGTCGCGGCAGCCACCAGCTACCGCCCCGTGAAGGCCTCGCGCAGCCGCGAGAACACCCCGCCGGAGGCGGACTCGGCCCATACGACCTCGGCGCCCTCCTTGTTGCGGGCCTTGAAGTCCTTGAGCAGCTCACGTTCCTTGGAATCCAGTCGCGTCGGCACCACCACATCGAGATGGGCGTGCAAGTTGCCGCGGACTCCGGTGCGCAGGTGCGGCATGCCCTTGCCCCGCAACGTCACCACCGAGCCCGGCTGCGAACCCGGCTCGACCTTGATGACGGTGGGCCCGTCCAGGATGGCCTCGACGGACACACTGGTGCCCAGCGCCGCCTCCACCATCGGCACGCGCACCGTGAAGTGCAGGTCATCCCCGTCGCGAATGAACACGTCATGCGGCTTTTCGTGCACCTCGACGTACAGGTCGCCGGCCGGTCCACCACCGGGGCCGACCTCACCCTGGGCCGCCAGGCGCACCCGCATCCCGTCGCCGACACCGGCCGGGATCTTGACCGTGATCTCACGTCGGGCGCGCACCCGGCCGTCGCCACCGCACTTGTGGCAGGGATCGGTGATGACCTCACCGGCCCCCTGACACGTCGGACAGGGTCGCGATGTCAGCACCTGGCCAAGCAGAGACCGCTGCACGGTCTGCACCTCACCACGGCCACCACAGGTCTCGCAGGCACTCGGCGCGGAGTTCCCGTGGGTGCCCTTACCGGTACATCCGTCGCACAGGATCGCGGTGTCCACGGTCACCTGCTTGCTCACGCCGGTGGCACATTCCAGCAGCTCTAGACGCATGCGCAGCAGCGAGTCGGACCCGGGCTGCACGCGGCCGCGCGGACCGCGCGATCCACCGGCGGAACCGCCGAAGAACGCCTCGAAGACGTCGCCCAGGCCACCGAAGCCCGAGCCGAAGCCGCTGAACCCGTTGCCCCCTCCGCCGTTTTCCAGCGGGTCGCCGCCAAGGTCGACGATGCGCCGCTTCTCCGGGTCGGTCAGCACCTCGTAGGCGACGCTGACCTCCTTGAATCGGGCCTGTGCCTGCTCGTCGGGGTTGACGTCGGGGTGCAGCTCGCGAGCGAGCTTGCGGTACGCCCGCTTCAGCTCGCTGTCGCTGGCACCCTTGCTGACCCCGAGGATGCCGTAGTAATCACGCGCCACTGTGCTCGTTACGTCCTGTTCTAGTTCACATAATCGCTAGCGATTGGCTAGCACTTCGCCGATATACATGGCAACCGCCGCGACGTTCGCGATGGTTCCCGGATAGTCCATCCGTGTGGGTCCCAGCACACCCATGCCGCCGAATACAGCTCCTCCCGCACCATACGGGGTGGAGACGACGGAGGTGCCGATCATCTGCTCGGCAGCGGTCTCGTGACCGATGTGCACGGTGACCCGACCGGCCTCCTGCTGTGCGGCGAGCAAGCGCAGCACGACCACCTGCTCCTCAAGCGCCTCCAACACGGTACGCAGCTGACCGCCGAAGTCGGCGGCGCTGCGCGTCAGGTTCGCCGTACCGCCGAGCAGCAGCCGTTCCTCGTGATGCTCGACGAGCGTCTCCACCAGCACCGTCGCGGCCCGCGTGAGGGAATCACGTAGGTCGTCGTCGGACTGTTCGGCCAGCTCGGCGACGGCCACCGAGGCCGCCGATAGCTTCTTGCCGTCCAGCGCCGCGCCCAATAGCGTACGAAGCCTGCTCAGCTGGTCATCGCGGATGACATCGCCCAATTCGACGATCCGCTGGTCGACCCGCCCGGTATCGGTGATGACCACCAACAGCAGCCGGGCCGGAGACAGGGACACCACCTCCAGGTGGCGCACGCTGGATGAAGAGAGCGTCGGGTATTGCACGACGGCGACCTGACGGGTCATCTGCGCCAGCAGTCGCACCGCTCGGCGCAGCACGTCATCGAGGTCGACGCCGCCCTCCAGGAAGTTCAGAATGGCCTTGCGCTCGGCAGCCGAGAGCGGCTTGACATCCTCGAGCCGATTGACGAATTCGCGGTAGCCCTTCTCGGTGGGGATGCGCCCCGAGCTGGTGTGTGGCTGAGCGATGTAGCCCTCCGCCTCCAGGACCGACATGTCGTTGCGCACGGTGGCGCTGGAGACGCCCAGGCTGTGCCTGTCAACCAGGGCCTTGGAGCCGATGGGCTCCTTGGTGGTGACGTAGTCGGCAACGATGGCGCGCAGCACCTCGAAGCGCCGATCATCCGCACTGGCCATGGTCACCTCCCTCGGGCGTGATTTTGCCCCTTATTTTACGGGGCCGGGCCGCGCCGGCCCTCCGCCGTGGCCGTCCACGCTAACCTCAGGTGTTATGGAGGCTCGTCACCGATGATTTTCAAGGGTGTACGCGAGGGGAAGCCGTATCCAGAACACGGGCTCTCCACCAGGGATTGGTCACGCATCCCGCCCCGGCAGATCCGCCTCGACGAACTGGTCACCACCACCACGGTGCTCGCGTTGGACCGCCTGCTCAGCGAAGACTCCACGTTCTACGGTGACCTGTTCCCGCACGCCGTGAAGTGGCAGGGTGTCATCTATCTGGAAGATGGACTGCATCGGGCCGTGCGGGCCGCACTGCGCAATCGGGTTGTGCTGCACGCCAGGGTTTTCGACATGGATCAGCTGCGAGCGGTCTAGGCGCGTCTAGTCCAAGATGGTGCGCACCACGCCGTCGGCCAGTAGCCGCCCCTGATCGGTAAGCACCAGCCGGTCGTCGACCAGCTCTCCCAGTCCACGGGCCACCACCTCGGGCACCCGGCCGCGTTCGTCAACGGTCAAGTCCACCAATGCTATTCCGGTGTTCAATCGCACCGCCAGCAGCACATCCTCGGTGTGCCGCTCGACGGGGCCGAGAACCTCGTGTCCTCCGACGGGGAGCTGCCCCTGTCCCAGCTGCTTGGCATAGGCGTTGGGGTGCTTGACGTTCCACCACCGCACCCCGTTGACGTGTCCGTGCGCGCCGGGCCCGGCGCCCCACCAGTCACCACCCGCCCAGTACCCCAGGTTGTGACGGCATTGCCCGCCGGGGCGCGCCCAGTTGGACACCTCGTACCAGCTCAGGCCCGCCTCCGAGAGCGCGTAGTCGAGAAGCTGATAGCGATCGGCCAGTGCGTCCTCGTCCGGATTCGGCAGCTCGCCGCGGCGCACGCGGCGCGCCAGCGCGGTACCCTCCTCCACCACCAGTGCGTACGCCGACACGTGGTCGACCTCGGCCTCCAGCACGGCATCGATGGATCGGCGCAGGTCCTCGTCGGTCTCGCCGGGAGTCCCGTAGATCAGATCCAGGTTGACGTGGCCCAGGCCGGCTAACCGCGCCTCCCGTGCCGCCGCCACCGCCCGGCCGGGCGCATGCACGCGATCCAGAGTGGCCAGCACGTGCGGGGCCGCCGACTGCATGCCCAACGAGACGCGGGTGTAGCCGGCAGCGCGAATCGCCTCGAAGAAGGCCGGTGAGGTGGATTCGGGGTTGGCCTCCGTGGTCACCTCGGCGCTTGGTGCCACGGTGAAGTGGGCACCGATCGCGTCGAGCACCTCGGCGAGCCCGGCACCACCGAGAAGGGACGGCGTACCGCCCCCCACGAACACCGTGTGCACCGGCGGGTTTCCCTGCAGGGTGCGGGCGGCCAGATTCAGTTCGGTGCGCAACGCCTCCAGCCAGCCCGCGGTGGACGTGCCGTCACCGAGTTCATCAGCGGTGTAGGTGTTGAAATCGCAGTATCCGCAGCGTGTGGCACAGAACGGGACATGCACGTAGATACCGAAAGGGCGCCCGGCTGCCGGCACCAAGGGCGGCAGGGTGGCGATGGTTTCGGGCCTCACCGGTCAAGTGTGTGCCAGGGTCGGCGGGAGAAAAAATCTGTGTGGCACATAGCGGGAATCCCCCATGCCGAAGAGAGGTTTTGCTCACAATGAGCGGAATTACGGCCCGGTGGCGCGGGGTGTCAGCTTCACGTGGCACAATTGGACACGTGAGCACACATCAGGTCCCCCTTGTCGCGCGGCGGCATATCGACCTGAAGCGTGTCTGTAGCGCGTGTTGTCTCCCCTACTGACGTACTTGGCCCCAGTCCTACCACCAGCCACCCGAACGGTCGTGAGGATCTGCGCCTCCGGTCAGCCCCCGGTGTGTCGCCCACGACTGTGCCTGCCTTCGTTAGGAGCACCATGACAACCAGCGAGACCCAGCCCGCTCGCCCCACGCAACAACGCAGCGAGGGCCAGTGGGCGCTCGGTGAGTACGAGCCGCTGAACCCCAATGAGCAGGCCAAGAAGGACGACCACCCGCTCAATGTTCGTGAGCGCATCGAAACCATCTACGCCCATAAGGGCTTCGAGAGCATCGACAAGACCGACCTGCGTGGCCGCTTCCGCTGGTGGGGTCTGTACACGCAGCGCAAGCCGGGTTACGACGGCACCTGGACCGGCGACGAGAACACCGACATGCTTGAGGACGAGTACTTCATGCTGCGGGTCCGTTCCGACGGCGGTGCGCTGTCGGTCGGTGCCCTGCGCACCTTGGGCGATCTGTCGACGAAGTACGCGCGGGACACCGCCGACCTCTCCGACCGCGAGAACGTGCAGTACCACTGGATCCGGGTCGAGGACATGCCGGAAATCTGGCGCCGTCTCGACGAGGTGGGCCTGCACACGACACAGGCCTGCGGTGACTGCCCCCGCGTGATCCTCGGTTCGCCGTTGGCGGGCGAGGCACTGAACGAGGTGCTCGATCCGACCCCGGCCATCGACGAGATCGTGCGCCGGTACATCGGTAAGAAGGAGTACGCCAACCTTCCCCGCAAGTTCAAGACGGCCATCTCCGGTCTGCAGGACGTGGTGCACGAGATCAACGACGTCGCGTTCATCGGCGTGGTGCACCCCGAGCACGGCCCCGGTCTGGATCTGTGGGTGGGCGGCGGCCTGTCGACCAACCCCATGCTGGCCCAGCGCCTCGGCGTGTGGGTGCCCCTGGACGAGGTGCCCGATGTCTGGGAGGGCGTCGTCAGCATCTTCCGCGACTACGGGTACCGGCGACTGCGCGCCAAGGCGCGGCTCAAGTTCCTGGTCAAGGACTGGGGCGTGGAAAAATTCAGGGAAGTTCTCGAACAGGAATATCTCAAACGCAAACTCATCGACGGCCCCGCCCCGCTGCAGCCCCCGCGACCGATCGATCACGTGGGTGTGCAGCGACTCAAGAATGGGCTCAACGCCGTTGGCGTGTCACCCATCGCGGGACGCGTTTCCGGCACCATCTTGTCGGCGGTTGCCGACCTGGCCGAGAAGGCTGGATCGGACCGCGTCCGGTTCACCCCGTACCAGAAGCTGATCATCCTCGACGTGAGTGATGACGAACTGCCTGCGCTCCTGGCAGGACTCGACGCACTGGGCCTGCCCTCGCGGCCGTCGCACTGGCGCAAGAATCTGATGGCATGCACCGGCATCGAGTTCTGCAAGCTCTCCTTCACCGAAACCCGTAAGCGCGCACAGGATCTGGTGCCCGAACTGGACAAGCGGCTCGAAGATCTAAACGCCGAGCTCGATACGCCAGTCACCATCAATATCAACGGCTGCCCCAACTCCTGCGCGCGGTCGCAGGTCGCCGACATCGGTTTCAAGGGCCAGATGGTCGACGACGGCGACGGAAACAGCGTCGAGGGCTTCCAGGTGCACCTGGGCGGAAGCCTGGGACTGGACAGTGGTTTCGGCCGTAAGCTGCGCCAGCACAAGGTCACCAGCCCCGAGCTCGGCGACTACATCGACCGCGTGGTGCGCAACTTCGTCAAGCAACGCGAGAACGGAGAGCGCTTCGCGCAGTGGGCGGTTCGCGCCGAGGAGGCGGACTTGCGATGACCTCGGACGTAAGCACAAAGGACCTCGATTCGCTGCGCACGCTGGCCGAGCGTGGCGCTGCCGAACTGGTGGACGCCTCCGCCGAGGAGCTACTGCGATGGACCGATGAGAACTTCCGGAGCGACCCGCACACGTACGTCGTGGCCTCCAACATGCAGGACGCGGTACTCGTCGACCTGGCCGCCCGAGTGCGTCCGGGTGTTGATGTGTTGTTCCTGGACACCGGATATCACTTCGCCGAGACGATCGGCACCCGCGACGCGGTGGAGTCGGTGTACGACATCCACATCGTGAACGTGGCACCCGAGCAGTCGGTGGCAGAGCAGGACGAGTTGGTGGGCAAGGACCTGTTCGCCAGCAATCCCGGCGAGTGCTGCCGCCTGCGCAAGGTGGTGCCGCTGCGCACGTCGCTCGCCGGGTACTCGGCCTGGGTGACTGGACTGCGTCGCGTCGACGCCCCGACCCGGGCCAACGCACCGCTGATCAGCTTCGATGAGGCATTCGGACTCGTGAAGATCAACGCGATCGCGGCCTGGACCGACGAGGACATGCAGAGGTACATCGACGAGCACGGAACCCTGGTGAACCCGCTGGTGGACGAGGGATATCCGTCGATCGGCTGCGCCCCGTGCACGGCCAAGCCGGTGCTCGGCGGCGACGCACGGAGCGGACGCTGGCAGGGCCTGGCCAAGACAGAATGCGGGTTGCACGCCTCATGACGACAATCGAAAGCGGAATGGATGCGGCGTTGAATCACAAGTTGAACCAGACCGAAACACTCACCGACCTCGAATCGGAGTCGATTCACATCATCCGTGAGGTGGCCGGCGAGTTCGAGCGTCCGGTGCTGCTGTTCTCCGGCGGCAAGGACTCGACGGTGCTGCTGCACATCGCGCTCAAGGCCTTCTGGCCCGCACCGCTTCCCTTCGCGCTGCTGCATGTGGACACCGGGCACAACCTGCCCGAGGTGCTGGCCTTCCGCGACGAGATCGTCAAACGGCACAACCTGCGCCTGGTGGTCTCCAACGTGGAGGACTACCTGGCCGACGGCCGTCTGGCCGAGCGGCCCGACGGAATCCGCAATCCGCTGCAGACCATTCCGCTGCTGGAGGCCATCGCCGACAACAAGTTCGACGCGGTGCTGGGCGGTGGACGTCGCGACGAGGAGCGTTCACGCGCCAAGGAGCGAATCTTCAGCTTGCGCAATGCATTCGGCCAGTGGGATCCCAAGAAGCAGCGCCCCGAGTTGTGGAGCCTGTATAACGGCCGGCATGCCCCGGGCGAGCATGTCCGTGTGTTCCCGATCAGTAACTGGACCGAGCTGGACGTGTGGCGCTACATCGCCCGCGAGAACGTGCAACTGGCCAGCCTGTACTACGCGCATAAGCGTGAGGTGTTCAATCGCGACGGCATGCTGCTGACTCCCGGGCCGTGGGGCGGGCCGCGCGACGGCGAAGAGCTTCAAACACTTTCGGTGCGCTACCGCACGGTGGGCGACGGTTCGACCACCGGCGCGGTGCTCTCGGATGCCGTCGACGTGCAGGCGGTGCTCACCGAGGTCGCGTCGTCGCGAATCACCGAACGCGGCGCCACCCGCGGCGATGACCGAGTGTCCGAGGCGGCGATGGAAGACCGCAAGCGAGAGGGCTACTTCTGATGTCTGATCTTCTACGCATTGCCACCGCCGGCAGTGTCGACGACGGTAAGTCCACCCTGGTGGGCCGGCTGCTGTACGACACCAAGTCGGTGCTCATCGACCAGTTCGACGCCGTCACCAAGGCTTCCGAATCGCGTGGGCTCGATGCTCCAGATCTGTCGCTATTGGTCGATGGCCTGCGCGCCGAGCGCGAACAGGGCATCACCATCGACGTGGCGTACCGCTACTTCGCGACGCCCAAACGCTCGTTCATCCTCGCCGACACTCCCGGGCACGTCCAGTACACCCGGAACACCGTGTCGGGAGCCTCAACCGCGCAGCTGGTGATCCTGCTGGTCGACGCGCGCAAGGGCGTCATCGAGCAGACCCGTCGTCATGCCGCGGTGCTGGCGCTGCTGGGTGTACCGCGACTGGTACTGGCGGTCAACAAGATCGACCTGGTGCCCGACAGCGCCCGCATCTTCGAGGCGATCAGCGCCGAGTTCAACGAGCTGACCAGCTCGCTAGGCTGGAAGCCGGGGAGTGTGGTGGAGATCCCGGTCTCGGCGCTGCATGGCGACAACATCGCCACCCGTAGCGAGCGGACCGGTTTCTACAGCGGCCCCACCCTCATCGAGCATCTGGAATCGGTACCGGCGCATGAGGAATCCAGCTCGGTGGGGCTGCGATTCCCGGTTCAGTATGTGATCCGTCCGCGCACCGCCGAATACCCTGACTATCGCGGGTATGCCGGGCAGGTGGCCGCGGGTTCGGTGCGCGTGGGTGACGAGGTAGTGATCTCCCCCGCCGGACAGCGCACCACGGTCGCAGGCATCGACACCGCGGACGGGCCTCTTGAGGTGGCCGAGGCCGGCCGTAGTGTCACGCTGATCCTCGCCGACGATGTGGATGCCTCGCGTGGCGATCTGATCGCTTCGGCCGATGTGCCAGAGCCTGTTTCGGAGCTCGAGGGCACAGTGTGCTGGCTGGCCGACAAGCCATTAAAGGCCGGGGCCCGCCTGCTACTCAAGCACGGCACCCGGACCGTACCGGCCATCGTGAGCGAGCTGGTGGAACGCTTCGACGAGCAGAATCTTTCCGCCGATGCTGAGCCGGAGTCGTTGGAGCTCAACGATATCGGGCAGATCAGCATTCGCCTGGCCGAGGCGATCAGTGTCGACGAGTACGTCGACGACCGGACCGCGGGGAGCTTCCTGTTGATCGATCCGTCGAGCGGTAACACATTGGCCGCGGGGCTGGTCGGCGATGCCCTGCGCCATGTCGAACTGAATCGTGTCTAGTACGACGCTCCTGGCAGTAGCTCACGGGAGCCGTGACCCGCGGTTCGCGGAGAATGCGCGCCGCCTGGTTGGGCAAGTGCGGCTACTGAGGCCGGATCTGGATGTCCGACTGGCATTCCTGGAGTTGTCCGAGCCGAACCTCGTCGACGTGCTAGGCGAGTTGCGCGGGAACGCCGTCGTGGTACCGCTGCTGTTGTCGGATGCCTATCACGCGCGGATCGATCTGCCGACGATGCTGTCCATGGCGCCCTCGGGGCTATGGGTCCGGCAGGCTCCGGTGCTGGGCGCCGACGACCGACTGCTGCGACTGGCCCGGCGGCGTGTGGCCGAGGTCCGCACCGACAATCCCGGCGTCATTCTGTCCGCGGTCGGATCCTCCGATCCCACGGCCAATGCCCGTACCCGCGCCCTGGCCGCGCAGTGGGAGATCTCGACAACGGTGTTCGCCACCGGCGATCCGACAACCCTTGCCGATGCTGCGCGCTCGTTGCGCGGCCGTGGCGCCACGGAAATCGTTGTCGCACCGTGGTTCCTGTCCCCCGGCCTCCTGCTTGACCAGCTGTGCGCCGAAGCGGCGCAACTGAACATGCCGGTGGCGGCGCCTTTGGGCGCGGACCGACTGGTCGCCGAGGTCGTGGTGCAGCGGTATATGTCGGCGGTCGCGGCGACTCTGCCGGGTCACGCCCCGGCACTCAATCACTGATGTCGAAGGACAGAACTAAGGCGCTGGCCCCAGCACGCCGGCGGCGGCCGAACGGGCCCGTATTCCTCAACACATTGTTGTATGCGCATGTATGCGATACGGTATTGCACATGACGAGCACCGAACATGAAACCCATACCCATCCCGACCACGTTCACGGCCCTGACTGCGGTCACGAGGCAGTTGCTCACGAAGATCACGTGGATTACATCCACGACGGGCACCGTCACGCTCCGCACGGCGATCACTACGACGAGCACTAGAGCTCGAACAACAAATGGCCTCCGGATAACCGGAGGCCATTTTCTTTACCCAGCCCAGCTCGGCGACCATGCTTCGTCGTGCCCGCCTATGAGCGACAACAACGCCCTGTACCGCCGCAACATGGGGTGCTCGGTGCCGCGCGCTATCCCGCCGGGACCGTAACTCCCCCCGCCGTAGCGAATGACCCGGCCGCGGCGGACCTTCCAGCGCAACGTATCGGACACCGCCTTCGACGTCCGTCCGCCGATATCGAACCCCTTGCGATCCAACATACGCACCAGCTCGGACACGGTCGTCTCGCCGAAGCGGTGCAGATACAACGTCAGCAGATAGCGCAGCTCAATCCCGCATACCCGTTTCTTCACCGCCATCACCGCATGATGGCACGCACCTGCATCTGTCGCTCGTAGCCGGGCACCTGCAGGTGTTCCTTGAAAACGCAGCGACACGCCCTAAGACGCAGCCTCCGCCAGCTCGCCCACGTCAGGAACCCGGGTCACCCGGACGTATACCGGGTCACCCTCGTGCAGTCCGAGCGCCTCGGCATCACCACGGGTGATCTGCGCGGTGAACTGCTCACCCGTTGCCGCACTGGTCAGCTCGACACGCACCTCGAACCCGAGGTACACGACACGATCGACCGTCGCCTTCGTGACACCTGTGGTCTCCCCGGTGCCCTCCGCGGCGGCGCGGGACAGATCTGCGTTGCGCCCCACACGAATATCGTGCGGGCGCACCAGAATTCCGTTGAGCTTGGACACCGGACCCAGGAATGACATCACGAAGCTGTTCGCGGGACGGTCATACAAATCCTCCGGCGATCCGACCTGCTCGATCCGACCCTTGTTCAGCACCGCGATCCGATCGGCAACATCCAGCGCCTCGGCCTGATCGTGCGTCACCAGAACCGTGGTCACGTGCACCTCGTCATGCAGACGACGCAGCCACGCCCGCAAGTCCTCGCGCACCTTGGCATCCAAGGCGCCGAATGGCTCGTCCAGCAGCAGCACCTGTGGGTCGACCGCCAGGGCACGCGCCAGCGCCATGCGCTGGCGCTGGCCGCCCGACAACTGCGCCGGATAGCGTGTGTGGAAACCGCTGAGCCCCACTACTTCCAGCAGGTCGTCGACCTTCTTCTTGATCTCCGCCTTCGGCTTCTTGCGAATCTTCAGCCCGAACGCGACGTTCTCCCACACCGTCAGGTGCTTGAATGCGGCGTAGTGCTGGAACACGAAGCCGATATCGCGACGCTGCGGCGGTACCCCGGTGACATCGCGGCCGTTGATCGTGATGGTGCCGGTATCGGGATGATCGAGTCCGGCGATCGAGCGCAACAGTGTCGACTTGCCCGAACCCGACGGACCCAACAACGCGGTCAAAGACCCACTGGGCACATCGAAATCGATGTTGTCGAGAGCAGCGAAGTCGCCGTAGTGCTTGTTGGCGCCGCGGACGGTGATGGTGTTTTCAGTCATGGAAGTCTCCTAGGTATGGGCTATTTCGAGGTCTTGGCACGGTTGCGGTCAAGGACCACTTGCACAACGAGGACGATGAGCGCGACCCCCATCAGCACGACGGACAGTGCGTAGGCCCCGTATTCGTCACCTCGTAGATGACGATCGGACACCAGCAGCGTCAGCGTCTGCGACGTGCCGGGCAGCCCGGAAGACACCATGATCACCGCGCCGTACTCGCCCAAGGTGCGGGCCACAGTCAGCACGATGCCGTAGGTCAGGCCCCAGCGGATGGACGGCAAGGTGATCCGCCAGAACGTCTGCCACGGATTGGCACCCAGCGTCGCGGCAGCCTGTTCCTGGTCGTCGCCGATCTCATGGAGGACGGGCTCGACCTCACGGATCACGAACGGCAGCGTCACGAAGATGCTCGCCAGCACGATGCCGGGAAGCCCGAAGATGATCTTGAACTTCCAGTCGTTCTCCACGACGCCGAGCAGACCGGCCGAACCCCACAGCACGATCAGAGCTACACCGACGATCACCGGCGACACCGCGAACGGTAGGTCGATGACAGCCTGAAGAATGCCCTTACCGCGGAACTTGTTGCGCGCCAGCACCAGTGCCGTCGGTACTCCGAAGACCACATTGAGCGGCACCACGATCGCCACCACCAGCAGCGAGAGGTTGAATGCGGAGATCGCGGCCGGCGTCGAGATGTACTGCCAGAACTGGACCAGGCCGGGCTCGAATGCCCGCCACAGGATCAGCCCCAGCGGGACGATCAACAGCACCGCGACATACAGCAGGGCGATGATGCGCAGCGCGTATTTCACCGCGGGTGAGAGCGTCATCGGTCAAGTTCCTCTCGCTTGGCCGCACGCGATCCGAGCCCGCGCAAGATGAACAGCACCACAAACGAAATCGCTAGCAGCACAATCGAGATAGCCGCCGCACCGGTTCGGTCGTCGTTTTCGATCAGCGTCCTGATCCACTGCGAGGACACCTCGGTCTCACCGGGTACCGCACCACCGATCAGCACCACCGAACCGAACTCGCCGATGGCCCGGGAGAACGCGAGCCCAACACCGGACAGCAGCGAGGGCAACAGCGCCGGCAGGATCACCTTGCTGAAGATCACCGGGTTACTGGCACCCAGCGAGGCCGCGGCCTCTTCCACCTCGCGCTCGAGTTCAAGCAACACCGGCTGCACGGCCCGCACCACAAAGGGCAGCGTCACAAACAGCAGAGCGATTCCCACACCCCACTTGGTGTGCTGCAGGTGCACATTGATCGGACTGCTCGGCCCGTACAGGGCGAGCAACACGATACTGGCCACAATCGTCGGCAGCGCGAACGGCAAGTCGATCAGCGTGTCGACGATCCGCTTGCCGGGAAAGTTGTCCCGCACCAGCACCCAGGCCACCAGCAGACCGAAGAGCCCGTTCAGAACGGCCACCGCGATCGAGATCAGCAACGTCACCTTGAAGGAAGCCAACGCGGAGTTCGACGTGACCGCGCTGAGGAACGCCGTCCAGCCTCCCTCGGCCGACTGCCACACGGTGGCCGCCAAGGGCAGCAGCACGATGACCGACAACCAAATGCTGGCCACACCGATGCGCAATGGATCATCGCTGAAGCGCTCACGGAAACGGCCCCGAGCCGTGCCGGAATCACCCGTCGGTGGCACCTTGCCCTCCGAATTATCCTGCGACGTGGGGTTTTCGATCACGGTACTCATCCGGTCGCCTCTTTGTAGATCTTGGTGATGGTTCCGTCGTTTTTGTCGAACAGTTCCTTGTCGACGCTCTTCCAGCCACCCAGATCCTTGATGGTCCACAATTTGGACGGCACCGGGAACGATGACGCGAACTCTGCTGCCACGCCGGGGTCGACTGGGCGGAAGCCAGTCTTGGCCCAGATGCGCTGAGCCTCAGGGGTGTAGAGGAAGTTCTTGAACTCGGTGGCCTTCTTGACGTGCAGGCTCTCGGAAACCACCGCCACCGGGTTCTCGATCTTGAAGGTGATCGGCAGGTTCACGTGTTCGATCGGCTTGCCCAGACTCTCGGTGAAGATGGCTTCGTTCTCGTAGCTGATCAGTACGTCACCACTGCCCTGCACGAAGACCTCGGTCGCCTCACGACCCGAGCCCGGACGCATCTTGACGTGCTCACGCACCAGCTTGGAGACGAAATCCAGCCCGGCTTGTGGATTGTTGCCGCCTTCGCTTTTGGCGGCATACGGCGCCAGCAGGTTCCACTTAGCCGAGCCGGAGCTCAGCGGGCTCGGACTGATGACCTCCAGGCCCGGCTGTAGCAGATCGTCCCAGTCCTTGATGTGCTTCGGGTTGCCCTTACGGACAACCACAGTCACCACGGATCCAAACGGGATGCCGCCAAAGGCATCCTTATCCCAATCCGGAGAGACCTTCTTGGCCTTCACCAGACGGGTGACATCCGGCTCCACCGAGAAGTTGACGATGTCGGCGGGTTTACCGCCCTCAACACCACGGGATTGATCGCCTGAGGCACCGTAGGACTGGGTGACCTGAACACCCTTGCCTTCCGCGGTGGCATTGAACGCGGGGATGATCTCCCGGAAACCGGGCTCGGGCACCGCGTATGCCACCAGGGTGAGCGTGGTATCGGCATCGCCGCCTCGACTATCTCCGGGGACATCACTGGGTCCGCCCTGGCAGGCGGCGGTCAACGCGGCGGCGACAACGAGTGCGCCGAACCGGCGCATCGACGACATACTGGGGATCAAGACGACCCTTTCCGTGGCTGGGAATTGCAGGAGGAACCAAGAAGGAATCTCGGGCCCGGCCACGGAATGCGGACGTCAGCTCAGCGGAAGGGTCCGATAGACCCGGGGCCAAGGAGGCACGCGCGGACGGGCAAAACCGTCAGCGACAACAGGCGACGTCGACAACCGGACTCACAGCAATGAGCGCCAACTGATGGCGCGGCTGGTATCCGGAAAACATGGCAGGAAGCCTAGCAGAGCTTATTGACGCCGTCTTAACAGACGAACCACGAGGTAGAGGCATCATTGCCTCAACGGCTGGGCGCGCTACCGGCTCAACAGCCAAGCGACTACTACCAGGACGGCCAACGCAACTAGCGCCAACGTCACCCGCGACTGCGGCATGCCGCTCATGGCAGGTCCGCCGGGACAACCGCGATCACGGGGCTTTCGACGGGATGGCGGCGCGTCGCCTGGTAAAGCCGTCCAAGCCGATTCGCGGCGCTGAACAGCAGAAACAAGATCTTGTCACCGGCCACGGCCATCGCGTACGCCAACACCAGGACAACAGGCATCACGATCATTGTTTGAAGAATGAACCCGCGTCCGCTCAGCCACAGCTCGACACCATCCCACCAACTCAGGAGGCCGATCACACTGTCGCTGTTCACGCGGGCCAGTTTAGGCGGACCGCGTCGTGGTGCTGTCGGCGCAGGGCAGACTGGATCCCGATGACCCGCCTGTCCTCGATGTACCTGTTCCTGGTGCTCGCACTCTTCGCGCCGTTCGGCGGCGCCCCCCTTGCGGCGGCGGACTCGGCGACCGCGGGTGCCGACGTGCAGATCGCGCAGAGCCTCGGCGAGCGCGAGCTCACCGTGGTGGCTCGCCGGGTCACCGGCATCCCCGGCCCGCTGCGCGTGGATGTCATCACTCACCAGGGCACCGCTGCCGGTCCGCTCCGGTTGCAGCTCATCCCCACAGGTGTCGACGACGAAGAGCACGACCCCGCCCCGGGCGTGCCCACGTCGACGGCGCTGGTGGTCCTCGGCGACAAGCCCGGTCCGTACGGGGCGACTCTCGATGTCGATCGGACCGGACCGGCCGATCTCACTCTCAGCGATGGCGTGCACACCGCCCGAATCCCGTTGGTCTTGATGGGTCAGGCGATGTCACCACCGGAACGAGTGGCGTATCTCGGTCTGGCCGCCGCCGGGCTGCTGCTGGTGATATCGCTCGTCGTCGCCACCCGGGTACGTCGCGGCGTGTGGATCGCCCTACCGGTGACCGCTACGGTGACGGCGCTCGCGGTCGCCATCACCGGTGCCGTGCTGTCCACATCGGCGCCTCCCCCGCCCGAGCCGGGCCTGCAACGTGACCCGACCGCCGACAACACCGCCAATCCCTACCGGCTCGACCAGCCCGCGGTCACCGACTACTCCCGGCCCTCGGCGATGCTCATCGCCGAACAGCCCGTGCTGGATTCGGAACGCGCCACCGACATCGACTTCTCACTCGTCGACACGGCCAGCGGGCTCCCTGCCGACGACCTGGTGATCCACGACAGCGCGCTCATCCACCTGCTGGTGATCGCACCGGACGGTCGGCTGTCCCATCTGCATCCGATAAGAGTTGCGCCGGGCCATTATTCAGTGCCGTTGTCGCCGACCGTCGCGGGCCGTTACGCGGTCTCGGCCGAGTTCGTGCGGCGCGGTGGTGGAGTGCAGACGGTGCGTCTGCCGGGCGGGCTCACCTCGCACGACGGGAAGCCCGCTATCCCCGCACCATTCGACGGACCCGGCATGCGCATGATCGACGGGCTGCACGTGCACGTCAGCGCGACCGGCCTGCGTGCCGGGCGGCCGACGACGCTCTCGGCGACCGTCGGATCCGACTCGGTCTTGCAGCCGTGGCTGGGCATGCTGGGTCACTTGGTGATCGCCGGACCGATTCCGCATGAGGCTCCCGCCAACGACCTCGGCACGGCAGTGCAAGATTCGGCGGTGTGGGCACATGCCCATTCGATGGGCGGCCACGGCGGAACAAACATGCCGGGGATGCCCCACATGACACATGGCTCCAACAGCGCG
Source organism: Mycobacteroides chelonae (assembly GCA_014204435.1). Taxonomy (GTDB): domain Bacteria; phylum Actinomycetota; class Actinomycetes; order Mycobacteriales; family Mycobacteriaceae; genus Mycobacterium; species Mycobacterium chelonae_A. The sequence continues at coordinate 84,994 of JACHLF010000008.1, forward strand.
GTGATACAAGAGGATTCCATGCCGTCCATGGTCGGGGCGCCACCGCTGAACGGCGACAGTCCGCCCGACGAGACGGTCGCCGCCTTCGGTCCCGATGTTCCGTTCACCTTCACGTTCCCCAGGCCCGGACGCTACCTCGCCTGGCTTCAGGCACAGCGCGACTACCGGGTGATGACGATCCCGGTACGACTGGACATCTCATGACGCACAGAGTGTGGGCGGGGCTCGCGATGATCATTGCTGCGGTGTTGGCGTTGACATGGATCGCCTGGCCCAGCGCGCCCGAGGCCGTCACGCTGCACTCCGGCACCGAGCATTACGTCGTCTCGGTCACGGTGGACAGCCCACGTGTCGGGATGACGGCGCTGGAGATCGCCATCACTAACAGGGCGAAGCAGGTTCTCCCCGAGTCAGAATCGGTAACAGTCGAATTGGTCATGCCACTGATGGGGCACGCCATGCCGCCACTGCGCGAGGTGGTGTCGGGCCGCACAAAGTTCGACCAGGTGATGCTGTCGATGGCCGGTCCGTGGGAGATAGCAGTGACCGTCGCGCCGCCCTCGGGTGACCCCGATGAACGTACGACGATGCCACTATGGGTGAGTGGAGGTTGAGATGAGCACCGAGACGAGCGCCACCTACGCCGACACGAGCCAGACGCCGCGTATCACCCGCGCCACCATCGCGAGGTACGCGCCACTGGGTGCGTTCGGGGTGCTACTGGGCAGCGTGGTGGGCGCAGTCGGAACCACCTGGGACGTGGAATGGCATGACGATGTGGGGCCCGATACCTTCTTCACACTGCCGCATCTGTTCCTGTACTCGGGCAGTGCCATCGGCGGAATCACCAGCCTCATCATGGTTTTGATGATCACGGCAGCACAGCGCGCGGGCGAGGATGTACCGCGCTGGGTGGGTGGCGTGCCGATTCGTGTGTTCGGTGGCAGGTTCACCGCTCCACTAGGTTTCCTGCTCTGCGGCGGTGGCGCCGCATCGTTTCTCCTCTACGGGCTGCTGGACCTGTGGTGGCACACGGTCTACGGGTTCGATGCCGTCTTGGCATCGCCCCCGCACTTCGCGTTGTTCGCCTCCGCCACAGTCACCGATCTTGGTAGCATCGTGACCTTTGCCGCGGCACGCCGATTCCGCTGGGGCGCGGTGGGTTTGATGGCCCAGGCGTCATTGGTGGCAGCGATGACGGCCATTCCGTTCACCGCACTGTGGCTCTTCAAGTTCGACTTCAACCCCATCTCGCTGGGCTCGGCGTTCATCGTTCCGCTCGTACTGCTGCTCGTCGCAGGCGTCCTGCGGTCGACACTGGCGCCACTCGCCGTCGCGGCGATCATGGGCGCCATCCAAGCGATCTTCTGGTGGTTCTCACCTTGGGCTGCACACGAATACGCCGCGGCGGTGGGATTGCCCTTGCGCGATGACCTGTGGGACGGTCCACCCGTGATCCCGGGAATGATGCCCATGTTCCTGGGGATCTTCGCCCTACTCGCCACCGGCCTGCTGTACTTCGCACGCGACCGGAAATGGCAGCGGTGGCCGATGACCGCCATCGGCGCGTTCCTGGGTTCGGTTGCGGGCATGGGCTATCTGTTGCAGGGCGCGATCCTCTACCGCCAGGGCACCGAGACCATGAGCAGATACGTCACCGTCGGTCTGGTGGGGCTGGTGTTGGGTACCCTCGCCGGATTCCTGGCGCAACGCATCGCCCTGATGTTGCGACTGCCCGGAAACGACACCGAGACCGTGGAGTCCACCGCGTGAGGCGCATTCGCGTCGTGATGGCGCTCGCTGGCGTCCTGGCGCTGTCTCTGGGGATCAGCGCCCCGGCCCAGGCTTACGCGCCCGTGAACGTGGTACACACTGAACAGGTGACGGTGGGCCCCTATCCACTGACGGTCGGCTTCTCGACCTGGCCGCTGCGCGCCATGCAATCTCTTGACTTCACCTTCATCCCCGCAGAAGGAATTGCCGGCACGTCGGGGACCCTCACCATCGTCTCGCCCGACGGGCGAGACGGGCGTGCAGAACCGCTGGTGCGCCATCCGCGTAAGCGTGAGGTCTGGGGCCTGGATGTTCGCGCACTACAGGAAGAAGGGCGTTACCGGCTCGTCTTCGACATGACCGGCCCACAGGGCCCCGGGAAGGGCACCCTGGACCTGGAGGTGCTACCCCAACCCGGACCGCCCCTGGCGCTGAGTTGGACCATCTCGCTGATACCCGTGTTCGCATTGGCCGGGGTGTTGATCGTGGCGTGGAGGAGAACCCGTGACCAAACCTGAGCTGTCTCAGAGCACCACTTGCGCCGTCGCCGGCGGCGGGCCCGCCGGAATGATGTTGGCGCTGCTACTCGCGCGCGCCGGCGTCCAGGTCACCGTGTTGGAGAAACACCCCGACTTCCTGCGCGACTTTCGCGGAGACACGGTGCACGCCAGCACATTGAACCTGCTCGACGAATTGGGGCTCGGCCCGAAATTCGCTGCCATACCCCATAACTTGGTCGAACAGGTGACCGTCGACCTGGGAGAACAGACGTACCGCCTGGGCGATCTCAACCGGCTGCCCGGACCGCATAAGCACATCGCGATGGCGCCCCAATGGGACTTCCTGGAAATGCTGGCCAGTGCCGCGCAGGCTGAGCCCACCTTCCAACTGCTGCGCAGTACCGAGGTCACCGGGCTCCTGCGGTCCGGAGATCAGATCGCGGGCGTCGAATTTCGCACCACGGCAGGAGAAACCGGGAAACTCCGCGCGGACCTCACGGTCGCCTGCGATGGCCGGGGCTCGGTGTTGCGCGCGGCGGCCGGCGTGCGCCCACGACAGTTCGGCGTTCCGATCGATGTCTGGTGGTTCCGCCTTCCGAAACACCCCGACGATCCCCAGGGGCCACGTGCGCGCGTCGGCACCAACCGATTCATGGTGATGCTCGACCGCGGCGAGTACTTCCAGTGCGGCTATCTCATCGGCAAAGGCACCGACTCGCAGATGCGCAGCGGCGACGTGCAGGCGCTGCGCGACCGGATCAGTGAAATGGCGCCCTGGCTGGCCGACCGTACCGATGCCATCACCAGCTGGGATGACGTGAAACTGCTTGATGTACAGCTCAATCGGCTTCGTAAGTGGTACCGGGATGGCCTGCTGTTCATCGGGGACGCCGCGCACGCCATGTCCCCGGTCGGCGGGGTCGGTATCAACCTCGCGATCGCCGACGCGGTCGCGACCGCGCGCATCCTCGCCGAACCGCTGCGCACCGGCACTCTCACCACCGCCGACCTTCGCAAGGTACAGCTGCGACGGTGGGGACCGACCGCGCTGATCCAGCGCGTGCAGCGTGCCGTGCACCGGCGGGTGTTTTCGGCGGTGGACTCGAACACCACCGTCACACCCAGTACCAGGGTGGCTTCGGTGTTGTCTTTCGCCATCAAATACCCGTGTTTGCAAGCGATTCCGGCCTATGGGGTGGCCATTGGTCCGCTACCCGAGCACGCACCCTATTTCGCGCGCCGCTCCCCTACTGGCTGAGGACCGTCTGCATCCCGGGGGCCACCAGATCGCGAATCTTGTCCCACGGCGCCGTCACCGGTACGTAGTCCCCTGCGATATGCGGGACGGAAAGGTAGAACGTCAAGCCCTTCGGCGCGGGCAACCAGTGCAGGAACTGCTCGGACTTCATGTCCCCTGCCGCCTTGATGCGATCGGGTGGTCCGAGCTGCTGAACCAATGTCCGCAGGTGTTCTCGCGCCTGTTCCTGATTGGGCAGGACATCGCCGAACATGCTCGGCTGCGACGTGTCGGTGTTGATGGTGATGGTGATGGTCGCAACCCGGTTACTGGGGTACGGGCCACTGCTGTTGGTGTAGAACACTGCGGCTCCTGCCACCACGTGCGCACCGATGAAGGACACCCGGCTAGCCTCCCGTGCCGCCAGCTGGCCATCGCCGACCGTCGCCCGCTTGGTGAGCTTCGGATCGTCCAACCCGCGCACCACGTCGTTTAGGGCCGCACGCATGCCTTCGTTGAATCGGTCGCGAGCCTTGGCCTTGCCTCCGGTCACCTGCGGCAGTTTGACGTTGTAGTCGACCTTCCCCTGCTTGCCGGTCACCTGCTCGAGCGTCGGGTTGAATCCGAAGGCCGGCTTGGCGGTCGGCGGAGTTTGCCTCGGCATCAGAGACACAACCGGTTTCGAGGGTGTTGGACTGGTGTACGCGGGTGGCAGCAGGCACGCGGCGACAAGACCGCACATCAACACCAGCGTCACCGAAAGACCGAACTTCATGAGCAAAACCCCAACTATTGGCTCAACACCGGCACGATTCTGGGATCGACCAGATCGCGAATCCTCTCCCAGGGCACAGTAATCGGAACAAAGTCGCCCGCCGCGTGCGAGACCGGCACGTAAAACCGCAACCCGGTGGGCGTAGGCAACCACTGTTCGAGTCGCCCGTTGACGGTGTCCTGGCCCACTCGCCCACTCGGATCGAGACCGGGCAGCACCTGCCTGAGCCGTTCCAGGGCGACGTACTGATTAGGGAACAGGTCGTCGTAGGTGATGGGTTGCGCGGTATCACCGTTGATCACGGTCGTCAGGACCGACTGGTTGGGGTGAGCGGCGCCGCCCGCGTACCAGAGGTACACCTGGATGCCCGCCACCACATGCGTCCCGATCATCGCGACGCGCGTGCTCTCGGGACCCGGCCCGAGATCGCCGTCACTGATCGACACCTTCTGGTCCTTGTCCGGGCCGGGCAAGTTCTCGATCAAGTCCCGCAGCGCAGCACGTATACCTTCGTTGAATCGGTCGCGCACGGCGTCCACCCCACCCGAGAGCTTCGGTAGATGCACGTCGTAGGTGACTACTCCTTCATCGCCGGTGACCGCCTCCAATTCGGGGACATACCCGAAAGCGGGTGCAGCAGTGATGGGTGCCGATTCTGCCGGGGCAGGGCTCACCACCAAACTCGAAGGCCCTGTCGGCGAAGATGATTCGAGGGCGGTCGGGGGCTGCTCAGCGCGATCGGCGGTACGCCCGCAACCGGCGGCGACCACACAGATCACCACCGCGACCGCAGCGGCGCCCCCCTGCCTCATGTCGGCGCGTTCGCAGGCTGGAAGGTGCCGCTCACGTCCGCTTCCTCCTCGGCCCGAATGACGTGCACGACGGCGTTGATCAACGCCAGATGGGTGAATGCCTGCGGAAAGTTGCCCAGGTGGCGCCCGGTGCGCGGGTCGATCTCCTCGGCGTAGAGCTGCAGCGGACTGGCGAATGAGAGCAACCGCTCACACAGGTGCCGTGCGCGGCGCACCTCGCCGATCTCCACCAGAGCAGAAACCAGCCAGAAGGAACAGATGGCGAAGGTGCCTTCTTCGCCGGAGAGGCCGTCGTCGGTCTCCTCCACCCGGTACCGCAGCACCAGGCCGTCGTCGGTCAGCTCATCGGCGATCGCCAACACGGTCGCGCGGATTCGCGGATCGTCCGACGGCAGGAAACGGTTGAGCACCGCGAGCAGCAGCGAGGCGTCCAACGCCGTGGAACCGTAACGCTGCACCAGCACGCCACGTTCATCCACGCCGTGTTCGAGGATGTCGTCCTTGATCTCCTCGGCGACGGCCCGCCACTGCTGGGCATAGCTTTTCTCGCCGTGCATCTCGGCAAGTTTGGCGCCGCGATCCATGGCGACCCAACACATTATCTTGGACGAAGTGAAGTGCTGTGGCTCGCCGCGTACCTCCCAGATGCCGCGGTCCGGTTCGCGCCAGTGCCGCGCTGCCTCCTCGGCCTGATTCTTCAGAATCGGCCACAGCGTCGCGGGAATCTGTTCGCGCGACTTCGCGTGCACGTACACCGAATCGAGCATGGTGCCCCAGATGTCGTGCTGAATCTGATCGAACGCGCCGTTGCCTATCCGCACCGGCCGGGCCCCGTCGTACCCGGACAGATGAGGCAACTCCCCCTCCGTCAGGGTGCGCTCACCACCCACGCCGTACATCACCTGCAACGGATGTTTCTCCCCGTTGTTCGCGCCCGACGCATCGGCGATGAAGGAGAAGAAATCGTCGGCCTCGCGGTCCAGACCGAGGGTGTACAAACCCCACAGCGCGAAGGTCGAGTCCCGCACCCAGGAGTACCGGTAGTCCCAGTTACGCACTCCGCCAGGAGTTTCCGGCAGCGACGTGGTCGATGCCGCCAGCAGGGCTCCGGTCGGCGAATAGGCCAGCCCCTTGAGCACCAGCGCGCTGCTCTGCAGGTACGACCGCCACGGGTGATCGGGGAACTCGCCGATGTTGATCCACTGCCGCCAGGCCTCGGCGGTCTTCCACATCTTCTCGGCGGCCTCCGCATAGGTCTGCGGGACAGGATGTTTGGACCAGCTGAGCGCCACGAACACGCTGTCGCCCGCGGTAAGGCGGGTACGAGCTCGCGCTTCGCGCCCCTCCAGCCCCAGCCGAAGGTTGGTGGTGAGCTTCAGGGTCGGGTTGTCATCGGGGTTCTTCGTCGCCCGGGCTATCGCCTCGCCGTATCCGTCACCGGAGTACTCCCAGGTGAGTCCCTCGCGGTGATAGTCAAAGGCGGGCTCGCAGTTCATGATCACCTCGACGGTGCCGCTGACGCAGCGCACGGTGCGCAACAGGATGTGCTCGGCATCCCAGTCGGTCGGTGTGCGCTTGTGCGTCTTCGAACGCGAATCGACGTCGTGCCAGGGCCCCAACACCAGCGCGTCGCGGACGGTGAGCCACCCCGTCTTGGTCTGCCAGGTGGTTTCGACCATCAGGCTGCCCGGCAGGTAGCGGCGTGCCGCGGGCACGTTGTGTCCGTAGGGACCGATCCGGAAGTGCCCCGCACCACGATCGAGGATGGCGCCGAAGATGCTCGGCGAGTCCGGGCGCGGCACACACATCCACTCCACCGAACCATTGGAGGCGATCAGGCAAGTGTTCTCCCAATCCGAGAGGAACGCGTAGTCGGCGATCGGAGGAAACGGGCCACGACGCTGGACCGGAGCCTGAGTGGACATCACTGCTTCTAGCGACAGCTCGGGATCAAGAGATGACACCACAGGACCATCGTAGGTGCGGTCCGCGAACACACCGGCTATTTAGCGTCGGCCACGCAGGTAGACGGCGAGCCCACCGAACAGCAACAGATTGAAAATAAGCAGTGCCACCAAGGCATTGATCGAGCCTCCGCTGCGCGGACCCGCCAGATAGATGAGCAGATCGATGCCGATCAATAGGCATGCAGCGATCAGCACCGCCCAGATGAGGGTGGCCGGTTTCATCTGCTCCCCTGTCCCCGGGCCGCGTTCAGCTCGGCAGCCAGCGTGGCCATCAATTCGGCGACCGGCAGCGCGCGGGCACGGTGATGCTCGGTGCCCGCCCATAGCGACATCACGTCCGGATCTCCACTTGCCCGCAGTTCCTTGGTCGCCGAGTTCAGTGCCGGGAAGCTCACCGGTGCAACAGATTCCATGTCGAGCTGGAACGCGTTGGAAATGCCGCGTGCCGGACGGCCGGAAAAGACCCGGGTCACCACCGTGTCGGCGGGTTGCAGCAGGGCGTCCTTGTAAACCTGCTTGGCCCCGGACTCGTCGGCCACCACCAGTGCAGTACCCAGCTGCGCGGCCACGGCACCCGCGGCGAGCACGTGGGCGATGTCGGCGCCATCCATGATTCCGCCGGCAGCAACAATCGGCAGTGCGGTCACCGCCCGCGCGCTCGCGATCAGATCCAGCAGCGGCTCTTCGGGAGCACCCGCGTCGAAACTGCCGCGATGCCCACCGGCCTCCGGCCCCTGGACAACAAGGGCATCAGCGCCGATCCCCTCGGCGATCGTGGCCTCGGCGGCGCTGGTTACCGTGATCCACACCTCTGACCCTGCGGCACGCAGCCGGTGCGCATCGGCGGCGCTGGGCACACCGAACGTGAAGGACACCACCGGCACCGGATTGGCGACCAAATACTCGATCTTGTCGGCGTAAGCGTCGTCATGCCAGATCGGATCGCCGGGAACGACCTCAAACTTGTCGGCCCACACCTTCAGCCTGTCCAGGTACTCGCTCAAGTCGGCGCCGTGGTCAGGGGTGGGGACGAACACGTTGAAACCAAAGGGCACATCGCCCATGGCCTCGCGGTCCTGCTGCAGCTCAGCGATGGTGCGATATCCCGCGGGCATCAGCGCGAATCCGCCTGCCGCGCTCACGCCGCGCGCCAAAGCGGCAACGGTGATGCCTCCGGCCATCGGGGCACCGACCACCGGAAGGCCAAGCCCGGCAAGCACGGTACTCATGTGTCTTAGCGTATCGACGCGATGAATCTTAACGCGCGGGTGGGTCGGTATCGGTAGGAGCACACCAACCGCTTACCCCGCCGTCGTAAGCCGCCAGGAACCGTGGGAGGACTCACCGGCCGGCTGGCCGCAGGAAGAAGCCGTCGTCGGCATGCCGAGTCAGTGCTGCCAAGAACACTGAGCCTGAGCCTCCGTTGGGGCTATTTCTTGGGCTTGTCCGCCGTCGACTCGGTGGACAACGCCGCCACGAAGGCCTCCTGCGGCACCTCGACCCGCCCGATGGTCTTCATGCGCTTCTTGCCTTCCTTCTGCTTTTCCAGCAGCTTGCGCTTACGCGTGATGTCACCGCCATAGCACTTGGAAAGCACGTCCTTGCGGATGGCACGAATGTTCTCGCGCGCAATGATTCTCGACCCGACGGCGGCCTGCACCGGCACCTCGAACTGCTGGCGCGGAATGAGCTCCTTGAGCTTGGCGGTCATCTTGTTGCCGTAGGCCGAGGCACCGTCCTTGTGCACGATGGCGCTGAACGCGTCGACCGCCTCGCCCTGCAACAGGATGTCGACCTTGACCAGGTCGGCCTCCTGCTCGCCGGCCTCCTCGTAGTCCAGGCTGGCGTAGCCGCGCGTGCGCGATTTCAGGGAGTCGAAGAAATCGAAGATGATCTCTCCCAACGGCATTGTGTAGCGCAGCTCGACGCGCTCCGGCGACAGGTAGTCCATACCGCCGAGCTCGCCGCGCCGCGATTGACACAGCTCCATGATCGAGCCGATGAACTCGCTCGGCGCGATCACGGTCGTCTTGACCACGGGCTCGAACACCGACCGGATCTTGCCCTCGGGCCAGATGGACGGATTGGTCACCAGCATTCCTGGATCACCGGGCGTTGTTCCTTCAGTAATCACTCGGTACACCACGTTGGGTGCGGTCGAGATGAGGTCCAGGTTGAACTCGCGTTCCAGCCGCTCGCGGGTGATCTCCATATGCAGCAATCCCAGGAAGCCACAACGGAATCCGAAGCCCAAGGCCACCGAGGTCTCAGGCTCGTAGGTGAGGGCGGCATCGTTGAGCTGCAGCTTGTCCAGCGCCTCGCGCAGGTTCGGGTAATCGGATCCGTCCACCGGGTACAGCCCGGAGTAGACCATTGGCTTGGGTTCGCGATAGCCGGTCAGCGGTTCCGTCGCACCCTTGCGGGCGGAGGTGACGGTGTCACCGACCTTGGACTGGCGCACATCCTTCACGCCGGTAATCAGGTAACCCACCTCGCCGACCCCAAGGCCCGCAGAGGGTTTGGGCTCCGGCGAGACGATGCCCACCTCCAGCAGTTCATGGGTGGCGCCCGTGGACATCATCGCGATCTTCTCGCGCGGGGTGATCCTGCCGTCGACGACACGTACGTAGGTGACCACGCCACGGTAGATGTCGTACACCGAGTCGAAGATCATCGCACGCGCCGGGGCATCCGAATCACCTTGGGGCGCAGGGATTTGCCGTACCACCTCGTCGAGCAACGCGGCGACACCTTCGCCGGTCTTCCCGGAAACACGCAGGACGTCACTGGGCTCGCAGCCGATGATGTGCGCGATCTCCTCGGAGTACCGCTCCGGGTCCGCGGCGGGCAGGTCGATCTTGTTCAGGACCGGGATGATCGTCAGGTCCTTGTCCAGCGCCAGGTACAGGTTGGCCAGCGTCTGCGCCTCGATGCCCTGCGCGGCGTCGACCAGCAGCACCGCACCCTCGCACGCCTCCAGGGCGCGGGACACCTCGTAGGTGAAGTCTACGTGGCCGGGGGTGTCGATGAGGTGCAGGACAAAATCTTCGGACTGCCCGGCTGTGTTTTTCACCTGCCAGGGCAGCCGCACGTTCTGCGCCTTGATGGTGATGCCGCGTTCACGCTCGATGTCCATGCGGTCCAGATACTGGGCACGCATGGACCGCTCGTCGACCACGCCCGTCAGCTGCAGCATGCGGTCGGCCAGGGTCGACTTCCCGTGGTCGATATGGGCGATGATGCAGAAGTTACGGATGAGCGCCGGGTCCGTGAACGTCGTATCGGCAAAACTTGGCACGACACCATGCTCCCATGCCGCGCGGCATGCTCCTGACACACGCGTCCCCCAGGGACTACCGGTCAGTATGCTCGCAGCATGGCGTCACAGTGGCAGACGCTCGGGCGGAGGCTCGGGAAGATCGCGGCGTCCGCCGTCGAGCACGTCGTGTTCCGCGAAGGCCCGAAGGTGCTCCGGCAACTACAGGGGTCGGAATTCGTCCAGCGTGGACTTCAACGGGGGCTAGAGGCGATCGGCGTCGTCGAGCCGGAGCAGCAGACCGCCATTCCGGGCCGCCCGGTCACCAACCGCAGCGTGCCCACGGCCCATCGGGCCCGCCGCATCGAATACACCCCCGACCTGGACGGGCGCGCCGATCCCGGCGAGATCGTGTGGACCTGGGTGGTCTACGAGGACGACCCGTCGCAGGGCAAGGATCGTCCCGTGCTCGTGGTAGGACGCGACGGCACGCTCCTGCTGGGTTTGATGCTCTCCAGCAAGGAGCGCCACGAGACCGATCCTGATTGGGTAGCGCTGGGCAGCGGCAGCTGGGATTACGACGGGCGCCCCAGCTGGGTGCGCCTCGATCGCGTGCTCGACGTGCCCGAAGAGGGAATTCGGCGCGAGGGCGCCATTTTGGACGCGGAGCGATTCAACATCGTCGCGGCACGTCTGCGTACGCGGTTCTCCTGGAGCTGATCGGATCGATCAGCTCGCCTCAGTGTTCAACGGAGTTTGTGTACTGGCAGCGGCGTGAACATCGCCTGATCGACGAACTGGGCGGTGTATTCGGCCAGTTCCCCGCGCTCCAGACGAAGCCGTCCGTCGAGCCATGCCAACACGGTCCCGGCTACCCCCGCGGCCAGGGCTTCGGCCTGCACGGCGGTGTAGTTCGGATCGGCATCCGGGTCGAACTCGGCGCGGGCGGCACCGAGCATCAACGCCATGTAATGCGTCAACCGCATACGGCGACGAGTCAGACGCTGGCTGCCCGTCGCCTCCGTGGCGATCACGCGGGCGCGCCGGAGGTCGGCGGTTAGCGCGGTCACCGCACCCACGACGCCGGCGTGCACCTGCGAGCGTGAGTCCTTCTCCGCCGCGGCCATCGCAGAACCCGCGGTGGCGATGCTGTCCTCGATGATCCAGTCGAAGACCGCGACGAGCAGCTCGTCAAGGCCGTCGAAGCACTCGTAAAAGTAGCGGGTGTTCAGCCCGGCGGTCTTGCAGATCTCCCGGACCGTTGTCGCTGCCCAGCCGGAGCTGGCCATTACCTCGAGCCCCGCCTCAAGGAGGCGTCGCCGCCGCTCCGCGCGGCGCTCGTCTGCCGTTCGTCCGCCGTATAGCCCGGTAGATTGTTTGGTCACCATGGTCCACGCATTATTACTCTTCTCGCCAGACACCGTGCGATAACCGCCTTTTCTGGGTCGTTTAGGCGAGTCGCGTTACTTCGACCACAACGTCCAGATCGGTCGAGCCACCCCCTGAATAGATGCCTTTGAGAGGACTGACGTCCGAGTAGTCTCGCCCGACACCGACCGTGACGTACTGCTCGTTGATCTCGCTGTCGTTGGTGGGGTCGTAATCCCACCAACCGCCGGCCCACGCCTGGATCCAGGCGTGGCTCTGCCCGTCCACCGTCTCGCCCACCACCGCGTCACGCTTGGGGTGCAGATAGCCCGACACGTAGCGGGCCGGAATGCCCATGCTGCGCAGTAGCACCAGCGTCAGGTGCGCGTAGTCCTGGCACACTCCCTTGCTCTCGCGCAGCGCATCCAGCGCCGACGAGTGCACCCCGGTGGTCCCCGGCACGTAGTCGAGTTCCGAGTGGACCCATTTGGACGCAGCGACAATCGCCTCGGCGGGGCTGGCGTCCCTGCCGATCCTCTTGCCGACCGCCTGCACCTTCTTGCTCTGCGGGACGTACGCGGTGGGCGACAGATACTCGTCGAACCGGTCGACCACCCCGGTGGTGTGCACCTCAGCCCAGTCCACGCCGTCCTCGGGCTTTTCGGCCACATCGGTCTCCACCACCGACAGGCCCGTCACCTCCAGCTCGGTATGCGGGGCATGCAGGTCGAAGGTCGTGACCGCGGTGCCCCAGTAGTCGACGTACCGATACGAGCGGGTGGCCGGGACCGTCTCCACGCGGTTGAGGATGACGTTCTGCCGACCGTCGCTGCGCGGTGTCAGCCGTGCCTCGTTGTAGGAGGCGGTCACCGGCGTCTTGTACGCGTACCCGGTGGCGTGCACGATGCGCATGCGCCACATCAGATCTCACCCTCCTCGATCGGATCCAGATCGTGCCGGCCGCCGGCATCGGTCCATGCCACCCACGGCGCGGCATGGAAGTACTGCAATGCCACCGCCTCGCCCAGTTCCCGGCAGGTCTGCTGTAGCCCAGCCAGCCGGGTGGGCAGATCCTCCAGCAGCACACCGGGTCTCATAAACTCCAGCTCGCTGCGGGCACGGCCCAGCAGTCGCTGCGCCTCGGCGCGCGCACCGACTCGGCTGTGTGGCCGGTGATCCAACTCGTCCAGGCTCAGCTCGGCCTGCCGCAGGGAATGAAAGACCGACCGGGGGAACAACCGATCCAGCAGCATGAACTCGACCACCCGATTGGCGTCCAGTACGCCGCGGTAGGTGCGCAGGTAGGTGTCGTGCGCGCCGGCGCTGCGCAGCAGCGTCACCCATGCTGGCGAGGAGGCGCGGTCACCCACACGCGACAGCAGCAGCCGCACCGTCATGTCCACCCGCTCGATGGACCTGCCCAGCACCAGGAAGCGGTAGCCGTCGTCGCGGCTCAGGGTGGAATCGGCCAGTCCCGCGAACTGGGCGGCACGCCCCTCCACGTAGGTGAAGAACTCGTGCGGGCCGAGCCTGCGCGCGGCGCGCTCGCGGTCCGCCAGCGCGTTGAACGTCGTGTTCAGGCACTCCCACATCTCGGTGGACGTCACTTCGCGTGCACCACGGGCATTTTCACGGGCCGCCGAGATGGAGTCGACGATCGATCCCCCCTGCACTCCCCTGCTGAACGCGACGAGCTCGGTGAGTGACCACACATCCAGCACGGTGTCCGGCGCGTCGATGCCCAGCACCCGCAACAGCACGCGGGAGGCATGATCGGGATCCACGCTGGCATCCTCAAGCAGCTGATGCACCGTCACATCGAGGATGCGTGCGGTGTCGTCGGCGCGCTCGACGTAACGACCAATCCAGTACAGCGACTCCGCGTTTCGGGCCAACATCAGCGCATCACCTGCTGTTGCTGTTGTTGCTGCTGCACATGGTGCTGCTGCAATCCCGCGGTGGCCGCCTCGGGACCCTGCTCCACCTCCGCCGCCTGGGGCAGCTCGGATACCAGCTCGGCACCCGCGAGCTCGCGTTCGGCCACCGACGCCCGCGATGCCAGCACCCAGGTGTCCTTGGAGCCACCGCCCTGGCTGGAGTTCACCACCAACGAGCCTTCGGGCAACGCGACCCGGGTCAGCCCGCCGGGCAGCACCCACACGTCGTCGCCGTCATTGACCGCGAAGGGACGCAGATCCACGTGCCGGGGCACCAACTGGTCCCCGATCTTCGTGGGCACCGTCGACAGCTGCACCACCGGCTGCGCCACCCAGCCGCGCGGATCGGCCTTGATCTTCTTGGCGATGGCGGCGCGTTCCTTCTCCGAAGCGTCGGGCCCGAAGACGATCCCGTATCCACCGGAGCCTTCGACCGGCTTGATGACGAGGTGTTCGAGGCGATCCAGCACTTCCTCGCGTTCCTCGTCGAGCCAACATCGGAACGTATCCACGTTCGCCACAATGGGTTTCTCGCCGAGGTAGTACTCGATAATGGTCGGCACGTAGGTGTAGACGAGCTTGTCGTCGCCCACCCCGTTGCCCACCGCACTGGAGATGACGACGTTTCCGGCGCGTGCGGCATTGAGCAGCCCGGCGACCCCGAGGACCGAGTCTGGACGGAACTGCATGGGGTCCAGGTAGGTGTCGTCGATGCGGCGGTAGATCACGTCGACCTGACGCTCGCCCTCGGTGGTGCGCATGTAGACCTGGTTGTCCCGGCAGAACAGGTCGCGCCCCTCGACGAGTTCGACACCCATCTGGCGGGCCAACAGCGAGTGCTCGAAATACGCCGAGTTGGCGACTCCCGGTGTGAGAACCACCACCGTGGGATCGGCCTCGTTGGTAGCCGCCGACATCCGCAGCGCCCGCAGCAGGTGCGAGGAGTAGTCGTCCACCGCCCGCACCCGGTGGGTGGCGAAAAGGTCCGGGAAGACCCGTGCCATGGTGCGACGGTTTTCCATGACGTAGGACACCCCGGACGGCGAGCGCAGGTTGTCCTCCAGCACCCGGAAGGTGCCCTGGGCGTCGCGCACCAGATCGATGCCCGCGACATGGATCCGCACACCGTTGGGTGGATTGATCCCGGCGGCCTCGCGATGGAAGTGCTCGCACGATGTGATCAGCCGGCTCGGGATCACCTCATCGCGCAGGATTTCTTGATCACCGTAGATGTCGGCCAGGTACAGCTCCAGTGCCCGCACCCGCTGCGCGATGCCCCGCTCCAGCCGCGCCCACTCCGCGGCGGCGATGACGCGCGGCACCAGGTCCAGCGGAAACGGCCGTTCCTGACCCGACAGCGAGAACGTGATGCCCTGATCGATGAACGCCCTGCCCAGCGCGTCCGCGCGCGCGGCCAGGTCCGCGGCATCGGTGGGCGCCAGCTCGGCATAGATCCCCTTGTAGGGCCCGCGCACGTTCCCGTCCGAGTCGAACATTTCGTCGAATGCCTTGGAGTAGGCCCCCTTCTCCGACACCAGTTCGCGGTATCCGCCGAATATCTGATCGTCACGTCGGGTTAGCCGGGACGTTGCCGCCGAGCGTGTCGGCCGCCCCGAGTTCGGCATCACTGTTCGCAGGCTCACGTTGCCCATGCTGCACCAACTCGCCGGATTCGGCAGTGCGTGCACGCGTATCGCCGATACTTGCTGGCTACCTGAGCGCAATCTTGCGTTGTGCGCTCACCCACCGGTTTCGGGTTTCGGGCGTTCCCCTGGTAGTCTCTTCCCTTGCGGCGCTGCTCAGCTGCCCCGGATCCAATGATCTGGAGGCCTGCCGCCCAACCAGACGATTTACCGAAGGATTTAGACGCGTGGCCAATATCAAGTCGCAGGAAAAGCGCATCCGCACCAACGAGCGTGCCCGGTTGCGCAACCAGGCGACCAAGTCGTCCCTGCGCACGGCCATCCGCGGACTGCGCGAGGCCATCGCCGAGGGCGACAAGGAGAAGGCGGGCGAGCTGCTCGTTTCGGCCAGCCGCAAGCTGGACAAGGCCGTCACCAAGGGTGTCATTCACAAGAACCAGGCCGCCAACAAGAAGTCGGCGCTGGCCCTGGCTCTGAACAAGCTCTGATCTCTCTTTCGATCAACGCCGAGTGTGAGCGCTACCGCGCCCGCTCGGCGTTTTTCGTCTCGTGAGACGGCCCCGCCGGGTCAGGTGTTCACCAGTTCGGCCACCTTGCGCACCGCCGATTCCAGGGCGTAGTTGGCATCGGCCGCCGCCCCCTTCACATCGGCGTTGAGCGCAGCCACCACGCGCATTGCCTCGGCCACCGCGTCCCGCGTCCATCGGCGGGCCTGTTTCTGGGCCTTCTCGATGCGCCACGGCGGCATTCCGAGTTCGGACGCGGCCGCGTAGGCGTTCTGTTTAATGGGTCCCACCCGCGCGATGGTGTGCACGGCCTCGGCCAGCGCATCGGCCACCAGCACATGCGGGACACCGCGTTGCATCGCCCAGCGCAACGCCTCCGTGGAGCCAGCGATGTCCCCCACCACCGCCTTGTCGGCGATGTCGAATCCGGAGACCTCCGCGCGACCGCCGTGGTAGCGGCGCACCGCGGCCGCGTCGACGTTGCCGCCGGTATCCGATACCAGTTGCGAACATGCGGCCGCCAACTCACGGATATCGGAGCCGACCGCGTCGATCACGATGGCGACCACATCGGCGTCCACCTTCTGCCCCAGCCGGCGAAATTCCTTGTGCACGAAGTCGGCTCGTTCAGCGGCCTTGGTGATGCGTGCGCAGTCGTGCACCGCGGCACCCATCTTCTGCAAAGTGGCCGCCAACGCCTTGGCGCGGCCGCCTCCCGAATGTTGCACGAGCAGAAAGGTTCCCGGTGGCAGATCGGAAGCCGCCTGCTCGATGAACGTGACCGCGTCCTTACCCGCCTCGGCGGCGGCCTCGACGACGATCACTCTTTCGTCGGCGAACAGCGAAGGGCTCAGCAGCTCGGCAAGTTCCGCGACGTCAACCTGGCCCGCGCGCAGCCGGTTGACGGGGATGTCACCGCTCGCCTTGCCGCGGACGGCATGCAGCACCGAAGTCACCGCACGTTCGACCAACAGTTCTTCGTCTCCCAGGATCAGGTGCAGCGCTTCGCTCACCCGATAATCGTCCCATGCCCCAGGGACGGTCAGATCCCGATATCGGACCCCGGGGGACTCGGATGGCTATCCGATGTCGACGCCTCCTATCTCTTGTCGATGCACCCCTCCGTGCTGTCGACACTCAAGGTGGGATTCGTGCTGACCGGGCAGCGGGCGATGATGCTCGTCATGGTCGGGCACACCTTCACCGGGCTCTACCTGCTCTTCGGTGGCTGATCGCGTCTCAAAGGCAATCCAAATCTAAGTCAATTATAAGAAATTAAGAGATAAATAAGAGTAGGGTGCATCGGGACGAAAGGAACAGCGATGACACCTGACAAGTGGGAACACAGAGATCATGCGGTTGTCCTCGGCGCCGGGATGGCGGGACTGCTCGCCGCCCGGGTGCTGTCCGAGACGTACCGATCGGTCACGGTGGTCGAGCGCGATGAACTCAAGGCCGGCTCCTGTCCACGCAGCGGCGTGCCGCAGGGACAGCACATTCACATGTTGGCGAGCTCCAGCACCCAGGGGCTGGAGCGCTTGTTCCCCGGAATCCTCGACGCGATGCAAGCAGATGGCGCCACGGTCTGCGATGAGGGTGATCTGTCTCGCGTCAGGATGCTGATCGGACCACACGAGATGTTCAATCGATCGGAGAAGTTCGACGATCCGGAGACGTTCAAGCTCTACCTGGCAACCCGCCCCTTCTTGGAATCACACGTACGGCAACGCGTTCAGCGCATAGCCAACGTGAAGTTCCTGGATGGACACGACGTCATCGAGCCCATGACCGCGGAACATCGCGTCACCGGCGTTCGGGTGGCGCGGCGATCCACCGGCCTGGTGACGACGCTCATCTCCGACCTCGTGGTGGACGCCACCGGAAAGACCCCGCGCACCCAGACCTTCCTGGGTCGCCTCGGCTTTGCCCGTCCGACGGAAACCCGCATGACATCTCCGGCGACCTACGCGAGTCAGCTCCTCCACATTTCCGACGACACCGCCATGGACAAACTCACCTTGCTCAACGCTGCACCCGGGCACCCGTATGGCGGAGCAATCGCCCGCTGCGAAAACGGCACCGTCATGTTGACCCTGGGCAAACTAAATCTGGACGAGCCGCCCACCACGTTCGCCGAAATGATCTCCTTTGCAGAATAATTCGTACCCGGCGAGCTCGTGGAGACCCTACGGTCGGCGGTTCCGATCGGCGATGTGCACACCTTCTGGTACCGCGACGCGGTGTGGCGGCGCTATGACCAGATGGAGCAATTCCCCGAAGGACTACTGGTGGTCGGCGACGCCATCTGCAGCCTGGACCCCATCAGGGGCCAGGGCATGACGATGGCGATACTGGAGGCCATCACCTTGCGGGACTGCCTCTTCGAGGGCGATACCGGACTCGCCCGTCGCTACTTTCACGCCGTCGGCCGCCGCATCGATACGGTGTGGCAGCAGAACAGAATGGCGGCGCCGCTCTACACCGCAGCACCCGCCGACGCGCCGTTCACACAGCGCGTCCTGTGGACGTCGAGGGCGTGGTGGTCCGCGAAGATGCTGATTGCGGCGCGCAACGACATTCGAATCACCGAAAGGATCCTGCGCGTGAGCAACCTGTGCGACTCACCGTCCCAGATGCGGCGACCCATTTTCGTGCTGCGGGTACTGCGTCACTGCTGGCGGCGCCACGACGCACCCGTGCAGCTCGCCCGTCGCGAACTCGCCCTGTCCGGGACGTAGTGCAGGGCTGCGTCAACTCACCAGTTGCGCCGAGATCACCAGGGCAAGCACACACAGCGCCCCGGAGCACGCCAGCTGGCGAAACCATCCACGGCGCCACAACCACACCGAAACCCCAAGCGCCACAGCCACCACCACGAACCCGCTCACACCCGAGGGCACGGGAATCGCTGTCGAACCGCCTGCGGACGCGTAGTCGGCGACCCGCAGCAGCCACCACAGCTCCGGGGCGCAGAATCGTACGAGTAAACCCGCAACCGGTGGCGAGACGACGGTAAGCGCCGCCGCCGCAGTACCCAGCACGGTGATGGGCGCGATGACCACACCCGCCATCAGATTGGCGGCAACGGAAGCCACACCGACGCTTCCCGCGATGGCGGCGATCAGCGGCGCGGTAACCACCTGTGCGGCAACGGCAATGCACAACGAATCGGCCAGAGGTTTGGGCCAACCGCGGGCCGTCAAGCGCGCCGACCAGTGCGGAGCCAACACCACCAGCGCCGCCGTCGCGACCACGGACAACGCGAAACCGACATCGACGGCAAGACCCGGCGACACCGTCAGCAGCACCAAAACCGTTGTCGCCAAGGCGGGTATGGCTTGGCGACGCCGCGCCGTCAGCACACCGAGCAGACCGATCACGCCCATCACCGCAGCTCTCAGCACGCTAGGTGAGGGCCTCACCAGCACCACGAAACCGACAAGAACCAGCCCGGCCAACACCACCGAGGCGCGCAGTCCTACCAGCCGACCCAGCAGGAGAATCGCCCCGCACACGATGGAGACGTTGGCCCCCGAGACGGCCATCAAGTGCGTGAGCCCCGACGTCCGAAACATCGCAACGGTGCCGGTATCGAGCGCGCTGGTATCCCCGAGCACCAACGCAGGCAGCAACGCGGCGTGATCAGCGGGTAGCGCACCGCGCGCGACCTCCACGAATCGATCGCGAATGCCGTTGGCTGCGCTATGGATCAGCGAATGATCGATGACCCGCGGCTCTCCGACCACGGTGAGCGTGGCGACGGTCAGGTCACGCCGCGCGGGGCGGGCGACGGTCACGCGCACCTGCAGCGTGTCACCCACGGTGGCCACAGCCAGTAGTGAGGATGTCCCGAACACCAGCACCGTGCCGGCGGTCGCTTGCGCCGGCTCCCCCACCGCGACAAGCTGGGCGCGCATCATCGCGCGGCCACCGGTGATGACCTTCGGGTCGTCGGTCACTCGCAACTGCACCGCAGCAACCTGCCCGACACGAGTGCGCACAGGATGACTCTGCACGCCGTCGTACCGGATGGCCGCGGACACCGAAAAGCCGACGCCGGCGATGAGAACGGCGAGCACTCCGGTGACGATGGCGTTGTTCATTCGATGACGCGCGAGCCACACCGCGAGCGCACCGGCCCCCAGCACGACTGCACTGAAATAGCCTACTGGCCAAAGGATTCCTGCGGCGGTCACGCCCCACGCGGCAAGGGCCGGTGACACCAGCCGTAGATCCGGCCCAGGTTCATCGGCCTGCACCGACTTCACAGCACGACGAGGGCGCGCAGCTTGTCCAGCCGCGAGGGACCGATCCCGTCTACCTCCGAGAGCTGATCGACGCTGGTGAACTTCCCGTGTTCGGATCGCCACCGGACGATCGACGCCGCCATGACCGGCCCCACGCCGGGTAGCTCATCGAGCTCGGATTCTGTTGCCGTGTTGAGGTTTACCCGTCCTGAGGGTGACGTCGAGGTGGCACCTACGCTCCCGGCCGACACCTGGCCGGCGGCGGCGATCGAACTCGCCATCCCCACAGGCTGCCCGGACACCGGAGCCAGACCGACCACGATCTGATCGCCGTCGGCCACGGGGCGTGCCATGTTCAAGGTGACGACATCGGCACCGTCGACCGCGCCCCCGGCCGCCGTCACCGCGTCAGCGACGCGCGCACCACCCGACAACGTCACCAGACCGGGCCGCTTGACCAAGCCGACCACACTGATGACCATCGAACTCGGCGCAGACACCGACGTCGATGACACCGGTTGCACCGAAGGAAGATTCGCGCTGACGGGCGCGGGAGGCTGACGCATCACAGCGAAGACGGTGACCAGCACCGCCAACACCCCGATCGCACCCAACGCGACGACGCCGGCGCGGCCGGGGTCGGTCCGGATGGACTCCAGCCAGCTCCGCGTGCCGCCGGTCGTCAGCGCATCCGGGAGCCAACGCAGCGCCGGTTCGGACTGCGTCCCCGCGGCGGTCTCCATGACGTCGTCATCGTCATCAGGCTCACGCCCGGACCGTGCCAGACGTCGGTGCAGCAGCTCGGAATCCATCCCTTGACGTTAGGAAGCGACGGACCATCCGACCAGCGACGGATCAACATCTGTGGATCAAGGCGGGATTGTGGACAGTTCCTGGTCAGTCCACCGGTTCGGCACAGACTCCGACGGCTCCGGGACCCACGTGTACTGCCAGCACCGGCCCCATCTCCGAGATCACCGGATCGTGAGCCGTGACCAGCCGCGAGCACACCAGCTCGTTGACCTTCTCGGCGGTTTCGCTGTTGTCGACATGGTGAATCGTCACCGAGACCCGGCGCTCGCCCACGAAGTCGACGATGTTGTCGACCATCGCGCCGATGGCCTTGGTGGCGGTGCGCACTCGCTGCGCAAGCACCAACTTGCCGTCATCGTCAATCTGTAGCACGGGCTTGAGTGCCAGTGCGGTGCCGAGCCAGGACGAGGTGGCGCTGATCCGTCCGCTGCGGCGCAGGTGGTCCAGCTTGTGCACCACCATGACACACCTACTGCGCCCCACCGCATCCCGCGCGGCCTGATACGCCGCGGTCAGGTCGGCGCCGGCCGCTGCGGCCCGTGCCGCCGCCAGGGCGACGAAACCGCTGCCCATCGCCGCCGACCGGGAATCGACGACGTGCACCTGCTCGCCGCACTCGCGGGCCGCCTGCTCGGCGGCCTCGAACGTGCTCGACAGCCTGCCGGACAGGTGGACCGCAACCACCCCGTCACCGCCGCTGTCGGCGAGTGCCCGCCTGTACACCTCGGTGAGTTCGGCCGGTGAGGCGCCGGCCGTGGTCGCACGCCCCTTCTCGTAAACCGAGGCAGGAATCGGATCCACTCCGTCGCGCAGATCCTGATCACCGGTCAACACGTGCAACGGCACCAGCAGGATGCCCAGCATCGCGACATCTTGCGGTTGCAGGCGCGCCCCCGAATCCGTCACCACCACAACCGGCATGGGTCACCTGTCCCTGAGTTCGGGCAGCGCGGACTGCAGTGCGTCAATCATCAATTCGGCAACGCGCTCGTGCGCGACAAAGTTCCAGTGGATCCCGTCGGGATTGCCCCGGCCCGCGACAATCTCCTCGCCGACGCCTTCCTTGAGGTCCACCACGGGCAGTTTGTGCTGCGACGCCCAGGCGGCGATGGCCGATGCGGTGGCATCCCGGCCGGAGTGCACGCGGCCGTACGATTCGGCGATGTGCACCGACGGCAACGACGCGACCATCGGCAGCCCCGGGCGATTGAAGTCGAGTGCACCACGAGTCTTTTCGAGATACTCGACGGTGAGCTTGGGCGGCAGCGCATTGCGGGCTATCGGCGAGAGCCGGGGCTGCAACCATCCGTAACCGTCGCGGACCCAGCTGCGCAGTCTTGCAGGCCGGATGAGCCGAATCGATTCACGCAGGGCCGTCGGTAGCGGCGACGGCAACGAGTCCATGCCACAGGTCGCGAAGATCACCGCACCCGCAGTGGGCACCGCGGCCCAGGCGCGCGGATCCTGAATCGCCGCCCACCACACATCCCGGCACGTCCAGCCGATGCGCGCAATAAGCTCCAGATCCCAACCAAGATTCTTGGCAACGATATTGGGCCAAATCCGGGGATCGCTGGCGGCAAGGCCGCCGGTAGGCCCGTAGTAAGACAGGGAGTCGGCGAAGACCAATAGCGTCTTACGCTCGGTGCCGTCTGCACTGTCAGAGGACGTCATTGGTCACCTGCGCCGAGGCGTTCCATACATCCAGGCGCCAGCGAATGTCCTCAAAGCCCGCGCCGTCGGCCGAGTGCCCACCCAGCTGAACCCAGCTCGCATTGCCCATTCCGCCGAGCACCGGCCAATTGCTCACATCCAACCGCAGCAGCGCGGCGGTAAGCGCTGCGATCAGGCCTCCGTGTGCGACGAGCACCACCGGATGGTCGCGCTCATCGGTTCCCCAATCCTTCACCACGTCAATGAGTTCGGCAACAAGGGGCACACTGCGATTAGCCACGTCGATGCGGCTCTCGCCCCCGTGCGGCGCCAAGGTCGCATCGTCGCGCCACGCGGACCGGGCACCCGGGGCAATGGCGTCGACCTCGTGATGCGTCAGACCCTGCCAATCGCCCAGATGCGTTTCCCGCAGCCGTTCGTCGACGGATACCTCCACGTGACAGCGGTCGGCCAGTGAAGTCGCGGTGTCGTACGCGCGCTGCAGATCAGAGGAAACGATGGCCAGCGGCAACCGTTTGGCCAGCACCTCGGCGGCGGCGACAGCCTGCGCACGGCCCAGATCCGACAATCCGGTGTCGAGCTGCCCCTGCATACGGCTGTCGGCGTTGAAGGTCGTCTGCCCATGCCGCAGCAGCACCAGCCGGCGGATCATGCGTCCTCCTCCGTATCGGCCGGGGCATCGGTGGCGTACTCGGCAGGCAACGCGTCCAGATCCACCGAGATGGTCGGGCAGTCACGCCAAAGCCGTTCCAGCGCATAGTAGTTACGTTCGTCCTCATGCTGGACGTGCACCACCACATCGACATAGTCCAGAAGCGTCCACCGACCCTCACGGCCGCCCTCGCGACGCACCGGCTTGTGGCCGCTCCGCCGCAGCACCTCCTCGACCTGGTCGACGATCGCGTTCACCTGACGTTCGTTGGATGCGGACGCGATGACGAAACAGTCGGTGATGACCAGTTGCTCGGATACGTCGATGACTACGACGTCGGCGGCGAGCTTGGACGCGGCGGCCTGTGCGGCCAGCGTCGCCAGCTCGACGGCTTCTGTGGCGGCGGTCATGCGGCATCCCCTCGGTTCTCGTAAAGACGGTGTTTGGCGACGTACTGCACGACGCCGTCGGGCACCAGGTACCAGATCGGCCGCTCCTGCCCCGCTCGAATCCGGCAGTCGGTCGACGAGATGGCAAGCGCGGGCACCTCGACGAGGGACAGGCCGTCGGGCGGCAGCTCGGCGTGGGCGATGTGATCAGAACTCAGTTCATATCCGGGCCGGCTGACCCCTATGAACTTGGCCAAAGTGAACAGCTGCTGCCAGTTCTCCCACGACAGGATCGATGCCAGCGCGTCCGCACCGGTGATGAAGTACAGGTCCGCGTCGGGATGTGCGCCGCGAAGATCGGTGAGGGTGTCGACGGTGTAGGTGGCACCACCGCGGTCGATATCAGCCCGGCTGACGGTGAACCGCGGATTCGAGGCGGTGGCGATGACGGTCATCAAGTACCGATGCTCGGCGGGGCTCACCTTGCGCCCCTGCTTCTGCCACGGCTGACCGGTCGGCACAAAGATGACCTGGTCGAGCTCAAAGCGGTCCGCGACCTCACTAGCGGCCACGAGGTGACCGTTGTGGATCGGGTCGAATGTGCCGCCCATAACCCCAAGTCGCCGTCGGTCAGATTGCACGAATTGCCAGCCTACTGGAGTGATGGACCGCGCTAGACGGGCAGCAGGTTGTCGATCACCGCGGCCAACTGCTTGGCCGATCGACATTCGTGCATGGTGATGGCGTCTTCGTAGCGTATTGCCGCCGAATCACCGGTTCCCCAGTGGTTCTTGGGCTCGGGGTTAAGCCAATGTGCATGACGGCTCGAAGAGACCATCGAGGACAGCACCTCGACTGCGGGATTGCGATAGTTGGTACGCCCGTCACCCAGGATGAGCAGCGAGCTACGCGGAGACAACGCTGTCGGAAACTTCTCGACGAACGTCTTGAAGGCGTGCCCGTAATCGCTGTGCCCGTCGCCGGTGAAGACCTGCGCCTCCCGGGTGATCCGCACAATGGCTTCGGCCAGGTCGGTGTTCGGAGTGAACAGGTGGGTCACCTCGTCGGTGGTGTCGATAAAGGCGAAGACGCGAACCCGCGAGAACTGCTGACGCAACGCGTCCACCAGCAGCAGGGTGAAATGCGAGAACCCCGCGACCGATCCGGACACATCGCAGAGCACCACCAGCTCGGGGCGGGCCGGACGAGGCTTGCGCTGCACGACGTCGATCGGCACGCCGCCGGTCGACATGGACTTACGCAGGGTGCGCCGCAAGTCGATCTGACCGGTGTGCGCGCGCCTGCGCCGGGCCGCCAGCCGGCTGGCCAGCATTCGCGCCAGGGGCTGCACCACCCGGCGCATGTTGCGCAGTTGCTCCCCCGAGGCTCGCAGGAATTCGACGTTCTCGGCCAGTTGCGGCACGCCGTAGGCAGTCACGCGCTCGCGCCCCAACTGCTCGGCGGTCCGGCGCTTGGTCTCCGCCTCGACAAGACTGCGTACTTTTGAAATTCGTTGTTTGGCGATCGCCTTTGCCACGGCTTGATCCGTGGGCGAGGCACCGTCCCCGCCACCTAGCAGACCCGCGAGCAGCTTGGCCTCGATCTGGTCCAGGGACAGCGATTTCATCGCCTGGTACGCCGAATACGAGGTTCCCCGGGTGGAGTTGTACTTTCCGTAGGCCTCCACAATCTGGGCGATCAACGAGTTCAGCGGCAGGTCGCCGACATCGGAGGCCAGCAGGTCTGCCAGCTCATCACGCACCTGCTCGATGTCGTCTATGTCGAGGCCCTCGTCATCCACCTCGACGAAGCGCGCGCCGAGCGCGGACGGGAACCACAGGTCGAAGAGCACATCGAAGGTCGGCCGATGATCGGCACGGCGCAACACCGCGCAGGCCAGCCCTTCCCGAAGCTCGGTGCGGTTCTGCAACCCCAGCACCGTCATCACCCGGCCCGCGTCCACCGTCTCCGACGGGCCCACCGAGATGCCTTGCTCGCGTAGCGCTTCCACGAAGCCCACCAGGTGACCCGGCAGCCCGTGCGGTGCCAGCGGCAGCACCGCCTTGGGGGGCTTACGCGCGGGCATTAGTTCAGCCTCAGCTCTCCCGCGGCCCGCTGCTGATCGGAGTGGTGTTTGAGAATCACTCCAAGCGTCGACGCGATGACAGCGTCGTCGAGGGTGTCCAGCCCGAGGGCCAAGATGGTGCGACCCCAGTCGATGGTCTCGGCCACCGAGGGCACCTTTTTCAGCTGCATGTTACGCAGCACGCCGATGATCCGCACCAACTCTTCGGCCAGCGACGCTGGCAGCTCGGGGACCCGCTTGAGCAGGATGCGCCGCTCCAGCTCGGCGTCCGGGAAGTCGATGTGCAGGAACAGGCAGCGACGTTTGAGGGCCTCGGACAGCTCCCGGGTGGCGTTGGAGGTCAACAGGACGAAGGGCTTGCGGCTGGCGGCGATGGTGCCCAACTCGGGGATGGTGACCGCGAAGTCACTGAGTACCTCCAGGAGCAGGCCCTCTATCTCGATGTCCGCCTTGTCGGTCTCGTCGATCAGCAGCACCGTCGGCTCCTCGCGACGGATCGCCGTCAGCAGCGGCCGGGACAGCAGAAACTCCTCGGCGAAGACGTCGGTCTTGGTCTCATCCCAGTCGGCGTCCTTGTCGGAACCGGCTTGGATGCGCAGGATCTGCTTGGCGTGGTTCCACTCGTACAGGGCCCGCGCCTCGTCGACGCCCTCGTAGCACTGCAGGCGCACCAGACCCGAGCCGGTGGTTTGCGCTACCGCCCTGGCCAATTCGGTCTTGCCCACACCTGCGGGGCCCTCCACCAGGAGCGGCTTGCCCAGCCTGTCGGCCAGGAACACCGCTGTCGCCGTGGCAGTGTCGGCCAGGTATCCGGTTTCGGCCAGCCGTGTGGTGACATCGTCGATGTTCGTGAACAGCGGCGCGGTCTGGGTTCGGTCCACTCGTACTCCAGGTGTTAGGCGGGACGGATCTGACCGTCGCCGAGGACGATCCACTTGGTGGTGGTCAGTTCGGGCAACCCCATGGGGCCACGGGCGTGCAGTTTCTGGGTGGAGATACCGATCTCGGCACCGAATCCGAACTGCTCGCCGTCGGTGAACGCGGTGGAGGCGTTGACCATCACCGCGGCACTGTCTACCCGGTCGGTGAACTCCTGGGCCGCGCCGAGATTCGCGGTGACGATGGCGTCCGTGTGCCCGCTGGAGTGCCGATCGATATGACCGATGGCGGCGTCGAGATCGTCCACGACTGCGGCCGCGATATCCAGGGACAGATACTCGGCGTCGAAGTCCTCGTGCGTCACCGGAATGACCGCCGACAGACCCGCATCCGATGCTCTTCGCACCAGCTGCTCATCGCCGTGCACCCTGACCCCGGCGGACTGCAACGCACCGACAAGACGCGGCACCGCCGAGTGCGCAATGGCCTGGTCGATCAACAGAGTTTCGGCGGCATTGCAGACACTGGGCCGACGGGTCTTGGAGTTCAACAGGATTCGCTCGGCAAGATCGAGGTCTGCGTCGGCATGCACATATACGTGGCAGTTGCCGACTCCGGTTTCTATCGTGGGTACCTGCGCGTCGCGCACCACGGCATCGATCAGTCCAGCCCCACCGCGCGGGATCACGACGTCGACCAAGCCGCGCGCCTGGATCAGATGCGTCACCGTCACCCGGTCGCTGCAGTCGAGCAGCTGGACGGTGTCGGCAGGAAGGCCACTGGCGACCAGCGACGCACGCAGCACCCGCACGAGTTCGGCGTTGGAAATTGCGGCCGACGAACTGCCGCGCAGCAGCACCGCGTTGCCCGACTTGAGGGTCAATCCGAATGCGTCGACCGTGACGTTGGGCCGCCCCTCGTACACCATCCCGACCACCCCGAGCGGCACCCTGATCTGGCGCAGCCGCAATCCGTTGGGCCGAGTGGAGCCGCGCAGTACCTCGCCGACGGGGTCCGGCAGACCCGCGACTTGGCGCAGGCCGTCGGCAATGCCGACGACCCTGCGCGCGTCGAGGGCCAGGCGATCGAGCATGGCCTCACCTATACCGGCGCCACGGGCTCGCTGCAGATCATCGGCATTGGCCGCGATGATCGAATCGGTAGCCGCGACGACGGCATCGGCCGCCGCATGGAGCGCGGTGTTCTTGGCGTCAGAGGTCAGCCGGGCCAGGTCACGGGCCGCGACACGCGCCCGACGAGCGGCATCATGAACACCCGCGCGCAGGTCCTCAGCGGCGCCGGAAGAGCTGCCCGGAAGGCGGCCAGATCCGTGAGCCAACTCGTTGGTTGAGACGCTCATCGTGTCAGGGTATCCGGGTGCCCGAAATGTAGCTGTGCCGGGACTAGCCTAGGCGGGTGACCGAGTTAGCCACGGTATGTGTCCTCGGCAGCGTCAACATGGACCTGACGTTGCGGGTCGAGGAGCTGCCTGCCCCAGGTGCGACAGTCCTGGCGACGTCGGCCCTGCCCGCTCCCGGCGGCAAAGGGGCGAATCAGGCTGTCGCCGCGGCACGTGCGGGCGCCACGGTGCAGTTCATCGGCGCGGTGGGTTCCGACGGGGCCGCACCCATGTTGCGATCCCACTTGGCGGACAACAATATTGGTCTCGACGGGCTCGTCGAGGCCGAGGGGCCCAGTGGAATGGCCACCATCACCGTGGAGGATTCCGGCGAGAACTGCATCGTCGTGGCACCGGGCGCCAACAGCGCCTTCACCCTGGACGAAAAGGTGCATAAGGACATCATCTGCTCGCACGATGTCCTGCTGTGCCAGCTGGAAATCCCGATTCAGGTCGCGCTGACCGCGGCCCGTTGGGCCGCAGAGGCCGGAAAACAGTTCGTGCTCAACGCTTCCCCGGTACCTGTACGTTCACCTGATCTGGCGGAGCTGGCCTTTCGCGCGAGCGTGGTCGTGGTCAACGAGACCGAAGCCCGATCCTGGCTGTACCCGTCGCGGCACCTGGTCACCACCCTGGGCGAGGAAGGATCGCGTTACCGCAGCCCCCAAGGTGAGATCACGGTGCCGTCGTATCCGGTGCGACCGCTCGACACCACCGGGGCCGGTGACGTCTTCGCCGGTGTACTGGCGGCATGGTGGCCGCAAGGAGCTCAAACAGCCCTGCGGCGGGCGAATGTGGCCGGCGCGCTCGCCACCCTGCGATCGGGAGCCGGAAACTGTGCCCCGTCAGCGGCCAGGATCGAGCTGTCGCTCAAGGGCTCCTGAAGCTAGCGGACGGTCAGTACCGGGTTGCAGTATCGCCACGCGTCGCGCTCGTAGGTCAGGTACCAGTCCGCCGCGGTGGTCTTGGGCGAGTCGTTGCCCCATACCGACGACGTCGTCACCGTCACCGTCGCATTCTTGGCCTCGATGACATTGATCTTGTCGATATTGGTCACCGTCAGATGCGCGTTCTCACGCACCACCTGGACCGATGCTGCCCGGAATGCCGCGGCATCCTTGCGCTTGGCCGCGCCGAGCAATTGGTCGAGGGTTCCCTGCGAGAGCTTGGGGAACGTGGCGTACAGGTCCGAGGGCTTGACGAAGTCATCCCATGTCGGGATCCGGGACTCGTTTTGCGCCTGCTCGCGGTCCCGGTACTTATCGCAGGTCAAGTCGCCAATTTTGTTGGTGTCGACATCGTTGTATGCCTTTTCCCAGGCCCGCACATGCTCTGTCACCGCGTCCCGGTTGGGCGCGGCATGCACCGCGGGCAACCCGAGGGTTGCCAGCGCGGTCAGCGCTGCGGTGATGACGAGCGTTCGCTTCACGGTTCCCTCCCCTGGTCGGCAGTGCTTCATGACGTTATCGCCGCAGGAGTCCGCGTCCGTTACCGTTCGCTCAGGCACCGCCGGTCGGCGGCGCGCAGTCCAGCCACTTTCCGTCTTCTCTGACGTACTTGACGGTCTGCTTATCCTGCGACGGGGGCTTGTTCCCCGATGTCGTGGTGATCGTCAGATCCGCGGTGGCCTGGTCGCCCTTGACCTCGATGTTCTGGATGTCGGTGACCTTGACGGTGATGAGCGATTTCAGCAGATTGCGCATGGCAGTCTGATACGCCTGCTCGTCCTGGGCCACCAGGCTGTCCACCACGGCGTTGATGACGTCCTGCGGCACCGTCGGAAACTTCTGGGCCAGCAATCCCCGCAGCGCGTCACCGGCACCGGGCACGGTGGCGATCTCGGGCGGGGCGATCTCACTCATCGGCGGAATCGGAGGTCCGCTCTGGGCGGTGGCGTCCCGATACTTGGCGCACTTGGTCTCGGCCAGCTTCGTGAAATCGAAGTTCGCGGTGTAGGTGTTCTGCTGCTCGATCAGGGCCTTGATCTGGTTTTCGTCACGCGCAGCAGCGAGCGCCTCGGCGTTGGGCTGACCGTCGCCCTCAACGGTGTGCGTACAACCCACACCGCCGACCAGCAGCGCCCCCAGCAGCAACGCTCCTGCCCATCTCCGGCAAACCATGACATCCCTCGCTCATATTGACCGCTCGGCTCCGAGCTAATTTCTATCAGTCCAGATCAGCTCGTGCCACCCTCACCGAGCAAACCTACCAGGCAGCGCGGTCCGAGGACCGTGCGTACAGATGCGACCGGGCACGTTGCTCGACGGGCGCACTCTGTCCTGTCAGCCCTCGGCGCCAACCAGGCTCTCCAGCAGGGGCTCATCGCGCCCGATCGCCGTGTCGGACTGCGTGGCCTCGCGCGTGCGGTCGTTCCAGGCTCCCTCTTCGCGCACAAACTTCCGCGGCTCGTTACCGCGACCCTGGGTGTTCCGGAAGGCGATGGTGACGTTTGCCGCATCGCCGTTAACCGTCACCTTGGTGACCTTGAAGGTCAGATTCGCGAAGGTCTCCACCCAGAAAAGGTGCCACGCCGACGACAACTGCCGCTGGTCTTGGTTCTCCACCGCGGTCACAAATTCCCGACGGTGGCGTCCGTAGCGAGCGGAAAGACCTCACGGAGCTTCGCACGCAGCTTCTTCGGGTTCGCACCCTGCAGGCGGCTCACATCAGGCGGCGTGAACGACTGCCCCCAATACGATTCAATCTGATCTCGCACATCACCGCAGAAGAAGGACGCGTACTGGACCGCGTCGACGGCCTACAGCGCCGAAAGCCTACCCGCGGTGGCATCGCGGATCTCGGCGTCATCGGCCGGAGCGGCACTTGCTACGGCGGTCTGCGCGAGCAGCCCGACTGTCACGAAAAGCCCTGCTGCCCAAGCGAAAATACGTGCAGTCACGTCCGCCACCTTCCTCTGTAGAGCTATTCGGTTCTATTCCCCGGTTAACGGAGCGTCCAGCAACGCCTGCTGACCTTGACCGCCGACCAGACCGACAGCGGTCTCCTGCGTCTCCGGTGTGGTGCAGTCCTTCCAGCCCTCATCTTCACGGACCAGATCCCAGCGCTGGTTACTGCTCTTACTACCGACGCGAACGGCAACGGTGGCCTCGGCGTTGTCCCCGGTGACGTCAACCGTCTTCACCCGGTATGAGAGCTTCGCCAACGAACTGACCCACAGCTGGTGCCAGGCATCGTCGACCCCGCC
Organism: Mycobacteroides chelonae; assembly: GCA_014204435.1. Lineage (GTDB taxonomy): Bacteria > Actinomycetota > Actinomycetes > Mycobacteriales > Mycobacteriaceae > Mycobacterium > Mycobacterium chelonae_A. Next base: position 116,112 of record JACHLF010000008.1, read on the forward strand.
CTGGTCCTGGTCGGCGACCGCCTGCACAAACGCCTGGACCGCACTGCTCGACGCCACCGGGAAGAGCTCATTGACCTTGGCACGCAGCTTGTGGGCGTTGACCCCCTCGAGGCGGGTGACCTCCGGCGGGGTGAACATCTGTGCGTGGTCGGATTCCACCTTGTCGCGGAGCTCGGCGCAGTAGGTCGCACCGTAAGCGACGGCGTCGACCGCCTGGAGTGCGGAAAGCTGACCCGCGATGAGGTTCCTGATCTGAGTCTCGGCAGTATCGGGCGAGGCACCTGCCACGGCCATCGAGCCGGACAATCCCACCGCCAGCGCCACTGCGCTTAGGAAAGCGCTGACGAACCCCAATTTCCGGCTTGTCATCCGAACCCTCCTCACGCACATCCCCACGCTGAGAGCCAGCTGACGACGTTGTATCAGGCGCCGTTGCGGCGCGCCACTCTTTGGAGCAAATGCGGAGGCGCTCAGGTGACCAGGTCGTCGGCATGAACCGCCGGGCGCCGCAGGTCCTCCGGGAGCTCATTGGTCGAACGCCCCAGCATCGTCGCCAATTCGGCGACGTCATAGGCCACCACACCGCGGCCCACCATGTCCCCCTCGGCGTCGCGAAGTTCGACGACATCTCCACCGTGGAAGCGCCCGGATACCTCGGTGATCCCGGCGGGCAGCAACGAACGCCGCGATGCCACGACGGCACGCACGGCCCCGGCATCCAGCGTCAACGAGCCGGTGGCCTCGGCGGCGTACCGCACCCAGAACTTGCGAGCCGACATGCGTTGTGGGCGGGCAGCGAAAACGGTTCCGCAGGAGCCGTCGCCCAGTGCTGCCGCCGCCTCGGTCGCCGAGGCCAACAGCACGGGAACACCGGCATCGGCAGCCAACAGCGCTGACGAAAGCTTCGAAGCCATTCCCCCGGTGCCACGCGAACCTCCTGGTCCGGCTATCACGTCGGCCAGATCTTCCGGCCCGCTCACTTCAAAGATGAAGCGCGCGTCTCCCTTTCGGGGATCGGAGTCATACAGCCCGTCGATGTCGGAGAGCAATACCAGTGCATCGGCTCCCACGAGGTGAGCGACAAGCGCCGAGAGCCGGTCGTTGTCGCCGAAGCGAATCTCGTTGGTGGCCACGGTGTCGTTCTCGTTCACGATAGGCACGGCGTGTAATGCCCGCAGCTTGTCGAGTGTGCGCTGAGCATTGGTGTGGTGCACGCGCATGGAGATGTCGTGCGCGGTCAGCAGAACTTGGCCCACGGTGCGCTGGTAGCAGGCGAAGGCAGCACTCCAGGCGCCGATGAGCGCAACCTGGCCCGCGCTGGCAGCGGCCTGCTTGGTCGCCAGATCTGTTGGGCGCTTAGTCAATCCGAGCGGAACCATCCCCGCAGCGATCGCGCCCGAGGACACGATCACCACATCGGATCCGGCCTTCATCCGGCCCTCGATGGCCTCGACGAGGTATTCCATCCGGTCGGCGCTGAAGGTTCCCGTCGCATCGGTGAGGGCAGCGGTGCCGACTTTCACCACGACGGTGCGTGCGGCCTGAATGGCCTGGCGCGCCTGCACGCCCGGGCTGGATGTCGCCGGCTTGGCGGCTCCCGGGCTGGATGTCGCCGGCTTGGCGGCTCCCGGGCTCACTCGGGTTCCACTTGCCCGCGGCGCACCCGGCGGGCCTGGCGGCGTTCGGCCGCACCCACTCGATCGACCTTGTCGATACGCGCATCGGTGCCGCGCCCGCTGAGCGTCACGTCGACACCCGCCGGGGTCTGCGGCTCCCAATCGAAGGTCATCGCACCGATGGTGACCGCGCAGCCGGGTTGTGCCCCGAGCTTGAGCAACGCGTCTTCGACGCCCAGACGTGCCAACCGGTCGCCCAGATAGCCCACGGCCTCGTCGTTTTCGAAGTTGGTCTGACGGATCCAGCGTTCGGGCCGCACACCGCGCACCACGAAACCCCCGGGATTGTCCGGGTCCGGGGACACGGTGAATCCGCTCTCGTCGACGGGGGTCGGTCTAATCACCGGGCGGGTCTTCACCGGTTCGGGCCGTGCGGCGCGGGCCGCCTCGATCATCTCCCACAGCGCGAAGGTCAACGGCCGCAGTCCGTCACGGGTCAAAGTCGACACCTTGAAGACCGGCCAGCCGCGCTTGGAGACCTCCTCGGTGACAAAGTCGGCAAGCTCGTCGGCCTCAGGCACGTCGACCTTGTTGAGCACCACCGCACGAGGCCGATCGGCCAGATCCGCCAATGCTCCATGCACGGAGCTAGCTTCTATCGTGGGTTGATATCGCGCCAACTCATTTTCCAGGGCGTCGATGTCGGAGACCGGGTCGCGCCCGGGTTCCAGCGTCGCGCAGTCCACGACATGAACCAGCACGGCGCAGCGCTCGATGTGCCGCAGGAATTCCAGCCCCAGCCCGCGTCCATCGGCTGCGCCCGGAATGAGCCCGGGGACATCGGCCATCACGAAGGAGTGTTCGCCGGTGGTCACCACGCCCAGGTTGGGCACCAATGTGGTGAACGGATAGTCCGCGATCTTCGGCTTAGCGGCCGAAAGCACCGAGACCAGAGAGGACTTACCCGCCGACGGGAAGCCGACCAGCCCTACATCGGCGACGGTTTTCAGTTCGAGGGTCAGGTCGACCTCGGCACCGGCCTCACCGAGCAATGCAAAACCGGGGGCCTTGCGTGCCCGGGACGCCAACGCGGCGTTGCCCAAGCCGCCTCGGCCACCGGCTGCTGCATCAAAACGCGCACCCGCGCCGACCAAGTCGGCAAGAATCCGGCCATCGTCGTCCAGCACGACGGTGCCGTCGGGCACCTTGAGAATCAGGTCGTCGCCGTTGGCGCCGTTGCGGTGGGCCCCCATGCCCTGCGTACCGTTGGGCGCCTGCACATGCGGGTGGAAGTGAAAGTCCAACAGGGTATGCACCTGCGGGTCCACTTCGAGAATCACACTGCCGCCGCGACCGCCATTGCCACCATCGGGCCCGCCCAACGGCTTGAACTTTTCACGATGCACCGAAGCACAGCCGTGACCACCGGAACCTGCCTTGGCATGGATGACGACGCGATCAACAAAACGAGGCACCTAAGCCTCCTTCACACTGTTCTCTGTTCGATCAACGCAGAACAGAAAACAACAAATTAAGCGTCGACTGGGAGGATGTTGACGACCCGGCGACCACGCTTGGCGCCGAACTCAACGGTGCCAGCAGAGGTCGCGAACAGGGTGTCGTCGCCGCCACGCCCGACGTTGACACCGGGGTGGAAGTGGGTTCCGCGCTGGCGGACCAGGATCTCGCCGGCCTTGACGAGCTGGCCACCGAACCGCTTGACGCCGAGCCGCTGCGCGGCGGAGTCACGACCGTTGCGCGAGCTGGACGCGCCCTTCTTGTGTGCCATGTGTCAGACGCTCCTACTTGATTCCGGTGACCTTGAGCACGGTCAGCCGCTGACGGTGACCCTGCCGCTTGTGGTAGCCGGTCTTGTTCTTGAACTTGTGGATGCGGATCTTCGGGCCCTTGGTGTGCTCGACGATCTCGCCGGTCACTGCAACCTTGGCAAGCTTGTTTGCGTCGGTGGTGACGGTGGCGCCATCCACGACCAGGGCGACGGGCAGCTGCACCGAGGAGCCGGGCTCCGAGTCGATCTTCTCGACCTTCACCAGGTCACCGACGGCAACCTTGTACTGCTTGCCACCGGTCTTGACGATTGCGTAGGTCGCCATCGTTGCGTCTACCTCTGCTCTGCTGTTCGGACGCGCGCAACCAGGTCGGCTGACGCATCTGGATCGTGGGGTGGGCCCGCTCGGTTGTCCCACTGGGCCGCATGCCGCGGGCCGGAAGCCTCGCGACAACTGCTCAAGGCTACGTGACCAGCAGGCTAAGGGTCAAACTGACACCCCTGGCTCGCCGATGCCGGGGCCCTCATCGCACTCTTCGCGGGTGTGATCGGCGCTACACTTCTCTCACCGAGCCCGGTCCGCCGCAGATAACCGTACCGATCGGCGGGCGATCAGCTCCTCTGCGTGCGAAGGTGGCGGCATGAGAACCATTCGGTGCTTCCTATCGGCCAGCGTGGTGATCATGCTGCCGGTGCTCGCCGTGATCGCCGCGAAGCCCGCTGCGGCCGATTGTGTCAACGCCAACGGAACCACCCTGTGCGCGCAGGGCGACGTTCGTGGGGGCGCAAGCACGACATCCTCGACGCCGTATGTCCCCTATCCCTGTGAGAATGACTGGTCCTGCGACACCTGGGGAATGGATCTCATCCTCGGTTCCGAGCACACACCGCCCACCGTCAATCCGTCTCCACCGCCGGACTTCGGGCGGCCAGGCCGCCCCGGCGGCGGTGGCGGAGGGCCACGGTGATCAATGCCGTTCCAGCAGTGATGAATTCGACCACAGAGGAGTCACGATGACAGCATGGGCCGCCCGCAGGATGGCCGCGGGGCTGTTCGGTGTCGCCGCCGCGCTGGCGCTGCACGGAGCCGTTGTCGCCGCCGCCGATCCGCCCTCCAGCTGCACTGCCGCAGACCTCGCGGGTGTTGCGACAGGCGTCTCGGCGGCCACATCGTCCTACTTGTTCACCCATCCGGACGTGAACGACTTCTTCACGAGCCTCAAGGGCCAGCCCAAGGATCAGGTCCGGGACAAGGCCCGGCAGTATCTGGAGGAAAATCCCCAGGTCAAGGCGGATCTCCAGGAGATCCGCCGGCCGCTGGGTGATTTCCGGGAGCGCTGCAACTAACCGCTGCCTCGCGGTCTAGTGCTCGACCGGTGGCCCTGCGGCACGGGCTGCCGACCGCCTGCGCCGGGGCCTGGTGGGCGCCTCGGTACCCACGTCAGGTGCAGCCTCCGGCGCCTTAGGCCCGTCGACAGTAACCTCAGGCACACTTTCGGCCTGGGTTTTCTGCATGCTGCCACTCTCGGCGGGGGCGGGCTCGAGTTCGGCCTCCGGGGCGCCCGGTGTCTCAGCGCTCTCGACGGCCCCAACAATGTCCTCGACCTCGTCGAGCGCGTCGTTGTCCAGCACCTCGTCGGCGGGCTCACCGTCTTCATCGCCTTCGTGGTGGCCGTTAGCCGCCGCCATAGCCCGGAACATCGGGTGCTCGCCCTGCGGGTGCGAGGGCGTGCGCGCCACCACAACCTCGGGCTCCTCGGTCTTGCCCTTGCGAGACCGCTTGGCCCGTCGTCCGGGTTCGGCCTTCTTCGCGCCCGTCGCCGCCGCGGCGGTATCCACGGGGTCGACATGCAACACAATCCCGCGGCCGGCGCAGTGAGCGCAAGTGGATGAGAATGCCTCGATCAGGCCGGTGCCCAGCTTCTTGCGCGTCAGCTGCACCAACCCCAGCGAAGTCACCTCCGACACCTGGTGACGCGTGCGGTCGCGCCCCAGCGCCTCGGTGAGACGGCGCAGCACCAGATCCCTGTTGGATTCAAGCACCATGTCAATGAAGTCGATGACGACGATGCCCCCGACATCGCGCAGACGCAGCTGTCGCACGACCTCCTCGGCGGCTTCCAGGTTGTTGCGGGTGACGGTCTCTTCCAGATTGCCGCCGGCGCCGGTGAACTTCCCGGTGTTGACGTCGACGACCGTCATGGCCTCGGTGCGATCGATAACCAGCGTTCCGCCCGAGGGCAGCCACACCTTGCGATCGAGCGCCTTGGCCAGCTGTTCGTCGATGCGATGCACCACGAACACGTCCGGGCCTTCCTTGCCCTCGTACCGCTCGATCCGCGAAAGAAGATCGGGTGCAACGGTTTTCACGTAGTCGTCGATGGTGCCCCAGGCGGCGTCACCCTCGATGACGAGCTTGGAGAAGTCCTCGTTGAACAGGTCACGGACCACCTTGACCAGCACGTCGGGCTCCTCGTAGAGAGCCACCGCTGCTCCGGAAGCCTTGGAGATGAGGTCGGCGGAACGCTTTTCGATGTCCTGCCACTGCTCCTGCAGCCGCTGCACATCGGCGCGAATGTCCTCTTCCCGCACGCCTTCTGATGCGGTGCGGATAATGACACCGGCGTCCGACGGGACGATGTCCCGCAGAATCTCCTTGAGGCGCTGCCGCTCGGTATCGGGAAGCTTGCGGCTGATTCCGGTCGACGACGCACCCGGCACATAGACCAGGTAGCGGCCCGCCAGCGAGATCTGCGTGGTCAGGCGGGCGCCCTTGTGCCCGACCGGGTCCTTGCTGACCTGCACCAGGACGTAGTCGCCCGACTTGAGCGCCTGCTCGATCTTGCGGTTCGAGCCGCCGAGACCAGCTGCGTCCCAGTTGACCTCACCGGCGTACAGGACGCCGTTGCGGCCGCGACCGATGTCCACGAAGGCCGCCTCCATCGAGGGCAGCACGTTCTGTACGACACCGAGGTAGATGTTGCCCACCAGCGACGCAGATGCGGCCGACGTCACGAAGTGCTCGACGAGCACACCGTCCTCGAGAACCGCGATCTGCGTGTAGCGGGCACCCTCGTGTGGCGACTCGGTACGGGTCTTGTCCCGCACAACCATCACCCGGTCGACAGCCTCACGCCGGGCCAGGAACTCCGCCTCGGTCAGGATGGGCGGGCGGCGACGTCCGGCGTCGCGACCATCACGCCGACGCTGACGCTTGGCCTCCAGGCGAGTGGATCCGGAGATGCCCTGAATCTCGTCGCCCCGCTCGGCCCGCGGCTTGCGCTCGTGCACAACGGTGTTGGGCGGATCGTCGTCCGACGGGCCATCGCCGTCGTCGCCGGTTCCGGCCTTACGCCGCCTGCGCCGACGCCGACGGCGGCTGGCGCCCTCCGGGGTGTCGCCGTCCTCGGCGTTCGACTCGTCACCATCGGTCGCGGCGGCGTCATCTTCGCCGTTCTCGGAAGCATCGTCGACGTCGGTGGTCTGGCCACCCTCCCCGTCTGATTCGTCGCTGCCTTCGCCACCGGCCTGCTCGCCGCGACCGCGCCCACGCCCACGGCGTCCCCGACGCCTGCGGCGCGCCGGACGATCGCCGTCGCCCTCGCCGTCCGGATCGTCGCCGTCGACGTCGCCGGAATCCTCGTCGACGTCCTCGGTCTTCTCGACGGGCTCCTCCGCGGTCTTCTCGGCGCGAGCGGGCGTGGAAGGCTCCTGGGGCTCGGGAGCCTGCGGTGCCACGAAGAGCGGGCCGTAGTCATAGGCGGTGGGGCCAGAAGCCACCGGCACCGCGGCAGCCTCGATGACCGTCGCCTCAGTGACGAGAACCGGAGTGGTGGGAGGGTTGTCGGGGTCCTCAGCCGAGCTCTCGGCGACCGCCGGAGCCGCCTCTGCGGCGGTAGCCACCGCGACGGGCTCGGGCGCGGAAGCGGGTTCCGCCTCACCGGCGAGCGCCTCGCGCACCTTCGCGGCATCCTTCTTGTCGACATTCGAGTGGGGGCTGCGGGCCCGCCCGTCCAGGTTGGACAGCGCGTCGAGTACGCGACGTGTGGAGGTTCCGAGCACGCGCGCGAGGGAGTGCACTCGCAGCTTCTCGGGTAGTTCTCCCTGCTCAGCGGGGAGTTTCGGGGTGTCCGGCGTTAGCGCGGCTTGTTCCCCTTCAGGTGTGCTGGTGTGTAGGTCTTCTGGTAGGTCATAGTCGGCCACTTATTCTCCTCAAGCCCCCGGGCGCGTCGTCAGACGCGGCCGCGCGAGGGCTTTCTCTCTATGTACCCGAGCTAGGTCCGGGTTTGTGGTGGTCTTGCTCCGAGCGATCCGTCGCTGCGATGCCGCAGTTCCGAACCCACCCGGCGCCTGGCTGGAATGATGGCTTGACGTGCTGCAATGGTGATCGCGCTCGCCGTGCCGCCATTCGGGTCGGTGGCTGGCCGGTGGTGGCCGCATGTGCCGTGACCCACTGTCAGTATCCCATACGAATCAGGTGGTGAGGACCAAGACACTCATCAGCTCGGTCCGGCGATCCCCCGGCACATACATCGAGTGTGCGATTCACGTCGAAATTCCGCGAGGAACCGACGCAAACCGCACACTCGTGGGTCTCGGATCACGGGGATGGGTCAGAGGGCGGGGAACCAGAGCGCGATCTCGCGGGCCGCCGACTCGGGCGAGTCGGAGCCGTGCACCAGGTTCTCCTGGGTCTCCAGGGCGAAGTCACCACGGATGCTGCCGGTGGCGGCCTTCTCCACGGGGTCAGTGCCCCCGGCCAGCTGCCGGAACGCGGCAATGGCGCGCGGGCCCTCCAGCACAGCCGCCACGAGCGGACCCGAGGTGATGAACTCAAGCAGAGATCCGAAGAACGGCTTCTCAGCATGCTCGATGTAGTGGGCCCGGGCCGTGGCGTCGTCCACGTTCTTCAGTTCCAGCGCGGCCAGTGTCAGGCCCTTGCGCTCGATACGGTTCAACACCTCACCGACAAGTCCCCGCCGCACACCATCGGGCTTGATCAAAACCAGCGTCCGCTCAGTCACGGGCGACAGCCTACTGGTCGGTAGCGCTCCCCCGCTGACCCGGCAGCTCCCCGCGGCTCTGACGGTCACGGACCTGGTTGCGCATATACCAGATCAGCAACCAGACGCCGAGAAACAACAGGCCCACGAATCCGATCGCGGCGTTCACGAAGAACCCCGCGACGAGCACCACTTGCAGTGCAAGATTGGCTTGCAGCGCCCAGGGCCGGCCCTGCATGCCGGAGAGCAAGATCATGGCCACCGCGATGCCGATGAGAAAGGTCAGCGACAACGGCGAGAGCCCTCCGCCCACCGTCTTCACCACCGGGATGGCCAGCAGCACCACGATTGTCTCCAGGATGAGCGTGCCCGCCATCACCCCGCGAAAACCCCGCCACGGATCCACCGGAGCCGGCTGGGCCTCGTCCTCGGGATTGCTCACTGCGGGTCCTTTCCGAACAGTGTCCGGGCGGCACCCGCGGTGACGACCGATCCGGTGATGACGATGCCCGTGCCGGAAAAGCCTTCTGCTCCGCCGTCTTCGGCGGCTTCCTCGACCATCGCGGTGGCAGTCTCGATGGCGTCGAGCAGGGTGGGTGCCACCACGACGCGGTCCTCGCCGAACAGTTCAAGCGCGATACCCGCCAGCGCGTCGGTCTCCATGGCACGGGGAGAGCCGTTGTGTGTCACCACGATTTCGTCGAATGCCGGTTCAAGCGCGGCGAGAATACCGGCGACGTCCTTGTCGGCCATCACGCTGACGACGCCGACCAGGCGGCGGAAGTCGAATGCGGATTGCAGGGTGTCGGCCAGCGCGGCCGCGCCGTGCGGATTATGAGCGGCGTCCAGAAAGACCGCGGGAGCGCTGCGCACCCGCTCCAAGCGCCCGGGAACGATCACCGACGCGAATCCTGCTCGCACCGCGTCGATATCGAGCTGGCGGTCCGCCCCCGCGCCGAAGAACGCCTCGACCGCCGCCAGTGCGACGGCCGCGTTGTGCGCCTGATGCTCGCCGTTCAGCGGCAGGAAGATCTCCGGATACACCCCGCCCAAACCCTGCAGCTCCAACTGCTGGCCTCCGACAGCGACCTGACGCGACAGCACCGCGAACTCCGAGCCTTCGCGTGCCACGGCGGCGTCGGCTTCGACAGTTTGACGCAGCAGCACGTCCATTGCCTCGGGGGCCTGCCGAGCAATCACGGCCACGGTGTCGGCACCCGCCTCGCCGGTCATCGCATCGAGCTTGTGCCGCTTGATGATTCCGGCCTTCTCGTTGGCAATGGCGGCCAGGTCGGGACCCAGGAATTCGACGTGGTCGATGCCGATCGGAGTGATGACGGCAACCGGGGCGTCCACGATGTTGGTGGCGTCCCAACGCCCGCCGAGCCCGACCTCCACCACGGCGATATCCACCGGCGCGTCAGCGAAGGCGACAAACGCCATCGCGACCAGCACCTCGAACTTGCTCATCGCGGGTCCGCCCTGCTCCTGCGACTGCTTGTCCACCAGCTCCACGAACGGTTCGATCTCGGAGTAGATCTGCACGTACTTCGCGGGCGAGATCGGTTGGCCGTCAATAGCGATGCGTTCGACCGCCGACTGCAGATGCGGGCTGGTGGTACGCCCGGTACGCCGATGCAGTGCTGTCAGCAGCGCGTCGATCATCCGCGTCACCGAGGTCTTGCCGTTGGTTCCGGCGACGTGAATACACGGATACGCGCGTTGGGGCGAGCCTAGTAATTCCATTAACGCGACGATGCGGTCGGTGGACGGTTCGATCTTGGTCTCCGGCCAGCGTTGATCGAGCAGATACTCGATCTGCAGCAGGGCCGCGATCTCGTCGGGCGAGGGTTCCGGACTCAACGTCTCGCTCACGCCAGCCCCGCCAAACGGGCGGTGATCCGCTCGACTTCCTCGGTGGCCACCTGTTGGCGAGCACGAATCTTCTCGACGACGGCCTCGGGCGCCTTCGCCAGGAACGCGTCGTTGCCCAGTTTGCCTGTGGTGCCGTCGAGTTCCTTGCGCGCGGCGGCAAGATCCTTCTCCAACCGTCGACGTTCGGCTTCGATGTCGACGGTGCCGGAGGTATCGACCTCGACGGTGACGGTGCCCTCGGACAGTCGCACCTCTACCGACGCCGTCGGGGTAAAACCGTCTTCCGCAGGAGTGAGCCAGGCCAGCGAGGTCACTGCGGCAAGTTGTCCGTCCAGTCCGGCATCCGAAACACCGGCCAACCGGGCCGCCGCCTTCTGCCGGTCACCCAACCCCTGGTCGCTCCGGAACCGCCGAACCTCGGTCACCAGCTTCTGCATGTCGGCAATGCGCTGCGCGGCAACGCTGTCCAGCTCGATACCCGAGCCGGTGGGCCAGGCGGCGATCACCACGGACTCCCGGCCGGTGACCGTCTTCCACAGCACCTCGGTGACAAACGGGATGACCGGGTGCAGCAGCCGCAGCAGGGTGTCCAGCACCGTGGCCAGCACGACGCGGGTGCCGTCGGCCCTGCCGTTCATCTGGACCTTTGCCAATTCCAGGTACCAGTCACAGAACTCGTCCCAGGCGAAGTGGTACAGCGCCTCACAGGCCACGCTGAACTCGTAGCGATCCAGTGCGGCGTCCACCTCCGCGCGCACCTGTTCGAGGCGCCCCAGAATCCATCGGTCCGCATCGGTGAGGGCATCGAAGGCGGGCAGCTCGCCCAGCGCGGCACCATTCATCAACGCGAAACGGGTGGCGTTGAACAGCTTCGTGGTGAAGTTGCGCGAGGCGCGGGCGGCGTCCTCGCCGATGGACAGATCACCACCGGGGCTGGCGCCGCGGGCCAGGGTGAAGCGCAGCGCATCGGCGCCGAACATCTCCACCCAGTCCAGCGGATCGATACCGTTGCCCTTGGACTTGCTCATCTTCTGACCGAACTGATCGCGGATCAGGCCGTGCAGGAAGACGTTGTCGAACGGCACCTTGCCGCCATGCAGCGCGGGGTCGCCGGCCACGAAGGTGCCGAACATCATCATCCGCGCCACCCAGAAGAACAGGATGTCGTACCCGGTGACGAGAACGCTTGTGGGATAGAACTTCTCCAGCTCCGGGGTGACCTCGGGCCAACCCATCGTGGAGAACGGCCACAGTGCCGAGGAGAACCAGGTGTCGAGCACATCCGGGTCCTGCTCGTAGCCCTCGGGGGCGGTCTCATCGGGTCCCAGGCACACGATCTCGCCGCCGGGGCCGTGCCAAATGGGTATGCGGTGACCCCACCACAGCTGGCGGGAGATACACCAGTCGTGCATGTCGTCCACCCAGGCGAACCAGCGCGGCTCCAGGCTGGCCGGGTGAATCACGGTGTCGCCGCCCCGAACCGCGTCACCGGCGGCCTTGGCCAGTGACTCGACCTTGACCCACCACTGCATCGACAGGCGAGGCTCGATGGGCTCACCGGAACGCTCGGAATGCCCCACGCTGTGCAAGTAGGGGCGCTTCTCGGCCACGATGCGGCCCTGCTCGGCCAGCGCCTCACGCACCTTGACCCGCGCCTCGAATCGGTCCATGCCGTCGAATTGCGTTCCGCTGTGACAGATCCGGCCGTGAACGTCCATGATCGTCGGCATCGGCAGGTTGTGCCGCAGCCCGATCTCGAAGTCGTTGGGGTCATGCGCCGGAGTCACCTTGACCGCGCCGGTGCCGAACTCGGGGTCGACATGGGTGTCGGCGACGATCGGAATGCTGCGGTCCTGGAACGGGTGCGCCAGCTGGGCGCCAATCAGGTGCCGGTAACGCTCGTCGTCGGGGTGCACCGCGATCGCGCTATCACCGAGCATCGTCTCCAGTCGGGTGGTCGCCACCACCAGATGCGGCTCGCTGTCGTCGAGAGAGCCGTAGCGGAACGAGACCAGCTCGCCCTCGACCTCCTCGTACTTGACCTCCAGATCGGAGATGGCGGTCTTGAGCTCGGGCGACCAGTTGACCAGCCGCTCGGCCCGATAGATCAGCCCGGCGTCGAACAGCTTCTTGAAAATGGTGCGCACCGAACGGGACAGGCCCTCGTCCATGGTGAAGCGGTCGCGGCTCCAGTCGACACCGTCGCCGAGGCGACGCATCTGTGCGCCGATGGTTCCGCCGGACTCGCGCTTCCAGTCCCACACCTTCTCGACGAACAGCTCGCGACCAAAGTCCTCTTTGGTCGCGCCGTCGGCGGCCAGCTGTTTTTCCACCACGCTCTGCGTCGCGATGCCCGCGTGGTCCATGCCCGGCAGCCACAGCACCTCGTAGCCCTGCATGCGTTTGCGGCGCGTGAGCGCGTCCATCAGGGTGTGGTCGAGCGCGTGCCCCATGTGCAGGCTGCCGGTCACGTTGGGAGGCGGCAACACGATCGAGTAGCCCGGCTTGTCGCTGGACGGGTCGGCGGTGAAGTATCCGGCGTCCACCCAGCCCTGATAGAGATCCGCCTCTACCGCTCCCGGATCCCATGACGTGGGCAGGGCGTCGGCGGCATTCGTATCAGGGGTTTGGGTCACCCATCAGATTCTAGGGTTGCCGGTCCATGCCATTTTCACGTGCCAAGCGGCTCAGAACATATCCGCGCTGAAGGTGTACCAATTGCCGCTGAAGTGCCGCACCCAGGTTCTCTCACCGACCTCAGATTTCTGCGGCGCGCCGTGTGGCAGATAGACGAATCCCTCATCGGTGAGGAACCCACCGCCGTTGATGACGAAGTACACGTTCGGGCCCCGCGAGCTGACGCTGGTGACGCGATAGGTGCCCAACCGAATCGCTGTCGGCGCGGGACGTCCTTCCTGAATCGACCGCACAATCCCCTCGAAAGCGCTTCGTGCCTGCGCAAACCGCAGACGCATGGGCACGTCACCGCCGATGGCCAGGAGTGTCATCGCGATCACCACGGGGACCGCACCCATCCGTAACCACGATGCGCGCGCCTCCCCCGAACCGGCGCGTCGCAGGGCCAGGTGGCATGCCGTGCGTAGCACCCACACGATGACGATCGCCACGGCCGCATACCCGACAAGCAGCAGGAGAAAGAAGTCCCCGCCCGGGTATGACGCTCCCCACAGCGCGGCGCCGCACGCGACCGTTGCGGCCCCGAGAAGCACTGGCCCAGGCGGGCGGGCCACCACACGACGGAACCACCCGGGCCGGGGGGGCGCCGGGTGGTTCCGAGTGAGACTGCGCGGCTACTTCTTGCCGCCCAGGAGTCCGCCGAGGATGCTGCCCAGCGCGTCACTGCCGCCCTTGCTGCCGAGCACGCTGCCCAGGATGCTGCCCAGCGGGTTGTTGCCGCCCTGCGCGGCTCCGCCGCCGACGGCGCTGCCGAGGATGTTGCCCAGGATGTCGCCGATTCCGCCACCGCTGGCCGCGGGCGCCTCCGCGGGCGCCGCCTGCGCACCACCGCCGGTGAGCTTTTTGGCCACGAAGGCCAGCACGATCGGCGCCAGGATCGGCAACAGCTGCTTGATCAGGTCGCTGTTACCGGCGCCAGCGCCCGCCAGCTTCGCGGCGACATCGTCGGCGTTGTTATCACCGAAGAGCGAGGCGACGACCGCGTTGCCCGCGTTCTGGTCGACGTCGTCGACGTTCACGCCGCCGTCGAGAAGGTTGCTCGGCGCGCTGGTGACATTGGCCTGCAGATCGGCGGCCTTGTCAGGGTCATCGGCGTTGGCCTGCAATCCGCCCACCAACAGCGGAACCACGGACTTGATCGCCTTGTCGGCCGCCTCTTTGTCGACCCCGAGCTTTGCGGCGATCTGGTCGGTCGGGATCTCATTAAGCAGCTCGTCGAGTGTGGCCATGGGTCTTCTCCTAGATATCTGGGGTTTGATAAACCTTAGCCAAGCAGATCAGCCTCGAGTGAACGAATGCCGAACATCACAACCCCAGACCCTTTACCGCGGTGGGGTCCACCCATAACGTCAAGCTATGAGCGACCACATTGTCGTGGTTGGCGCCGGGATTGCCGGTCTTGCCACCGCAGTCGCGTTACAACGATCCGGGCATGACGTCGTGGTTCTCGATGACCGGGACGGCACCTCCACCGGATATGCGATTACCTTGTGGCCCAATGCATTAGCGGCATGCGATGCCTTAGGCATAGGCGACGAGGTGCGCGACGCAAGCGCCCGCGTGGAGACCGGGATGATGCGCTGGCACAACGGGCGGGTGCTGCGAGTACCTCCGAGCGGACAGCTCACCAAGGCCGTGGGCGAGCCTGTCGCGGTCACCGAACGCAATCAACTCCTGGCGATTCTGGCCGAGCGCCTCGCGCCGGGGACCGTGCGTTACGGCGCCCGGGTGAGCAACGTTCGAGACGGACTGCACGGGACCTTTGTCGAGCTCGCCGACGGCACGTCGCTCACCGCCGCCGCGGTCGTGGGAGCCGACGGAATCGGATCACTGGCCGCGCAGTATCTCAACGGCCCGCTCGCATTCCGGTACTCCGGATACACCGCGTGGCGCGGTATTGCCGCAGTGGCCATCCCCGATGAACTGGCCGGGATCACAATGGGACCGGGGACAGAGTTCGGCCACCTCCCCTTGTCCGCCAACCGCACCTACTGGTTCGCCGGCGAGCGATCCCACGAGGCGCAGCGCGCACACGGCCGCGAAATCGACTACCTGACGGGCAAGTTCGGCGACTGGGCCGAACCCATTCCGGACCTTCTACGCAGCAGCGATGAGACTTCGGTGTTGCGCGGCGATATCTACGATCGCGGACGCCTGCGCCGGATCACCGGCGGTCGGGTGGTCCTGGTGGGCGACGCCGCACATCCGATGCGCCCACACCTGGGCCAGGGCGGGTGCCTGTCACTCGAGGATGCCGCCGTGCTCGGCGCGGCAGTGTCCGAACGATCTTCTCTGCCAAGCGCTTTCCGTGAATACGCACGGCGGCGAAGATCACGCACGCGTGCGGTGGTCAACCGAAGCCGCCAGATCGGGCACGTGACCTTTGCACGGCCGACGGCGCTGAGCGGCCTCCTGGTGCGGGCGTCGAGCCGCATCCCCGCCTCGGTGTTCTGGAGACAGTTGCAGCACATCGCCGGATATGAAGCCGGCGATGTCATGGTTCGCCCCTAGGATTGCCCTGTGTCTTCCGACCGACCCAAGCCCAATGCCAGTCTCAAGGATTTCTGCATCGACGCGACGCTGCCTGTCCCGGTCGCCAAGTTCTGGGCCGCGGCCATTGGCGGGGAGATCGATATCGACGAGGCCGGCGAAGCGCTGATCCGGCGTAGCGAGGATGTCGACATCTGGATCAACCGGGTGCCTGAGGCCAAGACCGTCAAGAACCGTGTGCATTTCGACGTCTTCGCGCGCACAGTGGACGACCTCATCGCACTGGGCGCGACGGCACTGGCGGCCGAACCGCAATGGGTTGTCATGGCCGATGTCGAAGACAACGAGTTCTGCGCGTTTCTCGATCCAGAGCTCGAAAGCGATACACCCGCAAGACTCTTCGCGGTATGCACCGATAGCGACAAACCGGTCGGGATCGCGCGGTGGTGGCAAGACCGCGTCGGCGGCACGCTCACGCCCGGCTCCGACGGCACACTGCGGTGGTTGCGTGGCGGCGCCGGATGGGGCGACCTGATCTGGAAGTTCGTCCGGGTTCCCGACGAACGCGTGGTGAAGAACCGCTGGCACTGGGATGTGCGCGCGGACGCCGCCGAACTGGTCCACGACGGTGCCCGTGCGCTTCGCGGCCCCGACACCCACATCCGCTGGACCGTGCTCACCGACCCGGACGGAAACGAGTTCTGCGCCTTCGGTTAGGCCGCTCGCCCGCCTTCGGTTAAGCCCCGCTTGCCGGGGGTCGCCAAGGCTGCAGCGATCGCGGTCGTCAGCGGAACGGACAGCACCAGCGCGATGCCACCGACCGCGGATCGGGCAATCTCGATCGCGACGCCCTCACTGGTCAGCACATCACCCAGGGATCGGTTGGCGACGCTGAACAGCAACATGAGCGGCAACGAGTTCCCGGCGTAGGCCAGCACGAGTGTGTAGACGGTGCTGGCGATGTGATCGCGCCCCACCCTCATGGCGCCCAGGAATACCTCCCTGCGCGTGGAACCGTCGCCCAGCTCCGCCAGCTCGAAGACTGTCGATGCCTGGGTGACGGTCACATCGTTGAGAACACCGAGCGATCCGATGATGAAGCCGGCAAGCAACAGCCCCGATATCGACACTCCCCCCATGTAGGCGGCGACTTCGTTGTTCTGTTCGTCGGACAGGCCGGTCAGATGCGTCAATTCGATGACGGCCCAGGACAGTCCGGCCGCGAACATCATCGCCGTGAGAGTGCCCAGCAGGGCTGCGCTGGTGCGCATGCTCACGCCGTGGGCAAGGTAGATGACCACGAACAGGATCGTCGCCGACGCCACCAATGCCAGCGGTAACGCCGGACCACCGTCACGCAACGCCGGGAGCAGGAACACGGCGAGGACCAGGAACGCCACCACGATGCCCACCAGCGCCCGCAATCCGCGCCAGCGCGCTACCAGGCAGATGACGATCGCGAAGGCCGCGGCGACGGCGACTAGCGGCCAGGTGCGTTCGTAGTCGTAGAAGCTGTAACTGGTCGCACCTTGTGCGTCGACCTGTCGGGTGATCCGGATGTGTTCTCCGGCAGAAAGAGTCGGTTGTCCGCCGCCGGAGGTGAACTCAAGCTGAGTCTTGGCTCCCGAATTCGGCCCGGAGGTGATCGCGATGAGGTCCAGCGAGCACGTCGAATCGGGCGTCTGCCCCGCAGAGGGATTGGCGGTGAGTACTTGTCCCGTGGACGGACTGCCGCATTCACCGAGGCGCGTGGACAGCACCGTGCCCGATTCGGTGGTTACCGCGCCACCATGGGCATTCTGATACGGCAGCGGGATATCCACGGTGCGGTGCTCGGGCCACAATGTCACCAGCCCGATGAGTACGGCGATCCCCATCGCGGCGAGCAGGCCCACCACGATGCGGGCGGCGGCGGATCCGAAGGGCGCGGTTCCTTTCGGCCCTAGTCCATGATGAGCGTGGGAGTGGCTATGCGAGTGCGACACGACTGTCAGGGTAAGGGTGGCAACCCCGCCAGGTCTGACTCGGTGTTCACGTTGACGATCCAATTCGGCTCGGATATCGAAATTCGTTGCGCACCAACGCGCTCAAGGAGCGCACCGAGTCGGCGTTCCCCGTTGGAAGTCAACTCATCAATGATCTCGCATAGGCCTACGTCATAGACCGCAGCCAGGTAGTGATCCCGGCCGTCCGCGGTGGCGACGACGATGCGGTCACCACCCGCCGCGAGTTCATCGATGAGTGCCGGGGCAATCAGTGGCATGTCCACGGCGCAGACAAAGGCTCTGACCGCTCCCCTGTCCGCGGCCGCCCGCAGCCCCTGCCCCAGCGCCGCCAACGGGCCCTGCCCGGGCTCGCGGTCGTCGACGACGATCGCGTCCGCAGTCGCGATGTCCTGATCCGGCGCACGCACCACGATCACCGGCGCACAGCACGAGCTCGCCACCCGCACGATACGCCGCGCCAGGGTTTCCCCGCCCCAGCGGATGGCGGCCTTGTCGCGTCCCATGCGGCGCGAGGCGCCACCGGTGAGCACCACCGCCGCGAGTTGGTTCATGGAAGAAACTTACGCACAGATACCAACAAGCCACCACGAGCTGGAACACCGTCGGTGTCCGCTCGTGGTGGCTTGTCGAGTTGGTTGTGTACTTCTCGGGTCTAGCCGCGCCGTCCGCAGACGGGCCATGCGCCGATCCCCTGACGGGCCAGCACGTTCTCGGCGATCCGGATCTGCTCCTCACGCGAGGCGAGGTGCGGGGAGCCGGAGCCACCGTTGGCACGCCAGGTGCCCATGTTGAACTGCAGACCGCCGTAGTAGCCGTTTCCGGTGTTAATCCCCCAGTTGCCACCGGACTCGCACGCGGCGATGGCATCCCAGTTGACCGGATCCGCACTCGCTGTTCCAGCCAGCGCCATCGGAGCCGCGACGAGCGCGCCGGTGATGGCCGCTGTGGTGAGCGTCTTGCGGATGTACTTCATGTCTTTCCTCTCGCCGGGCACGCACCGAACATCGCCCGCTTGCGGATACCGCAGCAGGCTCTGGCGCCTCCAGGCGAGGCGGACATCTTCGTCGGATCGCGCCGTCTCGGTCGGGCGCGACAAGGGAGGCGGCTGCTGCCTCACCGGCTCTCGCGGGCCGGTGGCCAAAGACCGCCTAGCGACGTTCCTGGCCCCATTTGCACACAGGGTTCACGGTTCGGAGTTTTGCTCCGATTTCTTGACGTGTCGGACCGTACGGAACCAATCAGCGAAAGTCATCTCGCGACACGCACATCCCAAACCAATAACGAAACAATTACAGAGCCAATCTTCAGCGACTAACCCCAGGTCACTTAAGAAATTCTCAGGTTCCCTCAGGGCCGCCCCTACCTGCGATTAGTGACTCAGATCACGCCCTATTTGTGAGCCATACCACAATGGCGGCAAATCACTCAAGCCACATTGGAAACTCTAAAAACATACCGCGTGGCAAATTGACAAATTCACTCTATTCACATGTGCATCACGAATAACACTATTTGCCAATTGCCAATTACGCAACACATTCGGACAATCGATGCCCCGCGCCAGGACAGCCTTGGATATGCATAACGAAATGTGTTGGTGCATAGCCCTATTCGGCCTCACGCGACAACATCTGCCGTGGGCCCCGTCAATCGCGCAAGCCGATCAGCAGCGCAGCGAGACGACAGCGATCTTTCGCGACGTCACCGGGACCGTCGTCGGATAGTTCTGCGCATCGCGCCCCGCACCCACATCCGTGACCGGCGACTGCTCCTCCACCGAGACGACGGTGCATTTGCTCAAGTCGCCGGCACCACTCTTGGTGATGATCACCCGATACCCGTTTGCCTTGAGCTCGTTGATGACGTCGTTGGCGTTGCCGGCGGCCGCCGCAATGGCTGCACCGCCCAGCGAGACACCGATCATCGCCATTGCTGTTGCTATCGCGATCAGCGACTGCCTCACGGCCTTCTCACCTCGTATCTAAGGGCATGAAGGTTGCGTTCCGGACCGGAGGGACCCCGGCCCGGAAACATCAACGTCCCTGAATCTTACGAGAGCAATAGCATGCCGCGCGCGAGGAGGCGCCGAGGCATCCGAATGCCCGACGGCCAAACCAACCGATATGCGTCTAGCCGACGGTCCAGGTGTCGCGGCCGGTCAACAGCGCCTGCAACGCGGCGGTGTCGCTCGGCTTGGCCGCCGCGGCCGAGGCCACCTGTTCACGAGCCATGTCGTCATAGGTCGCCCGCTGCACGCTGCGGAACACACCCATCACCGTGTGCTCAAGGTCCTGCTCGGACAACCGCGACAACGCGAAGGCGTAGGCCGGATCATCCGAATGTGCGTCGTGCACCACGATGTCCTCGGCCTTCACATCGGCCGTCTTGGCGACCTCCAGGCCGAAACCTGAACGAACGACACACAGTTCGCCCTCGGCGCCGAAGGTGATCGGCTGGCCGTGGCTCACGTTGATGACGCGCTGTTCGGCGCCTTCCTTGCGCAGCAGATCGAAGGACCCGTCGTTGAAGATCGGGCAGTCCTGCAGGATCTCGACCAGCGCCGAGCCGCGGTGGGCGGCTGCGGCACGCAACACCTCCGAGAGGCCCTTCTTGTCCGAGTCCAGCGCACGTCCCACGAACGTGGCCTCGGCACCCAGCGCCAGCGACACCGGGTTGAAGGGGTAGTCCAGCGAGCCCATCGGCGTCGACTTGGTGACCTTGCCGGTCTCCGACGTCGGCGAGTACTGCCCCTTGGTGAGGCCATAGATCCGGTTGTTGAACAACAGGATCGTCAGGTTCACGTTGCGGCGCAGCGTGTGGATCAAGTGGTTACCACCGATGGACAGTGCGTCACCGTCACCGGTCACCACCCACACCGAAAGGTCCTCACGAGCCAGCGCCAAGCCGGTCGCGATGGCCGGGGCGCGCCCATGGATCGAGTGCATGCCGTAGGTGTCCAGGTAATACGGGAACCGGCTCGAGCAGCCGATACCGCTGATGAACACGATGTTCTCGCGCTTGAGGCCGAGCTCGGGCAGGAAGCCACGGATGGTGTTCAGGATGACGTAGTCACCACAACCGGGGCACCAACGCACCTCCTGGTCGGAGGTGAAATCCTTCGACTTCTGCTCCACATCGGTGGTCGGCACCAGAGCATTGGCGGTGAGGCCAAGGTCGAAACCGTTCAGGTTGCCAGTTCCGTTCAAAACGTCGGTCATGCTCGATCCCCTACAGCCACCGCGGATTCACGCGCGAGAACAGCCTTCTGACTTTCCTTGTCGGCGAGCGACCCATCTAGGGCCGCATCGATGATTTCTTCGACCTCGTCGGCGAGGAAGGCCATGCCCTGCACCTTCGTCACCGATTGCACATCCACCAGGAACTTGCCGCGCAGCAGCAGCGACAACTGTCCGAGGTTCATCTCCGGTGCGACGACCTTGGGGTACTTACGCAGCACCTCGCCCAGGTTCCCCGGGAACGGATTGAGGTGGCGCAGGTGAGCGTGAGCCACCTTGAGACCCTTGCGACGGGCGCGCCGGCATGCCTCACCGATCGGACCATAGGAGCTGCCCCACCCGATCATCAGCAGTTGCGCATCACCGGTCGGATCGTCAACCTCCAAGTCCGGCACCGTGATTCCGTCGATCTTGAGCTGACGCAACCGCACCATGAGGTCGTGGTTGGCCGGGTCGTAGGAGATGTTGCCCGAACCGTTGGCCTTTTCCAGACCGCCGATGCGGTGCTCCAGCCCCGGGGTACCCGGGACGGCGAACTGACGGGCCAGCGTCTCCGGGTTGCGGTTGTAGGGCGCGAAGTCCTGATCAGGCGAGGCGAAGGTGTGCTCGATCGCCGGATAGCTCGCGATGTCCGGGATAGCCCACGGCTCAGAGCCATTGGCAATGGCGCCATCGGACAGGATCATCACCGGTGTCCGGTAGGTGAGCGCGATGCGCACCGCCTCAACCGCTATGTCGAAGCAATCCGAGGGCGAGCGCGGGGCGAGCACAGCGATGGGCGACTCGCCATTGCGGCCGTACAGGGCCTGCAGCAGGTCGGCCTGCTCGGTCTTGGTGGGCAGACCCGTCGATGGCCCGCCGCGCTGCACGTCGATCACCAACAGCGGCAGTTCGGTCATGACCGCCAGGCCCACTGCCTCGCTCTTAAGCGCCACACCGGGGCCTGAGGTGCTGGTGACACCCAACGCACCACCGAACGAAGCACCAAGTGCGGCACCGATTCCGGCAATCTCGTCCTCGGCCTGGAAGGTCAGCACACCGAAGTTCTTGAGCTTGCTCAGCTCGTGCAGGATGTCCGAGGCCGGGGTGATCGGATAGGTACCAAGCACCACCTGGGTCTTCGCAAGCTGGCCCGCCGCGACGACGCCGTACGCCAACGCCGTGTTACCGGAGACCTGCCGGTACTCGCCCGCAGGAAGCGACGCCTTGGCCACCTCGTAGGTGGTTCCGAAGGCTTCGGTGGTCTCGCCGTAGTTCCAGCCTGCCCGGAACGCAAGAATGTTGGCCTCGGCCACATCCGGCTTCTTCGTGAACTTCTCGCGCAGGAACTGCTCGGTGCCCTCCAACGGACGGTGATACATCCAGGACAACAGCCCCAGCGCGAACATGTTCTTGGTGCGCGCGCCGTCCTTCTTCGAGACTCCCGCGGCCTCGACGGCGCCGAGCGCCAATGTGGTCATCGGGACCTGATAGACGACGTAGTCCGACATGTCGTCGTGTTCCAGCGGATCTGACTGGTAGCCGACCTTGGCCAGGTTGCGCTTCGTGAACTCATCGGAGTTGGCAATCACCATGCCGCCGCGCGGCAGATCGCCGATGTTGGCCTTGAGTGCCGCCGGGTTCATCGCCACCAGCACGTCGGGCCGATCACCCGCGGTGAGGATGTCGTAGTCCGCGATCTGGATCTGGAAGGAGGAGACACCGGGGAGAGTGCCCTGAGGGGCACGGATCTCGGCGGGATAGTTCGGCTGGGTTGCGAGGTCGTTGCCGAAGATCGCGGCCTCGGAGGTAAATCGGTCTCCGGTGAGCTGCATTCCGTCGCCAGAGTCTCCAGCAAACCGGATGACGACCTTTTCCAGCTTCTCCGATACGGCTCCGTCGCCCACCGGTGACCTACCTTTCACGACGAACTCTGGCGGTGACGGTACGTACGCCACCATTCAGCAGAGTTTTCTGTCACTCTTGGTACCGATTATTGCACTTTCACACCGCTGACCTTGACGGAGCCGTACCTGCGGGTACGAAACTTGACACCTGTCGAGCCATTCTTGCTGCCTGGCCAGTGCCGTTACCTCGCTACCCACCAGTAGACGTGAGGCAAATCACAAAGAACAGCCAAGCATCTGCTTGGTTGATCTTTGATGCCGTCACGCGCGCATGACCATCCGGGGGTTGTGACACCCAGATCGAACATCAGGTCCAGAATGAGAACCATGACCGGGCACCGGATACCGACGGTTTACCAAGGCGCAGAACCTGAACCGGGCGAGAGCAACGAGCGGCATATGGCTGTCACCGGACCGAAGGATGTCGCCGCGGGAATGACGGCGGTCGGTGTCTCCCTGCAACGCGGTATCGAACAAATGGGTCCCCTACGCACCGTGGCGACGCTGACCAAGCTGAATCAACGCCACGGTTTCGACTGCCCCGGGTGTGCGTGGCCCGAAAGTCCGGGCCACCGCAAACTTGCCGAGTTCTGCGAGAACGGCGCCAAGGCGGTCGCCGAAGAGGCGACTAAGCGCACCGTCACCCCGGCATTTTTCGCTCAGCACTCCGTAGAAGAGCTCCGAGAACTGCCCGAATATTGGCTCAGTCAGCAAGGTCGCCTGACCGAGCCGATGGTGCTGCGCCCGGGCGAATCGCACTACCGCCCCATCGATTGGGACGAGGCATATGAGCTCATCGCCGAGGAGATCAGGGCCGCGGCCGACCCGGACCGCCTGGTGTTCTACACCTCGGGACGTACAAGTAACGAGGCCGCATTCTGCTACCAGCTGCTGGTCCGAAGCCTGGGCACCAACAACCTGCCCGACTGCTCCAACATGTGCCACGAATCGTCGGGCACCGCGCTGACGGACTCGATCGGCATCGGCAAGGGCTCGGTATCGGTACCCGATATCGAGCATGCGGACGTCATCCTCATCGCCGGACAGAACCCGGGCACCAATCACCCCCGCATGCTGTCGGTGCTGGAGAAGGCAAAGGCCAACGGCGCCAAGATCATCGCCGTCAACCCGCTCCCCGAGGCCGGGCTGCTTCGATTCAAGGATCCACAGAAGATCAACGGCGTGGTCGGTTACGGTGTGGCGATCGCCGATGAGTTCGTGCAGATCCGTCTCGGCGGCGATATGGCGCTCTTCGCCGGCCTGGGCAGGCTGCTACTGGAGGCCGAGGACGCCAGCCCGGGCACCATCGTCGACCGGCAGTTCGTCGAAGAGCATTGCGCCGGATACCAAGAATGGGCCGCGCGGACACGGACAGTGGACTGGGAAACCGTCACGCAGGCAACGGGTATCGACATAGCACAGTTGCGGACCGTCGCGGACATGCTCGCGAACTCGCAGCGCACCGTCTTCTGCTGGGCGATGGGCCTGACACAACATCGTCATGCGGTGGCGACCATCGGTGAGGCTACCAATCTGCTGCTGATGCGTGGCATGATCGGCAAGCCGGGCGCCGGGGTGTGCCCCGTGCGCGGACACTCGAACGTCCAGGGCGACCGCACCATGGGCATCTGGGAGAAGATGCCCGAAGAATTCCTGGCGGCTCTGGATTCCGAGTTCGGCATCAGCACTCCGCGTAAGCATGGGTTCGACACCGTCGAGGCCATCCGCGCCATGCGAGACGGCAAGGTGTCGGTCTTCATCGGCATGGGCGGCAATTTCGCCTCGGCCACCCCCGACACCGCCGTCACCGAGGCCGCACTGCGCAACTGTGCCCTGACCGTACAGATCTCCACCAAGCTGAACCGCAGCCACCTGGTGAACGGACGCACTGCTCTCATCCTGCCCACCCTCGGGCGCACCGACCGGGACATCCAGCAGTCGGGCAAACAGCTTGTTTCCGTTGAGGATTCGATGTCCATGGTGCACTTGTCGCGCGGCAGTCTGCATCCCCCGAGCACCCTGCTGCGCAGTGAGGTTGCCATCGTGTGCCAGTTGGCACGCGCCATCCTGGGACCCGGACATCCGGTTCCCTGGGATCGATTCGTCGAGGACTACGACACCATTCGCGACGCGATCTCGCGAGTGGTGCCCGGATGTGCCGATTACAACGTCAAGGTGCGACAACCGGACGGCTTCGCACTGCCGCACCCACCACGTGACGATCGTGAATTCCCCACCCATACAGGCAAAGCCAACTTCTCGTCGGCACCACTGGAGTGGGTGCCGGTCCCCGAGGGGCGACTGGTGCTGCAGACACTGCGCAGCCACGATCAGTACAACACCACCATTTACGGCCTGGACGACAGGTACCGCGGCGTCAAGGGTGGCCGCCGGGTGATCTTCATCAACCCGGAAGACGTTGTGGCATTCGGGTTATCCGAGGGCTCGCGAGTTGATCTGGTGTCTGAGTATCCCGGCAGGGACGGCGCGCTCCAGGAGCGCCGGGCCCAGGACTTCCTCGTGGTGCCCTACTCCACGCCGCGCGGCAATGCCGCCGCCTACTACCCGGAAACCAATCCGCTTGTGCCCCTTGACCATGTTGCGGAGCGGTCCAATACTCCGGTGTCCAAGGCGGTCGTGATCCGATTGGAAGCCCGTGGGTAGGGTCACGGACAGGCGCAGGATCAGGCGCATCGAGGGCGTCGGGCGAGGCGACCGCAGCGAAACTCTTGTCGTCGAGGAACCTCTGGAAATTCGAGTCAACGGACAGCCGCTGGCCGTCACCATGCGCACCCCTGGATCGGATGTCGAACTCACCCAGGGGTTTCTGCTCACCGAGGGTGTCATCGGTAGTCGCGACGACCTGTTGACGGTGCGGTACTGCCACGGCGACGACCCCGACGGCCTGAACACCTACAACGTTCTGGACGTCACGCTGGCCCCCGGCGTACCCGCACCCGACCCGACGGTGACGCGGAATTTCTACACCACTTCGTCGTGCGGTGTCTGCGGCAAGGGTTCCCTGGAGGCAGTGCGGACCATCAGCCGCTTCTCTCCTGGCGACGACCCCTCCACGATCGAATCGAACACATTGGTCGGTCTGCCCGGCAAACTTCGCGCGGCACAAAAGGTTTTCGCGACCACCGGCGGGCTACACGCCGCCGCATTGTTCACGGCGGACGGCAGCATGCTGGCGGTGCGCGAGGACATCGGCAGGCATAACGCGGTAGACAAGGTCATCGGGTGGGCGCTGGAGAACGTCAGGGTGCCCCTGACGGGGACCACCCTGCTGGTGAGCGGGCGCGCCTCGTTCGAACTTGCCCAAAAAGCAACCATGGCAGGCATTCCCATCCTAGCGGCGGTGTCGGCACCCTCCTCGCTAGCCGTCGATTTGGCTGCGCAGTCCGGCATGACGCTCGTGGCGTTCCTGCGCGAGGACAGCATGAACGTCTACACCCGGGCGGATCGAGTCGTCTAGCCCTCGCGCACCTCGACGGCGATCTCCCTGCCCAGCGAGTAGCCCGGCGCCAGCGGCAGATCATCACCGCTCCAGAACGATCCCGGATCGAAGTAGTTCGAACGCTTCTCGGTGATGAGCAGCCCCATCTCCTCCAGGGTGATCGCCACCGTCTCGGCGCAGAACGCTGTCTCCAGTCCGGCGTGCCGTTTCTTCGTGATGTCCCGTTCGGCTACCTCGCGAACCTTTTTGTGCACGAAGGGAAGTCCACGAGTCAGATCGCTGACCGTAGGAAACCGGCCACGCATCCACCGGCCGGTCAGCCGGGCGGTGGCAGGAAATGGTGTCCCGTCCATCCGCGCCACGACCCGCAGGGCGATGTCCTCCTGCTCGGCTGTGACCCGCGGGCTGAGCTGGCGCAGCCAGCATCGCTGTCCGTAGACGTGTGACCATCTCTCGATCGCCTCACGCGCGTCATGCAGCTGCACTCCCCGATGGTTATCGCCCGTCCACACGTCGGTGAGCTTGTTTCCCAGTTCGGCATGCCACATGAGCGGCGGCAGATCGTCGATCGCCAGCGTCATCCCGACGTGGTTTACCGGACTATTCGACAAAGTCTGAATGAGACGGTCCGGGCCCGACCGACCGCGGAACACCCAAATGTCGCCCGTGCGTGTCGCATCGAGCGCCTCCTCGATCGACACACTCACTTGCTCACTCATCCCCGCACCGTAGCCTGGACCGATGGCCAACATGTGGAAGTGGCTCGGGCTCGCCGGGGCCGTCGGGGTGGCAGCAGGAGGTGTGCTGGTCGCCCGGGATCAACGCAAACGCAAGGCGTACACGGTCGAAGAGATCCGCGACCGGCTGCATCAGCGCCTCGGCGAATCGGAGCGTCGCGGGCAGCAGACCTCGAACTAGCTGGAACGCCAGTTCTGTAGACCGACGAACGCCATCTTCAAGGCGTTGGTCGCGACGTCCACGACGTCGGCGCTGTCCGCGTCGGGCTGTACGAGTTCGGCCACCGCGTTAGCGGCAATGGACAGAATCAGGTTGGCCGCCGTGGTCAGGTCAGCGGAATCCCAGAGCCGCATTTGGTCGCGTCGCGCCAGATCGATCGCCAGCTCGCCCGCGAGCAGACGCATTTCGATGCTCACCGCGCGGCGCACCTCGGTGGGTGCGGTGTACCGCTCGGTGACGACAAAGCGCAGCTGATCCGGGTTTTCCTGGACCCGTTCGGCCAGGATGCGCAGGGACTCGGCCAACGTCGCCGGTTCGCGGCGGCGTATTTCCCGCGCGATCCCCCGAGCGATGCGCATCCCCTCTTCAGCCAGCGCGACGCCCAGGTCATCCAGGGACGAGAAGTGACGGTAGAACGCCGTCGGCGAGATTCGCGCACCGCGGGCCACATCGCGCAGGCTCAATCCCGAGAACGCCTGGGTGCGCGAGAGCTCGAGAGCGGCCTCCATCAAGGCGGTGCGGGTGCGCAATTTCTGCTCACCCCGAACCGAGTCACGTCGCGAGGAGGAACCCGAGTACGAGCCCCGCTCTCGATGACTGGTCATGGCGATCACTGTATCGCTGTGATGACCGACACGGTCACTACTGCTTGACTGAGTGGGGTCATGTTGGTTCACAATTTCAGTGTACATTCGTTAACCTAACGGAGGGAGTTCGAATGACATTTCTAACTAAAGCCACCCGAGGCATCCTCGCCCCCGAGTCGTCCCTGGGCCGGCTGCTGACAGCCGCCGTGACCCCACATGCCCTCGACCGCTATCTCGAGCTGGTCGATCCGATGATCACCTGGGAAGAGGCGCGCGCCCGCGTCATCCGCGTGCAGCGCCGCACCACCCGATCGGTGACCCTCACATTGCGCACAACGCGCCAGTTCACGGGCTTTCACGCAGGTCAGTTCGTGCAACTGGGAGTTGTGATCGACGGCGTGCGCCACGTCCGCTGCTTCTCGCCTTCGTGCGCCGACGACGCCCGGGAGATTATCGAGCTGACCATCGCCCGCCGCTCCGAGGGGCTGGTCTCGAACTATCTGTACAAGCATGCCGCCGTCGGCGACGTGTACAGCATCACCCCGGCGTCTGGCACGTTCGTCCTTCCGTCGCCGCGTCCCATCCGGACGGTCCTGATCGCCGCTGGAAGCGGGATTACACCCGTGCTCTCAATGGCGAGAACACTCATCGGCAATGGGTATCCGGGTCAGCTCGCTGTGCTCTACTACGCGCCCACCGCAGCGGACAACGCGTACGCCAATGAGCTCGCCGCCCTTGCCGAGGTGCCTTCGGTAACCGTGCACACGGAGTACACGCGCGCCGGTGGCAGACATTTCAGCGCCGAACAGCTCGATGCGATCGTGCCCTGGCATGCGGACGCTCAGACGTTCCTGTGCGGGCCGCCCTCGTTGCACGAGGCGGTGAGCGCCCTGTACGCCGGGCGCGGACTCTCCGACCGTCTACACACCGAAGAGTTCACCCTCACCACCTCGGGCACCACCGGGGAAGCCGGCGGCGTGCTGCGATTCGCCACATCGGGTGTCACCGCCGAGAACGACGGCCGCCCCATCCTCGAACAGGCTGAGGCCGCCGGTCTGCAACCTGAATTCGGCTGCCGGATGGGAATCTGCTTCGCCTGCACGGCGGTGAAGACATCCGGGTGCACCCGCAACCTGCGCACCGGTGACGAGAACGACGACCCCGATCAGCACATCCAGCTCTGCATCACCGCGCCCGTCGGTGACGTCTCGATCAACCTCTAAACCAGGAGATAGACGATGACCAGCAACGAAATCACCATCAGCGCGGCCGCTGTCGAGGCGCTGGGCAAGGACCTCGATGCATTGCGCGAGCGGATCGTCGGCGATCTGGGCGCGCGTGACCGCGAGTACATCTACTCGATCATCAAGACACAACGCGGCTGCGAGGCCGCGGGGCGCGCCCTGATGTACCTGGGGTTCATTCCGCCGGTGTGGCTCGCCGCGGTAGGTGCGCTGTCCGTCTCCAAGATCCTCGACAACATGGAGATCGGCCACAACGTGATGCACGGCCAGTACGACTGGATGCGCGAAAAGGGCCTGAACTCACGCGACTTCGAGTGGGACACCGTGTGCCCCGCCGACCAGTGGCGGCACTCGCACAACTACATGCACCACACCTACACCAACATCGTCGACATGGACCGCGACGTGGGTTACGGCATCCTGCGCATGGCACCCGAGCAGAAGTGGAATCCGTACTACCTGGGCAACCTGGCATGGGCGACCGCCCTGATGGTCTTCTTCGAGTGGGGCGTCATGGTGCACGAGCTCGAGGCCGAGAACATCGTGAGGGGCAAGCGCAAGTGGTACGACCTCAAGCCGTTGATCACAGGCATGTGGCGCAAGGCCAGTAAGCAGGTTCTCAAGGACTACGTGATCTTCCCGGCGCTCACCGGTCCGCTGTTTCCGATCACCTTCCTGGGCAACATGTCGGCCAACTTCGTGCGCAATGTGTGGACGTTCTCGATCATCTTCTGCGGCCACTTCCCCTCCGGCACACAGACCTTCTCCAAGGAGGAGACCGCCAACGAGACGCGCGGCGAATGGTACGTCCGCCAGCTGCTTGGCTCGGCGAACATCGAGGGCGGCAGGCTCTTTCACATCATGAGCGGCAACCTGTCCCACCAGATCGAGCATCACCTGTTCCCGGACCTACCCGCCAACCGCTACCCGGAGATGGCTACCGAGGTGCGCGAGCTGTGCCAGAAGTACGGCCTGCCCTACAACACCGGCGGCCTGTTCGCCCAGCTCTCGTCCACCTGGAAGAAGATCGCCCGCCTGTCTCTTCCCAACGGCTGGTTCCGCGGCGAACAGGAGCTCGTGGTGCACATCGAGCGGGACGCACGCCAAGACGCAACCAAGGAGACGGTGGCCGAACCCGAGGTCGTCGTCGTTGACGAGCGCGGCGAGCTGGTAGACGCGTAGGTTAGGAGCCGTGGTGAGCAAGTTCGAACGCAACAAGGACCTGGCGCAAGAGGTCGTGTCGTCGACCGCCGAGCATGTGGGCGAGATCGCCAAGATCATCACCAATGCGGTGGTCGATGTCACGCGGCAGATCGGTGAGATCGCCACGGACGCCTTCGAGATGCGCGAAGCGGCTAAGCGGGCCGAGCAGGACCGGGCCCGGTCGGGCGTGGACGTCGACGACGATCCGGTTACGCACTGACCTGCCGCCGATTGGATGCCACGTTTCACCCGGTAGCGAACGTGGCGCTCAGTCGGAGGCTTCTCGCCAGTCGGCAGCGGTGATGGTGAAGTACACGTAGTCCTCCAGCGCGCCGTTGATCTCCCGCTTCTGGCGGTGGTGCTCGTGGGCACCGATCTTGGCGAGCGCGCGTTGCGACCTGAGGTTGGCCGCGGCCACGTGGAACCACACCAGGTCGGCGTTGATGAAGGCGTAATCCAGCATCAGCGTCTTGAGCTCGGCGTTGACCGTCCCACCCCAGTACTCGCGAGTGATGAAGGTGTACCCGATCGCGACCTCACGCTTGTCCGGATCCCACTCGTAAAAACGAGAGGAGCCGATCATCTGCCCCGTCGAGTGATCGATGATGACAAGCGATCTCGCGGCCAAGGCCTCAGCGAACCACTTGTCGAACACCGGTCGCTGATGACGGTCCGTACTCGGGTGCTGCGCCCAGATGAGGGGATCGCTGGCGGCACGGTACAGCGGCTCAACGTCGTCGTCTTCCAACGGACGCAGGGTGAGCGTCGGGCCCTCGAGCGTCGGCTGGCTCATGAACTCGGTGGACATCACTACCAGCTTACGCGGCGTTACGAAATATGTTGCGCCAGAGTTGATTTACCCGGCCCATCGAGTTCTGCCAGTACGCATGGGCGTCCCGCCATCGCCATCAGCAGCGCCTCCGCCGGCCCGGTCACCTCGGGTCCTTTCCCAGCCGCCCAACCCGTATCAGTCGCCACCAGCCGTACACCCCGGGCGCGCAGCGCACCCCGCACCGGCGGCGCCCAGCGCGCGAAATCCATGGCGACATTCAGCCGGTCGTCGGGAATCTCACGCGGAATCCCCAGCGGGCGCCGAATGTCTTGTTGGTGCACGATGCCGTCCAGCAGCGCGATCCGTCCCCCGAAACCCGATGTCAGCACCCCCGGCGTTTCTGCGGCACGCACCATCTCCAGCAGCTGCTCGGGGGTGCGGTCAGCCAGCTCGGCGACACGATTGGCGTTGGCTCGGTTCGGGTTGAAACCGGCCTTGGCGACGCGCGCGTAGAACTCACCACGGCTCAGGTCCTCGTAGCCGATCATGTGCGTCACCACGTCACGAATCCGCCACCGGGTACACAACGACGGGGCGTTCCACTGCCCGGGTGTCAGCCCGGCCAGGAGCTCGGCAAGGTCGATGCGCTCGGCCCGCGCCAACTCCATGGCGCTCTGCACGACGAGCCTTAGGCGGACTTGTCGCGACGCTCGGTGCGCGAGGGCTTACGCGGCACGATCGTCGGCAGCACGTTGTCGATGACGGTCTCGCCGGTCACCACGACCTTGGCGACATCGTCGCGGCTCGGGATGTCATACATCACCGGCTGCAGCACTTCCTCCATGATGGCGCGCAGACCACGGGCGCCGGTACCACGGTGGATGGCCTGATCGGCGATGGCCTCCAGCGCGTCCTGGCTGAACTCCAGCTCGACGCCGTCCATGTCGAAGAGGCGGGTGTACTGCTTCACCAACGCGTTCTTCGGCTCGGACAGGATCGTGATGAGCGATTCGCGGTCCAGGTTGGTCACCGAGGCCACGATCGGCAGACGACCGATGAACTCGGGGATGAGGCCGAACTTGATCAGGTCCTCGGGCATGACCTCGGCGAAGTGGTCGGTGGTGTCGATATCGGCCTTGGACTTGACCTCGGCACCGAAGCCCAGGCCGCGCTTGCCGACACGATCGGACACGATCTTCTCCAGGCCCGCGAATGCGCCGGCCACGATGAACAGTACGTTCGTGGTGTCGATCTGGATGAATTCCTGATGCGGGTGCTTGCGGCCGCCCTGCGGGGGCACCGATGCCTGCGTGCCTTCCAGGATCTTCAGCAGGGCCTGCTGCACGCCCTCACCGGAGACGTCCCGGGTGATGGACGGGTTCTCGCTCTTGCGGGCGATCTTGTCGACCTCGTCGATGTAGATGATGCCGGTCTCGGCACGCTTCACGTCGTAGTCGGCCGCCTGAATCAGCTTGAGGAGAATGTTCTCGACATCCTCGCCCACGTATCCGGCCTCGGTCAGGGCGGTGGCGTCGGCGATGGCGAAGGGCACATTGAGCATCTTGGCCAGCGTCTGCGCCAGATAGGTCTTGCCGCAGCCGGTGGGACCCAGCATCAAGATGTTGGATTTGGCCAGCTCAACGGTCTCACCGCGGGCATCACGGGCCTTGTCTCCGGCCTGGATACGCTTGTAGTGGTTGTAAACGGCGACGGCCAGCGTCTTCTTCGCGTTGTCCTGGCCGATGACGTAGTTCTCCAGGAACTCGCGGATCTCCGCGGGCTTGGGCAGCTCATCGAGCTTGACGTCGTCGGCGTCAGCCAGCTCCTCTTCGATGATCTCGTTGCAGAGGTCGATGCATTCATCGCAGATGTACACGCCGGGGCCGGCGATGAGCTTCTTGACCTGCTTCTGGCTCTTTCCGCAGAACGAGCATTTCAGCAGGTCGCCGCCGTCTCCGATACGTGCCATGGTGGCCGGTCCTACTTCCTGTCACGCGGTGGTGGATCGTGGTGTCAACACGTCCTCTGACCTGTTGGTCCCGACGGTACCCGCTATCTCTGCCGCACCGCGACCGATAAAGCGAATCGCACCGACGGCATTTACACGTCGCCGTGTTGGAGAACATATCGCCTCACACCGACCGGAGCCTCCGATGACGCGCACCGAGGACCAGTGTGTTGCAACTGTTATCCGCCGTGGGCCACCCGGCAGCTACGAGGCTGCCTGGGCGGAGAGCTTGCGGTACTCCAGGACGACGTCGATGATCCCGTACTCCTTGGCCTCCTCGGCCGTGAAGATCTTGTCGCGGTCGGTGTCCTTGCGGATGATTTCCGCGTCCTTGCCGGTATGGCGGGACAAGGTGGTCTCCTGCAGCACCCGCATGCGCTCGATTTCCTTGGCCTGGATCTCCAGGTCGGTGAACTGACCCTGGATCACGCCGGACAACGCGGGCTGGTGGATGAGCACACGTGCATTCGGCAGCGCCATGCGCTTGCCCGGTGTGCCGGCGGCCAGCAGCACCGCGGCGGCCGACGCGGCCTGGCCCAGCACCACCGTGCGGATATCGGAGCGGACATACTGCATGGTGTCGTAGATCGCCATCAACGAGGTGAACGAGCCACCCGGGGAGTTGATGTACATGGTGATCTCACGATCGGGATCCAGCGACTCCAGCACCAGCAGCTGCGCCATGATGTCATTGGCCGAGGCGTCGTCCACCTGCACGCCGAGGAAGATGATGCGCTCCTCGAACAGCTTGTTGTAGGGGTTCGACTCCTTGACACCGAAGCTCGAGTGCTCGATGAACGAGGGCAGGATGTAGCGCGCCTGCGGCGCTAGTTCGGGGTTGAGGTGCTTGGAGATCACTTGGAGGCTCCCTTGCTGCCGTTGAGATTGCCGCGGGTGATGATCTTGTCGACGAACCCGTATTCGAGTGCCTCCGGGGCGGTGAACCAGCGGTCGCGGTCGGAGTCCTGCTCGATCTGCTCGATGCTCTTGCCGGTGAATTCGGCGTTGAGACGGAACATTTCCTTCTTGATGACCTGGAACTGCTCGGCCTGGATGGCGATGTCCGAGGCGCTACCGGTCACACCACCGAGCGGCTGGTGCATGAGGATTCGGGCGTGCGGCAGCGCGTGGCGCTTGCCCTTGGTCCCGGCGGCGAGCAGGAACTCACCCATCGACGCGGCCATACCCATCGCATAGGTCGCGATATCGCACTCCGAGAGCTGCATGGTGTCGAAGATCGCCATGCCGGCGCTGATCGACCCACCCGGGGAGTTGATGTACAGGTGGATGTCCTTGGTGGGGTCCTCGGCCGTCAGCAGCAGAATCTGCGCGCACAGCTTGTTGGCGATGTCATCGTCCACCTGCTGGCCCAGGAAAATGATGCGCTCGGAGAGCAGGCGCTCATACACCGAGTCGATCAGGTTGAGCCCGGCTGTCGCCGAACGCATTTCAGTCACTGTGCAACCTGCCTTCGTCTAGCTCTTCGGGGTCCGTATGAAACCAATCTTCAGAACCTTTTTGCGTACTGCCGACATTAACCAACATCGGGTGCTGTGCACTCCCCGCCACGGGCGAGTTCGCTCAGAGCGTGATGCTCTTCGCGCGAGACTCTCGTCGCCGCGTGACGCGGACTACTCGGCGTCGTCGTCCTTGCTCTTCTTCTTGGCCTTCTTCTCGGCCTTCTCGGACTTGTCTGTTTTCTCGCTGTCCGCGCTCTTCTTGGGCTCGGCCGGCTTGTCCTCGGCCGCCGCATCGGCGTCGGTCTCGTCGGCGCCGCCCCGGCGCGGTCCCAGCACGGCGTCGACGTCGACATCGGCACCTGTGGAGTCGGTGACCTTGGCCTGACGGATGACCTCGGCGATGGCCTTGCCACGGCGCACGTCGACGTACAGACCCGGCAGCTGCTGCTGCTGGGTCAGGTACTGGATCAGCTGCTGCGGCTCGATGCCGTACTGACGCGACATGAGCACCAGGCGCTCGGTGAGATCCTGCTGGTCGACGTTGATGTCGAACTTGTCGGCGATCACGTCGAGCAGCAGCTCGGTCTTGATGGACTTGGTCGCGGACTCGCGCATGTCCTTGTCGAATTCCTCACGCGAGGTGCCCTGCTCTGCGAGCAGCTCGTTGAGGCGCTCCTCGTTGTGGTCCAGACCGTGGACGGCTTCATGCAGGCTGTTGCCGATCTGCTCCTCGAGGATCTTCTCGGGCACCGGGATCTCGATCTTGTCGAGCAGCGCGGTGATGGTCTCGTCGCGGATCTCGTCGGCCTGCGCGATGCGCTTGCGGCCCTTCACCTGCTCGGTGAGGCTCTCCTTGAGCTCTCCGATGGTGTCGAATTCGCTTGCCAGCTGGGCGAAGTCGTCGTCGGCGGCGGGAAGCTCACGCTCCTTGACGGAGCCGACCTTGACGGTGACCTCGGCGTCCTGCCCGGCGAACTCACCGGCGGCCAGCTTGGTGGTGAACGTCTTCTCCTCGTCGGCCTTTAGGCCGATGATGGCCTCGTCCAGACCGTCGATCAGCTGCCCGGAGCCGATCTCGTGCGACAAGCCGGTGGTCGCGGCTTCCTCGACCTCCTTGCCGTCCACGGTGGCCGACAGGTCGATCGAGACGAAGTCACCGTTCTCGGCGGCACGCTCGACGCCCTTGAGGGTGCCGAACCGCGCGCGCAGCGAGTCCAGCTCGGCCTCGACCTCGGAGTCCTCGACGGTGACGGGCTCGACGGTCACAGCCACGGCGCTCAGGTCGGGCAGCTCGATCTCGGGACGCACATCCACCTCGGCGGTGAAGGTCAGCTCCTGGCCGTCCTCGATCTTGGTGACCTCGATCTCCGGCTGGCCGAGCGGCTTGACATCGGAGGCAGTGACCGCCTCGCTGTAGCGAGCCGGCAAGGCCGAGTTGACGACCTGCTCCAGGACCGCGGCGCGGCCGACACGGGCCTCAAGCAGCTTCGCGGGGGCCTTACCGGGGCGGAAGCCGGGCAGACGGACCTGCTGGGCCAGCTCCTTGTAGGCCTTGGAGAAATCTGGTTCGAGCTCTGCGAAGGGAACCTCGACGTTGATGCGAACCCGGGTGGGGCTCAGCTTTTCGACGGTGCTCTTCACGTGCAGTGCTCCTTCATAGTTCTCGGCAGATCTTCTGACCTGCAGTTCTTCGTACTGTCGTGCTGTCGGGGTGACAGGATTTGAACCTGCGACCCTCCGCTCCCAAAGCGGATGCGCTACCAAGCTGCGCTACACCCCGTTGGACCTGCGTCCATCACTTCCAACGTGACTTCGTGCAAGACCACGTGATCCTACGGCCTCGACATGTCACGCTCAGAATTGGATTTGATCCGCCCCCGCGCTGTACATTCGTCAGCGCGTGCGGGACAACCTCGCAAGCATGCGGGTGTAGCTCAATGGTAGAGCCCTAGTCTTCCAAACTAGCTACGCGGGTTCGATTCCCGTCACCCGCTCCACCAGTCAGTACCGTGGGTGCCATGGAAATCATCCTGGGCCTGCTTCTCGTCGGCGTGATCGTCGGCGGCGCGATCATCTACACACAGGGATCGAATCGCCGTCGCGGCGATCAGCTCGAAGACGCCAAGGCCGACGCCCGTCGCCTCACTGAACGCCTCGGTGGACAGGTGCTGGGTTTGAGCGGGAACGACGACGCGTCTCGTCAGGCGCTGGCCGACGCCTCTGAGCGCTACACCGCCGCCTCCTCGGCCATCGAGCAGGCCCGGACCCCGGCGCAGGCAGCACTTGCCAAGGAAAGCGCCATCGAGGGCCTCTACTACGTGCGTGCCGCTCGGCTCGCCATGGGCATGGATCCCGGACCCGAACTGCCCTCGACCGCCGGACAGAGCAAGGCGGGCGCGGTCAGCGAGGATCGAAGCATCGAATTCGAGGGCCGCCAGATCGAGGCGTCTCCGCAACCGTCCGGCCGCACCCCCAACTACTACCCCGGCGGCACCGTTGCCGGGCGTCCCGTTCCTGCGGGCTGGTACTCCGAGCCGTGGTGGAAACCCGCCCTCGTCGCGGGCGCCTGGGGCGTGGGGTCGGCGCTGCTGTTCAACTCGCTCTTCTCCGGCATGCACGGCGTGGGATACGGCGCACAGGGCTTCGAAAGCGGTTTCGGCCAAGGATATTCCGACGGCTATGACGCCGGACTCAACGCCGGGCAGGACGGCGGCGCAGACCAGGCCGGCTGGGATCAGGGATCAGGCGCCGATCAAGGAGGCGGTTGGGATCAGGGCGGCTCCAGCTGGGACCAAAGTGGTGGCGGCTGGGACCAAGGTGGCGGCTGGGATGGCGGCGGCGACTTCGGTGGCGATTTCGGAGACTTCTAGGACGCTTACTGCGCCGTGAGGGGCACGTTGGGCGTCAGCAGGATGGGCGCGAACGTCTCGCGGGCCAGTGCGCGCACCTCTTCGGTGTTGCCGAGGTCGATGGTCGTCGTCGGTGCCGCGAGGTATCCCAGCACCAGGTGGATCAATACGTCGACCTGCCGCCCTGAATCGCCCGGCGGGATGCGCCCTTCCTCGCGCATCTGGTCGATCTGGGCAACGAGGTAGTTCCGCGCCAGGTCGATGGGCGCCGGATCGCCCTGAGTGATCACTTCGACTGCGGTCATTCTGGCTACGAGTGAATCACTGCGCAGCAGAGGGTGATTCACGATCTCGATGCATACTGCGAAACCTTCGGCGACCCGCTCGCCGATGTCGTCGAAACCACCGGCGCGCTCTTGTAGTTCGTCCAGGAACTTCTGCATCTCTTGGGCAAGCGCCCGCTCGAACAACGCGTCCTTGCTGGAAAAGCGCCGAAACACTGTGGCGCGGCCCACTTTCGCCCGCCGCGCCACCTCGTCGATGGTGGCCGTCTGGGTGCCCCGCTCGGCCAGCACCTCGATGGCGGCATCCATCAGCCGGGTCTCGATGTCATCGGGTTCGGGGTGCGAGCCCAGTCCACGGACCGCGCGCGCCATGAGCTTTCCCAACGGCGCACCCGGTCGCGTCATGAACTCCCCTTTCGGGTTACTGGTACTCGCAGTCCCATTCAGCGCAGTTTACAACCGGAGACGTCATCGTGGTTGACATCAGCGAATTTGACATGAGGGACACCAGAACAGATTTCGCGCATCCATCTCGGCGGTGAGAATGGGCGTGCCGCACACCCGGCACGGCGACCCCGCGCGCCGATATACGTACGTGCGCGGACGATCGGGCGCGTACGACGGGTCGCCATGGTCATATTCGGGGTCGACGGTGACGATCTTGCCCACACGCAACCCGATCCGCATCCGGTCGACGAGGTCATCCCAGAGTGCGGTGAGTTCATCAGGATCCAGCCGATCACCTTGCCGGTACGGGTCGATCTTCAGCCGGAACAGCACCTCACTCCGGTACACATTGCCCACCCCGGCGATGATCTTCTGATCCATCAGGAGCGCACCGATTGACCTGTGCGACTTGGCTATCCGCTCAAACGCGGAGGACGGATCGGACCGGGGACGCAACGGGTCCGGGCCGAGACGGGCCAAGATCGCGTCGACCTGCGCGGCGTCGATGAGTTCGCACGCCGTCGGGCCACGCAGATCGGTGCCGAACTCCGGTCCCTCGACACGCATCCGGACCTGGCCGACGGGGACACCCATCGGCACCGGGAGTTCGGTGAAGGTGCCGTAGAGCCCCAGATGTACGTGCACGACACCGACGGGGCCGTAGTCGTGAAACAGGTGCTTGCCCCAGGCGTGTGCCTTCACGAAGGTGCGTCCGTTGACCGCGGCCGCGCCCTCGGTGAACCGCCCCTGCGGACTACTCACCGATACCGGCGAACCGGCGAACCGGCGCTGATGCAGCCGGGCCAACCGGTGCAGGGTATGCCCCTCCGGCACAGGCGTTTACGCGGTGGCGCCCGGTACCGGCGGCGCGTCGTGCGTGGTCTCGTACTCGGCCAGGATGTCGATGCGGCGCTGGTGTCGCGGCTCCTCGGACCACGTGGCCGACAGGAACGCGTCGACGATGGCGAGCACCTCCGGCACGGTGTGCATGCGGCCGCCGATACCGATCAGCTGGGCGTTGTTGTGCTCACGGGCCAGCACGGCGGTCTCCAGGCTCCACGCCAGTGCGCAGCGGGCACCCGCGACCTTGTTGGCGGCGATCTGCTCACCGTTACCCGAACCGCCCAGCACGATGCCCAGGCTGCCCGGATCGGCAACGGTGCGACGGGCGGCGTCGATGCAGAACGCCGGGTAATCGTCCTGCGGGTCCAGCTCAAAGGCCCCGCAGTCCACCGGCTCGTGGCCGCGGCCACGAAGATGCTCGATGATCTTCTGCTTCAACTCGTATCCGGCGTGATCGGCTCCCACATAGACGCGCATGCCCCAATTGTGACAGTCGCGTTGTGTCAGGTGGCCCTGCGGTCGGTTACCGTGGCGCGCATGTACCCGGTCGGACTGCCCCAGTACACCTATCCCCCGCGCCGCCATCCGTGGGAGATCGGGTTGCTCGTCGTCGTGATCCTGTTCACCGTGCTGCTGTACATCGGCGCGATTTTCAGCATCGTCGGGTATCTCGCCGACCCCGAGCACGTTGACCTGAACATCATCATCGTCGCCCTGGCCGCCACGCCCCTGACCCTGTACCTGGGTCGCGGCATTCTGTACGGCCAGCAGCGGGTGAACGGCGTCAAGATGTCGCCCACCCAATTCCCCGAGGGATACGCGATGGTTGTCGAGGCGGCGCAGCGTTTCGGCCTGCAGGAAGTGCCCGATGCCTACGTTGTGCTGGGCAACGGTCAGATCAACGCCTTCGCCAGCGGCCACGGCTTCCGTCGGTTCGTCGTCGTCTACAGCGACCTGTTCGAGATCGGCGGCGACGCCCGTGACCCGGAGGCACTGGCCTTCATCATCGGCCACGAGGTCGGCCACATCGCCGCCGGGCACGCGTCCTATTGGCGCCAATTCGCCCAGACGGCGATGAACTTCGTCCCTTTCCTGGGGACATCACTGTCGCGGTCCATGGAATACACCGCCGATAACCACGGATACGCCATGCGCCCCACCGGGATTCAGGGGGCTATTGGGGTGATGGCAGCAGGTAAGTACCTGCTCAAGCGCGTCGAATTCGATACTCTGGCCAACCGCGCCACCCTGGAGACCGGCTTCTTCGTCTGGCTGGTCAACATGCTCTCGAGCCACCCCGTGCACACCTGGCGCGCGGCGGCACTGCGGAATCGGCAGCAGGCCGGGTCGTTGTTCTTCCGGCCCAAGCTGCTGCCGCCGACTCCCCTTCCTCCCGTGCCGCCGCTGCTACCTCCAGCGCCACCACCGATGCCGCACGGCTATCTGCCGCAGCCGCAGGGGTACACGTTCGACAACCCGCCGCCGCGGTACTAGTCAAAGGTCGGCGGCTCGGTACGGGTCCGTTTGAGCTCGAAGAAGTGTGGGTATGAGGCGAAGATCACCGACGCGTCCCACAGCTTCCCGGCCTCTTCGCCACGTGGGATCTTGGAGATCACCGGGCCAAAGAAGGCCACACCGTTAACGTGGATGGTCGGAGTCCCGACATCCGATCCCACCTTGTCCATACCGGCGTGGTGGCTGACGCGCAGCGCCTC
Source organism: Mycobacteroides chelonae (assembly GCA_014204435.1). GTDB lineage: Bacteria > Actinomycetota > Actinomycetes > Mycobacteriales > Mycobacteriaceae > Mycobacterium > Mycobacterium chelonae_A. The sequence goes on from JACHLF010000008.1 coordinate 156,539, forward strand.
GTCATAGTCGGTGGACTGGGCCGCGTCGGCCAATTCGGCGGGCAGGCCCACCTGGGCCAGTGATTCGGCGATGACGACGGGCAGATCCTTGTTGTCCTGGTTGTGGATCCGGGTACCCAGCGCGGTGTACAGCGGCTCCAAGATCGCCGGGCCCTTGGCCTGCTCAGCGGCGATGGCGACCCGCACCGGGCCCCAGGCCGTCTTCATGAGTTCGACGTAACGCTCCGGCAGGTCCTCGCGTCCCTCGTTGAGGACGGCCAGGCTCATCACCCGGAACTTCACGTCGATGTCGCGAACCTTCTGAACCTCCAGGATCCACCGCGAGGTGATCCAGCACCACGGACACAGCGGATCGAACCAGAACTCGGCGAGGTCCTTCTTGCCTGCAGACATAGCGCGCCTTTCGCGTGTGATTTGGCCAACGTCTTTCCCAACTCAGGATGCTGCGCCCGTGTTCCCATCCCGCACGAATGCCCCTCTAGCGGCTACGTTAGGTACGTGGCACTCCCTAACCTCACCCGTGACCAGGCCGCGGCCCGCGCCGCGACGATCGACGTCCAGCGCTACGCGATCACCCTCGACCTCACCGACGGTGCAGGCGCCCCCAGCGAACAGACGTTCCACTCGGCGACCACCGTCACCTTCACCGCGCAGCCCGGAGGATCAACGGTCATCGACATCGCCGCGCGCACGGTGCGCCGAGTCGAACTCAATGGCACAGAGCTGGACGTTAGCGGATACGACGAGGAGCAGGGCATCGAACTTGCCGGGCTGCTGGCCTCCAACACCGTGGTGGTGGAGGCAGATTGCGAGTACTCGCACACCGGTGAGGGACTGCACCGTTTCGTGGACCCGGTCGATGACGAGGTGTACCTCTACTCGCAGTTCGAAACCGCCGATGCCAAGCGGGTGTTCGCGTGCTTCGACCAGCCCGACCTCAAGGCCGCCTTCGACGTCACGGTGACCGCCCCCGCCCACTGGCAGGTGATCTCCAACGGCGCGCCGCTGTCCATCGCCGACGGCGTGCACACCTTCGCCACCACCGCGAAGATGAGCACCTATTTGGTCGCGTTGATCGCCGGGCCGTATGCCCGGTGGAACGACGAGTACTCCGATGAGCACGGCATCATCGACCTGGGCATCTACTGCCGCGCCTCGCTGTCGGAGTTCATGGATGCCGACCGGCTGTTCACCGAGACCAAGCAGGGATTCGGCTTCTACCACAAGAACTTTGGCATCCCGTACGCGTTCGGCAAGTACGACCAGTTGTTCGTGCCGGAGTTCAACGCCGGCGCCATGGAGAACGCCGGTGCGGTGACCTTCCTGGAGGACTACGTCTTCCGCTCCAAGGTCACCAAGTACTCCTACGAGCGCCGCGCCGAGACCGTGCTGCACGAGATGGCGCACATGTGGTTCGGCGATCTGGTCACCATGCGATGGTGGGACGACCTGTGGCTCAACGAATCCTTCGCCACCTTTGCCTCGGTGCTGTGCCAGGCCGAGGCCACCGAATACACCGAGGCGTGGACCACCTTCGCCAACGTCGAGAAGTCGTGGGCGTACCGCCAGGATCAGCTGCCGTCCACTCACCCGGTGGCCGCCGACATCCCGGACCTGGCCGCCGTTGAAGTGAACTTCGACGGCATCACCTACGCCAAGGGCGCCAGTGTGCTCAAACAGCTGGTGGCGTATGTCGGTTTGGAGAACTTCCTCTCCGGCCTGCGCGCGTACTTCACGGCGCACGCTTTCAGCAACGCGACGTTCGACGACCTACTGGGGGCGCTGGAAGAGGCCTCGGGACGGGATCTGTCGGACTGGGGCACGCAGTGGCTCAAGACCACCGGCCTGAACACCCTGTCGCCCGAATTCGAGGTCGATGACGAGGGCAAGTTCACGCGGTTCGTCGTTAAGCAGTCCGGAGCGGCGCCCGGAGCCGGTGAGACACGTGTGCACCGGCTGGCCGTCGGGATCTACGACGACGCCGGAGCCGCGGAGTCGGCGACATCCGAGGCCAGCGGCAAACTCGTCAGAATCCATCGCGAAGAGCTCGATGTCGAGGGTCCGTCGACGGATGTGCCGGCGCTGGTTGGCGTTTCCCGAGGCAAGCTGATCCTGGTCAACGACGACGACCTGACGTACTGCTCGCTGCGGCTCGACGAGGAATCGCTGGAAACCGTGCTGTCACGGATCGCCGATATCGCCGAGCCGCTGCCGCGCACCCTGGCCTGGTCGGCCGCCTGGGAGATGACCCGCGAGGCCGAGCTGCGCGCACGCGACTTCGTGGCGCTGGTGTCCTCCGGCGTGCACGCCGAATCGGAAGTGGGTGTGGCACAGCGCCTGCTGTTGCAGGCCCAGACCGCGCTGAGCTCGTACATGGAACCCACGTGGGCACGCGAGCACGGCTGGCCGGCCTTCGCGGCTCGGCTGCTGGAGCTGGCGCGCGCCGCCGAGCCGGGCTCGGACCATCAACTGGCGTTCGTGAACGCCTTGACCACCTCGGCGTTGTCCGCGGGACATACCGTCGTGCTGCAGGCGCTGCTGGACTCCGATCCCGCGTCGCTGGACCTGCCCGGCCTGACCATCGACACCGACCTGCGGTGGCGAATCGTGAACGCGCTGGCGGCATCCGGCGCGCTGGAGCCGGACGCGTCGGTGTTCATTGACGCCGAGCTAGAGCGCGACCAGACCGCGGCGGGCAAGCGTCAGGCGGCGCAGGCGCGCGCGGCCCGGCCGGTCGCCGAGGTCAAGGAGACCGCGTGGAAGCAAGTCATCGAGGACGACGCGCTGCCAAACATCACCGCGCGTGCGGTGATCGCGGGCATCGTGCAGCCCGGACAGGCCACGCTGCTGGAACCGTTCGCGGGTCGCTACTTCGATGTCATCGAGGGTGTCTGGGCGCGGCGTTCCAGCGAAGTGGCCCAAACCGTGGTGATCGGCCTGTACCCCTCGTGGGACATATCGCAGCGTGCGGTGGAGTCAGCAGACGGCTTCTTGGCCAAGGAGGTCCCGTCGGCACTGCGCCGTCTGGTCTCCGAGGGACGCGCGGGCATCGTCAGGTCGCTGCAGGCCCGCGAGTTCGACGCTCAGTAAGCCCCCTGCGCCGAGCGCATACCAGGCGCAGCTGATTCAGGCGATTTGCCTGCGTGCGGTATGCGCTCGGCGGGCCAGGGCCTCGCGCACCCGGCGAACGATGTCCTCCGGGTGGTCCTCGGCGACCACTCTGACGATCAGCCAGCCCAAGCCTTCGAGCATCTCCAGGCGCTTGATGTCTTTGAGGTATTGCCGACGGTCGCTGCGATGCTGGTCGCCGTCGTATTCGACGCCCACCATGACGTCTTCCCAGCCCATGTCGATGTAAGCGAGGGCGACGAAGTCGCCGTTGTGCACCACGATCTGCGTGCTGGGGCGCGGCAACCTGGCCCGGATGAGCAGCAGCCTCAGCCAGGTCTCCCTGGGCGATTGGGCGCCGGCGTCGACCAGGTCGAGGGCGGCCCGGGCTCGCCGCACACCGCGCATCCCGCGATGCCGGGACACGAGTTCGAGCACATCGGGTGCACACAGCTGCGTCTCCCGGGCGAGCGAATCGATGGCAGCCACCGCGACATCTTGCGGATACCGACTCGCGAGGTCGAGCGCGGTGCGGGCGGCGGTGGTGACCCGCATGCCGCGCACCACGCACACCTCGTCGGGACCGAGCGCACACCTGCGGGTAATCACACCACTCTCGCGGCGACGGTTGTAATCGTCCACAATTTCCGCCGGCCGGGACAGATCGACCCACTGCGCGCCGTGCAGCGCTGCCGCCGAGAAGCCCGCGAGCACACCCCGACGGCGAGATCGCAGCCACGCCGCTTCGGCACGAACCGTCGGAGTCATCGCGCAATCTCGCGGTATGTAGACGTCTTTGTGCCAGGCCACATACTTCGCGGACAGCTCATGGCGTGTCACCAAGCCCGCGCGAAGTGCCTCACTGCCGAGAACCGCCCCACTCACCATCGCCGAATCATGCGGCAGGCCACCGACAAACGCGTCGAGCGCATACCAGGCGCAGTGAATTCAGGGAATTCGCCTGCGTGCGGTATGCGCTCGACGCAAAAGCTAGAGTGTGCGCGGTAGTCCGCGCGGTAACTAGGGGCGTGCGATGGCAGCGCTCATCACGCGCACCGCGCTGATGATGCCGTCGAGCAGGTTGCCCTCCTTACAGGACGCCAGCGCGGCGGCGACACCAAGGTCGGCGGCCGACTCGGCGCCACGTCCCGTGAGTCCCTCGCCGTAAACAACCTCCACGACGTGCTGGTCGGGCGACACCGCGATCAGCACGGCCTCGTCGGGCGTGGGCACCTTGAGGAAGACCTCGCGGGCGCCGGCGGACGTGTCCGACCCCAGATCGCCGATGTACACCGAGAACCGCGCCTTCGACTGGCGTGACCCGTAGGTCAGGGCATCGTCGAGCGTGGCCAGCTCGTAGTTCGGGAACGGGTAGTTGACCGACAGCTCGCCCGGCTCAGTTACGCCCGAGATACGACCGCTGACGGTCTCGGCCCAGCCGCGAGGGAGTTCCGCGGGAGCAGTCTTGGTGACTTCACCACTTGCCACGTGCGGACCCTCCTATCACCTCGGCGCCTGCGTGGCTTCCATGACCGTGGCCATGCCCATGGGCACTACCGATGTTCTCGTCGACGGCAGCCCACAGGATCGGGGCGTGCGTCCAGCCGTCGTTCATGTTGTACGTCGCGGGGTGCGGCCCCTTCTTGCGCATCGTCCACAGTCCGACGAGCACGAGGAAGACCGGCGCGATCAGGGCTACCCATACCGGCATCCCGATGTATGTGGGGCTGTTGAGGAAGCTCACAATGCAAACCGTAGCCGATACGTCACGCCGCGCCCTCGCCCAGGTATCGCACCCACGCCGGGTCGAGTTCTTTCACCGACGACAGCAGCCGCCAGTGCTGGCCCTTGGGCGGCATCGGCGTGGTGTGCAACGCCCACCCCAAGTCGGCCAGCAGCCGGTCCGCTTTGCGGTGATTGCAGGAGGAACAGCAGGCCACACAGTTCTCCCAGGAGTGCGCACCACCCTTGCTGCGCGGGATGACGTGGTCGATGGTGTCGGCCCGCCCACCGCAGTACGCGCAGCGGAACCGGTCACGATGCATGAGCGCGGCACGCGTCATCGGGACCCGGGCCCGATAGGGCACCCGCACGAAGGTCCGCAGTCTGATCACCGAGGGCACCGACACCGCCGTCGTGGCGGAATGAATGATGGGGGCACCAGGGTCGTCGTGCACCACATCGGCCTTACCGCACAGCAGCATGATCACGGCGCGGCGCATCGGCAGCGCGGTCAACGGCTCATATGTGGAGTTCAGCAATAACACGCGACGCCGGCCCCAGAGGGAACCGGCGTCGTTGGACTGCTGCGGGGGGATGGCCCCGGGGACCCTCGTCCCCGGGACACTGTGCAGTATTCGGGCCGACCCGTTCTGGGTCGGCCCAGCGCTGGCACTGCTATGCCGGTGCCCACGGCTCTTCTTGTGTTGCGCCATTACCACCAGTGCACCACGATTCGGCGGTCTTCGCACGACAATTTGCACAGTGTTCGCAGGTCAATCCAATGAACATCGCGTGACCAACCCGACTGACCGGCCCACACAGGTACCGGCACAATGGCGTACGTGGCAGCCCCTACCCCAGAGAACTTCTACGACGCCGTCGGTGGCGAGGCCACTTTCCGCGCGATAGTAGCCCGCTTCTACGAGCTGGTCGCCGATGACGAGGTGTTGCGGCCGCTCTATCTGGAAGAAGATCTCACCGGTGCCGAGGATCGCCTGCGGATGTTCCTCGAGCAGTACTGGGGCGGCCCGCGTACCTACTCGGACCAGCGCGGACATCCGCGGTTGCGGATGCGTCACGCACCATTTCGGATCGGGCCCATCGAGCGTGACGCGTGGCTGCGCTGCATGCGGACCGCCGTCGATTCCACCGACCGCAACGCCCTGGACGACGAGCATCGCGCTCAGCTGTGGAGCTACCTGGAAATGGCGGCGCAGTCGATGGTCAACTCCCCGTTCTGACGGTCGAGCGCGATTCGAGGCCGACGCCGCCGTGGTGCAGAATAATCAACCGTGACCGCCGCCTACTTGGGCCAACATGACGACCCCTGGTGGTCGCGGGCCGTTTTCTATCAGATCTACCCGCGGTCATTCGGCGACAGCGACGGCGACGGGGTCGGAGACCTCGACGGTATTTCAGCAAAACTTGGCTACCTTGACCTGCTCGGCATCGAAGGCATCTGGCTCAATCCAGTCACCAGATCGCCGATGGCGGACCACGGCTATGACGTGTCCAACCCACGCGAGATCGATCCGCTGTTCGGTGGATCGATCGCGATGCACCGGCTCATCGCCTCGGCGCACCGGCACAACATCAAGGTCATCATGGACCTTGTCCCCAATCACACCAGCTCCCAGCACCCATGGTTCCTGGAAGCACTCCAGAGCCCACCCGGCAGCGATGCCCGTGCGCGCTACATCTTCAGAGACGGCAAGGGCGCCCATGGCGAACTGCCGCCCAACAATTGGCCGTCGGTGTTCGGCGGCCCTGCCTGGACACGGATCACCGAGCCGGACGGCACTCCCGGCCAGTGGTACCTGCACCTGTTCGCTCCCGAACAGCCCGACGTCAACTGGGACAACCCGGAGGTGTTCGACGACTTCGCCGACACCCTGCGCTTCTGGCTGGACCGCGGCATCGACGGCTTCCGCCTCGACGTGGCCCACGGCATGGCCAAGCCACCGGGCCTCCCCGATATCGAGGACACCGAAACCTCGATGCTGCACATCGCCGACGAAGACCCGCGCTTCAACAACGAGGGCGTCCACGAATACCACCGCAAGATTCGTAAGGTGCTCGATCAGTACCGCGATGTGGTTGCCGTCGGCGAGATCTGGGTGAACGACAACATCCGCTTCGCCGAATACGTCAGGCCCGACGAGCTGCACCTCGGATTCAACTTCAAACTGGTCGAAGCCGACTTCGATGCCGACAAGATCCGGTCTGCCATCGAGAACTCGCTCGCAGCAGTGGATTCCGTGGGCGCGAGACCCACCTGGACGTTGTCCAACCACGATGTGGAGCGCGAGGTGACGCGCTATGGCGACGGCCAGATCGGCCAGTGGCGGGCCAGGGCCATGGCCCTGGTAATGCTCGCGCTGCCCGGAACTGTGTTCATCTACAACGGTTCCGAGCTCGGACTGCCGAATGTCGATCTGCCCGACGAGGCCCTGCAGGATCCGGTATGGGAGCGCTCCGGGCACACTGAACGGGGCCGCGACGGCTGCCGGGTGCCGATCCCCTGGGAGGGCACCGATCCCCCTTATGGCTTCTCGAGCAACGACCAGACCTGGCTGCCCATGCCGCACGGCTGGGCGGAATTCACCGTGGAGCGTCAGCTGGAGCGCACCGACTCCACGCTGTCTCTGTATCGGCGGGCCATCGAATTGCGCAAGAACCGTCCAGAATTCAAGGGCGCCAGCCTGGAGTGGTACGGCAGCCCGCCGGGCGCACTGGCATTCCGCGTCAAGGGCGGCGGGCTCACCTGCGCTGTGAACGTCAGCAGCGATCTGGTGGATCTGCCCGAGGGCGAGGTCATCCTGACCAGCGGACCGCTCGTCACCGGCAAGCTGCCACGCAACACCGCGGCCTGGATCGTCTAACGCACCTGCAGCGACAGGTCGGTTCGGTGGCGATACACCGAACCGAACCGGGCGTCCAGGCGCAGCCATGACGGTAGTGCGCGCACCCGCACCGGCTCCTCCTCGGCCGGGCTCGGCGGAATGAATCCCATTGCGATCAATGCGAATACACAACGCATCGGCACATCGACCTGCTGACCACCGGCGCCGTCGACAGTGACGACCGACTGATCGAGCAGCGACACGGGCGGCCCGTGAGCACTGCTGTGCTCGCGGGCCAGCTCTCCCCCGCGCTGCGCCAGTTCGAGCACTGACCGCGCAGGAATGTCGTCCAGGTGTTCGAAACCGTTGTCCGCCGGCAGGGCACCGCGCCACACCGAGTCCATGGGGAACCCGGTGTCCACATAGCCGTCCAGGTCAGGGTTCTGCAGACCACGCAGCACCTCGTCGACGGCGGCGGTGATATCCGGTGTGCGCAAATCGCCACGCACCGCGCGGCAGGCGAGCACATCGAACTGTGTTGCTGCCCAGACAACTACCCGGCCATCGTCGCGCACGCGCAGCCGCACCACCGCCGACTCGTCGAGCTGAGCGACACGGGTGAGGAAGGTGGCGAGGTCCTTGCGGTCATTGGCGTCGGGTACCCGCAGCGGGGCCTCGGTCACGTCCGGGACCACCGCTGCAGGTATTCACGGTGAGTATCGTTGAGGCGCAACAGGGTCTGGCTGTCGAGGTGGAAGGTGACCAGCTGGGTGTCCGCGATCACCGCCGGTTTTGAGTCGGGTGACGCATCCACCGAACGCACCTCGTAGTTGATGGTGAAGTCCGCCGCGCGGATCTTCGACACCCACATGGTCACCTGCAGAGGCGAGTCCGCGAGCCGCACCTGCCCCTTGTACTTCACGTGGACGTCGGCGATGAGTAGGCCCGTGGTGGTGATCTCGGTGCCAAAGACGTCACGCAGGAAGGGCACTCGCGCCTCTTCCAGAATCGTCACCATCGTCGCGTGGTTCACGTGCTGGTACATGTCGATATCGGACCAGCGGACCGGCACCGCCGCGACATAGCCGGGCTTATCAGAACTCATGGCTCCATCATGCAGGACCGGTGATGCTGCTCCTGATCATCCCCCTGATCTGGCGTGCTGCCACCGACAACGTCGCCAGGTCCGGCTCGCCCGAGGCGAAGATCTCCGCCAGGGTGCCGCGGGCCCGCTCCAGACGCGAGGCGTTGGTGAACTCCCACTCGGCGATCTTCTGTTCACCGGTCTCGTCCGGTTCGCCCACCGACAGCACGTCCATGGTGAGCGCCCGCAGCGAGGAGTAGATGTCGTCGCGGATCGCCAACCGGGCCAGGCTATGCCACCGATCGTTGCGATCCAGCTGCGACACGGCGGTCAGCAGATCATCCACTCGCAGGTCGTCCATCAGAGTGAAGTACAGATCCGCGACCTCGGTGCCGTCACGATCGGCGATATCGGCGACATCGATGATGTCCAGCAGGCTGAAACCATAGAGGCAGCTGGCCACGTCACTGGCGAGATCGAACGGAACACCCAGTGCCACCAAGTCTTCGGTCTGCTTGGTGACGATCTCCAGATCGTGACCGCGCAGCCAGGTGGTGAGCTTCGGGCTCAGCTCCGCAATGCCCCGGGCAAAGCGGTTGATCTCGGCGCCCACCGCCAGCGGCTGCGGCCGGTAGCTGATGAGCCAGCGCGATGCGCGATCGAGCAGACGGCGCATGTCCAGCGTCAGCCGGTCCGAAACCGCCACGGGCACATCGGCATGGCGGATGCGGTCCCACAGCGAGCGCAGCCCGAAGATCGCTTCGACGGCCACATAGGTCTTGAGACCGTCCACCGAACCTGTCCCAGCGTCCTCGAAAAGCCGGTACACGTAGGTGATTCCACCGCAATCGACCACCGAGTTGACCAGCATGGTGGCATAGATCTCCTTGCGCAGCGGATGCTGCCGGATCTCCGCGTCGAAGCGCTCACGCAGCACGTCCGGGAAATAGTGCACCATGCGTCGCAGCGTGACCTCTTGGTCCGGGGCGTCGCTGGCCAGCAGATCATCTTTGAGCCCCAGCTTGACGTGCGCCATGAGCGTGGCCAGTTCCGGTGAGGTCAAACCGATCCCGAGTGCGACGCGGCGGTCGATCTCCTTTTCCGACGGCAGCGCCTCCAGCTCGCGATCGAGCCCACGCTCGGCGACCAGGTAGCCGATTTGCCGCGCATGCACGCTAAGCAACGAGGCCGCATTGGCACGACTGGTGCCCATGAGGTTGTTCTGAGATTCGTTGTCGGCCAGCACCAGCGTGGCGACATCGTCGGTCATCGATTCCAGCAGGGCTGTCCGCTCGGAGGCTTCGATCTTGCCTGCGCTGACCAGCGAGTCGATTAGGATCTTGATGTTGACCTCGTGGTCCGAGCAGTCCACACCGGCGGAGTTGTCCAGGGCGTCGGTGTTGACGCGACCGCCATTGAGCTCAAACTCGATGCGTCCCCGCGACGTCAGGCCCAGGTTGCCACCCTCGCCGATCACCCTCGCGCGCACCTGGTTTCCGTTGACGCGGACGGCGTCGTTGGCCTTGTCTCCCACATCGGCCTGCGATTCGCTCTCGGCCTTGATGTAGGTGCCGATGCCGCCGTTGAAGAACAGGTCGACCGGCGCGAGCAGGATGGCACGCACGAGCTGTGGCGGCGTCATCTCTGCGACGTCGCCGTCGATTCCGAGTGCGTCACGCACCTCGGGACTGATCGGTATCGACTTCTGTTCCTTGCTGTAGACACCGCCGCCGGCACTGATGAGCGCGGGGTTGTAGTCGGCCCAGCTGGAACGTTCCAGGGCGAACATCCGCTTGCGCTCCGCCCAGGAGGAAGCCGGATCGGGGTTGGGGTCCAAGAAGATGTCCCGGTGATCGAACGCGGCCACCAGCTTGATGTGCTGGGACAGCAGCATGCCGTTGCCGAAGACGTCGCCGCTCATGTCGCCGACTCCGGCAACGGTGAAATCCTGCGTCTGGGTGTCGATCCCCATTTCCAGGAAGTGACGCTTGACACTCTCCCAGGCGCCGCGGGCGGTAATGCCCATCGCCTTGTGGTCATAGCCGACGGAGCCGCCCGAGGCGAACGCGTCACCAAGCCAGAATCCATACGACAACGCAACCTCGTTGGCGATATCGGAGAAGGTCGCGGTGCCCTTGTCCGCGGCGACAACGAGGTAGGGATCGTCACCGTCGCGGCGGCGCACCCCCTCGGGGGGCACGACCTCGTTGGTTGTGCGGTCCCGGTCGTCGGTGATGTCGAGCAGACCGCTGATGAAGCGCCGGTAGCACTCCACGCCTTCGGCGCGGAACGCGTCGCGGTCGGCGGCAGCGTCGCCGGTGGCCGCCGGCGGATTCTTCACGACGAAGCCGCCCTTGGCGCCGACGGGAACGATGACCGCGTTCTTCACGGCCTGCGCCTTCACCAGACCCAGGATCTCGGTGCGGAAGTCTTCGCGACGGTCGGACCAGCGCAGGCCACCACGTGCCACCGGACCAAACCTCAGGTGCACGCCTTCCACCCGCGGGGAGTACACGAAGATCTCGAAGCGCGGCCGAGGCTCGGGCAGCTCGGTGATCTCGCGCGGGTTGAGCTTGAAGGACAGCACGCCCTTGGCGCGCGCCGAGTCCTCTTTTTTCACAAAGTAGTTGGTGCGCAACGTGGCCTGGATCAGCCCGAAGAACGCGCGCAGCACCCTGTCGGTGTCGAGGCTGACCACCTTGTCGATCTCTGCCAACACGTACGCGGCCCTAGCTTCGGCCAGCGTGTCGTCGGTGACGACCGGATCGAACCGCGCCTCGAACAGCTCCACGAAATCGCGTGCGGTCTGGGAGTTGTCGGCCAGCACCGCCTCGATGTGCGCCTGGCTGTACGGGAAGCCCGCCTGCCGCAGGTACTTGGCGTATCCGCGCAGGATGGTGATCTGGCCGGCGGTAAGACCGGCGCGCAGCACCAACTCGTTGAACCTGTCGGTTTCCACGCGGCCGTGCCAGACGTCGTCAATGGCGTCGGTGAGCAACTCGGCGCGGCGCTCGGTGCCGTCCGCGTCGAAGGTGCGCGCAATCGCCGGATGCACCTCGATGCGGAAGGCGTACAACGACACCGCCAGGCCGTCGGGCCGGGTGAAGTGATACGGACGTTCCTCCAGCACGTCGACACCCATGCTGTGCAGCACAGGCAGCACCTGGCTCAGGGACGCCGAACGTCCGCCCAGATACATGCTGAGCACTCCGGTGCCCAGCTCCTCGGCATCATAGGCCAGATCGATGGAATCCTTCTGCAGCCCTTCGATTCTGGCGATATCGGCGATGGCCTCCGCGGGCGGAACGTTTGTCTTGAAGACTTCGGGCAGGATGACCGAATACCGCTCCGCGCAGGCCCGATCGATCGGGGAATCAGGTCGCACCGCGCTGACCAGCCGGTCGCTCCAGGTGCGGGTGGTCTGGGTGAGCAGCCCCTGGATGCGGACCCGGTTCTCTTCCGAGGTGTCCACGCTGGCGGACTGGTTGTCCTCCGGCATACGGACCGTGAAATGAACCAGCGCCCAAGGTGATTCGCTGACACGTGCGGTGTAGTCGATACCCGTGCCACCGAGCTCGCGCACCAGGGTGTCCTGCATGGCCAGCCGCACCGTGGTGGTGTAACGGTCGCGGGGCAGGTACACCAGGGCCGTCACGAAGTTCCCCAATTCGTCGGCGCGCAGGAACAGCAGAGTGCCCGGGTGGGCCCCGATGTTCCGTACCGCGGTGACGAGATTCTGGAGCTGGTCAACCCCCGCCGCAAACAGCTCGGCGCGGGGCAGGTTCTGCATGATGTCAATCAGCATGTGCCCAGCCAGCGAGTCCTGGCTGGCATCCGAACGCGCCAACACTTGATGCACCCGGTCGGAAACCACCGGGATGCTCATCACGTCCGCGTTCATCGCGGCGACGGTGAACACTCCCACGAGGCGGTGTTCCACGGCGGGCCCGCTGCCGTCGTCCTGGCGTATCACCACAATGTTCGGGTAGATGGCGTACCGCAGGTAGGTAGGCGTGGTGGCCTGCGCCAGCACCAGCAGATCGTCATTGTGGGTGAGCTGCGGGAGCACTTCTTCACGGCGCTTGAGCAGGCCCAGCCTGCTCGACTCGTCCACCGTCGCTCGTCCATTCTCCACCGTGCAGCGCTGGTAGCCCAGCACCGTGAAGTGCCCGTCGACCAGCCAGCGCAGCAAGTTGGCGACCTCGATCAGCTCCGCGGCGGAGAACCTGGCGGTGCCTGCGGAAGCATCCAAATCAACGGCCAACTCGATGACCGCATCGCGCATCGCCTCGGTGTCGGCGGCGACATGGCTGCCGTCTTCCAGGGTATGCGGCAGCTGAGTTTCGATGAACGCCAGGCGCTCGGCATCAATGGAGGGCGGCAGCTGCAAGTGAATCCAGCACTCGACGCCGACGGCGCTGTCACTGTGCGGGTTGTCCAGCGGGGCCGCGGAGAGCAGCGCGCCGTCGGCGGAACGCTCGACGGTGAAAACCGGGTCCATGAGATCGACGATCGCCACACCCAGCCGGCGCAAAAGCACGGTGATCGACTCGGTCAGCAACGGCGTGTAGTCGGTCACCAGTTGCAGCGCGGTGCCCAGTCCGGCGTCGTCACCATTGCGGTAAACAGCCATCGATATCGCGTGCGGCTGGCGCTGTGCCGCCAGTCGCAGGAGTGCGCGCAAGAGGGCTTCGCGCACGGGCGGAGCCGGCGGTGCGGCGGGACCATCTGCATCGAGCACCTCCTCCCATTCCTGGTCTCCCAAGAAGCGGGCGCGGCTGAAAGCAGCTGTCAGAGTTTCGATGGCCGCTACACCAGATCCATTGGTGGACGGCGTGTTTTCGGAAGTGGTGGTCCCTGTATTAACAGTCACGCAGAACGCTCCTGGCTGAGGTTGCATGCCGGGTTTCGACACGCAACCTCACCCTAGTCGCGGGTCAGGCGGCGGTGGGTAACTCTATGAGGTCTGGCTGCATCGATACCCAAACGTTCCACTTTGTTCTCTTCGTAGGCCTGAAAGTTGCCTTCGAACCAGAACCAGGAAGCGGGGTTGTCGTCGCTTCCCTCCCACGCCAAGATGTGCGTGCAGGTGCGGTCCAGGAACCACCGGTCGTGCGAAATGACCACCGCACAGCCCGGGAACTGCTCAAGCGCGTTTTCCAGTGAGCCCAGGGTTTCGACGTCCAGGTCGTTGGTGGGTTCGTCCAGGAGGATCAAGTTGCCGCCCTGCTTGAGGGTCAACGCCAGGTTCAGCCGGTTGCGCTCACCGCCGGAGAGCACGCCCGCCGGCTTCTGCTGATCCGGGCCCTTGAAGCCGAATGCGGAAACATAAGCCCGCGAAGGCATTTCATTCTGACCGACCACAATGTGGTCGAGCCCGTCGGAAACGACCTCCCACACGTTCTTCTTGGGGTCGATTCCGGCGCGGCTCTGGTCGACGTAGCTCAGCTTGACGGTCTCGCCCACCTTGACCTCGCCGCCGTCGGGATTCTCCAACCCGACAATGGTCTTGAACAGGGTGGTCTTACCGACACCGTTGGGGCCGATGACGCCGACTATGCCGTTACGGGGCAGTGTGAACGAGAGATCTTTGATGAGGGTGCGTTCCTCGAATCCCTTGTCGAGATGACTCACCTCGACCACCACGTTGCCCAGGCGCGGGCCGGTGGGAATCTGGATTTCCTCGAAGTCGAGCTTCCGGGTCTTTTCCGCCTCGGCGGCCATCTCCTCGTAGCGCCCGAGTCGTGCCTTGTTCTTGGCTTGACGGGCCTTGGCGCCTGAACGCACCCACGCGAGCTCTTCCTGCAAGCGCTTGTGCAGCTTGGCGTCCTTGCGCCCCTGTACGGCGATGCGCTCGGCCTTCTTCTCCAGGTACGTGGAGTAGTTGCCCTCGTAGGGGTACGCGCGGCCGCGGTCCAGCTCGAGGATCCACTGGGCCACGTTGTCCAGGAAGTACCGGTCGTGGGTGACGGCCAGGATGGCGCCCGGGTAGTTGGCCAGGTGCTGTTCAAGCCACAGCACGCTCTCAGCGTCCAAGTGGTTGGTGGGCTCGTCCAGCAGCAGCAGATCAGGCTTGGACAGCAGCAGCTTGCACAGCGCGACTCGGCGGCGCTCGCCACCGGACAAGTGCGTGACGGGCTCGTCCGGTGGCGGGCAGCGCAGCGCGTCCATGGCCTGCTCCAGCTGCGAGTCGATATCCCAGGCGTCGGCCGCGTCCAGTTCTTCCTGGAGCTTGCCCATCTCTTCCATAAGCTCGTCGGAGTAGTCGGTGGCCATCAACTCGGCCACCTCGTTGTATCGATTGAGCTTGCCTTTGAGGGCCACGCCGTCCTCGACGTTCTCACGCACCGTCTTCGTCTCGTCCAGGTGCGGCTCCTGCATCAGGATCCCGACGGAAGCCCCGTTGGCCAGGAACGCCTCACCGTTGTTCGGCTTGTCGAGCCCGGCCATGATCTTCAGGACGCTGGATTTACCGGCGCCGTTCGGACCGACCACACCAATCTTGGCGCCCGGCAGGAAGTTCAGGGTGACATCGTCGAGGATGACCTTGTCGCCATGCGCCTTGCGGACTTTCATCATCGTGTAGATGTACTCAGCCATTGCCGCGCTGTCGCCTCTCCTCTAAGTTCTTTCACCGCAGCTCACGGCCGTTCTGGTGAGCTGCCCGAACCATCCTAGGTGAGAGGCGACCGCGCGGTCGCCGGTGTCAGCCCATAGATCAAGCACTCAGGCGAAGGTTCACCGACTCCTCGCTGCTCTCGCCTGCTTCCGCGGGCTCAGGCACCGATTCTTCGACATCGGCATCGGGTTTCTCGGCCGCCTCGGTGTCCTCCTGTTTACCGGTGTATCCGATCTTCTCTATGCGGGCGATGGTCCGCGACAGGTCCGGGCCGACAGCGATCGCCTTCATCTCGGTGACCTGGCGGCGGTTGCCGTCCTTGTCCTCGAACTCGCTGGTGTGCAGGTGACCGTGCACGATCACCGGCGCTCCCTTGCCCAAGGCGGCCCCCACCCCGGTGACCAGCCGACCCCAGCAGCTGACGTTGATGAAGAGAGAGTTGGAATTCACCCAGCTGCCGTCGTCGCGTCGACGGCGTGCATTACTGGCGACCCGGAATCTGATCATCTCGTCGGTGCCCACCTGGCGCCGCTTGAGATCTCCGACAATAGAGCCGATCACAGTCACTGGCGTTTCAAACATGATCCGTGCCTTTCCTTACCTATCTGCGCACCACCGTTCGGGTGCCCTTCGTGGCTCCAGTAACCCCGGGTACACCGACACCGCGACCCGTCATCCCTGCGTGTTCACGCCGCCGCTGTGGATGAATGTCGGATTGGGGATAACTAGCCGATACGTCCCACCACCCGTACCTTGCTTCCATGACGGTTTGGATCATGCGCCGCCCCGAGGACGACATCGCCACCGAATTGCAGGGCTCATCAGGGCCGTTGGCCGGTGTGCGACTCGCAGTGAAGGACAACGTGGATGTGGGCGGTGTGCCCACCACCGCTGCCTGCCCGGAGTACGCATACGTTCCCGAACACGACGCACCGGTAGTCGCGGCCTTGCGTGCCGCCGGTGCCGTGGTGGTCGGCAAGACGAACCTCGACCAATTCGCGACCGGGCTGGTGGGCACGCGCTCCCCATACGGCGCGGTGTCCGACTCGCGCCGTCCCGAATACATCAGCGGCGGCTCCAGTTCCGGATCCGCCGTGGCCGTCGCGACAGGCGAGGCTGATATCGCGATCGGCACCGACACCGCCGGATCCGGGCGGGTGCCCGCCGGGCTGCAGGGCATCGTGGGCATCAAACCGACCGTCGGCGTCATCTCCACCGAGGGCGTGGTCCCGGCCTGCGAATCCTATGACTGTGTCACCATTTTCGCTCCGTCCCTGACCACCGCCAACCTGGCGATGGCCGCCATGGGTGCCGCGGTCGGGCCGCGGACATGGCCCGACAACACCCGGTTGGCCGCGCGGCCACAGCCCACCGTCGCGGTCCCACGCGAGCTGCCGGCCCTGGACGAAGTGTGGCGCAACGCGTTTCACGCGGCGGTCGAACGCCTTCGGGAGGCCGGAGCAACCATCGTCGAGGTGGACCTGACACCCTTCCTGGCCGCAGCAAAACTGCTGTACGAGGGTGCGTTGGTCAGCGAACGTTACGCCGCCGTGGGCGAATTCATTGACGCGCATCCGGAGGCCACGCTTGATCCCACTGTGGCGCCGATTATTTCGGGTGCGCGCGATATCCCCGCGCATCGCCTCGTTCGTGATCGCGTCGAGGTACAACGCCTGCGCGAGCACGCCATGAGCTCACTGGCGGGAGCGGATGCACTCTTGGTGCCCACCGCACCGCTGCATCCGACGATCGAGCAGGTGACCGCGGACCCTGTTGGCGTCAACGCCACCATGGGGACCTACACCAATTTCTGCAATCTGTTCGACCTGTGCGCGGTGTCGGTACCCGCGGGAACCGCCGGGGAGGCGCAGTTCGGGGTGACGGTCATCGCGCGGGCCTTCGACGATGCGGTGGCCTTCGACATTGCCGCCCTGGTGACCGGAGAACCTGTTGGACAAGATGTGTGGCCCGCGGCGATCACCCTGTCCCACGAGCTTGCGGTGTTCGGCGCGCACCTCAGGGGCGGCCCGCTGGAGTTCCAACTCACCGATCTGGGGGCACGCTGGGTCGGCCCAATGCGCACCGCTGCCAAGTACCGGATGTCGGCGCTACGCACCACACCTCCCAAGCCCGGCCTTACCCGTTCCGAAGAGGATGGTGTGAGCATCGATGGCGAAATCTGGCGAATGTCCCCCGCCGCGTTGGGAACCTTCCTGACGCAGCTGCCCGAGCCCATGCTGCTGGGCAAGGTCGAATGTGATGACGGGATGTGGCGCACCGGCTTTGGCTGCGACGGCGCCGCCGCGCAGGCCGGCCTCGACATCAGCGAGCACGGCAGCTGGCCGGCGGCCGTTGCTGCGGGCGCCATCTAGCCGCGCGTCTTCTCGTCGTGCTGGGCCATTTTCGCCAGCATGGCGTTGTAGGCGGCCAGGTCGGCGTCCTCGTCACGGTCGGCGGCACGGTCCTGCCGTCGGGCAAGCCGCTCATCCGAGCGCGACCACTGGATGACCAGCGCGATCATCACCACCATCAACGGCAACTCCCCCGTTGCCCAGGTGATCGCGCCGCCCATGTGCTGATCGGACGCCAGATCGATCCGCCAGGGCAACGCGAGATTGCTGTAGAACTTTTCGCCGAGAATGGATTTCGTGCCCATCAGAATGACACCGAAGAAGGCGTGCAGGGGCAGTGAGACCAGCACGATGCCCAACTTGGCGACCGGAGGCAGGCGCCGCGGAGACGGGTCGATGCCGATGACCACCCAGTAGAACAGGTACCCGCTGAGCAGGAAGTGCAGGTTCATCGCCAGGTGCGCGGCGTGCACGTCAACGGCGGCGTCGTAAAGCCCGCTGAGATACAGGCCATAGAACCCGCCGATGAACAACGACGTCGCCACCAACGGATGCGTCAAGAAGCGAGAGAACGTGCTGTGCAACGCCATCTGCACCCACTCACGCAGCCCCGGTGGATCACCCTTGCCCGCGGCGGGCAGCACCCGCAACAACAACGTCACGGGGCCACCGAGGACCAAGAGCACGGGCACCAGCATCGAGAGCATCATGTGCGCGACCATGTGCATGCTGAACATCGCGGGCATGTATCGCCCGACGCCCGATGAGGTGGCGATCAGCAAGAAGGCACAGCCCCAAACCCAGGAAATGGTGCGCCCCACCGGCCATTCGTCGCCGCGCTTCTTCAGCCGACGTACACCGACCAAGTAAGCGACCGCGAAAACGATGGCGGCAGTCCCGAAGATGAGGTCGAAGCGCCAATCGAACATCAATCGGCCCGGTGTCGGCGGGCCATCGAGGTTGTAGCCGATGGCGACCTCGACGGGTGAGGGGTTGAGGTTGATCGGTGGCGGTGGCGGGGTGCGTCCCAGCCCGACGGCGATGCCGAAGGTGACCGCGAAAATGACGGCTTCCATCCCGGCGAGCCGAATCAGTGGTCGACGGTTCTGGGGTTCTTCGTCCAATGCGGTTATCGCCGAACGCCGCTGCAGATATCCCAGTACGCCCAGGATCAGCAGCGCAGTGGCCTTGCCTATCAGCAGCCAGCCATATCGGGTGGTGAACAGGTCCGAAAGCTGCACCCGGATAAGCGCGTTGATGATGCCGCTGAGCCCGATCGCGACGTAACACCACAGCGCCACCGTGGAGAACCGGCGTGCGGCCACGTCGAGGTAGCCTCCACCGCGCAGCGCGTGTGCCAGCAGCGCCACCAAACCGCCCGCCCACAACGCTGCGGAGACCAGATGGATGATCAGACTGTTGGTGCCCAGATCATGTGCGCCACCAGTGGCAGAATGCCCCACCAACGCGAGCGGCATCAGTGAGGCCACCGATCCGATGACCAGCAGCGGAGTCCACGACCAACGCAGCACCACCCGGCTGGCGATCGCGACGGCGGCAGCGATGAAGGCCATCCAACGCCAGGCGTTTACCGTCTCGATGTCACCCGCGAGTGACCACAACTCTCCGGGGCCGAAATCGCTGACCGGTTGACCGGACACATCGGACACCGACAGCCGCACCATGACCGCCGAGAGCACCGCCAGCGCGGCCGATGCCGACATGCCGATACGCAGCGAGCGATATCCGTCCACATCGAGCACCCCGCTGGCCTGCGGAGGAACGAAGAAGGCCGCGAGCATGAACGCGCCGACGGCGACGACGGCGACGATTTCGGCGGCGGCACGCACCAACGGCAGCCCGTAGGACGTGATGGGGCCGGGGTTGGGCAGACCGGTCGCGAGCAAGGCGTCCGTCAACGAGAGCGCGCCGATTGTGGCTGCGACCAGGCCTGCCAGTGCCGCCAAACCCACCACGATCGTCCGGATCGGCGAATCGGTCTTCCTGGCGGTGGGCGTGGTGGTCACCAGTCAAGGGTATGGCGAGATGCGATCCGCACCGTCACCGGTTCGATAGACTCCCGTGCGGCGAGCGCCACATGCCTCCGTAGCTCAGTTGGATAGAGCAAGGGCCTTCTAATCCCTAGGTCGCAGGTTCGATTCCTGCCGGGGGCGCAAGTTGTTTTGTATGACGTCGGGTGATGCTTGACGTTTCTATGTCGGTTGATGCCTGACGGTGTTTCGGCTGATGCTTTACGGCTGTTTCGGTTGATCCTTGAC
>JACHLF010000009.1 GCA_014204435.1 Mycobacteroides chelonae
TCCTGGCCGCAGCCGTCATCGCCGAGCAAGTACGCGTGGTCGGCACGTTCTTCAACATCGCCGAAGCACACGTCTACGAGATAGACGAAAACGGACTGCGCGGCCCTCTGGTGCCGACTTCTGCCGAACGGCCCGAAGACACCACGGCGGCCGACAACAAGCCGAATATAGGCCTGGGCGCGCAACGGTGAAGAACCACTCAATCACTGGCACGGCCAAATGGTGCACTCCCCCGTCATTGGAAACGAGAACAGCTCATCGAGCCGCTACGTCACCGGCCTACCGGCTTCCGTGAGCAAGTGGGTGTCGCACCCGTCTCGTCCGATGCCGATGAACAATCAGTGAATCTCAGGTTGACGAAGCGGTCGGTGTACCGCAGTCTTGTCCTATGTCTGGAATGAGCGAGCAGGCATTGGTGGCAGAAGCCCAGCAGCGCCTTGCCGCCAAGTACGTACAGGTCCCACCTGATCAGATTGCAGAGACGGTACGGGCGGCCCATGCGTCGTTCATCGATTGTCCGATACGGGAATTCGTGCCGCTGCTCGTGGAGCGCCGGGCAGCTGCGGCATTGGCGAGGGCCAGTAACTGGGCTGTGGCGCCGGTCTAGGTTCTCGATAGCGGCGGCCACGCGGTATCGCGTGTGGCCGGGAACCTGTGATGCAAACCGTTGATCAGGCGATGCGCCTCGTAGAGGTCCTTGCGCAACGCTGATACCCGCTGCCGCTGGTGCCGCAGTGCAGAACTGTGGCTGGCGGTATGTCGGATCTGCTGCTCGGTCTTAGCCATGCTCTGCGAAACCTCATTGACGTGCTCATAGAGCGACGCCAGCAGTAGCCGGGCTTGCGCCACGGCAGCATCCTCAACCACAGCCACATTCTCGCATCCCCAGGCCTTTCACCGACAGAGTTCGGCCAGGTTCAGAGGGCTAGCCCGCGGCTGCCCGCGCTCATTCGAGGGCAACTTACTGTGCGGTCGCCTCCGACTAAACCTGATGACCTATTTCGTCATATCGGAAGCAAGTTGACGGACGCGGGCGGTGATGTCGTCGCGGATTAGGCGCATGCGTTCGATGCCGTCGATGCCGCGCTGCGAGGGTTCGTCGGTGTCCCAGTACTCGACGTGAACATCTTCGGCTGGTGGGAGTTTGGCCTCTCGGCCCAGGATGACGACGCGGTCGACGCTACGCAGCAGCTCGGAATCGATGGGTTTGGGTTGCTCGTCGCGGATGTCTACCCCCACTTCCAGCAGTGATTCGGCAGAGAGTTGGTTGATGGCTTCGCCTGGATCGGTGCCTGCCGAGTGAGCATCGATCTGTTCACCGGCATGTTTGTGCATGAGTCCGGCCGCCATGTGGGACTTACCGCCGTTGCGGCGGCAAATGAACAGTACGGAGGGTTTGTCGCTGGACACGGTCGATCGAACTCCCTGAGAGATGTGCGAACTACGTTGTATGGCAATGGGTACAGTCTGTGGCCGCCCTCTACCGGGTGGTGATGCCTAGTTCGGTTAGCAGGGTGCGGACTCGTTGTTCGATGTCGTCGCGGATGGGGCGGGTGGCGTCGGTGGATTGTCCGGCGGGGTCGGGCAGGTTCCAGTTCTCGTAGCGTTTCCCGGGAAAGACCGGGCAGGCGTCCCCGCAGCCCATGGTGATTACGACATCGGCGGCTTGCACGATTTCGTTGGTCCAGGGCTTGGGATATTCGCCGGAGATATCGATTCCTGCCTCGCGCATGACGTCGATGGCGGCGGGGTTGATGTCGCGGCCCGGTTCGCTGCCGCCGGACCAGGCCACCGCCTGATCGCCTGCCAGGTGGTTGAAGAACCCCAGGGCCATCTGCGAACGCCCGGCGTTGTGGGTGCACAGGAACAGCACAGTGGGCTTGCCGTCGCTGACCTTGCCTTCCACCCGGGCCAGGGCGTGCAGGCGCTGGCGTGCGAACCGTTCGGCCAGTAGCGGCAGGAAGTTGGGAACGGTTGCCCGGCCTGCGAATTGCTCGTAGGACGAGTGCAGGAACCGTTCGATGATTTCGGCGGCGAAGGTGCCGGAGAACTCGGTTTCTAAGCGGGTGGCGGCGGTGTGTAGGGCGTGACGCTGATCGATCGACAGATCGGGATGGGTGCGGTGGGTTGCGGGGCTGTCGGTCATGGGGTTTACTCCGTCGCATTCGTAGTTGAGGCGGGGGCAGGGTTGAATCGGTGCCGCAGCGCCAGCGAGACGTACACCAGGGCCACCAGCACCGGGACCTCGATGAGGGGGCCGACCACTCCGGCGAGGGCTTGACCGGAGGTGGCGCCGTAGGTGGCGATCGCCACGGCGATGGCCAGCTCGAAGTTGTTTCCGGCCGCGGTGAATGCCAGTGTGGTGGTGCGGGCATACCCAAGGCCCAGGGCGGCGCCCAGCAGGTAGCCGCCGCCCCACATGATCGCGAAGTAGGCCAGCAGTGGCAGGGCGATGCGGGCCACGTCCCAGGGCTTGGAGGTGATCTGATCGCCTTGCAGGGCAAAGAGAATCGCAATGGTGAACAGCAATCCGTACAAGGCCCAGGGGCCGATCGCGGGCAGGAATTTCGACTCGTACCAGTCGCGGCCTTTGGTGCGTTCCCCGATCCGGCGTGACAGGTAGCCGGCCAGCAGCGGGATGCCCAGGAAGATGAGCACCGATTCGGCGATCTGCCACGGCGAGGTGCTGATCTCGGTTTGAGGCAGGTGCAGCCAGCCGGGCAGCACCGACAGGTAGAACCAGCCCAGCACGGCGAACATCAGCACCTGGAACACCGAATTGAGCGCGACCAGCACCGCGGCGGCTTCCCGGTCTCCGCAGGCCAGGTCGTTCCAGATGATCACCATGGCAATGCATCTGGCCAGGCCGACGATGATCAGGCCGGTGCGGTACTCGGGCAGATCGGGCAGCAGCAGCCACGCTAAGGCGAACATCAGCGCCGGGCCCAGCGCCCAATTCAGCACTAGAGAGCCCAGCAGCAGCTTGCGATCGCCAGTGACGGTGTCGAGTCGGTCGTAGCGTACCTTGGCCAGCACCGGGTACATCATGATCAACAACCCGATAGCGATCGGCAGCGAAATACCGTCAACCTGAACTTTTTCCAGGGCGGTATTCAGGCCGGGGATATTGCTGCCCAGCAGCAGCCCCGCGGCCATCGCCAACCCGATCCACACCGGCAAGAACCGGTCCAGCGTCGAGAGCTTCCCCGGCGCCGCAGGTGCGTCGGCGGCGGCAGGGGTGGTGGCCTGACTCATCGGGTCGCGCAGCACGACGGTGCCGACTCTGCCGACTGCGTGGTGTTGACGGCGTCAACGGTGTCCGGTACGGCGTAGTCGCAGGCACAAGTTTCGCCGTGACCGAGCAGTTCGGGTGTGGTCCCGAAAGTCTCCGAATCAGCCAAAACGGTGTATATCTCCCACTTCTCGGCATCGGGTGCGGTGACCCACACCTTGTCCTGCGTCGCGAAACAGCATGTGGTGCCGATCTCTTCCTCGGTGAACATGCCTGCCTCGCTCAAGCGGGCGATCTCGGCATGCACCTGTTCGCTGGATTCGACCTGCACCCCGAGATGGTTAATGGTGCCCCCGTGTCCGGGGTTCTCCAGCAACACCAATTTCAGGGGCGGCTCATCGATCGCGAAATTCGCATAGCCCGGCTTGCGTTTGGCCGGCTGCGCACCAAAGAGCTTGGAGTAGAACTCGATTGCATTATCGAGGTCATTGACATTGAGAGCAAGCTGTACACGGGACATCGGAGCCACCTCCACAACTAATGAGATATTCATCGAACTAGTCGGACAGTGCCCAGTGTGCCATCTCTTTGACATATGTCAACCCATTGGGGATGCTGGAACCATGCCCAAGGCACTTCCCATGGTGGATATCTCCACACCCGTCTGCTGCGCACCCGTCGCGGCGGGCCCCATGACCGACGAACAGGCATTGGAAGTGGCCCTGCGGCTCAAGGCCCTGGCCGACCCGGTTCGGGTCAAGATCATGTCCCAGCTGTTCAGCGCCGCTGAGGGCGAGATCATCAGCGGCGACCTCGCCGACATCCTCGAACTGACCGAGTCGACCGTGAGCCACCACATGAACCAACTCCGCAAAGCCGGACTCGTGGAGTCAGATCGCCGCGGAATGAACGTATTTCACCGACCCCGCCCCGATGCCCTCACCGCACTCTGCACAGTCCTAGACCCCACCTGCTGCCAGTAAGCACGCAGAACAGCTACCACCTAGCCGGTACTGCGGTGCTTCGGAAGTCGCCGGCCACTGGAGTGGGTTTGGCGGTGGTCCGCTCTCTGGTCCGCGTCGAATAGTGCTAGATCAAATATGCTGGGCTACCAGCGTATCTGGGTAGTTAGTCCACCCGATCAATCGCTCCGGTCGCCTCGGTAGCAATCCACCGCGAAACGCCCACCCCGCGCTGGACGGTTGACGGCGTTTCTCGGCCGTCGCCACTCAACTGAATCGCAGACCGCCGGGGCCGGTGGACAGCCGCGCAAGAAATCCAAGGGGCGTCCGCATTGTGCTCAGCGGAAAAAAGGTTCAACCGTGCCACTGAGCTTGACGACCATCGGATTTCCGCGGCGATCCTTCGCGGTGGGGACTTCAACACGCACCCAACCCTCGGCGACGTTGTATTCGTGAACATTGGTTTTCTCGACACCGTTGAAGCGAATACCCACGTCGCGGCGAAGCACCTCTTCGCTATAAAAGGCGCTACGCGGATCGATGGAGAGGTGATTCGGCGGAACGTCTGTGTTCTGATCCTCGGACATGATGGCCTTCGTTGAATGCTGCGTTAGGTGCTCGGATTGTTCTCAAAGAATCTACGCGACCCTGCAATAGTGGGTTGTGCGTAGGTCGAGGACGGCCGCTCTCCCCTGCCGCTTCTGCCGTATCCCACTGTTGCTGCATGTTTGTGTGCCTGGGTGGCGACGCGAACGGACGTCTGGCTCGGCGGTCTGACCACTGAATGCGGCCCGACTGCCCGGTGGGCACCACGTGGGTGGACACGATGAATCCGTCGATTGCGGTTGCTGCGGCGGGTGTGCTCGGCTATGTGGGTTTCGTCTAGAGCTGGATCAGCGCCAGCCAATTGCGGGTGCGCCGAACCCGATCCCAAAGTCGTCATCGCCGGGCCACATCCAGGCCGAGGTGACATCGCCATCAGTGCTGTGCGTGCAGGCGGCGTCCGGGCCCAAGCCCCCGGAGAACTGGCGCGAGGGCTCACCTCGAGCTGGCCGAGCGTCACCGCTGCCGCTAATACGGCTGTGACACATGCGCTGTGAAGCACTCTCCTACCCCATTTGATGGCAACAAACTGCGGGGTTGTCTTGAGATTAGCGCCGGATTCGGAGAAACTCCGGCCGTTGATCGAAGCGTTTGTAAGGTCTGATCTGTGGCGTATCAACTGCTTGCGACAATGACTACATGGTTGAGCAGAGCCTCTGGATGCAAAAGGTCGCGGCAGATCCGAATCATTCGCAGTGGTACATCGAGCGCTTCCGTTCGATGGCGCGTGAGGGGGCGGACTTGGCAGGTGAGGCCCGGCTCGTGGACGCCTTTGCGCCCCGCGGTGCCCGGATTCTCGATGCAGGTTGCGGCTCCGGCCGGGTGGGCGGATTCCTCGCGGTGGCCGGGCACCGGGTGGTGGGTGTCGACGTCGACCCGACACTCATCGAGGCGGCCGGACAGGACTACCCCGGACCACGGTGGCTCGTCGGCGATTTGGCGGAACTCGACCTGCCCTCACGCGGGATCATCGAGCCTTTCGACGTCATCGTCTCGGCGGGCAACGTGATGGCCTTTGTGGCGCCCAGCACCCGCGTACCGGTGTTGGGCAGGCTGCGCGCACATCTCGCGGGCGAGGGTCGCGCCGTCATCGGATTCGGTGCCGGGCGCGACTATGCATTCAGCCAATTCTTCGACGATGTCGCCGAGTCCGGGCTTGCCCCAGATTTACTCCTGTCAACCTGGGATCTGCGGCCGTTCACCGAAGACTCGGACTTTCTCGTCGCCCTACTGAGGGCCGACTGAAACGCCCGTCATGAATGCCGAAAGGAAGAGCGTGACCGTCGTGCGGGGCAAGTCGCAGTCACTGATATTGATCGGCGTTGCCAATGTGATCGCCGTGGGCGTCGGTGTCCTGTGGTTGTTCTGGGGGCCGACTACCGGGCGGATGTGGCTGAACTCCTTGATCGCCGACGTGCTGGCCACCGTGGTGATCTTTGTGTTCAGCAGGCTGTACCGCAATTCGAGTTTTTATGACGCGTATTGGAGCGTGATACCGCCACTGCTGTTGATCTACTGGTGGAGCCAGTCCGGAGTGCACGCGGTGCGTTGTTGGCTGATCGCGATGGTGGTCGTGGTGTGGGCGGTGCGGCTCACGGCCAATTGGGTTTACGCGTTTCCCGGTCTGCACCATGAGGATTGGCGCTACCCGATGCTGCGTGCCAATGCGGGTCGATGGGGATTCCTGGTGGACCTGGTGGCCATTCATCTCATTCCCACGTTGTTGGTTTTCGCGGGCATGGTACCGGCGTACGTCACCGTGACGCGTCCAGGAAGCGACGTGGGGTGGCTGACCGCGATCGCATGTGTCGTCGGACTCGCGGCGGCTGCGCTGGAACTAGTCGCCGACACCCAGATGCACCGGTTCACCCGTGACCGTCGCCCCGGAGAGGTGATGGACCGAGGTCTGTGGTCGTGGTCACGACATCCGAACTACTTCGGCGAGTTCATTTTTTGGGTTTCCCTGGCGCTCTTCGGCATTGCGGTCTCCCCCGCCGACGCGTGGTGGCTGAGTCTGGGCGCGGTAGGCATGCTGGGTATGTTCCTGGGTTTCAGCATCCCAATGATGGAACAGCGCAGCCTGCAACGCCGCCCCGAGTACCAGGTCGTGATCAGACGGGTGCCCCGGTTTGTGCCACGCCCGCCGCGGACATCGGCGTGAGTCGCAGGCGGATCGTTGTCGCCGGGCTCGGCGACAGTGGGCTGCTGACCGCGATCCGGCTGGCTGGGCGCCACGAGGTGGTGGGCATCTCCACCAAGCCTGCGTTGGTTAGTGGTCAAGAATTGGGCGTGCGGCTCGCGCGCCCCGAGGAGTGGGCGCAGAACTACTGGATCCCCTTCGACCGGTTCCACGGGCTGGATCGTGTGCGCACCGTGCACGCCACGCTAACTGGTGTGGACCTCAGTGCCCGAACGGTTTTTGCCGCCAGCGGGGACGGCTCGCCGCTGGCGGAACCGTATGACACGTTGATCGTCTCGACCGGTGTCAGCAACGGTTTTTGGCGGCAGCCCGTCCTGCAGTCGAATGCCGACGTGGCCGCAGATCTGCGGGTGGCCCACCAGACTTTCGCCCGCGCGCGCACCGCAATCGTCATCGGAGGTGGAGCCGCGGCCGTCAGCAGTGCCGCCAATCTGGCCATGACATGGCCGGATCTGCGCGTCGGCCTCTACTTTCCAGGTGAGCGCGCGCTGACACAGCACCCACCCAGAGTCTGGGACCGAATCCGTCGGCGGCTGAGTGAACTACGCGTCGCGCTCTGTCCCGGACACCGGGCCATCATCCCCGACGGATTCACGTGCGATCGGATCACTGCCGAGCCAGTCCGGTGGAGTTCGGGGCAGTCGATAGTCTGCGCCGATGCGGTGGTGTGGGCCATCGGTCAGGTGCGGCCGAACACGGATTGGCTGCCCGACGAGATACTTGACGAACACGGTTTTGTGCGGGTGACACCGCACCTGCAGGTTCTGAATCACCCGAATGTGTTCGCCGTCGGCGATGTCGCGGCCACCGATCCGCTGCGCAGCTCCGCGCGCAACCGTGCCGATCGTCTTGTCGCCCATAATGTTCTGGCCGGGATGAGCGGCCGGGCATTACGCACCTACCGGCCGCCGAGACATCGATGGGGCTCGGTGCTCGGTGTACAGCCTGACGGGCTGGAAGTCTTCGGGCCCTCAGGACACGCATTCCGATTCCCCGCGTGGTCGATTGAGCGTGTTCTGCAGCCCTGGATCGTCAGGCGCGGCATCTACCGGGGCGTCCGCCACAATCGGCCGTTCGCGTCGGCAGAATCAAACCTTCCTGAAGGACCAACCGCATGAATATGGGTAGCAAGATCGCGATAGCCGCATGCGCAACGACTTGCAGCGTCACGACCTGAGCACCCCGGGTCGGGAGGTCCTGTCGACTCGTGTCGACTTTCAGCCGGGAGCCCAGGCCGCGCGCCACAAGCATCCCGGCGAGGAGATCATCTACGTACTCAAGGGCACGCTGGTGTGCGACATCGACGGTCAAGGATCCAAGACCGTCACGGCCGGAGCCATACTGTTCGTTCCCGCCGAAACCTTCCACTCGGTCCGCAACGTGGGCGATGACGAGGGGTCCGAACTCGCCACCTACGTCGTCGACAAGGACAAGCCGCTTGTGGTGTTGGACAAGTCAGGAACTATCCGGTCGCCGGGTTGGGGTAGACGCGCTGCGGGGCAATCAAGACGGCGGTTCGGCGCTGCTCGGCCATCGCTCGGCCGTAGGTGTCCCAGTTGTCATGCGTGCCGCCTGCGGCTTCAAAGATGTTGCGTAGCATGAGTCGAAGCTCTTCGTTGCCGACTCCGGGGATACGGGTCGTCAGTGCCGGCGAGCTCGGCAGTTCCCTCAACGGTCACCCGGCGTGGACCACGATGGTGGGTCGCGGGTCGGCCCGCAGGTGGTCGAACTTGCGGCTGCCCCCTACCGCCACCAATGCCACGACGGATTCGCCGGTTCGCGGGTGCGGCATGACGCCGGCGTTGATGACCGAGGACGCGACGCTGCCGTCGTCTCGAACGGTGCTCAACACGCACAGGCCGTGCTCGAGCCGACGAGTTCGGCGAATGCGGATACGTCCGTCACAAAGGAATCCGCTCGGTGGCCTGCCGCAGGCGACGTCACCAGCTGTAGTCGCTGCCCGCCGGATTGAGGGCTGCGCGAAATTATTTGAAGCCGATTCAGAAACCTCTTGACCCTCGCCTATGGCCGCACTACTTTCTGAATCAGATTCAAATACTGGAGGTGCGGTGGTCGGCAACAAAAGAGGCGTGGCATCATGCGCCGCGCTGCTGGAGGCAGGCCGAGTCGCCTTCAGCGCACACCGGCCACACCGCCGCGGGTCCGTCGTGCGGTCAAGCTCACCCTGCTGACCTCGGGTACCACAGGCCTGACCAAGGGCGTGCCGCGTGCGATCAAGCCCCGCGAGCTGGTGCTCATGTGTGTGACCGCGATGGTCACGAACACACGTTCCCGGGACCGTGTGTTCGTGACTCCCCCGTTCTTCCACGGCTTCGGTCTGGCCGCGCTGCTAGGTCCGTTGGCTCTTGGTGCAACCGCGCTGTGCCGCAGGATATTCGATGCCGCGCAGGCCATCGAGGACATCGCACGGGAGCGCCTCACGGTACTAATGGCGTTGCCGGGGCTTCACAAGGGCCTCGCCTGCGGCTTGCCCCTGCGGTTGATCGTCACCCGAGCGGAAGGTGCTTCGCGCACAACTGCATTCACTCGGCGCCAGCTAGGCGCCGCCGATACCGGAGGACAATGATGTCTGACTCCGAACTGAGCACTCGCCCGCGCCGAGGCGGGTTCTATGAGCCGCCCTATCTCGACGACACAGGCTCCCCGGGGGACCTGCTGCGTGCGGAACCCATGACGGCGCGTTTGTTGCCGGGCGTAGCGATGTCGGCCCGTGCCTGGCGGGTGCTGTACCGATCGACCAATGCGGCGGGCGATCCCATCGCAGTCTCTGGCGTCATTCTTGTTCCCGATGCCCCAAACCCGCTGTCGCCCAGGCCACTCCTGGGTTTCGCGCCGGGGACACAGGGGCTGGCGCGCTCGGTCGCGGCACTGTCTCGTCAGCTCGCGATCGGGGTGGAGTACGAGGCGTTTTTTCTATCCGCCGCGGTGCGTCGCGGATGGGTGGTTGCCGTCACCGACTATCCGGGACTCGGTACCCCCGGCGTGCACCCCTACGCCATCGGAAAGATCAACGGTCGAGCGGTTTTAGACATCATGCGCGCCGCCCGGAACTTGCCCCAGGCGGACTTATCGACTGACGGGCCGGCAGGTCTCTACGGATATTCAGAGGGTGGCAACTCCGCGGGCTGGGCTGCCCAGCTACAGCCCGTCTATGCCCCGGATGTGCCGCTACGCGCGGTCGCAGTAGGCGCTGCGCCGGTGGACTTTCCGGAGCTGGTGGCCGACCTAGAGGGTGGGCTCTTCGCATTCTTGATGCTATACGCGGGGCTGGGCTTCGATAGCGCCTATCCGGACCTGCGTTTGCGTGAATATCTCAATCGAGGTGGTCGGATGGTGACGGCAATATTGCGCCGCACCCACATCGTCGGTGCGATCGTCCTCGGCTTGTTCCTGCCCAAGAAGCGGCAGCGATATCTTTCGGCCGATCCGTTCATCGAGCCGGATTGGGTTGCGCAGCTGCACGACAACAGCCTTGGGCACCTGGCCCCCGCTGCGCCTACGTTGGTGGGTATCGGGCGTCAGGACCAAGTGATCCCCTACCGGCAGGCCGCGCTGCTATTGCAGCGCTGGCGAGCTCTGGGGGCCGACGTGCAGGAGTATCCGATCCGGTTCGGTGAGCACATCACCGCAGCGCCGCAGTTCGCCAAAGCCGGATTCGCTTTTTTGTCAAAGCGTTTCAGCCAGGCCGAGGCCGGCGCGCCGTCACGGGAAAGGGAGGCCGGATGAACCGGGTCCAACGAAGCGCGTCGGGTGGTGGCCCACGCTGTGGGTGGTGCGATGCGCGCGCTCAACCCGGTATCGGGCGCTAGCTGTCACTCCCAGGGAGGTTGTGGACGCGTAGGCGTTCGAGGGGTGTTTTTCCGTCGATGCCGGTGTGGGTTCGGTAGTGATTGTAGCGATGCAGCCAGTCGGGATAGGCCGCTGCGCGGGTGTCGTCGCTGTAGTAAGTGTCGGCGTAGGCCCATTCCTGGTTGAGGGTGCGGTTGAAGCGCTCGACTTTCCCGTTGGTCTGCGGACGGTAGGGCCGCGTCTTCTTATGCTTGATGTCATCTGCCAGAGCTTGGGCGAAAGTCTTTGACCGGTAGCAGGATCCGTTATCAGTGAGGACCCGCTTGACGACGATCCCGTGCTCGCCGAAGAAGGCCTTGGCTCGGACTCAGAACGCCGATGTGGTCTCTTTGCGTTCATCATCGACACCACGCCGTTCATAACCTCCCTGGGAAAGTTAGGCGGCAAGTATGCGGCAGGAGATGGTCGACGAACGAATTGCCGCGTGTCAGTACACCAGGGGACATGGCCGGGATGATCCCGTCATTGCCGAATGGATGTGGGAAGACGCACCCAATCCATCGGCTGCAGGCCGGTGAAACTGCCTGGCGATTACTTGCCGGTGCGTTCGCGGTGCTTGCATCCGGGCCAGCAGCACGGCCGACGTTTGCCTTCCTCCAGCTCTTCTTGAGTTCGCCGGATGCGGCGCTCCCGAGTGGTCTCCTGCTTGGCGTCCTCGACCCAACAGATGAACTCATTGCGTCCCAGGGGCGTGATGTCCTGCCATAGGGCCAGCGCCGTCGGATTCTCGATCAGCGCGGCGCGCAGGTCGGTGGGCAGCGTGTGCACCACCCCTCCGGCGATTTTCGGTCCGCTCACTGGGTGGGGGCGGCAGATGCGGGCCCGGTCGGCTCATATCCGGGAGGCGGCGGCCCGTTCAGTGAGTGGTACCCGGGTGGCAGCGGCGGCCCGGACGGCTCGGGAGCCGCGTACGGGTCCCTAATTCGGCCGGGATTCGATGACTCTGGGGCGTTCATAGAGATGTATCCGGGCGGCAGCTGGGGCGCGGGACCCGCGCCGGCCGGGCGTTCGGCGACACCCTCGGGCGTATTGAGCGGTCCGTCGTGAGCCTGATGCCAGAGGTCGCGGATCGTTCCCATCGGGCCGCCGGACCCGGAGCCGTAGGTCTGGTTCGTAATCTCGGGCACCGAAGGCTGCGCGGGCGAGGGTGGTGGAGGGCCCACGGGTTCGGTACCGGGTGCGGCAGCCTGCGGAGTCGATGGTCCGGGTGCGACGGGATCGGCTCCGGAGAGAGCTGACAGGGATAGTGCCGTACCGGCGACGATCACGCCAGCGACGAACAGCTTGGCTGCGTCCATCCGGTCATCGTCGCATAGACGGTCAACTGTCGCTGGTCGATGCGCCTTGGTGCGCCACCCTGGCACTGCGGAGTCCCACGCCGTCCTCACCCG
The DNA here is from genome assembly GCA_014204435.1 of Mycobacteroides chelonae. GTDB lineage: Bacteria > Actinomycetota > Actinomycetes > Mycobacteriales > Mycobacteriaceae > Mycobacterium > Mycobacterium chelonae_A. Next base: position 12,259 of record JACHLF010000009.1, read on the forward strand.
GTAGCCGGCGTGCACAGGCCTCTCACAGAATCGGTTCCTGAGACGGTCAGCAGACGTGGATTTTCCGGGGTTGCACTTGCCGCGGCTGTCGGTGCGACCACTCTCGGAGCGTGCTCGAACGGTGCCAGCATCGACACGACCCGGCCACGCACACAGTTTCGGCCACTCACACAGATCGATGCGGGGCTGCTGAGTGTCGGATATGCCGACGAGGGGCCGTGCGACGGGCCGCCGGTGATCCTGCTGCACGGCTGGCCGTATGACATCCACAGCTACTTGGATATGGTCCTGCTGTTGACCGCCAAGGGATCTCGGGTGCTGATGCCGTATCTGCGGGGTTACGGCCGAACCCGCTCCAGGTCCAGTGACACCTATCGCAACGGACAGCAGGCTGCGCTGGCCACCGATGTCATCGACTTCATGGATGCCCTAAAGATTCCGTCGGCCACTCTCGGCGGATTCGAGCGATCATTGAGGTGAACGCCCTCTAGGCCGGTTGCGCAGAATCGCCCGCCTAGAATCGCAACGGAACAGGCGAAAAGGTAGGGAATGAACTCACTCGGAATGTCGATCGGGGCTACACAACTGGTTGCCACCGATGGCAACCAGGACGGCGTTCCCGTCGTGCGAAGCTCGCTGCTCACGCTGCATGAGGACCGTCCCTCAGAAGTCGGCATCCCCAAGGAGCCCGGTCTGGGTCTGGCCGGTTTCGTCGACCGCGTCGGAGACCCGGTGGGCATCGTCGGTGCAGACGGATCGACGCACAGTGCCGATTGGGTCATGGCCGAAGCCATTCGGGTCATGATCGCGGATGCGGCGGTGATCGCGAACGTCGATACTCCCCCGGCGCTGGCGGCGGCCATACCTGCGCATTGGCGCGAGAATGCCATTGCCGCGCTGCGTGCCGCCATCGACAAGGTGCCCGCACTGGCGCCTGGGGGCCAACCGATGAAGCTGGTTCCCGACGCACGTGCCGTGCTGGTGAGCATGCGGGATCGTGTGCCCGATCATGGCGTGATCGTGGTGTGCGACTTCGGCGGAACCGGTACCAGCATCACGCTGGCCGACGCCGCAGGCAATTTCGAGCCGATCGGTCAGACCGTTCGCCATCGCGATTTCTCCGGACAGCGGATCGACCAAGAACTCTTGGCGCAGGTGCTCGCCGGCCTGAACCAGGATCCGGATGGCACGGCATCCCTGGGTGCATTGACGCGCCTGCGTGATCGCTGTCGCGCGGCCAAGGAGCATCTGTCCACCGATACCGCCACCGTGGTCCCGGTCGAGTTGCCCGGCGTCACCGCCGATGTGCGGCTGACGCGCAGCGAATTGGAAGATCGCATCCGGGAGCCACTTTCTGCATTGATTGTCAAGGTTCAGGAAACCTTGGAACACAACAATATTGACCCCGCAGCCGTGAGTGCCGTTCTCACTGTTGGCGGTGGATCGGGCATTCCCCTTGTCAACCAACAGCTTTCCACGCGCTTGCAGTGCCCGATCATCGTCGCGCCCCGGCCCCAGCTTGCCGCGGCGTTCGGGGCCGCCATCATGGCGGGCCAGCCGGACGACCCATTCTCTGTCGATGCGACAGCCCGCTCTCCCGAGGCAACTATCATGCGGCCGGTGCCCCCGGGCGAGCAGACCGCCAAGAGTCCGGCCTCGGCGCCCCTCGACACCGTCGAGTCGGGTCTAGCTTGGTCCGAGGCCGATACATCCCCGGAACTGCAGGAATATCAGGACTATTCGGCGCCGACGACTGCTGCTCGGCCCGAGGTGACATTCAGCGCGGCTCAGGACAACTATCGCGACACCGAGCCCATGCGCTGGTTCCAGCGGCCAGTCCTCTGGTTTCTTGCCGCAGCGGTCTTCTCGGCGGCGGTGTTCACCGCCCTGTTCATCGCGTGGCAGGACCGCGACGACGACCCACCGTCGCCGAGCACGCAGCCGTCCACGACGGCGACGAGCACGCCACACCCTTAGCGAGGAGCAGTAGCCGCGACATCGACGTGGATGCTGTTGGATGGCGGGGTGGTGTTCACCAAGGCGCGTTCGTGACCGGAGTCAGGCGATCAACGTCGTGCGGTCATCAATTGTGTTGTGGCCCATGGATCCCGATCAAACGCGTGCTCGCGCGAGCAGCGAGGACATGGACCACGAGCTGGGTGATCTGGCGATGCTGCACACGATCTACGCCGCCCGGTACGCACGCATCTACCAGCAGGGCGCCCCCACCGGTATCGACTTCAATTCCGAAGTCCCCTCGCGCTATCTCGTTCAACCTCGGCATGACGTATCAGGTGTCCGATAGCGCCGTCACCGCATCGCACATTCGTGACGTGGTGTTAAAACACTGCCTCTTCAGCTACATCTACGGCACCGTGATCATCGCGTGCACGATCAACCTGGTGATCAGTCTCGTGGCCTAGGCCTCGCTGCCACGTGCACGGTGATAGCGCGCCGTGTGGAAGTCGCGGTTACCGAACTCGGACTCAATCACGGTGAGGCGCTTGAAGTAATGTCCGATCGCGAGCTCCTCGGTCATGCCCATACCGCCGTGTAGCTGAACGGCCTCCTGCCCCACCAGGCGGGCAGCCCGCGCGATCGTCGCCTTGGCGGCCGACACCGCGCGGGTGCGGCGTGGACCATCGAGATTGAGCGATGCCAGGTAGGAAGCAGCTACGGCTTGCTCCACCTCGATGTGCATGTTCACCATGCGATGTTGCAATGCCTGGAAATTGGAGATCGCGACGCCGAATTGCTGACGCTGTTTGGTGTATTCGACCGTGTCGGCGAGTACCTTGCGCAGCATCCCCACCGCTTCGGACACGGTGGCGGCGATGGCTTCGTCCAGCGCGGCGTCGATCATCGGCCATGCCTTGCCGATCTCGGAGATTCGTGCTGTATCCGGCACGCGCAACCCGGATATTGCCAGGTCACTAGCATGGTGGTCATCGATTGTCCGATAGTGGTGTGCGGCGATCCCCTCCGGCGGATCGGCAGGATCCCACGGGATGACGAACAGTGTGAGGCCCGAGGCATCGGCGTCTTCGCCGGAGGTTCGCGCGGTGACGATCAGATGGGTGGCGATCGGCGCATCGCTGACCACGATCTTCTCGCCGTCGAGCAGCCAGTGCTGTCCTTCGCGCCAGGCGGTGGTCCGCACCGAATGAAATGACTGGCCGGAAGTGGGTTCTAGAGAGGCAAATCCGGTTACCACGTCACCGGCGGCAATACCACCGATGAGCTCGGCGGCCAGCTCGCTGCGCGATCGGCGGAGCAGTCCACCGCCGAGAACCACGGTGCCGATGAACGGCTCCACGACGAGATGCTGTCCCAGTGCCTCGGCGATGACGAGCACCTCCTCGGCGCCCCCACCCAGACCACCCCGATCTTCGGGCAATGGCGCGGCGAGAATGCCCAGCTCCTCGGCGAAGCACTTCCAGACCTGCGGCTGCCAGCCGGTCTCCGAACGCGCGGCGCGCCGGCTGGTGTCCAGGGCATATCGGTTGGACAAAAAGTCCGATACGGAGCTTTTCAGGAGTTGTTGTTCGTCGGTGAGGTTGAAATCCATGATGGTGTTCGCTCTTTGTCTATCAGAGACCCAGTTGGGCCTTGGCGAGGATGTTTCGCTGAATCTCGTTGGAGCCGGCATAGATTGAGCCGGCCCGATCGTTGAAATAGTGCAGCGGTGCCACCGCCTGCCACAGCTCGCCGCTGTGGTAGCCGTCAGCGGGTGGGGTGTACTCGATTACCGGACCACCCGGCTTGGTGACATGGGGTTGATACACCCGACCGCGTGGGCCCGCTGCCTCCAGCGTGAGCGTGGTCAAGGCTTGCGACAGCTCGGTGCCGAGAATTTTGAGCATCGAAGAGGTTGTGCCCGGATTGCCGCCACCGGCCACGACCGCCAGCACCCGATGTTCCAGGACCTCCAGCACGTCGACGCGAATCGCAAGATCGGCAAGCTTGGCACAGAAAATCGGATCGTCGGCCAGGGTTCCGTGCTCGGTGGGTAGTGCCCGGGCGGCGGCGCCGAGTTGATCGAGACCCACCTGAAGCATGGGCGCTACTGCCCCACCTCCGCGTTCGAACTCTAGGAGGTACTTGGCCACGGTCCAGCCCTCGTCGACCTCGCCGAGGACATTTGCTCTGGGCACACGCACGTTGTCGAAGAACACGACATTCTGCACCTCCTCACCCGAACTCATCACCAACGGCTTGACCTCGATGCCCGGAGAGGTGAAGTCGATGAGGAGGAAGGTGATACCGAGCTGCTTCTTGGGGCCCTTGGTGGTACGGACAAGGGCGAACATCCAATTGGCCTCGCGCGCATGCGTGGTCCAGATCTTGGACCCGTTCAGGACGAAGTCATCGCCGTCGGCTACCGCCGACATCTGCAACGACGCCAGATCCGAGCCGGATTCCGGCTCGCTGTATCCCTGGCAGAAGAACACCTCGCCCGTCAAGATGCGGGGCAGGAAGAAGTCCTTTTGCTCCTGCGTGCCGAACTTGACGATGGCGTGTGCGACCATCCGAATTCCCATGGGCGACAAGGCTGGTGCCCCGGCAAGCATCGATTCGACCGCGAAGATGTAATGCTGTGCGACGCTCCAGGGTTGACCGCCATGCTTGACCGGCCAGGCCGGTGCGGCCCACCCCTTCGCATGCAAGACCGCCTGCCACTGCATGCTCGCCTCGTGGTCGCTGTACACGCTCGTTTGCAGACGGCCGGCGGCCCGCAGGTCCTCGGTGAGGTTCTCATCGAGGAACTCCCGCACCTCCGCGCGAAACTGTTCTTCCTCTGCCGAAAAGGCCAGGTCCATGTGCACTCCGTCGTATCGAGTCTGCTGAGAAGGAAGCGATGGTTGCGATTAATTTGGATGCAAGCGCATTCAGATTAATGCCCGTTCTGTTCGCAGGCAATACCGGCTCCTGTAAGACTGGGCGGATGTCGTCTCCAGCCGGCCGGTCGTACAGCGGCCTCCCCGCCGACGAGCGCCTCGCGCGGCGTCGGCAGCGACTGCTTGAGGTGGGCCTTGACATCCTCGGTGCCCCGGATGGGCCCGGCGACCTGACCCTTCGCGCCGTCTGTCAGCGTTCGGGGCTGGCGCAGCGGTACTTCTACGAAAGTTTTACCGATAAGGACGAATTCGCGGTCGCGATCTTCGACTGGGCGATCGAAGGCCTAGCGTCGACCATCGAAGCGGAGGTCGCCGCCGCCCCGCCACGCCTGCAGGTGCGGGCGGGGATTACCAGCGTGGTTCGGGCCGTCAATGCCGACCGTCGCATCGGGCAGCTGCTGTACAGCCCCAGTCAGGTCAATCCGGTGTTGGTGCGCAAGCGATTCGAGGCAACGGCGATGTTCGTCTCATTGTTCGCCCAGCATCTGTACGACTGGTTCCGCCGTGATGATCAGGGCAATCTGCCCGTGCTCGCACACTTCGTGGTGGGCGGTGTCGGGCAGGCTGTCTCGGCATGGCTGCATGGTGATGTCGCGGTCGATGAGGGCGAGCTCGTCGAGCAGCTGGTGGACATGTTGCTGGCCCACGGGCCGGCGGGGTCCGCGCAGCGCTAAGCCTCGGTCACAGCGGGGGTTTCCCCTCTTTTCCCTGCATGGAAGGCTCATCAAACCGTTAGCATCCGAGCGTGACCTGGCTGAATACCTGGTGGCGCTACGACGTGGTGGATGGATACAAGGGTCCCCTGCTACTGGGGTTCGTCGCGTTCGTGGTGACCTTCGTGGTGACTCGCACGATTACTCGGCTCATTCGGGACGGACGGGGGCCTTTTCACAACATTTCCGGCGGCGGAGTCCACATTCACCATTCGGTGCCCGGTGTGCTGCTGTTGATCGTCGGCGGTTTCACGGCCTTGGGTTCTCCGCCGTTGTCGGTGTGGACCTACATGGCGGGCCTGCTGGTGGGGGTCGGAGCATCGTTGGTGCTCGACGAGTTCGCGATGATCTTCCACTTGGAGGACGTGTACTGGTCCAACGAAGGACAGTTATCGGTCGATATGGTCACGCTGGCCACGGCATGCATCGGCTTGGCCGCGGTCGGGGTGTCACCGGTGAACGTGGACGGCCTGACCGGCGTTGTAGCGATCGCCCGCGGCGTCGCAGTGATGCTGCTGTTGGTCCACCTTGCGTTGGTGGCAATCACCGCGTTGAAGGGGAAGTACCCGACCGCGATGATAGGGATCTTCCTGGCACCCCTTGCTTGGGTGGCAGCCTTTCGCCTCGCCCGGCCGACATCGCCATGGGCGCGCTGGCGCTATTCAGCGGCAAAGCTCACCCGGGCGCGGCAGCGGGCGTTGGCGTTCGATCACCGGTGGGGACCGGTGCGCCAACGTTGGCTCGACGCTATCGGCGGAACACCGACACCTGAACTCCCTCACGCGCCGACGGACTCGCGGACCAGTTGAGCGATTTCGGTCAGTGCCGACTCCGGGCGCACCGGCGCTGCCCATTGTGGTTCGACCTCCAGCTGCACCCAGCTGGAGCAACCGCGATGTTCATCGCCGCGACGCATTCGTGCCGGGGTGACCAACGGGTACGCACGCACCACCAATGCCGTCAGGCGGTGTTTGGGCCGAAAGTCCAAGCGGTCTTCGCGAATTGATTTGGTTGTCCAGATATGCAGCGCGGTAATGGCTTCGAGCGCCTCGGGCCGGTAGACCTCGATCGCGGCGACGACTTCAGCCCCGGCGCGCACCACGACTTCTGCTTCGGTGCTATCGGCGGCTGCCCGTTCCAGTAGGTCTCGATGCTCTGGCCGCACCCGCTCGGCATGACCGTGTACGGCCGTCGGAAAGAGCAGGAACCGTGAATCGGTGAGTGCAAAACGCTTCTCGTGAATTCCGCCCTTGCGCAGCAGGACCGTCTGCCTGCCGTCGAGCAGGGCATGCACGGCCGCGCTCCATTCCTTCAGCGCGGTGGTCACATCGTGAGACTACGGCCGGGGCGTCACCAGCACCGGGCACGTGGCCTTGTGGATCAGCGCATGGCTGGTGGATCCCAGGAAGAAACCCGAGATGTCTCCGCGCCCGCGGCTGCCCGTGACGATCAACTGCGCGCCGGCTGCCTTGTGAAGCAGGACATCGGCGGGATGCCCGACCGCGACCACGCGCTGAACGGATACGTCCGGGTACTTCTCCTGCCACCCGGACAGACGTTCGGCAAGAATCTGTTCCTGGCGGTGCTCCTCCCGGGCCGAATCCATCGCGCTCCAGGCCGTGTATGCGTACACGTACCCGGGCGGAATGTTGTTCCACACGTGGACGGCTACGAGCTCGGCGTCCCGCATAGCGGCCTCCTCGAATGCCCATCCAAGGGCGCCGTCGCTGGAATCGGAGTCGGCGACTCCCACTACTACGGGACCGCCGGGCGCTGCCGTGGGTTCCCTGACCACGACAACGGGACTGTGTCCCTTGGCCGTCAACGACACCGACACCGAGCCGGCCATCATCCCGGTGAATCCGCCCAGACCACTGGAGCCGAGCACCGTCATGACAGCATGCCGGGACAGTTCGACCAGGATTGCCACCGGTTTACCGATGGCCTTGACCGTGGACACCTCGACATTCGGGTGCAGGGCATAGATGTGATCCTTGGCCTGATTGAGAAACTCGGCTCCGTCGGTCTCGAAGTGCTGGAAGAAGCTGGCCGAAGCTCCGAGGTTGTATCCCTGCCCGAAACTGCTCCGATCGACGGCGTGAACCAGCGTCAGTGGCAGATTCCGACGCTGGGCTTCGGCGCCGGCCCATGTCAGGGCATATAGCGCGGACGTCGACCCGTCGATACCGACGAGAATGTGGGGGTTTGGGGTCGTGGTGGTCATAGCTCCTCCGGTCAGGTAGGGCGATTGCTCCATCTCCCACGCTATTAACCCTCCGTCGTGGCTCCCATGGCCCAAAATCCCTACTGTCAGTGACTTTCAGCCATACAAAAGTGCGCTGCATCACGTGGTGGGCTGGTGATTGGTGTTGGCAGAGACCCCATTTGAAGCTGTAGGTCCAATAGATAGCAGGCCTAAGGACTCTTGATAGCCTGCTAGCGTTGTCGACAACGGAATCTCGCCGATCGTCGATCTGGGCGTCGGGGGAACTGGCGGAAGGTAGACGAACATGGCTTTGACGGCGAAGTTGATTGTTGGTTCTGGCGCGGTGGCGTTGTCCCTTGTTTCCGGTGGTGGAATCGGCTCCGCGGACCCGGATGTAACCGCGATCGTCAACACCACGTGCACCTATCGGCAAATCATGGCGGCACTGAACGAGCAGTCTCCCGCGGCGGCGCAGCAGGTCAATGCGAACCCGATCGCCGGTGCATGGCTGCAGCAGTTCGTGGCTTCACCGAAGCCGAAGCGTCAGCAGATGGTCAACGAGGTCAGGGGCATGCCCGCTGTTCAGGAGTACACCGTCCTGATCAACCAGGTCGCCAGCTCATGCCGTAACTACTGATCGGTGATTTCCTCGGCGCTGCCGGGTGGTGGCTGCGCCCAGCTGCACCGCGGTCACGCGGCGATGGTGGAACAGACCGGTGCACGCATCGCGGTTATTTTCGGGCATCGCGCTACACCATGGATCCGGTGTTCATCGCGGAAAGCTGGGTGACGCAGGCGTACGGTGCTTGAGCTCCGTACACCGCGCTATTAATGCTCTGCTCACAGTAGGCCGCTGGTGGGATGTGAACAGATTGAGATGTACCGGTGAATTGCGGGCAGCGTCCGGGAAATTGGATGGACCTAGCGTGTGCGCATGAAAGCGACACCCGGAGGGCGCAACATGGGCGGTGAACGGTGAGCAGCCTGGTCACGGTCGTCGATCCGATTCTTCCCGGTCGGAGCGCCGACCTGCGGCAGGCGCAGTACTACCAAGATGTTCTCGGTGAGCTGCGGGCGGTCGCGCGACGAGAACTGGACGACCATCTCGCTGCTCTGGAGCGAAGAAGGCAGAGCGGCAAGCCGTCCAGCCTTTCGCGACTGCATCGGCTCGTCGGTGCTAAGCGAGCGGAATTGGCCGCCCTGGATCAGTTGTTGGTGGCGTTGAGCGATCGCTTCGGCGACCACTCGACCCTGTCAGCCGGGTAGCGGGGCGCGACGGTACGACGCGCCCGGGTGGGGTTCTCGGTCAGATAGGGGCCGTGACCGCTGAGATGCTCACGCAGGGTATGCCTTTGGCGCCGATGCGGAATCCGGCCACTGCGACGAAGCTCGGGTACCACCAGGCGTGCCAAATCGACGAAGGTGCCGGGCTTGGTCACATACGCGGCGTTGAACCCGTCGATGTCGGCCTCGTCGACCCAGCGTTCCAATTCGTCCGGGACATCGGACGCCGAGCCGACGAGAACTGTCCCCCACCCGCCGATCCCGATCGGTCAATCCAACCTGACTGTCCTTTCCGAACTGGTCCTGAAGGTATGTCAGCGAGTACATGGTCGGCAGTACGAACAAGGCGATCTGGGACAGCTGTAAGCCGTTGGTGAGCAGCATATTACGGGGCTGTGTGCGCACTACTTCCACTACGGGCAAGCGCGCCACCTTGCCGCGCTCACGCACCTGCCGGAAACACTGCCGAGTCACTGAGTCGTAGTCGGGCCGCCAGGCCGACGATCACCAACACGACGCTGCTCAGGAACGGGATCCGCCATCCGTAGGCGAGAAACTCCTCGGGCCCGGTGAGGGCGCGGGTCAGACCGAACAAACCGCGGCGGCCTGGCGGGGCATGCTCGACAGAGAGCAGCGCGGCTCCTCCCCGTTCCGTCCCCTCCGAAAGCCCTTGGATAACGCGAAGTGTGGCAAGCGCGGCCGGTGCCAGGACATCCGCATGGGCGTAGGTCGGCGGCGCGCCGACGAGAACGGCCTTGCGTCGCAGGCGGTCACCCAAATGTCCGGCGATCACGGCCTCGATGGGGCGGGCGCCGAAACCCGCCGCGTATGTGGCGAACGAGGCGAGTGTCCCTGCCGTCGGTGAGGCGGTCGGGAAGAACAGCGGCGTGAGAACCAATGCCGCGGCCGTTGCGTACAGGTAGAAGTCGTACCACTCGATCGTGGTACCGACTATGCAGCTCAGCGCGACGGTGCGGGCCGCGGGTATGCGCCGGGTGTTCGGTGGAAACCTTTGCGCTCAGCGGGATTTCAGCGCCGGGGCTAGTAGCGCTCGGCTCGCATGTCGGGCTGCGAATCCTCCAAGGGGGTAAGGATCGTCGCGAGCCATGTCATCGTCAGTGTGGCCGAGGCAAGTGAAGCGAGCAGTGTCCACACCAAAGGATCGGATCCGTCAGCGGTCTGATGCCACCACAGTGCGGCCAGGCTCGTCACCGTGCCGAGTGCGGCAGTGTAGGCCGCCGCGCAACACCACCGGAAGCGCCGTCGGCGAAGTGCCAGCAGCGAGACGACACAGGCGACCAGGAACATGGTGGACGTCGCCGGAACCACGGCGTGGACATGCAGCGACGGGCTGTCATGCGCACCGAGGTTCGCCCAGCGGCTCACCGCGGCCACACCCAGGACGAGGGCCGCGAGTAGCGCCGTCCATCGGCGTGGCCGGCTCATCCAGACGTCCTCAAGCACGCCGCGCTCTATCGCGCGCAGTGTGTCCTCAAACCCAACGTCGTGGCGCTGCGTCTTCACTTGATGCCTCCCAAATCCGAACGTCTCTGAGACTAGAGGTCGGATGCGGTGGCGCGGCAGTTCCGTGCCACGTGGCGCAGGTAGTGCTAGCTCGCGGCCGTGAACCTGTTCACCCAGCTGGGCCGCGCTGTGGGCAGCCGTTTCGGACTTGCCCGACCAGGCGTTTTCGCAGCCGTCCGGTTGCGCGGGCTGGCTTGTGCGTGATCTCGTCTGTCATTTGATCAACGACGCGCAGGATGTGCTGATCACCCGAGCGACACCCAGCAACGCGACACCGACACGCGATGCGGTGACCTACTGGGAGGTCCTTGAGCCGCCGCCCACCGGGGGCCTAGCCCGCACCCGCCGGATGGTGGAACAGATCGCCGGATGTGAATTCCCGGTCGAGACCTTCGATCAGGATCCGATCTTGTCGGCACCGGCCGACGCGTTCTCACTCCGGCCCGGGCCCGCGAACTCGGAGTTTCGCTGCCGCAGGCTGCCAGTTTTCCTGGCCTGAGCCCAGGACGAATAGGTATCTAGACGGGTAGACCATTTACCGGGGTCCGCGGCTAGCATTGGGACATGACAACGCAGTTTGACGCCGTCATCGTCGGAGCCGGTTTCGGCGGCATGGGCGCAGCGATTCAGCTCAAGGAGCTGGGCCTGACCAATCTCGCGATCCTGGATCGCGAGGACGACCTCGGTGGTACGTGGCATGTCAACCACTACCCCGGTCTGGCCGTCGACATCCCGTCGGCGACCTATTCGTACTCGTTCGAGCCCAACCCCTACTGGTCGCGGTTGTTCGCGCCGGGTTCTGAGCTCAAGCAGTACGCCAGCCATGTGGCCGAGAAGCACGATCTGCGCAAGTACATGCGTTTCAACACCCCGGTGTCGGGTGCGCGCTGGGACGAGGAAGAGCAGCATTGGGTTGTCGCCACCGAATCCGGCGATACCGTCACCGGCAAGTACCTGCTGACGGCCACAGGCTACCTGTCGCAGCCGAAGATGCCCGATATCGAGGGCATCGAGACCTTTGCCGGGAAGGTCATCCACACCACCAAGTGGGACAATACCTATCGCGCTGCCGGGCACAAGATCGGTCTGATCGGCACCGGCGCCACCGCCGTTCAGCTCATCCCCGAACTGGCCAAGGACGCGCGACACCTGACGGTGTATCAGCGCACCCCGATCTGGGTGGTGCCCAAGGCCGACGCGAAGGTGCCCGACGTGATCAAGAAGCTCTTCGCCAAGGTGCCACGGACGCAAAAGATCGCTCGCACCGTGGGTTCGGCGATCCTTGAGGTGATCATGGTGGGCGGCGTCCTGCATTTCCGCCAGTTCCGGCAGGCCAACAACGGGGCCGCGATGCTGGCCAAGGCGCATTTGTTCGCACAGGTGCGCGATCGCGAGCTGCGCCGCAAGCTGACACCCGATTACGACTTCGGCTGCAAGCGGCCGACCTTCTCCAACACCTACTTCCGCGCGTTCGCCAAGAAAAACGTCAGCCTGGAGACGGAGTCGATCGCACGCATCGAGCCTGATGGCATCGTCACCGCGGATGGTCGTAAGACCGTCATGGACACGTTGGTGCTGGCCACCGGTTTCAATCTCTGGGAATCAGCCTTTCCGGCGTTCGAGGTGATAGGACGGGAGGACTACAACCTTGGAAAATTCTGGCGGGACAACCGTTTCCAGGCATTCGAGGGCATCGCGGTGCCGAAGTTCCCCAACCTGTTGACGCTCAACGGACCGTACTCGTACAGCGGATTGTCCTACTTCGACACCATCGAGTCGCAGATGCGCCACATGAAGCGGCTGTTCGGTGAAATGGCACGCACCGGAACGCAAACCTTCGAGGTCACCGACGAGGCCAACACCGAATTCCTCGACCGGATGGTCGGCAACCTGGACAACTCGGTGTTCTATCTCGGCAGCTGCCAGACTGCGCGAAGCTACTACTTCAACCAGCACGGTGAGGCCGCGTTGTTGCGGCCAACCTCGACAGCCAGCGCCTACAAGGAGCAGGAGTCCTTCCCGCTGGAGGCGTACCAACTCGCGTAGGTGTTCCCGGTACTAGCCCAGGACGCAGTCGCCGCAGACCGCGGAGCGATCGTTGGCCAGCTGATAGATGAGGCAGCAGCTGCGCCTGCGGAAATCCGGTCCGGCACGGAGGACGCCGTCATCGATGCGCGGATCGCGCAGGTAGGTGTCGGCCACTTCCCAGGCGGCTTCGGTCAGCTCGGGCCGTGATGCGGCGATGACCTTGACGGCGCTGTTGACGGCCGATCCGACGTTTCCCCACAGAACGCGGCCGCTTATCCCGGCTTCGTCGATCACACGCTGGGTGATGGATTCGATGACGGTCCCGGGCGCGGTGCCTGTCTCCCCCACTCGTTCGACCACAGACAGCGGATATGGGCCGCCCAGTTGGTCCTGCCACCATAGATCGCCCGGCTCTTGGGAGATTGTCGGTTCACCGCAGGTGGCGGCGGCGATGGACGGCGCCAGGACGCGGGCGACCAAGCCGAGATGGGCGACGGAGGCCGCCACTCGCAGGTCGACTTCGGCGGGGTTGTTCGGCACACGGGCGGCGAGACTGCTGCGCACGCTGCTGATCCGGTTCCGGAGTATGTCTGATCCGCCGGTCAGCTCTGCCATGGGTCGCCACGGCGGTCTCGGGATATCCGTGGTGGCGTGCGTTTCGACCGCGAAGAAGGGCCCGAAGGCCGACCGTTCCACCGCAAGCACATACAGATGATGTCATCAGCGCTATCAAGATCGCGCGCCGGCGAGGCATTGGGATGAGGTTGCTCTGCGTCCGCTCCATCGATAGGCAGTGCGCGCGAAAGGTGTGTCTGGTGGCTGAGCAGGTCGGGGAACTCACAACTGTCCATTTCGAGTACCACTACGCGTAGCCGGCGCACAGAGTGTGGTCGATCCTTACCTCGCCACAGCTGTTCGGCCAGTGGGTCCGGGACTTTGAGACGACGAGCTGTTGGCTTACCGGATGACCACCCGCGACGGCTCCATCGCCATCGACTCCCGCTGGACGTTGAATCCGGACTCGGAGGGAACCCGATTGGTGGTCGACGCCGCCGGATTCGACCCGGACGAGCAGGATCAGATGCGGTTCCGGCAGTTGTATCTGGTCGGGTGGCCTGCGGTGCTGGGGCGCATCGACGAGCTCCTGCGCGAGCGATGACCGCACAGAAGCTTGTGACATGCCTGGTTATTCGATCACGCGAACCAGATACGGGGTCATGTCGTTGAAGCGCACCGGCGATACCTGAACCGCGGGCTCGGATGCTTCCAGCATGAGATTGTTGCCCAAGAACATCGTCACGCTCTGGCTGCCGTTGGGGCCATAGAAGATCAGATCTCCCGGAAGTGCCTGTGCCGGTATAACTTTCCTGCCAACGTTGTACTGATCACCTGACCTGCGGGGCAGTTTGATGCCGGCGGCTGCGTAGGAGTACACCATGAGCCCGGAGGCGTCGAACCCGGGAACCTTGGGGGCGGCGGCCGGTGTAGGGATCAATCCCAGCAGGCTTGTCGTCGCCTCGGGTGCGGCCGGCGTGGTGTCGGTGTTCATCGTGGGGCCGTCGGTGTTACCTCCCCCGTAGGTGAAGGGCACGCCGCGTTGCGACAGGCCACGCGCGATCACCGCGTTGATCGTCTTCTGGACGCCGGCAGGATTCCTGGGGACGTCGGCAGAGGCCAGGCCCGGGGTGGTGAACAGCAGTGCCAGGCAGAGCATGACGGAATAGGTGCGTTTCATTCGATTGTCGCTTCTCTCCGGCCGTGAACACTGACTCCCGGGTGGTTCTTTCCGGCCGGCGATGACCACCAAGGTCCTTTGTACCGCCGAGCGCTGGAAGATCCCAATGAGGTTATGCGACATGGTCAACGAGTTGTCGTATCGTGACCGAACGGTGATACAGCGCGCATGTGCGGGTACACGTCAACCCTTGCGCTCAACGTTTCTTGAGCGCGGTCGGCTCACCGGTCGTAGGCTGGCGCCATGACCGATCACGACCGTCTTGCCACCCGTCGCGAGATTGCCGACGCACTCACGAGTGCGTTTGAACGGCGTCACGAAGTGCTTGATCTGATTGTGGAAGCCGATGACCGGAAAAGTGCCATCGATGCGATCGCCGCCCTGCTGGGAACTTCGCATGTGGGCGGCGAGGCGGTCATGAGCATGTCGTTCGACCAGCTGACCAAGGATGAGCGGCGGAAGAACGCCGCCGAGCTCGAGGACCTCAACAGTCAGCTCACCTTCACACTCTTGGAGCGCCCGGCGAGCTCGGGTGACAGTCTCGAGCTGCGGCCGTTCTCCGGAGATTCCGACGCCGACCTCTTCGCCGCACGTACCTACGAGGTGGGCCGGGCCGGCGATGGTTCCGGCGCCCCCGCAGGCGGTCTGGAAGACGAGGTGCGCGCGGCGCTCGCGCGTATCGACGACGAAGAAGCGGCCTGGTTTGTCGCGGTCGAAGGGGCGAGCAAGGTGGGCATGGTTTTTGGGGAGCTTGTCGACGGTGAGGTGAACGTCCGCATCTGGGTTCACCCCGACTATCGAAAGAAGGGTTACGGCACAGCTGCTTTGCGGAAGTCTCGTTCGGTGATGGCGGCCTATTTCCCCGCCGTTCCCATGGTGGTGCGGGCTCCGGGCGCCGATCCTTCCTGAGCGTGGGCGTATGCCTGACATCCGTCAAGGGCATTAATCAATGTGCTTGATGCACTGATGAATTGGCGAGAAATTCCGGGGCGACACGCGGTTGGTCCGAATTGCTTCGGGCGGTGGAACATCGGCGAAGTCCGCTACTGTTAGCGCGGTATGGGCACGCACGAGGAATCTCCGATGGGCATTCTGGTATCTCAGATGTACCGACTGCTGTGGTCACGCGCCTCAGTGATCGTGCGCGACTTCGGGGTGACGGTTCCGCAGATGGAGTGCCTGGCGGTGCTCTCCGCGCAGCCGGGGATATCCAACGTTGAGATTGCCGCGGAGCTTCGGATCACGCCTCAGGCGGTGAGTCTGGTGCAGCGGTCGCTGGAAGAGGCGGGCCTGGTGCACCGTTCGCGCCGACAGGCCGACGCCAGGGTGCTGACCACCGAGTTGACCGCCAAAGGGCGCAAGCTCTTCGAGCGGGCGGACGCGACTCTTCGCGAGGACGACGAAGAGGTGCTCGCCAACATGACAGAAAAGGATCGTGTCCAGCTGCGCAGGCTGCTCGGCGGCGTGATCGAGACGATGTCGGCGCGGTGGCTCGCCCGTCGGTAAGTGTAAAAACGCTCAGTGTCAACACTATTGATGACCTTTGTCGTTCTCTTGATGCTGTTGGGGCGGGTTTTCGGCCGCTTCGAACCCTTTTCTTGATTTCCTGGATTCATTCCAGATAATTGGGCATACTGGCGTCATGCCCTTCGCATCGGATGAGTACGCGGCGCTGCTGCGGACAGCCGATCTGCGCGTGACCCGGCCCCGGGTTGCCGTGCTGGAAGCCGTGGAAGCGAACCCGCATGCCGACACCGAGACCGTCTTCGGGGTCGTCAGAACGGGGCTGCCCGAGGTTTCTCGACAGGCCGTTTACGACGTGTTGGCGGCTCTCACCTCGGCGGGCCTGGTGCGCAAGATTCAGCCTTGCGGCTCCGTCGCACGATATGAATCGCGGGTTGGCGACAACCATCACCACGTCGTATGCCGCTCATGCGGTGTCATCGCGGATGTCGACTGCGCCGTCGGCGCCGTGCCCTGCCTCACACCGTCCGACCACAACGGTTTCATCCTGGAGGAGGCCGAGGTCATCTACTGGGGCCTCTGCCCCGATTGTGCTTCTCCGGAAGCGGCACCACGAGTTTCGGGATCACACACGTGATCACAGCCCACATCACCCCCTCCCGAAAGGAATGCTGTGTCTCAAGAATATCCGCCTATCGCTGAGGCGAACACCGAACCGTCGAACGGTTGCCCCGTGGCGGGCGGTCGCCTGAACTACCCCGTCGAGGGTGGTAACGCCAACCGCGAATGGTGGCCCAAACAGCTGAACCTGCAGATCCTCAAGAAGAATCCGCCCGCGGCTAATCCGCTGGGTGAAGATTTCGACTATGCCAAGGCCGTGCAGACGATCGACGTCGACGAGCTCAAGGCCGATGTCGCGAAGGTGCTGACCAACTCGCAGGACTGGTGGCCCGCGGACTTCGGCAATTACGGTCCGATGTTCATTCGCATGGCATGGCATGCCGCGGGCACTTACCGAGTCGGAGATGGCCGCGGCGGTGCGGGCACCGGCATGCAGCGGTTCGCGCCGCTGAACAGTTGGCCCGACAACGTGCTCCTGGATCGTGCGCGCCGGCTGCTGTGGCCCGTCAAAAAGAAGTACGGCAACGCACTGTCCTGGGCCGACCTGATTGTCTTCGCGGGCAACCACGCGATGGACACCATGGGATTCAAGACCTTTGGATTCGCCTTCGGGCGCGAGGACCGCTGGGAGCCCGAGCAGGACGTCTACTGGGGCCCCGAGCACACCTGGCTGGGCGACGAGCGCTACACCGCAGACCGTGACCTGGAGAACCCGCTTGCCGCGGTACAGATGGGTCTGATCTACGTCAATCCCGAAGGCCCCAATGGCAATCCGGATCCTCTGGCGGCCGCCATCGACATCCGCGAGACGTTCGGCCGGATGGCTATGAACGACGAGGAGACAGCCGCGCTTATCGTGGGTGGCCACACCTTCGGCAAGACGCATGGTGCCGGCGATGCCGGGCTGGTCGGACCCGATCCTGAGGACGCGCCGCTGGAGCAGATGGGCATCGGCTGGAAGAGCTCGTTCGGCTCCGGTAAGGGCAACGACGCGATCGGTAGTGGTCTTGAGGTGACCTGGACTCACACCCCGACCAAGTGGGACAACAGCTTCCTGGAGATTCTGTACGGCAACGAGTGGGAGCTGACCAAGAGCCCCGCGGGTGCACATCAGTGGAAGCCCAAGGACGGCGGCTGGGCCAACTCGGTGCCGATGGCACAGGGCACGGGCAAGACGCATCCGTCCATGCTGACCACCGACCTGTCGATGCGGTTCGATCCGATCTACGCCGAGATCACCAGGCGCTGGCTCGATCACCCCGAAGAGCTTGCCGATGCCTACGCAAAGGCTTGGTACAAGCTGATTCACCGCGATCTAGGACCGCTGTCGCGCTACCTCGGTCCGCTGGTGCCCAAGGAGACCCTGCTGTGGCAGGACGTCATCCCAGCATCGGAAACCAACATCGGAGTCGACGACGTCGCGGAGCTTAAGAAGCAGATCCTGGCTTCCGGGCTCACGGTGCCTCAACTGGTTTCGACCGCGTGGAAGGCTGCGGCTTCCTACCGCAACAGCGACAAGCGCGGCGGTGCCAACGGCGGACGCATTCGCTTGCAGCCGCAGGCAGGCTGGGAGTCCAACGAGCCCGATGAGCTCGCCCAGGTGATCCGCACGTTGGAAGGCATCCGAGAGTCGTTCAACGCCGGTGGCAAGAAGGTCTCGTTCGCCGATCTGGTCGTGCTCGGTGGAGCCGCAGCCGTCGAGAAGGCGGCCAAGGACGCGGGATTCGCTGTCAGCGTGCCGTTCACCCCCGGCCGCGGCGATGCCACTCAAGAACAAACCGATGTCGACTCGTTCTCCTACCTGGAGCCGACCGCCGACGGCTTCCGGAACTACCTCGGGAAGGGCGCGCAGATTCCGGCCGAGTACAAGCTGATCGACAAGGCGAACCTGCTGGCGCTCTCGCCGCCGGAGCTGACGGTCCTCGTCGGTGGCCTGCGCGTCCTGGGTGCGAACTACCAGGGTTCGGAACTCGGGGTGCTCACCGACCGGCCAGGGACGTTGACCAATGACTTCTTTGTCAATCTGGTCGATATGGGCACGGAGTGGACGCCGTCATCGGCCGACGACGGCACATATGTGGGCACCGATCGCGCCACCGGCGCCGCGAAGTGGACCGCGACCAGGGTGGACCTGGTATTCGGAGCGAATTCCGAATTGCGGGCCCTCGCCGAGGTCTACGCGCAGGACGACGCCAAGGAGAAGTTCGTCAAGGACTTCGTCGCGGCGTGGGTCAAGGTGTCCGACGCGGACCGGTTCGACGTTCGCTGACCTTCACCACACGTAGATGGCCGGCTCCTGTAGGAGCCGGCCATCGCGCTATCGGGGACTAGTACTTGTCCTTCGCCGAGGCCCGTGTCATCAGCGGTACGCCGGCTTCTTCGAAGATCTCCTCGATGACCTGCCAGTCCTTCTTCCCCACCGCGGATTTGATACGCGCGGCATCCTCCAGCACGAACCGGAACGGCTCATCGTCCGGGGTGCCGAATCCGCCGCGCAGGCAATCGACCAGGGCGTCGAGATTGCTCCCGAAATACCCGCCTGGCCCGTTCACCGCGCACCCGATCTCTGTGAAGAAATCTGCCCGTGTCCGGACACCGGAGCCGTTGACGACGTAGGTCTTCATGCGCCTTCAACCTCACAGAATGACTGGTAATGGTCGCCCGTGTAGTAGACGTGCGGTGGGTCGGTCAGCGGGGTACCGCCGGTGATGATGCGCCGCGTGCCACGCGTCTTGCTGCCCGGCGTGCGGACCGTGTACTCGTGGTAGTACCCGCGGGGCTCCGACGGCAGGATTCTCTCGCGGTTCTGGAATACGACGCCGTCGTTACGCGGGTACGGGAACGGCCCACCCTCGCGGATCAGGTCCACCGTTCCGGAGGCATCCGAGGGCAGTGCGGACAGGTCGCATCCGGTGATGGTGGCGCGCGCCGGAGAAGGCTCGGCACAACCGAAAAGAGCCACCGCGAGAAGCGCGGCAACCATGACACGCAAACACTGCGACATGACTCGACGGTACTGCATACCGAGGGCGCCGAAGAGCGACCTCTCGCGATCGCCCCTGTAAGCGGCTAGTTCTGTGCGCGCGGCCTCGTGTTCGGCTTCCCCTAGTGCGGCTTGCTCGTCGGCGGGGTCGGCGAACAGGAACGAGCCGGTGCCGGGTGCGCCGGCCGATCCGAGCTTGTTCATGCGTTGAGGCACTGCCGCGCCCTGGTATTCCAGGGGGATGGCGTGGCCGTGCTCGTCGACACCGGCCGGCGGCTGGTGCAGCTCGATGTACTCGCCGTGCGGCAGCCGCTGGATGATGCCGGTCTCGATGCCGTGCTCGCGCACCGCGCGGTCGCTGCGTCGCAGTCCGATGGCCCATCTTGTCGCCTCCCGCGGAGGCGTATACCGCGCAGCGGTAGATTGACCCACATGAGGGCCAGCCCGGCACCCGATCCGGTGGCCGAAGTAGCGCTCAGCCCCAGCGGGCCGCAGGTTGGAGCCTTCTTCGACCTAGATGGCACCCTGGTAGCCGGATTCACTCCGACTGCACATGCTCGCGATCGGATGCGCTGCGGCCAGGCCAGCGTCGGCGAGGTTCTCGGAGTTCTGGATGCCACCTTTCGGTACAAATTGGGCCGCATGGAATTCGAGCGTCTGGTGGTTCGGGCTGCCGGCTACCTGCGCGGCGACTCGTTGGCCGAACTGGAGGCCGTGGGGGAACGAATCTTCCATCAGCACAATGCCTCGATGATCTATCCACAGATGCGCCGGCGTGTGCGAGCACATCAGGAACAGGGGCACACCGTGGTGTTGAGTTCGTCGGCGCTGACGATTCACGCCGAACCGGTGGCGCGTGACCTCGGTATCACTCATGTGCTGTGCAACCACTTCGATCTCGACAACCAGGGACTTCTCACTGGTGATATCCGTAAACCCATTGTGTGGGGGCGCAACAAGGCGACAGCGGTCAAGCTGTTCTGTGAGTCCAATGGTGTTGATTTGCAACGCAGTTACTTCTATGCGGACGGCGAAGAGGACATCGACCTGATGTCCCTGGTCGGCGAACCCTGCCCGGTCAACCCGCGTGGTCGTCTCGCGACCATGGCATCGGAGCAGGGTTGGCCGATCTTGCGGTTCGAGAATCCGAGACCCCGTGGGGTGAGCTCGTCGCTGCGCCGGCTTGCCGGAATGGCCCGTCGATAGGCTTGGGGCATGGCGGGACGCTATGTGGCATTGGGAAGTTCGATGGCGGCCGGACCGGGCACCATGCCGCGTGTGCAAGGATCGCCCCGACTGGCCGGGCGTTCAGTGCGCAACTATCCGCACCAAATCGCCGAACGCAGAGGCTACCAGCTAGCCGACGTCACCCACTCGGGGGCGACCACCGCGCATATCCTGTCCGACTCGCAGAACAGCGCGCCACCGCAGATCGGCGCTTGACGGCACCGAAGACCTAGTGACGGTCACCATCGGTGGCAATGACGTCGGCTACGTGCCGTTTCTGCTGGCAGCCGGTCTGCCGAGGGTGCTGCGCAGGCTGCCCGTCATACGCAGCGAGCTGAGCGACCTGCTCGACGCCGGGAAGCGGGACGCGGCGCTGGCGGTTGTCGGGGAATCGCTGCGTGCGGTGGGTCACCAGGCGCGGAACCGGGCACCGCGAGCCCGGGTCATATTCGTCGACTACCTCGCGTTGTTGCCACCCGAGGGTGAACCCGCGCCGCCGTACACCTCGGACGAGGCCGCTACCGGGCGCCACATTGCCGCAGAGCTTGCGGCGGCCACCGAAGACGCGGCCCATGCCACCGGCTGCGAAATCATCCGGGCATCGGCGGCCAGCGCAGGCCATCACGCCTGGTCGGCGCAACCGTGGACGGCCCGGCCCGCAATTCCGTGGCCGTGGCGTGCGGCACCGCTTCACCCCAACGAGGCCGGCATGACGGCCGTGGCCGACCTCGTGGTGGCCGTATTGGACGCCACGTCTAATGACTGAGGTTGCGTCGTACACGGCGTACCGCATTGCGATACTTGATCGCGTGCGCACAACCTCCCTGCTGATGGTTCCCGTCTTCGCCACCGCGATCGGGGTCGGATTCGCCCGTCCGGCGGCGGCGGTCGCGCCCCCGCCGGACGGGACCTACCGCATGATCGAGGAAGGGGCTGGAGAGATCACCTGGACGATGTCCGCGGTCTGCGTGCAGGCCTCGGGTACCCGTATCCAGTCCGACTACACCGACCCCATCATCCAAGCCGACGGATGCACCCTGGCCGTCACCAGCGCCACACCCGACATCCTCAAACACAGTGACCGGCTCCAGAACTACTCCACGCCGGCCAAGCTTGTCGATGACCAATGGACCTTTATCCACGCCCGCCCGCAGGGCATGACCTGCCCGGATGGCACTTTTGCGCCCAGCCAGGAGAAGTACGTCTTCAATGACGAGACCCTCACCGGCGTGCACACCACCATGCACAGCGCGGTGTGCGGGGGCCAGCCGGGCATGACGAAGAAGCCCTTCAGCCTGCAGTTCGTGAAACCGCTCGACGTGCCCGTGGACCGGTTCCCGCTGTACTGCGACGGGTTCGCGCACTGCTGGTAGGGAGCTAGGGCAGCAACGGCCCCCGCCATAGTGCGGTCCCCGGGTCGATGACGCGCAGCCGCGTCATGGTGAGTCGCGTGATGAGTAACGTGCCACGGATCATCACCACCGCAAGCAGCAGTTCGGCGAGCACCGGGGCCAGGATCGCTCATCGCAGCTCCGACGGTCCGGCCGTCATGACGTCGAACCACGCATCGCAGATCAACAACACCCCAGTGCTGAAGGCGGTCAGCACGAGCAGTTGACGGCGCGGCAGGCCCCGTACCGCGGTGGCCACCAATGAATGCCGCCAACAGAATGTCGAATCCGACCCAGGTGGCCGTCCACCGCTGTGCCACATAGTTTTCCGGCAGGGTCAAGGCAAGGTAGGTGATCCAGGGAATCAGCGCAATCGAACCGCCGATCATCAGGCCCAGCCGCAGTACGCGAGACCTGCCCAGATTCGGAGGTACCTGTCAACGGTCATCCGGCGAGCAGACGTAAAAGCCCCCGAACAAGTGGCGTGTTGGGGATATTTGCCTCTGCTCGCGATGGAGAGGGGTGCCTAGGGGTTGACCTTGGAGATGACGCGCTCGGCGAAGCTCTCCAGGTTCTTGATCTTCGTGTCCAGCGACTCGGTGTCCGTCCCCATGATGTAGGGAATGCGGAAGCCCACGATGACATCCGTTACGCCCTTGTCTTCCAGGCGCTTTACGCCATCGACGGTGAAGCCATCGATGGCGATCACGTGGATCTCGAACGGTTGGTCGGCCGTTCCTTCTTCCTTGCGGAACTTGTTCAGCTTGGCCAGCAGTTCGTCCAGATCCTCGGTGCCGCCACCGTGCATCCAGCCATCGCATCGCGCGGCGCGGCGCAGGGCGGCGTCGGCATGCCCGCCGATGAGGATCGGAATCGGCCGGGTGGGTGCGGGGGTCATCTTGGTCTTGGGGATGTCGTAGAACTCGCCGTGGAACTCGAAGTACTCACCGGTGGTGAGCCCCTGGATGATCTCGATGCACTCGTCCATGCGCTTCCCGCGCTTGGCGAACGGTACGTTCATGAGCTCGTAGTCTTCGGGCCACGGGCTGGTGCCCACGCCGAGGCCGAGTCGGTTGCCCGTCAGGGCGGCGATGGACGACGCCTGCTTGGCCACCAGCGCGGGTGGGCGGATGGGCAGCTTGAGCACGAACACGTCGAAACGCAGTGTGGTCGTCACCGCGCCCAGGGCGGCGGCAAGCGTGAGGGCCTCGATGAAGGGCTTGCCGTCCAGGAATTCGCGACTGCCATCGGGTGTGTACGGATACTTCGAATCCGATTCGTACGGGTAGGCCAGGCTGTCACCGATGACCATGGCGTTGTACCCCGCTGATTCGGCGGCCTTGGCGAGCGGGATGTAATACGACGTGTCGGTCATCGCCTCGGCGAAGGTGAACCGCATAAATTCCTCCTTGAATGCGCGGTTGGTCTCGGTACTACGCACTCTAGCGGTTGCGAAATCTGAACTCGCATATTGGTTTTGTGGTGTCAGTGAGCCCTCTCGTCAGCCCTGGCCATGGCGAAAAGCACTGCCGGAACAACGATTTCGACCGCAAGCATGACAATCCAGAAGGGGTGCGGCTGCCCCTGTCGATCAGCGAGGCCACTCGGCCGAGCCCGCCCACCGGCAGGCCCGCTGCCAGGAATCGGATGGCAGTACCTGGGATGGGCGACTGCCGGGCGGCCCAAATCCACGCCAGGCCGTAGACGGCGAACAGTCCGGCGAAGAATCGCTCCTGACTGTCGGTGCTCGCGGTAATCTCCCCCGCCGAAGACCGTCTGCGCACCGCCGACGACGTGATAAAGGCCGATGGCCAGGCAGATCACGCCGGTCAGAATCGCTAGGTACGTTCTCTGGAATCGGGACTTCAACGCGCTGGTGTACGTGCTTTCCGGACGTGGCGCCGTCGGCGCGTTGGGGCATCCGATCCAGCAGGGGCAACTTGCCCTGCTGGGCCCCGGCGACCGGATCACGGTGGGTGCCGACACGGAAGAGGACAGCAACCGCCCCGCGCTGGAGGTGCTGTTACTGGTGGCCTACCCATCCGGGAACGGGTCGTGGCCTATGGACCGTTCGTGATGAACACCAAGGCGGAGTTCATCCAGGCCGTCGAGGACTATCAGGAAGGTCGGTTCGGGGCCATTCCGCCGAACGCCCTCATGCCACACGTCGCGCGCTGACCGTGAAGTGCCTACCGCCGGAATGCTCGGCGGTAGGCACTCGGCGTCGTCGCGGTGACCTTTCGTAGATGCGTCCGCATGGCCGTCACGCTGCCGAATCCGCATTGTGCGGCAATTGATTCCATGGTCATGTCGGTGTTCTCCAGCAACTCGCGAGCGCGGGTGGCGCGCTGCACGTCGAGCCAGCGCTTGGGCGTCGTGCCCACCTCCTCACCGAAGCGGCGGTTGAACGTCCGAAGGCTCAGATGTGCGTGGCGGGCCAGTGTGGACACATCGTCGACATTGGCGAGACGCTCGGCCGCCCAGCTCAGTGTGGGGCCGATACCAGTGGAATCGTGAGATGTCTTGCTCGGCGGAATGAACTGAGCCTGGCCGCCGTCACGGTGCGGCGCCATCACGTTCCAGCGGGCCATATCCGATGCCGCCGCGGCCCCCAACTCGCGTCGCACCACGTGCAGGCACAGGTCCATGCCGGCCGACAGTCCCGCCGAGGTGAGGATGTCGCCGTCGTCCACATACAGCGCATCGGGCCGCAAGTCGACCAGCGGATAGAGCCTGCGCATGTCATCGCAGTACTCCCAATGCGTGGTGGCGGGCCTCCCGTCCAGCAGGCCCGCGGCTGCGAGGACGAATGCGCCCAGGCAGATGCTGAACAACACCGCCCCGCGTTGATGGGCGCTCGTCAGTGCACCCAACACCTCCTCCGGTGGCGGGTAGTCGTGGGGGGCGCGTGCGGGAACGACGACGATGTCGGCGGTCTCAAGCGCATCGATGCCGTGTTCCACTTGGAGATTGAAACCATCTGGCGTCCAAATACTTCCGGGCCGATGGCCGCAGGTCACCAGATCGAATCCGTCCGGCTGGCCCGAGCGCCCCGGCCCTCTGCGGAACATCTGCACGGCACACGCCAAGTCGTAGGTGATGACGCCGTCGAGAGCGAGTGCCGCCACCGTCTTGGTGCCCATAGCTCACTATGGCATGAATCCGAGCATCTGTGGCATTCATGCCACTGGCCGCCGCCGGCGCAGCGGTCTTGACTCACAGGATGACGACGATCGAATTGGACTGGCACTGGGCGACGAGAACCGGTGGAGAGGTCTCCGGCGCCCAACGGCGTGCTCTGTTGGGCCGTTTGTTTCGCGCACTGCCCGCGATGGTCGGCGATGCGGTCAAAACCCGGGTGGGCCGTCGTGGGCAGGGGCGAGTCGAGTTCGAGTCGATCGCGGTGCCCGATTCCGCGATCGCGCTCGCAGCCGAGCAGGAGGCGCGGGATTGTGTCACCGCGCACGTGCTTGAACACTCGTACCGCACATATTTCTTCGGGAAGGCATTGGCACGGCTGGACGGTGTGCAAGTCGACGACGAGCTCGTATACGTCTCCAGCCTGCTGCATGATCTGCAGCTGGAGCACCCGACACCGGGGCGGTGTTTCGCGGTGGTCGGTGGTGAGCGCGCCGCGCAGTTCGTCAGGGCTCATGGGGCTCCTGAAGATCGCGCGGAGGCTGTCGGCGCGGCGATCGCGGCGCACATCACGCTGGGTGCCAGCGAAAACCTTTCAGATCCAGGTGGATTCGTATCGGCGGGGGCGGGCACCGACGTATTCGGGCTACGGCTGTCAGACCTCGACGCCGCGTGGGTAGAGGAGCTACTGCGACGGCACCCCCGATTGGAATTCAAGCGACACATGCTCAAGGCATGGGCAAATGAAGGCGCAGCGGTGCCCAAGGGGCGGGCGGCGTGGCTGACTCGCTATGCGGCATTCCCGCTGCTGGTCAGGGCCGCACCCTTCATCGAGTAGCAGCTACCGCTGTAACAGCCTGCGTAGCAGATGTAGGGCGACGGTGGTCGCTCGCTCGCGAATCTGGTTGCGATTGCCCGGGATGACAACCCGGAGATCGGCCTTCTCCCCCGCCGCAGTCTTCGCGCAGAAACACACCGTTCCCACCGGCTTGTCCGGTGTACCTCCGCCCGGCCCGGCCACGCCGGTGGTGGACACCGCGATATCGGCACCCAAAGCCTTCAACACACCGTCCGTCATGGCCTCGGCGACCTGCGGCGACACCGCCCCATGACTGGCGAGCAGCTGTGGATCCACATGTAGCTGACCCACCTTGGCGTCATTGGCGTAGCTGATCACACCGCCCAGAAAGTACGCAGAGGAACCCGGAACGTCGGCGATCCGGGCCCCCAACAGCCCCGCGGTGCACGACTCGGCAACCGCCAGACGCCTCGCGCTCAGCAACCGGGCCACTAGCTCGTCGACGGTCGAACCGTCGGAAGAGAACAGTGCCGAACCATGCCGGGTGTGGATGAACTCGTGGAGGCGATCCCAGATGGGGCCGGCCGTGGGCTCGAATCGTGTGACTACCTCCACCTCGCTACGCCGCAGGCAGGTGGTGATCTCCAGTGCACCAAGGCTTCCCAGCTCCGATTCGGCGAGCCGGAGGGTCTCGGCGATGTCCGGCTCGGTGATGCCGTACAGGCGCAGCGTGGTCTGTTCGATAGCCGCGACGTCTTCTCCCACCAACGCCCGGAAGGGCGCGGCATCGACGGCCGAGGACCACATGCGTTGAAGCTCATGCGGGGGCCCCGGCAGCACGACGATGACCACCTTGTCCCTGCACATGATTGCCCCGGGTGCGGTGCCCACCGGATCCAGCGCCTGCCCCTGCGCCGGCACGAGTGCTTGTTTGGCAATGCCGACACGTAACGCCTCCCAGTCGACGTTCTCGCGGCGCTTCGCCATCGGTCGCAGCCGATCCATGATGGCAGCTTCTAGGGCGGCATCGAAAACGAGTGTAGTACCGGCGAATTCGGCCACGGTGGGCAGCGTCATGTCGTCTGCGGTGGGCCCGAGTCCGCCGGAAGTGACGATGAGATCGACCCCTTGATCGGCGAGAAATTCCAGTTGCGCTATCAGATCCTCTTTGCGGTCCCCGCAGACACAGATATGGGCAACGTCAACCCCCACTTCTCGGAGATGCTCGGAAAGCCATGGCCCGTTCGCGTCGGCGACCCGCCCGGTGAGGACTTCGGTGCCCGTGACCACGATTCCCGCGCGCAACATGTCAGCAGCCTAGGCCGGTACGTTCGATGGCATGACCGTGGGCATCGACGAAGGCGCCGTCATCGAATACATCATCACGACGTTTCCGGATCTACAGCACGAGGTTGTGCAGGGCAATTGGTTCTTTTTCCGCGGCGACGAAAGTCAGGTGCCGGTGATCACCCTGATGTCCAACGAGGCATTCGACACGTACTCAGATTTGGGGCGCCCGGCGGTGTATCGACTCAACATCGGGGTCGGCGGTGACACTTTTGCGAACATCGCGGGAGACCGCGATGATTCGGTAGAGGTCGACTACACCGAGTTCGATCGGATCCTGCCTCATCCGGAGTGTGGCGATGCCACATGGATATGCGTGCTCAACCCGGGTGAGGACACCTTTGCCGACGTCGTTAGGCCGTTGTTGGCCGAGGCCTGTGCGCGTGGCCGACAGAACTAGATTCCTGCCACGTACGCCCATAGTTCGCGCCCGCCGAAGGACTCGCCCAGAGTCGGCAGCGCAGGCCCCTCGCTCTGGAAACCGTGCGCGGCGAGGGCGCCGATCAGGTGTTGGTCATCGACTCGGGGCGCAACGGCGATCCGTCTCGTGGCCGCGGGACCGAGGGCCATGCCTCCGGCCAGGTCGGCGATGGTCGGGGTGAGTGCGTCCTCGGGCGCATCGGGATGTGGTCTGCCGATGAGCTCGGTCGTGGAGCTACCCGGGTCGACGGCTATCTCGACGGTACCGGCTGCCCGGCCTGCCACCACCACCTCGATCTGGCGGCCCGGGGCAGCGGCCACGGTACGCCGACAGCGACTGCGGAGTTCGTAGTGCCCACGCGCCACCAGGTCACCCCACGAAACCGCCGTCCTGCGTCCGACCTTCCACAAAGGCATGTTGTCCGAGAGGGCATCTCGCGCGCGGCGCAGCGTAGCAAGATTCTCGGTCGAGTTGCTCTGGAACCAAATCTGGTGATCGGTTGGTCGGCCGTCGTATTCGCGGAGCCGACGGCATGTTTGCAGCTGTGACCAGCCGACCGACTCGGCCAGTTTCTGCACCGCGACGTTCTGCACCGCAAGCGGCGCCACCGCGTGCGGAACGTCGGGGTTGGCCTCGAATCCGGCGATGATCAGGGATGTTTGTGCCCACCTGGTCACCGTGTGAGGAACCCCGGCGGTCCATGTCGATACCTCGGTGCCGCCCGTGCGCGGGTGTCGCCCCGCCATACTCAGGTGTCCCAGGACGCGTTCACGACCCGCATCGAGGTGTACGAGCAGATATGAGGCCCCACCGCGTGCCACGTCGGCCAGGGTTTGCTTCCAGGTGTCAATCCACATGTACGGCGAATGCGCCGCGGCCCAGGACATGTCTGTGCGGCCGAAGGCCGGCGCCAGCCGCTTTGCGTACCGCAGATTGGTTTCTCGCCAGGACGGCCCGTCGGAGAGCCGCGGCGTGCGCAACATGACGGTCATTCCGTCGATCTCCACCGGACCCAGGCAGCTCGGGGCGACCGGTCGATGGCTCGCATGCATCACGGCAGGATAGCGCACCATGCCAAGGACGCATTGGCGATTAATCCCCTACTGCGAGAAGGCGATTGCGGTGTACAGGCTGTCTATTTCGGCTGCGCGGTGGTCACCAGCGTCCACATCCGGCGTTTCACGCCGGGCTCTCCGAGGCTTGGTGGCGCCTCCCCCTCGTCGAGGAAGCCGTGTGCGGCAAGTCGGTCGGCGAGCGCCGAGTCGACATCGCGGGTCGCGACGACCGTCCGTCGCGACCCGTCCGGCCGATCTGCCAGGTGGCTCGCGAGGATGGACACCACCGAGATGCGGGCATCGTCCGATATCGAAGCGCTCAGCCGGGGCACAAGCTCCGTTGTCGAGGTTCCGACATCGGAATGAACATCGACCGAACCCTCTGGGCGCCCGCCGACCAAGACGCGGTACCGGCCATGATCCGCCGGTGTGATGCGTATCACTTCCCCGCTGGTGGAGGATATTTCGAATGTGCGAAGGGATGCCGGAGCGCGCCATCTGCGACGCACCAGCTGGCGGGCGCGGATAACGGCAAATCGCGCCCATGCGGTGAGGTATTCGGCCGTTGGCGTGCTGGATGTGGGCGGCGCGAGATCCACCTTCTTGAAGGGGATCTCCGTCAGCCGACGCCTGATCCAATCCCGATAGTCGGCGGTGTTGGAGAGCAGCCAGATGTGATGGTCCGACAACTGCCCGTCGTAGGGGCGCAATGTGCGACGTGTTTGTAGCTGGGCCCATCCCATGGAGTCGGAGAATCGGTTTGCGCGGATATTCGACACGGCGACCGGCGCCAGGGCGTGTGGGAGGTCGGGGTTTGCCTCGAATGCCGAGAGTACCGTGGTCAACTGGGCCCACGTACTCACCGCGGCCGGGACATCGACAGCCCACGAGGAGACCTCCGCGCCCCCGGTGCGCGGATCATGCCCGGTCATCGCGAAATGGCCGAGGACCTTCTCGGTGCCGTCTTCGATACCTACCAGCATATACGAGACGCCGCCCGCGCGCGTATCCGCGAGGGCCGACCGCCAGGTGTCTACCCACATGACCGGAGAATGCGCGCTTTCCCAGTCCATGTCGTCGCGATGGAACGCCGGTGAAAGTCTCTCGGTGAATGTCAGTGCGGTTTCTCGCCAGGACGGGCCGTCCGCCAGCCGGGGCGGCCGCAGCGCCACGGTGATCCCCGCGATCGTGACGGGGCCGTGGTCGACCAACGACCGAGTCCGGCATTTGCTGCGCACCGGGATAGGATACCGCAGAAACATTCGCTATGCGCGAATGGTCAGCTGGCGGGAACCAGGACGAGTGGAACCCGCCCCGCGCCGATGAGGCGATGCGACACCGATTGCCCGAGGAGGGTGTCGAGTGCCGACGCGGGTCCTCCCCGTGGACTCCCCAGCACGATCATCAACGCGTCATGCTGTTGTGCCACCGCGAGAAGCTGAACGGCTGCGGGACCATGTGCCCGGTGGTATTCCCACGACACGTCGCCGGCCGCGAGTTCGTCTGTTGCCGCGGCAACAGCCGTGCGCGATGGTGATTCCCAGTTATCGCCGTCGGGGTCCAACGGCTCGTCGTCCAAGTCCTGAATGTGCACAACGTGCACGTGCGCGGCCAGCCGCCGTGCCAGATCGATTGCGAAGCGTAGTGCTGCGGTGCTTGGCGGATAGTGGTCCCACCCGACTACTAACTGGATGGCGGGTGACTCGCTCATAGCTCCATCCTCACGCCAACGCCCATCCCAGCGCCAGCCCCACCGCGCATGCACCGACAGAGCCGAGCAATGTTCCAAATGTGTTGTACAGCGCCAGTGCCCACCGTCGCTGCTCGATCAACCGCACCGATTCGACACTGGCGGTGCTGAAGGTTGTGTAGCCGCCGCAGAATCCGGTGCCCAGCAGGGTGAGCAGTTGCGGGGACGCGTGGTGGAACACCACCAGCCCGGCCAACAGGCCGATGAGGGCTGATCCGCTGAGGTTGATCAGCAGCGTCGTCCAGGGAAACCGATGGGTCCACCAGCACTTGACGGCCGAATCCACCACGAATCGCAGTACTGCGCCCAGCGCCCCGGCCAGGACGACCGCCATGACCATCATTGGGGACCGCCCGAATAGCGCGCGAGAACTCTGGCCGCGACGGCTAGCCCGCCCAACGCGGCGGCCAAGCCCGCCGCGACGCTGACCAACGCATACACCACGCCGGTGAGCAGGAATCCGTTGCGCGTGAGGGTGTCGATTTCCAGTGCGAGTGCGCTGTACGTCGTGAAGGCGCCACAAAAACCCGTTCCGAGAAACAGCCGGATGCGCCGACGCCAGCCGCCATCGGGTCCGAGCAGGGTGAGTG
Organism: Mycobacteroides chelonae; assembly: GCA_014204435.1. Taxonomy (GTDB): domain Bacteria; phylum Actinomycetota; class Actinomycetes; order Mycobacteriales; family Mycobacteriaceae; genus Mycobacterium; species Mycobacterium chelonae_A. The sequence goes on from JACHLF010000009.1 coordinate 43,433, forward strand.
TCTCCAGGGCCGCACCGAGGATGAAGGCTCCGGACAGATTGGCCCAAAATGTTCCCCACGGCCAGGAGGCGCCCGAGGCCGGCCACATCTGCTCGAACCAAAAGCGCAGCGCGGTCCCGCATGCCCCGCCGAGGAACACCGAGAGCAGGGCGTAGGGGCGCAGGTGAAGTCGTAGATGCGGAAATTTCGGGGAGTGTCCACCGGTCACATTCGGTCCCATCGTGTTACGACACATCAACACAGGAACTATCAGCCGTCAGCGGCGGTTCGGGACAAGCCCTGGCGAGATCCATCGCGCGTGATGAATATAGCGCGAGGTGTCTCAGTACACGTCGCGGACGTACCGTTTCTCGGCGACGAGCTCCTTGCGGAATTCGAGTGCCTCCTCCCCCGATAACCGTCCGTGCTTTTGAGCGATGGTGAGTAGTGCGCCGTCCACATCCTTGGCCATGCGGCTGGCGTCGCCGCACACGTACAGGTGTGCGCCTTCGCGGAGCCACCGCCACATCTGCGCACCCTGCTCCATCATGCGATGTTGCACGTAGATACGTTTGGCCTGGTCGCGTGAGAACGCGAGATCGAGCCTGCGCAACGAACCGTCGCGCAGGAACCCGTCGAGCTCATCACGGTAGTAGAAGTGCTGCGTGCGGTGCTGATCGCCGAAGAACAACCAGTTGGGTCCGGTGTGCCCGAGCGCGCGGCGTTCTTGCAAGAACCCGCGGAAGGGAGCAATACCTGTCCCCGGGCCGATCATGATCATCGGTGTATCCGAGGTGCTGGGCGGGCGGAAATGCGGTGAACGCTGCAGAAAGATCGGGACGGGAAGTCGCTGAGCACGATCGGCCAGGAATGTCGATCCCACGCCACCACGGGCTGAGCCGTCCGGCCCCCGGTAGCGAACGATGGACACCGTTAGCCCTATGGCTTGCGGGCTGACCAGCGGGCTCGACGAGATCGAGTACTGACGTGGCGTGAGTCTGATCAGAACCTGCCGCCATTCGTCGATATCGGCACGGATCGGGAATTCGCGAATCACGTCCAGTGCGTTGCGCCCCTGCAGCCATCGCCTGCGCGCTTCGCTGTCTGGGCCCCGCAACAACTTGATCGCGGGCTTGTCGCGGCGCCGCTCGGCGACGAAGCGCAGCAGATCATCGGTGACGCGGCAGATGTCGTAGTGACTGGCGAGAGCGGTGGCCAGCGGAAGTTCACCGCCGTCGATGGTGATCGGCAGTTCCGCATCGAAACCGGTTGCTGCGAGCCAGCGTTGGACATCTTCCTCGCGGTTCGTCGGATAGATCCCGAGCGCGTCGCCCACCGAGTATTCGACATCATGACCGGTGAGGTCGAACTCGATGCGCCGAACCTCCTTGCCGGAGCCGGGTGCGGAGAGAATCTCGTTGTGCGACAACGCCGCCAGGATGGGTGCGTCACGAGTGAAGCGCTCCGGCGCGGCTACCGGCAGCCCGTCGCTGCGCAATCGCCGGGCTGCCTCGGCGCTCCTGGCGGTACCGTCGCCGATCGCTTCCAGTAGGTCCGCGGTCCAGGACGCCACGAGCGTTCGGTCGGTGGCTTCTCCATCCACCCGTCCGAGCACCGGAGTGGCTCCCAGCTCGCGTAGCCGCGAGTCGAGGGCCTTGGCGTGACCACAGAAGTCCGCATATGCGCGGTCGCCGAACCCCAGTACCGCATAACGCATGTGGTTCAAGGGCTTGGTGTCGCCGGACAAGGCCGACCAGAATCGTGCGCCGTTGTCGGGCGGCCCGCCCTCGCCGAAGCTGCTGGCGATGAGCACCGCCGTATCGACGCCGCCGAGATCGGCCGGGTCGCACTCGTCCATCGCGGTCAGCGTCGCGGAGATTCCCGCCGATTCCAGCAGCCGGTGCACCGAGGTGGCTGCGGTCTCGGCGTTGCCGGTCTGCGACGTCCACAGGATTGCGATGTCCCCCAGCGCTTCTGTCTGCTTTTCGGGTGCGTTGTCGGCAACCGATCGCCCGGTGGGGCGCAGCGCGACCGCGCTGACCTTGAATTCAGGTTGCAGTGAATCCGGATCGACGGCGTCGTTGGTCACCGCGTTGATCGTCAGACCCGGGCCCTGCGCGTCGTTCCAGTGGAACGGGGCAAAACAGCTCCCGCGTTTGACTCTGTCGCTGATGGCCGCGGGCAGCTCTGCGACGCCTCTTCGCGATGCGACTTCGATGATGTGGCCCTCGGCGATCCCGAGCGTCGCAGCATCGTGTGGGTGGATCTCCACGAAGGGCGACGGGTGCAGCCGGTCTAGGGTCTTGATACGACCCGTCTTGGTAAGGGTATGCCAATGGTGTTGCAAGCGGCCGGTGTTGAGCACCATGGGGTATCCCTCGCCGGGGAGTTCCGCGGGATCACGGTGCGCCCGGGCGTGAAACGCTGCCCGGCGGGACGGGGTCGGGAAGGCCAGCCGCGGCACGGTGCCGTCCTCGGCGACGTGAAGGTCCTGGCTGATCCCGTCGTTCACATAGCGAATCGGGTTCCGGTCCCCAGCACTCTCGGGTGGACACGGCCATTGCACCGGGCCCTGTCGTAGCCGGGCGTAGCTCACGCCACGCATGTCATACCCGGTGCGTGGATTCCAGAATGCGCGGATCTCCTCGAAGATCTCCTCGCTCGAGGCGTAATCGAAGGCGTTTCCGAACCCCATCGCGGTGGCGATATCGCAGATCAGTCGCCAATCAGGCTGGGCGTCGCCAGGCGGCTCGGCGGCCTGATTGGTCAAGGTGGCGGTGCGCTCCGAATTGATGGAAACACCATCGGATTCGGCCCACAACGCGGCGGGCAGCAGGACGTCGGCGTACTCGTTGGTGGCCGTAGAAAGAAACGCGTCCTGGGCGATCACCAGCTCGGCGCGTCGCAGGCCGTCGATCACGTTCTGCCGATTTGCCACCGAGGCCACGGGATTGGTACAGATGATCCAGCAGGCCTTGATGCTCCCCGCGGCCATCTGGGCGAACATGTCGACCGTGCCGGTGCCGAACTCCGCACGAACGGAGCCGGGAGCCAAATGCCATTGCTTCTCGACGAATTCACGATCGGCGGCAGACTTGACGGATCGTTGGCCCGGCAATCCCGGGCCCATGTAGCCCATCTCCCTGCCGCCCATCGCGTTCGGCTGGCCCGTCAACGAAAACGGTCCGCTGCCGGGACGGCAAATGGCTCCGGTGGCCAGATGTAGGTTGCAGATTGCGTTGGTGTTCCAGGTGCCATGGGTGCTCTGGTTGAGGCCCATGGTCCAGAGCGTCATCCACTCGCGGGCCTCGCCGATCCACCTTGCGGCAGTGCGGATATCGGCCTCGGTGAGCCCCGTGATGGCCGCGACCATCGGCGGTGTGTAGGTGGCGAGGAACTCGGGCATTCCCGCCCAACCCTCCGTGTGCTCGGCGATGAATTCGGAGTCGATATCGCCATTCTCGACAAGCAGATGTAGCAGCCCGTTAAGCAGGGCCAGGTCGGTGCCCGGCGTGATCTGCAGGAACAGATCTGCGCGGTCGGCGGTGGCGGTGCGCCGTGGATCCACCACGATCAGCCGTGCTCCGCTGCCGAGGCGATCGGCCATGCGCAAGAACAGGATCGGATGACAGTCCGCCATGTTCGCGCCGATGACGAGGAACAGGTCGCTCTGCTCGATGTCCGAGTATGACCCCGGCGGTCCGTCGGCCCCCAACGATTGCGCGTACCCAGTGCCGGCACTGGCCATGCAGAGCCGAGAGTTCGATTCGATATGCGTGGTGCGGATGTATCCCTTGGCGAGCTTGTTGGCCAGATATTGCGCTTCCAGGCTCATCTGGCCGGACACGTACAGCGCGATCGCATCGGGTCCGTCGTTGTCGAGGATGTGGCGGAGCCGTCGCCCGGTCTCGGCGGTCGTTGTCGCCAGCGATGCGGGGACGGGTTCCTGGTCGCGAGTGGGGCGGACATGTGCCGTGGTCATGCGGCCGTCGGCGGCCATCAGCTGCGCATGGGTGGCGCCCTTGGTGCACAGGCGGCCGTAGTTACTGGGATGGAGCACATCGCCTTCGACGGTGGAAATAGTGACCGGACCTGCCGACGGTGCGTCGGCACGCACTACGACACCGCAGCCCACACCGCAATACGAGCACGCGGCGCGGCGTGTGCTCGGAGGTGCACTGAGTTCGGACACCCCATCATGGTGAGCCAGGGAGATTCCCGAATTCTTCCGTCGAGGTTATCCGGCTGTCACGGCGTCCTCACTGCCGGAACTTATGGCGCGTGAGGCGGCACGTCGCTGGCGGTCCTGCGGTACTTTAGCCCGCCCGAACCGCTGTTCCACTAGCATCGGTACAGGGTCGACGCTCGTTTCCTGAAGGACACATACTCGAAGGAGCTAGACATGGTGTTGAACATCATTTGGATGATCATTCTTGGCCTAATCGTCGGCTGGATCGCCCGGTTGATCGTGCCCGGCAAGGAAAACTTCGGCTGGATTGTGACGGCGTTGCTGGGCATCGTCGGCGGCTACGTCGGCGGGACGTTGGGCAGCCTGGTCTTCGCGCCGCACAAGTTCACGATCACGCCGCCGATCAATCACGCATTCCTCGGTGCCCTGGCCGGCGCGGTGATTTTGCTGGTCGTCTACAAGTTCATCGCGGGGAAAACAAAAAGCTAGATCGGCTTGACCAGGTGGTACGTAACACTGCCGCGAGCCCGTCCCGCCTCGATAGTCGCAAGACCTGCGCCCTGTTTCCCGTCGGATTCGTCGGGAAACAGGGCGCTCGTCATGGACGGAGTGCTAGACGGGCACGCCCGGGGCCGGAGGCGCGGCAGGAGGCGCCGGGGGCGCGGGCTGTGCCGGCGGAACCGCTTCGGGCGCCGGTGCACCAGGTGCCGCGGGGGCTGCAGGCGGAGGCGGCTGATTGGGATCGGCCGGCGGTGGCGGCGGCTGATTGGGATCGGCGGGCTGCGCCGCCGGAGGTGTGGTCGGAGTCGGCGGCGTCCACGGACGGATCGACTCGGTCAAGGCCTTGGCCACGCCCTTGTCCACCGGTGAGGCCGCGGTACCGAGCCAGACGATGAACCAGCGGTCCTTGCCTTTACCCACGGCTGCCGCCCAGATCTGACCGGGCTCCTTCGCGGCGTCATCGAACTTGACCTCGTAATACGAGGAGGCCGCGGGCATCCCGGCCACTTCGAAGCTCTGGTCTTCCTGGTTGATGCGGTTGCCTGGGTAGGGCATGAAGAACTCACCCATATCCGAGGCCAGGCGGCGTGCTGCCTTCTGATTGTCGGGCTCGGCACCGGCGAACAGCTTGAGATCCAAACGGCCCAGCAGGATACTTCCGTTCGGTGCGGCCGGATTGGTCAGCAGCGCGGAGCCATAGGTCAATCTGCGGGCGTCCGTAGGCGTCCAGCCTTGGGGCACAACGTAACTGAAGCCGCCCTGATCGTTGTTGACGCGGCCGCCATCCGCCGGAGCACCGGGCGCGCCGGGTGTGGGCGCAGTGGTGGGTGCTGTAGTGCCGGGAGGCGGTACGGCACCAGGCGTAGTCACGGTCGTCGGCGTCTCCGGATTGGGTGCCGGTTGGCCCGGGGCGGGCGTCGCAAGTGGTGGGGGTGCATCGGTGGTCACCAGGTGGATGTGCGCCGTGCGTACCGATGCCGTCGCCTGGTCGGCCGGTGCCGCGGCCAGGGTGATCGCCCCTGCCCCGCACAGCGAGGTGACCGCGACGGCCGCCGCTATCACCCGCGTCCGTTGCGCCCGCTTCGCTGCCGATGTTGCCCGTGGTTGCTGCATGCCAATGAACGTACCGTTTTGTCGTGCACGTGCAAGCGTAACCGGCAATCGGCGCGCCTGATTTGCCGAAAGTTGCCAGTGGCGCCACTTTAAGATTGTTCGACGCGGTGGCAAGGGGTTTGGCTGACCGGACGCAAACATAGGTTTCCTCTCCAAGTCCCCGTCCCCAGCTACTGCGCCGCCTGAATGACGACCTCGTGGGCCTTCACGGCAAAGTATGCCGGCGAGTCGGGTGCCAGCCTGAGTTCTGCCGCGGCGGCCGCGGTGATATGTGCGGTGAATATCGTGGCCCCAGCGGTTGCCGTTACAACCACGCTGTCTCCATGTGCAGTCAGGGTCGCGACGGATACCGCGATGACATTGCGTGGGCTACCCCCGGGTGGGGACAGATGCACGCCGACGGCGCGCGGTCCGAACACCGCGACGGCCTGTCGGCCTGGCTCGCAGCGTTCGACGCCGGACCACACCCCATGAATGACCAGATCGTCGATGTGGAGCGCGCCTCCGGGGCCCATGACGCCCTGGACAAGGTTCACCCCAGCGAATCGTGCACCGAACTGGCTGGTCGGGCGGGCCAACACGGTGGCGGTATCCCCCAACTCGGCGACTCGGCCGGCCTCGAGCACCATCACCCGATCGGCGATGGCGACCGCATCCATGATGTCGTGGGTCACCAGCAGCGCGCATTGGCCGTCGCGTCCCAGCACCCTTGCCAGCAGTGCCCGGACGGCAGGGGCGCTGTCGGCGTCCAGACCTGCCAGCGGTTCGTCGAGGAGCACCAGATCCGGCTCCGTCGCCAGCGCCCGGGCGATGGCCACCCGCTGCGCCTGGCCACCGGACAGTTCGCTCGGCCGGCGTCCGGCGAGATCACTTGCCCCCACCGATTGCAGCCAGCGGTCGCGCGCGGCGAGGGTCTCGCCGCGCCGCTTACCGCACATTCCGAACTCGACGTTGCCGACCACCGTCAGGTGTGGGAACAACAAGGCTTCTTGAAGCAGAAGCGCCGTCCGGCGCCGGTGTGTGGGGACGAAAGTGCCCGTGGCACAGTCCGTCAGCACATGCTCGCCCAGTTTGATCTGTCCGGTGTCGGGTCGTAGCAGACCCGCGACGAGTGCCAGCAACGTGGATTTACCAGCCCCGTTGGGCCCGACGATGGCCACGGTCTCCCCTGGGGCGACCGTGAACGCGGCCCGTACGTTGCGCCCGGAATGTCCTGCGTCGAATCGCAGTTCGCTCATCAGCGCCACCCGTCGGGGCGCCAGGTCTGCGTGCCGACCACGGTGAGTACGACGGCCGCCACCGATACCAGGAGCAGTGACAGGGCTACCGCGGACTGTGCGTTGGATTCGCGCTGTAGGTAGATCTCCAGTGGCAGCGTGCGCGTGACACCCTGTCGTGATCCCGCGAACGTCAACGTGGCGCCGAACTCGCCCAGTGCGCGCGCGAAAGCAAGGACCGTTCCCGACACCAGCGCCGGCATGACCAACGGGAGCGATACCCGGCGCAGCACGGTGGTGGGGGCCGCGCCCAGGCTGGCCGCCACGTCGTCGTAACGCTGTCCGGTCGAGGCCAGTGCGCCGTGCAGGCTGATGACCAGGAACGGCAGCGACACGAACGTCTGCGCCAGTACCACCGCTGAGGTGGAGAATGCGATATGGATTCCGGCGGCGTCCAGGTAATGACCCAGAAGTCCCAGCTTGCCGAAGGCGTACAGCAGGGCGATACCACCGACGACAGGCGGCAGTACCAGCGGCAACAAGATCATCGGGCGCAGCAGCCGAGTCATCCAGCGGGGTCCACGAGACAGCACGACGGCCAGGGGCACCCCTAACACCAGGCACAGCGCCGTGCTCGCCAGGCACGTCCTGATGCTGAGCAGAAGGGCGGCCTGAGAAGCTGGGCTGGTGATCAGTGCCGGGAACTGGGCCCAGTCGGCCTTCACCACCAGCGCCAGAACTGGCAGCACGATCAGCACCGTCGCGATGGCTGCAGGCACGTACACCCAGCGCGGGAGACCGGGTGCGGGCGTCACGGCGCGGAGAACCCCGCAGCCGCCAGAATTTTGTGCCCGGCGTCCCCGATGACGGTTTCGATGAACTGGTTCGCGCGTTCCGGATTGCGTGAGTTCGCGGTCACCGCAATCGGATAGGTATTGACGATCGACTGTGCCTCAGGGAAGGCGACGGCGGTGACCTTGTCACCCGCCGCTTTGGCATCGGTGACGTACACCAGACCGGCATCGGCCTGACCCGCGATCACCTTGTTCAGCACATCGGTCACCGAGGACTCCTCGCTGACCGCATTCAATCGCACACCAGTCTCTTTGGATGCGGTGGCGGTGGCCGCTCCGCACGGAACCTGTGGGGCGCACACCACCAGGTCAAGCCCCGGCCGGGCCAGGTCGCGGAAGGCGGCGATGCCCTTGGGATTGCCCGGAGCGACGACGATGGTCAGCGTGTTGGCGGCGAAGTCGACGGGATTGATGACCGAATGCGCCTTCCATGCCTTGTCCATGTTGGCTGAATCGGCGGTGGCCAACACGTCGGCCTCAGCTCCCTGCGTGAGCGCAGTGATCAGATCCGAGGACCCGGCGAAGGTGAACTCGACCGTTGTCCCCGCGTAGGTCGATTCAAAAGACTTCCCGATTTCGGTGAAGGCCTTGCGCAGCGATGCGGCAGCGAGCACGTGCAACCGAAGGTCAGCGGAGTCCGAACCCGGGGACGTGGCCGCTGTGCTGTCCTGCGACGCCGTTCGTGAGCCGCAACCCGACATGGCCAGCGAACCTGCGAGGAGAACCGCGGACAGGAGTTTCAGTGGACCCAGGATCCGTCTACCGGTCATCGGCACAACCCTAGCCGTACCTGGGGTGATACGCGGTGCTCGAGCATATTGCTACCGTCCAGTAATATTGGGTGTCAAACCCGCGCGACCCGGCCGCTAAATCCGGGGTATGAGGTCCGGGTTGTGTCACGATCAAGCTGATCAGACCTGGCTGACAGGCGCGGATCGGTAAGGCTTGCAGGAAGCTAAGGAAGGTACCGCCATGGACGTACTGGTAACCGGAGCGGTTAACGAGGTCGGCCGGGCGGTCGCTGCGGAGTTCCGCAACGCCGGCCATCGAGTCGTCATCACCGGCCCCGACGCCGACGAGTTGGAAATCGCGGCCAAGGAGCTCGAGGTCGACGCCATCGTGTGTGACAACGCCGACCCCGACAGCCTGGAAGAGAACGTCGAGCTGTTCCCTCAGCACCTCGACGCGATCGTGAACATCCCCAATCCTGTCTGGAGCGAGCCCGGCCCGCATCTGGGAACCCTCACCGATACCGGCGAGGCCTGGCTGTCCCGGTACGAATCGAGCGTCCTAACGGCGGTGCTGACCGTGCAGTCCATCGGTGATCACCTGCGTTCCGGCGCGGCGATTGTCAACCTGTGCACACTCGGGACCCGCGACCGGTCGGGTGCGACCACCGCCGCCAAGGCCGCCCTGTCGGCATGGACCGCCGAGCAGGCCGAGCGAATGGGTACCCGCGGGATCACCATCAACACCATCGCGCCCGGACAGTCGGCCGATGCCAACTACGACGGCCTCGACAGCGCCGAGGGCGCACACGAGCTGGTGGCCGCGGAGATCGCGCGCCTGGCGTTGTTCCTCACCAGCCCCCAAGCGCGCCACATCACCGGTCAGACGTTGCACGTCAGCCGCGGCGTTCCCGCCGGCGTTAGCTGACACAAGCTGGAGTGCACTCCAGCTCTAGATCGTCGAATTGCCTTGCGGGGCAAGACGGTAACGCCGTATCGGCGGGTCGGGCGTAGTCTGGCCGGGTGACCATTCGGCTTGGATACCAGATCCCCAACTTCTCTTACGGCACCGGCGTCGCCGACCTCTTCCCCACCGTCGTCAGACAGTCGCGCGAAGCGGAGGCATCGGGATTCGACACGGTCTTCGTGATGGATCACTTCTATCAGCTGCCCATGATCGGCACCCCGGATCAGCCCATGCTGGAGGCATACACCGCCCTGGGTGCGTTGGCGAGTGCGACCGAAACCATCCAGCTCGCGACACTGGTGACCGGCAACACGTACCGCAACCCGGCTCTGCTGGCCAAGGCCATCACCACCCTCGACGTGGTCAGCGGCGGTCGCGCGATCCTGGGTATCGGCGCGGGATGGTTTGAACTGGAACACCAGCAGCTGGGATTTGAATTCGGCACCTTCACCGACCGCTTCGAGCGGCTGGCCGAGGCGCTGGAGATCATTCCGCCGATGCTCCGCGGCGAGCGCCCCACCTTCGAAGGCACGTACTACCGGACGGAGTCGGCGCTGAACGAGCCCCGCATCCGGCCGAACATCCCGATCATGATCGGCGGCAGCGGCGAGAAGAAGACCTTCGGTCTGGCGGTGAAGTACGCCGATCATCTGAACCTGCTCAGTTCGCTGGACGAGATTCCGCACAAGCTGGCCGTTCTGCGGCAGCGCTGTGAGGAGGCCGGCCGGGATCCGTCGACGCTGGAGACCTCGGCGTTCTTCTCGGTGTTCATCGACGATGACTCGGCGACGGCCTGGAAGCTGGCTGGAGAGCAGCTGCGCAAGAACGGTATGGACCTCGGGACGTTGCCCGAGGAAGCCCGGGCCCAGGTCCTGGGACGCACCCTGGTGGGCAGCCCCGAGGAAATCGCCGAGCAGGTGCAGACCCGTGTGCTCGATCAGGGCATCGACTCCGTCACGCTGAACGCGACGGCCAACGGGCACGTCCCCGGCGTGGTGGAACTAATCGGAAACACTCTTCGTCCGCTGTTCAAGGACTAGTCGGCCGGATTCGTCCTCCATCGCGCAAGCCTTCGGCAGGATGTGGGATATGACGCACCGCTCAGCCTGCAGCCCGCCGCCTCGGCGGTGGAGGCCCTTCTTGTCGGCGTACCCGACGATGTGTTGGACGACCCGACTCCCTGTGCCGACCGTCACGGTGCGTGCGTTGTTGAACCACCTATCGGGCCCGTCTTTCACCGAGGACCTCGACCCGCAGTGGTGGACCGTATTACCGCAGCGGCTCGCCGATCTCGTCGAGACCTGGAAGCAACCAGGGGCCCGGCAGGGCGAGTCGTCCCTTGCCGGAACCGTCCTGCCCAATGACCAGGTGGCGATGGTGGCTCCGGACGAACTGGTGCTGCACGGCTGGGATGTGGCGGCCGCGATCGGTCAGCCGTTCGACCTGCATGAGGGCGCCGATCCGGGTCTGTGCGGGTTCATCAGCGCGCTCGCCTCGGACAGCGGGATGCCGGGCTTGTTCGGTTCGCAGCCGGTTCCGGCCGGCGCGCCGCAGTTCGACCACATGCTCGCGATGTCGGGACGTGATCCAGACTGGCAACCAGGGACCGTGTGAGATATTTCGCTAAACTAAGTGACGCGACGTACGGGGAAATCCCGACTACGGTTGGGGTGTTGCACCAAGTGTCAGACAAGGTGAATAACCCCAGTTGAGACACCATTCGATGAGGAGTGATCGATGAGCACGACACCAGACGCCGCCGGTCTTGCGGCGCCTGTAGCGGCTAATCCGAAGCCCAAGATCAAGGACGCGCTGACACCCACACACCGGGTTGTCATCATCGGTTCGGGATTCGGCGGTCTTACCGCTGCCAAGACGCTCAAACGTGCGAACGTCGATGTCACGCTGATCGCGCGCACCACCCATCACCTTTTCCAGCCGCTGCTGTACCAAGTGGCCACCGGGATCATCTCGGAGGGCGAGATCGCTCCCCCGACTCGGCAGATCCTGAAGGATCAGGACAACGCCCAGGTGGTCCTCGGCGATGTGACGAGCATCGACCTGGAGAACCAGGTTGTGCACTCCTCGCTTCTGGGACACGACTACTCGACGCCTTACGACAGCCTGATCGTCGCTGCGGGCGCCGGCCAGTCCTACTTCGGGAATGACCATTTCGCCGAATGGGCCCCTGGTATGAAGACCATCGACGACGCTCTGGAACTGCGCGGTCGCATTCTCGGCGCCTTTGAACAAGCCGAACGGTCGAGCGATCCGGTGCGGCGGCGCAAACTCATGACCTTCACGGTGGTCGGTGCCGGCCCGACCGGCGTCGAGATGGCCGGTCAGATCGCCGAATTGGCCAACGAAACTCTCAAGGGCACCTTCCGTCATATCGATCCGACCGATGCCAGGGTCATCCTGCTGGACGCCGCGCCCGCCGTGCTGCCGCCCTTCGGCCCCAAGCTCGGCGACAAGGCGCGCAAGCGTCTGGAGAAGCTGGGCGTTGAGATCCAACTGGGCGCCATGGTCACCGATGTGGACCGCAACGGCCTCACCGTCAAGCACTCCGACGGCACGGTGGAGCGCATCGAATCGTGGTGCAAGGTGTGGTCGGCCGGCGTATCGGCGAGCCCGCTGGGCAAGAACCTGGCCGAGCAGTCGGGCGTGGAACTGGACCGCGCCGGACGAGTCAAAGTGGGGCCGGACCTGTCAATTCCGGGCCACCCCAATGTATTTGTGGTCGGCGACATGATGGCCGTCGACGGTGTGCCCGGCGTGGCCCAGGGGGCAATCCAGGGCGGGCGATACGCCGCCAAGCAGATCAAGGCGGAGCTGAAGGGCCGCAGCGCCGAGGAGCGTGCTCCCTTCAAGTACTTCGACAAGGGCTCGATGGCCACCGTCTCGCGGTACAACGCCGTCGTCAAGATCGGCAAGCTGGAGTTCAGTGGATTCATCGCCTGGCTGAGCTGGCTGGCGCTGCACCTGGTCTACCTGGTCGGATTCAAGAATCGCCTGGTGACCCTGATCCTGTGGTCGATCGCCTTCATGACGCGTGCGCGCGGCCAGATGGCCATCACCGAGCAGCAGGCGTGGGCGCGAACTCGTTTGGACCAGCTCGAAGAGCTGGTCGCCGAGAAGAACGGCGACGGCGACCAGGCCGAGCAGCCGCAGGAAGAAAAGGCCGCAAGCTAGGCGGGGTCACTCAGGCGGAAGGCGCTGCCCCTGCCAGGTGAGCAGGGAAGCGTCGCGGGCCAGGCGCAGCACGGTGGCGTCGGCGGGGCCAGGTGTGTCGAGATTGGTTGCCGGGTAGCGCAGCTCGTTGACCAAGGCCAGCGGGCAGCCCAATACATCGTCGGTCACCGATCCCGCGCCGAGTTCGACGCGATGTCGCAGCAGGGGGCTGTCGTCGACGTCGACGTCCAGTTGGCCGCTCCAGAATCCTGACGACTCCCCTGCTCGGCCGATCTGCACGCGCTCCCGTAGGCGCAGTCTGGCACCCGCTGATCCGCGAACGGTGACGTCTGAATGGTGAGAGGCGTTGGCCGCCACGATGGTCGGCGCCGGGTCCAGGTCGAGCTCGCCCGCCACCGAGCAGTCCCATGCGGTCGAGGACCGAAGGCTGTCGAGGCCGGGCAGCGCCACCGCCGCCGCCACGGATCGCACCCGCAGTAGCGCACCCTCACCGACTTCAATGCGCACGAAGATCTGGTCGCCGCCCAGTGGACTGGCGGCCACCCCGACGAGATGCACGGTGTCGTTGTCGGTGAGCCGGCCTTGCAGGCTGCCCGTGCAGCGCAACCGCGGAAGTCGGCCCTTGTGCGCGACGATCTGGACCTCAGTGCGCATCGGGATCTGGTGCGTGGGTGTGCGGGCCCTCGAGATGGCTTCGGACCCAGGCCAAAACCGCGGAGGCCGTGGGGTCTTCGGTTAGGGAGATCATCGCGGTCGGACGACCATCGCGCACGGCAGCCGCATCGCGGGCCATCACGTCCAAGTCGGCGCCCACCATGGGCGCCAGGTCGGTCTTGTTGATCACCAACAGATCCGAGAAGGTGACGCCGGGGCCACCCTTGCGCGGTACCTTGTCACCGCCCGCGACGTCGACGACGAAGATCTGCACGTCGATCAGGCCCGAGGAGAACGTGGCGGTGAGGTTGTCGCCGCCCGATTCGACGAGGATGAGGTCGAGCGGTTCGTTGGTGGCGATGAGATCTTCAATGGCGTCGAGGTTGGCGGTGATGTCATCGCGGATCGCGGTGTGTGGACAACCGCCGGTCTGCACTGCGGTGATGCGTTCATCGGGAAGCACGGCATGGCGCCGCAGAAAGTCGGCGTCCTCGGTGGTGTAGATGTCGTTGGTCAGGACCGCTACCGAGATCTCATCGCGCAGCGTGCGGCACAGCGCGGCGACCAGTGCGGTCTTGCCCGACCCCACCGGGCCGCCGACCCCGATGCGCAACGGTTCCCCCGGCTGACGAACGCGACGGGGCCGGTCGGTGTGCTGGTGGGGCTGCCCGTCGAGGAGGTGCGGTGGCATGTTCATCCCATCCTGGTTGCGCGTGAACTACGAAACAAAGAGCGGCCGGTCGCGTTGGAGATGTTGCTCGGCGAGCACGTCGAGTAGTGGGTCGGACAGGCTGGCCAGCTCGGCGGCCGCCAGCGACGCAGTCTGCTCGCACAGGCTCGTCAATGCCAGAGTGCCCACCGCCACTTCCGCCGGATCCAGGGCCAACAGCCGCTGGCCCGCGGTGGCGGACCCGGTGAGGGTGGTGTACACGACGACGAGGGCTATATCGCGACCTGCCAAACCTGTTGCCGCTCCGATGATGCCGTACACAACGGCAAGATGCGGCTGGCGGCCGCACGGGCTCCAGTCGATGTGGGGCCACGCACTGGTGGCCAGGCGCTTGAGCCCCCGGCCCTGGGCGCGAGAGGCATCTCGGGCCGCCTGTGACGGGGTGCGCGCATCGGTTTCGGCATCTGCGCGCACCGGATCCAGTCGGCCGGTGGCGACAGCAGCGGCGATTGAGGCCCCCACCAGGGCGTGGGTCCGGATACGCCGCCGTAGGTATGCGGTGAGAGTGGCGCAGTCGCGAACGAGACCCTGGGCGATGGCCTCCTCTACCCCACCGGAATGCACATGTGAACCGGTGGGCAACCGGGAGTCGGCCAGCGACAACAGCAATGCCGTTGTCGCGGACGCGTCGTTAGCTTCCATCAGAACAGGAAATACCTCTGCGTCATGGGCAGTTCGGCGGCGGGCTGCTCCTGCCACACCTCTCCGTCGATGCGCACGGTGAACGTGTCGGGGTCGACTCGGATATCCGGCATCGCGTCGTTCAACGGCAGGTCTGCCTTGCCGCGGTGACGGACATTGCGGGTGGGAACCAGCCTGCGCCGAAGCGCGAGCCGGGCGGCCAGGTCGTCCTCGATGGCCGTCGGCGAGACGAAATGCACGGCCAGTCCAGGGGCAACATTGGGCATGGCACCGAACATGGGTCGCGGGAGCACCGGCTGTGGGGTGGGGATGGACGCGTTGGCATCACCCATGGCGGCCCAGGCGATGGCGCCCCCCTTGATGACCGCATGCGGCCGCACGCCGAAGAACGCCGGTTCCCACAGCACCAGATCGGCCAGCTTGCCGATCTCGACCGAACCCAGCTCGTGGTCGATGCCGTGCGTGATCGCCGGGCAGATGGTGTATTTGGCGACGTACCGGCGCACTCGGTTGTTGTCGTTGCCTTGGGCGCCGGCGGGGTCTCCCGGTAGTGCACCGCGGCGCTTCTTCATGACGTGCGCGGTCTGCCAGGTGCGCATCACCACCTCGCCGATGCGGCCCATGGCCTGGCTGTCACTGCCGATCATCGAGATGGCACCGATGTCGTGCAGCAGGTCCTCGGCGGCGATGGTGGAAGGGCGAATCCTGCTCTCCGCGAAGGCGAGATCCTCCGGCACCGCAGCGTTGAGATGGTGGCAGACCATCAACATGTCGAGGTGCTCGTCGAGGGTGTTGACGGTGTGCGGGCGCGTCGGATTGGTCGAGCTGGGCATCACGTTCGGATGGCTTGCGACGGTGATGATGTCCGGCGCATGGCCGCCACCGGCGCCCTCGGTGTGATAGGCGTGGATGGCGCGGCCGGCGATCGCGTCCAGGGTGCCTTCGACGAAACCTGTTTCGTTGAGGGTGTCCGAATGCAGGGCGACCTGGACATCGGCCTCGTCCGCCACGCGAAGGCATGCGTCGATCACGGCGGGCGTGGTGCCCCAGTCCTCGTGCAGTTTGAAGCCTGCGGCACCGCCCCGTAATTGCTCCCACATGGACTCGGGATTGACGGTGTTGCCCTTGCCCAGCAGCAGCACGTTCACCGGCCACCTGTCGAGCGCCTGCAGCATTCGGCCCAGATGCCACGCTCCGGGAGTCACGGTGGTCGCCTTGCTGCCCTCGGCGGGGCCGGTGCCGCCGCCGATCATGGTGGTGATTCCTCCGCCGATGGCTTCGTCGACCAACTGCGGACAGATGAAGTGGACATGGCAGTCGATGCCGCCCGCCGTGACGATCCGGTCATTGCCGGCGATGATCTCGGTGGACGGGCCCACAACCAGCTGTGGATGGACCCCGTCCATGATGTCCGGATTGCCGGCTTTACCGATCCCGACGATGCGTCCATCGCGAATACCGATGTCGGCCTTGATGATTCCCCAGTAGTCGATGATAACGGCGCCGGTGATCACGGTGTCCGGCGCGCCTTCGGCGCGGGTTACACGACTTTGTCCCATCGATTCGCGCAGCACCTTGCCCCCGCCGAACACCGCTTCCTCGCCGGCCAAACCGGGACCGCCGCATCGATCTTCGGTGATCTCGATGAGCAGATCGGTATCGGCCAGCCGGATGCGGTCCCCGGTCGTGGGGCCGTAGAGCTTGGCGTAATGCGCCCGGGTCAGTCTGGTCATGCCGGATCACCGCCGTCCAACTTGCCCGGCGCATCGAGTGTTAGTCCATGAACTTCGCGGCGCCCACGTAACGGAACCAGCTGAACCCGTTGGGCCACACCGGGTTCAAAGCGCACCGCGGTGCCTGCGGGTATGTGCAGGCGATGACCGTGGGCGGCGGCTCTGTCGAAATCGAGCGCCGGGTTGGATTGTGGGAAGTGCACGTGGCTGCCCACCTGCACGGGCCGGTCTCCGGTGTTGACGACGTCGAGCTCGACGACGGTGGCACCCGCGTTGAGCTCGATATCCTCGGGTGAAAAGAGGTACTCGCCGGGAATCATCTGGCTCATCCGATCGGGTGGTGTACGGTCACGAGTTTGGTACCGTCGGGAAAGGTGGCCTCCACCTGAACATCCGGGATCATCTCGGGTACGCCGTCCATGACGTCCTCGCGCCCCAGTACTTCACGTCCGCTGACCATCAGTTCCGAGACCGTGCGACCGTCGCGGGCGCCTTCGAGGAGATGGTCGGTGATGATCGCGATGGCCTCGGGATGGTTGAGGCGCAGGCCTCGGGACTGGCGTCGCCGCGCCAATTCCGCCGCGTAGGAGATGAGCAGCCGTTCCTGCTCGTGCGGGCTCAATCGCATAAGGGGCGATCCTGCCACGATCTGGGCGGCTAGGCACTTTCACGGCCCGCCGGCCGCCTGTGGCGGGATTTGCCGTGCGGCTGTGACTCGTTGAAGAGCTGTGTGGATACCGAGCAGCCGACCGGCGACCTCGACTGGCGGGTGGAGAGTTTCTCTGCTGACGGGAGGACGGCGAAATGGGTCGAACAGCAGGTCAACGACGGCAAGCCATCGGCGTGGAGATGCTCTTTCGAAATGAGCTCGGGTGGGCCCACCGGAGTCTCACAGGTTCTGCAGTCGCACCTGCCCCCGCGCGATCGTGCGGTTGTCGCCATCGGTGATGGTGACGAGCCACAGCTGCTGACGACGGCCCCGGTGGATTGGCGTCGAGGTCGCGCACAGCGTGCCCGTCGAGATCGCGCGCAGGAAGTCGGTGTTGTTGTTGACGCCGACGACCGCGCTCTCCTCCCCCAGGACGTTCGCCCGCCAGATGTACGCGGACACGCTCGCCACGCTCTCGACCACCGAGCAGTACACGCCACCGTGCACGATCCCGTTGGGTTGCAACAGATTCTCGGTGACAGTCAGGCTGGCAGAGACACTGTCGGGCGTCAGTGAGGTGTATTCGAGTCCCACGAGCTTGTCGAAGGGTGCGGTGGGCATCGTGCTGAGGTGCTCCGGCGTGTCTGGCATTCGATGTTCATATCAAACGAAGAAGGACCCCATGTGCCGAGGCGCATGGGGTCCTTCCCTCGAGTGGACCGGGGGTCTCTGCAGCCCTCAGGACTCCGGCGCGGTCCGGGTGTCTGGCCGCGCTGTAGCGCGTTCGACATGACCAAGGATAGGCAAGGCTGTCCTAAATTGCAAGGGCCTTGTGACGGACCGGCAATCCGAGGGTCATGAACCGGTCCAGGATGGCCTGTCCGCGACGCATCCCGTCGGTCTCGCTGGACCGCGCGAGCAGCGGAACGTGAGTCGCCGCGCCCACCACTGTCGAGCCGACCAGCTGCCACATCTGGCCGATTTCCATTGCGCCGGAGCTGATCTGTGTCAGGCGGGTGAACAGTGGAGTCAGTGCGCGATGGAATCGGTGCGCGGTCCACGCGGCGAGCGCGTCCTCGCAGGGAAAGACGACCACCTGCTCGCGGTCCCGGTCGGGGTCGTCAGGCAATACTCGCAAGGTCGGGTCGACAACGCCGGCCCAGTCGATGCAGCCCTCGGAGTCGAAGTAAACCCATAGATTCCCCAGCCCCGGATCCCAGGCGCGGCCCTCCAGGACCACCAAGGCAACTAGGCGTCCGACCACGGTGTGCACCAGGGCGTCGGCGAGTTGGTGGACGGCAATCGAGTCGCTGCCGGTCTCCTCGATGGCGCGGGAGTGCATCTGTTCAAGCCGATCAGTAGTCAGTGCACGCGCCAGCGGCCACCATCGGCGGCGGCCCACGTCGGACATCATGGCAACGCCGTAGGCCCGCGGGCACTCCGGATACAGCTCGCGAAGCCGGGTGCTCGATTCGTGCAGCGGCAGTGATTGGCGGATGGACATCCCAGCGATCAGCGGATCGTCGGTGATGAGACTCCTGGTCGAAGAGCATCGGTCGATGGCCAGTGTCACAGTTGGCGGCCTCCCTTCACGTAAGCAAGATAGGTTAGCCTAACCACATGTACGATGACATCGCCAGGTGCGGGGATTGTGAGAGCCCTCACCGAAGCTCCTGATCATCGGGTGGTGTCGACGGTTTCGGCTCAGATGGTGAGACCGGACCGAGCCCCGGAACAAAGATCGGGTCTCAGATCGTTGGCTGTCAGAAGTAGTACGACTGGATGTAGTACGGCATTGCGTCGGAGGTGAACGTAGAATGTTCGGAATGGCACGCCTGGGCGAACTTGAACGCGCGGTGATGGACCACCTCTGGTCCTCTCCCAAGCCTCAGACTGTGCGTCAGGTCCACGAGGCGCTGTCGGCACGACGTGACCTCGCCTATACAACTGTGATGACCGTGTTGCAGCGCCTCGCCAAGAAGGATCTGGTCGTTCAGCACCGCGATGATCGCGCGCATCGCTACGCCCCGGTCCACGGTCGCGACGAGCTGGTGGCGGGTCTGATGGTCGACGCATTGGCGCAGGCCAATAACTCTGGTGCCCGCGAGGCGGCATTGGTGCACTTCGTGGAGCGTGTCGGCCCCGACGAGGCCGATGCGCTGCGTCGCGCCCTGGCCGATCTCGAGGCGAAAGATCCATCTGCTGGCGGTCGCCCCACCGCGTAAGGGACACTAGTTATGTGTCCGCCCTGGCGTTCGCGACTCTCGCGCTGCTGCTGACCGGTCCTGTACCGGCGTTGCTCGCGCGTGCGCGCTGGCCGTACCGCGCACCACGCGCCGCCATGGTTTTGTGGCAGGCCATTGCCGTGGCTGCGGTTCTCTCGGCCTTCAGCTCTGGGCTGGCGATAGCGAGCCGACTACTGGTTCCCGGGCCAGATGGTCACCCGACGGCAACGATCACCGGCGAAATCGACCGCCTCGGTTGGGGTTTGTGGCTGCTCTACGTCACCGTGTTCGCCATCACGATTCTGATCGGTATTCGGCTGATGGTCTCGGTGATTCGGGTAGGTGTACGTACCCGACGCCGCCGGGCCCGCCACCGTGCCATCGTCGATTTGCTCGATCACAAGCGCTACTGCGAGAACTGGCGTGGCGGCTACGACATCCATCGCAGGCGCGATCACGACCTGCGTGTCCTGGAAGTCGACGAACCCCTGGCGTACTGCCTACCGGGTGTGCGCAGCCGGGTGGTTGTCAGCGAGGGAACGCTGAGCACGTTGGGCCACAACGAGGTGTCCGCGATCGTCGCGCACGAACGTGCCCATCTGCGCGCCCGCCACGACCTGGTGTTGGAGGCGTTCACTGCCGTGCATGATGCGTTCCCGGTCATCGTGCGTAGCAGGAATGCGCTGGACGCGGTCAAGCTACTCGTGGAACTTCTTGCCGACGACGCCGCGGTTCGGACCGCGGGCCCGACTCCCCTGGCTCGTGCACTCGTCGCATGTGCGGGTGGCCCGACGCCGGTCGGTGCGATGGCCGCCGGTGGTCCCACCACGCTCATCCGGGTCCGCCGTTTGGGTGGGAGTGGGAACAGTGTCCTGCTCTCCTGCAGCGCCTATACCGCGGCCGCCGCAATCCTGGTGGTGCCGACGCTGGCCGTTGTCATCCCGTGGTTCACCGAACTGCAGCGCCTGTTCAGTTCAGTAACCGGCAAGTAGGTGACCCGCGCTCGCGGTCCGAAAGCGGCTGCGCGAGAATCCGTGGAGCACAACACGTCAACGAAAGGATGTGCTGGTGACGGCTGCAGACGGCTCGGCGCAGAGTAAAGCTCAGATCGGTGTGACGGGCTTGGCCGTCATGGGATCGAATATCGCGCGGAACTTCGCACGGCACGGGTACACCGTCGCCCTGCACAACCGATCAGTCGCGAAGACCGACGCGCTGCTGGCCGATCACGGGTCCGAGGGCAGCTTCATTCGCAGCGAGACGGTCGAAGAATTCGTTGGGGTGCTCGAACGTCCGCGCCGCGTCCTGATCATGGTGAAGGCCGGTGAGCCCACCGACGCCGTCATCGAAGAGCTGGCGTCGGCAATGGAGCCCGGCGACATCATCATCGACGGCGGCAACGCGCTCTACACGGACACGATTCGCCGTGAGGCCGCGCTGGCCGCACGTGGGCTGCACTTTGTCGGTGCTGGGATCTCGGGCGGTGAGGAGGGCGCGCTGAATGGTCCGTCGATCATGCCGGGTGGCCCGGTCGAGTCGTATAAGGCGCTCGGTCCGCTGTTGGAATCCATTGCGGCACAAGTAGATGGCACCCCCTGCTGCACCCATATCGGCCCGGACGGTTCGGGGCATTTCGTGAAGATGGTGCACAACGGCATCGAGTACTCCGACATGCAGCTGATCGGCGAGGCCTACCAACTTCTGCGCGATGCGCTGGACATGTCGGCACCGCGGATCGCCGAGGTCTTCACCGAGTGGAACAGCGGTGAGTTGGAGAGCTACCTCATCGAAATCACCGCCGATGTGTTGGCCCACACCGATGCTAAGACGGGCAAGCCCCTTGTCGATGTCATCGTCGATGCCGCCGAGCAGAAGGGCACCGGTCGCTGGACCGTCAAGTCGGCCCTGGATCTTGGTGTGCCGGTGACGGGCATCGCCGAGGCCGTGTTCGCTCGTGCGCTGTCCGGATCGCGTCCCCAGCGCGCTACCGCGGCCGGATTCACCTCGGGCGTGCTTGGCGAGAAGCCCAGCGATGCAAAGCGATTCATCGAGGATGTGCGACAGGCGCTGTACGCGTCAAAGATTGTCGCCTATGCGCAGGGGTTCAACCAGATCGCTGCGGGCAGCGCCGAGTACGGCTGGAACGTTAACCCCGGTGATCTGGCCACGATCTGGCGCGGTGGCTGCATCATCCGTGCGCAGTTCCTGAACCGCGTCAAGGAGGCGTTCGCCGACGAGCCCGAGCTGGCCACACTGATCGCCGCTCCGTACTTCCGGGCCGCCGTGGAGAACGGCATCGACAGCTGGCGCCGGGTGGTGGTGACGGCGACTCAGCTAGGAATTCCGGTCCCGGGCTTTGCCTCGTCGCTGTCGTACTACGACGGACTGCGCACCGATCGCCTGCCCGCCGCGCTCACCCAGGCGCAGCGCGACTTCTTTGGCGCGCACACTTACGAGCGTGTCGATGCTCCGGGCAAGTTCCACACGCTCTGGAGCGGTGACCGTAGCGAGGTAGAGGCTTAACGGCCAGGAGAGGCGTGGGCGTTACATCATGAAATTTCTCGACGGGCAGCGTCCACCGTACGACCTGACCTACGACGACGTCTTCGTCGTGCCCAATCACTCGGATGTCACCTCGCGTTTCGATGTCGACCTGACCACCACCGACGGCACCGGCACCACGATCCCGATCGTGGTGGCCAACATGACGGCGGTGGCGGGACGTCGGATGGCCGAGACCGTCGCCCGTCGGGGCGGCATCACCGTGCTGCCCCAGGACCTTCCGGTGCAGGCGGTCGCGCAGACCGTGGAGTTCGTCAAGAGCCGTGAGCTGGTCTACGACACCCCGGTGACGCTGGCGCCGGACTACTCGGCGGGTGAGGCCATCGCCCTGATCCACAAGCGCTCGCACGGAGCTGCCGTGGTGATCGAGGACGACAAGCCGCTGGGCCTGGTCACTGAGGCCGCGTGCACCGGCATCGACAGGTTCACCCGCGTCCACGACATCGCGGCCACCGACTTCGTTACGGCACCGACGGGGACCGATCCCCGGGCGATCTTCGATCGTCTGGCCGAGGCTCATGTGCCGGTGGCGGTGTTGACACGTCCGGACGGGACCATGGCCGGGATTCTCACCCGCACCGGCGCTATCCGGGCGGGTCTGTACACGCCGGCCGTCGACGCGGCCGGACGTCTACGCGTCGCCGGTGCCGTCGGTATCAACGGCGACGTGCGGGCCAAGGCGACCGCCCTGGTGCAGGCCGGCGTGGATCTGTTGGTCATCGACACCGCGCACGGGCATCAGCAGAAGATGATCGAGGCGCTTGCATCGGTCGGCGAATTGTCGCTGGGCGTGCCCATTGCCGCGGGCAATGTGGTCTCGGCGCAGGGCACCCGGGATCTGATCGCCGCCGGTGCGGACATCGTGAAGGTGGGCGTGGGCCCGGGCGCCATGTGCACCACCCGGATGATGACCGGGGTGGGGCGCCCGCAGCTGTCGGCGGTCATCGAATGTGCCGCAGCGGCAAGAGAGCTCGGCGCTCATGTGTGGGCGGACGGTGGCGTTCGGCATCCGCGGGACGTCGCGTTGGCATTGGCGGCGGGGGCCGCCAATGTGATGATCGGGTCCTGGTTCGCGGGTACCCACGAGTCCCCTGGCGATCTGCAGCTCTCCGCGAGCGGCCGCCGCTACAAGGACAGTTTCGGGATGGCATCCAAGCGTGCCGTCGCGGCCCGTACGGCCGGTGACAGCGCCTTCGACCAAGCACGCAAGGGCCTTTTCGAGGAAGGCATTTCCACCTCCCGGATCGAATTGGATCCGGGACGGCCCGGTGTCGAGGACCTGATCGACCACATCATCTCCGGTGTGCGCAGTACCTGCACATATGTCGGTGCGCGCACGCTGAGCGAGCTGCACGAACGTGTGGTGCTGGGTGTTCAGTCTGCGGCCGGATTCGCCGAGGGCCGCCCACTTCCCGAGGGTTGGTGACCGGTCGGCACCCTGCCGGCCACCTGCACGGTTACCATGAGCCTCACGATGGTCACGCCGTGTGACCACTCAACCTAAGGGGCCAGTACGCGGTGACGGTCTTACTCACCGGGCTGAGCCTGCTTGCCTTCGTAGCCCTGACGGCGGGCACCGCGCTGTTCGTGGCGGCGGAGTTCTCCCTGACCGCGCTGGAACGAAGCTCCATCGAGGCGCGGGCCAAGGCCGGCGATGGCCGGGACAGGCTGGTCAAACGGGCGCACAGCACCCTCTCGTTCCAGCTGTCCGGTGCGCAGCTCGGCATCACCATCACCACCCTTGTCACCGGGTATCTCGCCGAGCCGGTGATCGCGCGTCTCGTGTCGCAGCTGTTCGGGTACACCGGGATCGCGGTCAGTAGCGCGATTTCGCTGGCGGTGGCACTGATCCTGGCCACCTCGATATCGATGATCTTCGGTGAGTTGGTGCCCAAGAACTTTGCCCTGGCGCGCCCCATCTGGACCTCACGGGCGACTGCGGGTCCCATCGTGCTGTTCTCGGCGGTGTTCGCCTTCGCGATCCGGGCACTCAACGGCATCGCCAACTGGGTGCTACGCCGGATGGGCATCGAACCCGCTGAGGAGCTGCGCTCGGCGCGTTCCCCGCAAGAGCTGGGGTCACTGGTGCGCACCTCGGCGCGCAGCGGTGCGCTGGACGAGACCACCGCGACACTGGTCGACCGGTCTCTGCGATTCGGCAGCCGTACCGCCGAGGAGCTGATGACGCCGCGCACAGAGATCGAATCGCTCGAAGCGACCGACACGGTGGCTGACCTCGTCGCCATCGCCGTAGAGTCCGGTTTTTCCCGGTTTCCGATCACCGAAGGCGATCTCGACGCGACGATCGGCATCGTCCACGTCAAGCAGATTTTCGAAGTGCCACGGGATCGGCGTGTGACGACCACGCTGGCGACGCTGGCCCGCCCGGTGGCGGTGGTGCCCTCCACTCTCGACGGCGATGCGGTCATGGAGCAGGTGCGCGCGAACGGCATGCAAACCGCCCTGGTGGTCGACGAATACGGCGGCACGGCTGGGCTGGTGACCGTCGAGGACATGATCGAGGAGATCGTGGGTGACGTCCGCGACGAGCACGACGACGCGACACCGGACGTCGTGTCTTCTGGCGGCGGCTGGGTGGTGTCGGGTCTGCTGCGCGTCGACGAGGTGGCCGCGGCGACCGGTTACCGGGCTCCCGAGGGCGAGTACGAGACGATCGGCGGCCTGGTGCTGCAGGAACTCGGGCACATCCCGACCGTCGGAGAAACCGTTGAGCTGTCGGCCGTGGTGCCGGACCATCCGGTGGCCGAGCTCCCCCGCTGGCGGGCACGCGTGGCGCGCATGGACGGGCGCCGGATCGATCAGATCGAGCTCACCGAGCTGACCGACACCGACGGCCAGGGGAAATGACCACGATGGGCAGCGACATACTCGGCGTTCTCCTCACCGCCGCATTGCTTTTGGCCAATGCCTTCTTCGTCGGCGCGGAATTCGCCCTCATCTCTGCCCGTAGGGACCGGCTGGAGGCGCTGGCCGAGGCGGGCAAGAAGCGCGCCGTGGCGGTGATGATGGCCGGCCAGAATCTCTCGCTTATGCTTGCCGGCGCACAGCTTGGCATCACGATTTGTTCAATCCTGTTGGGCCGCATCGGTGAACCGGCCGTGGCTCACCTACTGGAGCGCCCCTTCGAACTGTTGGGCGCGCCCTCGGCGCTGACACACACCATCGCCTTTGCGGTCTCGCTGTCGATCGTGGTGCTGCTACATGTGCTGCTCGGCGAGATGGTGCCCAAGAACATCGCCAT
Source organism: Mycobacteroides chelonae (assembly GCA_014204435.1). Lineage (GTDB taxonomy): Bacteria > Actinomycetota > Actinomycetes > Mycobacteriales > Mycobacteriaceae > Mycobacterium > Mycobacterium chelonae_A. The sequence goes on from JACHLF010000009.1 coordinate 68,630, forward strand.
CGCCGGTCCGGAATCCGCGGCCATGCTCTTGATCCCGACGTACCTCGTCTACATCCGCCTGGCCCGACCGCTGATCGGCTTCTACAACTGGTGCGCCAACACCGTGCTGCGGATGTTCAAGGTGCCGGTCAAGGACGAGCTGGAAGTCACCGTGTCCACCCTGGAGCTCTCCGAAATGATCGCGGAGTCGCTCTCCGAGGGGCTGCTTGACGAGGAAGAACACACCCGGCTGCGTCGTGCGTTGCAGATCCAGCACCGCGTGGTCGCGGACGTCGTCGTGCCCGCTAACCAGATTCGGTCGATCGTCGTCTCAGGCATGGCGCAGGCGCCGTCAGTCACCGCCGTCGAGAGTGCGGTGGCAGAAACTGGGTACTCGCGTTTTCCAGTTATTGGGCCCACTGGGGATTACCTCGGCTATCTGCACATAAAGGACGTCTTGACGATGGGTGACGATCCGGACGCGATCGTCGATCTCGCCTTCATTCGCCCGCTACCCCGCCTGCACGGTTCGGTTCCGCTGCCGGAGGCACTCTCGATTCTCCGCCGCAGCAACAGTCATCTGGCACTCATGTCGACCACCGACGGCAGCGTAGTGGGCCTGGTCACACTCGAGGACCTGGTGGAGGATCTTGTCGGCACCGTGCGTGACGGAACTCACCGCATATAGAGCGGTTTCTGGGTTGGTGGCTACCAATGAGTAAGATCAATGTTCACCGTTTCGTAGGAGCATCCGCTACCAGACCCCCGACCAACACAGAGGAGTTGCGATGAGTGATCGCGTCGATGTGGGCAACCTACGCGTGGCGCGGGTGCTGTATGACTTCATCACCAACGAGGCCCTTCCGGGCACCGGTGTGGATGCCGACGCTTTCTGGGCTGGGGTCGACAAAGTAGTCACGGATTTGGCTCCGCGGAACCGCGAGCTTCTCGACCGGCGTGACGACCTGCAAACTCAGGTCGATCGCTGGCACCGGCAGCGCGCCATCGAGCCGCTGGATCAGTCGGCGTATCGCGACTTCCTCACCGAGATCGGGTACCTGGTCCCTGAGCCGGAAGACTTCAGCATCACTACCGCCAACGTGGACGACGAGATCACCACGACGGCCGGACCGCAGCTGGTGGTGCCGATCCTCAATGCGCGCTTCGCCCTCAACGCCGCCAACGCGCGCTGGGGCTCTCTCTACGACGCGCTGTATGGCACCGATGTCATCCCGGAAACCGATGGCGCCGAGAAGGGGTCCGCTGAGACGGGTGGGTACAACAGGATTCGCGGCGACAAGGTCATCGCCTACGCCCGCGAGGTTCTCGATGGCGCCGCGCCGCTAGCGGCAGGCTCGTGGAAGGACGCTGTCGGCCTCAAGATCGACGACGGCCAGTTGCTCGTCGAGCTGGGTGACGAGCTGTCGACCGGGCTGCAGAACCCCGACCAGTTCGTCGGCTATACCGGCAAGCTCGGCAAGCCGCAGTGGTCGGTGCTGCTGGTCAATCACGGCCTGCACATCGAGGTTCTGATCGACCCCGACTCCCCCATCGGGTCCACCGATCAGGCCGGCATCAAGGATGTCGTGCTGGAGTCGGCGATCACCACCATCATGGACTTCGAGGACTCGGTGGCCGCGGTGGATGCCGAGGACAAGGTCCTCGGGTACCGGAACTGGTTGGGACTCAACAAGGGTGACCTGTCCGAGGAAGTTTCCAAGGGCGGCAAGACGTTCACCCGGGTGCTCAACGAAGACCGCGTGTTTACCACCCCGGACGGCAGGGGCGAGCTGACCCTGCCCGGCCGCAGCCTGCTGTTCGTGCGCAACGTCGGCCACCTCATGACCAATGACGCCATCGTGGACGCCGAGGGCAACGAGATGCCCGAGGGCATCCAAGACGCGCTGTTCACGAGCCTCATCGCCATTCACGGCCTGCGCTCGGGCAAGAAGAACGGCGCGCTGAAGAACAGCCGCACGGGGTCCATCTACATCGTGAAGCCGAAGATGCACGGGCCCGAGGAGGTGGCCTTCACCGCCGAGCTGTTCGGGCGCGTCGAAGAGGTACTCGGACTGCCGCACGCCACCCTCAAGGTCGGCATCATGGACGAGGAGCGCCGGACCACCGTCAACCTGAAGGCCGCCATCAGGGCTGCAGCGGACCGCGTGGTGTTCATCAACACCGGCTTCCTCGATCGCACCGGTGACGAGATCCACACCTCGATGGAAGCCGGACCGATGTGCCGTAAGGCCGTCATGAAGTCGCAGCCGTGGATTCTGGCGTACGAGGACCACAACGTCGACACCGGCCTGGGAGCCGGTTTGGCCGGTAAGGCGCAGATCGGCAAGGGCATGTGGGCCATGCCGGACCTGATGGCGGACATGGTCGCGCAGAAGATCGCGCAGCCGCGCGCGGGCGCCACCACCGCCTGGGTGCCGTCCCCCACCGCGGCCACCTTGCACGCGCTGCACTACCACCAGGTGGACGTCAAGGCGGTGGATCAGGAGCTGGCCGGTAAGCACCGCGCCAAGCTGGAATCTTTGCTCACCATTCCGCTGGCCCAGTCGCGTCACGACTGGACCGCGGAAGACATCCGCGAGGAAATCGACAACAACTGTCAGTCGATCCTGGGCTATGTGGTCCGCTGGATCGACCAGGGTGTCGGCTGCTCCAAGGTCCCGGACATCCACGATGTGGGGCTCATGGAAGACCGCGCCACCCTGCGCATCTCCAGCCAGCTGCTGGCCAACTGGCTGCGCCACGATGTCATCACCGAGGACGAGGTGGTCGAGGGGCTCAAGCGGATGGCACCGGTTGTCGATCGGCAGAACGCCGGGGACAAGGACTACCGTCCGATGGCTCCCGACTTCGACAGCAACATCGCTTTCCAGGCCGCCAAGGAGCTCATCCTGGAGGGCACGCACCAGCCGAACGGCTATACCGAGCCGATCCTGCACCGGCGTCGCCGCGAGTACAAGGCCGCTGCAGCCAAGTAGGCGAATACCGTCTGACGTGCCGTGATCTTGAAATTCGGGGTACGGCGTCGCCTCAGTTTGGACGCGATTTGGTGTCGCGTACCAGGAGATGGGCGGTCTAGGACAGTAGACTCGGGCGGACGCGGGACGGGGCTCACCAGCAGCCGGACGACAGCACGAGGAAAGGTCGCGACGACACCATGGGCAGGCACAGCGCATCTGGGTCCGGTAGCCCGAACGATCGGGACGATAACGACGGCTGGGAGCCCGACCACGACGCGGGGTATGAGACGAACGTACCCTCGGAGTTCGACACGGGCAGCTTCGAGCGAGCGCATCGCCGAAGCAGCGGTACCCGCAATTGGGGTCTGAGCAAGGGCTTGATCGGCGCAATCGCGGCCGTGCTGGTGGTTGCGGTATCCATCGGACTGTGGTGGTACTTCGACCGACGGACCACCGACAACCAGGCCGAGGCATCCGCCACCTGCGTGCACGGCGACAATGCCATCGCCGTGGTTGCCGACCCCTCCATCGCGGACCGGATCGGCGAGTTGTCGGAGCGGTTCAACAAGAAGCGCGAAGTGATCGGTGACTACTGCTTCACCGTTTCGGTGCGCCCGGCAGATACGGCCAACGTGATCAAGGGACTGACGGCTCAGTGGCCCGCCGAGCTCGGAGAGCAGCCCGCCCTGTGGATCCCGGGCAGCTCGATCTCGTCGGCACGCCTGAAGGCGGCCTCCAAGAAAAACATCGTCAGTGATAGCCGGTCGTTGGTCAGCACACCCGTGGTGATCGCGATGACGCCGAGACTACGCCAGGCCATTCCCGACGACAAGAGTTGGGCGGATGTGCCTGCGCTGCAGAACGTTCCCAACTCGCTCGACGGAGTTGGCCTGCCCGGCTGGGGTTCGCTGCGGTTGGTGCTGCCCTCCAGTGGCAACGGCGACGCCGCGCAGCTTGCCGCCGAGGCGGTGGCGGCAGCCAGCGTTCGCCCCGGTGATTCACCCGAACTCGGCGCCGGCGCGGCCGCATCGTTGGCCGCGGCAGCCCCGAAGCTGCCCGCCAACAACTTGTCCGATGCCCTTGGCGCACTGCTGGACGGCGGCGAGCAGCCCGGTGCCGTGGTGCATTCGGTGGTCACCACCGAGCAGCAGCTCTATGCCCGCACGCGCAGCAATGGCGACGCCGAGAAGGTGATCGCCGCCTGGCAACCTGCCGGGGCCACGCCGATCGCCGACTACCCCACCGTGCAGCTGGACGGTGCGTGGCTCTCCGAGGAACAGCACACCGCGGCAAGCCAATTCGCGCGATTCCTGGGAGACAAGGACCAGCTCAAGGACCTGGCCGCAGCCGGGTTCCGCGCCGAGGGCGCGGACCTGCCCAGCAGTGATGTGGTGGGCTTCGCCAAGATCGACAAGCCGCTCAGCGTCGAAGAGAAGGTTCGTGTCGCGTTGGCCGACGGCACCTCGACGGGTTCCGGCGCCACCACCATCATGCTGGATTCCTCGCTGTCGTCCGATGGCGTGAAGTTCTCCGATGTGACCGGGGCCCTTGCCAACCGCATCCGCACCATCGCCCCGGGCTCGGGTATCGGGTTGTGGACGTACGACGGCAAGGAGGGCAACACCGTGGTGCGCCTCGGCGCGGCCTCCGACGACGTGGAGGGCATTCCCCGGTGGCAGAGCGTGGCCGACGCGCTGACGGCGCTGCAGCCGACCTCCAATGGCGCGGTGGCCTTCACGACTTTGCGCAACGTGTATCAGGAGGCGGTCAACGGGTTCCGGCCCAACCAGGTGAACTCGGTCCTGATCGTGGCGGGGCGCTCGCACACCGACCAAACCCTGGACGGCGCCGGACTGATCGACACGATCAACCGCCAGAAGGATCCGGCGAAGCCGGTGCGCATCAACGTGATCGACTTCGGTAACGACTCCGATCAGCAGACCTGGCAGACGCTGGCACAGCAGACCGGCGGTGCGTATCAGAACGTCGCGGCGTCGAACAGCCCGGAGTTGACCGCGGCCATCACCCGCTTGGTGTCCTAGATTCCCTCACGCGGGGGCCTGCCCGCGCGTGCGGAGTGAGGCGTCCTATTGCGCGAAGGCCTCGATCGGCGGGCAGGAGCACACCAGGTTCCGGTCGCCGTAGGCACCGTCGATGCGGCGTACCGGCGGCCACACCTTAGGGCGGAAGCCCTTTCCGAGCGGGTAGGCCGCCTCTGTCCGGCTGTACGGGTGATTCCATTCGTCGGTGATCAGGGACTCGGCGGTGTGGGGTGCCCCGCGCAGTGGGTTGTCCTCCACCGGCCACACCCCGGAACCGACCTTGTCGATCTCGGCCTTGATCGCGATCATTGCCTCGCAGAAGGCGTCCACCTCGGCCAGGCTTTCGCTCTCGGTGGGCTCGACCATCAGGGTGCCGGCCACCGGGAAGCTCATGGTCGGTGCGTGGAAACCGTAGTCGGCCAGGCGCTTTGCGACGTCATCGACGGTGACACCGGTGTTCTTGGTGATCTCCCGCAGATCCAGGATGCACTCGTGGGCCACCATGCCGTTGTCACCCGTGTAGAGCACCGGGTAGTACTCGTCGAGTCGACGTGCCAGGTAGTTCGCCGAGGCGATCGCCGTCAACGAGGCGGCGCGTAGGCCGTCGGGCCCCATCATCCGGATGTAGGCCCAGGTGATCGGGAGGATGGAGGCCGAACCGTACGGCGCCGAGGACACCGGAGGCCCGGCCGGGAGTTCCTCGGCGTACGGGTGCCCCGGCAGGTACTGCGCGAGGTGGCTGCGCACCGCGACAGGTCCGACACCGGGCCCACCGCCGCCGTGCGGGATGCAGAAAGTCTTGTGCAGGTTCAGGTGGCTGACGTCGCCGCCGAAATGCCCGGGCCGGGCAAGCCCTACAAGAGCATTCAGATTGGCACCGTCGACGTAGACCTGGCCCCCGGCCTCGTGCACGGCAGCACAGATATCGGCGATGTCGTGCTCATAGACGCCGTGGGTGGATGGGTAGGTGATCATGATGGCCGACAGCACACTGGCGTTGTCGGCGATCTTGGCGCGTAGGTCGTCCAGGTCGACGTCGCCGTTCTCGCGGCATGCCACCACCACGACGCGCATGCCAGCCAGGGCGGCGGAGGCGGCGTTGGTGCCGTGGGCACTCGAAGGGATCAGGCACACGTCGCGATCGCTCTCGCCACGGTCGATGTGGTACTGCCGGATGGCCAGCAGCCCCGCGTACTCACCCTGGGATCCCGCGTTGGGCTGCAGGCTGACGTTCTCGTATCCGGTGATGTCGGCCAGCCAGCTCTCGAGGTCGGCGATCAACGTGCGCAGGCCACGTGAATCGCTCGCCGGGGCGAACGGATGCTGTGCGGCGAATTGCGGCCAGGTGATGGGTTCCATCTCGGCGGCGGCATTGAGCTTCATGGTGCAGGACCCGAGCGGGATCATGCTGCGGTCCAACGCAATATCCTTGTCGGACAGCGCGCGCAGGTACCGCATCATCTCGGTCTCGCTGTGGTAGCGGTTGAACGCCGGATGGGTCAGATAGGCGGAGTCGCGGGTCGCGATGTCCGAGGTGTCGGACGTACCGCCGCCGAAATCGGATCCGAATGCCCGCAACACCGAGACCAGGTGCGCCAGCGTGGTCGCCTCGTCGCATGCGATCGAGACGTGATCGCCGTCGGGGCTCCAGATGTTGACGCCCTCGGCCTTGGCGGCGGCCTGGATCTCGGCGGCATTGCCGGGCACGTACACCAGCACCGTGTCGAAGAATTGGTCGTGCACCACGGTGTGGCCACCTCGCGTCAGCCCCGAGGCCAGCAGCTGTGCATTGCGGTGCACCCGGGTGGCAATGGTGCGTAGCCCCTCAGGGCCGTGGTAGCTGGCATACATGGCGGCCATTACGGCCAGCAGCACCTGCGCGGTACAGATATTGCTGGTCGCCTTGTCGCGACGGATGTGTTGTTCGCGGGTTTGCAGCGAGAGCCGGTACGCGGGCGCGCCGTCGGCGTCCACCGACACCCCGACGAGGCGCCCGGGCAGCTGCCGGGCGTGGGCGGTGTGTACCGCCAGGTACCCGGCGTGCGGCCCACCGAATCCCATCGGCACACCGAAGCGCTGGGTGGTACCGAAGGCGACGTCGGCACCGATGTCTCCGGGCGGCGCCACCAGGGTGAGGGCTAGTAGGTCGGCGCCGACAGCCACCAGTGCGCCGCGATCATGGGCCTGGGCGACGAGCGGCGTCCAGTCACGCACCACCCCGGATGCGCCGGGTAGCTGCACGATCACTCCGAAGAAATCACCGTCGGGCAGCCCTTGGGCGAGATCGGCGGTCACCACCTCGATACCCAGTGGTGTGGCACGGGTGGCGATCACGGCAGCGGTCTGTGGGTACAGATCGGTGTCCACGATCAGGCGGTTGGACGAGGACCTTACGGCGCGATGCATGAGTGTCATGGCCTCGGCAGCCGCGGTGCCCTCGTCGAGCATCGAGGCATTGGCGATGTCTAGGCCGGTGAGCTCGGAGACCATGGTCTGGAAGTTCAGCAGCGCCTCGAGTCGGCCCTGGCTGATCTCCGGCTGGTACGGCGTGTAGGCGGTGTACCAGGCGGGGTTTTCCAGGATGTGGCGACGCAGGACCGGCGGCGTCAGCGTGTCGAAGTAGCCCTGGCCGATCATCGAGACGCCGATGGTGTTCTGGTTGGCCAGTTTTCGTAGCGCATCCAGCGCTTCATGTTCGGATGCCGCGGCGGGTAGCGCGTCCAGTCCGGCGGCTCTCGGTCCGTCAGGTCCGCCGTGTAGTGCGTCCAGGATGCTGGACGGAACTGCCTTTTGCGCCAGTTCGTCGAGGCTGGCCACGCCGATGGTGGCGAGCATGGTGTCGATGTCGGCGGTGGTCGGACCGATGTGGCGGTCGGCGAAAGACATGGCGCTCCCGGAGGGCCGAGTCGTGCGCTGAGCGCACGACAGCGTCTCCCCTCCCTCTGTCATCGACCCGTCGCGGGCGCCTGAGAGATTCGGTCGCCTTACCCGGTGAGTTCCAGGTAAGAGCCTTTCCCCGTCGGCGGGTAATCCGGCTACCTACCGGATTACCACTTTTCAGAGGCATCGGGGCCGAGAGCGGTTCGGGGGCCTGAGAGATTGACGGAGAGGTGTTGCTCCTTCGGCGGCCATGACTGGCGATCATGACACTCTCCCGCCCACGGGCGATGCGCGACCAGTTTACGCGAGTCGGCCGCCTGGTTCAGACCGGCGGGAAAGCGGCGGCGGCGGATCAGCCGATCTTGCGGGCGCGATCCTTGCGGCGGGAAGCCAGTTCGTCCTCCGGCGCCTCGATGGTCTCGCCGCCATCGGCACGTTCGCCGGGGAACTCGGCGATGGCGCCGGTCAGCTCACGCATGGCACCGCTGACGGCGATGCCGAACACACCCTGTCCGCCCTGCAGCAGGTCGACGACCTCTTCGGCGGAGGTGCACTCGTAGACGGTGGTGCCGTCCGAGAACAGGGTGATGTTGGCCAGGTCTTCGACGCCGCGCTGGCGCAGGTGCTCCACGGCGACGCGGATGTTCTGCAGCGAGATGCCGGTATCCAGCAGTCGCTTCACGATCTTGAGGACCAGGATGTCTTTGAAGGAGTACAGGCGCTGGCTACCAGAACCGGCGGCGCCTCGGATCGAGGGCACCACTAGCGAGGTGCGCGCCCAGTAGTCCAGCTGGCGGTAGGTGATGCCGGCAACCTGGCAGGCACTCGGACCGCGATAGCCGACGAGCTGATCGGGAACGGAGTCGTCCGGGAACAGACCTGGCTGGACAGGTCCGGCAGACGCGGGGTCAGCGAAACCGGTGGCGCCGTTGTCCAATGTCATCTCCAGCTGCCCCTGCTGCGGCTCGTCAACCACTTCTGCTCCCTCTCGCGATCGCTTCTCCGGCTACCGTCCTGTGGTTCTCAGTTCGCCGGTAGTGCGTTCGTCCAAGCACGAATTTCTCCGAGCATACGCCCCTTGCGCTGCCCCGTGCCGGCCGCTGAGTCAAATTATGGCCCCCGTGAAATCGCGGTCAACGCGACGCGCCCGGGTCGAGACTGTAAAGGTCAGGTTGAGACTTACTCGTTACTTAAGGCTGTGTCACGGGCCTTCGGTGGCCTTGAAGTCGTCGGGCGACACGCTGTCGAGGAACTCCTTGAACTTCTCCACCTCGTCTTCGCGCAGCGCTCCGCCGGAGTCCTCGTCGTCCTCATCGGGAATGATCAAACCCGCCTCGGCGAGCACCGCTTCCTCGACGTAGATCGGAACCCCGACACGCAGCGCGATCGCCACCGAATCCGACGGCCGTGCCGACACCCGGATATCGCTATCGAACACAAGATCCGCGTAGAACGTGCCCTCCTGCAGGTCCACGATCCGGACTTCCTTGAGCGAATGCCCAAGGGCAGCAATGAGATCGCGGATCAGGTCATGGGTGAGCGGCCGTGCCGGCTCAACGCCCTGTTGCTCCAGCGCGATGGCTGCCGCCTCCGACTGGCCGATCCAAATGGGGAGGTAACGATCCCCCGCGGATTCACGCAGCAGCAACACCGGCTGGTTCTGGGGATGTTCCACGCGGATTCCCGCGACTCGAACTTCGCTCATCGTGCCTCCAACACCAGTTACTTCTGTCGTACCGCGAGTCTAGTCCTCAGCGATCGAGGACGCCGCGCACCGCGGACTTGATCATCGCGCCGTGGAGCGCGATGGACAGCGCGGTCACCTCCCGGATCATGTCGTCGGCGCGGTCGCGGGCTCCTGCCTTGTTGGCTTTGACGGTCGGGCCCACGATCTGGGCAATGAGGTCGGTCTCGCGGTCGACGGCCGACCGGAAGGTGCGCAGATGCCGTGGCTCGACGCCATAGTCCGCCAGCTCAGCGGCGCACTGGACGATCAGCACCGTGTATTCATCGAAGAAACCGCCCGGTCCGGCGGTGATGATTCCCGCTCTGAGCAGCGAGGTCAGCAGCACCTCGTCGGCGCCGGATCGTGACAGCAGATCCTCGCGGGACAGGCGGGTGGGCCGGGCAGAGGGAAAGCCTTGCCGCGCAACACTGTTGGTGCTGTCACTGTCGGTGATGGCGAACAGTCTCGGGCCGCCGGTGAATCCCGCCACATCCGGCAGCGCTCCATCGGGCTGTGCGTCGAGCTGCTCTTTGATCACCTTCAACGGCAGGTAGTGATCGCGCTGGGCAGTCAGGATGAATCGGAGCCGCTCGGCATCATAGGCCGAAAACCGGCGATACCCCGACGCGCTACGCGACGGGGTAACCAGTCCCTCCGATTCGAGGAATCGAATCTTCGAGATCGTGACATCCGGAAACTCCGGACGCAACAGGTCGAGTACCGACCCGATCGACATTCCAGTGAGAGCCGGCCGGTCGGGAGCTGTCACTGCCCACCCGAGGCGGAATCATCGCCTGCCGACTTCGGCCCGGTCAAAAAGACCAGGCGGAACTTTCCGATCTGGACTTCGTCGCCGTTGGCCAGGACCGCGGAATCCACGGGCTCGCGGTTGACATAGGTGCCGTTCAGGCTGCCCACGTCGACGACCTGGAATTCATCACTGTCAAGCCGGAATTCGGCGTGACGACGGCTCACGGTGACGTCATCGAGGAAGATGTCGCTGTCGGGATGCCGTCCGGCGGATGTGGTCGCCTGATCGAGCAGAAACCGGGATCCGGCATTGGGGCCACGCTTGACCACCAGCAGTGCCGACCCGGCGGGCAATCCTTCGACACCAGACACGTCGGTGGCGGCCTGTGCGGGCGCCTCCAGCTCGGTGGCGAAATCGGCGCGGAACACCGAGGTCGTCTCCGCGGTGACCTCGCCTGACGTGTTGTCCTTGTCGTTATCGGTCACCATCGCTCCTTCTTCCTCGCCCCTGGGAGGATTCGATTGTCAGTGCGGATCTCGCCGAGCCTGAAGCTCTTCGCGACCCTCATCTGCCCTCATGCTCTTCGCGGCGAGCGTTGATCAACTCAGTGCTCTTCGCGACGAGCGCTCATCGCCGCTCATTTCCGACCGTACCGTCTGACTGCCCGTAACGGGCCGCCTCTGCCGTATCCGCCAGATGGTCCACCCGAAATTATGGTCGTCAGACCGGTTGGAGAACCGGCGCCCTCCTAATCGGTGGCGTCACCATATCCCGAGGCGTCTAAGAGATCATTAAGAGCCGCATCGAGATCCGCGGCGCTGGCGACCTCAAGATCCACCAACCAGCCTTCGCCGTACGGGTCGGAGTTGACCAGTTGTGGGTTGGAATCCAGATCGCCGTTGACGGCAACGACTTTGGCGGTGATGGGGGCGAACAGGTCCGACACCGATTTGGTCGACTCCACCTCGCCGAAGGTGGCGCCGGCGGTCAGGTCGGAGCCGGCGTCTGGCAACTGGACGAACACCACGTCACCGAGTTGCGACTGCGCGTAGTCGGTGATTCCGATTCGCACGGCGCGCTCACCGGTACGCCGCACCCACTCGTGTTCCTCGGTGTAGTGCAGGTCGGCAGGAATTTCGGTCACGTTGAGTCATCCTTGCTCTCGGTCAGTGGTCTGCGCAGTAGCTGAGCCCGCAGGGCTACTTGCCGGGCTGAGCGTATTGGCGAGGTTTGGGTTCTCGCAAGGTGGTGATGTCCACGCGTGCCGGCTGGTCGATGGCAACGCTGCCGCCGACCCGCGACACGGTGTCCACGGCGCCACCCGGAATGTTCATCGCCGCCGCGAGTGTCGGCGGATCGCCTATCGCCAGAACCGAATACGGGGGCGAGAGGGTTGTGCCATCCACCACGATCTGCCCGGGTGCGCCGATGACCCACGAATCGGCCCCGATGCGCACGGATTTGTCTCCGGCCTTGATCTCGATGGCTTCGGCACCCGCCGCCCGCAGCTCGTTGACGATGTCGAGCAGCGCTTCCGGCCCCAGACCCTGTCCGGGGTCGTCGATGGTGAGGATCACACCCGGCCCGGTGGCGCCGACGGTCCCCACCATGATGGACAGCGCCGACAGCCGGGCCTTGGCGTCGTTGATCACGGCTTGATTGCCGGTTCCGCTGGCGCGCATGGTGATTAGGCTCTGCTGCAGATCCGCGATTTCCTTGTTGAGGTTGGCTTCGCGCTGCTGCAACGAGTCGAGGAGTACCAGCAGGTCGGCCGGTCGTGCGGTGTCTAGACCATCACCGGATTCGGTCTGGCGAACCTGGGTGGTGATTGCCAGTCCGAGCAGTGCGCACAGTGCCACGCCCAGCACCCCAAATGTCACCTGTGTACGGGTCGACGGCCGGTGCTTCTTGGGCATCTCGTGCTTGCCGGTATGCGGCTCGTGCTGTGAATCCGTCATCGGCTCACGCCCCAAACAACCTGCGCCGCAGCGCGGCAGCGTTTCCGAAGATCCGAATGCCGAGAACGACGATGATGGCGGTGGACAGTTGTGTGCCGACTCCGAGCTGGTCGCCGACGAACACGATCAGCGCCGCCACCAGGACGTTGAACACGAAGGACACCACAAAGACCTTCGAATCGAATATCTGGTCCAGATAGGCGCGGGCGCCGCCGAACAGTGCATCAAGGGCGGCCACCACCGCGATCGGCAGGTATGGGGCGACGGCGTCGGGCACGTTCGGGTGAAACACCAATCCCAGAACCACGCCGATCGCCAGCGCGACTATGCCGATCATCGTCTACTTCCTCTCCACGTCACGGTCGACTCTCTCTCACCGGTTACCCGGAGGAATCTCTTTGGCGTATTTGACATTTCGATTGGCTGCCGGGGCCATCTGCACATCCTCCTGCGTGGCGAAGGTGAGCCGGATGCCGTACGACTTCTGCAGCAGCCGCATCCGGGCCATTCCCGGACTGCGCTCGAATGCGGATTTCATCGTGTTGGCCGGACCGATGGCCACGATCCGATATGGCGAGCTGATGGGTTGATTGTCGACCAGGATCGCTCCCCCAGCCTGACGCATGGTCACATTCGGGCCGATGCGCACGTCGGAGATCGAAATCGCCTCCGCGCCACTGGTCCACAGCGAGTTCACGACCAGCTGCATGTCGCGATCCAGGATGACCTGCTGACTGCGCGGGATGCGCTCCTTCGAGACGTCGGAGAGGTCGCCGCCGCTGCCCGGGTCGGCCAGCGTCACGACGAGCGCGGGACCGCGCACCTCGGTGCTCGCTGCCGAAAGGCCTAACTGATCCAGCTGATTCAGCAGTTCCTTGCCCTGCTCGTTGCCCTCAAGCTGACTGCGACGGGCGCCAGCCACCTCGGCCGACAGCCGATCGCGAGTTGACTCCAGCACTCCCGCATCTCGCTGTTCACTGCGGATGCTTGCCAGAAGCCCCTGCTTCTCCTGTTTGATGCCCGGTGCGATACGTGTCGTCTGAGCGACCGCCGCAGCGAAGACTGCGGCGATGGCAATGGCAGCGATTGCCTGCCAACCCCATTCGGCCAGTCGCGAGCGTGGTGCGGCGCCGTCCCGCCGCGCTGCCGCCGCCTCGGCATATCCGGCGTCGAGGTGATCGGAGAGCAGCGTGCGCAGCAGTGAGGGCACCGGATTGCGCTTGGGCCGGTTGGCGGTGTGATGGCCCAGGCCCTCTTTGAGTTCGAAGCCGCCTATGAAATGCGGCCCGGTGCCGTGTATCTGGGGGGCCCGCGCACCCGCGGGCGGATCCTGCGTCCCCATCTCAGGTACTCACCTTCGGCAGCTGCCGGACGATCATGACGATCTGTGCGACGTAGAGCACGAACGTCCACAGGTACATGCCCAGCCCCCAGATCAGGAATGCCCATCCGCAGGGGCCGATCACTCTGCCCCACAACGAGTCCCATTCGCCGATCAGGATGAGTGGGAACGCCGACATCAACGCGAAGGTGGCGGCCTTGCCGATGTAGATGACCGGCAGCGCCTCGACTCCGCGCCGGCGCACGATGGGCAGGCCCAGTGTGAGAATGAGATCACGGGCCAGCAGGGTGATCACGATCCACCACGGCACAATGTCCCGGATCGCGAATGCGATCGGGGTGGTGACCATGTAGAGCCTGTCGGCGGCCGGGTCCAGCAGGGTCCCCAGGTGCGACGACTGATTCATCAGCCGGGCGATCTTGCCGTCGGCCCAGTCGGTGAAGCCGCTGAGCATCAGGATCGCGACAGCCCACCCGTCGGCATGCGTCACCAGCAGCAAGTACAGGAACAGCGGGATGAACGCCAGGCGGATGACACTCAGCAGGTTGGGGATCGTCAGAATCCGGTCGTCGCCGGTTGACGGTTCCGCGGTTCCCATCCGGCCAGCCTCTCATATTCGCGAAGAGATACCCCACGCAAACAGGCGGCTTGTCGTCAGCTGAAGACACCGGGCAGGTTCAGGATCGAGAGGCTGTCGTTCTTGCGCGGGTCGTCGTGGATCATGTACGTCCACGTTGACGTCGGCCGGGCAAGCTTGGACAGGTCCAATCCCTGGTCCTCGTCAACCAGATTCGCGGTGTCGAAGGTCTGCTGGGCTGCTTCCACGGCGTCGGCGGCCAGCGATGCGAAGGCGTCGACGGCAAGCCGGTGGAACTCGTCGATCGGATTCTGTCGTCCGAGCGCCCGCAGGTGGATGCTCTCTCGCACATCGGAGAGGTAGGCCAGGTGATCTGCCCAGCCCCGATCGAGGTGATACAGCATGATCTGCCGCGCGATGCGCTCCAGCCGCTCTTCGGAAAGTTCCTCGGCGAGCTCGTCGTAGCGCTCGGGAGAACGTTCCAGTAGTTCCTTACGGGCGGTGTCGGTGCGTAGCAGGGTGTCGCGACGATCGGAGATGATGGCGCGTTGCTGTGCGATCAGCTGGTTGTAGCGCCAGGTGTTGGCATGAAGGTCGAGCATCGCGCCCTCGGCGACGCGCTGTGCGTGGTCGATCAGGCCGCCGGCCTTGGGGCTGACAATCTGTCCGTCGTCATCGGTTTCGGTGGGTAGCTTGGCCGAATCCAGATGTGCCACAACGACCTCGTCCTCCCAGCTGGAGAAGAACACCGACGATCCCGGGTCGCCCTGGCGTCCCGCGCGTCCGCGTAGTTGGTTGTCGAGCCGCTCGGTGCGGTGCCGCCCGGTGCCGACGACATGCAGCCCACCGGCCTCGACCACGGCGTCTCGTCTCTTGGGGTCCGACTCGTCGGAGCCGCCCAGCCGGATGTCGGTACCGCGGCCGGCCATCTGGGTGGAGACCGTCACGACGTTGAGCGCCCCGGCCTCGGCGATAACGCGCGCTTCCTCGGCATCGTTCTTGGCGTTCAGAACGACCGCCGGAACCCCCGCACGCACCAACCGGTGGTGCAGTGCCTCGGACTCGGCGACGTCGTGCGTGCCGACGAGCACCGGCTGGCCGGTGGCGTGGATCTCGGCGATGTGCGCGACGATCGCATCGTTCTTGCTCGCCTCCGTGATGAAGACGCGGTCGGGTTGATCCTCGCGAATGTTCGGGGTGTTGGGCGGGATCGGTGAGACCCCCAGCTTGTAGAACTGCCGCAACTGCTCGCCGGCCGCGAGCGCGGTGCCGGTCATGCCGCTGACCCTCGGGTAACGATTGATCAGGGCCTGCACGGTGATCGTGTCGAGAACCTCACCGGTGTCGGTGGTTTCGATGCCTTCCTTGGCTTCGACGGCCGCCTGCAGGCCGTCGGGCCAGCGCTGCAGGGCGGCGATGCGCCCGCGTGAGGAGTTGATGAGGTGGACGGCTCCGTCACGCACGATGTAGTGCACATCACGCTCGAGGAGCACGTGCGCGTGCAGTGCGACGTTGACCTCGGTGAGCGTGGTTCCGACGTGGTGTTCGGAGTACAGGTCGATGTTTCCCAGCCGCTTTTCCAGCTTCTGGGCACCGGTATCGGTCAGGAAGATGTTGCGGCGGTCGTTGTCGGCCTCGTAGTCCTCGCCGGCGGTCAATTCGCGCACCGCCTCGATGACCTCCGAACTGGGCGCCTCCCGGTGGCTGGTTCCGGCCAGCACCAGGGGCACCAGGGCCTCGTCGACGAGCACGGAGTCGGCCTCGTCGACCACGGCGACATCAGGACTCGGCGACACCAGGTCGTCGACATCGATCGCCAACTGATCGCGCAGCACGTCGAAACCGATCTCGTTGACCGATCCGTAGGTGACGTCGCAGGCGTAGGCATTGCGACGTTCGTCGGCGGTGGATTCCTCGGTGATCCAGCCGACCGTCAGACCCATCCGCTCCAGGAACGGCCCCATCCATTCGGCGTCGCGCCGGGCGAGGTAGTCGTTGACCGAGATGACGTGCACACTGCGTCCGCCCAGTGCGTATCCGGCGGCGGTGATCGCTCCGGTGAGGGTCTTGCCTTCGCCGGTGGCCATCTCGATGACATCGCCGTCGAGCATGCGCAGCGCGCCCAGCAGCTGCACATCGAAGGGGCGCTCGTCGATCGTGCGTTCGGCGGCCTCGCGCACGATGGCGAGGAATTGGCCGATGTCCTTGGACTCGAGGCCTTCGGTGAGGTCGAGCTTTTTGGCCGCCTTGGTGAGCTGTTCGTCGGTGAGGTCCTTGGCCTTCTCGTCGTACTTCTTCGAGGCATCCAGGAGCTCCAGCGACTGGCTCTGGTTCTTGTCAGTGGTGGCACCGAGCAGCTTCCAGAACTTCCCGGTGAATCGTGAGGCGGTGTTCGACTTACGCACATGCACACGGTACGTCAGAGCACGATGGGCGACCGATAAGCACCGTCAGGCGAACTCCACGATCACCGAATCGGCGACGGGCCGTGCGGAGCGTGTCTGCCTCGGCGCCAGCACCTTGCGGAACAGGTATTCCGCGTGACGCAGGTACGGACCGGTGTTGCTGCCGTGGGCCTCCAGGAACTCGCCCACCGCCCGGTCGTGAATCTCCGCGTGCATGGCCTCCTATCCTATGAATCTGCGCATCGCATGGGCCAGCTTCTCGTTCTGGACGTATGGCAGTGCTTCAGCAAATACCTCGCAAAACCATCTCTCCCCTTCCGGCACCATGATGTGCAGCGCGCTCAGCGTGTTGGAAGCCACGGGCTCAGCGGGGATTCAGTGCAACGAGGTTTCGCTCAGGTCGCATGTGACATCTCGTGCGCGTATCTCGATGCCCTGAGGTTCATGGACCGCCGTCACGAAAACTGCCTCTCAACACTGAAAAAGCGAACAGGAGTGACATTTTTCGCTCGAATTGAACGCACGGCAACATGATGAGCGCTGCCGGGTCTAGGGCGCATGCGTCATATGGCACGAGAACATATGCTCCATGTCATATTTAGAATTCGCTTCCTGGTGTGCCGGGCGAGGGTGGATTCGCAGCAATATGACCGGACAGTCAGGTGTCGGCAGTCAAAACTGCTGGACCCCGGAAGTGCGAGGTCCAGCAGTTCCGATGCTCACTGCTTACCCCGCCAGCAACCCCTTGGCGATATGGGTGATTTGAACCTCGTTGCTGCCGGCGTAGATCATGAGTGACTTGGCATCGCGTGCCAGCTGTTCGACCCGGTACTCGGTCATGTAGCCGTTGCCGCCGAAGAGCTGCACGGCGTCCATCGCGACATCGGTGGCGGCCTCAGAGCAGTACAGCTTGATGGCCGAAGCCTCCGCGAGTGACGGTGTCGTGTTCTCTGACAGGCTCTCGATGGCGTGGAACAGCATGTTGCGCACATTGAGTCGCGCCACTTCCATCTTGGCCAGCTTGAGCTGGATGAGCTGGAACTGGGCGATTTCCTTGCCCCACAAGGTGCGTGTCTTGGCGTAATCCACCGAGAGACGCAGGCACTCTTCGATTACCCCGAGCGCGAGCGCCGCCACCCCGATGCGTTCCATCGAGAAGTTGGCACGCGCACTGTCGCGGCCGTCTCCTTGATCGTTGGACTCGGTCTCGCCGAGCAGGCGATCCTTACTCAGACGCACGTTCTCGAAGAACAACTGGCCGGTGCGGGAGCTGTGAATACCCATCTTGCGGAAGGGCTTCGACTGTGTGAAGCCTTCCATACCCTTGTCCAGCACGAATGTCAGCACCGTGCGATCCCGCTTGTCGACTGACGGGTTCTTCTCGTCCAACTTGGCGTAGACGACGATCACGTCGGCGTCGGGCCCGTTGGTGATGAAGGTCTTCTGGCCGTTGAGGATGTAGTCCTCTCCGTCGCGTGTCACGTAGGTTTTCATACCGCCGAATGCATCGGAGCCCGAGTCGGGTTCGGTGATGGCCCAGGCGCCCACCTTCTCGTAGGTGACCAACTCGGGCAGCCAGCGCTCCATTTGTGCGGCGGTGCCGCGGGAGGCGATGGTCGGCACGGTCAGCCCCATGCTCACGCCCATTCCTGTCACCAGACCCATGCAGACGCGCGAGATTTCGCTGGTGAGAACGAATCCCATGCCGGCCGAGCCGCCGGCCAAGCCCATGGCTCCCCCGCCGCCGTCGGACTTCGTGGAATCCTCGGGCGGCTGACCGGCCGCTAGTGCCGCCTCCCGGGACTTCTTCTTCTCGATCTGCTTCTGCAGCGCCTCTTTGGCAAGAGCGTCGATGCCGAAGGTTGCGAACATCTTTCGGATGATGGGGTACGGCTCCATCTCGCCGGATTCCAGTGCATCGACGTGAGGCCGCACCTCTTTGTCGATGAACTGGCGAACGGCGTCACGCACCGCGAGGTCAATGGGTGACCAGTCGAGCATGTGTCCTGCTTTCCTCGGTGAAAGTGGTCGATAACGAACGGCCCGGCCCGGGGCTTGTTAGCCGAGCTCCTTGGCCAGCAAGTCCTTGAGGCGGGCGACGGAGTTCTCGAGCTCCTCCTGCACGGCCTTGTCGATGGCGGTACCGATCGCGCCGGTCAGCATCTGCCCGGTGAAGGACGAGTCCACGTTCACCCTGGAGTTGTCGGCATCGATTTCCTCGACGCTGGACTTGATGATGGCCTCGACCCCGGCCATGCCGGTGCCGCCCAGCTTGAAGGCGCCCTTCTTGGCGGACAGCACCTCGTCGGCCGGGGTAAATTCCTGCACGGTCCACTCGACCGTATTGGCCATGCCCATCAGGGTGACGATCTCGGAGAACTTGGTACCAACCTTGATGTCTTCGACCGCGGGGACATCGCCCTTGAATCCGGTGTGGATGGTCATCCACTCGTCGTATTTGTTGAGGTCCGGCAACACCGACCAGAGCTTGTCGATGCTGTACGGGAGATCAATGCTGGAGTGCAGCTCGGACATGGGCGAAAGACTCCTTTGTCTATGTACTGGTACGGATTGATGCCGACGGTTCCGAACGTAACATACATACCCTCGTGTATGTAAGAACCAATTCCCGCAGATCCCGCGCGTCGAACGGACTAAATGCAGGTGTATCGCGGTCAAATACCGACAGACCTGTGGGTGTTGGAGCCCGATCCGGTTGCTACCTGACGGTAGTCGGGCGCACGTTACATACAACTGTGCTCGTATGTATTACAGTGGCGCTCATGACCACTCCCGAGGGCGCGGGCAACGACGCGGCGCCCCTCGCTACCGGACTGTCCGATAACGGGCAATCAACGCCCGCCACCCGGGAATCTACCTCGAAGCCCCCCTCCGAGGGGGCGGAATCATCTCCTGTCAGCGGGTCGATCGATATCGAGATCACCCGCCCGAGGGTCCGGTTGCATCCGCCACCGTTGCGCGTGGAGGCGGGGCGGTTTGGTCTCACGGTTTCTCGACTCGCTGGATCGGGCGCGCGCCTACTGGTGAAGCCCCGGCGTGGCAGGTCCCTCGAGGTGCGGGCCGCGCACGAGCTGCGTCGGACTTTCGCGCTCATGGGCCCCACCTATGTCAAGCTCGGGCAACTGATCGCGTCCTCCCCTGGCGTCTTCCCTGAAACGCTCTCCAACGAATTCCGCACGCTGCTCGACAGGGTGCCACCGGCGTCTTCGGAGCTGATCCGCCAGACTGTGCGAGAGCAGTTAGGTGCCGACCCGGCAACGATTTTCGCGACATTTGACGACCACCCATTCGCGTCGGCCTCCATCGCGCAGGTTCACCGTGCGACGCTCAAGACCGGTGAGCGTGTAGTGGTGAAGATTCAGCGCCCGAAGATTCGTACCAGGCTTGCCGCCGACGTTCGGATCATCGGGCGGCTCGCGCGCATGATCGTCAAGACCGACCTCGGCCGGGCGACCAATGCCACGGAGATAGTCGAGGACTTCGAGCAGAACCTCAACGAGGAACTGGACTTCGCCGCCGAGGGGCACGCGATGGAGCAGTGGATCGCGAGCCTTGCTGACACCGAATACGGCGATAAGGTGCGTGTTCCCAAGGTCTTCTGGGAGTACACCACCGAGCGGGTGCTCACGATGGAGTATGTCGAGGGCATCAGGATCGACAACATCGCGGAGCTGGCCTCGGCGGGTTTCGACGGTGTCGGTCTGGTCAAGGCCATCGTCTACTCGCTGTTCGAGACGGGGTTTCACAAGGGGCTCTTCCACGGAGACTTGCACGCCGGCAATCTGTTGGTGGATTCCGATGGCCGGATCGTGTTCCTTGACTTCGGCATCGTCGGACGTATCGACGAGCGCAGCCGCAAGATTTTCACCGAGATCATGGTCGACCTGTTCGTGAAGAACGACCACGCGGCGGTGAGTCGTGGCATCTACAAGCTCGGCGCCATTGGCAATCGGGGTAGATCCGTCGATCCGATGACGGCCGGCAAGACGATTTCCAACTTCACCAGGCCCTTGCAACACTCGAAGCTTTCAGCGATCGAGTACGGGCAGCTCGGCAAGCAGTTGGCGGTGCTAGCCAAGGAATACGATGTTCGGCTTCCTCGGGAGCTCGTGCTGATTTCTAAGCAGCTGCTCTACGTGGAGCGGTACATGAAGCTGTTGGCTCCCGACTGGGCGCTGTTCTCGGATCCGTCGTTCATCGGCTACTTCGGGAACATGGTCATCGCGGTCGAACAGTCGCGCATGGAAGAGGCTGCGGCGCGGGAGTCGGCGGGCGGAAGCTGAGTCAATCGGACAGGCTCAGTTTTCCGGTGTCGATTGTGCGCAGGGCCGAGTCGAGCGGTGCCCCGACCGTCGGTGATTCGACGATGTTCAGCAGTATTGCCTTGGCGCGGGCCCAACGCTGATCGCGAACCTCTTGCGGTGCGGTCATGCTGTTAACCAGGATTCCGCGGACGGCATCCATCGCGGTGAGGGTGATGTTTCGAATAATGCGGAGCTCTTCGGCTGTCTGACCCACCGAATGTCCCAGTGTTGAGAATTGTTGCATCACAATGAATTCGAACTGATCCATCTGCGCGGACAACTCCGGATCGGTACGAGCGGCGATCCACAGTTCCATGGTGGCTATGAACATGGACCCTTGATGCATGCGCCAGAGCGCGTCCAGGCAGCGGCTGATGAAATCGGAGTCGCTGTCGCGGTCCAGTGCGATCAGCTCGGAGAGGATCTCCTGGCCCTGCTTAAATGCCAAGTGTCGTACGGACTCTCCGAGAAGCTCGGATTTCGATTGGAAATGGTGCACCAGGGCGCCGCGGGTGACACCGGCACGCTGGGCCACCCGGGTGGTCGTGGTGCCCGCGTATCCGTACTTGACCAGGCAGTCCACCGTGGCATCGAGCAGCCTGCCGCGCATGGCAGCGCTGCGCTCCTCCTGGGTTCGTCGTTCGGTGCGTTGGGTACGGGCGGTCCGCGCCGGACTTCCGGCGGTGCGTGTCATTCTCCGAGCCCGTCCTTGTCGTTCTTGCTGTCCTTGATTTCCTCGCGGGCCTGCTGGTACTCAGATATCAGGGTGCCGAAGTAGGTCACAATCTGCGGGTCCCCCACTGGCTGCCATTCGGGCGCAAGCAGTTTGGTGTATCGCTCGACGTAGAGCAGCTGCTTGCCCACGAGGATGAACTCCTTGGGCAAAATGGCGTCGTGCTCGCGGCCCAGCGCGGTGAGTTGTCGACCGATGGTGCCGTACGAGATCTTGTCCAGCGAGGTGCCCATGGGCCGGGTGACCTTCCGCAGTGATGCGGCGACCTTGGCGGGGTCGGCATGGGGATCGATGGCCCCCAGCTTGATGAGCGTGCGTGCCGCGGCCTCGTCGTCGGGTTCGATGATCAGCGCGCCGATCAGCTCCCGCAGGGTCTTGCGGGTCCGCTCATCGAGGCGGCCCACGATCCCGAAGTCCAGGAACACGATCCGCCCCTGCGGGTCCACCATGAGGTTCCCGGCGTGCAGATCGCCGTGAAAGGTTCCTGCGGCGAACGCGGAGTCGAACAGGGTGAGCATCAGGGTCTTGACCACTTCGGGGCCGTCGAATCCCGCCGCACGGATCGTGTCCGCGTCGTCAATTCTGATGCCCTCGACGTATTCCATGGTGAGCACCTTGTCGGTGCAGAGGTCCGGGTAGAGCTTGGGCACACGTACTTTGGGGGCGTACGTGGAGCTCGCGAGCCCCACCGTCCAATCCCGCATGGCCTGCGCTTCCAGGGTGAAATCGAGTTCCTCGGCGAGATTGGCCTCGAAATCGCGCATCACCTCGTAGATGTTCGACATCCGGCCCATCTCGGTGAGCTCGAGACCGCGGGCGATCTGTTTGAGGATTTGCAGATCGGCGGCCAGCCGGGTGCGGATCGCGGGGCGCTGGATCTTGACGACGACCGCGGTACCGTCCTTGAGCGTTGCCCTGTGCACCTGTGCGATGGACGCCGACGCGAACGGGACCTCGTCGAACGAGGCGAAGATACTTTCCGGTGGTGCACCGAGCTCGGTGGAGAGCATGGATCGGATGGTCGTGGGGTCCGCCGGTGGCACCTGGTCGAGCAACGAGCGGAACTCCGCGGAAAGGTCTTCGGGGAACATTCCCGGTGATGACGCGATGAGCTGCCCAAATTTGACGTAAGCGGGCCCGAGCTCGGCGAATGACCTGCGCATCTCCTGGGCGACGACCTGGCGCAGGTCGCGCTCCGTGGGGCGTTGGCTCAGGATTCGTGTCCCGGCCTTGAGAAGCTGGCCCGCCGTCGCGGCGAGCCGATCAAACTGAATCTCGGCGGAAACCGGATCGAGTCGCCGGGGCCGCCGGGGCTCATCGGATGTATCGCTCACCGCGACTGCCTCCCTCATCACCGGGCCGTGTACGTCGAGGAGACGTTACCGACAAACTGGTATGTATGTTAATCGAACGCGCGGCGTGGTGATGTGATGACCAGCGAAATAACTGATGGGCCGGGGAGTATCGGTTAGCGCAGGGCGCGTTCGACTTGGGCTATCCGATCGTCTGCGAAGTCCAGCACGATCTTCGTGGGGTACAGCGCGACCTTGAGTACGCGGATGAGCGGGTTGACGACGTCGATGAGCGTTTCCAGGCTCGTCATCGTGTTGGCCAGGGTCGTGGTGGTGTCGGCCAGGTTGTTCAAGGTGAGATTGAGCGAGTCGAGGGAGTCGTCCAGTCGCTCCAGGCTGGAATCCAGGTGGTCCAGCATGGAACCCACCCGATCGGTGAGGTCGTGGACCTCGACGGCCATCGATTCGATGTGTCCGACGGTGCCGTCGATGTTGAGCGCGACGTTGGCCAGCTTCCGGATCTTGCGTGCTGGCGCGGGCCGGTTCCCGTTGCTGGTATAGACCTCCGCCATTGGAGTCACCTTTCCGTTGCGCCCAGCCTAGGCGACGCGTTCGCTGAGACCGATCGGCTACCCCACCGAGCGGTCATTTGATGCACTTTTGTGACCGGCCTCACATAGCGTGCCGGGGCTACTTAGCCGGTAGATACCCGTGCTGACGCGTGCGAACCGGCGCGCCGGCCGAAGAACGAGGCTTCGCCGAGCCTGGTTCCGCTGCTGTAGCCCTTACCGTCCTGAGCAATGTTCGAGGCGCTGGCGCCCGCCGCATAGAGGCCCGGAATCGCCTGCCCGGATTCGGTGAGCACCCTCCCGTCGGCGTCGGTGCGCAGGCCGCCCAGGGTGAAGCCGGCGTACATGGCCTTGCCGAGAGTGAGATCGAATGCGCCCCAGGGGCCCACTCCTTGCGAGGCAAGGTATTTCGGATACTTGTGGAAGTCGGGGTCCTCTCCCCTGTCGGCGTACTCGTTGTATCGCTGGAGCGTTTTCTCCAGATTTCCGGCCGGGATGCCCAGTGCGTCTTCCATTTCCGCGATGGTCTCCCATCCGTCGATGAAGGGTGTCAGCGGCAGCGTCGGTCGATCCATGTGCTCGGAGTCGATGATCAAGTACGCGGCGCTGTCCGGCTGGTCCATGACGAATCCCGAGGTGCGGGAATGGTAGGAGTCCTCGGCGACAAAACGTTCACCGTTCTTGTTGACAATGATTCCGGTAAGCAGCCCCGAGGGCGGGTACACCGGAGCGGTCACGAAGATCTGGTTCATGTTGCGGGTGGCGCCGCCTGCGGATATCCCGAGTCTGATGCCGAGCCCGTCGTCATAGGTGCTACCGAGTACGAACGGCTTCTCGGCGAGTTTGGGGGTGTACTCGGCCACCATGGCAGGGTTCATGACGAATCCGCCCGCGGCGATGATTACCGACTTGGCCCGTATTGCACCGGTTTCCGTGAAGTGCTTCCAGGTGGCGCCCACCACGGCGCGTTCCTCGTCGAGGATGAGAGCGGTAGCACCGGTCTCATAGCGGATGGGTACGCCCAGCTCGCCGGCGCGTTGGGCCAGCAGGTCCACGACCATGCCCGCCCCGCCGGTGTCGCCCGGCTTGGGGACCTTGTGGCCGCGAGGTGCAGGGACCGCCTCGTCGCGGTACGGCCACACCAGCTCGTTACCCGTGAACATCAGCCCTTCGGTGTTGGGCTGAATGACGGCTTTTTCCGGATAGAAACTGCGCTCGAATTGAAAGCCAAGTGACTCAAGCCAATTGAAATGCTCGACACTTCCGTCGCAGTACAGGCGGATCTTCTCTGGGGCGGGATCCGGAGACACCGCCATGAGGTACTTGTACATTTCATCGGCGCTGTCAGGATGCCCGGTGGCCTGTTGAACGGCCGTACCTCCGCCGAGATAGAAGTGTCCGCCCGCCATCGCGGTGGTACCGCCGGCCGAGGCCGCGCGTTCGAGAGCCAGTACCTGTGCACCGGCCTCCGCGGCCGACACCGCGGCACATCCGCCGCCCATCCCGAAGCCAATGACAAGTACGTCTACCTCGTCAGACCACTCTGTGATGTCCTGGAAGGCCTCGGTTTTCGGTACCGCTGCCGTCATGACTGCTCACTTTTGATGTAGTCGTAGAACGCCCGGATCTCGGGCGGTACGAAGGCCAGTTCCATGTACGGCAGGGCGGCCGTGGGCGCCGAGAGATAGGCAAAACGCATACCGCCCGGCATCACGCCGTCCTGGATCACTTCGGTGCCGCGTGCTCTGGCATGGTCAAGTGCCGCGTCCAGGTCGGTGGGCTCGAAGCACACGTGATGTAATCCGGCAGGACTGTTTTCTAGGAATTCTGTGTAGATGCTTGTCCCTCTGACCGGGAGTATCAGCTCAAGCTGCATGTCGCCCAGGTAGCTTAGCGCGATGGTCGCGGTGAAGTCGGCCGGTGCGCCGCGATACGTGCACGTGTCCGGCCCGAAGTGCACATCTGGAATCCGTGTCCATTTTTTGACGCCGAATACGGCGCTGAGCATGCCTTCGGTGGCATCGAGATCATCAGTTACCCAAGCAATTTGGGTGATGTGTCCAAATTCAGAGACATCCGGCGGCGTTGCCGATGTGGTCATGCGCCGATAGTAGCGCCCGCTGGGGCGTGCGCCACCTGAGCCTGCCCCGCTGCGGCGCGGTCCGCGGTGGCGCGTCGTGCCGACTTCCTATCGGGTTCCTCATCGGAGAGGTCGATCAGAGCCCCGTCCATGCCGCGTCGAGCCGGTGCGCGACATCAATTGTGCGTGCTGCCATAGCCTTCGGGTTGTCAACCTCGTCGGCCACGTACTTGGCGATGAACTTGCTAATCAGCTGATCGACACCCGCCAAGATGCGCAGCAGCTCGCCGCGGATCGTCGTCGAGGACACGTCGACGGTGATGTCTCGGGGGCCGGGCGGCGCCACGTCGATGACCAATTGCAGAGGTGCCGCGGCGCGGGCGGTGGCCTTGAGATTGATATTGCCCGCGACATTGAACCGGCTTTTGTCGAGCTTGAGGTCGATCAACAGATCGATGGCCAGCGGTACCTGAATGTCGAAGGTGATGGTCTCGCCGGCGTTGCGGGTGACGATCGGTTCCAGGATCTTGACCTTCGCGGTGACCTTCGCGATCTTGCCGGGGCCTTGGGCCATGGGGCCGACCTCGAACGGTTCGCCGGCGATCGACGCGACCGCGGACTTCACCCGGGCTTCGCTGACGGCGATCTCGAAGAACGCCCTGCCGAACTCCTCATAGGTGAGGTACTGGTGGTCATCCGTGATCATGATGGGAACTACGTTCTCACACAGGAGGCGGAAGTGTTAACTGTCGCCCCTTGGATGTGTCGAGAATCGTGGGCTCTGAGCTCGCGCGATCGTCATCGCTCTTCTCGCGAACATGTGATGGACGTTACGCGGCACGTCGGCGGTGCGGAAAGGCCCGAACAGTGCCAGGGGTCCTATCCGGTGGATCCCGGTGGTGCCGTCACGTTGATCGCTGCGTGCACGTTGCCGGCACTGGCGCGCCACCGGAATCCCTACTCTATTCGGGCATTGTCGGAGCCTTCGCCATTCACGAAGTGTTCGTTGCTTGGTCACTGATCTTTGTTACTAGTCGTTCATGGGTGATATTCGTCGTCGGCGACTACTGGGAGCAGCTCCTGCTGTCGCGTTGGTTGCCGGAGGATTGTCAGGGTGTGGTCTCGATGTCAAGAGGCCCAGAATGTCCGAGGATATGCCCGGCCTTGAGCATGTTGTCATTCTCATGCAGGAGAATCGCTCGTTCGACCACTATTTCGGGACGCTATCCGGAGTCCGTGGATTCGGGGACAAGCAATGTCTCCAGTACCCCGATGGGCGATCCGTCTTCGATCAATCGGTCATGGCCGAAGGAGCCGGAAGTCGCTCGCCGCAAGATATTTTGCGCCCCTTCCGGTTCGACAGTGTTCGATTCAACTCTCAAAATGCCGGCGGCACACCCCATGATTGGGAGTCCACCCAGGCCATGCGCAACCACGGTGCGTGGGATCGATGGATTTCTGCGAAAACTGCGATGACTATGGGGCACTTCATCCGCGAGGACATCCCTTTCCAATACGCACTGGCCGACGCGTACACGATCTGCGATCAGTATTTCTGCTCGCTACTGGGTCCAACCACTCCGAATCGGCTCTTTCAATGGAGTGGCACAGTGGACGTCGACGGGCGCTTCGGTGGCCCGGCCGTCTCCAACCCGCCCGACCACAAGCCCGTTTTTCGCTGGTCCACGTACCCCGAAGAGCTTCACAAAGCGGGTGTGCCCTGGAAGACATATGTCAACGACGAAGTCGGCAATGACGATGTCGACCATCCACTCGTCGGCGACTATGGTGACAATCCGCTCTGGCTCTTCCATCAGTACCACGACGCGCTCACCGCGCAAGACGAATCCGTGCGGGGCCTCGCTCTGCGAGGGGGGTTACACGAGGGCTGGAAGCCAGATTCGGGACGAGGGCAGAATCCCGCGTACCTTCTGGATTCGTTTATCGGTGACTGTCGGACCGGTGAGCTCCCCCCAGTCTCCTATATCGTCGCTCCCTACGGCTGGAGCGAGCATCCGGAAGGGAGCCCGAACTATGGAGCGCACTACGTACAGACGGTCATCAACGCCATCAACAGCAACGAGCAGATCCGCCGTTCGACAGCGCTGATCATCAATTTCGATGAAAATGACGGCTACTTCGACCATGTCCTGCCTCCCACGCCTGAGCCGGGCACGCCCGGAGAATTCGTCGACGGAAAGCCCATCGGCTACGGCGTTCGCGTTCCGATGATCATCGTCTCGCCGTGGACGCGGGGTGGATGGGTGAATTCACAAGTGGCAGATCACACCTCAGTAATCAGATTCCTCGAACGCTTTACCGGGGTGCAGTCAGAAAACATATCGGAATGGCGCCGAGCCATCAGCGGAGACCTGACCAGCTGCTTCGACTTCGCCAACCCTGACTACACAATCCCTCAGCTGCCCGACACCCAGAGTCTGGTCGCAGAATCAAACAGAGACCGTCTGCGTCCTCCGATCACAAGCCCTGCTCCGGGAACCGTTTGGCAGCCCCGGCAAGAATCCGCGCCCACCAGGCGAAAACGTCCAGGGGCATATCTGCTCGATGCCAACGTTTCGAAAAATGACACGACCATCACGGTCACCATGGCGAACAACGGTCGTAACGCGGTCTCGCTGTCCCTTTTCGCGAACAGTCAGTCAGCTTTTAGCCCTGTGCACGTCACCCTCCTACCCGGCCAGCGGCGTGAATGGAACTGGGCAGGTCGAGTCGACGACTACGACATCAGCCTCTACGGTCCCGACGGCTTCTTGCGGCGTTTCTCGGCCAAAGGGCTACGTGGGCAAGGTGTGATCGTCAGAACTGAATCGACCTGGAGCGTACAAGCCCCGTGTGTGGTGATCTTGGCAAACCGAAGCGCGGCCCCGGCGGCAGTGACCGTCAACGCGTTTGACTATGTGGACCACACCGAGAGATGCACTCTTGGCGGGTATGAGGAGCAAAAAATCACGTGGCCGCTAGACGAAAACGGCTACTACGACCTGACCGTGCACACCGATGAAGGTTTGCACCACCGCTATGCCGGGAGAATCCCCTCCTCACTATGACGATGCCAAGATGGATGTCGGCGCTGAGAAATGCCGACTGCCAGGTTCCATCGTCCACGGAAGATCGCCGGACACGGCTCACCGAATACCGCGCAGCGCTACCTGGACCCCGACAGGCAGTCGATCGCGGAGGCAGGCGAGCTGCTGTCCAACCACCTGCGGTCCCCACGTGGTCCTCAACTGAAGTCAGTTGGAGCATGAAAACCACCTCATACCTGGTCGGGGTCCTCGGCTCATATTCAAAATATCAGTTCATGCAGCTTGGCCGTGTGATCGAGCGGATTGAGGCTGCGCCGCAACGGCGGGGATCTACAGGCCCACGCACAGCGGTCGTTCATCGTGTGGATCGCAGACTCTCAACAGAGGCAATCGCAGAGCTGGTGATTGCGTTTGAAAGCGGTGTGTCCGTTCCGTTGCTGGCTGGGCAGCATGGGGTATCGAAACGGGTACTGGCAGACCCCGCATCGGCGATACCTCCCGCATCTCAATGCAGTCGCGGTCCAAGCCGGTCAGAGCTCGAGTGCCGATGAGTGGGGGCGTGAGCCTTAAATTTGAGGAAACCAACCGTGACCAGTGTGTTTTCCAGTTTGTCGGACGGAAACAAGCACTCGCCCAACCAACACTCGATCCCAAATAGTGGGAAGGATGCTTGCGCTGCATCGGTGAAGCTCCGCTATATGCGTGGCTTGACCGAATTCTGACATAGGGCCAGTTCAGGGCTAAAAATAGGACTCTAAGCGTCTCGCCGAAAGCAATCGATACGCTCCTGCGCGACTGCACCTCAACTCGGTTGTTATTGCGCATTGATAGAGGAATGAAAATTCTTGAGTGCCACCTCGGTGTCAACCAGGGTTGGTTCAGAAACAAAAAATCCCCCTCCGACCCAGTTCAGAGAGGGTTTTTGTTGTCGGGCTGACAGGATTTGAACCTGCGACCACTTGACCCCCAGTACAGACCCGAAGGCGCTATCGCAGGTCGATGGGGCTTCGTAGCGTTTGCTGGTGTGCGTCGATCTGTGGATTGTGCGGGTACGCGCATAGCGTGTGGTCCCCGAACGGTCCCCACTACTGCTGGCCTGGTTCTAAGGGTGGGGACCGACTGTGGTGATGGTCAGCATGTCAGCGTCGGGTCCATACACCCACCAAATGCGCCATGCAGAGGGTGTGTGGTTCTCCACGTAGGACTCCCACACGTCCTCTCCGTTTGGACCTTTCAGCGAGTGATACTTGTGCGACTCAAGACCCGGATGCGACGGACCGACATCTCGTAACAGGCGAAGTGCCTTCTTCACCTTCTTCGTCTTTACGTCACGTGGACGGGTAAGAAGATCGTCCATCACAGCTTGCGCTTCGTCGGTGTAGAGCAAGGTGAACGGCGGGGCACTCATTGGTCGTCGTCGTCGCCATCCAGATAGTCGTCACGCAGCGATACCCTGCCCGCCGATACATCAGCCAGTCCACGCAACAAGGAGTTGCGGACCGACTCGTTTTCCCACACCAGCAACTCACGCTGCGGTATGGACGCCATCGGAGTCAGTAGCAGCTCCCCCGAGGCTCGCCGTGACACGAGAAAACGGTCGTTACGGTGTACACCGATGCGCCCGAAGGCGATGCGCGCGCGATCATCCGCCGTAACTTCGGTTACTGGCTCGAATACAGGCTCAGCGGTCATGGGTAACGCCTCCTTCCGGCAGAACTCATCTTCCTACCCAGTGTGCACCCCATATGGGAAAATGGGCAATGGGGTAAATGGGTAATTCCCACCACAGATGTGTGCTCCCAAAGCCGGTCGCAAGCCACGATCCGGCAGTTGACGGCGACAGTGAGGCTGCGGACGTTTGTATGCCATCGACGTGCGAGTGCCCGACGCCTCCCGGCGAATCCACACGCCGGCAGGCGTCGGGGGCTTGCGTCACAATCAGTTCATGGCCTCACCGAATACCGCCCGGATCGCTCCTATAATTCCGTCGGACGGCCCCCACGCGAAATTTGTTCGCTACGCCCGTGCGGTCGCCAAGGAGCACCAACCGCTGTTCCCACTCACCCCCTCGACAAGACCCATGGTCGTCGGGCTGGACCTGCGCACCCTGGGACCGGAGCCAGCGGACTACGAGAACTTGGTGCACGTTCTCCGTCGCGATGTCGTCACCCCGATGCTGATGGTGTTCGAGGATGACGACGCCGCACTGGCCACTGCGTGGATCGAGGCATGCGAGGTCGAGGAGCATCACGTTCTCCACTACACCAATCCGCAAAGCGTGGGCCGCTTCCTGGACTCGGTGGAATTCAGCGTCTCGACCATGCATGGCGAGGAGCGACGGGGATGGCGCAAGTGCCACTTCTTCGATATCTATGCCCTGTTCGATGCCCAAGACGCGACGGCGACCGATCTGAGCACTGATGACCGCATTCGTGCAGCGGTGCTCGCCTCTGCCGGGTACGGGCTTGGCACCGACGTAGTGGTCTCGCTCGCGCCGACGGTAGGTCGGGCTGATGTGGGCGACAACGACATCGTCACAGCGGTCACCCCCGATGATCTGCACCCCGTCTTCGGCCACTACCTGCGGATGACCGGGAACCGAACCGTCGCCGAGTATCGGTACGGCGGACCATCCGTCAGTGTCACCGAGAAGATGGAACCGCCGTCAATGAAAAAGGTGTACGGCATCGGTCTGGGCAGCCTGGTCGGGTGGCTAGACATGTTCCACATCGTCGCTGGACAACTCGGGGACATTCGTGCATTCGCAGAGATCGAGACCGTACGGACACGAATTCGCCGCGCCGCTCGAGCGCTAGATGAGGTGATCGCTGCACTGAGCCGAACCAACGGTCACGACGCCGCGCCAACGACGGACACCATCGAGTTCGTCAGCGAGGCATTCGACCGCGAAATGCTCTACCTGATGGCAGTTTTCGATGGCTACGGGCGTGCGTTCGTGCGCTGGCTCGACCCTTCTTCGGGTAGAGAATTACGCAAGTCGCTGCACTCGGCCAAGACGCTCGACGATTACGTGGACCCCTACTACCTTGACGCGCCACAACTAGCCCGGTTGCGCGAGTTGCAGCGGTTCGCATTCGCCTGCTCCCAGCTTCGCAACCGCATCCACGATGCCGTCCTCCCCACCGGGTCGTTCACCAACCGGACCTACGGCAACAGTCAGTCCATCGCAATCGACCTAGGCCAGACCGACGTTGAGTTGACCCAAGAACTAGTGGACCGACTCGGAGTATGGCGGGCTACACCGCCCAACACTGTCTTCGGTCAGCCGACGACCGTGGCCGAAGTCGCCACCACTGCGGTCGAGTTGTTCAAGGCCAGTCTGGAGTACGTGGACCTGTTCACTCATCTGATCATGTGCACCAAACCTGTAGGCGCACCCAACTCCACCGACCTCTTAGGGAAAGTGACCGATACCGGATATCGACCGTCCGCACCGCATCCAACCGAGGCTCTCTACCGCCAACTGTTCCGTTGGGACTAGGTGCGGATCTGCGTCGAGCATCATTCAGGCGGCAAGGCTGGCGCACTGTACTAGATCTGGCCACCCGCTATTAATAGCCGCAGCGGACTCCAGACCAATTGCCGATCGGTCAAGTTCGGTCCAATGCTCGATGACGAACGGTTTGGTCCCCAACTGAAGTCAGTTGGAGATGCGAAAACCGCCTCCTACCTTGTCGGGCTGACAGGATTTGAACCTGCGACCACTTGACCCCCAGTCAAGTGCGCTACCAAGCTGCGCCACAGCCCGCTGTTAGCAGACGAAAGCCTACCGCAGGTCTGGCAAGATTCTGAATTCGGCCTCCCGCATGCCACGCGATGTTCTCGAAATCACCTGTGCCACAATCAAAGCATTCTCAATACTTCGCGGCTACTTGTCGAAGTGTCGATGCAATATTCAAGGATGCGTTTGATTGTGGATATCGACGCCGAGCAAGTTCCCACCGGGCTGCGTTGCGCGGGCGCGCCGCGCAGCAACTGGTTCCACCATCCCGAAAGCTATCTACGAGACTGGAACGCCATCGGCCCCGCCAGGGGGTACCCGACGGGGCCGATGGGGCCATAAGGCTTAGCTTACCCAGCGTGCTTAAGCTGGTGTGACTACTCCGGGATGGTCAGCACCTGGCCTGGCTGAATCAGATCCGGGTTGGCGATACCGCTAGCGTCGGCGATCTTTTGGTACTGGTTTCCGTCGCCGTAGAAGCGCTCGGCGATGGCCCAGAGGGTGTCACCGGATGCGACGGTGTAGGTACGGGGTTCCGGTGCAGGAGCGGGCTCCTCCACGGCCGCGGGAGCGACCTCGACGGACGCAGCGGCCGGAGTGTCGATCTGGGTGCCCGAGGACCACACGGAATCCGCACCCGCGTACAGCACCAGGTTGCGATCGTCCTGCAGAACCAGCTTCACGTCAGAGCGGCCCTCGGTGTTGCTGCTCCACAGGGCGCCACCACCGTTGTCGTAGACGACGAAGTTGCCGTCGCTTTGGACCTCTGCGCGGCCTGCGGAGTGTCCGGCAGTGTCCGAGGCCCACACCGGGCTGCCGCCGTCTGTCAGCACCAGATTGCCGTCATCCTGCAGGGTCAGGGTGTACGCGCCGTTGTTCGATGTGAGGCTCTGTCCCGAGTCCAGCTTCTGGCCCTGGGTGAGTGTGTCCGCCACTGTGTTGCGCCTTTCGATAGGTGGTTGTGATACCGCCGCAGGATGATAGACGGTGAAACTAGCCTAGGCTAGCAAACGGAAAAAGTGGGCGATTCGGATCGGATAGATCTCAACGCGCGTGCGAATATTCGGTGAACGGAGCCGGAGAGCGCAATGTGCATGTCGTCCTTTCCTCTGCGCTTATTGCGATCTCATGGAGACTCAGCGCTTGGGTCCTCGCTTCTCGCGCACCCGCACATTGACGCGGATCGGGGTTCCTTCAAAGCCGAAGCTCTCGCGCAACCGGCGTTCGAGGAATCGCCGATACCCTGCCTCGAGGAAACCGGTGGTAAACAGCACGAATGTCGGCGGACGCGACGTGGCCTGAGTGGCGAACAACACGCGAGGCTGCTTGCCTCCGCGCACCGGCGGAGGCGTGGCGGCAACGACTTCCTTGACCCAGGTATTGAGCTGACCGGTGGATATCCGCTTGTCCCAGGAATCCAGCGCAGACTCCAGCGCGGGCACAAGTTTCTGGATAGCTCGTCCGCTTTTGGCTGAAATGTTCACGCGTTGCGCCCAATTGAGCTGCGAAAGCTGAAGGTCTACTTCACGTTCAAGGAGGTCGCGACGGTCCTCGTCCACCAGGTCCCACTTGTTGAACGCCAGTACCAGTGCCCGTCCGGATTCGATCACCATCGACAGCACCCGCTGGTCCTGTTCGGTGATGGGCTGCGACGCATCCAGCAGGACGACGGCAACTTCGGCCGCCTCGATGGCGCCATGGGTACGCAGCGACGCGTAGTACTCGTGGCCCGAGGCCTGCCCGACCTTCCGGCGCAAACCGGCGGTGTCGACGAAACGCCACGTCTTGTCGCCGAGTTCGATCAACGTGTCCACCGGGTCGACGGTGGTACCCGCGGTGTCGTACACCACGGCCCGCTCATCGCCCGATAGACGGTTGAGGAGAGAACTCTTGCCCACGTTGGGTTTTCCAACCAGGGCCACCCGTCGTGGGCCGCCCTCGCCCGACCCTCGCGCGGAAACTTCGGGCAGGTCTGCGACCACGCGGTCAAGCAGATCCGCCACCCCGCGCCCGTGCATGGCACTAATCGGGATCGGCTCCCCCAGCCCCAGTGACCACAGCACCGCGGCGTCGGCCTCGGCGCGGTCGCTGTCAACCTTGTTGGCCGCCAGGAAGATTGGTTTGCCCGAGCGGCGAAGTAGCTTGGCGGCCTCTTCGTCGGTCGAGGTTGCGCCCACCGTGGCGTCCACGACGAGAATGATCAGGTCGGCGGTCGCCATGGCGTGGCGCGCCTGTTCGGCGACGAGCTGCTGCAGGCCGGTGGCATCGGCTTCCCAGCCACCGGTGTCCTGGACCGTGAAGCGGCGATCGAGCCACTCCGCGGGGTACGAGACGCGGTCTCGGGTCACTCCGGGGATGTCCTGCACAACGGCTTCGCGGCGGCCGATGATGCGGTTCACCAACGTGGATTTGCCGACATTCGGTCGACCGACGACCGCGACCACCGCGGGCGGGGCGCTCGGCTCCTCGGTGCCCTTGTCTCCGTCGAATTCGGCTAATTCCCATTCGCTTTCATCGACCCATGTGCCGTCGGTCATCGTGATGCCCCTGCCCTAGTACGCACCAGGTCCAGCAGGTGGGCCACGACCTGATCCTGTGTCATATCGCTGGTGTCGACCTGCACCGCATCCTCGGCCGGACGTAGCGGAGATGCGGCGCGGGTGGAGTCCAGATGGTCGCGGCGTTGCACGTCGGCGAATACGCGTTCGTACTCGTCGTTGCCGCCGCCGGTGACGTTCTGCGTGTTGCGGCGCTGCGCCCGCGCCTGCGCCGATGCGGTCAGGTAGATCTTCACGTCAGCGCCGGGCAGCACCACGGTGCCGATATCGCGTCCCTCCACCACCACCGGGCCGCTGCCCTCGGCCAGCTCGCGCTGGCGCCGCACCAGTCGTTCGCGAACCGCCGGTACCGCGGACACCGCGGACACCGCTCCGGTTACCTCCGCGCCGCGGATGGGTACCGAAACATCTTCGCCTGCAAGCAGAGCCGTCTGCGCATCGGGATCAGATCCCACGGACATCGGGACCTGCTCGGTTGCCGCCGAGATGGCGGCGGGATCGGTGAGATCGATGCCGGCACGCAGCACCCAGAGTGTCACGATTCGGTACATCGCCCCTGTGTCCAGGTAGGCAGCACCCAACTGGCGCGCCAATTCCTTGGCCACTGAGGACTTTCCGGTGCCGGAGGGTCCATCGATGGCTACCACGACACGCGTCACAGTCCCACCGCCTTGTAGAGCGAGCCGATCTCGTCGCGGCCCAGAGCGCGCAGACTGCCGGGGCGCTGATCGCCGAGCGTGACCTCGCCGATCTTGGTACGGACCAGCTCCACGACGGGATGGCCTACGGCGTCCATCATCCGGCGCACGATGCGGTTACGGCCCTCGTGCAGGGTCAACTGCACCATGCTCTGGCCGTCTGCGGTGCCCAGGAACTTGAACTCGTCCACCTTGGCCGGGCCGTCGGCAAGTTCCACGCCGTCGCGCAGTTGCCTACCCAGGCCGCGTGGAACCGAGCCGGCCACGGTTGCGATGTAGGTCTTGGGTACCTCATAGGACGGATGCATGAGCCGGTGAGTGAGCTCGCCGTCGTTGGTGAGCAGGATCAGCCCGACGGTGTCGGCGTCCAGACGCCCGACGTTACGGACGCCCTGATTGCCGCGGACCCGCTCCTCGATGAGCTTTCCGACACAGGGGCGACCACGGTCGTCGGACATGGTCGAGAGCATGCCGAGCGGCTTGTTGAGCGCCAAATACACCAGATTGGTGTTCATGATCACGCGGGCGCCGTCGACCCGAACCACGTTGACGGCGGGATCGATTCGCCGACCCTGCTCGGTGACGATCTCGCCATCCACCTCGACGCGACCGTCATAGATCATCCGCTCGGCCACCCGGCGTGACGCAATTCCCGCTTGCGACAACACCTTCTGGATTCGAATACCTTCTTCGCTCATCGTTCAGTCCTGATCAACAGTAAAGGTGGGGGTGGCGCCGTCGGCGGGTGTGCGGTTGAGCCGCGCGAACCGGGGCTCGTCGCCAAGGTTCTCGGATAGGTCATCGATCACGTCCATATCGGGCAGCAGCGGCGCGATATCGGGAAGATCGGACAGTGACGTCAGCCCGAGCCGCTCCAGGAACAACTCGGTGGTGCGGAACATCACGGCACCGGACTCGTCATCGGTGCCGGCCTCGGCGATCAGCCCGCGCATCAGCAGCGTCCGCATCACGGCGTCGACGTTTACACCGCGCACGGCACTGACGCGCGATCGCGTCACCGGCTGCCGGTAGGCCACCACGGCAAGGGTCTCCAGCGCAGCTCGGGTCAACTTCGAACGTGCACCGTCCAGCAGCAGCTTCTCCACGTAGGGGGCGTACTGGGCGCGGGTGTACATGCGCCAGCCATCTGCGGTCTCACGCAGGTCGATACCACTCGTGCGGTCGGTCAGGATCTCGGAAATCCGTTGCAGCGCTTCGGCTACACGATCCAGCGGCTGCGCGACGACGGTGGCCACCGCTGCCGCACTGATGGGTGTATCCACCACCAGCAACAGCGCTTCGAGAGTGCTGCTGAGTTCCTCATCGGTCATCGGGACGAACTCGTCCGATTCCTCCAGGATGGGTTCTGCTGAGGGGTCGAGCTCGGTGGACTCCTCCGACCCCTCGACAGAGGTCGTCTGCTCACTCATGTGTAGTCCACTGCCTTTTCTAGATCATCCTGCGCCGGGCGCTCACCGGTCCATGAAACTTGGAGCGGTCCAAGCGGTTCGGATTGCTCGAATAGTACCGCCTTGGAGCGGTAGAGCTCGAGGACGCCCAGGAAACGGGCCACGATCTCGATGGGAGAAGAGCATTCGGCCACCAGTTCGGTGAATGTCATCCATCGCCCCGCGCCACGTTCGGCGAGCAACTCGACCATGCGTTTGGCGTGTTCGGGCACCGAGACCCGGGGTATGTGCAGATGGCTCAATCCGACCGTCGGCACCGGCCGGGGGGCGAACGCACCGGCGGCGAGCTGGGCGAATTGGTCCCCGTTGAGTCCAAGATGGACCGGCGGCAGCAGCTCACTGAACCGCTCCTCCAGGGCTACCGCACGCGGGTACGAGCGCAGTGCCGCGGCCTCCAGTTCGGCGAACATCTCCGCGACGTGCTTGAACGCCCGATACTGCAGCAGCCGCGCGAACAACAGGTCGCGGATTTCCAGCAGCGCCAGGTCGGCGTCGTCGTCCACCTGGCCCGAGGGCAACAACCGCGCCGCCTTGAGATCCAGCAGTGTGGCCGCCACCACCAGGAAGGCCGTAACCTCGTCGAGGCTGTAGGTGTCGCCCAGCGTCTTCGTGTACGCGATGAATTCGTCGGTCACCTGATGCAGCGCCACTTCCGTGACGTCGAGCCGGTGCTGAGAAATCAGTTGCAACAGCAGATCGAACGGACCCTCGAAATTCGTGAGCCGAATCCGGAAGCCGTGGGCGTCGGCGGTACCGCGTTCCGGCACCGTGGACTCGGCAGCGGCCTCAGCCGGATCAGACATTGTCAGCGCTTCCGGTACCTCGACCGTCACGATTCGAACCGGTCGATTACCTCGCGAGCCAACGAGATATACGCCTGGGCGCCCGAGGATTTGGGTGCCCACGTGGTGATCGGCTCCCCCGCCACGCTCGTCTCGGGGAAGCGGACAGTGCGCGTGATGACGGTGTGGAAGACCTGATTACCGAATACTTCGATGACCCGGGCCATCACCTCGCGCGCGTGCAGGGTACGGGCGTCGAACATGGTGATGACGATTCCGGACACCGCCAGTTTCGAGTTGAGCCGGTCGCGCACCTTGGCCACGGTGTCGGTGAGCAATGCCAGCCCGCGCAGCGAGAAGAACGCGCACTCCATCGGGATGACGACGCCCTCCGAGCAGGCCAGCGCGTTCACCGTCAACAGTCCCAGCGAAGGCTGGCAGTCGATGAGCACGTAGTCGTAGCGGTCGAGCACCGGATGCAACGCACGGGCCAGCGAATGCTCCCGGCCCACCTCGTTGACCAGCTGAATCTCGGCGGCGGAAAGGTCGATGTTGCTCGGGATGAGGTCCAGTCCCTCAACGCGGGTGCGCATGAGGACGTCGTCCACCGACACCCTGGGCTCCACCAGCAGGTTGTGCACGGTCGTTTCCAGCTCGTGGTGGGCGATTCCCAGGCCGGCCGACAAGGCGCCCTGCGGGTCAAGGTCCACGAGCAGGACGCGGCGCCCGTATCCGGCCAGCGCGGCACCCAGATTGATGGTCGAGGTGGTCTTGCCTACCCCGCCCTTCTGGTTGCACATCGCGATGACTTTGGCGGGCCCGTGAGTGGTCAGCGGCTTCGGTTCGGGAATGTCTTTGTGAGGACGGCCGGTGAGATCAAGGTCGCCGTCTTCGGCGGGGAAGTCTGCATCGAGACTGCCTTCCGTCACGTCACCTCCCGGTCATCGACTTGACCCTCTTCGCGCACGCTGCTCATCGAAGGCATTCGGGCAAGTCTAGTGGGGTTGCGGCCCGCGGTAGCGGCAACCCGCGCATGCGGCCGCGACTATCGGGCGCGGGGATGCGCACCTGCCCATACTTCGCGCAGCGAACTCACCGTGACCAGCGTGTAGATCTGGGTGGTCGTCACCGAGGCGTGCCCGAGTAACTCCTGGACCACACGGACATCGGCACCGCCCTCCAGAAGGTGTGTGG
The DNA here is from genome assembly GCA_014204435.1 of Mycobacteroides chelonae. Lineage (GTDB taxonomy): Bacteria > Actinomycetota > Actinomycetes > Mycobacteriales > Mycobacteriaceae > Mycobacterium > Mycobacterium chelonae_A. Next base: position 107,757 of record JACHLF010000009.1, read on the forward strand.
CGAAGGAATGCCGCAGGGTATGCGGGGAAACCGCCGCGCTGATCTTGGCCCGTTCCGCCGCGTCGGCCAGCACCTGCCAGGCGCTCTGGCGGGACAGCCGCCCGCCTCGGGAGTTCAAGAACAGTGCGGGCACCCCGCCGCGCCCTCGTCGTGCCAGGTCCGGACGGCCACGCACCAGGTACGCGTGGAGGGCTTCGACGGCGGGCCGGCCCACGGGAACCAGCCGCTGCTTGCCGCCCTTGCCCCAGAGCAGCGCCGATCGAGCCTGGACATCCACATCGTCGACATCGAGGCCCACGGCCTCGGAGATGCGCGCACCGGTCGAGTACAACATTTCCAGCAGCGCGCGGTTACGCAGGTCGAGAGGACCACTAGAGGTACCGTCGGAGCCGCCGCCGGACGCGGCCAGGAGCGCCTCCACTTGGTCGACGGTCAGGCTCTTGGGCAGGCGGCGGTTGGGGGTCGGCGGCTTCACGGCCCGAGCGACATCGGTGGGCACCAGCCCTTCGATCGCCGCGAACCGGTGCAGACCGCGCACGGCGATCAGTGCACGCGCGGCCGAGGACGCGGACAGTTCCGGCACGCCGTTGTCGCGATCACCCCGGCGCAACGTCACCACGAAATCGCTGACGTCTGGCTCGGACACATCGGCGAGCCGGTCGATCTTGCGATCGGCGAGGTGCTGTTGATAACGGCGCAGGTCGCGACGGTACGAGCTCAGCGTGTTGGCGGCGACACCGCGTTCGACGTCGAGGTGATCCAGATAGGACTGGATCTCCCCGTCCAGGAGCCCGACCGCGGCCGTCATGTTCGGGTCTTGCGTTCCGCGAAGGCTGTGGGCCGGTCCGGCCACGGCGCGTCGTAGGGCCGGGTGTGGTGGCCCGTCAGCGCGATGTGTGCGGCCAGAATGCCCGCCGCGGCAATGGCATTGACCACCTCACCGGCCAGCACCATGGAGACCGCCTCGGGCAGCGGCAGCCAGTGCACCGTCATGTCCGCCTCTTCGTCGTAGCTTTCGCCGCGGCCCGGATGCGAGAGCCCGGTCGCCAGGAAGATCCGGACCACCTCGTCGGTGAATCCGGGCGAGGCGGCTGCATCGACCAGCACGCGCCAGGTGGTGGCCTTGACGCCGGCCTCTTCCAGCAGTTCCCGGGCGGCGGCGCGCTGGGTGTCCTCCCCCGCGATGTCGAGCAGTCCTGCGGGCAGTTCCCACAGCCGGTGGCCGAGCGGATGGCGATACTGATGCACCAGTGCGACCCGCCCGACCTCGTCGACCGCGGCGACCGCAACCGCCCCGTAATGCTCGACCACCTCTCGGATGGCATCGCCGCCGCCGGGCATCGCGACGCGATCACGGCGCAGCGCCACAATGCCGCCCATGTAGACGGACTCGGATTCTAGGGTGACGAACTCGTGGCGTTCGCCGTCCCCGAAAGTCCCGCTACTCACTGTCAGGGTCCAGCGGAAGACGCTCAGCCGCTTTGTATTCCATTGCGGCGCGGATGAATGCGACGAAGAGCGGATGCGGGCGAGTCGGGCGACTCTTGAGCTCCGGGTGTGCCTGCGTGGCCACTGCGAACGGATGCACGTCCCGCGGGTACTCCACGAACTCCACCAGATGCCCATCTGGAGACGTTCCGGAAAACCGCAGGCCGCTTTCGGAGATCTTGTCCCGGTAGGGGTTGTTCACCTCGTAGCGATGCCGGTGCCGTTCGGAGACCTCGGTCGTTCCGTATGCCTCGGCCACGATGGAATCGGGTTCCAGGACGGCGGGATAGGCGCCGAGGCGCATCGTTCCGCCCAGATCCGCCTCACCCGCGACTGCCCGCACCTGGTCGGCCATGGTGGCGATCACCGGACTCGGGGTGTCGGGATCGAACTCGGCGGAGTTGGCATCGGCGAGGCCCGCCGATCGCGCTGCTTCGATGACCATGCACTGCAACCCGAGACACAGGCCGAGCATCGGCAGACGCCGCTTGCGGGCATACCGGATGGCACCCAGCTTGCCCTCGATGCCCCGGATGCCAAAACCGCCGGGAATGAGTACCCCGTCGACGTCACCGAGCTCGGCCTGCGCACCCGCCTCGGTTTCGCAGCTGTCCGACGGCACCCACTTGATGTCGACCTTGGTGCGGTGCCGGAATCCGCCGGCGCGTAGCGCCTCGGTGACCGACAGATAGGCATCAGGAAGGTCGATGTACTTGCCCACCAAGGCAATTCGCACCGATTCGCTGGGCTCGTGGACGCGCTGCAGCAGATCGCCCCATTCGGTCCAATCGACATCGCGGAAGGGCAGGTTGAGCCGGCGCACCACGTACGCATCGAGCTCTTCCCGGTGCAGCACCTTAGGGATGTCATAGATGGACGGGGCATCCGGTGTGGAGATGACCCCGTCGACGTCGACGTCGCACATGAGCGCGATCTTGTGCTTGAGAGGTTCGGGTACGTCCCGGTCGCACCGCAGGATCAACGCATCCGGGGTGATGCCGATGCTGCGCAGCGCGGCCACGGAGTGCTGCGTCGGCTTGGTCTTGAGCTCTCCGGACGGCTTCAGATACGGCACCAACGAGACGTGCAGGAAGAAGACGTTGTCGCGGCCGACGTCATGGCGGATCTGGCGCGCGGCCTCCAGGAACGGCTGCGATTCGATGTCGCCGACGGTGCCGCCGATCTCGGTGATGACGATGTCGGGCCGTTGTCCGTGCTCGTTGGGTTCGGCCATGGCGAGAATCCGGCTCTTGATCTCGTCGGTGATATGCGGAATCACCTGCACGGTGTCGCCGAGGTACTCGCCGCGGCGTTCCTTGGCGATGACCGACGAATACACCTGCCCGGTAGTGACATTCGCCGACCCCGACAGGTTGCGGTCTAGGAAGCGTTCATAGTGTCCGACGTCGAGGTCCGTCTCGGCGCCGTCCTCGGTGACGAAGACCTCGCCGTGCTGGAACGGGTTCATGGTGCCCGGATCGACGTTGAGGTACGGGTCAAGCTTCTGCATGGTCACCTGCAAGCCGCGCGAGGTGAGAAGTTGCCCGAGGCTGGAGGCAGTCAGACCTTTGCCCAGCGAGGAGGCGACTCCACCGCTCACAAAAAGATGCTTGGTAGCGGTTTGCGGATGCTTACGTAGACCTGCCAAGTTGGCTCCCGTGACGACTGCGCAGGGCAATTCTTCAATGCTCGGGGCCCTGCTGACCCACGGAACCTCACCTTAACAAACACGACGACAACCGGCGCTGAACACGCCGCGCGGTGTGGGCTAGATCCCCTTTTACGGGACAGTGATGGAGGTAGCTCCCGGCCCCAGCCCGTACCGCCCCGACTGTCCGTCGGACTGTTCGCGCAGCGCCAGGACGGTGGTGATGCGGCCCGAGGCCATCTCGATGTCGTCGACGGTGCTCGCCGCCGAGGCCATGGAACCGTCTGCCCGGGTCACTGCGATCGCCGCGATGCCATGGGCCGATCCACTGCGGCCTGTGAGCACGGTGCCAGAACCGCGCCGATCCAGCGCGGCCGAGAATCGTGCGACGGTGGAGCCTTTGTTGCCGGCATCGTCGGGCAGTGCTCCTCCGGTCACGACCACGGCGAGGTTCCCGGGCGCGACCTGCCCATCGGTGTAGGTGATGAATCCGCTTTGGCGCAGCGCCGTCAGCGCGGTGTTCCGCTGTTCATCGGTGACCAGCGGCGCCGGATCCTTCGGGATCTGCATCACGATGCCGACCAGGTCACCCGCCTGCGACCCCTGGTCCACCACATCGGTGCGCAGCTGTGTGCCGGCGGGCAGGATCGACGAGTTCACGATGGTGCGCAGCCGTTCGCCCTGATTGGCGTCGGTGAACTGATCGGTCAATCCGATCCGGCTCGATACGGAGCCTCCCGCGGTGGTGATCAGCTGGGCGATGCCGTCGACATCGGAGCGGTCTGCCTCGGGTGTGGTGATGAGCACGACCTTGCGATCGGCCAGGGCCTCCTTGACCATGCGGGGCGCCATGGTGGCATCGAAATTGCTTGCTGCGTTGAGTTTTTCGTTCAGTGCGTTCTTGTCCTGATTCAGGTCCTCGATCTGGCGCTGTTGGCTGCGTTTGTCTTCGCGAAGACCGGACAGCAGGGTGTCATTGAGCAGGCCGGAGCCCAGTATGACGCCCACAGCGAGAGCGAGGAAAACAGCAGCGAGGGATATCGCGTGTTGGCGCAGGGTAATCACGGGTGGGCTCAGCTGACCAGGTTCTGTACCCAGACCGTCAACCGGTTCCAATAGGCGAGCAGCCATTCAGCCGCACTGTCGCCCGCGCTGGTGACCCAGAGCATGGTGATGACCGCCACCAGGACCGCCAGGATCAGCAGAGCGATCACCCCGCCCGAGAACCGGTTGCGGTACAGCGTCGCAACGGCCTTGGAGTCGACCAGCTTGGCGCCCACCTTGAGTCGGGTCAGGAAGGTCGACGGATTGGACTGCTGGCGTTGGCGATCGAAGAACTCCTCGATGGATGCGGTATGTCCCACGGTGACGATCAGCGACGCGCCGTGATGGTCGGCCAGCAGTAGCGCCAGGTCTGCCGCGGAGCCAGCGGCAGGGAAGGTCACGGCCCCCACTCCGAGATCTTGAATGCGTTCCAGGCCAGCGGCATGTCCGTCGGCGTCCGCGGGAAGAACAACCTGCGCACCGGATTTCAGGACGTCGTTGCTCATCAACAGCGGGTCTCCCACCACGATGAGCGGGCGGTACCCGGCCTTGCGGAGGGTGTCGGCGCCGGCTCCGACACCGATGAGAACCGGTTGGTATTCCTTGATGAACGGCTTGAGGTTTTTTAGATCCTGTGTGGCGCCAATACCATCGGAGACGACGACGACGTGGCGGTTACGCAGGTCGATGTCGACATCCGGGATGCCGATGCCGTCGATCAGCAGCGGGCTCTCACTACGGATGAACTCGATGGTGTTGCCGGAGAACGCTTCTAGATGGGCGACGAGGCCGGTCTTGGCCTCGTTCATCAGGTGGTGCACGTCCGCGTCGGTGCGTGGGGTTCCGGCGATGAGACGGCGGTCGCCGTTGTAGATGCCGCCGTTGTGCACACGAACCGTGGAGCCGTCCTTGACCTTCTTGAAGACCTCCGAGCCGATGCTGTCGATAAGGGTGATGCCGTTGGCGACGAGCACCTCGGGTCCGAGGTTCGGGTAGCGACCGGAGATCGAGGGTGACACGTTCACCACTGCGCTGACGCGAGCATCGACCAGTGCGTCAGCGGTGATGCGGTCCAGGTCGAGAATGTCGATGACTGCGATATCGCCCGGATTGAGGCGTTGCAGCAGCCGGTTGATGTCCCTGTCGGTGCGCACTGTTCCGACGATGCCGGGCCGGGAGCTGCTGCTTCGAGTGAGCATCGTGGTCAAGTTCATAAACGTGATCATGACGCGATCGCCTGGTGAGCCTGTGGAGGCGCGCCGTAACACCTGTCACATTAGTCACTTCCGTACCCCTAGTTTCCGATCAAATTCCACGCCGGTTAAACACAAAAACGCGTGTTCAAGCGGCGTGTCGGGGGGCTTACGCGTCTGTTCGCGAGGCGAGGTGCGTCAGCGCGCGGAGGGTGTCAGGCCCGCTCAGAACGAGCGGCGTCCAGGAGCTCGCGGGCGTGCGCACGGCCGGTGTCCGAATCGCCGAGACCGGCGAGCATGCGAGCCAGTTCGGCGACCCGATCCTCGTCGTCGAGGCGTCGGACGCCGCTGCCCTTGCTGTTGACGCGGTCCACGGTCAGGTGGATATCGGCGAAGGCTGCCACCTGCGGCAGGTGGGTCACCACGATGACCTGGTGGGTGCGGGCGAGCTTGGCCAGTCGCCGACCGATCTGCACGGCCGCCCGGCCGCCCACCCCGGCATCCACCTCGTCGAAAACCATGGTGGTTCCGGCCGTCGAGGCGGCGAGCACGACCTCGAGCGCCAGCATCACGCGGGATAGCTCACCGCCGGAAGCGCTCTTGGCCAATGGCAGCATGGGGTTGTCGCGGTGCGCGGCGAATCCAAACTCGACAGCGTCGGTACCCGAAGATCCCGCGTGCATAGTCTGCCCGGACGGCAGGGCCAAGGGCGCCGAGTCGTCGGCTCGGGCCGGAATCGGTTCGACGGAAATGGTGAACGCCGCGCGGTCCATCGCCAGACCGGCGAGTTCGGCGGTCACCGCCTTGCCCAGTGCCTTGGCCGCCTTGGTGCGCGCCGTAGTCAGACTGGTTGCCGCGACGCCGAGTTCAGCCGCCAATCGGTCCACGCGCTGCGCGAGTGCGCCGAGTGCATCCTCGGAGGTGTCGACCTCGGCCAGCCGGGTGCGCGCCTCCGTGGCCCAGGCGATCACCCCGCCCATATCGGCGGCGTACTTGCGGGTCAGCATGCGCAGCTGCCCCTGGCGTGCCAGTTTCTCGTCGAGCGTGCTTGCATCGCTGGGCAATTCGTCGGTGAACGCGGTGAGCTCCCGGGAGACGTCGCTGACCACGGCGAGTGCCTCGGCCAGCTGGGGCCCCAGAGCGCGCAGCGCATCATCGTCGGTGGCCTCTAACAGGGCCTTGGCTTTCGCGATGCGGTCGACGGCCGAATCGTCGGCCTCGCCATCCGAATCCGAGCCGGACAGGGCGCCACGTGCGGAGGCCGCCGCATCCCGGAGCGCATCGAGCTCGGACAGTCGATGGATGTCGGCGGCGAGCTGATCGTCTTCTCCCGGCTTGGGGTCCACGGTAGCGATCTCGTTGAGCGCGAACCCGAGTCGATCGGCCTCCTGCGCAAGTTCACGTGCTCTGTTGGTGCGGTCGATCAGGTCTCGCCGCGCGGTGAGCCATTCCTCACGCAGCTTGCGGTAGGTGGTGAGCAGTGCCTCGAGGCTGCCCTGCCCCTCCGAGGCGAATCTGTCCAGTGCGGCCCGCTGCTGCTCAGGACGCATCAGCCGCAGCTGGTCGTTCTGGCCGTGCACTGTCAGCAAGCCTGCGGTGAAGCTGGCCAGCGATCTGGCGGGCACGCTGCGCCCACCCAGATATGCCCGCGAGCGACCATCGGAGGTCACCGATCGCGCGGCGATCACACTACCGTCGTCGTCACGTTGCGCGCCTGAGGAATCCAGCACCTCGGTGACCTCGGCAGGCTCGGCGCCCAGCGGGTCGGCCGTGAGGAATCTTCCCTCGACCACGGCGCGGTCGGCGCCCGCCCGTACCCGGTTCGCGTCGGCGCGCGCCCCGCCCAGCAGATGAAGGCTCGTGACCACCATCGTCTTGCCCGCACCGGTCTCGCCGGTCAGTACGGTCAGCCCGCTGTCGAACTCCGCAGTGGCGGCGGGAATGGCGCCAAGGGACTCGATGCGAATCTCGGTGAGCACGGCTACCTTCCCCGCCAGCCCTTGACAGGCAAATGGAACTTGCGAACTATCCGGTCCGCGAAGGGCTTGCTGTCCAGGCGTGCCCACAGCACCGGCTGATGCCCGCGCACCACCTCGACTCGACCGCCGGGTGGCACCCGGATCTCTCGGCGTCCATCGCAAAACAGCAGCGCGTCGTGCCCGTCGGCCTCGATCTCCACGGCAACGGTGGAGGCCGGACTGATGACCATCGGGCGCGCGAACAAGGCGTGGGCGTTGTTGGGGACCACCAGAATCGCGTCCAGGTCGGGCCAGACAACCGGGCCACCGGCCGAGAACGCGTACGCGGTCGACCCGGTGGGCGTAGAGATGAGCACCCCGTCACACCCGAATCCCGACACCGGGCGCGCGTCCACCTCCAGCATCACGCCGAGTACGCCGAGCCGGGGGCCCTTTTCGATGCTCACCTCGTTGAGCGCCCAGCCGCGCTCGGTCACCTCACTGCCGATACGGACCTGCACATCGAGCGTCATCCGTGTTTCGACGCGGTAGGTCCCCTCGACGACATGGGTGAGCACGGCGTCGATTGCCTCGGCCTCCACCTCGGCGAGAAAACCGATGCGGCCCAGGTTGACTCCGAGTACGGGCGCGGTGGCGCTGCGTGCCAGATCGGCCGCGCGCAGGAAGGTGCCGTCCCCGCCCAGCACCACCACCAGCTCGCAGCCGGTGGCCGCGTCCTGATCGGCATCGACGACCTCCACGTCCACTCCGAGGGAACGGAACTCGGACGGGTCCAGGTGTACCGGTCCGCGATCGATCGCCTCTGCGGACAGCACCCGAAGCTTTATTCCGTTCTCCCCCAAAATTTTCGCAACACGTCGGGCGGTCTCGGTCACCTCGTCGCGGCCGGTGTGTGCGACGAGCAGAATTTTGCGTTCGTTCACTGAGGTCCCCTAGACACGGCATCGGCAACTGCCGCCTCGACATCAACATCTGAATCTGTCTTACGCAGCCAGAGGAAATATTCGACGTTTCCGGACGGTCCCGGTAGCGGACTGGCCGTCACGCCCGAGGTATGCCAGCCCTGCGTCTCGGCGCGGCGCGCGACGGAGATCACCGCATCGGAGCGAAGCTGCGGATCGCGTACCACACCTCCCGCACCGACGAGTTCCTTGCCCACCTCGAACTGGGGCTTGACCATCGGCACGATGTCGGCATCGGATGTGGCGCAGGAGGTCAGCGCGTCAAGCACGAGCGCAAGCGATATGAAGGACAGGTCGGCCACGATCAGCTGTGCCGGTCCCCCGATCAGTGCTGAGGTCAGGGTGCGCACATTGGTGCGATCCAGCACCGTGACGCGGTCGTCGGATTGTAGTGACCAGGCCAATTGTCCGTACCCGACGTCGGCGGCAACCACCTCGCGCGCGCCCGAGCGAAGCAGAACCTCGGTGAAACCGCCCGTGGAGGCTCCGGCATCTAGACACCGCTTGCCGTCGACGGAAAGTCCTTGTGGACCAAACACTTCCAGGGCGCCGAGGAGCTTGTAGGCACCGCGCGAAACCCATCGATTTTCGGATTTCCCTTGCACCACAAGTGAAGCCGTCGCGGGAACTGCGGTGGCGGCCTTCGCGGCGGGTATGCCGTCGATGCGCACTAGGCCCGCGTCAATCAGTTCAGCTGCCTGCTGACGCGAACGGGCGAGTCCACGGCGCACCAACTCGGCGTCGACCCTGGCGTGCCGGGCCATAGCTATCCCTGCTCCGCGGATTCCAGTGCTCGGACCAACACGTCGTGCGCCTGCTCCAAAACCTGGGCCTGAGCTTCCAGATCCAATTCGGTCTCGGCGTCGCCCAGACTCGCGGACGAGTCGAGCTGACCGAGCAGTGCCTGTACATGGGACCTGACCTCATGGGGGTCGGGTCCGGCGGCATGGCGGGCAACATCGTTCGGGGTGGTCATCGGGCTCAAGGCTAGTGGATTGGCCCGCGGCAGCACGGACGGCGACACACTATCGGGCAGAAAGCTGCTGGAGCACCCGTTCGGCCAGGTCATCGGAGGCCACGATGGGCCTGGCGGCTGGGGCGTGACCGGTCGCCCAGACCGCAGCCGCCAGTGCCTGAGCCAGCGACAATGGTGATCCGGTGTCATCTCCGGATTGCACCGATACTCGGTCGGATGTCACGGTGACCTGCCACGACGGCTTCGCTTCGATGCGCACATCGGCCTGCGGTAGGTGCAGTGCGTTCAGGTCCGTCCCCAAGAACGTGGGCCGGTGCGTAGCGTCCGCCCAGACGGCATCGATGGCGTTGTTCACGCCGGTGAGCACCATGAGGCTGGGCAGGCCGGTGCCGTTGGCTCCCGAGATGTCGGTGTCCAGGCGGTCGCCGACCACCAGCGGGCGGGTGAAGTTGCCCCGCGCCAGTGCGTCCTCGATCAGTGCGCGTCCCGGCTTGCCTGCCACCACCGGATCGGCATCGGTCGCGGTCCGCAGTGCGGCGACCATCGATCCGTTTCCTGGAAGCAGACCCCGCTCGGCCGGCAGGGTGGCGTCGACGTTGGCCGCAACCCAGTAGGCACCCGCCCGGATGGCCAGTGTGGCCTCGGCGAGGGTCGTCCAGCAGGTGTCGGGTGAATGCCCCTGCACGACGGCGCGCGGGGCCTTGTCGAAGCTGCGCACCGGAGTGAGGCCGACGGCCGCCACCTCCGCGGCCAGCGCCTCGGTTCCGACCACCAGCACCGCGTCGTCGCGCTGCAGAGCCTCGGCGAGGAGTCGTGCCGCGCTCTGCGCACTGGTGACCACGTCACCGGCGGCCGCGGCGAAACCCAAGGAGGTGAGGTGCTCGGCAACTTCGGGCGCCGAGCGGCTGGCGTTGTTGGTGACGTACAGCTGTCGTGCGCCATCGGCCGCCGCCAGGGCCGCGATGGCGTTCGGGGTGGGCTCGGCGCCCCGGAACACGGTGCCGTCGAGGTCCAGGAGTAGGCAGTCGTATGAGTCGGCGAGAGTGTCAGGCAAGTTCGGCGGCCCGATCCTCGGCGTCGGTATGCCCCTCGACGTCGGCGTTCGCCGCGTACAGGAACCATTGCACCGCTTCGGATTTGCGGTCAAGCGCCAACAGAATGTCCGCGTATGCATAAAACAGACGCGCCGCGATCTCGCCGACCCGCTTTGGATCGGGAGCCGGTGTCGAGAGCACCGCCAACGCCTGATCGAGCTGTCCCATGTCGGTGCGTGCCCCGGCGACGACGATGCGCAATTCGTCGGCGGCGTCCCCGGTGAGCGCCTTGGCCTCGTCGCCTCGCGCGAGCTCGATGGCACGCTCAGGTCGGCCCACTCCTCGTTCGCAGTCGGCGACGAGTGCCAACAGCGGCGACTTGCTGCCCATCCGACGGGCGGCGCGCAGCTCGGACAACGCTTGCGCCCAATCCCCGCAGTGATACGCCGCGATGCCGAGTGCTTCCCGGACGGCCGCGATGCGCGCCGCCCGACTCTTGGCCGCCTTCGCGTGCGCCAGCGCGGCCTCAGGGTCCTCGTCCAGCAGGTTCCCGGCGGTCACCAGGTGTCGTGCCACCGTCTCTGCGGTGTTCTTGTCGAGGCTGAGCAGCTCCGCGCGGACATCCGGCGCGAGCTGTTTGGCCTCGACCTCATCGGGTATGTGCGGGCCGAAGTTCCGTGGACCCTGGCGCTCATCGGTGCGTCGGGGCCGCGGCGCCTGATTGCGCTGGGGCCGTACATCACCGCGGTCGTCGGACCGGCGCGGACGCCCGGTGCCGCCGCTGCGGTCGTCGCGGCGCGCGCCTGCATCGTGTGCGGGCCGACTGGGGCCTTGCTTTCTCGGCCCCTGCTGCCTGGGTCCTCGCTGGTCCACGGCTCCTCCTTTACAGCGCGAGTATGCCGGTAGCGGACCCTCCGCCGGAAATTCGGTGGCGGTCCATGTGACCGGTTCCGCAGACTTGATGGCATAAGCCATGTGCAGCTCGACGCCATCGGCTATCACCTCCCGGACGGCAGAGCACTACTCCACGATGTCAGCCTGCGCGTCGGTGAAGGCAGTAAAACCGCGCTGATCGGCCCTAACGGAACCGGTAAGACCACACTATTGACTATTGCGCATCATCATCGCCGGCGATAGCGACCCGCACGACGGGGCCGTCGCTCGCGGCGGGCAGCTCGGTGTGATGCGACAGTTCATCGGATCCGTTCGTGATGATTCGACGGTCCGCGATCTGGTGCTGTCCCTGGCAGCCGATCGGATCAGGCTGGCCGCTGGCCGTATGGACCGCGCGGAGCTGGCACTCATGGAGCGCGACAGCGAGCAGGATCAGCTCACGTACGCACAGGCGCTGGCCGACTGGGCCGGCTCGACCCCGTGGGTGCATCCGGGCCGTTCGTGACCTACCACCAGGCCCGCGAAGACCGCAATACGATTCGATGAGGCGGGACTGCCGCAGGCCTTGCCGCTGCGACAGAACGTGTGTATGCGCCTCGCGGGCGGACACACCGCTAAGCGTGCCGTGATGGCGGATAATCTCGAATTATCCTGTCTGACAAAAGCATTTGAGGCCTAGCTGTGGTACGGGAACCGGGTCGCGGTGCTGGGGAAAATGGAACCGGCAAGTCGCATTTTCTGTGATTGCTGGCGTGCGGTGGCACGGACCCTGAGCCTGATCAACTCCCGGTGCGCCGCGAGAGCAGGCTCCGTCTGGGTGCGCGGGTCCGTCCGGGTTGGTTCGCGCAGAAGCATCATCACGAGGGGCTGATGGACCGCACGCTGTTGGACATCTTGCATCACGGGGACGAGAGGCGTGCCGGGCACGGACATCAGCAGGCGTCGCGAATCCTGGACCGCGGCGGTCTGGCACCGTCGGCCGAGCAGACCTTTGGCTCGCTGTCCGGCGGGCATCGGGGGCGCTTTTAGATTCTGCTGCTGGAGTTAATGGGCTCGACCTTGCTGCTGCTCGACGAGCCGACCGACAACCTGAACCTACATTCTGGCGAGCCGCCTTCGACGGAACGGTCATCGCGGTCGCCCACGACAGGTGGTTCGCCCCAACCTTCACCCGCTTTCTCATTTTCGGTGAGGCCGGCAGGGTGAAGGAGTCGGCTGAACCTCATTGGGGTGAGGTGCGCGCGACTAGCGGACTCGCTGCACTCCGGCAATGTTTCGCTTGCCGCGGCGCAGCACCAGCCAGCCGCCCGTCAGGTAGTCGCCCTCGCTGGGCGTCCAATCCTCGGCGTCGATCCTGGCGTTGTTGACGTACACGCCACCTTCCTTGATGGTGCGGCGTGCGGCGCCCTTGCTGTCCGAAAGCCCGCTGACCACCAGCAGATCCACGATGGTGTCGGGTTCGCCGTCGGCGAGACGCGCGGGCTCCCCGTTACCGGCCTCGGTGAGGGCGGCGGTCAGCGTGCCCTCGTCGAGCCGGTCCAGCTCGCCGCGGCCGAACAATGCCCCGCTGGCCAGTTCCACAGCCTGGGTAGCACTTTCGCCATGCACCAGGGTGGTGACCTCGGCGGCCAGGCGGCGTTGGGCCGCCCGCTCGTGGGCCCGCTGCGCCGTCGCGGTTTCCAGCTCACCGATCTCGTCGGCGGACAGGAAGGTGAACCAGCGCAGGTACCGCACCACGTCGGCATCGGCGGTGTTGATGAAGTACTGGTACCAGGCGTAGGGGCTGGTCATCTCCGGATCGAGCCAGAGGTTCCCGCCGCCGGTGGACTTGCCGAACTTGGCCCCGTCCGCCGATGTCACCAACGGTACGGTCAGGGCGTGCACGGAGGCCCCGTCGAGCTGGCGGGCCAACCGGACACCGGCGACGATGTTGCCCCACTGATCCGAGCCGCCGATCTGTAGCGAGCAGCCGTACTTGCGGTGCAACTGCACGTAATCGTTGGCCTGCAACAGCATGTAGGAGAACTCGGTGTACGAGATGCCGTCGCCCTCAAGGCGCCTGCGAATGGTGTCGCGGTCCAGCATGACGTTGACAGAGAAGTGCTTGCCGAGGTCTCGCAGGAATTCCAGGGCGAACAACTGGCCGGTCCAGTCGAGGTTGTTCGCGACGATGGCTCCGGTGGCGGTGTCGTTGAATTCGACGAAGCGTTCCAGCTGGCCGCGAATCCGGCCCGCCCATTCGGCCACCGTATCCGCGCCGTGCAGGCTGCGTTCGGAGGTATCGCGCGGATCGCCGATGAGCCCGGTGGCTCCCCCGGCCAGCACAATGGGCCTGTGCCCGGCACGCTGGAAGCGGCTCAGAGTGAGCAGTGGCACCAAGTGCCCGGCATGCAGACTCGCGGCGGTGGGATCAAAGCCTCCATAGACGCTGATCGGTCCCTTCGCTACCTCGGCAGCGAGTGCGTCACGGTCCGTTGTTTGCGCGATGAGGCCGCGCCAGGTCAGCTCGTCGAGGATGGATGCCACGGAGATGATCATCCCCTATCGGGTTCAGTGCGCCGGATACCAGTCATTCCAATGTGGTTGCGGGCTGCCGGTGAGGTCATCCGCCACGGTGGTGATGACCTCGCGTAATTCGAGTTTTTCCAGCCAGTCCGGCGGCAGTGCCCGCTGTCCCCACATGGCGCCGAGGATGTTCCCGGCGATAGATCCGGTTGAGTCGGAGTCGCCGGAGTGGTTCACCGACAGCCGGGTGCCGGCGAGTTCGACAGCGCGGCCGCACCCCGTGGAACTTTTCAGCCGATGAGTACGCTAACCACGTTCCCGGGCTGGGGAATTGGTGGACTCGAGTGCTGACAGGCAGGTGTCTGCAGGCGCGCACAGCGAATGCAGCTCGGGGACGGTGACCAACCACCCGTCGATCACGTCGGTTGGCGCCTGACCGCCCTGAGTGTGCAGCCAGCGCAGATAGGAGTGGTGCCCGATCTCGCCGGGATCGTGATCGGGCGCGCGGCTGACCGGTCGGCGGTTCGGTGATGCCGTCGCGGCCGAACTGCAGTCGGATCTGCTCGATGCTGTCGAATGCGACAAATCCGCCCAGGGCATCATCCAGGGCACCGCCGAACAGTGTCGCGCGTGCTCGGGTGTCAGGCATCGAGAGAGACATGTGAACCAGTATTCGGTTGTGGTGCGCGGAGACTGCGCCGATAGACGGACACCTCGGGGTACTCGGGCAGCCAAAATCGCCAGGGACGGTCCGCCGCCACGCTGACACCGACCCGTGGCCCGGACTGGGCCTTGCGGGTGGGGTTCAGCATGACCCGCACCGGGCCGGAGGTGGAGAAGACATCGACGCCGTTGTCCCCCGGGGTGATTCCGAGCGCGGCCCCAAGGTTTCCGGGACCGCGCGCCAGGCCGGCCTCGTTGCGGGCGGTGGGCCGCCGCGGCCAGCACAGCGGGGCCCCGTCGACGATCGCCGCGGCCCGCATGAGCACACCGCCGGCGACACCGTCGGGGCCGCACACCACGTTGGCGCACAGGTGAATGCCGTGACTCAGGTAGACGTAGAGGTGTCCGGCGGGTCCGAACATCACCCGGTTGCGATTCGTCGGACCGCGAAACGAATGCGAGGCGGGATCGGGCCACGGGCCGTCGGGTACGCCGCCATACGCCTCCACCTCGACGATCAGTGCGCTCACCCCCCGAGATTCGATGGTGGCGCCGAGCAGACGCCGTGCAGCCTTTACCGGATGGGTCTGCAGAATCTCGGCGCTCATCTCTCGATTGTCCTTGACGGCCGAGCAGATCGCGCTGACCGTGGAGCCAAACATTCAGCGGTATCTGACCGGCGAGCTGCCCGGCATCACGTCGTAAAGCGCTGGTGTTCCTCGTCGGTCACCTGGCGCGCCTCATCGGGCAGCAGGACGGGGATCGAGTTCTCGATCCTGTAGGCCTTACGTAGGCGAGGGTTGTACAGCAGACCGTCCGTGTCATCCCCGACGAGTAGGAGCGTCCCACGGTCGATCGGGCAGACCAGAATGTCCAGAAGTGCGGCGTCGAGAGGCATCGGTGCGATCAGCCGATCGGAATGTTCTCGTTGAAGATCTGCTGGCCGCCACCACCGGTTACGCCGATACCGGGACCGGGGTTGACGTTCGGCGGCCCGCCGTTGGGGTTGTTGGTCCCATTGATGGGGCCGACACCGACATAGACCGGCTGCTGCGGCTTCTGTGCGGCCTTGAGGAACTGCGTTTGCGTCGCGATGACCGATTTCAGGGTGTTGATCAGTGGCATCTGACTGGGCCGCTTGTCCAATGCGGCCTTGAGGGCATCATTCTGTGCCGAACTGACCTGAGCGCCCTTGGCGCGCAGCTGCAGCGACGTGCGGACCAGGTTGGAAACCTGACCGCCACTGGTGCCGGTGGAGTACTCGTGCGCGATGTCATCGAGGACGTCGGCGCTGGCGGTGCCGACGCCGGGTCCGAAGACCAGGGCGACGGAGAGGCCGGCGGTGGCCAGCGCGGCGCCGGCGAGGGCACGTAGACGGGTCGGCATGACGAGTTCCTTCCGGTATCGCGGACGTCAGCCTAACAACAACCTGTCACATCAGCAGCCCAGGGCGACACGAACGGCGCAGGTGCGCGTCGGTGCGCGCTACTGCGCGGCGCCTTGGAGAGATTCGTACGTGGCGGCGGTAAGCCGGTGGTAAGAGCCCGATTCCGAATCTAGGTGCCAGGTTTGGCGTCCGGGCTTAGGCAACCCGAATGCCCGCAGATGGGTGGTCGACGGACGATACGAGGCGTTCAACGGCAGATTGGGCACCACCTTGATGATGTCCGGCCGCTCGGAGATGGGGACGGTGACAAATGCTTCCGCCAGGTCCGCGGGCGATAGCGCCTCACCCGGACGCAGCACCACGGCGGTTACGGCCACTGTTGTCTCGCCGACTTCCACCGGATACGTCGCGACTAGGTCAATGGCGCCCAGTGCGCCCAGCGCATTGCTGGTGGCCTCGGCGTATACGACACCGTGTGCGTTGCGGATGGCCGTACCGCGGCCGTCCAGCATCCAGAAGTCACCGTCTTCGTCGCGACGGAAAAGGAACTCGGAGGACACCCAGGTATCGCCGGGCGCGAACACTCCGCGCCGCACCGCAGCGGTGGAGTCCACGTCGCCCGGGGGTTTGGCCAGGAGTAGGCCGACCTCACCGGGTTCGGCGATCTGCACGAAGCCATCTTCGCCCTCGATGATCACGTCCTCGATGGGGTCATAGGCGGCTAGTCGAACCCTGCCGCCGCCGGGCAGCGGGCGGCCCTTGCTGCCGACCTTGGTGCCGGACACGTTGGCCAGCACCGCCTCGCCGTCGGTTGTCGCGAAGAACTCGACGACGTGTGCGGGATCGAATTTCTCGGTGACCCGTCGCCACAGGCCCGCAGGCATTCCGGATCCGATGAACAGACGAACGGGGTGATGCGCACCGAGAGCCAGTGCCGGATCGTCGATCACCTCGTTCATCATCGCCCAGGTGTAGGAGACCACGCTGACGCCGTACTGGTGGACCTCTTGGACAAATCGATCGGGATCGAGCCCGCGCGACAGGGCGATGCGTGCACCGCCGGCCACCGCTCCACCTATGCTGACCAGCAAGCCGGACTGGTGGTGCAGTGGGGTGAGGCAGTACACCGTGTCATTGGAGCTCAGCGTGGCGGCCGATGCGGTGCCGAACGCCGACAACGCCCACCGGTGGTTGGTGATCTGTTTGGGCAGCAGCTTGGTACCGGTGCCGCTGAACATCACAAACGCCAGATCGCGGGCCTGGCCCGGGTCCGGCCGGTACCAGCCGGGCAGTTCAACCAGGTCGGGGTCGATCTTCTCCATGTCGATGATCGAGCCGTCGTCGGGAATGGACAGCTCGCGCGACTCGCCACCGCCGAGCACCAGCACGTGGACAGGAAGGTCGTGTGCGGCGGGAAGGTTCGGCGGATCGGTGAGCAACTCGGAGATCTCCCCCATCTTGACCGCAACCTCCAGGTCGGCGTCCGGTGGCAGCAGGACAGCGACGGCACCGAGGCGGGACAGCGCGGCAATGGCGACCAGGGCGCTGGGACGCGTCTCCATGAGAATGCCCACCCGAACGCCTTGGCGCACACCCACTTCGATGAGGCCCTTGACCACGTTATTGATACGGCGATCCACCGCCTCGTAAGTGTGCACGCGGCCGTCGAACAGGAAGCATTCACCGTGCGGAGTGCGCCGTGCCTGTTCGGTCATCAACCGGCCCATGGAGATTCGGGTGTGATCGTGAATCTGGCCCAGGCGTGTCAAACGCGGAAGTGTGCGTACCGCCTCGACCGCAATGGATTTCACCGATTTATTGGCGGCCGCGGCGGCTGCTCCGGCGGTGCGGGCCGCCGTGATGGCGACTTCGGTGGTGGTGCTCAGCCCGTGTGCGACACGGGAGGTGAGCGGGACGCCGCCGCGGTCCAGTTGACCGACTTCGTGCTCGTACATCAGGTCCACCGACGGCGGCTTGGACGCCTCGCCCTCACGCCACTGAACCCACTGGCTGACGGTGGGCCAGGTCTGAGCGACTGCGGTCGAACCAACCACCAGTCCGAAATGACCGGCGCGGATGAGGAACTCGTATACGTCGGCCTTGGGGGCGGCACGCAGGATGCCCCGCACCGACGCGGGCTGTCCGATGTCGTCGACCTCCCCCACGACCGCCAGCACCGGGCAGGTGATGTCGCTGAGGGTCACCACTCGATCGTTGACGGTAAACCCGCCGGTGGTCATGCGGTTGTGCACCACGAACTGTCGCAGCAGCTCCGCGATTGCGGGACCGGACCAGGCGATCCAACCCTCGTTGGCCAGGAACTTGCGCTGTTGCTCGCGTGGCAGCAGGGCATCGCGGTCGTGCAACTGTCGCAGGAAATCGAGGCGACCCTTGATGGTCTTTACCGGATCGAGCATCTGGAACCCGATCCGGGCCGACCACGCCGGAATCGAGAATCGGCTGAATACATGGTCCGCCATGAACTCGGCGATGTCGGCGGAGAGCCCTGCCGGCATACCCATGGGCATAGCAGCGGTCGCGTCGACTGGCGAACCGAAAGTGATGATGCTCGCGATCGTGCGCGACTTACGCAGTGCCGCAGTCTGATAGCAGAACATGCCGCCCTGCGAATAGCCGGCCAGGTGTACCTGGCGGCCGGTGATGCGATGCACGGTCTCGATCGCATCGCTGACCGCCACGACGTGGTCGGACAGGGTGCGCTCCATGCCACCCGCCATCCGGTCCGGGCTGCCGAAGTCGACGACCCAGGGATCGATGCCGGCCCGGTGCAGGATGCCGACGGCGCCGCCGTCCTGGGTGACGTCCCACATGTCGGCGGCCATCATCATCGGATGCACCATGAGGACCACCGGTCCGGCGTCCTGCGTTTCGGAGGACCCCGGTGCGAAGTATCGGCGCAGCCGGTACATGGGCACGCTCTCGACGATCTGGTGTGACGAGGCGGTGCTGCCGGTTTCTAGCCCGCCCAGGCGCAGAACTTCCAGCCCGTTCTGTGCGGTGGCCGCCAGGCGTGCGACCGGCTTGGTCAAGGAGGAGAGATTGAAGGACACTGCCACTCCTTAGATGCCGATCGTCCGCCCAGGTGAGGGCCCGCTCATCCTGTCATAGCGGGTGCACCGGACCGACCGAATCCCTGGCACACGATTGTGCGCAACCTCGTGGTAGGAGCCACTACGATGACTCGGTGGGGATTCTGTTTCTGCGACCGCTACGCCTCTGGGTGATGTATCTGCCTCAACTGGCCGCCTGTTACCTGCTGGGTCTGCTGGGGCGCACAGCGGCGATCGCATTGGCCGGGAGGCTGGGTGCCCATAGCGAGCTCTGGCCAGACCTGATCATGCCGTTCGCGGGGTTCGCTCGGCTGGCTTCCTTCGTTGCGATGTTCGTGGTGCTGCGCTCGGCGATACCAGCCTTGGAGCGTTTGCCGCGAACCACCGTCAGCAGCGTCGACATCTTCTCGAATATCGTGGCTCCCTTCTTTGCGATCTACATCGCCTGGCAGATGTTCAAGGCGGATTGGTTCGCGTACAAGGAAATAAGCATCTACTACATGTTCGGTGACGGAGGCGGAGACAAGATCACGCCGCTGACGCCCGGCGATATCCCAGTGAGCAATAGTGTCTGGGCATTGATAATCGGCGCCTTCGTGCTGCAGTACATCCTCAAATGGGCCGAAAGCCGCACTCCGAAATGGTTCATCGGGATCCGGCTGTACCTGCAGGTGTTCTGGGTCTTCCTGGTCGCAAGTTTCGCCGCCAACAAGGGTTTGACCTTTATTTTGGAGCCGTCAAAATGGTTTAGCGAACGTCGCTTTGTCGTGTGGTTCAACACCACCAAAGACCATCTGATTCAGGAGTTCGAGCCGTTCCGTATCGGTTGGGGTGCTGTCAGCGCCGCATGGCATCTCATTTGGGACGTGGCAGGAATGCCACTGTTGTGGCTGGTCATCGCGGGCATCGTCTACGGAGTTGCCTCGGGTGCGTCGTGGCGTGGCGTCGCACGACGTGTAGTCGGCGAACGCGGCGCTGCCTGGGCATCTCGGGTTTCGCCCGCATACGAACGACTGCATGCCGAGCTTCAGGGACGGTTGGCGGCCGCGCCGCCTTCACTCATCGAAAAAGTTTGGGCATGGGGCAAAGCGCAGCTGCTTGCCCAGTTCGGGAAATATGGCTCGATTGCACAATCGGCTCGACCGATCCTGCATGCCGGACTCGTCGCACTGTCGGCCTACATACTGGCCTTCGTCGGGTTGGCATGGTTATCGGTCACAGACAGCTTCTATCGGCTTCAGGTGGAAACCGGCTACCTCACTCGCGGGTTCGCATGGGTGATGGGCTGGCATGACGACGTTTTCTGGAGAGGCCCGGGCGAGATCGTTTTCGTATTGGCCGCGACATTGGTCAGTACGTTGCGGACCTGTCTGGTGGCATCGACCTACGCCTACTGTGTCGAGAAGATCGAGGTCGCCGAGATCGCAGAGGCCGAACAAAAGCCCGTCGAGGACTTAGCGTCTACAAATCCAAACGCGATTTGAGGCTGCCGTCGCTGTTGAGAATTTCCACCCATTTCGGTGCTGCGTTGGCGGGAACCACGAAAGAGAACTCCAACGGTCCGGGCTTGTAGCATTCCTGCGTGGTGCCGTCGTCGGGTGGCTTAACCCAGTAGGTGCCGTACGCGGTCTCTGCCTTCCACCGTCGATCGCCGTCCACGAGGTAGGCGCAACAAACATCAAAACTGGTAGCGCTTCCCGGCCCGGTACGCCCGATACGCACGGTTCTGACCTCTGCCCCCTCGGGAAGCGGCTCGCGGAGGCGAGGAATCTGGGTGACTGTTTTGACTTCGGTCAACGACCAGTCCTGCCCTTGGACAGATTCGGTCTGTCCGCGGGCGATCCGATGCGATGGGAATCTCGATTCAACATACTGGGCGAAGAGCGGCGCACGAAGGACATCGAGGTATATCCCTGCCGAGAAGGCTCCAACCGCCACCACGAGCCCGACGGTGTTTCGGACCCACCGGCGTTTCCATATCGCGTTACGAGGAGCTCGATGCCGTGCATCCGCATCGGTCTCGCGTAGTGGGTTGGTATTCATTTGTCTCCCATCACGGCATCGGGAGTGACGATTGTGTGCACCCGAGGCGCGTGCACCTCGTCCAGAGGGATATCGAAGGTCGGAACAGACGGAAAAAACCGCGGCAAGACCGATCCGGCCCCCACCCAGACGTGTAGCTCACCGGTTGGGGCTTTAGAGCTGAGGGTGTCTTCGGGGACCTCGAAGAGCCATACACCTGTTTGTGGAATACCAACAACGAGCTCGTGAACCGGGTTGGTGAAGGTACCGAACGGCGATCGAGAATCGGGGGTGAAGGTCCGCCCACCGATAATGAGATTTGCCTGTGCTCGGCCAGGTTCCTGGAGTGAAACCACCTTGGCGGCCACCATTACCCATTGACCATTCGTCTTGAGGGTGGAGTTTCGTAGTTTGACCTGCGCGCCGACTCTCGCTCCCTTGGCCATCACCGAAACCGTCGGGGCTTCGATTGTCTGGCCGACAGATCCGCGCACTGCGAAAGGTCCTTCAACGTCGGTTGGGTATGGGAGTCGGTTCCAGACCCATACCGAGCTGATGAGGAGCGCCACCACGAGCGCCACGCGTATAGCGAATTTTGATAATGACTTTGACGTCATTTCGGGGACCTCACCGTCAATGTAATGTCGGCGTAGGTCGCGGTGTCCTTCCATCCATCGCCGTAACCGAGTGTGTACGAACCATATACGCGATCGGGAGTTCGGAATGTTACCTGGTCTCCCGGATTCACAGCCGTCTCCGGAACGCTCCAAATGAGCGCGACCTCTTCTGTGAGTCCCGGCTGGATCGCCGCGCGCGTCGCATCTGAAAGGCGAACGGGCGGTGCCGGAATCGGTATGTGATACGGAATACCTATGGGAGTCATCGGCATCACCCCGCCTATTGCTCCAAAGCTGGCGCGAACCTTTCCGTTGTTGGTCAGGCTCGCGACCACCCCGAGGTACTTGCGTCCAGGTTGCTGCTTGTATACGACGCGGTTGCCTAGCTTGATCTCCGGAGCCAGGCTTGCTCGCTTGACGACGATAATGAACTCACCCGTGTCGTGTTTCTCGTCGGTTTGGAATGTTGCGGGGGGTGGTGTCACGGTGTCGAGGCCGCCGAATCCCGCTGTCGCGAATACCACCACGATCACAAAGGTCTGCCACATCTGCTTGATGGTCAGCCCGGCGAGCATCGCCTTGAATCCGAGAACCCTCCTGGACAGAAAGCTATTCGGAGCTTCCAGACCATCCAGGATTTCCGCGGCCGGCTCCGGCATGGGGGCAGCGGACCCTGCCGCCACCGGCCGCCGCCATGCCGCGTTCGGATCGTCCGGTATCTCTCCCCCCGGACCGGGGCCCGACGAGGTCGAGTCCGGCTCACCGTCCATGGCTGGGTATTAACCGGGTTGGCCGGTGCGCTGACCGCGAAGCACATTCAGCCGGGCCAGCACCAGTTCGCGCTGCTCAGCCACGCGCTCCGGTGCGGTGCCGCCACGGGCGTTGCGGGAACCGACCGATCCTTCGGTGGTCAGCACGCGGCGTACCTCTCCGGTCAGCCCGGGATGAATGGCCGCGAGTTCGTCGTCGGTCAGGTCTTCCAGCCCGGCGCCGCGGGCCTCCGCTACTCGGACCGCCTCCCCTGCTGCCTCGTGTGCGATGCGGAAGGGGACGCCCTGGCGCACCATCCATTCGGCCAGATCGGTGGCCAACGTGAATCCGGCGGGGGCCAGCTGTGCCATGCGGTCGGTATGGAATCGCAACGTCGCGACCATACCTGCCACCGCAGGTAGCAGCAGCTCGAGCTGAGTCACCGAGTCGAACAGCGGCTCCTTGTCTTCCTGCAGATCCCGGTTGTAGGCCAGCGGCTGCGCCTTCAACGTGGCCAGTAGGCCGGCGAGATTGCCGATCAGCCGCCCAGATTTTCCGCGGGCCAGTTCGGCAATGTCGGGATTCTTCTTCTGCGGCATGATCGAACTGCCGGTGGACCAAGAGTCATCGAGGGTGATATATCCGAATTCGGTAGTCCCCCACAAGATCACGTCCTCGGACAGCCGCGAAAGATCGAGCGCGATCATGGCAAAGACAAATGCGGCCTCGGCCGCGAAGTCGCGGGCCGATGTCGCGTCGATCGAGTTGTCGGCAGCCGCAGTGAATCCCAGGTCCAGTGCGATGGCGTCGGGGTCGAGGCCGAGCGAGGAGCCCGCCAGTGCGCCGGCTCCGTACGGTGACACGGCGGTGCGCCGATCCCAGTCGACGAGCCGGTCCACATCACGCAGCAGCGGCTGTGCGTGCGCGAGCAGATGGTGTGCAAGAAGCACCGGTTGTGCGGCCTGCAAGTGCGTCTTGCCGGGCATGATCGCCTCGGGATGCGCGCCGGCCTGGTCGGCCAGTGCCTGGACAACGTCGAGCACACCCTCGGAAACCCGCCCGGCCGCGTCGCGCAACCACATCCGAAACAGCGTGGCTACCTGGTCATTTCGAGACCGACCGGCCCGCAACCGTCCCCCGATGTCCGCACCGACACGCTCGATCAATCCGCGCTCAAGCGCGCCGTGTACATCCTCGTCGGTGTCCGCGGGGACGAATTCGCCTGAGGCGACCTCGCGGTCCAGCCGCTGTAGGCCATCGACCAGGGCAGACAGCTGATCATCGGTGAGCAGGTCTGCCTTGCGAAGCACCCGGGCATGCGCGATCGATGCCCGAATGTCGTATGGGGCCAACACCCAATCGAAATGGGTGGACTTGCTCAGGGCGGCCAGTGCCGGCGCGGGGCCGCCGGCGAACCGGCCGCCCCACAGCGAGCCTTCGTTGGTGCTCACTTGCCCGACAGGTCCCGCTGTGCGGAGATCTTCGAGGACAGACCATGGATGTGCACGAAACCTTTAGCGCTCGACTGATCGAAGCTGTCTCCCTCGTCGTAGGTCGCGAGGTTGAAGTCGTACAGGGACTCGGGGCTGCGGCGGCCGTTGACGGCGATGTTGCCGCCGTGCAGGACCAGTCGGATGTCACCGGAGACGTGCTGCTGAGTGTCGGCGACGAACGCCTCCAGCGAGCGTTTGAGCGGCGAGTACCACAGGCCGTCGTACACCAGCTCCGCCCACTTCTGGTCGGTGTGCCTCTTGTAGCGGCCGAGCTCGCGTTCCAGGGTGACGTGCTCGAGCTCCTCGTGTGCGGTGATGAGGACCATGGCGCCCGGCGCTTCGTAGATTTCGCGGCTCTTGATGCCGACCAGCCGGTCTTCGACAACATCGAGACGTCCCACGCCCTGCGCACCCGCGCGCCGGTTGAGCTCGACGATGGCCTCCAGCACTGTGACGGGCTTGCCGTCGATAGCGGTGGGCACGCCCTTGTCGAAGGTGACGATCAGCTCGTCGGGCGCTCCCCAGTTGAGGGTCGGGTCCTCGGTGTAGTCGTACACGTCCTTAGTCGGAGCATTCCAAAGGTCTTCTAGGAATCCGGTTTCCACGGCGCGACCCCACACGTTCTGGTCGATCGAGAATGGTGATTTCTTGGTCACGTTGATCGGGATGGCGTTTTCCGCGGCGAACGCGATGGCCTTCTCGCGGGTCCATGCGTAGTCGCGAACCGGCGCCAGCACTTCCAAATCGGGTGCCAACGAGGCGAATCCGACCTCGAACCGCACCTGGTCGTTGCCCTTGCCGGTGCAGCCGTGCGCCACGATGCCGCCGCCGTGCTCGCGCGCGGCGGCCACCAGATGCTTGACGATCAACGGACGGCTGATGGCCGACACCAGCGGGTACCGATCCATGTACAGGGCGTTGGACTGCACGGTGGGCAGGCAGTACTCGTCAGCGAATTCGTCCCGGGCGTCGACGACGACAGCCTCGACGGCACCACAGTCGAGGGCACGCTGACGCACCACCTCCATGTCCTCGCCGCCCTGGCCGAGGTCGATGGCGACGGCCACCACCTCGCGGGCGGTCTCCTTGCCGATCCAGCTGATCGCTACCGAGGTATCGAGCCCGCCCGAGTAGGCCAGGATTACGCGGTCACTGCTAGTCATGTCATCTCTCTCTTAAGCAAGCTGTTCGAACTGTGCGGCGAGCTGGGCTCCGGTCAAGGGCTCGCGGGCGATCACCGCAATGGTGTCATCTCCCGCGATGGTCCCGACAACGTCGGGCAATGCTGCGCGATCGATTGCGCTGGCAAGGTAATGCGCGGCGCCGGGTGGCGTGCGCAGTACCGCGAGATTACCGCTGGCGTCGGTCGATACCAGCAGCTCCCCCAGTAACCGGGAGAGCCGGTCGGTGCCGCCAGAAACACCGCGGACGGGACTTCCGTCTTCGGGGACCACGTACACGCCCACGCCGCCGTCCGCAGCGCGGAGTTTGACGGCGCCGAGTTCGTCAAGATCCCGGGACAAGGTGGCCTGGGTGGTCTCGATCCCCTCGGCTGCCAGCAGCGCGGCGAGCTCGCCTTGGCTGCGTACCGACTGCGTGGACAGCAGCGCGATGATGCGGGCTTGACGCCCCGCTCGTGTATCGGCCGCGTGGGCGGCAGTCATCGCCGCTGCCCTTGGCTCTTCCCGTGGGCGCTCATCGCTGCTCCAGCAGCCACACCAGCAGTGCCTTCTGGGCATGCAGACGATTCTCGGCCTCATCCCACACGGCACTGCGCGGACCGTCGATCACCTCATCGGTGATCTCATGCCCGCGGTGGGCGGGAAGGCAGTGCAAGACAATGGCTTCGGAGTCGGCCAGGCTCAGCAGGTCCTCGTTGATCTGGAACGGACGGAACGGTCGAACCCTGTCGAGTCCGTCGTTCTCCTGCCCCATCGAGGTCCAGGCATCGGTGACCAACACATCGGCGCCACCAGACGCGGCCCGGGGGTCGGCGGTGACGGTAACCGAAGCGCCGGTGCTCGCGGCGACCTTCTCGGCTTCGGAGACGTACTTGGCGTGTGGTGCGAATCCGTTGGGCGCCGCGATCGTCACGTGGATGCCGGCGGTGACGCCGCCCAGCATCAGCGAGTGCGCCATGTTGTTCGCGCCGTCGCCCAGGTATGTCAGGCGCAGTCCGGCCAGCGAGCCTTTCCGCTCCGCCAGCGTCTGCAGATCGGCCAGCACCTGACACGGGTGAAAGTCGTCGGAGAGGGCATTGACGATCGGGACGGTGGAGCCGGAAGCCATCGCGGTCAGGCGTTCCTGCGCGTAGGTGCGCCATACGATCGCTTCTACGTAGCGGGACAGCACCTGTCCGGTGTCTTCGAGGGTCTCTTCGCGGCCCAATTGGGTGGTGCGGCTGTCGACGACCACCGCATGCCCGCCCAGCTGGGCGATACCCATCTCGAAGGAGAACCGGGTACGGGTCGAGTTCTTCTCGAAGATGACGGCGACTCCGTGCGGACCTTCGAGCGGCCGCCGCGAGAACGGTGCCTTCTTCAGTTCCGCTGCCAACGTGAGTACTTCGGCCTGCTCGGCACATGACAGGTCGTCGTCCCGCAAGAAGTGACGGATGCTCATGCCTGCTCCTGTTCTGTGGCGGTGTCGAGGATTTCCGGCAGGGCGGACACGAACTCCTCGATGTGCTCATCGGTGATGATCAGTGGTGGTGCCAGCCTCAGCACGTCGGGTGCGGCGGCGTTGACAAGAAACCCGGCGTCGCGGGCGGCGACCTCGGCTGCCTTGGCGCGCTGTTCGTTCAGCACGATTCCCAGGAGCAGGCCGGCTCCGCGCACCTGCGCGACCAGCGGATGATTGAGCGCTTCGATGGAGTGGCTCAAAGTTTTTCCTGCGACGGCGGCATGTTCGACAAGCTTCTGCTCGTCCAGGACGCGTAGCACCGCCAGCGCCGCTGCCGCACAGACGGGATTGCCCCCGAAGGTGCTGCCGTGCATCCCGGGAGTCAGCAGATCGGCTGCGGCTCCGGTCGCTATGCAGGCACCGATGGGTAACCCGCCGCCGAGGCCCTTGGCCAGGGTGACGACATCGGGGGTGATGCCGACCTGCTGGTGTGCGAAGAACTTTCCGGTGCGGCCGATTCCGGTTTGCACCTCGTCGAGCACCAGCAGCGCGCCGTGGCGTGCGGTGACCTGACGCACGCCGGCCAGATAACCCTCCGGCGGAACCACGACTCCGCCCTCGCCCATGATCGGCTCCAGGAAGACTGCGGCAGTCTCACCGTCGACCGCTGCTTCGATCGCCGCCAGATCGCCGTACGGCACATGGACCACGCCCGCCGTTAGCGGCTCGAAGGGGGCCTGCTTGGTCGGTTGGCCGGTCAGCGCGAGTGACCCCATGGTGCGACCGTGGAATGCGCCTTCGGCCGCGATGACCTTGGTGCGCCCGGTAAGCCGCGTGAGTTTGAACGCCGCCTCGTTGGCCTCGGTGCCGGAATTGCACAGGAAGACCCTGCCCGGGACCCCGAGTCGGGCGATGAGCGCTTCGGAGAGCTCGATGCCCGGTCCGGTCGCGTACAGATTCGAGGTGTGGCCCAGCGTGGAGAGCTGCTCGGTGACGGCGTCGATGACGGCCTGGTTGCGGTGACCCAGCACGTTGACGGCGATGCCGCCCAACAGGTCCAGGTACTGCTTGCCGTCCACATCGGTGACGACGGCGCCGTCACCCTCGGCAAGAACAACGGGCGGGGTGCCGTAGTTGTTCATCATGACGTGTTCCCAGCGCTGCTGGGTCCGTGAGGTGTTGTCTGGTGCTTCGGTCACGACTGACTCCTGACGATTGTCCCGACGCCTTCGTCGGTGAACAGTTCGACCAGCACGCAATGCTCGACGCGCCCATCGATGATGTGGGCGCTGGGCACCCCGCCGTCCACCGCGCGCAGACAGGCCTCGATCTTTGGGATCATGCCCGACTCCAGGCTGGGAAGTAGCAGGCGCAGATCTTCGGTCGCGATGTCGGTGACCAGCGATTCGCGATCGGGCCAGTCCGTGTACAGGCCCTCGATATCGGTGAGCATCAGGAGACGCTCGGCCCCAAGCGCTTCGGCAAGTGCGCCGGCGGCGGTATCGGCGTTGAGATTGTGCACCACCCCGTCCGTGTCGGGGGCCAAGGTGGACACCACAGGGATCCGCCCAGCATTGATCAGGTCGAGGATCGCTTCCGGATTGACTTGCGCGACATCGCCGACCAAACCGATGTCGGTCTCGATCCCGTCGACGGTCGCGGTGCGACGGACCGCCGTGAACAGTTGTGCGTCCTCGCCGGTGATTCCGACGGCATATGGCCCATGGTTGTTGATCAACCCGACCAACTCGCGGCCCACCTGGCCGAAGAGCACCATGCGTGCGATGTCGAGGACCTCCGGCGTGGTGACGCGGAAGCCGCCCTTGAATTCGCCTGCGACGCCCAGTTTTTTCAGCATCGCGGTGATCTGTGGGCCGCCGCCGTGTACGACAACCGGATGAATGCCGCAGTTACGCAGGAAGACCATGTCTTCGGCGAAGGCGTTTTTGAGCGCGTCGTCGGTCATGGCGTTGCCGCCGTACTTGATGACCACGATGGTGCCGTGAAGCTTCTTGAGCCAGGGCAATGCCTCGGCTAATACGCGGGCCTTCTTCGGAGCTTTCATGTGCTGTACGCCGAGTTCTCTTCGACGTAGGCATGCGATAGATCCGTGGTCCGGACGGTCGCCGACTGGTCCCCGGCACCGAGGTCGATGAGCACCTCGACGTCAGGCCCTGACAGGTCGATGTCACGTGCGCTGGGCAGGCCGGTGCAGTTGGCGCACACCAGGTTTCCATTGAATGAGACCGTGACTCGATCCGGTTCGAGTTCTATCGGAGCCATACCGACGGCGGCCAGCACCCGGCCCCAGTTGGGGTCGGAGCCGAACAGAGCGGTCTTGACGAGGCTGTCGCGAGCGACGGTCCGCGCGGCGGCCAGCGCGTCGTCCTCGCTGACCGCACCGCTGACGGTGATCAGGACGCGTTTGGTCACGCCCTCGGCATCGGCCTGCAGCTGCGCGGCGAGGTCGTCACACACCCGCAGCACGGCCTCGGCGAACTCGTTGGGACCGGGGGTGATCTCGCTCGCGCCGGAGGCAAGCAGGAGCACGGTGTCGTTCGTGGAGCAGCTGCCGTCGACATCGAGCCGGTCAAAGGTGCGCGCGGTGGCCGCGCGCAACGCGGAATCCAGCTGTTCGGCGGATACCGCGGCATCGGTGGTGATGACCACCAGCATGGTGGCAAGGGAGGGTGCCAGCATGCCGGCACCCTTGGCCATGCCGCCCACCGTCCAGCCCGCTTTGTGGTGCAATGCAACCTCTTTGGGCACGGTATCGGTGGTCGTGATGGCGTGCGCGGCATCCGTGCCGCCATTCAGGCCGCCCGCGAGTTCATGCACGATCTCCCGCACACCGGCCAAGACCTTGTCCATCGGCAGACGATCGCCGATGAGGCCGGTGGAGCACACCGCGACCTCGATGGCCCCGGTTTCGGTCCCCCAGTCGCTGAGGGTCTTGGCCACCTCTTCGGCGGTTGCATGGCTGTCCTGGAACCCCTGCGGTCCGGTGCAGGCGTTGGCGCCGCCCGAGTTGAGGATGACGGCGCGTAGCCGGCCGGTGGTGAGTACCTGTTGGCTCCACAGCACGGGAGCGGCCTTCACCTTGTTCCGGGTGAACACTCCTGCGGCGGCGTAGTCGGGACCCTCGTTGAAGACCAGCGCCAGATCGGGCTTCCCAGAGACTTTGATGCCGGCGGTGATGCCGGCAGCCTTGAACCCGGCGGGCGCGGTGACGCCTTGTGTGCGCACGAGAGGTGAGGTCACGGCTTCGGTCACGGTGCTACTCCCACGAGGGAAAGGCCATCACCCTCGGGCCAGCCGAGCGCGAGGTTCATGGACTGGATGGCGGCGCCGGCGGTGCCCTTCACCAGGTTGTCGATGGCCGCGATCGCCACCAGCACACCGGCATCGGAGTCCACGGCCAGCCCGATGTGTACGGCGTTGCTTCCCGATACAGCCTTGGTGGTGGGCAATTGTCCTTCGGGCAGGACATGGATGAATTCCTCGTCGCGGTAGGCGTCTTCGTAGGCTTCGCGGATCTCGGCCAGGGTTGCCGTGGTCGGCGCGGTGCAGGTGGCGAGAATGCCCCGGGGCATCGGGATAAGCACCGGGGTGAACGAGACGGTCACCGGCTTGCCCGACGGGTGATTCAGTCCCTGACCGATTTCCGGGGTGTGCCGATGCGCACCGGCGACGTTGTAGGCGCGCGCCGACCCCATCACCTCCGAGGCCAATAGTTCGGCCTTAGGGGCGCGGCCCGCTCCGGTTGTTCCGCTCACCGCGACCACGGTGACCGCGGGCTCCACGAGGCCTTTCGCGATTGCCGGCGACAACGCGAGCAGCGCCGCTGTCGGGTAGCAGCCGGGTACTGCCACGCGCTTGGCGCCGTGGAGGCCCTCGCGCGCTCGGGGTAGCTCGGGCAGCCCATACGGCCAGCTCCCTGCGTGCTTGGAGCCGTAGTAGCGCTCCCACGCGACGGCATCGGTCAGCCGGAAGTCGGCTCCGCAGTCGATGATGAGGGTCTGCGGCCCGAGTTCATCGGCGATCTTGGCCGACGAGCCGTGCGGTAGCGCCAGGAACACCACGTCGTGGCCCCGCAGTAGCTTGGGATCGGTGGGCTGTAGCTTGTGGTCGGCCAACGGCGTCAGATTCGGGTGATGCTCGATGAGGCTGCTGCCGGCATTGGAACCGGCGGTCAGCACACCGATGCGCAGGCGGCCCGCGGCGTATGCCGGATGTGCGAGCAGCAGGCGCAGGATCTCACCGCCCGCGTATCCGCTGGCACCGGCGACCGCGACCGAGAACCCAGTAGTCATGGGAGCAATTCTGTATCATTATGCAGACAAGCGCAAATATATTCGACTATGCGTCTCGATTGTGGTCAACCTCAACTTGAGCTAAACGGTGTAATGCTCGGTGTCCACAGTTACGGTGAGGTAGCTGGCGAATAGCGCCGGCAATTGATAACGAGCGAGAAGGGAGCCGTCCATGTCGGATCGTGCCGATCGTCAGCGCCAGGAGCAGCACCGCGAGCAGGCTGACCAGCGCCAAGGATAGTAAGACCTGCTAAGCGCGTTGGGTCGCCCCGACGCGCTTGGCCGCAGAAGCCACCGCCGCCACCCGTGCGGCGGTGGCTTCGTCTTCTGTGAGGGTTCTGTCCGCGGCCCGGAAGCGCAGCCGGAAGTTCAGAGATTTATTGCCCTCGCCGACCTGCGGTCCGGTATAAACCTCCACGAGCCGCACATCTTCGAGCAGCTCCCCCGCGCCGTCGCGCAGCGCGCCGGTGACCGTGTCGGACGACACAGCCTCGGTGACCACCAACGAGACGTCCTGGAGAACGGCAGGGAACGGCGAAATTCTCGGTGCGGGAAGTGGGTTGGTGGCCGGGAGCGCATCGAGGCTCAGTTCCAGCGCGCAGGTGCGCTTGGGTAGGCCGAGGCGCTCGATGACCGCGGGGTGTAGCTCGCCGACATGTCCGATCACCCGCCCGGCCACGACGATCTCCGCGCAACGTCCCGGATGCCAGGGCAACTGTTCGCCCGCGCGTAGCGACAGATCCACATAAGCCGCGCGACCGATGATCCGGGCGGCCTCGAGCGCGTCGGTGACATCGGCAGCGCGTCCACGCCCCCACGGTCCGCTCGGCTCCCGGGCCCCGGTCATCACCAACGCGACATGAACAGGTTGAGCGGGCAGGGATTCCAGGAGTGCGGCAAGTTCTGCCTCGGAGGGGCGATCGCTGACATCCAGCAGCGGAACGGCGCGGGTCGCCGCGGTCGGCCTTACGACCTGACCGATGGTGAACAACGCGACATCGGTGGTTCCGCGGGAGATGTTGCGTGACAAAGCTTCCAGTAGACCGGGCAGCAATGTGCTGGCAAGCTCTGGGCGATCGGCTTCCAATGGGTTGAGCACCTTTGTGGTGCGGCGTCGCGGATCCTGGTCGTCCAGGCCCCACAGGTCGAACACGCCGGACGGAAGGAACGGCATCGGCAAGACCTCGGTATAACCGTTCAGCGCCAACGACTTCCCTACAGCACGCCTACGGCGTTGTGCCGGTGTGAGACCACCGCCTTGCGGCGCCGCAGGCAGTATCGACGGGATGTCATCCAGCCCTTCGAGCCGGAGCACCTCCTCGACAAGGTCTGCGCCTTCGCTGATGTCCGGACGCCAGCTCGGCGGTGTCACCCGCAGCGTGTCGCCCTCGACGAGAACCTCGGCGCCGATTTGGCGGAGCCGGCGCTGCACCACGCCATCTGGGTAGTCAACCCCGGCAATGCGAGCGGGTAGCTCGGTGGTCATGACGATCTCGGCCTGGGCGTCGGTATCCGCAGTCCAGTCGGTAAGTTCGGGCGGGGTGCTCCCGCCAGCTATTTCGCGTAGCAGAGAAGCGCAACGGTCCAGGGCTGCGACAGATATTGCGGGATCGACGGAGCGCTCGTAGCGCCGTCCCGCCTCGCTGTGTAGATGCAGCCGACGCTGAGTACGCAGCACCGCGGCCGAATCCCACACGGCGGCTTCGAGCAGCACATCGGTGGAATCGCCGCGCATCTCCGTGCTTCCGGCGCCCATCACGCCGCCGATGGCGGTGACACCCGCGTCATCGGCAATGAGAACATCGTCTGGTTCGAGCTTGCGTTCCACGTCATCCAGGGTGACCACTGTTTCGCCGGGTATTGCGAACCGCACGCGGAAATCACCGCTGACACGGGCATTATCGTGCGCGTGCATGGGATGGCCGATCTCCAGCATGACGTAGTTGGTGGCGTCGACTGCAGGAGAAATTGCTCGGATGCCGCAGAGCATCAGACGTCGTTGTAGCCACCATGGCGACACCGCGGCCGGGTCGATGCCTATTACGGGACGCAGGCCGAAGCGCTTGACCCCGGTTCCGGAATCGATATGGACCGGCAACGACTGCCGCTCAACCGGGAGCGGTTGCACCGCAGCGGGATCGACGAAATCAAGATCGTATGCGCAGGCCAGATCGCGAGCGAGCCCGCGAACGGACAGGCAGTACCCGCGATCGGGTGTGATGGACAGGTCGAAGATGGCATCGTCCAGTCCCACCACTTCGGTGGCGTCGGCGCCGGATGCTGCGGTACCCGGCGGCAACACGAGAATCCCCGACGAATCCGGCCCGAGACCGAGTTCGGTAGTAGAACAGATCATCCCGTCGGAGGTGTGCCCGTAGGTCTTTCGCGTTGCGATGGTGAAGTCGTCGGGCAGAGTCGCACCCGGAAGTGCCACCACTACGAGGTCATCGACAGCAAAATTAGTTGCACCGCAGACAATTTCACGAGGTTCTGCCTCGCCCACATCAACCAAGCAGAAGCGAATCGGCTTCTTGAACTCGGTGAGTTCGGTAATCTGCGCGACCCGTCCCACGACCAGAGGTCCGGATACCGGTCCGGGAACGAAAACCTCT
The DNA here is from genome assembly GCA_014204435.1 of Mycobacteroides chelonae. Lineage (GTDB taxonomy): Bacteria > Actinomycetota > Actinomycetes > Mycobacteriales > Mycobacteriaceae > Mycobacterium > Mycobacterium chelonae_A. Next base: position 141,030 of record JACHLF010000009.1, read on the forward strand.
TCGACCTCGTGGCCGATGCGAATCAGGGTTTCTTCGATATCGGCCGGGGTGGCAGAGAACTCCGGTGCGCCGACGCGCAGCACCTCGAGCAGCCAGCTATGGGGAATACGCATCAGGCACTCACTCCGAACGGAAGGCTGAAGCGCACGTCGCCCTCGATCATGTCGCGCATATCCGGCAGGCCGTTGCGGAACTGCAGCGTGCGCTCCAACCCCATCCCGAACGCGAAACCGCTGTACTCGCCAGGGTCGATACCACTGGCCCGCAACACATTTGGATTCACCATGCCGCAACCGCCCCATTCCACCCAGCCCGCACCACCCTTCTTGTTCTCAAACCAGACATCGACCTCGGCGGAGGGCTCGGTGAACGGGAAGAAGTGTGGTCGCATCTGGGTGTGCGCCTTCGCCCCGAACATCGCGCGGGCGAACGCATCCAGCGTGCCCTTGAGATTGGACAGGGTCAGTCCGCGGTCCACCGCGAGCCCCTCCACCTGATGGAACGCGGGCAGATGGGTCGCATCGATTTCGTCGGTACGGAAGGCGCGCCCGAGGGAGATCACGTAGACCGGCAATTCGCGCGCCAGAAGTGTACGGACCTGAACTGGAGAGGTATGCGTGCGCAGCACCTGCCGGGAGTTCTCGGGCGCGATGTAGAAGGTGTCCTGCGTGCTGCGCGCGGGGTGGTCGGGCAGGAAGTTCAGGGCATCGAAGTTGAAATGCTCGGTCTCGACCTCGGGGCCATCGGCGACCTCCCAACCCATCGCGATGAAGGTATCGGCAATGTGTTCGGACAAGATCGTGATCGGATGGCGCGCGCCGACTGGCTGCCGCGTGGAAGGCAGCGTGACGTCAATCCGCTCGGCGACGAGCACCGCCGCATCACGCTCGGCACGTAGCGCCACCAGCCTATCGTCGTAAGCCTGTTGTGCCTGCGTACGTGCTGTGTTGACGAGCTTGCCGGCCTCGGCCCGCTGGTCCTTGGGGAGCGACCCCAGTGCCTGGCGGGCCTGTGCCAGTGGTGACTTCTCACCCAGATGGTCGATCTTCGCCTGCGCGAGAGCGTCCAGATCGCTGGCGGCGTCGAATGCGGCGCGAGCAGCATCAACGGAAGTCGTCAAAGGCTCCGCTGGAGGATTCTGGGTGTGATCGGCCACGGAAGCCGATCATAGGGTAAGGCGAGTTAACCACCGTCCGGTCATGCCGGACAGGCGCCGTGCCACCGGCCTAATGTCGGCGATGTGAATGGTGAAGCCGTACGCCGCTGGATCTTCGCGAGGCATTGTCATCCAATGAGTGCATGGTCACGGTAGCGACCACACCAATGTTGCTCGTGCCGGTCTGTACACAGCGGTGGCGCTGGGCGATCCCGATCGGTGTCTGCGTTCGTCGCCGTGTAGCGGCGCTCGTATGTCGGGGTGACGGTGAGAACCGCGATATCGATGCCCATCACCCTGCTGGCCTGGCGGCGTTACGACCAGATCTGGAGGTCTGTCAGGCCCCGACGGCAATGTCTGATTTCCGCTAGCGCCTGCGGCCGCGCGCGGGCATGCTCACGGCATGGAACTCAACGCAGAGGCGTGCTACCGGGCCGTCCAGTCCCGCGACACACGATTCGACGGGCAGTTCTACACCGCGGTGCGGACTACTGGGATCTACTGTCGGCCCTCTTGCCCGGCCATCACGCCGAAACGTCAGAATGTTTCATTTCACCCCACTGCTGCCTCCGCTCAGGAGGCCGGATACCGGGCCTGCAGGCGGTGTCTACCGGACGCCGCGCCCGGGTCGCCGCTGTGGAATATCAAGTCCCACTTGGCGGTGCGCGCCATGCGTCTCATCGGCGATGGAGTGGTCGAGCGCGACGGTGTGGACGGCCTGTCGCGCGCCCTCGGATATTCGAGCCGTCAGCTCAACAGGGTTCTGCTGGCTGAGCTCGGCGCAAGCCCACTGGCCCTGGCCCGTGCCATCCGGGCGACCACCGCACGCCTGCTGATTCAGCGGACCGACTTACCGATGTCCGATATTGCCTTCGCAGCAGGTTTTTCCAGCATCAGGCAGTTCAACGACACGATCGCCGCGGTCTTCGCGACCACTCCGTCAAAGCTACGCAGGGAGCTCCCCCGTAGCGAAAGCAGCGCCTCACCTACCATTGACGGCGGTGTCAGCCTCAAACTGCCACTGCGGCAGCCCTATAACGTCGCCTGGTCGACGTGGCTGTTGCAACACCACTGCGCACGGGGAGTCGAAGACTTTTCCTACGGGCGCTACACGCGCGCGTTGAGGATGCCGCATGGCCCCGTGATCGTGACTCTGACGGTGTGTGCCGATCAGGTACGGGCGGATCTACAGCTCAGCGATATGCGTGACCTGGCACCGTCGGTGGCGCGACTGCGCCACCTGCTTGACCTCGACGCCGATCCCGCCGCGGTCGATGACGCACTGCTGTCCCACCCGGCCCTCGCTCCCCTGGTCGCGGAGGCGCCCGGCATCAGAGTTCCCGGGGCGGTGGACGGGCCGGAACTCCTGTTGCGCACCATGATCGGGCAGCAGATATCTGTCGTCGCCGCCAATACCGCGACGGCAGCACTGGTCGCCGCCCTTGGTGCGCAGATAGCCGACCGGACGGGACGTGTAACCCACCTCTTCCCCACCGCAGAATCCGTCGCTGCCTCAGGCGCAGAGGTTATGACCGGTCCCACCTCGCGGATCGGTGCGGTGGTCTCGGTGGCCGACAGGCTCGCGACAGGAAAACTGGAACTGCATCATGGGATGACCGCAACCGACTTGCGTCGGCAACTCTTGGATATCAAGGGAATCGGGCCTTGGACTGCCGACTACGTCGTGATGCGTCAACTCGCCGACCCGGATGTCCTCCTCGAGCACGACCTCGTGTTGCGGCGGGGTGCGGCCGCCGAAGGCATCGACATCGCAGCAGCCCGCGATTGCTCCCCGTGGCGTTCCTACGTCTCCATGCACCTGTGGCGCAAGGGAATCGCCGTCCAAACACGTCCACGCATCCGCAAGCCGAAGGAGCCCTCATGACCGACTACGCGACCCTCGCCACCCCGGTAGGACCGTTTACCGTCATCGTCGATGGTGCCGGCACCGTGCTGGCATCGGGGTGGACCGACTCGCCTGAGCTGCTGCGAACGCTGATTCACCCGATGCTGCGCCCGCAGAACCTCAGCCGCAAGCGTGATCTTGGGAAGGTGACCAAGGCCGTCGTTGACTACCACGCGGGCGATCTGACAGCGATCGACGCGATCCCGGTCACGCAGTATTCCGGCAAATTTCTGATGCACGCCTGGGATGTGTTGCGCATGGTCGACCCAGAGGCACCCATTACCTACAGTGAGTTCGCCGCGCGTGCCGGGCGGCCAGCCGCTATCCGCGCGGCAGCGAGCGCCTGTGCGCGCAATGCGGCGGCGTTGTTCATCCCATGCCACAGGGTCTTTCGCGTGGGCGGTGCACTGGGCGGATTTCGCTACGGCCTTCCGATCAAGCGATGGCTACTTGATCACGAGGCTCCCGTCGCAACCTGATCCACCGGGTAACGAGTACGACGGCCACTGCGGCGGGTAACGCCGCCGCCAGAGTGGGTGCATCCTCGGAGAACATCATGAGAGCGAACAGCCCGCCACAACTCAAGAGCGCCAATCGAAGGACCGACCAGCGTGGTGGGCGCAGGGACAACGTGTTCGCGGCAAGCATGCCAAGAAGCAGTGCGGTCAGATGCCCGACCTCTGTGAAGGTCTGGTTGCACACCACGGACACGACGCCGGCGGTGATCCACCCGGCCATCCACGAGACGCGCCATCGAGGCGGGATAGACGCGCTGAGCGCCCCTACTACGGCAGCGGTGCCGTAGCTCATGCCCACATCGCTGGCCCGGGCGATGGATATGGGAGCCCAATGCATCCAGACCGCCAGCGCCGTACCCACACCGACGATGAGTGTTGCCCCGATATGACCGAGCGCGAATGTCAACGCCAAACATCCACTATGCCACTGTAGTTCGGCGACGGCCAGGATGCAGATCAAGCCGGGAAGCCACCGGTAGATCGGGCCGGCGTCGGTGACAAACGCACTGCTGATGAGGGTGCCTAGGCGTCCCTGCTGGAGGTTGTGCAGATTGGTGCTCGCGTGTGCGATCACCCGGTCTTGCATCCGTGGCCCCTCCATGACCAGCACGGTGGCGACCGCGGCCAATGCGACCGCATACCCGATGGTCACCCGCACCCGGACCAGCGCAGCCCAGACTCTCCGCATGACCCATGATCGCACCGTCTAGATGCGACCGTCATCCCCCGCGGCTGGGAGTTCCCTGCGGGTTTCGAGCAGATACATCTTCATGTTTTCCGGCACACCCGCGGGTCTGCTGGAGAACAGCGGCCTCCGTACCGGAGTCGGTGTGAGACCTAGGTGATCGAGAAGCACCAGTGGAACCTTCGCCAACGCGGGCTGCGAGATGGCCAGGCCGCCCTTGGTCGCACTTTCCATGACCCGGGCGGCGATGTTCACGTCGACCCCGAGCCAGTCTGACCCGATGCGTTGGGGTGTGCCGGTGTGGATGCCAATCCGCATTAGCGGCGTATATCCCTGGATCTCAACGTTTTTCAGTGCATCGCGGGCGGGAATGATGGCGCGCAGGGCGGTCACCGGATCATCGAACACCGCCATGATGCCGTCGCCCATCCGCTTGACCACCTGCCCTCCGGTGCTGAGCATCGGAGGCTCGGCAACGGACGCGACGCGTCGCAACAACTTCAGGGTTGCCTCGTCCCCGGCTTCCAACGCCCACGCCGAGAACCCGACGAGGTCGGTGAAAACCAGGGTGACTTCGCGATTTGCCGGCTGCTTGCTGACCTTCTCGGTGAACGCCTGCCAGATCTGCAGTGCTCCGAACCCGAACTCGCGCACCGCGGTATCCCTGTCCGTCACCAAGCGATCAGCCGCGCGCGCAACCGCGCTTGCGCCGCCAAAACCACTGGTAGATAACGGGTCTCCAAAGTAGGGGTCGCCGGGTAGGGAGCGACGCGCGCGACGTACCGCGGCGACGACCGCGGGGTCTCGATCCATTTTGCGGAACCAGCCGCCGGCGGTACGCGAGGCACGGGCGATATGGCGCGTTGCGGGCTCGGAGCTGTCGGCGTCGTCGGGCGCTGCCGGGTGCGAGGGATCGGCGGCAGACTCATGCCGCGCGGGCCCACGGGTGCGGCCTCGCCTGCGCTTACGAATCGTCGAGTCGGGGTCGCGATCCGTTTCGGCATCGAGGCCTGACGGCTCGACATCCACAGGATCAGCCTATGTGCTGGGGTGTGCGGCGGCAATCTTGACGTTGCCAGTGTCGCTATGTTGAGGCCGTTCGACTCAACTGCCTGGTCGCTGTCCGTTGGCGCTGGTAGCGGCGACGTGGAGCTTAGGACACCGTTGCCAAACGGTCACCCACATCGTTGACTCTTCATGGACGACGCCCACCTCGCCAATAACGTGCGTGATAGGCACCACACAGGAGGGGCAACGATGACATCCGGTACTGCCCATCGGGCTCCCCGCAGATCGGTTCCCGCGCCGTCGCCACGTGCACGTTCGGCAGCGCAACCGCTGCATGCGACCGACTGAGACGGACTCCCGCAACCGCTCGGCCCGGCTTCGCTGACGTGGAAGTACTGGGCGGATCCGCGCACGGGCCTGCTCGGGGTGTGGATCGGATCCATCCAGAACATGTATCTGGAGTTGGGCGCCGTGAGCAGTGACCTGCATCGGCGTGTCTTTCCGTCAGCTCACATCACGGACTTATCACTGCGACCGGTAATCGACAGCGCTGCAATAGCTCTCAAATTCAGGTACAGGCTCACCACCATTTACATCCGCAAGGGGAAACGAGGCATTGGCATGGCACCACGAGACCATCAATTCGGTGCCCCACTTGGCCGAGGCATCCAACTCCCGGGAGGCGTTTGCAACCTTCGACGCCACCGTGATCGCCACTGGTGGGTCTGCCCCATCACCGACAGCTTGTTGATCGCCGAATACCAACTTGGTTGTCAGACAGACGTTTCTAGCGGATCTCGACAGCTGCCACGCACACTGAGTTCGCCATCTACGGTGACCTGATGAAGATCCTCATGTCGAAACGGAAGATCATCGCCACCGCGGCCGGTGTGGCCGGAGCCGTTGCGCTGACGGGGTTCGCTGCGCCGCTGCCCGCGAGCCCGGGAAGTTATCCGTACATCTACAACAACTTCCCGACCGTCGCCCCGGCCACCGTCGGGACGCGCGGAGTCAAGATCGCCGCCAATGCGGACATGATGGTCACGGCCACCGGGCTCCTGGGCGGCAAGCTTGGCAACAGTGCCCATCGCGCCAATGTGTTGACCTCGTCCCGTACGCGCCACGGAATCCAGGGCGGCGCAACACCGGCGGCCCCGGATAGCACCCCGGGTGTCCAGTTCGGCGCGGGGCCGCGCCGAAACCGACGACGCACTAGAGCGAGTGACGGGACTCGAACCCGTGTGAACGGTTGTGCAGGCCGGTGCCTAGCCTCTCAGCCACACCCGCTTCGTGGACCGATGATGCCGAACCACGGCGCACGTCAGGAGTGTGGAAATCAGAGTGATCTCAGCGAGCACTAGCCGGTGAGGCGGGAGTAATCGGCTCCGGTGAGCTCCACGGACTTCTCCCACAGCCGCGCCGCCAGCTGCGTGTCACGTGCCTCGTTGGAACGGGGAGCCCGCGCCACGGGGCCACGTGCACCCGTCAGCTGGGTGGGGCCGAGGTAGTCATCGGGCTGAACGTCGGGCATCGATGCCGCGTACAGCTCCGACTCGGCGCCCTGGCGCTCGTCCTGCAGCACCAGGCCCATGCCGAAGTAGAAGGCCTTATGCAGGCCCGGGATCTTCGGGATCATGGAGTCGAACAGGTTGGTGGCGGCCACCCCGGGGTGCACATTCACCGAGAGCAGCGAGGACCCGGCGGCGGCGGCCTTGCGGGCCAGCTCCGAGCCGAACAGCATGCATGCCAGTTTCGAGGCACGGTAGGCGCTCATCCGGTTGTATCGACGCTGAGTGAAGTTCAGATCGTCGACCTTCAGGTTGTTGCGTCCCTGTGCGTGGGCGACGCTACCCAGGGAGATCACCCGGGGTGTGTCGGCGGCCAGCAGTGAGGGCAGCAGCGCGTCGGTCAGCACGAAGTGACCGAGGTGGTTCACGCCGATCTGCATCTCGAATCCCTCGGCGGTCCGTCGCAGCGGGATCGCCATCACACCGGCGTTGTTGAGCAGCACATCGACGGTGGGTGCCTGGGTGCGGATCGCGTCCGCGGCGGACCGCACGGAGGCCAGGCTGGTGAGGTCGAGTTCGACGAGCGCGTGATCGGCGTTCGGCCCCAGCGAGCGCACCTTGTCCAGGGCGGCGCGGCCGGTCTCCTGGTTGCGGCAGGCCAGCACCACGCGCGCACCGGCCCGGGCAAGCGCCTCAGCGGCCACTAGACCGAGGCCGTTGTTCGCACCGGTGATGACATGCGTCTTGCCGGTCTGGTCGGGAACATCCGACTCGCGAAAGTGCCTGATCTGCAGGGGTGCGGGCATGAGGTTCCTCGATCCGTGGAAGTTACTAGTACTCGTCGTTACGGCTTTGTCGGATAGTACTGGAGGCTATTGACCGCGATGCATCCGCGCCGTGGCGTAGAGGCAAATCGATGCGGCACTGGCCAGATTGAGGCTCTCGGCTCCCCCGCGCATCGGGATGTTAACCCGGTGCGTCGCCAGCGCGGCCGTCGCACTGTCCAGCCCGTGCGCTTCGTTTCCGAAGAGCCAGGTGCAGGGCCCGGCAAGCACCGTGTCGGCGTCGTCGAGCGATAACTCGCCGTCGAGGGTGGTGGCCAGCACTGCGGCACCGCGTGCGGTGAGATCCGCGGCTATCGCCGCCGCGTCTCCCTCCGGCACCACGGGCACGTTGAAAACGCTTCCCGCCGATGCGCGCAGGCTCTTGCCGTTGAACGGGTCGACGCTGTTGCCGGCGAGTATCACCGCATCGGCCCCCATGGCGTCGGCGACCCGAATGAGAGTGCCCGCATTTCCGGGCTCCGAGATATCAACAGCCACAACAACAAAACGTGGTGCTTGGGCGGCGATCTGAGTCCACTGCGCCGCTATGGAACGACATTCCGCTACCAGACCGACTGGAGTCACGGTGTCGGACAACGCCTTCGCGGCTCGTTCGGTCACCAGATGGACCGGGGCATCGGTCAATAGGTCAGCGTGTCGCTCGGCGGCGGTCTCGGTCGCGAAGACGCGTTCGACCACTCCGGATCGCAATGCGGCCTCGACCAGATTCGGGCCTTCGGCCAGAAAAAGACCGGCCCGCCGACGAGCGGCGGGCCGGTGCAGTTTGACCGCGTCGATCACGGTTTGTGACCGCTCAGTCAGAGCCGAGATGCTCAGGCGGCTTCTCCGGCCGGAGCGTTGACGTCCTCGGGCAGCGCGGCCTTGGCGACCTCGACCAGCGCGGTGAACGCCGCGGCATCGCTGACAGCCAGCTCGGCGAGGTTCTTACGGTCAACCTCGACGCCCGCGATCTTCAGACCCTGGATGAAGCGGTTGTAGGTGATGTCGTTGGCGCGAGCCGCGGCGTTGATGCGCGCGATCCACAGTTTGCGGAACTCACCCTTGCGGGCACGGCGGTCCCGGTAGGCGTAGGTGAGCGAGTGGAGCTGCTGCTCCTTGGCCTTCCGGTACAGGCGCGACCGCTGACCGCGGTAGCCCTTGGATGCCTTCAGGATTGTCCGGCGCTTCTTCTGGGCGTTGACGGCCCTTTTCACGCGTGCCATTTATGTGTCCTTCGTGTGGTGCTGTGTAGTGGGTGGTCGTGGTGTCGGCGCTAGCCGGTCAGCATCTTCTTGACGCGCTTGGCGTCGTTCTCCGCCACCACGGTGCGGCCGTCGAGACGGCGGGTGCGGCTGGTGGGCTTGTGCTCCAGCAGGTGGCGACGGTTCGCCTTCTGCCGCACGATCTTTCCGCTGCCGGTGGTGCGGAAGCGCTTCGACGCACCGCTGTGGGTCTTGGCCTTAGGCATCTTGGTGTCCCTGTTCCTTCGTTATCCGTACTAGGTCTGTTCTGTGGGCGCTTGCTCGGCCGGCGGGGCCTCCTGGGCCGGGGCCGGTCCCGCAGGAGCCTCTGCCTGCTGAGCTGCCTTGGCCCGGGTCTTCGCACCCCGGTGCGGCGCCAGCACCATCGTCATATTCCGGCCGTCCTGCTTCGCGGAGGTCTCCACGAAGCCGTGCTCGGCGACATCTGCGCCGAGCCGCTGCAGCAGCCGGTAGCCCAGCTCGGGCCGCGACTGCTCGCGTCCGCGGAACATGATCGTGACCTTGACCTTGGATCCGGCTTCCAAGAAGCGGACCACATGGCCCTTCTTGGTTTCGTAGTCGTGATCGTCGATCTTGGGCCGAAGCTTCTGTTCTTTGACGACGGTTTGTTGCTGATTCTTGCGAGACTCGCGCTCCTTGAGAGCCGTCTCGTACTTGAACTTGCCGTAGTCCATGATCTTGCAGACCGGAGGTCTGGCGTCAGGGGCTACCTCGACAAGGTCGAGATCGGCGTCTGCGGCGACGCGAAGCGCATCTTCGATTCGCACGATGCCGACCTGCTCGCCCTTCGGGCCGATCAGGCGGACTTCGGGTACGCGGATCCGTTCGTTGATGCGGGTCTCAGTGCTGATGTGGCCTCCCTGGCTCGTCCTCTACTGTCATGACCGAAGCTCGGCACGACGGGGACAAAAGCGGGCCCATCAGCAAGAAAGCCCTGCACATGGCAGGGCCCGAAGCCGACCGGTCACAACGCAAGGCGTTGTTCTGCCAATCGCAGAACAACCGCCCGGGGGCGGTTGGACCGGACCGCTGTACCTTGTGGCCAGCGGTGGGAGCGGGACTCCACTTGATGTCCCCGACGGAATCGGGAACGGTCGCGCATGACAGTCTAGCAGCCGTGACCGATGACCTTGACCATGATCACCATGACGAGTCCCCGACCGAGGATGTGCGCGAGCTGGCCGAGATCCCGGCCATCGAGGTGATTACCAAGGCCATTGTGATGCTGATGAGCTCCAGCGCTGAGAAACTGGGCTTGTCCTCCCCCGATCCGGACGAGAGCCCGCATCGAGACCTGGACGAGGCGCGCCGGCTGATCACCGCCCTCGCCGGTTTGGTGGCCGCTTCGCTGGAGTACCTGGGCCCGCACGCGGCGCCGATCCGTGACGGATTGCAGAGCTTGCAGAAGGCGTTCCGCGAAGCCAGCGCAATCCCCGACGAGCCCGGGCAGGGGCCCGGCGAGAAGTACTTGCGCTGAGCGTCAGTGAATTCCCAGGTACACGGCCTATCCTCGCAAGGTGACGTCTGAGGTTTCTGTCTCACCGCCCGTAGCCGGCCCTGGAATCGGCAAGACCCCCAAACCAATTCCCTCGTCCTCGTCCAGGCTGCACTGGGTGCCGACCTTCTTCGGATGGCTCGTCGGTGTGTTCGCGGCAATGATCTTCCTGTCGAGTATCTCGCCGATCATCCGGCACCTGACCCAGGTGCCTCGCGCGTTCATCGACGAGTATTTGTTCGACTGGCCGGACACGAGCCTGGCGTGGGCCTTTGTGCTGTCCCTGCTGGCCGCGGCTCTTGCGGTGCGCAAGAGCATCGCGTGGTGGATTCTGCTGATCAACCTGACGGTCTTGTCGGTTCTGAACATCGGCGGACTCATCCAGCACCGCGACGCCGTCGAGATCTTGGGGCTGGTACTCCACGGCGGCACGATCGTGCTGCTGGTCTTCGCGCGCCACGAGTTCTACGCGAAGGTGCGGCGTGGGGCGATGGTGAATGCCTTCCTCGTGCTCATCGGGGGTCTGTCCATCGGAACGTTCGTCGCCTGGGGCCTCACGGAGATGTTCCCGGGATCGTTGGCCCGCTCTGACCGTTTCTGGTGGGCGCTCAACCGTGTGGCCGGGTTCTCCCTGGCCGGGCATGAGTATTTCGACGGCCATCCGCACCTGTTCCTCAACTGGCTCTTCGGCCTGTTCGGGGCCTTGGCGCTGATGTCCGCCGCGGCGGTGCTGTTCCGTTCACAGCGGGCCGTCAACGCGCTGACCGGTGATGACGAGTCGTTGATCCGTGGGTTGTTGGAGCGGTATGGGCAAGACGACTCACTCGGGTACTTCGCGACGCGCCGGGACAAGGCTGTCATCTTCGCCCCCAACGGACGTGCGGCGGTGACATACCGCGTCGAGGTTGGCGTCTGCCTGGTCAGCGCCGATCCGATCGGCGACAAATCTGTTTGGGGCCAGGCTATCTCGGCGTGGTTGCAGGTATGCCAGGCGTACGGGTGGGCTCCGGCGGTGATGGGCGCCAGCGCCGAGGGCGCGCTCGCCTACCGCGAACATGGCCTGAACGCATTGGAGCTCGGCGACGAGGCGATCCTGTATCCGCGGTCTTTCTCGATATCGGGTCCGCACATGGCAGCGGTGCGGCAGGCGGTCAACCGCGCCCGGCGCTCGGGGCTCTCGGTACGTATCCGTCGCCACCGCGAACTGACGGCGGAAGAGACCAAACAGATCATCGCCAACGCCGACCTGTGGCGTGATGGCGACACCGAACGCGGATTCTCGATGGCGCTGGGCCGGTTGGGTGATTCCACCGACGGCGACTGCCTGTTGGTCGAGGCGGCAGACCCGAGCGGCAATCCCGTCGCGATGCTGTCGCTGGTGCCCTGGGGAACCAATGGTGTGTCGCTGGAGCTTATGCGGCGTTCGCGCCAATCGCCCAACGGCACCATCGAATTCATGGTCACCGAGCTGCTTACTCGCGCCGAGGGCATGGGGATCACCCGGGTCTCCCTGAACTTCGTGATGTTCCGCTCGGTCTACGCCGATGGCTCCCGGATCGGTGCCGGCCCCGTACTGCGCCTGTGGCGCTCGGTCTTGATGTTCGCGTCCAGGTTCTGGCAGTTCGAGCAGTTGTACCGCTCAAACGTGAAGTACCAGCCCGAGTGGGTGCCCCGGTTCGCCTGCTACGAGGACGCTCGGCTGATCCCGCGGATCGGTATCGCCTCGGTGATCGCGGAAGGCTTTCTGGTCTTGCCCTTCGGTAACCGCGACAAGCCCCGGCACACGGGTCAGTACAGCGCAGTCCCTCAGGCCATCGTGGCCACAGGCTTGCTGCACCACGACGGGAGCACACCGGACCTGCTGCCCCAGGTGACACCGCAACAACGCATTCCCGAGCAGGTCAAGGTCCGGCTCGGGAAGCTGGCGGCAATGCAGGACAAGGGAATCGACGCATACCCGGTGGGCTCGCCACCGTCGCACACCGTCGCGGAGGCCCTGGCTGCCGACGACGGTACCGAGGTGGTGATCAGTGGACGTCTGCTGCGGATACGCGACTACGGTGGCGTGTTGTTCGCGCAGCTGCGTGACTGGTCGGACGAGGTGCAGTTGCTCATCGACGCCCCGCGCCTGCACGAGGATTTCACCTCCGCCGTGGACTTGGGCGACCTGATCGAGGCCAGCGGAGCCATGGGTCGATCGCACAACGGCACCCGTTCGGTGTTGGTGCGCTCGTGGCGGATCATCGGCAAGTGCCTGCACCCACTTCCCGACAAGCGCAAGGGTCTTGCCGACCCCGAGGCCAGGGTGCGTGCACGTTACCTCGACCTGGCGATCAATCCCGAGGCCCGCGAACAAATCGCCGCGCGCAGTGCGATCGTCACGGCGCTGCGCAATACCCTGCTTTCCGAAGGATTTCTTGAGGTCGAAACCCCCATCCTGCAGCAGGTGCACGGCGGAGCCAACGCGCGCCCCTTCCTGACCCACATCAACGCGTACAACCTGGATCTGTATCTGCGGATCGCCCCCGAGCTGTACCTGAAACGACTCTGCGTGGGAGGCGTGGAGCGGGTTTTCGAGCTGGGCCGGGCCTTCCGCAACGAAGGCGTGGACTTCAGTCACAATCCGGAATTCACGCTGCTGGAGGCGTATCAGGCTCATGCCGACTATCTGACCTGGGCCAAGACCACCCGACAGCTCATCCAAAACGCCGCCAAGGCCGCGCACGGCAGTGAAGTCGTGATGCGGCCCGGCGGTGACGGCACAGACGGGGCGCTGGCGCCGGTGGACATCAGCGGCGAGTGGCCGATCATCTCGGTGCATCAGGCGGTTTCACTGGCTCTTGGCGAGCACATCGATGCGACAACGGAAGTTCACGCACTGCAACGTCTCTGCCGATCGGTCGAGGTGCAGTTCAACCCACGATGGGATGCCGGACACCTGGTGCTCGAGCTCTACGAGCGGTTGGTGGAGAAGCGGACCACCATACCCACGTTCTACAGCGACTTCCCGGTCTCGGTGTCGCCCCTGACTCGCCCGCACCGAAGCATCAACGGGCTCGCCGAACGATGGGACTTGGTAGCCTGGGGTGTCGAGCTGGGCACCGCATACACCGAATTGACCGACCCAGTGGAGCAGCGTCGTCGACTGTATGAGCAGTCTATGCTCGCGGCGGGTGGTGATGTCGAGGCGATGGAACTCGACGAGGACTTCCTGCGTGCCATGGAATTTGCGATGGCGCCCACCGGCGGCATGGGAATGGGTGTGGACCGCGTGGTCATGCTGATCACCGGGCGCAGCATCCGCGAGACGCTGCCATTCCCGCTGGCTAAACCCCGGTAGGTCAATCGTTGGGGTTGCGCACCCCGGCGCGTCGAAAACCTGACAGACAATTCACAGGTATCTGGGCCATCATAAGTTCCGTGTCCGGTCATGACATCTCGTTGTTACATGGTAGCTTTCCCGTTTCCATGCAGGTCATTGCCGGTTTTGCGCTCGTCATCGCGGTAGGAATGCGTACGCGCCGATGGTTTGGGCGCTGGCTGCCCCTAGCGGTGGGTATCGGCGTCGCGCTCGCGGCGTGGGCCTATTGGTACATCCATTCCGAGGGCTGGGCCGACAGAGGTAATCCGGCTCCGCTCATGCTGTGGGTGTGGATCGCGCTCACCGGCGTCGCCGCCACAGTCCTGGTGGTGGGTTGGCGCACCGCGCGCTGGTGGCGCCGCGCGATCGCACTGACCACGGTTCCACTCGCGGTCCTTTCCGGTTCGTTGATGCTGAACCAGTGGGTGGGCTATGTGCGCAGCATTCAATCCGGATGGGCGCTGTTGACCGCCGGTCCGCTGCCCAACCAGGCCGACATGGCCACGGTGACGGCCGCACGCGAGGAGCGTCGCGGACCGAGCATGACCAAAGGCAAGCTCGTCCCGGTGGATATCCCGGCCGACGCCAGTGGGTTTCGTCACCGCAAGGAGATCGTCTATCTCCCTCCGGCCTGGTTCGATTCCACCCGCACCGAGTTGCCGACGATCATGATGATCGGCGGCGAGTTCAACACCCCCACTGACTGGATCCGTAGCGGGAACGCGGTCGAGGTGGCCGATGCCTTCGCCAGCCAGCACGGCGGCAATGCGCCGGTCATGGTGTTCGTCGATGCGGGCGGCTCGTTCAATAACGACACCGAATGTGTGAACGGCCCGCGCGGCAACTCCGCCGATCACCTGACCAAGGATGTCGTGCCATTCATGGTGTCGCGTTTCGGCGTCAGCCCACGGCCGCAGAACTGGGGCGTGGTGGGCTGGTCGATGGGCGGAACATGCGCGGTGACACTGGCCGCCAAACACCCCGAGTTGTTCAGCACATTTGAGGACATCGCCGGCGATATGTCACCCAACACCGGGAACAAGGCGCAGACGATCGCACGTCTTTTCGGCGGCGACGCCCGGGCGTGGGAGCAGTTCGATCCGGCAACGGTGATGGCCCGTCATGGACGGTATGCGAACACCGCAGGCTGGTTCGACGTTAACGGTCTGCACCATGCGGGGTCCGGAGCGATCACCGACGCGGGCCCCGTGCCGGGCGCGGCGGCATCCGTGCCGCTGAGCGATCAGGACCGGGCCGCACACCGGCTATGCGAGCTCGGTGCCGCGCAAGGAATCTCGTGCACAGTGCAGCACAAGCCCGGTGAACACAAATGGTCGTTCGCGCAGACCGCCTTCACCTCGGCGTTCCCGTGGATGGCCGGGCGGATCGGCACACCCATGGTGCCCGAAGCGCCGCTGCCCCGTTAGCGGTGCGGAGTAACCTCTGTCGGTATGTCCGATACGCCTGATCCGGGATACTCCGACAGCGGTGTGCCGACCTTCGAGTCGGTGCGCGAGAAGATCGAAACCCGCTCCGGTATGGCCGCGGGGTCAGCTGAGCTGGATGCCGAGAGCGATGAAGGGCGCCGGCTGGAAGAACAGTTCGAGGCCAGGGAACACGCGGCCGCGGAGAGGTTGGCGGAAATCCGTCAGTCGATGCGCGAGGAAGCTAGCCTGCAGCAGCCCGACGGGCAATCGCCTGCTCACGGATGAGGCTGCGCCTGACTTTTCCGGAATCCTCGCGCAGCGGTTCGGTGACGAATTCGATGGTGCGCGGGACCTTGTAACGGACGATCTGGTCGAGTAGGTAGTCGCGCAACTGATCCTCGGTGACATTGTGTTCGGTGTGCACCACCGCGTGCACACTCTGTCCGAGATCATCGTCGGGCAGGCCGACCACGACACTGTCGACAACGCCGGGGTATCCGTTCATGACGGATTCCACTTCTGCCGGAAACACATTCGCGCCGCCCGTCACGATCAGGTCAGTGCGGCGATCGCTCATGTAGAGGTAGCCGTCGTCATCCAGCCAACCGAGATCACCGATCGATTCCCAGGTTCCGACGCGCTTGATCTCGGCGCCGAGGTATTTGTAGGGCTTGGGCATGCCCTCCCAGGGGCGCATGAAGATCTCCCCTACTTCGCCGGAAGGCAACGGGTTGCCGTCCTCGTCGAGGATCGCTAGTTCGCCCAGCGCCGGTTTACCGACGGACCCGCGGTGGGCCAACCATTCCTGCCCGGTGATGATGGTCCCGCCGATGGCCTCGGTGCCGGCATACAGTTCCCAGACCACATCCGGGCCGAGTAGATCGATCCACGCCTGCTTTAACCACACCGGACACGGGGCGGCCATATGCCACAACACCCGGATGGTGGACAGATCGAACCGTCCTGGATGCTGGCGGACCTCACGCAGGATGCGCGACATCATGGTGGGCACCAGCTGCAACCAGGTGACCTTGTGCTTGTCGATCAGCTCGAGCGCCTCAAGGGCGTCGAATTTCGGCTGCACGATCAGATGATGCCCCAGGAGCAGGCCGTACGACGAAAACATCAGCGGCGCATTGTGATACAGCGGACCAGCGACGAGTTGGGCGTCGCTGGGCTGCATGCCCATGATCTCGCCGGCTGCGGGACCGGTGATGGCTGCGGGGCTGGGCGCGAGGATGATCTTGGGCCGACCGGTGCTGCCGCCCGAGGTGGGAGCCTTCCATGCTGGCGACACCACCTCGGGTAACGGCCCGGCGGCAAGGTCGTCGGCTGTGGGCTCGAAACCTGCAGGGACACAAACCCGATCCGGATGATCGGCCGGGTCTACCCCGGCCACGAGGGTCGAGTCGGCGAGCTCGACGATTGCGCGACGCTCGGCCATCGGCAGCCGCCACGACACCGGCTGCGGGGTGGCGCCGAGCTTCCACACCGCGATCTGAGCCACGAAGAACTCCACCGAGTTGGGCAACCCGATGGTGACGAGGTCACCCCGCCGTACGCCGAGACGCTGGTACGCGTGTGCCAAAGCGGTGGCGCGGCGCTCCAGCTCAGCGCGGGTAACCGACTCGGTTCCGCAGGTGACGGCGGGCGCGTCCGGTTCTGATTCCGCGAGGTTGGCGAGGATGCGAACGAACGGTTCACCAACGGCGGCGTCAGTCATGAATGCCACCCTAGACCGGCGTGACAACCTTCCTGGTCCGCGGTTTGGCGGGCGCCTTTCCCGCGCTCTTGGTCGGTGCCTTCGCCGGGGTCTTGCCGTTCCGCACGGGCTTGGGCAACAGGTCCACCAGGAACTCGCCGGTGTGGCTTCCTGCCGTCTGCGAGACGGCTTCGGGGGCGCCCTGCGCAACCACAGAGCCACCGCCCGATCCCCCTTCGGGGCCCATGTCGATGATCCAGTCCGATGTCTTGATCACGTCGAGGTTGTGCTCGATGACGATGACCGTGTTGCCCTTGTCCACCAGTCCGTTGATGACGGTGAGCAGCTTACGAATGTCCTCGAAATGCAGACCGGTGGTGGGCTCGTCCAGGATGTACACGGTTTTGCCTGTCGACCGCTTCTGCAGTTCAGCGGCCAGCTTAACGCGCTGCGCCTCACCGCCGGAGAGGGTCGGCGCGGGCTGTCCCAGCCGTACGTAACCCAGACCGACCTCGACCAGGGTGTTCAGATACCGATGGATCGAGGTGATGGGCTCGAAGAACTCGGCGGCCTCCTCGATGGGCATGTCGAGTACCTGAGCGATGGTCTTGCCCTTGTAATGGACCTCGAGCGTTTCCCGGTTGTACCGCGCACCGTGGCACACCTCGCAGGGCACGTACACATCCGGCAGGAAATTCATCTCGATCTTGATGGTGCCGTCGCCCGTGCACGCCTCGCAGCGGCCGCCCTTGACGTTGAAGGAGAACCGGCCCGGCTGATAGCCGCGCACCTTGGCCTCGGTGGTTGCCGCGAACAGCGTGCGAATCTTGTCGAAGACGCCGGTATAGGTCGCCGGGTTGGAGCGTGGTGTGCGCCCGATGGGCGACTGGTCCACTCGCACCAGCTTATCGACTTGGTCCAGCCCGGTCACGCGGGTGTGGCGACCGGGCACCTGGCGTGCGCCGTTGAGCTTGTTGGCCAGCACAGTGGCGAGGATGTCGTTGACCAGCGTCGACTTGCCCGAGCCCGATACTCCGGTGACCGAGGTCAGCACTCCGAGGGGGAACGAGACATCGATGTCCTTGAGGTTATGCTCGCGCGCACCCACCACGGTGATCTGCCGTTTAGGGTCGATCTGGCGGCGCATCAACGGCAGCGGAATGCTCTCTGCGCCAGAGAGATAAGAACCCGTGACGGAGTTCTTGTTTTTCAGGAGTTCGGCGTAGGTGCCGCTGTGCACCACCTGACCGCCGTGCTCGCCCGCGGCCGGGCCGATGTCGACAACCCAGTCGGCATGCCTGATGGTGTCCTCGTCATGCTCGACGACGATCAATGTGTTGCCGAGATCCCTGAGCCGCGTGAGTGTTTCGATGAGGCGCCGGTTATCGCGCTGGTGCAGGCCGATCGACGGCTCGTCGAGCACATAGAGGACCCCGACCAGCCCGGAGCCGATCTGAGTCGCCAGCCGGATGCGCTGCGCCTCACCGCCGGACAATGTGCCGGCCGCGCGCGCCAGCGACAAATACTGTAAGCCGACGTCCAGCAGGAATCCCAGCCGGAATTGGACCTCCTTGAGTACCTGACCGGCGATAGCCTGCTCGCGATGACCGAGCGTTAGGGCGTTGAGGAACTGTGCACAGTCCGCGATCGACAGATCGCAGACCTGCGCGATCGATTTGGTGCCGTACTCCCCCGCGGTGAGAGTGACGGAAAGGATTTCCGGCTTCAGGCGAGTGCCATTGCATTCGGGGCACGGAATGTCCCGCATGAAGCCTTCGTAGCGTTCCTTGGCCCACTCGGACTCGGTCTGCTCCATGCGGCGCTGCAGGAAGGCCAGGACGCCTTCGAATTCGGCATAGTACGACCGGGTGCGGCCGTAGCGGTTCTTGTACCTCACGTGAACCTGCTCGGAGGAGCCGTCCAGGATCGCCTTCTTGGCGGCCGCTGGAAGCTTCTTCCACGGGGTGTCCACGTCGAATCCGAGGGCGTCGCCCAGTCCGGCCATGAGGCGCACGAAGTAGTCGGCGTTCTGGCCCATCGACCAGGGCGCGATGGCACCCTCAGTAAGGGTCATGTCCGGATCGGGGACCACAAGATCGGGATCGACTTCCTTCTTGATGCCCAGACCGGTGCACGCGGGGCAGGCCCCATAAGGCGAGTTGAACGAAAAAGAACGCGGCTCAAGATCATCCACGGCCAGCGGGTGGCCGTGGGGGCACGCGAGTTTCTCGGAGAACCTGCGCTCCCGCTGCGGAGAATCCTCGTCGGCGTCGACGAATTCGAGAACCACGATTCCGTCGGCGAGGCGGAGTGCGGTCTCTACCGAGTCGGTGAGGCGTTGCTTGGAGCTTGCCTTGACGGAGAGACGGTCGATGACCACCTCGATATCGTGCTTCTCCTGCTTCTTGAGCTTGGGCGGCTCGGTGAGCGAATGAACCACGCCGTCCACCCGAATACGGCTGTAGCCCTGCGAGTTGAGCTGCTCGAACAGGTCGACGAACTCACCCTTGCGAGTGCGCACCACCGGAGCTAGCACCTGGAATCGCAGGCCTTCCTCCATATCCAGCACCTGGTCGACGATCTGCTGGGGTGTTTGCTTGGCGATTTTCTCCCCGCACACCGGGCAATGTGGTGTGCCGGCCCGGGCAAATAGCAGACGCAGGTAGTCGTAGACCTCGGTGATGGTGCCCACCGTCGACCGGGGGTTGCGGTTGGTCGACTTCTGGTCGATCGACACGGCGGGCGAGAGTCCCTCGATGAAGTCGACGTCAGGTTTGTCCATCTGGCCTAGGAACTGGCGCGCGTACGCGGACAGTGACTCGACGTAGCGACGTTGGCCTTCGGCGAAGATAGTGTCGAAGGCCAGGCTCGACTTTCCAGAACCGGACAGGCCCGTAAAGACGATAAGGCTGTCTCGGGGTAGGTCAAGGTCGATACCGCGCAGGTTGTGCTCACGCGCGCCCCGCACGATTAGACGGTCGGCCACCTGTCTCCTTCCACACTGCCCATGCAGGTGTTTTCGCATAGCTCAGCGGCTGTAGTCCCATGCAGAATCCAGCACGACTGAGTCGTCGACTCCATGCTAGGACGAGGCACCGACAATCTTCGCGGCACTGGGGGCCACTACGGTTGCAGCATGACCTCCATCACCGTCGACGACGACTACTCCGGCCATATCGAGCCCGGCACCGGCGTGGCACGTCGCACCGTGGACGGCGCGGCCATCATCAAGGCATCCGTGGGCCCGATGGACAACAACGCGTACATCGTGACATGCACAAACACCGGCAAGTCGCTGCTGATCGACGCGGCCAACGATGCCGCGCGATTGGCCACCCTGCTGGACGAGAACGCCCCGAACATCGAGCTGATCGTGACCACGCATCAGCATTTCGACCACTGGCAGGCACTGAAAGCAATCGTCGGAAAGACACAATCCGCCAGCGCCGCACATGATTTGGATGCCGGGCCTCTGCCGGTCCCGCCAACCACGCTGCTGGCCGGAGGCGACAGCTTCGATATCGGTGATCTGCACTTCGACGTGATCCACCTGCGCGGACACACGCCGGGCTCGCTGGCGCTGGCATTCACCGCAGGCGATGTGACCCACCTCTTCACCGGAGACTCGCTGTTTCCCGGTGGTGTGGGGAGGACTTCCGGTCCCGAGGACTTCAATCAGCTGTTGGACGACGTCAGCGACCGGCTGTTCGGCGCGTATCCCGATTCCACGATTGTGTACCCGGGGCACGGAGACGACACCACGCTGGGCGCCGAGCGCCGATCGCTCGGCGAATGGCGCGAACGAGGCTGGTGAGAGCGGTCCCGTTCCGCTAGCCGTGTCTAGGTGGTGTGAACGATCAGCACGTCGCACTTGGAGCGACGCGCCACATCCGAGGGGACCGATCCCAGCAGGCGCCCGGTGATGGTGTTGAGACCGACATTGCCGACGACCAGCAGGTCGGCCTTGGAATCCACCACCAGGTCCAGCAGCGCGTCCACCGGCGCTCCTTCGATCGAGCGCTCTTCGACGCTCGTGGCACCCGCCGCGGCAGCGCGCTCACGGGCGGTGCGCAGAATGTCGTAGACCGGTGCCTTGCCGGTGACCTTGTACGCGTCCTCTTTGAGTACATCGGCCGAGTGGGGGTTGTTCTCCGAGAAGTACGCGGTCGCGACGATCAGCTTGGCACCGGCGGCGCCCGCGATGGCTCCAGCGCGGTCGACCGCCCGGTACGACGAATCCGATCCGTCAGTACCGACAACGACAGTGCTGTATGCACTCATGAAAAGTCCTCCAGTTCCGTTTGACCAGGCCAGATGAGATTAGCCGGGAAGGGCCCCAGTCATGCGTCATTTGGCCGATTGTGTCGGGCTATGGGCGTGATTTTCCCTTGTCGGGTGTACGCCCAGGTATGGCGTGCGCCTCAATCTGGATATGAGGACGATCACGCACCGTTGGCATAGAGCTTGACGACTTGATAGAGGAACGCCCGCCCGGCGTAGAGGGATTTGACCTGGATTCGCTCGTCCAGACCGTGCGCGTGGGTCCCTGCCGGCTGGGCGAATATGCCGCTGAGGCCGCACACGGGAGTCTTGCCGAAGTAGATGGCATCGGTGACTCCGGTGGACATCGTGGGTACCAGCGGCACACCCGGCCACATCGATCCGGCGACGGCCTTGATCGGGTCGACGAGTCGCGGTGACAAGGGCGGGACACTCGTCACGTTGGTGCGGAACGCTTTGGCGGGGCTTACCAAGACTTTCGGGTCGTCGACGGCTTTGATGATCGCCTCCTGCACGGCCCCGGTGGAGCCGTCTGATCCCCGACGATCGGGCGCCCAGTGCCCTTGACTGGCAAAGGATCTCCTGGCAATGGCATTCGGAAGCGCGCAAGAACGGCATCGCCGACATGCAGGGGAAGTTGACCGGATGCATCGGCTGTGGATGTCTGTCCATGACGAAGTGCATGTTGCTCAACCCCGGCGACGTCCTCGCGGACGATGGCGCCACCGAGGCGCGCCTGCTTGCCGATCCCGGCTGATTACTTCAATCCGGCAGCATCCATGCCGCGCAATTCCTTTTTGAGATCGGCGATCTCGTCACGGAACCGGGCGGCGAGCTCAAACTGAAGATCACGTGCTGCGGCCATCATCTGCTCGGTCATGTCCTTGATCAGATCAGCCAGCTCGGCTCGCGGCATGCTCTTGGTGTCGCGACCCTCGTAGACCCCGGCACTGACCGCGCGGCCGGGCTCGCCCTGAGCGCGCCGGCCGCGGCTGGAGTTGCGGCCGGATCCACCCACTGCAACCTCCTCGGTGTCCTCGGCCTCCCGATACACCTGGTCCAGGATGTCGGCGATCTTCTTGCGCAACGGCTGCGGGTCGATCCCGTTCGCCTCGTTGTACGCGATCTGCTTGGCACGTCGCCGATCGGTCTCGTCGATGGCCTCTTTCATCGAATCCGTCATGGCGTCGGCATACATATGCACCTCACCGGACACATTGCGTGCCGCGCGACCGATGGTCTGGATCAGGCTCCTGCTGGAGCGCAGGAAGCCTTCCTTATCGGCGTCCAGAATGGCCACCAGTGACACCTCAGGTAGATCCAGGCCTTCGCGCAGCAGGTTGATGCCCACCAGGACGTCGTACTCGCCGAGCCGCAGCTGCCGCAACAGCTCCACCCTTCGCAGGGTGTCGACTTCCGAATGGAGATAACGCACCCGAATACCCATCTCGAGCAGGTAATCGGTGAGATCCTCGGCCATCTTCTTGGTCAACGTCGTCACCAGCACTCGCTCGTCGGCGTCGGTGCGCTGCCGGATCGAGGCGATGAGATCGTCGATCTGCCCCTTGGTGGGTTTGACGACGACTTTTGGGTCGACCAGACCGGTGGGCCGGATGACCTGCTCCACGAACTCGCCGCCCGCCGCACTGCGTTCATAGTTGCCCGGAGTCGCGGACAGGTACACCGTCTGGCCGATGCGTGACGTGAACTCCTCCCACGTGAGCGGCCGGTTGTCGACGGCGGACGGTAGCCGGAACCCGAAGTCCACCAGATTGCGCTTACGCGACATGTCGCCCTCGTACATGGCACCGATCTGCGGAACCGTCACATGGGATTCGTCGATCACCAGCAGAAAGTCGTCCGGGAAGTAGTCCAACAGGGTGGCGGGTGGCGTGCCGGCGCCGCGACCGTCGATATGCCGCGAATAGTTCTCGATGCCTGAGCAGAAGCCCACATTGCGCATCATCTCGATGTCGTAGTTGGTCCGCATCCTCAGCCGTTGCGCCTCCAGGAGCTTGCCCTGGCCCTCCAATTCAGATAGGCGTTCCTCGAGCTCCTGCTCGACACCTTCGAGTGCCTTCGCCATCCGATCTGGCCCGGCCACATAGTGCGTGGCCGGGAAGATTCGCAACGAATTAGTCTGCCGCACAACATCCCCTGTCAGCGGATGCAGATAATAGAGCGCCTCGACCTCGTCACCGAAGAACTCGATGCGCACGGCAAGCTCTTCATAGGACGGAATGATCTCCACGGTATCGCCACGCACCCGGAAAGTGCCTCGTGTGAACGCCGTGTCATTGCGGTTGTATTGCATGTCAACCAGCAGCCGCAGGAGCGCATCGCGCGGTACTTCCAAACCCACGTCCAACTGCACCGAACGATCCAGGTAGGACTGCGGGGTGCCCAGACCGTAGATGCACGAGACCGACGCCACCACGACGACATCCCGGCGCGACAGCAGATTGGACGTCGCGGAGTGCCGTAGGCGCTCCACGTCGTCATTGATGGAGCTGTCCTTCTCGATATAGGTGTCGGTCTGCGCGATATATGCTTCCGGCTGGTAATAGTCGTAGTACGATACGAAGTACTCGACTGCATTGTGCGGCAACATTTCCCGAAGCTCATTGGCCAATTGTGCGGCCAGGGTCTTGTTGGGGGCCATGACGAGTGTGGGCCGCTGCAGCCGCTCGATGAGCCAGGCGGTGGTGGCCGACTTGCCGGTACCGGTGGCACCCAGCAGCACCACGTCCTTCTCCCCCTCCCTAACCCTGCGTTCGAGTTCAGCGATGGCCCCCGGCTGGTCGCCCGCGGGCTCGTACTGACTGACGACCTCGAATCGCCCATCGGCACGCAAGACGTCCGTGACCGGGCGGTACTCGGAATGCGCAACGATGGGGTGTTCTGTTGCGAAAGCCATGAGCCCAGCGTAGGCCGATGGTCCGACAATCACTCAAGACGACAGGAAGGCGGTGGGAAACCAGCGTGCACGCACCCAAACGCGAGATCTTCGACCTCGATGCACTCACCAACACCGACCCGAAGGGCATCGTGCGGTCGGTGGACCGGTACCGGTTGGAGCCGTGGGGGCTGTACATGGCGCGCCCGACTCCTGGCCGCGCACAGTTTCACTACCTGGAATCCTGGCTGCTTCCGACGTTGGGCTTGCGTGCCAATGTCTTCCACTTCAGTCCGGGCTATGAGCGCGATCAGGACTATTACCTGGACGTTGGCGAGTTCGTCGCCGACGTCTCCCGGTGGGAGGCCACCGACCACTATCTTGACCTCGTGGTGCGTTGCGGCCGCGAAACCGAGCTGACAGATGTCGACGAATTGCTCGAAGCGCACAAATTGGGTCTCTTATCCACGGCCTCAACTGAACTCGCCATACGCCGGGCGGTCACCGCTGTTGATGGATTGGCCGGGCATGGACATGATCTAAACGCCTGGCTCGCCGCGGCCGGAATGGCGCTGACCTGGTGCGATCAGAACGGAGCCGCTCATGCCTGAGACCATTCGCTGGGGAATCATCGGTCCCGGCCGCATCGCCGGCAATGTGGCCCGGGACTTCCCGCTCACGCCGGGAGCCGAGTTGGTGGCCGTCGCCTCCCGTTCTCTGGAGCGTGCCTGGGACTTTGCTCAGGTACACGGAATTCCGCAAGTCTTCGGCGCGTATCGGGAGTTGCTGGCCGCTCCCGATGTGGATGCGGTGTACATCGCCACACCGCATCCCCAGCACCGACAGGTCGCCCTCGCGGCTCTCACCGCCGGAAAGGCGATCCTGGTCGAGAAGACCTTCACCGCGACCGTCTCGGGGGCCCAGGAGATCATCGACATCGCAAGGGCCAGGGGCGTTTTTGCCATGGAGGCAATGTGGACGCGATTTCAGCCGGCGATCGTCGCCGCGAAAAAGCTTGTCGACGACGGGGTCATCGGTGAGGTGCGCCAGGTTCAGGCGGATCTCGGGGTGGACCGCCCGTTCGATCCCGAAGATCGGTTGTTCAACCCGGCGCTCGGCGGCGGAGCATTGCTTGACCTCGGTGTTTATGTGGTCTCGCTGGCCCAATACTTCTTGGGGGATCCCGCGGCGGTGGTGGCTCACGGCTCGTTGTTCCCCACGGGAGTGGACGCCGAAGCCGGCCTGCTGTTGCGGTACGACGACGGACGCAGCGCAACCCTGCTGTGCTCACTTGTGCATCCCACACCCGGTCAGGCGCGCATCTTCGGCACCGAGGGTTGGATCGACATCCTCCCCCGATTCCATCATCCGCGCGAGATCGTGGTGCACCGCAAGGGATCTGATCCGGAACCGATAGCACGTCCACCCGTCGGCGGCGGGTACAGTCACGAACTGGCGGAGGTCACCCGGTGCCTGCTGGAGGGCCGAGCGCAGAGCGCGGTGATGCCACTGGCCGACACGTTGGCGGTGCAACGGGTGCTCAACACGGCCTGCGAACAACTCGGGGTTGATCACACGGAAGACCCCGCTGACCTGGACTGATCGCGTTGCCGCCGTCTCCTGGTCCCCGGTAGGATGCCGATATGCGCGCCTTCCTCCGAGGACTGGGCGCTGGCGGGACAACGGCGGTAACCCTCGTTCTCCTGGCAGCACCAGCCTCCGCAGCCGAGCTGCACAACATCAGCTACATCGCCCGTGTCGATGGGCTCGGCCGTGGTATCTCCGTGACGTTCAAGACCGATCCGGTGGACCGGCGGACCGAACAACCCCGTTTGGGGCCCGGCGAGACCTGGGAGGTCAACCTGGTAATGGATGACCCGCAGCAGGCTGGGATGACGGTGCGGGTGCTGCCTCCCTACGGTGTCGGATTGCACTGTGAAGTGCGAGTCGACGATGTGGTTGTCGACTCGCAGGACCTGGCGGTGCCGCCTGCGTTGGGCATCTTCAACGGACCCATCAACGACAGCGTCACCTGTGGTCAGTTCAACGCGTAAGCACGAGTCAAATTAGTCACTTCTGTACCCCGGACCTGCACAAAAACCGCTACAATGGCGCCATGCGCCTGAACTCCATTCGTCGTTCCATTCGCAGTGCGGGAATTGCGATAGTCGCCGCGGGAATTGCCGCGAGCACAATCCCCGCGATTGCCTCCGCCGACTCGACCGATGACTATCCAATTCCCCGGCGAATGCTGAAGACCACGTGTACTGCCGAGCAGTATCTGGCAGCGGTTCGCGATTATGACCCGATCTACTACACGCGGTACATGATCGATAAGAACAACAAGCCCGATTATGTGCAGCAGGCGACAATCGACCGGATTCACGAGTTCTTCGCAAAGGACTATGCCGGCCGCCGCGCAGAGTCCGAGGTTTTCGCGGTGAACTACCCGCCGGAGGCGCTGACGTCGCAGTGGCCCAACTGGGGCAAGATCTTCTTCAACAACAAGGGTGTCGTCGCCAAGGGTACCGAGAACTGCAGCAAGTACCCGTCCGACATGTCGGTCTGGGACGGCCCCTAACCAAGCGCATAGAAAACGCCCCGCGGTAATCGCACCGCGGGGCGTTTTCTATTCCGGACAGGACCCCGGCGCACCGATTCCCCAACAACGAGTTCGGCCCCATGCCATGATCACGGGGCCGAATAGCACTAGCCATTAGGCCTGCGGTCGTGGAAACTCCGTGGTGACCGGGTCGTCGTGCCCGGGAACGACATTCGGTCCAACGGGCACGGGTGCCGGCGGTGGCGGTACCTGTTCGACCGGCACGGGAGGCGGCGGAGGATCCGTCGCGTACTTGCTCACCTTCATGGGCCACCAGAACCACCGGCCCATGAGAGCGGCGATCGCCGGTGTCATGAATGCCCGGATGATGAAGGTGTCGAAGAGCAGCCCAAGGCAGATCGCCGACCCGGACTGTCCGATGGCGATCAGATCGCTGGTGATCATCGATCCCATGGTGAACGCGAACACCAGACCGGCCTGGGTGGCCACGCTTCCGGATCCACCCACACCACGCAGGATCGCCGTGTTCAGGCCGCCATGGAGTTCTTCTTTGAATCTGGACACCAATAGCAGGTTGTAGTCCGATCCGACCGCCAGCAAGATGATGACGGTGAACGGCAGCACGAACCAGTGCAGCTGCAGGCCGAGGATGTGCTCCCAGAGCAGCACCGACAGACCGAACGACGCGCCCAGCGATATCGCGATGGTGCCGACAATCGTGAAGGCGGCCACGATACTTCGCGTGATCACCAGCATGATCACGAAGATCAGGCACAGCGACGCGATGACCGCGATCATCAAGTCGTACTTCACCATTTCGCCGATGTCGTGGTACGTCGGAGCGGTACCGCCGAGATAGAGCTTGGCCTCGTCCAGCGGCGTGCCCTTGATCGCATTCTTGGCGGCCTTGAGTTCGACCTCCGTGTTGGCCAGTGACTCGTTACTGGCGTAGTCACCCTCGTGCGTGATGATGAACTGCGCGGCTTTGCCGTCCGGCGACATCATCAGCTTGACACCCTTCTTGAAGTCCTCGTTGTCGAAGGCTTCCGGCGGCAGGTAGAAGAAGTCGTCGTTCTTCGCCTCATCGAACGCCTGACCCATCACCGTTGCGGTGTCGGTCATGCGATCCATCTGGGTGATCATGCCGTTCATCGTGCTGTACATCGTCAGCATGGTGTTTCGCATGTTCTTGGTGATGGCGATCATCGGCGGCAACTGCTCCACCATCTGCGGCATCAGCTTGTCCATATTGGTCACATCCGCGAGCAATCCCTGCATGCTCTCGGTGAGCTTGTCGATGCCATCGATGGTGTCGAATAGCGAGCGCATGGACCAGCACATCGGGATATCGAAGCAGTGCTTTTCCCAATAGAAGTAGTTACGCAACGGCCGGAATTGATCATCGAAATTCGCAATGTTGTCGCGCATTTCATTGGCCACTACCAACATATCCGGAGTAGTGACGGTCGCCATATGGTGCGTTACGCCGACGAGCTCCTTCATGATGCTGTACATGCGTTCCATGATCGCGATCATCGAACCCATATCGTCGGCCATCTTCAACATGTCCGACATGCTGTTCTTCAGGTAATTCATGTTCTCGGTCATGGATACCGATTGCATGCTCACCTGGAATGGCACCGAGCTGTGGTCGATGGGAGCACCCATCGGCCGGGTCATGCTCTGCACCTTGTTGATGCCCTCGACGCGGAAGACGTTCTTCGCGATCCGGTCCAGAACCAACATGTTGGCCGGAGTGCGCAGATCCTTGTCGGCCTCCACGATCAGGATGTCTGGGTTCATTCTCGCCTTGGAGAAGTGACGATCGGATGCCTGGAAGCCCTGGATCGACGGCAAACTGCCCGGGATGTAGTACCGGTCGTTGTAGTTGACCGTGTATGACGGCAGGATTCCCAGGCCCAGCAGCGCGATGATCATGGTGACGGCCAGGATCGGTCCGGGCCAGCGCACGATGGCGGTACCGACCTTGCGCCAGGTCCGGTTCTTGATGGTGCGCTTGGACTCCAGCAAGCCGAACTTCGTCGCGACCAGCAGTACCGCAGGCCCGATGGTCAGCGATGCGGCCACCACGACCAGCATGCCGATCGCGCACGGCACACCCAAGGACTCGAAGTACGGCAGCCGAGTGAACTTCAAGCAGAACGTCGCGCCGGCAATGGTCAGACCCGAACCCAGAATCACGTGCGAAACACTGTGATACGTCAGGTAGAAGGATTCGAGACGCTCCCTACCCTCCGCTCTCAACTCTTGATATCGCCCGATCAAGAAGATCGCGTAGTCGGTACCAGCCGCGATGGCCAACGACGTCAGCAGGTTCACCGCGAATGTCGACAACCCGATGATTTCGGCGTTACCGAGGATGGCGACCACACCACGGGCGGCACCCAGTTCTACGAACACCATGAACAGGATGAGCAGCACCGTCGTTATCGACCGGTAGATGAACAACAGCATGATCGTGATGACGATGAAGGTGATGCCCGTCATCTTGAGCATGCTCTTGTCGCCGGCGTCGTTCATGTCCATCGTCAGCGCGGCCTGCCCGGTGACGAAGACCTTGAGGCCGTCCGGATATGTGTTGTTCTTCTTTGTCTCGTCGATAAGCTTGGCGACGAGATCCTGGACCGCGGTGACGGACTCCTTGCCTTCCGTCGTGCCCTGGTCTCCCCGAAGGTTCAGCTGGACGTAGGCGGCTTTCTCGTCGACGCTCTGCGCGCCACCGGCGGTGATGCGATCGCCCCAGAAGTCCTGGGCGTACTCGACGTGTTTGGTGTCGGCCCGGAGCCGCTTGACCAACTCGCGGTAGAAGGTGTGCGCCTTGTCGTTCATGTCGGTGGAGAACTTGGTATCGCTCTCCAGCAGCACCATGACCATGCTGTCGGAGTTGAACTGCTGGAACAGTTCTCCCTGACGCTTGATTGCCTGGTATGACGGCGCGTCCTTGGACGCCAACGACACCGAGTGCTCTTTGCCGACCTCTTCGAGCTGAGGCACCACCACGTTGACGATGACGGTCAGCACCAGCCAAGCGAGAATGATCGGCACTGAGAAGGTATGGATGAATCGCGCTATGCGCGAGGGCTTTTGAGCTGCTCCGCGAGTAGGAGCGCTATGTGTACTCATGCGGATTTCACCATGCAGAAGACTTGAGCGTTGTGGTTGGACACGGTCTGTTCGTCCTTGACTTCACCGTTGGACAGGATGCGGCAACCGATTTCGTCGGCGTCCCCCATCGCGACGACATTGGCGAAAACGGATGTCATGGTCGTGGTGATGGTCAGCTTCCACGGCAGCGTGGTGAACACGGCACGCTGCGGCTGGGCCCTGTCATCGAGGTAGTTGACCTCGCCCTTTGTCCCCGCGGGACCGAAGATTTCATAGACGATGTCCTTCGGGATGATGTTCTTGGAGTCATCCTTGATGCCGATCGCCGAATTGATGTTCGTCGAGCCGAACACCCCGTGAAGCCGATAGACGCCGAAGGCAGCGGCCGCGATGACCACCACGACGACCAGCGGAATCCATACCCGCGTCAATATCTTGAAAATCGTCCAATCCCCTTCACCCGTGTGGCCCGGCGGCCAACAACTCGACTCTGCTCATCGCGTCCGGCTGAAGCGCCGGCGCGATTCGCGCGCAAATAATTACCAGCCAGTGCAACACCGTGTTGTTTGTGCGGAGTCAGTGAGGTCAGGGGGCGTCCGGTCACTTCGTCGGTTCATCCCACTCGACTCCGCTCATGCTGATTTCTCAGTAATTCGTAAGGGATACTACATACGTTTGTCAGGGAACTGTACATGTGTCATCAGTCACAACGTACCCGTTTGGACCCCTGAGTACCCGCAACGCCAAGTTAGCTACAAGTGGAAGTCAACAACCGATGACACGGTTCTATTCCCCCCTCCTTTTTCGCATATGTAGCGAAAGGGCCTGCTTGCACATTCGAATTGGTGACTGGCCTGAGAATCGCAGCAGCTAACGGACCTACCCACTATTTGCCGTCGCTACCTTTGGAGCGACCGCCCGTGGCGGCCCTCTGTGCGCGATGCGGGTCTGACGCGGGTGCGGCGCACTGGTGACCGATGACGACAAGCGTCCCCGGGCGTGTTGTTGGTCACGCAATGGCTGCAGATCGGCGAGCAACGGCCCGGGTGGGCATGAACGCGGTCGCCGGCTGACTGAGCAGCAAACATTTCCAGATGACCGCAGGTCGTTGTCGGGGCATGCGATCGAATCGCCCCAATGCGTCTCAGCCGAGTTTCACATCGCGACTGCGAGTGCCGAACACCTCGGATATTACGAAGGGATCTTGAACAGCCCCCAGCTACGCATTCCGTTTTCTTGAGGAGAACGGAATGCGCTCAGGTGGACGCGTGGCGGAGTCAGACCGAAGGTCTTGGGAACTCCGTCGTCGCGGGATCGTCGCCGTGGCCGGCGCCCACGGGCTGTGTCGAGGCAGGCGTTTGGGGTGGCGGCAGCGGTCGGGTGCGCACGTTCAGCGGCCACCAGAACCACCGGCCGAGGATGGTCGCGATGGCCGGTGTCATGAACGATCGCACGATGAGCGTGTCGAACAGCAGCCCCAGTGCGATTGTCGTACCCACCTGGCCGATGATCCGCAGGTCGCTGACCACCATGACGGCCATCGTGAAGGCGAAGACCAGTCCGGCGGAGGTCACCACGCTGCCGGTTCCACCCATTGAGCGGATGATGCCGGTCTTGAGGCCCCCGTGCAGCTCTTCCTTGAGTCGGGACACCAACAACAGGTTGTAGTCGGAGCCCACGGCGAGCAGCACGATGATGGCCATCTGCATGACGAGCCAGTGCAATTCGATGCCGAATATGTACTGCCAGATGATGACCGACAGACCGAATGACGCACCGAGGGACAATGCGACCGTGCCGACGATGACGAGCGCGGCCACGAAACTTCGTGTGATGAGCAGCATGATCAGGAAGATCAGGCACAGCGCGGAGATACCGGCGATCATCAGGTCGTAGCGGGCGCCGTCGGACATGTCCTTGAACACGGCCGCGGTACCACCGAGCTCGATCTTGGCGTCCTCCAGTGGCGTGCCCTTGACCGCCTCGATAGCGGCCTGCTTGATCGGTTCGACGTGCGAAAGGCCTTCTGGCGTAGCGGGATCCCCTCGATGGGAGATGATCATCCGAACGGCCTTGCCGTCGGGCGACAGGAACGACTTCATTCCGCGTTTGAAGTCTGCGTTGTCGAAGATCTCTGGCGGCAGATAGAACGAGTCGTCGTTCTTCGCGGCATCGAACGCCTTACCCATAGCGGTCGAGTTCTGGCTCATCTCGTCCATTTGGTTGTAGAAGCCCGACATGGTGCTGTGCTGCGTCAGCATCATCTTCTGCATGTCTTCCATGATCGGGACCATGGCCGACATGTCCGACACCATCTTGGGCATCAGCTGATCCATCCGCTCCATGTTGACGACCATCCCGTCCATGGTTTCGGTCATTTCGTCGATCTTGTCGAGTGTGTCAAAGATCGAACGCATGGCCTGACACATCGGGACGTCGAAGCAGTGCTTCTCCCAATACAGGTAGTTGCGAATCGGGCGGAACCAGTCGTCGAAGTTCGAGATGCCGTCCCGCATCTCGTGGATGGTGCCCTGCAAGGTGTGCATGTCGCCGACGAGCGAGTGCGTGATGCCCGCCATCGTGGTCATGTTGGACAGGGTCCGCTTCATGATGACGACGTTCTCGCCCATCTTGTCAGCCTGGACCTTCATATCGGCCATGCGGTCCTTCATCAGCTTCATGTTCTGCAGCTGGCCCACGCTTTGCATGCTGATAAGGAACGGGATCGAGCTGTGCTCGATCGGGGTGCCCTGCGGCCGGGTGATCGCCTGTACACGTGCGATTCCCGGAACGCGGAACACGGCCTTGGCGATCTTGTCGATGACCAGGAAGTCCGCTGAGTTCCGCATGTCGTGATCGGACTCGATCAGCAACATTTCGGGACTCATGCGGGCCTGGGAGAAGTGGCGGCCGGCCGCTTCGAATCCGGCATTGGCGGGGATGTCCTTGGGGATGTACTTCTTGTCGTCGTAACTGGTCCGGTAGCCGGGCAATGCGGCCAGGCCGATGATCGCAATGGACAGCGCTGCAGCGAGTACCGGACCGGGCCACCGCACGATGGTGGTGCCGATCTTGCGCCAGGTGCGGATGCGCATGGCGCGCTTGGGTTCGAACAGTCCGAAGCGGCTGCCGATGGTGATCAGGGCCGGCCCCATCGTGAGCGACACCACGACACCGGTGAGCAGACCGACCGAGCAGGGCACGCCGAGGCTCTGGAAGTAGGGCATGCGGGTGAAGCTCAGGCAGTACATGGCGCCGGCGATCGTGAGCCCCGAGCCCAGGATGACGTGCGCCGTGCCGTGGAACATCTCGTAATAGGCCGCCTCTTTGTCGGCCCCCATCGCTCGGGCTTCCTGGTAGCGCCCGATGAGGAAGATGGCGTAATCGGTACCTGCGGCGATGGAGAGCATCACCAGCAGGTTCACTGCGAAGGTGGAAAGCCCGATGATCTGGTGATCACCGAGGAAGGCGATCACACCCCGGGCCACGCTCAGCTGAACGCCGACAAACAAGAACACCATGATCACGGTGAATATCGAGCGGTAGAAGAACAGCAGCATGACCACGATGACCAGGAAGGTCAACCCGGTGATCAGCTTTAGACTGCCGTCGCCCGCATGGTTCATATCGGTCTGCAAGGCGCCCGGTCCGGTGACGTACACCGTCAGCCCATCGGGCAGTTTGGCGCCGTTCTTGGTCCAGTCGGCCTCGACCTGCTTGACGATGGCGCGGACTGCCTCGGTCGATTCGTTCGACAGCGTCTCGCCCATGTTTCCGGCGAGGTTGATCTGGACGTAGGTGGCCTTGCCGTCGGTGCTTTGGGCGCCCGCCTCGGTGAGCGGGTCACCCCAGAAATCCTGGACGTGCTGAACGTGTTTGGCGTCGGCGCGTAACCGCGACACCATCGCGTCGTAGAACTTGTGCGAATCGGGGCCTAGGCGCTCCTGCCCCTCGAGCACGATCATGGCGACGCTATCGGAGTCGGACTCTTTGAATATCTTGCCCATGTTCTTCATGGCCTGCATGGACGGCGCTTGCCCCGGGCTTAGCGAGACCGTGTGTTCCTTACCCACCGTCTCCAGCGACTTCTGCGTCCCGAAGGCGACGACCAGCAATACCCAGAAGATCAGAATGGGTACCGATAGGCGTCGGATCCATGTGGCCAGGAAAGTGGGCTCGCCACCGCCGTGCGCCCCGCTCATGCGGACTTC
>JACHLF010000010.1 GCA_014204435.1 Mycobacteroides chelonae
TACACGAGCTCGAACGCACCGACAAATCAACGGCTTTGATCACCATGTGCGCCGGCGGCGCACTGTCCACCGCCACCATCATCGAACGCATCTAGTAGCTTCGCGACGGCCCCCGGCACCTCGGTGTCCGGGGCCTTTTCGTCAGCTGGCCCGCCGGTACCCGGCCGGACAGAAGTCGACCTCATAGTGCTTGACGCCATTCAGCCATCACGAACGCAGCCGGCCCGGCTCTCCCGCCGACGTCAGGTCCGGCATATGGTCGGCGATCGCGTTGAACATCAGGTTGATGGTCATCCGAGCCAGATTGGCACCCACGCAATGGTGTTCGCTGTTTCCACCAAATCCCACATGCGGGTTGGGGCTTCGCATGGTGTCGACGGCGAACAGGCCGTCGAAGAGCTCGGGATCGGTGAAGTCAAGGCCGTCCGGCAAATGGGGATGTTGGGCCTGTACCACGCCGCACCTCCCGCCTGTGATGTATTTCACCACTGACTCTAGTGGCGGTGGAGCACAGAAATCGACCCCAGGACATGAGTGCGTGGAGGAAAAACCGCAGATCTAGAACGTGTTCTAGGCGCGCGACAGCTTCGGAACGAAAATGGCCCGAATGTGGTGGATTCGAGGATCGTCAGCCGGGATTTTGAATATCTCGTCTACTTTGGCGACCACCCGCCATCCGGCAACCTTCGCCTTGGTCTCGATGACGAAACTCGCGACGACGTTCTCGCCTTCGACACGGAACTGCCGATTGGACGCCGCGGCAATGAGGCGGAACTGTGGGCCGTTGTTCA
The DNA here is from genome assembly GCA_014204435.1 of Mycobacteroides chelonae. Taxonomy (GTDB): domain Bacteria; phylum Actinomycetota; class Actinomycetes; order Mycobacteriales; family Mycobacteriaceae; genus Mycobacterium; species Mycobacterium chelonae_A. The sequence goes on from JACHLF010000010.1 coordinate 792, forward strand.
GGCTGCGCCGCAAGTGATCTCCGGAGAATCCGGTCTTGACGCCCTGTTCGATCCGCACACATTCCGGGGTAAACGGCACCGCGTCCGCCTGATGTGTGACGAGCGCTTCGATGTAGGCATTCGCAGCGGCAATACGTGCTTCGTCTGAGGCTCCAGGTGTTGACACACTCGTAGCATAGGGCCATGACCGCACCGGGATCATCCGCGAACGCGCCCGCCCAACTGAATTCCGAGTTCGCCGGCAAGATCATCAAGTGGATGACCACGGTCAATGTTTGGCTGTATCAGCGGACCAACGGGCGCCTCGGCGGAAAGTGGCGTGTGGGCGCGGCTTTCCCCTGGGGGATACCGGTTCTGCTGATCACCACCACCGGCCGCAAGACCGGTCAAAATCGGCTGAGCGCGCTGCTCTATCTGCCCGACGGCCACAAGATCGTGCTGGTGGCATCGCAGGGCGGGCGAGCGGCCAACCCCGCGTGGTACCTCAACCTAGAGGCGAATTCTGAAGTCACCGTTCAGATAAAAGGCAATATCAGCACCATGACGGCACGCACCGCCAACGACGAGGAGCGCGCGTACTACTGGCCCAAGCTGGTCGAGCTGTACGCGGACTTCGACAAGTACCAGTCGTACACGACCCGCAAGATCCCCGTCGTCATCCTGGAGCCCTAGCTCCCCATCGACGCGCCGCCTCATGGCGGACACCTGCGATACGAATCCGCAACAGCACGGCGTGTCGGCGGGAAGAGTTAACCCTGTGAGCCGTAGACCGGGACCGGCGTGCGCGCCTTATCGAGTAGGTCGGTGACGACGGGGCCCAATTCGCTTGGATCCCAACGCGCCCCCTTGTCCACCTGCGGACCGTGGGCCCAACCCTCGGCGACGCGAATGATGCCGGCCTCGACCTCGAACACCTTGCCGGTGATGTCGCGAGACTCAGGGCTACCGAGCCACACCACCAGCGGCGACACATTCTCCGGGGCCATCGCGTCGAACGCCCCATCCTCCGGCTTGGCCATGGTCTCGGCGAAGACCGCCTCGGTCATCCGGGTGCGTGCGGCCGGAGCAATGGCGTTCACGGTGATGCCGTAGCGGCCCATCTCCGCGGCGGCCTGCAGTGTCAGGGTGGCGATACCGGCCTTGGCGGCGGCGTAATTCCCTTGCCCCACACTGCCTTGCAAACCCGCGGCGGAGCTGGTGTTGATGATGCGTGCGTCCACCGCGTTGCCGGCCTTGAACTCGTCGCGCCAATACGCTGCGGCATGCCGCAGTGGTGCGAAGTGTCCCTTGAGGTGCACGCGAATCACCGCATCCCACTCCTCCTCGCTCATGTTGGCGAGCATGCGGTCACGCAGGAATCCGGCATTGTTGACCAAGACATCCAGACGGCCAAAGGAATTGACCGCGGTGTCGATGAGATTCTTGGCTCCGTTCCAGTCCGCGACGTCATCGCCGTTGGTGACGGCCTCGCCGCCGGCGGCCTTGATCTCCTCGACGACCTCCTGCGCGGGGCTGGTGCCGGCCGATCCATCCAGGCCGACACCGATGTCATTGACCACGACACGGGCGCCTTCGGCCGCGAACGCCAATGCGTGCGCCCGGCCGATGCCCCGACCCGCGCCCGTGATGATGACGACCCGACCATCGAGTAAACCTGGCATGTTCTATTCCTTTTCGCCGTTCTCGTTGCTGTTGACATTGGCGGCGTCGAGGAAGGCAGGGCGCTCCCCTCCGCCATGAACCGTGAGGACCGAACCGGTCACATACGAAGAGATTGGTGAGGCGAGAAATGCAGCGGTCCAACCGATCTCATCGGGATTGGCCAGGCGCCCGAGGGGCACCGTCGCTCCCACCGAAGCGATTCCCTCTTCGTCGCCGTAATGCATCTCCGACAGCTCGGTGCGAATCATCCCGGCGGCAAGCGCATTCACCCGCACCTTGGGCGCCCACTCGACGGCGAGGCTTCGGGTCAGGCTCTCCAGCCCGGCCTTGGCAGCGCCGTAGGCGGCGGTGCCCGGCGAGGGACGGCTCGCGCTGACGCTGGTGATGTTGACGATGGTGCCGCCGTCAACCTGCTGCTGCATCACCGCGTTCGCGCGCTGCGAGACCAACAATGCAGAGAGCAGATTCAGCTCGACGATCTTGCGATGGAAGTTGTGGCTGGCATCGGCGGCCAGGGCAAAGGGGGCGCCGCCGGCATTGTTCACCACGGTGTCCAGGCGGCCATGTGCGGAAACGATGGTGCCGATGAGCGCGTCCACCGACTCCTCGTCGCGGATATCGCAGGAGTGGAACTCATACGGGGTCTCGCCGGGGCGGCGCGCGCAGGTGATCACCGTTGCACCCTGATCGGCGAATACCCGGCTGATTCCGGCTCCGACACCACGGACACCTCCAGTAACCAGCACGACGCGACCTTCGAGGCCGAGGTCATAAGAGGCTCGCACGTGACTCCTTGCCGTGTTCCTGCTGTTTGTCCTGCGCTTTCGGGTCATGGTAGCGTACCAAGCAAGTGCTTGTTTCGGTACCTTGAGGAGTCTCATGGGCATCACCACCGCGACGGTTGAACCGGGCATCGTCACCGTCACCGTCGACTATCCGAAGGTCAACGCCATTCCGTCACGCGGATGGTTCGAGCTGGCCGACGCCATCCTGGCCGCGGGTAACGACCCGTCGACCCACGTGGTGATCCTGCGGGCCGAGGGGCGCGGGTTCAATGCCGGCGCCGACATCAAAGAGATGCAGGCGACGGACGGATTCACCGCGCTGATCGACACCAACCGCGGCTGCTTCGAGGCCTTCAGCGCGGTGTACCGCTGCAAGGTGCCGGTCATCGCCGCGGTCAACGGCTTCTGCCTCGGCGGCGGAATCGGCCTGGTGGGCAACGCTGATGTGATCGTCGCCTCCGATGACGCGGTCTTCAGCGTGCCCGAGGTCGACCGCGGCGCGCTCGGAACGGCCACCCACCTGCAGCGACTGGTCCCTCAGCATGTGATGCGCCGGATGTTCTACACGGCAGCCAAGATCGACGCAAAGACGTTGCATCACTATGGATCCGTCCACGAAGTGGTGCCGCGCGACGAACTCGACGAAGCCGCACTGCGCGTCGCGCGGGACATCGCCGCCAAGGACACCCGTGTCATCCGGGCCGCCAAAGAGGCCATCAACTTCATCGACCCGCAGGACGTCGAGTCGAGTTACCGCATGGAGCAGGGCTTCACATTCGAACTCAACCTCGCCGGAGTCGCCGACGAACACCGCGATGCGTTCGTCGAGACCGGAAAGCCGAAGGGGAACTAACTCATGGCAGACAAGCGCACCACGCTCGACGAGGTCGTCGCCGAGCTGCGTAGCGGGATGACCATCGGCCTCGGCGGCTGGGGCTCACGACGCAAGCCGATGGCCTTCGTGCGCGCGATTCTGCGTTCGGACATCAAGGATCTGACGGTCGTCACCTACGGCGGACCGGATCTGGGTCTGTTATGTTCCGCGGGCAAGGTCACGAGGGCCTACTACGGCTTCGTCTCGCTGGATTCACCGCCCTTCTACGACCCGTGGTTCGCCAAGGCGCGCACCACCGGCGCCATCGAGTCTCGGGAGATGGACGAGGGCATGGTCAAATGCGGCCTCGAGGCCGCTGCCGCACGCCTGCCATTCCTACCCATCCGGGCCGGCCTGGGATCCGACGTCATGAACTTCTGGGGCGACGAGCTCAAGACCGTCACCTCGCCGTACGCGGATAACGAGACCCTGGTCGCCATGCCCGCACTGAACCTGGACGCCGCATTCGTGCACCTGAACCTGGGTGACGCGACCGGCAATGCCGCCTACACCGGCGTCGACCCGTACTTCGACGACCTGTACTGCCTGGCCGCGGAACGACGCTACCTATCGGTGGAAAAGATCGTATCCACCGAGGATCTGGTGAAATCCGTTCCGCTGCAGTCGCTTCTGCTGAACCGCATGATGGTCGACAAGGTCGTCGAGGCACCGGGTGGTGCACACTTCACCATCGGCGCCGCCGACTACGGCCGTGACGAGAAGTTCCAGCGGCACTATGCCGAGGCGGCCGGTGATCCGGAGACCTGGCAGAAGTTCGTCGAGACCTACCTGTCCGGGTCCGAGGAGGACTACCAGGCAGCCGTCAAGCGCTTCAAGGAGGCACAGGCATGAGCGAAGCAACCCGCGCCGAGGTCTGCGCCGTCGCATGCGCTGAGTTGTTCCGGGACGCAGGCGAGATCATGGCCTCCGCGATGTCGACGATGTCCACCGTGGGGGCCCGGCTGGCCCGCCTGACCTTCTCCCCGGACCTGGTGCTCTCCGATGGCGAGGCCGTCCTGATGGCCGAGACGCCGGGCATCGGCGGGACCTCGCCGATCGAGGGCTGGATGCCGTTCCGCAAGGTGTTCGACGTAGTGGCCTCCGGCCGCCGGCATGTCGTCATGGGCGCCAACCAGATTGATCGCTATGGCAATCAGAACCTCTCGGCGTTCGGGCCGCTGCAGCACCCCACCCGGCAGATGTTCGGCGTGCGGGGTGCTCCGGGAAACACCATCAACCACGCCACCTCGTATTGGGTGGGCAACCACTCGGCACGCGTATTCGGTGATTCGGTCGACGTCGTCTCCGGTGTCGGTTACGACAAGGTCGATCCGGCGAACCCGGCGTACAAGTACCTCAACGTGTTCCGGGTCATCTCGAACCTCGGTGTGTTCGACTTCAACGGTCCGGATCACCAGATGCGCGCCCTGTCGCTGCACCCCGGCGTCTCGGCCGACGACGTCGCGTCCAACACCAGCTTCGAAGTGCACGGGCTGGCCGGCGCGGACGTCACCCGGCTGCCCACCGAGGAAGAGCTGCGGATCATCCGCGAGGTCATCGATCCGAAATCATTCCGGGACAAGGAAGTAAAACAGTGACTCAGGTGCTCAAGACCGCGCTGACCGAGCTGGTCGGTATCGAGCATCCCGTCGTGCAGACCGGAATGGGCTGGGTCGCCGGTCCACGACTGGTGGCCGCCACCTCCAACGCCGGCGGCCTGGGCATCCTGGCCTCAGCGACCATGACCCTCGAGGAACTGGTCGCGGCCGTCGCGAAGACGAAATCGCTGACCGGCAAGCCTTTCGGTGTGAACATCCGCGCCGATGCCGGTGACGCCACCGAGCGCATCGACCTGCTCATCCGCGAGAAGGTCAAGGTGGCCTCGTTCGCGCTGGCACCCAAGCAGGACCTCATCGCGAAGCTGAAAGCCAACGGCGTCGTGGTGGTCCCGTCCATCGGAGCGGCCAAGCACGCCAAGAAGGTTGCGGCCTGGGGTGCCGACGCGGTGATCGTGCAGGGCGGCGAGGGCGGTGGTCATACCGGACCGGTCGCCACGACTCTGCTGCTGCCCTCGGTGCTCGACGCCGTCAAGGACACCGGGATGCCGGTCGTCGCGGCCGGTGGATTCTTCGATGGGCGCGGCCTCGCCGCCGCATTGTCGTACGGTGCCGCCGGTGTCGCGATGGGCACCCGCTTCCTGCTGACCGCAGACAGCAGCGTGCCTGATGCGGTCAAGCAGCGCTACCTGGCCTCCGACCTCGGTGGCACCGTGGTCTCGACGCGTGTCGACGGCATGCCGCACCGGGTGCTGCGCACCGAGCTCGTCGAGAAGCTGGAAAGCGGTTCGCGGGTGCGCGGTTTCACCGCAGCGGTCCGCAACGCCGCCAAGTTCAAGAAGATGACGGGAATGTCGTGGGCGTCGATGGTCAAGGATGGCCTCGCGATGCGGCACGGCAAGGAGCTCACCTGGTCGCAGGTGCTCATGGCCGCGAACACCCCGATGCTGCTGAAGGCCGGTCTCGTCGAGGGCAACACGAATGCCGGTGTGCTGGCCTCGGGCCAGGTCGCGGGCATCCTCGATGACCTACCGAGCTGCCAGGAGTTGATCGACGCGATCGTCACCGATGCGGTCGCACACCTGCAGGCAGCCAGCGCCGCCATCCTCTAGCCCACGAGTGGGAATCTCACGAGGCACATCATCGGATTCCCACTCGACATGAAGAAGATCGACAGCGGATTCGCAGACTGCAGGAGAATCCTGGAAGCATGAGGAACCGAAAGTTCGCCTTCTCGACGGCCGCCTGTTGTGCTGCGGCGCTGGCAGCGCTGACGCTCGCCCCGCGTGCCGCGGCCGACCCCGACGTGCCATACGGCACCTGGGCCGGAGACTAACCGCCCGGCGACGCAGCGGTTAGCTCCTGCTGCGGCACAACAATTTCCGGCGCCGGTGGTTCGGGTGCCGGGATGTCATGGATGCCGATGCTGTCGCGCTGATTCCATCCGCCCCAGCCCTGATCTGCCCAGCTGCCCGGATACTGCGACAGTTGTGGCGGTAGATCGCCCATCGACTGCGGCAGCATGTTGAGCACGCCGCTGGGCACTCCCGGGATTCCCGGGACATAACAGATCTCCGGCGGGCATGGTTCGGCCGACGCCGGGGCGCCGCTTGCCATGACACCGAGGGCCGCCGCGACCACGCCGATCAGAATTCCCGCACGCATCAGCCCAGGCTACGCCCGCGGATGTCGGCCGTTCCGGAGAAGGGTCGACATCCGCGGGGTTTTCAGAGGCGTTCGATGATGGTGACGTTGGCGGTACCGCCGCCCTCGCACATCGTCTGCAGGCCGTACCGGCCGCCGGTGCGCTCCAGTTCGTTCAGCATGGTGGCGAATAGCTTGGCACCGGTGGCACCGAGCGGGTGGCCCAAGGCGATCGCTCCGCCGTTCGGGTTGACCTTCTTCAGGTCGACGTTCAGCTCCTTGGCCCAGGCGAGCACGACGGGGGCAAAGGCTTCGTTGATCTCGACCACGTCGATGTCGTCCATCGTCAGACCGGTCTTCTCCAGTGCGTACCGAGTGGCGGGGATAGGTCCGGTCAGCATAAACACCGGATCGTCACCACGGGCACTGATGTGGTGGATGCGTGCACGCGGCTTCAGGCCGTGCGCCTTGACGGCCTGCTCGGAGGCCACCAGGGTGGCACTGCCGCCATCGGAGATCTGGCTTGCCAGCGCCGCGGTGATGCGGCCACCCTCGACGAGGGTCTTGAGCTCAGCCATCTTTTCCAGCGAGGATTCGCGCGGCCCCTCGTCGACGCGGAAGTCACCGACCGGGATGATCTCGTTGTCGAAGTGCCCGTTGCGGATTGCGGCGAAAGCCTTCTCATGGCTGGAGAGAGCGAAGCGTTCCATCTCCTCGCGGCTGATGTCCCACTTCTCGGCGATCATTTCGGCGCCGCGGAACTGCGATACCTCCTGATCGCCGTAGCGGTGCAGCCAGCCCTCGGATTCGGCTGTGGGCGAGGTGAATCCGTATTCCTTGCCGACGAGCATCGCCGCCGAGATCGGAATCTGGCTCATGTTCTGGAAACCGCCGGCCACGATCAGGTCGGCGGTGCCGGACATAACAGCCTGCGCGGCAAAGGAAATAGCCTGTTGGCTCGATCCACACTGGCGGTCGACGGTAGCGCCCGGAACCTCTTCCGGGTATCCACCTGCGAGCCACGCCAGACGTCCGGCGTTGCCGGCCTGTCCGCCGATGGCGTCCAGCACGCCCATGTACACGTCGTCGATGGCGTCGGGGTCGACGTCGACACGATCGAAGAGGCCTTTGAAGGTAGCGGCGCCCAGGTCAAGCGGGTGCACCTTGGACAGTGAGCCGTTGCGCTTACCGACGGCGGTACGCACAGCGTCAATGATGTACGCCTCAGGCATGGTGAATCTCCTTTGTTATTCGGACGACTGAACAGCGTTGTTCGTGGTGATCCCGCCGAGAACTATCGAGAGGTATTGCTCGGCCACGTCCTGCGCCGTACGCGACCCACCCGGGCGGAACCAGCGCACCGAGACCCAGGTCGCGTCGCGGATGAACCTGTACACCACGGCCACGTCGAGATCGGGACGGAAGTAGCCCTGGGCAATGCCGTCGCGCAGCACCTCGAGCCAGAGCTCGCGCTGCTCGGTGTTGAGCTCGTTCAGATAGGCGAACCGCTCCTGCGACAGCAGCCGGGGAGCCTCCGCCTGATAGATGGCGACCTGCGCGTGCTTGGTTTCGATCGCGTCGAAGGAGGCAAGGAAGAGGCCCTTGAGCGTGTTGACGGGATTGAGGTTGGCCGCAGCGATCTCGCGATACCGTGCGAACAGCCCCTCCAGGAAATCCCGCAGCAGCTCGTCGACGATCGCCTCTTTGGAGTCGAAGTGGTGATAGAGGCTGCCCGAGAGGATTCCGGCGGCGTCGGCGATATCGCGCACCGTGGTGGCACGCAGACCGCGCTCGGCGAACATTTCGGCGGCGAGGCTCAGCAGCTCGTCACGCCGAGAGGGCGCGGTCACCTCAGCCACTTTGTCCACTCGCCCACTGTATCAACCAAGCGCTTGTTTGGTCGAATGCGTGCCGAATGTCACGCCCGCTGGCTGGATACCGAGATGACCTCACCGGTCAGGTAACTCGAGTAGTCGCTGGCCAGGAACGCGATGGTGGCCGCCACCTCCCACGGCTCGGCGGCCCGGCCGAACGCCTCATCGGAGGACAGCTTGTCCAGCAGGTCCGAAGAGGTCACCTTGTCGAGGAACTTGTGCCGGGCGATGCTCGGGGCGACCGCGTTGATGCGCACGCCATGTTCGACGGCCTCGATGGCGCTGCACCGGGTCAGCGCCATGACGCCGGCCTTGGCGGCGGCGTAGTGCGACTGCCCGTACTGCGCGCGCCAGCCCAACACGCTCGCGTTGTTGACGATGACTCCGCCATGGCCTGCCTCACGGAAGTACCGCAGTGCCGCACGGGTCGCGCGGAAGGTGGAGGTCAGGGTCACCTCGAGCACCCGGTCCCACTGATCGTCGGTCATATCGGCGACCGGCGTCTCGCCACCGAGCCCGGCATTGTTCACCAGCACGTCGATACGGCCCAGGGCCGCAGCGGATTCGGCGATCAGCGCGTCCACAGCCTCGGTGGAGGTGACGTCACACACCACCGCGGCAACCTTGCCCAGGCCGAGCGCAGCGAGCTCATCCCGGGTCGCGGTGAGGCGACGCTCGTGATAGTCCGAGACGACCACGTCAGCACCCTCGGCCAGCGCGCGGCGGGCTGTTGACGAGCCGATCCCGGTTCCGGCGGCAGCGGTCACGACGACGGCCTTGCCTTTCAGAAGCCCGTGTCCGTCAATCTCTTTCGGCGCCTGCGACAAGCTCACTAGCGTGCCTCTCTGGGTAGACCGAGCACCCGCTCGGAGATGATGTTGCGTTGAATCTCGTTGGAGCCGCCGTAAATGGTGTCGGCGCGCGAGAACAGGAACAACCGCTGCCACTCGTCCATCTCGCCAGTAGGTGTAAGCAGAGACGATCTTCCTACTATCTCCATTGCCAGCTCGCCCAGGTCGCGATGCCAGTTGGCCCACAACAGCTTCGACACGTTGTCCTGGCCGGGCCGCTCCTCGTCCATGGTGGCCAACGCATACGCGCGCATGGTGCGCAGGCCCACATGGGCCTGCGCGAGGCGTTCCCGGATGGCCGGATCGTCGGCGGATCCGTTCGACTTGGCCATCTCGGAGAGCCGGGAAAGCTCACGAGCGTAGGTGATCTGGTTACCCAGAGTCGATACACCCCGCTCGAAGGTCAGCGTGCCCATGGCGACCCGCCAGCCCTCGCCCGGCTCACCGACCACCAGATCGACCGAAGTGCGCGCATTGTCGAAGAACACCTCGTTGAACTCCGAGGTTCCGGTCAACTGGACGATGGGGCGGATCTCCACGCCAGGCTGATCAAGCGGCACAAGCAGATACGACAGGCCCTTGTGCCGCGAGGAACCGGGCTCGGTCCGCGCGACGACGAAGCACCACTGGGACTGCAGGGCAAGGGAGGTCCATACCTTCTGCCCGTTGATCACCCACTCGTCACCGTCCAGCACGGCGGAAGTGGACACATTCGCCAGATCCGAACCCGCGCCGGGTTCGGAATATCCCTGACACCACAGCTCGGTGACGTCGCGAATGGTGGGCAGGAATCGCTGCTGCTGTTCGGGTGTGCCATAGGCGATGAGGGTGGGACCCAGCAGCTCTTCACCCAGGTGGTTCACCTTATGCGGCGCCTCGGCGCGCGCGTATTCCTCGTAGAAGATGACGCGCTGGCTGACCGTGGCCCCACGCCCACCGTGCTCGACGGGCCATCCCAGGCACGTCCATCCCGCGGCGGCCAGATGACGGTTCCAGGCAAGGCGTTCGTCGAAGGCCTCGTGCTCGCTACCGGGCCCGCCCAGCCCCTTCAGCTCGGCGAACTCGCCGACGAGGTTCTCGGCCAGCCATTCCCGGATTTCGGTGCGCACCTCTTCGTCTGGTCTTCGCGCAAGCGGCTCATCCCGGTCATCAGAGATCTCCGACATCGGTGCTTGGTGCTCAACCACTCCAGTAGGCTAACCTACCAAGCACTTGCTTTGTTAGAGGAGAGTGGACGGACAGTCGATGCAGACCCCCGAACTCACCATCCCGGCCGCGTTGGACCAGGCAGCAGTCCGTTTTGGCGGCCGCGACGCCCTCTATGCGGACGGCTCTTGGCTTTCTTTCGCGGACCTGCGCGCCCAAGCACGACGCTTCGCGGCCGCACTGATCGCGCTCGATGTCCGGCATGGCGACCGCGTGGCCATCTGGTCCCCCAACTCGTGGCATTGGCCCGTCGCGTGCCTGGGCGCGCAGTACGCCGGGGCCGCCGTGGTCCCGATGAATACCCGCTACACGGTCGAGGAGGCGACCGACATCCTGCAGCGCAGCAAGGCTCGCGTATTGGTGTCGGTCGGAGTCTTCCTCGGCTCGGATCGAATCTCGCAGCTCGACACATCGTCACTACCGGATCTGGGGCACATCGTCAGAGTCGCGGTGGAGACCGGTGACAACTCCAATTGGGACGAATTCGTCACGCACGGAGCAGATGTGGGCGATGAGGAGATCGACGAACGCAAGGCCGTGGTCAGCTCCGAGGACATCAGCGACATCCTCTTCACCTCCGGCACCACCGGGCGCAGCAAGGGCGTGCTGTGTATGCACCGCCAGCCGCTGGCAGCCTCTCTGGCCTGGGCCACCTATGGCGAGTTCACCGAGAACGACCGCTATCTCTGTGTCAATCCGTTCTTCCACAATTTCGGATACAAGGCGGGCATCCTGGCCTGCCTGCAGACCGGCGCGGCCCTCATGCCCCAGTTGACCTTCGACCCGGAGAAGGCGATGGCGGCGGTCCAGGAACACCGGATCACCGTGCTGCCCGGCGCTCCCACCATCTTCCAGATGCTGCTCGACCATCCCGCGCGCAAGAACTACGACCTGACCTCACTGCGGTATTCGGTGACGGGCGCGGCCGTGGTCCCGGTGGTCCTCATCGAGCGCATGCAGTCCGAGCTCGATTTCGATCTGGTGCTCACCGCCTACGGACTCACCGAGACACAGGGTTTCGCCACGATCTGTCGCTCCGACGACGACGCGGTCACCGTCGCCACCACCTGCGGGCGTCCGATGATCGGCTACGAGTTGCGCATCGACGGTGCCCAGAAACCTGGCGACGAGGGCGAGGTACTGCTGCGCAGTGCCAACGTGATGCTCGGCTACCTCGACGATCCGAAGTCCACCGCCGAGACCATCGACGCCGACGGCTGGCTGCACACCGGAGATATCGGCAAGCTGGACGAACGCGGAAATCTCACCATCACAGACCGCCTCAAGGACATGTACATCTGCGGCGGGTTCAACGTGTACCCGGCCGAGATCGAGCAGGTGCTGATGCGACTCGACGGTGTGGCCGACGCCGCCGTGATCGGCGTGCCCGACGAGAGGCTCGGCGAGGTGGGCAAGGCGTACATAGTGCTGCGCAACGGCGCTGATCTCGACTCGAAGTCTGTCATCGATTACAGCGCAAAGCATGTGGCCAACTTCAAGAAACCGCGGTTCGTCGAGTTTCTCGACGAACTTCCCCGCAACCTGGGCGGCAAGGTGGTCAAGCCCACCCTGCGGGCCATGCATCGCGAGGAGCACGTGCGCCAAAAGCAGAGGGCACAGAAGGAGAGCAGCTAGTGGACCTACTTCTTGATGACGAGACCGAGGCATTCCGGGCGGAAGTGCGCGAATTCCTCGCGGCCAACGTCCCGAATCCACCACTGCCCTCCTACGACTCACCGGAAGGTGCAGTGGCACATCGGCAGTGGGAGCGAACCCTCTACGACGCCGGGTTCTCGGCGGTGTCCTGGCCCAAGGAATACGGCGGCCGCGATGTCACCCTGCTGCAGTGGGTGATCTTCGAAGAGGAGTATTTCAAGGCGGGCGCACCGGCACGCATCAGCCAGAACGGCATGTTCCTGCTGGGGCCGACGCTGTTCGCGCACGGCAGCAAGGAACAGCTGGATCGCATCCTGCCCAAGATGTCCAACGGAGAAGAAATCTGGGCCCAGGCATGGTCAGAGCCGGAGTCCGGCAGCGACCTGGCCTCGCTGCGCTCTCCCGCACGCAAGGTGGACGGGGGCTGGCGCCTGTCCGGGCAGAAGATCTGGAGTTCGCGGGCACCCTTCGCGGACAGGGCATTCGGATTGTTCCGCTCCGATCCGGAGGCACAACGCCACCACGGATTGACCTACTTCATGTTCGATCTGAAGGCCGAGGGCGTGACGGTGCGCCCCATCCCACAACTCGACGGCGACCCCGGATTCGCCGAGATCTTCCTCGACGACGTGTTTGTGCCCGACGAAGACGTGATCGGTGCGGTGCACGACGGTTGGCGTGTGGCCATGAGCACCTCAAGCAATGAGCGCGGCATGTCCCTGCGCAGCCCCGGCCGCTTCCTGGCCGCCGCAGATCGATTGGTGGATTTGTGGAAATCGTTTCCGGACAACGGGTTTGCATCCGAACGCGTCGCCGATGCCTGGATCGCGGCGCAGGCCTATCGGTTGCATACCTTCGGCACCGTGACCCGGCTGGCGGGCGGTGGCGAGCTCGGCGCCGAGTCTTCGATCACCAAGGTGTTCTGGTCCGAGCTGGACGTCGCCCTACACGAGACGGCCATCGACGTGCGCGGCGCCGACGGCGAGCTGACGAACACCTGGACAGACGGATACCTGTTCTCCCTCGGTGGCCCTATCTACGCGGGCACCAATGAGATTCAGCGCAACATCATCGCCGAGCGCATCTTGGGACTCCCCAAGGAGAGCGCCCGCACGGGAGGTGCCAAGTGAGATTCGACCTGGATACCCAGCAGCGGGACTTCGCCGCCAGCATCGATGCCGCGCTGTCGGCTGCCGACATTCCCGCAGCGGCACGCGCGTGGGCCGCGGGCAATCACGAACCCGGTCTGGCCGTCTGGTCGACACTGGCCGACCTGGGTGTCACCGCCCTCGCGGTCTCCGAGAAGTACGACGGTATCGGCGCTCATCCCGTCGATCTGGTTGTCGCCCTTGAAGGCTTGGGCAAGTGGGCGGTACCCGGACCCGTCGTCGAATCTCTTGCGGTGGCGCCGGCGCTGTTGTCCGGCGAAGACGGAGCCGAGTGGTCCTCACGACTGGCCTCCGGAGAACTCATCGCCACGGTGGCCGCACCCCCCATCACGCCACGCGCTCTGGATGCCGATATCGCAGGGCTCGTGCTCGTCGCCGACGACATCGGGTTCCGCGAGGCACGGGCCGGCGCACAACATGAGTCGATCGACGCGACCCGAAGGCTGTTCGATGTGTCGCCCACCGGCGGTGGCGTCTCCCTCGACACCAGTCGTGCCATCGACTTTGGTGTGCTTGCCATTTCGGCACAGCTCGTCGGCGCCGGACAGGCCTTGTTAGACCGGGCCGTGGAGTACGCCGCACAGCGTTCCCAGTTCGGGCGGCCGATCGGCTCCTACCAGGCGGTCAAACACAAACTGGCCGACGTGCACATCGCGCTGGAGCTGGCCCGCCCGTTGGTGTACGGCGCCGCACTGTCCCTGGCGGACGAATCTCCCACCGTCGCCCGCGACGTGAGTGCCGCCAAGGTCGCCGCCGGCAAGGCCGCCTACCTGGCCGCACGCTCCTCCCTGCAGACCCACGGCGCCATCGGCTTCACCGCCGAGTACGACCTGTCCCTGTGGATCCTCAAGGTGCGGGCATTGACGTCAGCCTGGGGCACGCAGGAATGGCACCGCGCACGCGTACTGGAGGCACTGTGAGCACGTCCTCGAACGTCGAACGTCAGATGCTGCGTGACAGTGTCCGCTCCCTGGTCACCAAGCGGGCCGACTCGGCCGCGGTACGCGTGGCGATGGAATCTGAGCTGGGCTACGACCCCAGCCTGTGGACCGTCCTATGCGAACAGGTCGGTGCCGCGGCATTGTTGGTTCCGGAGGAATTGGGCGGTGCCGGGGGCGAGCTCGCGGACGCCGCCGTCGTGGTGGAGGAACTCGGCCGAGGACTGGTACCCAGCCCGCTGATGGGCACACTATGGGCGGAGCTCGCCCTCCTCGACGCCGGATATGAGGGCGAGCTGCTGGAGACGTTGGCCGCCGGTGAATCGATCGGCGCGGTCGCCTTCGACCCCGGATACGTCGTCAACGGTGAGTACGCCGACGTGGTCCTCACATTCGAGGGTGACGAAGTACGGCGAGCCGAGAATGTGTCCGCCACCGCGCTGTCCACGATGGACCCCACCCGTCGGCTGGCCACGGTCGTCGTGAGTGCCAGCGAGCCGGTCGGGAACGCACCGGGACTGTTGGACAAGGCCGCGCTGTTGCTGGCCGCCGAACAGGTGGGCGCGGCGGCGCGCGCGCTGGAGCTCACCGTCGAGTACACCAAGACCCGGGTTCAGTTCGGACGCCCGATCGGCAGCTTCCAAGCCCTCAAGCACCGGATGGCAGACCTCTATGTGCTGGTGGAGTCCGCGCGCGCGGCTGTGTACCAGGCCATCGGAGATCTGACTCCCGAAGCCGCTACCGTCGCGAGAATCAAAGCCAGCGAGGCGCTTTCGGTGGTGGCCGGTGATTCGATCCAGCTGTACGGGGGTATCGCCATCACCTGGGAGCACGACGCACACCTGTACTTCAAGCGCGCACACGGCAGCGCACTACTGCTGGGCACTCCGCGCCAACTGCTGCCAAGCCTTGAGAGTGCCGCGGGACTGTAGGTTCCCGGCTTAGACTCCGGGCGTGGAGACCACGACCAGTCCCTGGCCTGCCTACCGGCTGGCCACCGTCCTGCTCGGCGTCGGCGTCGTGCATTTCCTCGCGCCGAAACCGTTCGACGCGATCGTTCCGGCCGAGCTCCCCGGTGATGCGCGGTTCTATACCTACGCCTCGGGTGTTGCCGAACTCGGCACCGGCGCCCTCCTGCTCGCACCAAAGACCCGCAGGCTCGGCGGCACCCTCGCCGCACTGCTGTTCCTTGCCGTCTTCCCCGCGAACATCAACATGGCGCGACAGTGGTGGGGCAAGCCATGGCCCTTGCGACTCGGGGCATTGGCTCGTTTGCCGTGTCAGATTCCAATGATTACCGAGGCGCTCAAGGTCCGTCGCACATCGGACTCGTGCGGCGCGAAGAAATTCTGCCTCGTCGGAAGTCTGCAGTACGACATTCCTTAACCACGAAAACCGCCCTGTCGCTAGCGCCCAGAATCAACCAGGACCTGCCGAAGAACTCGGCGAGCATCGCGGCCGGCCACTTGTTAGCAACGGCAATGCCATGCAATCTGACCGCGCCAAATGACTCAAATTGGCCGATACTAAGTAAGTGCATAGGCGACATCTCTTCAAGTTCGGTGCGGCGGCCGCGAGCGGCATGATCCTGGCCGCCTGCACCGACATGCCAAGGGAAAACCCTGACAACGACCCTGTGAACGACGGCAGAGCCTGGCGGATGCCCGACGAAGGCGAACCACATGTGCGGACATGGATGGCTTTCGGTGCCAGCGAAGACATCTGGGGACGGCGGCTGAACCGGCGGGTCCAGCAGAATCTCGGTGCAATCGCCCAGGCCATCTCACAATTCGAACCGGTATCGATGCTGGTGCGCCCGCACGAGGTCGAGCTGGCACGTCAACTGGCCGGCACGAAAGTGGAACTGGTAGCGGCACCGCTGGACGATCTATGGATACGAGACAGCGGACCGGTATTCGTTCGCAACGAAAGTGGCAGGGCAGCAGTTGATTTCAACTTCAATGGCTGGGGCAACAAACAGGAACACGGTTCTGACACAAAGGTCGCGGGCGAGGTGGCCAGGCACGCGGGAGTTCCCGTCGTACACACCGAGCTCGTCCTGGAGGGCGGTGCCATCGAGGTCGACGGCCAGGGCACAGCGATCATCACCGAAAGCTGCGTACTGAACAACAACCGCAACCGAGGGCGTTCCAAACAGGAGGTCGAATCGGAGCTGATACGCCTACTTGGTCTGCGGAAGATCATCTGGCTTCCGGGTATCGCGGGCATGGACATCACCGACGGGCACACCGACTTCTACGCACGATTCGTCGCACCCGGGGTCGTCGTCGCCGGGCTGGACGACAACCCCGACTCATTCGACTACGAGGTGACGCGCGCACATCTGGATATCCTGCGCGAGGCGACTGATGCCGCAGGGCGCGCCCTGCGGGTCGAAGTCCTTCACGCACCGTCCCAGGGCCGCGACGACTTCGAATCAGAGGATTTCGCCGCCGGATACATCAACTTCTACGTGTGCAACGGCGGCGTCATCGCCCCGCAATTCGGAGACCCTGCGGCCGACTCACATGCCAAGTCAACGCTGGAACGCGTCTTCCCGGGACGTACGGTGATCCAGCTCGATATCGACGGGATCGCCGCCGGCGGCGGCGGTATCCACTGCGCCACCCAGCAGGAACCACGATAGGGCGTACTCGGCGCGGTAGCGAACGGAGCCTCCCCGGGGCCGGCTTCGACTCAGCCCGGTCACAGCCAGGTGTCCTCGGTGGTGCCGGTGAGGAATGCCTCCAGATCGTTGCGCCAATCGGCGGGCGTGGTCTTGTCGGGCTCGATACCGGTGTACTGCCCGCGATAGAACAGCAGCGGACGAGTAGCAGTCGGCTTCTCCGGGATCTCGCTGAGTTCTTTGACAGATCCAAAGACCACCCAGTGATCGCCACCGTCGTGGACGTTTGCGACTTCACAGTCGATATGCGCCAGCGAGCCATTGATGATCGGTGAACCGAGACCTGATGGACGCCAATCAATTCCAGCGAATTTATCCGGCTCTCGGGAACCGAATCGGGCCGAGACCTCACGCTGCTCCTCGGCCAGCACGTTCACGCAGAACTTGCCGGATGCCTCGATGGCCGCCCAGGATCGCGATTGCTTGGTCGGACAGAACAACACCAGCGGCGGCTCCAGCGACAGCGCGGCGAACGACTGGCAAGCAAAGCCCACCGGCGCATCCTCATGCGTCGTGGTGATGATGGTGATACCGGTACAGAACTGTCCCAGCACATTCCGGAACGCCCGCGGGTCAATCCCTGGATCGGTCACTGGTTCAGCTTCGCACCGATGGTGAAGTCGTGGCCCCACAGACTGACTGCGGTGCTCTCCCGTGCGATCCAGGATTCGTCCTCGACCTGCCTTCCCTCGCAACCGAATTCGACGTCGAATCCGCCTGGCGTCTTCATGTAGAAGGACAGCATCAGGTCGTTGACGTGCCGACCCAGACTGGCCGACATCGGCACCTTGCGGCGCAACGCGCGGTCCAGGCACAGGCCCACATCGTCGGAGTTCTCCACCTCGACCATCAGGTGCACGATGCCACTGGGAGTCGGCATCGGCAGGAACGCCAGACTGTGGTGGCGCGGGTTGCAACCGAAGAAGCGCAACCACGCCGGCTCACCGTCGGCCGGACGTCCCACCATCTGCGGCGGGAGCCGCATGGAGTCACGCAGCTTGAACCCCAGCACATCTCGGTAGAAGTGCAGCGATTCGGCATCGTTCTTGGTCGACAGCACCACGTGCCCCAGACCCTGATCCTCGGTGACGAACTTGTGCCCGTACGGGCTGACCACCCGGCGGTGCTCGAGGGCCACACCGTGGAACACCTCTTGGATGTTGCCCGACGGGTCCTCGAAGATGATCAGCTCATCCACACGGCGCTCGGCCTTCTCCTGCGCGGCGCCCTCCTTGTACGGAGTGCCGTTGGCTTCCAGCGACTCGCGAACCTGTTGCAGCCCGGCGGCGTTGGCGGCCTCCCAACCGGTGACCGACAGCCTGTCATGTTCGCCGGGGAAGATCACCAAGCGCGCGGGGAAGTCATCCATACGCAGGTACAACGCACCGTCGACAGTGCCCTTGCCCTCGACCATGCCGAGGATCTTGAGCCCGTACTCGCGCCAGGCCGCCATGTTGGTGGCCTCGATGCGCATGTAGCCCAATGAGCGGATGGCGTCCATTTCGACAGTCCTCCTCAGTACCGGCGTTAAACCATCGTGTCGGTGGCGGGCAGCTCGAAGGCGTGGTTGCCCCAGATCTGGTAGGCCCGCTCGGCGTCGTTGGCCGCATGCACCCGGCCGGCGTGCGCGTCACGCCAGAAGCGCTGGACCGGAGCATCGTTCGACAGCGCGGTCGCGCCGGAGTTCTCGAATAGCAGGTCGATCGACGCAATCGCCCGACCGGTGGCACGCACCTGGTCGCGACGCGCGGCGGCACGCAGCTCGTACGGAACCTCCTGGCCGGCCGCGATCAGCTTGTACTCGTCGCCCACATTCCCGATCAGCTGACGCCAACCCGCGTCGATGTCGCTCGCGGCCTCGGCCACCCGCACCTTGGTGAACGGGTCGTCCTTGGCCTTCTCGCCGGCGTAGGCGGCCCGCACCCGCTTGCCCTGAGCCTCGACGTGTGCGTCGTAGGCACCGTAGGCCATACCCATGATGGGCGCGGTGATGGTGGTGGGGTGCATTGTGCCCCAAGGCATCTTGTAGACGGGCGCGGTGTTGGTCTCGTAACCGCCTGCGGTCTGGTCGTTCATCTTCTTGTACGACAGGAACCGGTGTTTGGGCACGAAGACGTCCTTGACCACGACGGTGTTGCTGCCGGTGCCGCGCAGGCCGACCACATTCCACACGTCGTCGATTCGGTACTCGGTGCGTGGGATGAGGAAGCTACCAAAGTCGACAGGACGACCGTCCTTGATGACGGGACCGCCGAGGAACGCCCAGGTGGCGTGATCACAGCCCGAGGACCAGTTCCACGAGCCGTTGACGAGGTAACCGTCACCGGCCTCGGTCACGACACCGGCGCCCATGGGGGCATACGAGGAGGACACCCGCACGTTGGTGTCGTCACCCCAGACCTCGTCCTGTGCCTTCTGGTCGAACAGCGCCAGGTGCCAGTTGTGCACGCCGATGATCGAGGCGACCCAGCCGGTCGAGCCGCAGGCACTGCCCAGACGGCGCACCGCCTCGTAGAAGGTGGTGGGGGCAGTCTCGTATCCACCCCACTGCGACGGCTGCAGCAGCTTGAAGAAGCCGATCTCCTGCAGTTCGCAGACCGTGGCGTCGGGCAGACGCCGCAGATCTTCGGTCTCCTGCGCACGCTTGCGCAGGATCGGCAGCAGGTCGTCAATTCCTGCGAGAACCGCCTGAACTTCGTCCCGCTGTTCGGTCGTCGTCACTGCATTTCCTCCACTGCTGTCGTTAGCATCAGTCGGCACAAACTAGGGCTAGTAGTTCGCGACACCCGCTGTACACCCTCGGTGACAGCGCGCGTTCACTGCTGAGACTAGAACACGTTTCGATCTGTGTCGACACCGCCTCTCCGACCCCAGGAAGGCGGGCTCATCTGGAACGAAGCAGCGACGGTGTTGTAGGGCCAAAGGTCAATTCTGTAACCTGTTCTAGTTCGGCCATTCGCCGACGACGACTAACGGAGGAAATCACGTGACAGGACGGTCCACGCGATGAGCGCCTCGCGCGAAGAAGATCCGGCGCTGGGGAAACACGTCCTCGAGGTTCGAATCGCCGAGGTGATCGACGAGACCGCTGACTCCCGCTCCCTGGTCTTCGAAATCCCTGAGGACGCCGCCGATAAGTTCGCGTACGCGCCCGGCCAGTACCTCACGCTGCGTATTCCATCCGATCGCACCGGATCCGTGGCGCGCTGCTACTCGCTGTCCAGTTCCCCGCACGTCGACGACCGATTGACGGTCACGATCAAGCGCACCGCCGACGGGTACGGGTCCAACTGGATCTGCGATAACGCCCATGCCGGGATGCACATGCATGTGCTGGCACCGTCCGGAGTCTTCATCCCCAAAGAGCTCGATCGTGATTTCCTCCTGCTGGCCGGCGGCAGCGGTATCACCCCGATGATGGCGATCTGCAAATCCGCGCTCTCCCAGGGCAACGGCAAGGTCGTGCTCGTATACGCCAATCGCGACGAGCAGTCGGTGATCTTCAGGGCGGCACTGCGCGAACTGGCGTCGAAGTATCCCGACCGGCTCACCGTCATCCACTGGCTCGAATCGGTGCAGGGACTGCCGTCGCAGCAGTCCTTGGCCACCCTCGCCGCACCGTTCACAGGACACGAGGCCTTCATTTGCGGTCCCGGGCCCTTCATGGACGCCTCCGAAGCAGCGCTCAAGGGCAACGGCATGCCCGGCGATCGCGTGCATGTCGAGGTCTTCCGCTCGCTGGAAAGTGACCCGTTCGCCGAGGTCGTCCTCGCCGAGCCCGCCGATGACGACGAACCCCCTGCCACCGCCACCGTGGAACTGGACGGCCAGACCCATACCCTCAACTGGCCGCGCAGCACCGTGCTACTCGACGTGCTGCTCGCCAAGGGCCTGGACGCGCCGTTCTCCTGCCGCGAGGGCCACTGCATGACGTGCGCCTGCATTCTCAAGGACGGCACGGTCCGCATGCTGGTCAACGACGCGCTGTCGCAGAATGACATCGACGACGGGTACATCCTGGCGTGCCAGGCAGTTCCGGAGACCGATGACGTCAACGTCACCTTCGATGAGTGAACGCGGGATCCAGAAAAAAGATCTCGGTGCCGGCGCACGGCCGGGCCGATACGATTCCGGCATCATGATGTCCCTGAAATCGGCGCTGGCCGCCGCATCACTGGTGGTCACGTCCCTGGTTTTCCCAGGTACCGCCGCAGCCGAGGTCAAGACCGTCGACGTCAGCACTCCCGTCGACGAGGAACGTCAGCTCGCGGTGCACACCACCGCCGACTGCCGCAGGGCCGAGCGGCAGTGCTACTACACCGCGAGCTTCAACCTACGCACCCCCAACGGGATCGAGGGGTTCGGCGGCGATCTGTGGGCCAAACAGACCACCGAACTGCGCACCTCGGATCGGATGAACTATCTATGGGTGCAGTGGGCCGACAACCCGAACACCGTGGAGCACAACGGCGGTAGCACCTGGCTGCTCACCACCGTCTACTTCGGCGGAGGCGACACCGATCGCTTCCGGATCACCGGCACCACCCAGCCCACCGATTGGGCGACGGGTCAGCCCAAGCTCGACGCCGACTACATCGTGTGCAGCCATGTCGAGGCCAGTATCGATGGCCGCAGCGTGATTTCGCCGGATGCCTGTGCGCAGGCCCGGTTCAGCTAGCCGCACCCAAGATTTCATCGAACGTAACCGCGCACACACAAATCCACCGGGTCGCGTGCGTCTGGTTACTCTCGGCGCATGGTCGCTAGCGCGGCAAGCCGAGTAGCCGCTCCCCCGCCACACTGAGCAGGATCTGGGTGGTGCCTCCTGCGATCGACAGGCAGCGGTCCCGCATGAACAACCACATCTCGTGCGACTCCACCGCACCATGGGTGTCTACGTAGTCGAGGATGTGCTCGGAGAGTCCCTGCCGGTGCCGCACGCCCACGAGCTTGCGCACACTCGACGCGGCGCCAGGGTCCTGACCGCCGATGGCGCGCAGCGCGGTCCGCAGATCCAGCAGCGCACCCGCCTGCGCCGAGCACACGAAGACTCCGAGCATATCCAGTTGCGCCGCATCCAGTTCGGTGTCACCGATCAGTGCGAGCAGCGATTCCATGGCTTCATCGAGGGTGCCACCGCCCGCCATCGCCACCCGCTCGTTGGCCAGTGTGGTGCGAGCAAGGCGCCACCCGTCGTCGACCGAGCCGACCACGTTCTCGTCGGGAACCACGACGCCGTCCAGGAAGACCTCGTTGAACATCTCCTCGCCGGTGATCTCACGCAGCGGACGCACGGTGATCCCGGGGGTCTTCATGTCCAGCAGGAAGTAGGTGATGCCCTTGTGCTTGGGCACATCGGGATTGGTGCGGGCCAAGCAGATCGCCCAATCTGCTATCTGCGCCTTGGAGTTCCACACCTTCTGCCCGTCGAGTCTCCAACCGCCGTCGACCCGGGTCGCCTTGGTGCGCAACGACGCGAGGTCGCTACCGGCACCTGGCTCGGAGAACAGCTGACACCATTCGATGTCACCGCGCAGGGTGGGCGCGACGAATTGCGCTATCTGCTCGGGTGTTCCGTGCTCCAAGATGGTGGGCGCCGCCCACCATCCAATGACCAGGTCGGGACGTACGACACCCGCCGCATGTAACTCCTGATCGATCAGCAGCTGTTGCGCAGCGCCTGCACCCAGCCCATACGGCGCCGGCCAATGCGGTGCCAGGAAGCCCGTCTCGGCCAACCGGATCTGGAGCTCATCGGTTGGTGCCGAGGCGATGTGGACAGCCGTCGCGGCAACCTGGGTGCGTTGTGCCTCCACCTCACCGAGGTCGATGGTCAGGGAGCGGCGAATGCCCGCCACCGTCAACGAAGCGGCCTTGCGCCGCCACACCGCGGGCCTGCCCAGGAACGACTGCAGCGCGTACGCGCGGCGCAGGTACAGATGCGCGTCATGCTCCCAGGTGAATCCGATGCCGCCGAGAATCTGGATGCAGTCCTTGGTGTTGGCCACAGCCGCATCGAGGGCCACTGCCGCGGCCACCGCCGCGGCAAGCGAAAATTGCTGGGGTTCAGCGCTATTGGTAACAAGTTCTCGCGCGCACCCGGCGGCATCCCACACTGCGACATCAGCCTGTTCGACGCGGCACAGCATTTCCGCGCACATGTGCTTGATGGCCTGGAAGCTTCCGATCTGCTTGCCGAACTGCTCGCGCACCTTGGCGTGCTCGACCGCGGTCTGCAGCGCCCACCGCGCTACACCCACGGCCTCGGCCGAGAGCGTCACGGCCGCCAGGTCTGCGATCACGGAGGCAGGCAGGTTCACCGGATGCACCACCGCGCCGTTCAGGGTGACCGCGGCCCACGGACGCGAGAAGTCTGTTGCCTTCTTGGTGTCCACCGCCACACCGGCGGCCACGCAATCGACAAGCACCCAACCGTCCGGCCCCGCGGCCAACAGCACACCGTCTGCGGTACCGCCCAGCACCGCAGGCAACACGCCCGAGGCCAGCCCGTCGGCGATGGCAAGGTCTCCGGTGAGGGCCAGACCCGCCGTGCGCTCCCCTGCCGCCAGCGCCGCGACCACGTCCGGGACCGATCCCGTCGGTTCAGCGGTGGCGAGCACCACCGCCGCCAGCGCACTGGTGGCAACCGGCCCCGGGACCAGGGACGCCGCGGCCTCGTCGACCATGGCGATCATGTCGTCGAATCCGGCGCCCGATCCACCGGCCGCCTCCGGTACCGCAACACCGAAAACGCCCAGCTCAGCCAGGCCTGCGTAGGCAGGGCCCCATCCGTGCGCGTCGGATTCCATCTTCCGGACCGACTCGATGACCGCCGCACTCTTGGCCCACTGACGAACCGCATCGCGCGCGGCTTCCTGGACGTCGGACACAGGTTCTCCTTGGTTTGTTTTTCGTCACAATCAGACTAGAACGTGTTCTAATATCGTGATTGGGTTCAGTGTAGTAGGAACGCATTCAGGCTGTACAGAGCGCTACCGGCAAGCCAGGGAGACCTGAATCGCCCGACGGGCATCCGTATAGTCGTGCGCTGAGACCCTCGCGCGTGCACGCGCGAGATTGAACGCAGGGAGTACAGACGCAATGGCAACGCCTCGGACATCTGGCGCATCGGACACCGCGCAGGCGGACAGTGATGCCACCGACGCGACGAATCAGCCTGCCGCCGTCTCCGCGCTGTCCGATGACGACCTCGGCTCGACCGCACAGCGCGAGCGCCGCAAGCGCATCCTGGACGCCACCTTGGCCATCGCCTCCAAAGGCGGCTACGAAGCGGTACAGATGCGCACCGTCGCCGAGCGCGCCGACGTCGCCGTCGGCACCCTGTACCGATACTTTCCGTCCAAGGTGCACCTACTGGTATCGGCACTGGAGCGCGAGTTCGAGCAGATCGATGCGAAGTCCGATCGCAACACCGTTAGCGGCAGCACTCCCTACGAACGTCTGCACACGGCGATCACCCGGCTGAACCGCAACATGCAGCGCAACCCCTTGCTCACCGAAGCGATGACACGCGCATTGGTCTTCGCCGACGCATCAGCCGCCGGTGAGGTTGATCACGTGGGCCGGCTGATGGACGGAATCTTCGCCCGTGCCATGGCCGGCGACGACGACCCCTCCGACGCGCAATTCCACATCGCCCGGGTCATCTCAGACGTCTGGACCTCCAACATGATTGCCTGGTTGACGCGCCGCGCCTCGGCAACCGACGTGAGCCACCGGCTCGATCGCACCGTCCGATTGCTGCTCGGCATCACCTAACCCCGCGAGGCTTTACCTAACCAGCCTCGCTGAGGTAGCGGACGTAGACTCGGGACCCGTGGTGAGTGCCCAAGATCTGCCCGTGGAACTGCGCCGGGCTCTTTCCGAGGTCGCCCGTACCCCTCGACTGCTGGTGGCGTCCGACTACGACGGAACAATCGCCCCGCTGGTCAACAATCCTGATGACGCGCGCCCGCACCCCGAATCGACTACGGCGCTGCGGGCATTGGCGGGACTGCCCTCGACGACCTCGGCATTGATCTCCGGGCGTGCGCTGCGAGACCTGGCGACGCTGTCGCGTCTGCCCGCCGAGGTGCATCTGGTCGGAAGCCACGGTTCAGAGTTCGACGCCGGATTTGTCCACGCCATCGACGAAGACGCCAAGGCACTGCTGAAGACCATTGCCAACAAGTTGTCGGCCATCGCCGCCGAATACACCGGAGTGGCCATCGAGCTCAAACCCGCGAGTGTCGCGCTACACGTGCGCAACGCCTCCGCTGAGGACGCCGATGCCGCGATCAGTCAGGCACTTTCGGTGGCGAACGGTTGGGGCGCGCAGGTCACCGAGGGCAAGAAGGTTCTCGAATTCGCCGTCATACCCACCGACAAGGGACAAGCCCTAGACATCTTGCGCCACCAGGAGGGGGCAACCGCCGCGGTGTTCTTCGGTGATGACGTCACCGACGAGAAGGCGTTCAAGCGTCTGCATGGCCCCGACGTGGGCGTCAAGGTCGGCGGTGGCGAAACACTCGCGCAATACCGGATTCCGGACACCGAATCGGTGGGCACCGCACTGGCCTTTCTCCTGGAAGAGCGCCGCACCTGGCTGCTCGGCGGGCATGCGACGCCCATCGAGCGGCTCACCATGCTGGCCAACTCGCGCACCATCGCGCTGGTGAACCCCGTCGGTGGCATCACCTGGATGTGTCACCCGGAACCCGATTCGGCGGCGGTCTTCGCCCACCTGCTCGGCGGGGACGAGGCCGGGCACTTCACCATCGGCCCCGCACGATCTGCGCTACCGCTCGGCCAGAAATACATCGACAGCACTATGACTGTCGAAACACGTTGGGCGAGTCTGCAAGTCACCGACTATCTGGCGCACGACGAGATCCCCGGACGCACCGACCTGATCCGCGTAGTCACCGGCGAGGCCGACGCGGTGGTCACCTTCGCCCCGCGCCCCGAGTTCGGGCAGACTCCCGTGCAGTTGGTGGCCGAGCGCGACGGCCTGCGCGTGCTCGGCACCAACGATCCGATTGTGCTACGCGCGCCGGGCGTGACGTGGACCATCTCCGCCGATGAACAGAGCGCGACCGCAACTATCAGCCGCTCCAACCGGCCGATAGTTCTCGAACTGCGCTGCGGTACCGAGGATCTCGACGAGAATCCGATTCCCGAATCCGAGCTGCGCGAACGCGCGGAATCCTACTGGCGCGACTGGGCCCAGACCCTGACGCTACCGGACCGCAAGCCCGGACTGATGAAGCGCTCGGCACTGACGCTACGCGGACTGGTGCACGCCGAATCGGGCGCGATCTTGGCCGCGGCCACCACGTCACTTCCGGAAGACATTGGCGGCATTCGGAACTGGGACTACCGATACTGCTGGCTGCGCGATGCCTCGATGACCGCCTCGGCACTGGTGGCGTTGGGGTCGCTCGGTGAAGCCGAGGGTCTGCTGGGCTGGCTGCACCGGGTGCTGGAACACCTGCCCGGCCCCGATCGCCTACATCCGCTCTACACCTTGGCCGGGACGGTGCTGCCACCCGAAGCTGTGATCGACTCGCTACCCGGCTATGCCGGCTCGCGCCCGGTGCGCGTCGGCAACGCTGCCAATTCACAAGTTCAACTGGACGTCTTCGGACCTGTGGTCGAGCTGATCCACGATCTATCCCACGCACGCAAGCGTCTCGGGCACACCGATCCGCTGACCGCCGCCGATTGGAACCTCGTCTCCGACATGGTTCTTGCCGTCGAGCGCCGATGGTACGAACCCGACCACGGCATCTGGGAGATCCGCGGCAACCCACGTCATCACGTGTACTCCAAGGTGATGTGCTGGGTGACCGTGGACCGCGCGGTGAAGTTGGCCTCGGAGTTCGGATACGAAGCACCGTCGTCCTGGGCCGCGCTGCGCGACGAGATCTCCGCCGAGGTGGTGGAAAAGGGCTGGAACCAATCGGTCAACTCCTACACGGCGGCCTACGACGGCACCGACCTGGACGCCGCCACGCTGTACATCGGACTGTCCGGATTGATCGACCCCACCGATCCCCGATTCACCGCGACGGTGATCGCCACCGAGGCCGAACTGCGCAGCGGTGCAACCGTTTATCGGTATCACCGCGACGATGGCCTGCCCGGCGGTGAGGGCGGCTTCCATCTGTGTGCGGCCTGGCTGGTCGAGGCATATCTGCTCATCGGCGCACGGTCACAGGCCGAGCTGCTGTTCGACCAGCTGGTCAAGGCCACCGGCCCCACCGGTCTGCTCTCCGAGGAATACGACCCCGTGGCCGAACGCTCACTGGGTAACCACCCGCAGGCGTACAGCCACATCGGGCTGCTGCGCTGCGCGGCGCTGCTGTCCTAACCGGCGATTTCGCCGCGCTGGCGGCAGTGCAGGCATAGCGTTCAGCCGTGAACCCCATGCAACGTCTCTGGCGTTGCATGGGGCCACCAAGCTCAGCGAACGCTGACACGTTTTGCACTCTTGCCACCCTATCAGCCATAATGAAAACCGTTTTCATTACTGTCGACTGGAGGTCTACTGTGCTTGCTCGCGTGGCTGGGTTGGCCGTGTTGGCCATGTTGGCCGCAACCATCGGAACACTCGCCCTCGCCGGCTGCGGCCAGAGCACCGAGCGCACTGGTGGACCCACGGTGGTGGCCTCCACCGACGCCTGGGCCTCGGTGGCCAAGGCCGTCGCCGGTGATCACGCCGCGGTGACCGCATTGGTCAGTGGCGCCGACACCGATCCGCATTCGTTCGAGGTGACTCCCGCGGCGGCCGCACAGGTGCAGGACGCCACCCTGGTCGTGTACAACGGTGACGGCTACGACCCGTTCATCGACAAGCTCCTCAAGGACGGCCAGCCTCGGGTCAACGCCTACCAGCTTCTTCCCGCGGACTCGGCCGACAAGAACGAGCACGTGTTCTACAGCCTGCACACCGCCGAGCAGGTGGCCAATCACATCGCAGACGACCTTGCCAAGGCGGATCCGAGCAACGCCGATGCCTACCAAGCCAATGCCAAAACATTTGGGCAGCAGGTCGATTCCATCGCGAAGCTGCAAGATGAGGTCGCCGACAAAGACCGTGGCAAGGCAATCCTGGCGACCGAACCCGTGGCAAGTCACCTGGTCTCCCATTGCGCGCTGGTGGATCGCACACCCCACGACTTCGCCGAGGCGGCCGAGCAGGGGCAGGATCCCTCGCCCGCGGACGTCGCTACCGCGTTGGACCTGATCGACACCCAACAGATTGCGGCCCTGCTGTTCAACCCGCAAACGGCCGGATCGGTTACCAACCGGATCAAGCAGGCCGCCGAATCCCACGGCATTCCCGTGGTGACCGTGACCGAGACCCTGCCCGACGGCACCGACTACATCACCTGGCAACGGCGCACCACCGAGCAGCTCGCCACCGCCCTGAGGTAATGGCCGAATGAGTACTGCGACGCTGCGCAGCGCATCGCTGAATCGCGGTGGACGCACTCTGTGGGAGGACCTCGATCTCACGATCGAGCCCGGCGAATTCATCGCGGTGTTGGGCCCCAACGGTTCCGGCAAGACCTCGCTGCTGCGCCTGCTGCTGGGTCAGGTACCGCTCGCCCGAGGCACCATGAGTATCAGCGGCGAGCTCGGCTACGTCCCCCAGCACCGACTAGCCGACAATGCGCTGATCTTGCGCGCGGAAGATCTCGTGGGTCTCGGAATAGACGGGCATCGTTGGGGTTTGGCGACATTCAACCCTGCCCACCGCGCGGGCCGGCGCGCCACGATCGATCTCGCGCTACAACAGGTCGACGCGAGCCATCTGGCCACCAAGGCGGTCTCATCACTGTCAGGCGGCGAGCTGCAGCGGGTGCGCATCGCGCAGGCCCTGGCGGGTGATCCCGCGCTCCTGCTCTGCGACGAGCCGCTGTTGAACTTGGATCCGGCAAGTGCACAAAAGATTTGCGCTCTGATCGACAAGCGCCGACATAACGCACAGACAGCCGTGCTATTTGTGACGCACGAGATCAATCCGATCCTGCCGTATGTGGACCGGATCCTGTACCTGGTGGACGGGCGCTTTCGAATCGGCACCGTCGACGAGGTGATGACATCCGAGACATTGTCCGAGCTGTACCGCACCCAGATCGACGTCGTGAAGGTACGTGGACAGTATGTGGTCGTGGGCGAGACCAATGAATGTGCCGAGCACGCCCATGAGTAACTTCTTGGACCTCGCACTCACGACCGATCTGCTGGGGCGCGACTTTGTGCAACAGGCCATCCTCGCGGCCGTACTGCTGGGCCTGCTGGCGGGACTCGTCGGACCGTTCGTGGTGATGCGGCAGATGTCCTTCGCCGTGCACGGTTCCAGTGAGCTGTCGCTGACCGGTGCCGCGGCAGCCCTGCTGGCCGGGGCCAACGTCGGGACAGGCGCATTACTCGGAAGTGTGGTGGCGGCAATCCTTTTCGGTGTCCTCGGACAGCGAACCAAGGATCGCGACTCGTCGATCGGTGTCGTTATGGCCTTTGGGCTGGGGTTGGCGGTGTTGTTCATCCACCTGTATCCCGGTCGCACCGGCACCAACTTCGCTCTGCTCACCGGACAGATCGTCGGCGTCGGGTACAGCGGACTGCTGATGCTGGTGGTAGTGAGTGTGGTGGTAGGGGCCGTGCTAGCCGTCACCTATCGCCCGATGCTGTTCGCCACCGTCGATCCCGACGTCGCGAAGGCGCGCGGAGTCCCGGTGCGTGCCTTGGGGGTTGTGTTTGCCGCACTCGTCGGCCTCACCGCCGCACAGGGTGTGCAGATCGTCGGAGCACTGCTGGTGATGTCGCTGCTCATCACTCCGGCGGCGGCCGCAGCGCGGATCACCTCGTCCCCCGCACTCGCCATCGGCTTGTCGATCATCTTCGCCGAGGTCGCCGCGGTCGGCGGCATCGTGCTGTCGCTGGCGCCGGGAGTGCCGATCTCGGTGTTCGTCACCATGATCGCCGTTGCGATCTATCTACTCTGCCGCGTCATCGGACGGTATCGGCACGCTTGAGCGAGCTAGGCTCGCAGGGTGATGAGCCGCTTGCGCGAAGAACATCAACCATGACCAGTATCGACCTGAACGCCGACCTGGGTGAGGGTTTCGGCGCTTGGCGCCTGGGCGACGACGAAGCCATGCTCGACGTGGTCACCAGCGCCAACCTCGCCTGCGGTTTCCACGCGGGCGACCCCGCGACACTGCATCGCACCTGCCGCGCCGCTGCGGCGCGCGGTATCCGCATCGGCGCCCAGGTGGGCTATCGCGATCTCGCGGGATTCGGGCGCCGGTTCATCGACATCGCCGCGGACGACCTATATGCCGACGTCGTGTATCAGATCGGTGCGCTCGATGCGCTGGCTCGCACCGTCGGATCGTCGGTGACCTATGTGAAACCGCATGGGGCGCTATATCACAGCATCGTGCACCACGAAGCGCAGGCTGACGCAGTCGCGCGCGCGGTGCGGGATGTCAACGCCGATTACCCGGTGCTGACGCTGCCGCAGAGTGCATTCGGTGACCGCGCACGCGAATTCGGGCTGCGGGTGGTCACCGAGGCCTTCGCGGACCGCGCCTATCGCGACGACGGCACCCTGGTGCCACGCAGCGAACCGGGGGCGGTGTTGCATGACCCCGCTGCGGTGGCAGCGCGTGTTTCCGCTCTCAGCCGCACGGCTGAATCGATATGCGTGCACGGCGATTCACCGGGAGCGGTGACGATCGCCCAAGCTGTGCGCACGGCACTGCTTGCCCACGGAATCGAGCTGGCCCCGTTCATCTAGCGGTGATAGGCGGTCGGCAGCGGCAGGCCCTTGTCTGCCATGACCTTCCGTAGCGTGGTCGGGTAGTCGCTGATTATCCCGTCAGCACCGGCGTCGATCTGGGCCTTCATGGTCTCGGCGTCATTGATGGTCCAGGGAATGACCTTGAGCCCCAAAGAGTGGGCCTTGTCATTGAACTTCTTGTCGGCAATCAACGCGAAACCCGGATCGCCCACCTTGCCTCCATAGGGCACCGTGTATCCGGGCGACAAGATGGTGGCACCTATCTGCTTGGCCCCGTCGATCGGATCCTTGACGACGGCAGGGTCCACGCCGCCCAACCACGGAGAGCCTGGGTACCAAGTGGTTTCGTCCCAGAGTGCCACTAGCGGGATGCCGGGTTCGGCCCGCTTGGTCATCGGCAACGTGCGCCAATCGAAGCTCTGGATTTCCACCTTGTCGGTCTTGCCCGCCGCCCGGACCGCATCCAGGATGATGTCGACGAACACCTGCGGCTCCGCGGACTTCTGCGGCTCGGCTGCCTCCACCTTGGTCTCGATGTTGTACCGCACGCCAGCGTGGTAGGAGTCGGCGAGAGCGAAAACATCTAACAGCAGCGCGATCTTGTCATTCGTGACCACCTCTGCCTGAGGGAAGTCATTGAGCAGCTTGCCACAGTCCAGGGTGTGCAGCTGCTCGGAAGTCAGGTCCTTCACCAGCTTTCCTACGTAAGGAAACTGCGGGTCACCGGGTGTCACCGGTCCGGTGTCGGAACACTTCGCGGGTTCGATCACCGGGTCGTGCCAGACCATCGGTTTGCGATCCTTGGAGATGACGATGTCGAGTTCGAGTGTGCTTACCCCGAGCTCAAGAGCCTTGGTGAAGGCACGCAAGGATTCCTCGGTGGTTTCACCACGTCCACCCCGATGCGCCTGCAGGTCGAAGGATGTTGCTTCCTTATTGCCACAGGATGCCAGGGCCACAATGGCGGCGAGAACGAGAACACGGCGCTTCATGGCTGCACATTGTGCCCGAGATGACATCCATGCGAGAGAACACGAGAAGACACCTACATGAATGTCATCTCGGCCCGGGGAACTGGGAGGACTAGCGGCGCTGGCGAGCGATGTCCGCGAGCACAACACCCGCCGCCACCGAGGCGTTCAACGATTCCACCGGCCCGGCCATCGGGATAGAGACCACGGCGTCGCAGGTCTTGCGGACCAGTTGAGACAGTCCCTTGCCTTCCGAACCGACGACCACGGCGATATCGCCCGCGCCGTCCAGATCATCGAGCTCGGTGTCGCCACCGGCATCGAGGCCGACAATCGTCAGGCCCTTGTCCTGCCAATCCTTCAGGGTGCGCGTCAGATTCGTGGCGCGCGCGACAGGAAGGCGCGCCGCCGCACCCGCGCTGGTGCGCCACGCGACCGCGGTCACCGACGCGCTGCGCCGCTGCGGGATGACGACGCCATGCCCACCGAAGGCGGCCACGGAACGCACGATGGCACCCAAATTGCGCGGATCGGAGATGTTGTCCAGTGCGACCAGCAGCGCGGGCTGCGCCTCTGCGCGGGCGCGGGCCAGCAGATCATCGGGATGCGCGTACTTGTACGGCGGAACCTGCAGCGCCAGACCCTGATGCAATCCGTTGGTGCTCATGCGGTCCAGATCGGGGCGCGGCACCTCCAGAATCGCGATCCCGGCATCGGCAGCCAACGACACCGACTCGGTCAGCCGCTCGTCGTTATCGGCGCCGACAGCCACGTACAGCGCGGTCGCCGGCACGCCGGTACGCAAGCATTCCAGCACCGGATTGCGGCCCAACACCATCTCGGATTCGTCGCCCTGCGTGAGGCGACGCTGCTTGGCGTCGGCGACCTTTCGTTGGACAGCGGCACGTTTGGCCGCCGGATGCTTGGTCCGCTGCTCCGCCGGAGGTGTCGCGCCCTTGCCCTCCAGGCCGCGGCGGCGCACACCGCCGGAACCGACGGTGGGGCCCTTCTTGGTACCGGGCTTGCGTACCGCGCCTCGGCGCTGAGAATTACCTGCCATTGCTACTGCTCTTCGTCGCTACTAGTAAGGGTCCATTGTGGGCCGTCTGCGGTATCGGTGATCTCCAGACCTGCCCGTTTGAGCCGGTCCCTGATCTCGTCGGCCAATGCCCAGTTCTTTTCTGTCCGTGCCGTTTCGCGCCGCTGCAGCTCCGCGGTCACCAAGACGTCGACGGCGTTCAGAGCGGCCGATGTCTCGTCGCGCGTTTCCCAGCGCTCGTTGAGCGGATCGCATCCGAGAATCGACATCATGGCGCGAATACTCGAGGCCGCCGAAAGCGCTGCCTCGTGGTCGCCGGCATCCAGCGCCCGATTGCCGTTGGCCCGCGTCGAATGCACCTCGGCGAGCGCGATGGGTACCGACAGGTCGTCATCGAGCGCAGCCGCGAATGCGGGAGTCCAAGTGCCCATCGGCACCTCGCCGACCCGGACACGCACCCGGTGCAGGAAGTCTTCGATGCCGCAGTACGCCTTGACCGCATCGGCGAGCGCGGTCTCGGAGTATTCGAGCATCGAGCGGTAGTGCGCGCTGCCGAGGTAGTAGCGCAGCTCGACGGCCCGGACACGTTGCAGCACAGCCGGAATGGACAACACGTTGCCCAGCGACTTGCTCATCTTCTCGCCACCCATGGTGACCCAGCCGTTGTGCAGCCAATACCTGGCGAAGCCGTCACCGGCTGCACGGCCCTGCGCGATCTCGTTTTCGTGATGCGGAAAGACAAGATCCATTCCGCCGGCGTGGATATCGAACTCCGGCCCCAGATATGCCTCGCACATCGCAACGCATTCTGTGTGCCAACCCGGACGTCCCGGTCCCCACGGAGTGGGCCACGACGGTTCGCCTGGCTTAGCGCCCTTCCATAGGGTGAAATCGCGCGGATCGCGCTTGCCGGTGGCCACACCCTCGCCTTGATGCACGTCATCGATCTTGTGCCCGGACAGCTGCCCGTACTCGGGGTAGCTCAACACATCGAAGTAGACGTCGCCGCCGCTGGCGTAGGCATGTCCGGTGTCGATGAGCCGTTCGATCAGCTCGATCATTTGGGTGATGTGACCCGTCGCGCGTGGGGAAACCGAAGGCGGCAGCACCCCGAGGGCGTCGTAGGCCTGGTCGAAGGCGCGCTCATACGTGGCTGCCCATTCCCACCAGGGCCGGCCCGCGTCGGCGGCCTTGTTGAGGATCTTGTCGTCGATATCGGTGACGTTCCGGACGAACAGGACGTCATAGGCGCGGGCACTGAGCCAGCGGCGCAATACGTCGAAAGCCACACCGCTGCGCACATGCCCGATATGGGGCAGACCCTGCACGGTTGCCCCGCACAAGTAGATGGATACGGACCCGGGCTGCAACGGCACGAAGTCACGCACGGCACCCACACGGGTGTCGTAAAGCCGAAGCGGAGCGTGACCGGTCACGACCAGCGAGCTTACAGCGCTGTGACGAGCGCCGTTGCCACCGCGGCCAACCCCTCGCCTCGTCCGGTCAGGCCCAACCCGTCGGTCGTCGTCGCCGACACCGACACCGGCGCCCCGACAAGGCCCGACAACAGCTGCTGGGCCTCGGCCCGGCGCGGACCGACCTTCGGCCGGTTACCGATCACCTGCACCGCAGCATTGCCGATCTGGAAACCGTTGTCGTGCAGCAGCTCCCGCACGTGCGTCAGCATCTTTGCGCCGCTGACATTCGTCCATTCGGGCTTGCCTGTGCCGAACACCGCCCCCACATCGCCGAGCCCGGCGGCTGAAAGCAGCGCGTCACACAGCGCGTGGGCAGCGACATCGCCGTCCGAGTGCCCTTCGCATCCGTTCTCGTCGGGAAAGAGCAGCCCGAGCAGCCAGCAGGGCTTGCCCTGCTGGATGGGGTGCACATCGGTTCCGATGCCCACTCGGGGCGATGCACTCATGGGTCACCCTTCCTGGTGCTCAGAATCGCCTCGGCGAGCGTCATATCCAGTGCCGTGGTGATCTTGAAGGCCAGCCGGTCGCCCTCCACCACATGAACACCCTCACCCATCTGTTCGACAAGAACAGCATCGTCGGTGGCGACGTCTCCGGCGGCCGCATACGCACGCCTGAGCACGTCTGCGGCAAAACCTTGAGGTGTCTGCACGGCACGCAGACTGGCGCGATCGGGCGTAGCACTCACATCGCCTTGCGCGTTGATCGACTTGATGGTGTCGATTACCGCGATAGCCGGGATGACCGCCCTGCGCCCTTCGCGAAGTTCCGCGACGATGCGAGCGATCATGTCCGGAGGAGTCAACGGACGGGCGGCATCGTGAACCAAGATCCAGTCGGCCCCATCGACGGCGGCCAGACCGGCTCGCACCGAATCGGTGCGCTCTGCGCCGCCCTGCACAACGGTGGCCGCGGCACCTACCAGGGATGCGGCCCTCTCGAGCTGGTCAGCGCCGACTACGACGACCACTTCGTCAACGGCCCCCGACAAGAGCAGGCCGTCGACACAGCGTTCAAGCATTGTCCGGCCACCGACGGTCACGAAGGCTTTCGGAACATTTGCACCCAGCCGCACACCAAGACCGGCGGCCGGAACTATCGCCGCCGTCCTAGGAGGCAGCTGCGAGCACCTCGTCAAGGATGGTGTCGGCCTTGGCAGCGTTGGTGTTCTCGGCAAGCGCGAGCTCACCCACCAAGATCTGACGAGCCTTGGCCAGCATGCGCTTCTCGCCGGCGGACAGGCCGCGCTCCTGCTCACGACGCCACAGATCGCGAACGACCTCGGCGACCTTCTTCACGTCACCGGAAGCCAGCTTCTCCTGGTTGGCCTTGAATCGACGGGACCAGTTGGTCGGCTCTTCGGTGTGCGGCGCCCGCAGTACCTGGAAGACCGTGTCCAGGCCTTCACGGCCCACCACGTCACGGACACCGACGTATTCGGCATTTTCTGCAGGCACACGAACCGTGAGGTCTCCCTGGGCAACCTTCAGGACGAGATACTCTTTCTGCTCGCCTTTGATGGTTCGGGTCTCGATCGCCTCGATGAGCGCTGCACCGTGATGTGGATAGACAACGGTGTCGCCGACCTTAAATATCATCTTGTTTCGTGCCCCTTTCGATACCCAATTCTAGCACGGCGTATCTCGACCTGCCCACCAACGGTGCAGGTCAGGGGCATTGCAGGTGAACCCTCGGGGTTGACAGGGTGACGTTTTCGTGCATCCAGCACCCCGTAGAGGCCTCGCCCGCGCGGCCATAAACCAGCCCTCACAAGCGGTAATCCAGGTCACATCGGTTCCTAGGCGGCGAACTGGGACACCGGATCCGGATGGCCTTCGCACACGTGGATCATCCCGACAACGACGCGAGTGCCCCGCTGTTTTCGTCCGCACAAGGCACCTACTACTGTCTATAGGAGATATCGGCCGCAGGTGGATTTCGGACACGTCCGGAGCCGCTTTCGAATCAGGGAGATGCCTGTGTTTCGCACTCGGTCCCAGCGCAGCACCGCTCGCGCTACCGCATTTCTTGGCGCCGCTGTTCTCGCGACTGCCCTGACCGGCTGCGGTGCCGGACAGATCTCGCAGACCGCGAACCAGTCGTCGGCGATCAACGGCGGCAGCGCCAACCTCGGCAAGCTCGCGCTGCGCAACGTGCACCTGGTCGGCAGCTCTGACCCGGTGAAGCAGCGCGCCGGCCAGAAAGCCGAGCTGGTTCTGGTCATCACGAATGAATCCGCCGATGTCAACGACAAGCTCACCGCCATCACCTCCCCCGACGACATCGGCAAGGTGACGCTCAGCGGAGACACCGAGATCCCCGCCACCGGACGTCTCTTCGTCGGTGCCGCAGAGGGCCAGGAGCCCGCCGCCGAAGCCAAAGCTCCCGAGGTTGCCACCGAGACCGCGGTTCCTGTGCCACCCGAGACCAAGGCCCCCGAAGCCAAGGCGCAGGCCTCTTCTGACCCGGCCATCACGCACGGCAAGGCCCAACTGCAGCTGACCGAGGATCTGGCGGACGGCCTGACCTACCGATTCACCTTCACGTTCGAGAAGGCCGGAGAGGTCACCGTCACAGTGCCCATCGACGCCGGTCCGAGCGCACCGCGCCAGCACACCGAGAACGGTGGCGGCCATGAGGGTGGCGAACACTAACACCGTCTCGTAGCGAGGGCCCGGGTCGGCGATCTGCCGTACCGGGCCCTCGCTTTTTTCGTGCTAGCTTGCGCCCATGAAAAAGCTCTTCACCTGCGCAGCGGCGGTGGTGATGATGGGCGCGGTACTCACCGCACCGCCCGCGTATGCGGCGCCTCACACGGTCACCTACCGGGTGTGGGCCGAGTACGGACCTCTCGTCGCGGCAACCATCGGCTACAACGATGCCCATGGCGCCCGCCGCGGTGCGATGAATCCGCAGTTGCCGTGGGGCAAGGACATCACCTGGACCGACGACACCAAGCATCCCCTCATCAACGTCGCCGGATACCACACCGGCGACGGCCCGCACATCTTCTGCGAGATCCTCATCGACGGGCAGGTGGTCGACCAGGACGATCGTGTAGAACTGGCCACCTGCAGCTACGCCACCGACGGCCTGCCTCGCGAACACTGCCAGCGCGACAACTCCGGTTCCATCGTCGTCGGCATCTTGACCAAGGTGGACGGTGACCCCTGCAGTCGGGCTCAGTGACGCCGACGGTGTGACCATTCCCCCCCCTTTGCCGATGCCTGCGTGATAGCTTCCGGCGCAAAGCCCGAACCAGGAGGACACCGTGAAGCGAACGTCGGCAGCGGCCACGGCGGCAACGGCGGCCATCGGCCTGCTCCTTCCCGGAACGGCACAGGCCGCGCCCCCCAAGGTGACCTACCTGGTCTGGGCTGCGGGAAAGACACCACAAGCAGGCACCATCAGTTACGGCGACCATTCCGGGACGCCGCAGGCCGTCAATGACGTCAAGTTGCCGTGGTCGGTCACCGTGGCGTGGCCCTACAAGGACACCATCAAGCAGGTGACGGCGATCTGGAGCTCGGGGCACATCTACTGCCGGATTCTGGTGGACGGGCAGACGGTTCTGTCCAACGACGGCGAGAAAACTGTGAACTGTCAGGACCGCATCGTCCCGCTGTCACCCGACTAGGGCACCCCGGCCCGATTGTCTGATTTTGTCACACCCGACGGCTAACGTCGCGGTGTGGCCAAACCCCGCGCGCAGTATCGCTGTTCGGAATGCCAGCACACCACCGCCAAATGGGTGGGCCGCTGCCCCGATTGCGGCACCTGGGGCAGTGTGGGCGAAACGGCGGTGCTGTCCTCCATCGGCGGCCTCGGCGCGGTTCGAGCGGTTGCTCCCGCATCGGCGGCGGTACCCATCACCAGCATTGCGACCGACGCCACCAAGCACCAGCCCACGGGTGTATCCGAGCTCGACCGAGTGCTCGGCGGCGGCGTGATCCCCGGTTCGGTAAACCTGCTCGCCGGCGAGCCAGGAGTCGGGAAGTCGACGCTGCTGCTGAAGGTGGTCCACCAGTGGGCCGCCTCGGGTGGACGAGCCCTCTACATCAGCGGCGAGGAGTCCGCCGCACAGGTTCGGCTGCGGGCCGAACGCACCGGATGTGTTCACGACGAGGTGTACCTTGCCTCGGAGTCGGATCTGCATAGCGTGCTCGGGCACATCGAAGCCGTCAAACCCACACTGGCGATTATCGATTCGGTGCAGACCATGTCCACAACCGACGCCGACGGCGTGACCGGCGGTGTCACTCAGGTGCGGGCGGTGACGACGGCACTGACCATGGCGGCCAAGTCGTCGGGGGTGGCGATGGTGTTGGTCGGGCATGTCACCAAGGACGGCGCAATCGCGGGGCCGCGATCGCTGGAACACCTGGTTGATGTGGTGTTGCATTTCGAGGGCGACAAGCATTCGGCACTACGAATGGTGCGCGGTATCAAGAATCGCTTCGGCGCCGCAGATGAGGTCGGGTGTTTCCAGTTGCGCGACAAGGGAATCGAGTGTGTCTCCGACCCGTCTGGACTGTTCCTCGAGCATCGCGACAAAGCCGCACCCGGGACCGCGGTGACAGTCACCCTCGACGGTAAGCGCCCGCTGCTCGGCGAGGTCCAGTCACTGGTCACCACTTCGACCAACCCCTCACCGCGGCGCGCCGTCAGCGGGCTCGATCACGCACGCTCGGCCATGGTCACCGCCGTGCTAGAGCGGCACGGACGAATTCCACTGGGCAACAACGATATCTACATGGCTACCGTCGGTGGCATGCGGATGACCGACCCGTCGGCGGACTTGGCCATCCTGATGGCGGTGGCATCCGCCTACACAGACATAGCGCTGCCCGCCAACATGGTGTTCATCGGCGAGGTAGGACTGGCCGGCGACATCCGCCGCACCGCCGCAGTGGGCAAGCGCATCGCCGAGGCCGCGCGCCTCGGGTACACCCACGCAGTGATTCCACCCGAGGGCGACGACCTACACCCCGCCGACATGCACTTGCTGCGTTGCCCGAATGTGGGCAGGGCCCTGCAGGTGCTGTCCGAAGCCCGCCGAGCCGAGCCCGAGGCCCGCCCGAACCTACGTCTGGCACAACGACTTACGGACTGATGCCCAGCGTCCGCGAGGCACCCTCGCCATAGTGCGCGACGGGATCGATGATCACGAAAATGCCCTGCGAACTGGCCACCAGGTCGCCATCGATCCGTGCACTCGCCGTGGTATAAAGCTTTCGCCCGGTGCGGCCCTCCACCGACGAGGCCAGCTCTACCGTCGCTCCGACGGGGATCGGCTTGCGGTAATCGACCTCCAGATGCGCTGTCACAGCAATCAATTGAGTGACGATGCCCAAGACGCCCTGGAGCTCGTCGAAAATAGCGGCCATCACCCCACCGTGGATGACACCCGGTCCGCCCTCAAGCTCCGGGAGCACCTCGAATCGACCCGTCACGCTGGCACCATCACCGGCAAAGAACCGCGTCCCCCAAAGGTCCTCATCGGCTCCCGGATAACTGAACCTGCGCGGCCAACCCGGATTCAATTCCAGGCCCGCAGCGGGGGCTTTGGGGCCACGGCTAACCGGCTCTAGCCCCTCGGGCAACGTCCACGTCGACATGACCACGTAATCTAACTGCGGCGAACCGAGCCTGGAGAGGAAGGGGCGCGATGGACAACGCGGAAGCCAACGCACGAATGCGGGAGACCCTGGCCCGATTGGCGCCGGGCACACCCCTGCGGGACGGGCTGGAACGCATACTCCGTGGTCGTACCGGGGCCTTGATCGTCCTCGGCTACGACGACAAGGTCGAGAGCATCTGTGACGGCGGCTTCTCATTGGATGTCGCATTCGCCCCCACCCGGCTTCGCGAGCTGTCGAAGATGGATGGGGCCGTGGTGCTGTCCACCGACGGAGCGCGCATCGTGCGCGCCAATGTGCAACTGGTTCCCGACTCGTCCATTCCGACCGACGAGTCCGGCACCCGGCATCGCTCCGCGGAGCGCACCGCCATCCAGACGGATTACCCCGTTGTTTCGGTGAGCCATTCGATGAACATCGTGAGTGTCTACACCGCGGGTGTCCGTCACGTGGTCATGGACTCGGCGACCGTCATGTCCCGCGTCAATCAGGCGGTGTCCACGCTGGAGCGCTACAAGACCCGCCTGGACGAGGTGACCTCGTCGTTGTCCACCGCGGAGATCGAGGACTTTGTGACCCTGCGCGATGTCATGACCGTGGCCCAGCGCCTCGAACTCGTGCGCCGGATCAGCCAGGACATCGAACTGGACGTCATCGAGCTCGGTACCGACGGACGACAGCTCAAACTGCAGATCGGTGAGCTGGTCGGCGATAACGACACCGAACGCGAGCTGCTGGTCCGGGACTATCACGCCAACCCCGAGCCACCGTCGCAGTCACAGATCGCATCGACACTGGAGGATCTGGACGCGCTCTCCGACACCGATCTGCTGGACCTGACGGTGCTCTCGCGGACGTTCGGATACCCGTCCACCGTGGAGGCACAGGACACCGCGATGAGTTCGCGTGGCTACCGGGCCATGACACAGATCCCCCGGCTCCAGTTCGCACACATCGACAGACTGGTCAGGGCCTTCGGGTCACTACAGGGACTGCTGGCCGCCAGCGCGACAGACCTGCAATCGGTGGAGGGCATCGGCGCGATGTGGGCTCGGCACATCCGGGAGGGTCTGTCCCGGCTGGCCGAGTCAACGCTTACCGAACAGACCGGCTAGGCAGGCGGCGCCACAGGCGGCGGCGCATCGGCAGGCTTCTCGCCGATGATGAATGGCACTGGCGCACTGCGCAGATCACCCAGCTGCACCACCAACGAATAGGTTCCCGGGCCGATGGCCGGACGCGGCAGCGGGCAGTTGGGCGCGGAACCCATTCCGGTCCAGGTGACCTCGGTGGTCACCTGCTCGCCGGGGTTGAAGCTCTTGATCGACGACTCCTGTGACGGGGCGCAGTCCAGGTTGGCCCAGATCCGCTTGTTGTCCACGCTGAAGACAGACGCAGCGAGCACCGCGGCGCCCACGTCCCGCTTGCATTGCACCAGGCCGATATTCGTGACCACCATGGTGAACTTGGGCTGATCACCGGCCAGATAGCTGGGCTTGTCCGTGGAGGCCTTCACCGCGAGTGTCGCGTCCGGGCAGTCGTCTCCGGGGTTCAACGCCACCGGAGGCACCAGCTCGGGCTTGGCGATGGGCGGCCCGTCGTGCACCGGAGCTTGCGCGGGCTTATCAGCCGGCTTGTTGATCTCGTTGGGCGGCAAGATGACCGGCTTGCCTGCGGGGGCGGATTCGGCGGGCTTCTCGGCAGCCTTCGTGTCGGCTCCGGCACTGCCGCCGACCAGCGCGAAGATCACGGCCGCGACGATGGCGGCCACCACCACCACGCCGATCGCGAGGGCGCGGCGCCGCCAGTAAATCTCGGAAGGCAGCGGGCCTGAAGGATGCATGTCAATCACGATTCAACGGTAAGCGCAGGTCACCATGGGATCGTCGACCTCGCCCGGCGTGTCGGCGAGCTATGCAGACTTCACAGTGCTATTTGGGGGCCATTTGAGGCGCCAGTCGAGGGTCCGTCGGGCGCGCGAAAGCCCTAGTTCACGCAGGGCACACCGCTGCTACCGACCACCGGCTTGCCCGAATCCGGCGGCGCGTAGTCGCCGGAGGATCCCGAGGTCGACGAGCTCGACGCCGAACTCACGGTGCCGCTGTCTTCGGTGCTCAACACATCGCTCGGCGCGGAGTACCCGTCGCCCAACATGACGCGAATCCGCCCGGGCGCCAACATTGGATCCGCGCTGGGCTGCGCGTCGATACCCAGCATCGTGGACATGACCTTGGCGTCCGCATCGGCGCCTGCACCGTAATCGATGATGGTGCTGGTCGATTCGCCACTCAGCGGATCGCGTACCTCACCCTTGGTATAGCCGCGACTCACCAGAGCCGACGAAATTGTCGATGCCAGACCGGAAGTCGAGGTGGCGTTCACTACGTCGACAGTGCTGGTGGACGTCGCCGGAGTGGATGCAGGCGACGAGTCCTCACCCTTGAAGGCAGCGGCCACCTTGGCCCGGATCGCGACGGGATCAACGATGTTGACGTCCGCGCCGTTGATGTTGTCGTACCGCACCACCGGCAGCGTCTGGAAGTTCACATTGCCGTCGGCGATCTGCCCAAGACGCTGGAACTGCTTCTCGGTCCAGCCCTTGGACAACACGATGTCCTTGTGAACGACGTTCATCAGACCATTCAACTTGGTGATGTCGGTGAGCGTCCCCGCGCTGCGTAGCTGCTGCATCACCGAGATAAGGAACGCCTGCTGGCGGTGCGTACGGTCGAGGTCGCCGTTTTCCAGGCCGTGACGTTGGCGCACGAAAGCCAGCGCCTGCGAAGCGTTCAGGGTTTGTTCTCCGGCCTGGAAGTTCGCCCCGGAGTAGCTGTCGTAGACGGCATTGTTCAGGCAGACGGTGACCCCTCCGAGTTCGGAGGCCAGATCGTAGAAGCCGACCAGATTGACCTCGGCGAAGTAGTCGATCGGCTGCCCGGTGAGCCTGTGGACGGCGTTGAGGGTGGCGCGGCGGCCGGCTTCGCGGCTCTGCTGCTCCAAAGTCGCCTGATCGGTGATGCCCTCGTTGACGAGCTTGTCCGCCTCGTTGGCCTTGGTCAGGCCATAGGCTTCCTTGATCTTGATGTGCTTATAGCCGGGGATGTTCTCCGCCGGAACCCAGTCGTCACGGGGGATCGAGAACGCGGTGACCTTGTTGTCCGCACCGACGTGCACCAAGATCAGGGTGTTGGTGTTGTAACCACCGGCATCTGAATCACCCGCGTGCAGCTGGCTCAGGACCGCCTTCGGCAGGTCGTTTCCGTCCTGATCCTTCCGCGAGTCCAGACCGATCAGCAGCATGTTCATGGAGCCGTCGCTCGACTTGCCGCCCTCGGCCTCGGCTCCGGATGTGGGGACATGACTGAAGGCCTTGTAGAACACCTGCCAACCGGCACCGGTTACCACCAAACTCCCGCAGGCCAGCAATGCGAAGATGGCCCGACCGGCAGCAATTTTGCTTACTGACCAGTGGTTATTCGATTTGGGTAGTGCGTGCTTTGGCCGCCTGCGACCACTGTCGCGGCTCATCTGTCGCCACCCCCACGTGGCAGCAACCTACACACTGAACTACCCATCCCTCCCCCAGAGAAATCTGCATTCGGTCTAATTCTCCCATCACAGCCACCGAGACGCCATGTGATGTTTGCCGAACGCGCCTGAACTGGGGATTTGTGGTTATTGCTCGCCGATATCGCCGACGTGGCCGTGCAGAACGACCCGCCCGTCGGCGAGTTTGTAGGTCAAATAGACGATCGCCAGCTTCTTGGACTTGACCGCGTCGGCCACCACCTGAGACCGCTGCAACAGCTTCGTGCCGGTCTCCTCGACGTGACGAGCCTCGAACTCGTCGATCCGCGACAAACCATCCTTACGGCCGCTCAGGATGGAGGGCATCACCCGCACCACCAGATCCCGGATGTACCCGCCGGGCACCTCTCCGGTATCCAGCGCCGATACCGTGGCGCCGACAGCACCGCAGGAGTCGTGGCCCAGGATCGCGATCAGTGGCACGCCCAAGACCGCCACCGCGTATTCGATGGAACCGAGCACCGCGGAGTCGATCACCTGACCAGCGGTGCGGACGATGAACATGTCGCCCAGGCCCTGGTCGAAGATAATCTCGGCAGCCACCCGCGAATCCGAGCACCCGAACAGCAGCACATCGGGGTTCTGACCATTGGCCAGCTCAGCGCGCCGGGCAATGCTTTGACTTGGATGCTGCGGAGAACCACCGACAAAACGCTGGTTACCCTCTTTGAGTGCCTTCCAGGCGGACTTCGGATCAGACGACATACCGGTCATTGTGCCCTAACGAACTGTTGAGCTGGTTCGACGTCGCCGAAAGGGATCTGCCGTGGCGCCACCCCGAGGCGACACCCTGGCACATCCTCATCAGCGAGGTGATGCTTCAGCAGACCCCGGTGTCCCGGGTGGAGCCGGTGTGGCATGAGTGGGTGGCCCGCTGGCCGGTCCCGTCGGCGATGGCGAAAACCTCTGTGGCAGAAATACTACGCGCGTGGGGGAAGCTTGGCTATCCGCGCCGTGCCATGCGATTACATGAGTGCGCGACGGTGTTGGCGCGCGAGTACGGCGACCAGGTACCCGACGACGTGGAGACACTCTTGACACTGCCTGGCGTCGGCACGTACACGGCGCGCGCCATCGCCTGTTTCGGATATGGACAGCGAGTTCCCGTCGTGGACACCAATGTTCGCCGGGTAATCGTCCGAGTGGTGCATGGCGTCGCCGACTCGGCACCATCGGCGCGGGATCTGCGAGACGCGGAGGCGCTGCTGCCGGTGGAGAACGGCGCCCGGTTCTCGGCAGCACTCATGGAGCTGGGCGCGCTGGTGTGCACCGCCCGGGCGCCACAATGCCCGATCTGTCCGCTGAGCTCCTGCGCGTGGCACGAGGCGGGGCGACCCGAGTTGGATGCACCGGCACGGCCGGTTCAGAAGTAT
Organism: Mycobacteroides chelonae; assembly: GCA_014204435.1. Taxonomy (GTDB): domain Bacteria; phylum Actinomycetota; class Actinomycetes; order Mycobacteriales; family Mycobacteriaceae; genus Mycobacterium; species Mycobacterium chelonae_A. Next base: position 45,594 of record JACHLF010000010.1, read on the forward strand.
GCCGGTACCGATCGCCAGGTGCGCGGCCGACTCTTGGACGTGTTGCGCGACAGCAATATTCCGGTGACGCGGGCGCAACTCGAGGTGGTATGGCTCTCCGATGTCGCGCAGCGCGACCGTGCGCTGGATTCGCTGTTGGTCGACGGACTGGTGGAGCAGACGGCGGACGGTCGTTTCGCCTTGGCCGGCGAGGGCTGCTAACCCGCCGACATCGCGAAGGTCTTGCGATAGTCGGTGGGCGTTATCCCGACACCGCGCCGGAAGTGGTGGCGCAACAAGATCGCCGTCCCGAAACCGCTGCGCGCCGCCACGCTGTCGATGTCCAGATCCGTCTCCTCCAGCAGGCGCCGGGCCAGGAGCACCCGCTGGTCGATGATCCAGCGCATAGGCGTCACCCCGGTCTGATCGCTGAACTTGCGCGCGAACGTACGGGTCGACATATGCACACGCTCAGCTAGATCCGCCACAGTATGGGTCTGATCGATATTCTCGACCAACCAATCGAACAGTCCGCCAAAGCCATTGGTGTCCACATCGGGCACTGGTTGCGGGATGAATTGACGCTGACCACCGGCACGCTGCGGGGGCACCACCATGCGCCGCGCGATCTTGTTGGTGATCTCACTACCCAATTCGCGGCGCACCAGATGCAGGCAGGCATCGATTCCCGCCGCGGTACCTGCGCTGGTGATGAGATCACCGTCGTCGACGAACAGCACGTCGCGATCCACCGTGGCGGTCGGATATCTGCGCGCCAGCTCGTCGGTGTACATCCAGTGCGTGGTGCAGCGGCGGCCATCGAGCAGCCCTGCGGCGCCCGCGATGAAGACTCCCGAACAGACGGTGAGCACCGTGGCCCCACGTTCCCACGCGGCCCGTACCGCTTCCAGCGCCTCCGGCGGGTAGCCGTGGCCACACGGTCGCGCGGGAAGAGCCACCACGTCGGCATCCGCCAGTCCGTCCAGGCCCCTACTGGGGACCAATTCCGCTCCGACCGTGGTCCGCAGCGGCACTCCGGCCTCCACTCCACAGACCCGGAAGTCGAAGTTGGGAACGCCATCGCGGGTGCGGTCCAGGCCAAAGACCTCACAGATGACCCCGAACTCGAAAACGGCGACCCGATCGAGTACCAGGGCCGCGACCGTACGCAGCATGGCTGAATATTATCGAAGGGAGTCAATTCCGCCACTGTTGGCCTGGTATTTATCAGGAAATAATTCTTGCCATGGCCACCCTCGCCGCCACCCTGGTCCTGTTGACCCCCTTCGCCCTGGCAATGGCACTGAGTTGGATCGCCCGCCGGCACGAAACCTTCCGGATTCACCTGGACCAGTTCCGGGTCGCCGCGCCGTTGGGCGGAACCTTCGCCGATGATCGAGACCTGGAGCGCCAGCTACACGAGCTGGACGCCATCCGCTCGCGGCACTATCCGACGATCGAGCCGATGAACTCCGAAACCGCGGATCGATACCGTTCCGGGGCGTCGTCGTGAATCAGGTGACCGGCCCCTTCAACCTGGAGATAGGTTGTCTTCCAACCCATCTCGGCCATCTTGCGCATCTGGCCCGTCGGCGCCACGGTGACGGACGCCTCCAGAAGTAACGACGGGCAACGCACGGCACGCCATTGATCCCAGAATTCGCGGACTCCCCATTCTGCGGCGGTGTCGATCCATTTGTCGATAGGGCCGTGCAGGCGCCATCCACCGGGAACTCGCTCGAATGCCTCCAAGAAGTACTGTCCCGCAACGGGTCCGAACCTACCAATGAGATCGTCGGCCGAAGTGAACACCTCGGGCCACGAATACAACCACGGTTCCCACGGACCGGTGGTTCCGCCGACGAAATCGGGAGCCATATCCTCCACTACCAGGGCCGACACCAGCTCGGGATGCTCGGCTGCCAGACACCACGAGTGCAGCCCGCCCATGGAGTGCCCGATGAGCACCGCAGGTTCGTCCAGCCCTTCCATCGCACTCGCCAGAGCCTGGACATACCGCTCCGTCGAAATCGGTTGGGAATCGAGGACATCACGCCCCCGATGCCACGGCGCATCGTAGGTGTACACCCGACCCAGCTGACGCAACCAGGGAAGCTGCCGCGACCATGTGCTGCCACGGCCCATCAGACCGTGCACAAGCACCAGCGGCGGACCCGACGACAGACCGCCTTCGTTCCGTAGGCGGTCAGGGTCCATGTCTCTCATCATCGCCCTGTCAACGTAGGGCCGGCTGCCGGGTAGCCTGAAGCCATGTCCGTGGTGAAGATCAACGCAATCGAGATCCCCGAGGGTGCAGGTCCGGAGCTGGAGAAGCGGTTCGCTCACCGCGCCGGAGCAGTCGAGAACCAGCCCGGGTTCCTGGGCTTTCAGCTGCTGCGCCCCGTCAAGGGCGAAGACCGCTACTTCGTGGTCACCCAATGGGAGTCCGAAGAGGCCTTCCATGCCTGGGCCACCGGTCCGGCGATCGAAGCACATGCCGGCCAGCAGGCCAAGCCTGTGGCCAAGGGCGCGCACTTGCTGGAGTTCGAGGTTGTGCTCGACGTGACCGGGGCCGCCGCCAAGGCGTGAACGGGAGTTCGCTGCGCGCGCGCATGACGCGCGCCGTTTCGGTGTGCACAGTGGCCGCGGTCGCCGTGTCTGGGTGCGGCATCAAGCTGCGGCAGGTATCGCACGGTGATGTGGATACCAGCACGCCTCCGGGCCTGCGTTCGCAACAGCTGATCGACATGCTGAACTCGAACTGGCCCATCGGCAAGCAAGGTGTGGCGACGTTGGCCGCCGCCAACAAGGTCGACGACTACACCGAGATCATGACCAAGCTGTGGGTCGACCGGCCGTACAAGGTCAGCTCGGTGGACCTCGCCGCGAACAGCTCCACCGTGCACCTGATCGCTCCCTACGGCGCCAACGTGGACATCGGTCTGCGCACCAACGACAAGGGCGACGTCGACAGGCTGGTCCCCTATCAGCAGCCGCCGACCATCGCCGACTGGTCCGATGTCGACACTGCGCTCTCGGCATCCGGTGGCCGGTACTCCTTCCGCGCCTCCAAGATCGTCAACGGTCAATGCGAGCAGGTCGCCGGCACCAACACCTCCGAATCCATGCCGCTCGCTTCGGTTTTCAAGCTCTACGTGCTGTTGGCCACCGGTACTGCGATCAACGCGGGCACCCTCACATGGGATGACCAGTTGACCGTCACCGATCGCGGCAAGGCGCTCGGCAGCTCCATGGACAAACTCCCGACCGGCTCGACGGTCTCGGTGCGTACCGCCGCCCAGAAGATGATCTCGGTGAGCGACAACATGGGCACCGACATGCTGATCAACCGCCTCGGACGGCACGCGATCGAAAAGGCCCTCGCGGACGGCGGCCATCATGCCCCGGCATCGATGACGCCGTTCCCCACCATGCATGAGTTGTTCAACATCGGCTGGGGCATACCCGATGTCCGCCAGCAATGGAAGGACGCCACCACACCGGCGCAGCGCGGACGAATGCTGGCCGAGGCAGATACCCACGATTACAAGCTGGACCCCGACCGGACCACCACGCCCGCTTCGAAGTACGGCATCGAGTGGTACGGCAGCGCCGAGGACATCTGCCGCGTACACGCGGCACTGCAAAAGGTCGCCGTCGGACCGGCCGCCCCCGTCCGCGACATTCTGTCCGCCGAACCCGGTATCGATCTGCACAGCGAAAACTGGCGCTACATCGGCGCCAAGGGCGGCAATCTGCCCGGCGATCTGACGTTCAGCTGGTACGCCGAAGACCACAACCGCCAGCCGTACGTCGTGAGCTTCCAACTGAACTGGGACCGCGCGTTCGGTCCGGGCGCGGCCGGCTGGGTGATCGGCCTGGCCAAGGGCGTCTTCAAGAAGTTGGGATGAGCGCTGGCGCGAAGACCATCAAGCTTGGGATGAGCGCTGGCGCGAAGACCATCAAGCTTGGGATGAGCGCTGGCGCGAAGACCATCAAGCTTGGGATGAGCGCTGGCGCTCGATGACTTGCACCTAGCCGGTGACGGTCGCCTCGGCATTGACCGGTTTGCGTCCGATCACCGTGGCGAACCCGATACCGATGGTCAGCCACATGACGGCCTGCGTGGTGAACGAGTACAGCCGGAACAGATACAGGTCATGTGCCGGGAACCCCGGGTAGATGATCGTCCCGTCCGCGTTGAGCAGCGGCTGGGGTGCCTCGACGAACCCCGGCGTGACCGCCATGACCAGTCCGACCAATACGACGAACACCGCGGCGGCCACGAGTGTGGCCGCCGCAGTATCTGTTCGCTCGGTGAGCTTCCGGCCCACCCATAGCGCCACCCCCAATGCAACGGCGGCGACCACGATCATCACCACGAAGTACCCGGTGCGTTCCTTGATGGTGCCGTCGGCACTCGCCGTCGGCGGATTGGCAGGGAACTTCAGGAACGGCACGACGTACAGCACCAGGAACAGGGCACCGGCGACCGACAGCGCGAGCGCGCGCGGACTGAGATTTCCCACCCGTCCGATCGCCACCACGTAGGCCACCGCAAACAGTGCGCCCATCGCAATTCCGAAGCCGACGACACCAAGGGCCAGCCCCGCGTTGGCCTGCGCGAAACGGCTGAACAGTTCCGCGCCCTCGTGATGGGCATGGATACCTGCCGCCTCGTCGAGTGCGGCCTGAGCCTCACCTCTGCCCTCTTCGTAGGCGATGGCCCTGTTGATGACGGGCTCGACGAATATCCATCCGAAGATGAAAGACAGCAGCCCACCCAGTGCGCCGAAGCCCAAGCCGCGCAGGATTATTGACTTTTCCATGAGATTCGCTAGTCCCGGCTGCTCAGTGGCAGGGGAAACCCAGCAGGTGGCGCGCGTCATGCACGAACTCGTGAACGTGCATATCGCTGCCGAAGATCGACACCGCACCCTGATCGATGCCGATGAAGTAGTAGGCAAGCAGCCCGAAGAGAGTGGTCATGCTCAACCACAGCGCAGCCTGGGGAATCGATACCGCAACCGGATGGCTGGCGGACGTCGTGTGTGCCATGTTGCTCCTTTACGGGATACCGCGTCCCGATCTGTTCTTGTCGACAGCGGGGTCTGACTCTCACAGTGGCGCGACCGTCCTGGAATCACACCAGGTTCCCGTCTTGTCGAAGGACGAGCTGAGCTTAGTCGACGTGGCTGGGCTGCGCGTTCAAGTGATAGTTTTGGCCTCGCATTGGTTTCTCCGAGAGCGCCCGGGAGCGCTTGCGGAGATCGCAAGAGGGAATCCGGTGTGAATCCGGAACTGCCCCGCAGCGGTAAGTGGAAACGACAGCGGCACGATAAGCACTGGGCTCGCCCGGGAAGCAGCCGCCGGTAGGTGAGGCCTGACCAGGGCCTCCTGTCCACGAGTCCGAAGACCTGCCAACGCGGCCGCACCACCCGGTGCGGTCTTCGCCGGCGCCGAGGGACCAGCTGGTGGATTACGCGTGCGTGTTAGGCGTGTCCACACCCCGTGCCGCCGACCCGACGACGCAGGAATGTCGATGCCCGCAGCACAGCACGGAAGGTCCGTGGTCCTCGCCACCCTTGGGGGCCTGGCTGCGCTGGCCCTCCTGGCGGTGACCGCACTCGTCTTCGGCACCGCCGACGTGCCCTGGCGCGACTGCCTGCATTTCCTCTGGGTGGGAGCAACCGGCGGAACGGTGCCGGCCACCGAAGCCGCCGACTACCGGATCGTTGTCGAGTCCAGACTGCCGCGGGTGATCCTTGCCATCCTCGTCGGCGCTGGGCTCAGCGTGGTGGGTGTGGTCGTCCAAGCGATGGTCCGCAATGCGCTGGCCGATCCGTACGTTCTCGGTATCTCATCAGGAGCCTCCGTCGGCGCGACCGCCGTGGTGGTCTACGGCGTGCTCGACGCCCTCGGCACCTACGCACTGTCGCTGTCCGCATCGCTCGGCGCCCTGGCCGCGACGGCCCTCGTCTACCAAATCGCTCGCACTCCGCAGGGTTTGGTACCGCTGCGACTGGTGTTGGTAGGCACCGCGGTGGGATACGGCTTGTCCGCGGTGACAACGGTATTGGTGTTCTGGGCGCCCAACGGCGAGGCAGCACGCAGCGTCATGTTCTGGCTCCTCGGCAGCCTGGGCGCATCGTCCTGGGACAAGGTGCCGGTGACGCTCGCCGCGACAGTGATCGGAATCGTCTGCGTCGCGGGGCTGGCGCGCCAGCTCAACGCCCTGGCCATGGGTGACGAGGTGAGTGCGTCGCTGGGCCTGCACGCCGGATGGTTCCGGGTGGCACTGTTCGTGCTGTCGGCCGCCATGACCGGATGTTTTGTATCCATCTGCGGAGCAATCGGATTCGTGGGCTTGGTCATTCCGCACACGGCACGACTGCTGGTCGGCGCGGACCATCGCCGGGTGTTGATCGTGGCTCCGGTGTGGGGAGCGTGCTTTCTGGCGGCAGCCGATCTGATCGCACGAACCGCGATTCCGCCCCAGGAGCTTCCTCTCGGCGCGATCACCGCGGCAGTCGGGGTGCCCGTGTTTGTCGGACTGATGCGTCGCCGCGCGATGTCGGCGGGAGCCGTCGGCTGATGGACATCACCTACCAAGGCGTGTCCATCGATATCGCAGGCACACGAATCGTCTCCGATATCGATCTGGAGGTCGCGGCCGGTGGTTTCGCCGGCATCGTCGGGCCCAACGGCAGCGGCAAATCGACGACCCTGCGTTGTCTGTACCGCGCCCTCACTCCTACCATCGGCGACGTCGCGATCGACGGTGCGTCTGTTCGGGCACTCAGCATGCGGGAGAACGCCCGTCAGGTGGCCGCACTGACCCAGGACATGTCGCTGGATTTCGACTTCACCGCCGCCGAGGTGATCGCCACCGGCCGGTTGCCGCATGGCACATCCCTGCGCGGCACCTCTGATCTGGACAGGCAGATCTGCGCGCGGGCCACCGAAACCGCGGACGTGACGACACTCGTCGGGCGCAGGTTCAGTTCACTGTCGGGTGGCGAGCGCCAGCGAGTTCTCATCGCCCGTGCCCTTGCGCAGCAGCCACGGGTCCTGGTGCTCGACGAGCCGACCAACCACCTGGACGTACGCCACCAGTACTCGATACTCAGTTCAGCTCGGACACTGGGGATTACGGTCATCGCAGCCCTACACGACCTCAATCTCGCAGCACAGTACTGCGACACGATCCACGTCATGGCCGACGGTCAGGTGGTGCTGTCCGGATCACCGCATGAGGTCATCACCACCGAGTCCATCGGGCGGTGGTTCGGCATCGGCTGCCATGTCATCGCGCATCCACGCACCGGCGTCCCGCAGATCATCTTCGACACTCATACCGAAAGGCAGAATAAGGAATGAAAACACTCACCGGTGTGATGATCGCGGTGTCCGTGCTCTCGGCGAGCTGCGCGACGATCGAGGCGCACAGCCCGGGATCCCAGCGGGTGCCCGTGGAAAATTGTGGTGCACCTCTTGATGTTCCGGTGCCGGTAACCCGGGCCGTCAGTAACGACACCGGAGTCACCGAGCTCTTATTCGCCTTGGGTCTGCAAGACCGGATGGCCGGCTATTTCATCGACCCTGGACAGGACCGGGACGTCATGACCTCTCCATGGAAGGCGCAGTTCGAGTCGACCACCAACTTGGGTCAGGGATTCGCCCGGGAAGCCGTGCAGGCCGCGCGCCCCGATCTTGTGTTCGCCGGGTGGAGTTACGGATTCAACGAAACCTCGGGACTGACCCCGGATTGGGTGCGGTCCATCGGGACGGTGCCCTATCAGCTGACCGAAGCGTGCCGTCAGCCCGGAACCGTACGTCGCGGCATCAAACCGCCCCTCGACGCCCTGTACGAAGACCTCACCAACCTGGGGGCCATCTTCGGCGTCCAGGACAGGTCCCGGGATCTGATCGCCCGGTACCGCACGACGATCGACGGCGTGCAGTCACGCATCCCGCACAGGCAGCCACCGGCACGCGTGTTTCTGTACGACAGCGGGGAGGCCCAACCGTTCACCGCGGGAAGGAATGCCGCACCGCAGCAGATCATCGAGAAGGCCGGCGGCCGCAACGTCTTCTCAGACCTGGACGACAGCTGGACCACCACCGCATGGGAGACCGCCGCACAGCGCGACCCGCAGGTGATCATCATCTGCGACTACGGGGTGGGCCCCCACAACACGGCCGACGCCAAGATCAACATGCTCAAGGCGCAACCGCTGATGAAACATACCCAGGCGGTGCGCGACGGGAACTTCATCGTGCTGCCGTATGCGGCCCTCGTTGAGGGCCCGCGCAACCCTGACGCCATCGTCACGGTTGCTAACTATCTGCGCGGCAAGGGGTTCTGAGCCTGCTGCCGCCGCGGCCAGACTACGGTTGTCGACGCATCGCCTGAGATACAGAGACGAGCACGGCGTTTCCGGAGGGCTCCTCCGGAAACGCCGAACGCCCGGCCGCCGCGTAATGCGACAGCCGGGCGTTCGATCAGAACTGACTACTCCGAGGCGGAGGCCGCCAGGTCAGCGGCAGGCTCCTCGCCGGTGACCAGCGCGGGCTTCGGGCGGCCGACGAACGTGAACTTCGCGTCCTCGCCGGCACCCTCGCCATCCCAGCCTTCGACGTCGACCGTGACCAGCTCGCCGGGTCCGACCTCGTTGAAGAGGATCTTCTCCGAGAGGGTGTCCTCGATCTCGCGCTGGATGGTCCGACGCAACGGCCGCGCACCCAGCACCGGGTCGAACCCGCGCTTGGCGAGCAACGACTTGGCCTTGTCGGTGAGCTCCATGGCCATGTCCTTGGCCTTGAGCTGCTTGCCCACCCGGCCGATCATCAGGTCGACCATCTCGATGATCTGTTCCTGCGTCAGCTGCTCGAAGACGATGATGTCGTCGATGCGGTTGAGGAACTCCGGCCGGAAGTGCTTCTTGAGCTCGTCGTGGACCTTCTGCTTCATCCGCTCGTAGTTCGAGCCGCCGCCACCCTCGGAGAACCCGAGACCCACGGCCTTCGAGATATCCGATGTGCCCAGGTTCGAGGTGAAGATCAGCACGGTGTTCTTGAAATCGACTGTGCGGCCCTGGCCGTCGGTGAGACGTCCATCCTCGAGGACCTGCAACAAGGTGTTGTAGATCTCCTGGTGGGCCTTCTCGATCTCGTCGAACAGCACAACACTGAACGGCTTGCGACGCACCTTCTCGGTGAGCTGACCGCCCTCCTCGTAGCCGACGTATCCCGGAGGAGCGCCGAAAAGCCTTGAGGCAGTGAAGCGGTCGTGGAACTCGCCCATGTCGATCTGGATCAGCGCGTCGTCGTCACCGAACAGGAAGTTGGCCAGCGCCTTGGACAGCTCGGTCTTACCGACACCGGACGGGCCGGCGAAGATGAACGAGCCCGAGGGGCGCCGCGGGTCCTTCAGACCGGCACGAGTGCGGCGAATGGCCTTGGAGACCGCCTTGACGGCGTCTTCCTGCCCGATGATCCGCTTGTGCAGCTCATCCTCCATGCGCAGCAGCCGAGTGGTTTCCTCCTCGGTCAGCTTGAACACGGGGATACCGGTCCAGTTACCCAGCACCTCGGCGATCTGCTCGTCGTCGACCTCGGCCACGACATCCAGATCACCTGAACGCCACTGCTTTTCACGGTCCGCTCGCTGCGCGACCAGTTGCTTCTCGGAGTCACGCAGCCGCGCGGCCTTCTCGAAGTCCTGGGCGTCGATGGCCGATTCCTTCTCCCGGCGCGCGTCGGCGATCTTCTCGTCGAATTCGCGCAGGTCTGGTGGAGCGGTCATCCGACGGATGCGCATGCGGGCGCCGGCCTCGTCGATCAGGTCGATCGCCTTGTCGGGCAAGAACCGGTCGTTGATGTACCGGTCGGCCAGGGTGGCCGCCGCGACCAGTGCGCCATCGGTGATGGAAACCCGGTGGTGTGCCTCGTAGCGGTCGCGCAGACCCTTGAGGATCTCGATGGTGTGCTCGACCGTCGGCTCGCCCACCTGCACCGGCTGGAACCGGCGCTCCAGCGCGGCGTCCTTCTCGATGTACTTGCGGTACTCGTCGAGGGTGGTCGCACCGATCGTCTGTAGTTCGCCACGGGCCAGCTTCGGCTTGAGGATCGAGGCCGCGTCGATCGCGCCCTCGGCCGCGCCCGCACCGACCAGTGTGTGCAGCTCGTCGATGAACAGGATGATGTCGCCACGGGTGTTGATCTCCTTGAGCACCTTCTTGAGGCGTTCCTCGAAGTCACCGCGGTAACGGCTGCCGGCCACCAGGGACCCCAGGTCCAGGGTGTACAGCTGCTTGTTCTTCAGGGTCTCCGGAACCTCGCCGTGCACGATGGCCTGTGCCAGGCCCTCCACGACGGCGGTCTTACCGACACCAGGCTCGCCGATCAGCACCGGGTTGTTCTTGGTGCGACGGCTCAGCACCTGCATGACCCGCTCGATTTCCTTCTCCCGGCCGATGACCGGATCGAGCTTACCTTCCATGGCGGCGGCGGTCAGGTTGCGGCCGAACTGGTCGAGCACCAGCGAGGTCGACGGGGTGCCTGCCTCGCCGCCACGGCCACCCGCGCCCGACTCGGCGGTCTCCTTGCCCTGGTAGCCGCTCAGCAGCTGGATGACCTGCTGTCGCACGCGGGTCAGCTCGGCGCCCAGCTTGACCAGCACCTGAGCTGCGACGCCTTCACCCTCACGGATGAGGCCCAGCAGGATGTGCTCGGTGCCGATGTAGTTGTGGCCGAGCTGCAGCGCCTCGCGCAGGCTCAGCTCCAGCACCTTCTTAGCGCGCGGCGTGAAGGGAATGTGCCCGGACGGCGCCTGCTGGCCCTGGCCGATAATCTCCTCGACTTGGCTGCGCACCCCTTCCAGGGAAATGCCCAGCGATTCCAGAGACTTGGCGGCAACGCCCTCGCCCTCGTGGATCAGACCCAGCAGGATGTGCTCGGTGCCGATGTAATTGTGGTTGAGCATGCGGGCCTCTTCTTGGGCCAGCACAACCACCCGCCTCGCGCGGTCAGTGAATCTCTCGAACATCGGTCTCCCTCGCTTCCTCGTCCGGCCTTTGCGCAAGCGGTTCGTCGTGCCGCTCGGGGCTCCCCCCCAACGGCTCATCCTCGCTGGCACTAGGACCTAATCGCCACTCTAGTGGTCAGCCGTAGTCGGTGCGGTGTTCGCATACCTAGAGATGGCCCCCAGTACGCGAAATCACCGCGCCCGGCGGTGCTCTTGTCAGGCAACAGAACAACGCCAGATGCGGTGAAAACGTTTCCGATATTGACCCGGCTTCGCCGTAAGCGAAATTACCCGGGAAGGTACCAGTCGGCGGTACTAGTTGGCCGCGTTGAACGCGTCGACGACTTCGGCAGGAATCCGGCCGCGCGAGGACACATTGTGTCCGTTCTTGCGTGCCCACTCCCGGATCGCCGCGCTCTGCTCGCGATCAATGCTGGCACGCCCGCGACCCGAGCCCGAACTCCCCCGCCCGCGACGACGACCGCTGACACGGCGCGCGTGTTCGACCCATGTAGAGAGCTGGTTACGCAGCTTCTCCGCATTTTTGGAAGAAAGGTCAATCTCGTAAGTCACACCGTCAATACCAAATTCAACGGTCTCGTCGGCAGGAGCTTCACCGTCGACGTCGTCGACAAGCGTGACCGTGACCTTCTTAGCCATTCCTTTTGTCCTTCCAAAAGCGGAGCCCCGTTAGTCTATCTCAAACATGCCACGGATTGCCGCAAAGTTCAACATACGTGTAAGGCTGCGCGTGTTCGGCTCAAGGCAAGCCTTTCGCTACACTCATAGTTGAACAGTTCGACAAAATTCGAACGTGTAGATCAAAGTGTTGGCCGAACAATCGGAAACAGGATCGTTTCGCGAATTCCCAGCCCCGTAAGTGCCATCAACAACCGGTCGATACCCATCCCGGTTCCTGCCGCCGGCGGCATCGCATGCTCCATCGCGCCGAGGAAATCCTCGTCGAGACTCATCGCCTCGTCATCGCCGGCGGCCGCCAATCGCGCCTGGTCAACAAACCTTTCGCGCTGAATCACCGGATCGGTCAACTCCGAGTACCCGGTCGCCAATTCGAAGCCGCGAACATACAAATCCCACTTCTCGGTCACACCCGCGATGCTCCGGTGTTGACGGGTCAGCGGCGAGGTCTCCACTGGGAAATCCCTGACAAAAGTCGGGGAGTCCATTTTATCGCCGACCTGGTGTTCCCAGAGTTCTTCAATGAGTTTTCCGTGTCCGTAACCGCGGTCGGTGGGAACCTCCGCGCCCACCCGATCCGCGATCTTCCATAGCGCGACAACCGGCGTATCAGGCGTGATCTCCTCACCAAGAGCCGCCGACAACGACGGATACATTTCCACCGTCGTCCACTCTCCGTCCAGGTCATAGGACGATCCATCGGGCAACGTCACCTGCCTGCCGCCCATTGCGTCGTCCGCTACCTCCTGGATGAGCTCACGGATCATTGTTGCGGCGGTGTCGTATGTGCCGTAGGTCTCATATGTTTCCAACATCACGAATTCGGGTGAATGTGTGGAATCTGCGCCTTCATTTCGAAAAACTCGGTTCAGTTCAAAAATCTTGTCGAAGCCGCCGACAAGCGCCCTTTTCAGGAAAAGTTCCGGTGCAATACGCAGATACAAGTCGATATCGAGCGCGTTGGAATGCGTAATGAACGGGCGCGCCGCAGCACCTCCGGCGAGGGTCTGCAGGATCGGCGTCTCCAGCTCCAAGAAGCCGCGCCGATGCAGAGCGTCACGAAGAGCGCGCATCACCGCGACACGCTGACGCGCGATCTGGCGGGCCTCCGGCCGCACGATGAGATCCACGTATCGCTGGCGCACTCTGGTCTCTTCGGACATCTCCTTGTGAGCAACGGGCAGCGGGCGCAGAGACTTGGAGGCCATCTGCCAGCTGTCCGCCATGACGCTCAACTCACCGCGCCGCGAGCTGATAACCTCTCCGTGCACGAACACAATGTCGCCGAGGTCGACATCGGTCTTCCAGTCCGCGAGTGACTGTTCACCGACACCCGCCAGACTGATCATCACCTGCAGGGAAGTGCCGTCCCCCTCCTGAAGCGTCGCGAAGCAGAGCTTGCCGGTGTTGCGGGAGAAGATGACACGGCCCGAAACGCCCACCTGATCACCGGTGCCGGTGTCGGTCTCCAAATCCGCGTACGCCTCGCGAATCTGCTTGAGGCTATGGGTTCGGGGAACCTCCACCGGATACGGCTGGATGCCTTCGGCCAGCAGCTTCTCGCGCTTGGCCTGCCGGATGCGAAATTGTTCCGGCAAGCTGGTCTGCGCGTCAGGATCAGTCACGTCTCGGCAGCTTAGCGGTAGTGCTGCACCGTGACTGCGCTGTCGATTCGGACGTGTGGATATCTATTTCGCCGTACGTGCCTTGCCGCGCTGGTCAGCACGGTTACGCTCGTACACCAGCCGCAGACCGTCGAGTGTGAGGTGTTCCTCGTAACGGTCAACGGTGTGGGTCTCGGGCAAGATCAGCGGCGCCGTGTGGCCCGTGGCCACCACGGTGACGCCGGCGCCACCGAAACCGTCGATGTCTCGCCGCACCCGTTCCACCAGCCCGTCCACCAGTCCGGCGAACCCGAAAACCGCGCCGGACTGCATGCACTCGACCGTGTTCTTGCCGACGACCGAGCGCGGACGGGTCAGCTCGACCCTGCGGAGGGCAGCGCTGCGCGCGGCGGCGGCATCCGAGGACACCTGCACACCCGGCGCGATCGCCCCGCCGAGGAATTCCCCCTTGGCCGACACCACATCCACACAGATCGAGGACCCGAAGTCCACCACGATGCACGCTGACCCGAATCTATGATGAGCGGCAAGGCAATTCACGATCCGATCGGCGCCCACCTCTTTCGGATTGTCCACCAGCAACGGCAGCCCCGTGCGCACACCCGGTTCGATGAGCACCTGCGGAACCGCGGACCAGTACTGGTCGAACATCCCCCGCATCTCATGCAGCACCGACGGTACGGTGGAGAGCGCCGCGACCCCGGTGAGGGTCTCACTGTCATCGCCGATCAGTCCGTCGATGGTGAGCGCCAGTTCGTCGGCGGTGACCTCGGGTTCCGTACGAATCCGCCAATGCTGAACCACCTTGGCGTGCTCGCCCGTCCCGGAAACCAATCCGAGCACCGTATGGGTGTTGCGTACGTCGATTGCCAGCAGCACGGCTACACCAGACCGCGGGGCGACACCAAGCCGAAGTTGTCGGGGGCGTAAGCCGGATCATCGGAGTGCTCGCCCAGCTCGACCTGCTTGTTGTCCGAATCGACGAACACCACCCGAGGCTTGAAGGCGCGGGCCTCCTGGTCGCTCATCACGCCATAGGCGATGATGATCACCAAGTCGCCTGGATGCACCAGATGCGCTGCGGCACCGTTGATTCCTATGACACCGCCGCCGCGCGTACCGGTGATCGCGTAGGTCTCCAGCCGGGCCCCGTTGTCGATGTCGACGATGGTGACCTGCTCACCCTCCAGCAGATCTGCGGCCTCCATGAGGTCAGGGTCGATGGTGACCGAGCCGACGTAGTGCAGATCGGCGTGCGTCACCGTGGCGCGATGGATCTTCGACTTCATCATCGTGCGGAACATCATGTCCTCCAATTAATTTCGCCAGGGTAGTTCGTGATCGGTCTCCGACGGTCCCGCCGGCCCGATCTCGATGGGAACGTTGTCCAACAGCCGGGTGGTCCCCAGCCTGGCCGCCACCAGCATGCGGCCGGGTCCACGCGCGGGGGCAGGACCGAGATCGGCGCCGCGCACCTCCAGGTAGTCCACCTCGATTGCCGGCACCTCATCGAGCACAGCACGGGCCGCATCCAGAGCCGCTTCCGAACCCCCTGAAGCCGAATAGATTCCGGCAAGAAGAGCTGCCGACAAGGCACCGGCCTGCTCGCGATGCTCATCGCTCAGATACACATTTCGCGAGGACATGGCCAGCCCGTCCGCCTCGCGGACGATCGGCACCGGCACGATCCGGGTCTTGACGTTGAGATCGGCGACCATCTGCCGAATGAGCACCAGTTGCTGGTAGTCCTTCTCCCCGAAATATGCCCGGTCAGGCGCCACGATCTGCAAGAGTTTGAGCACGACAGTCAGCATTCCGGCGAAATGCGTTGGCCGTGAAGCACCCTCAAGCTCGTCCCCGAGCGGCCCGGGCTGCACGGTGGTGCGTTGCCCCTGGGGATACATCGCCTCAGCGTTGGGCGCGAACACCAGCTCCACGCCCTCCTCACGCAACTTCTCGACGTCGGAATCCAGCGTCCGCGGGTACGCGTCGAGGTCCTCGCCGGGGCCGAACTGCAGGGGATTGACGAAGATGGACACCACGACCACGGCGCCCGGCACCTTGCGGGCATGCCGGACCAACGTCAGATGGCCCTCATGCAGCGCGCCCATGGTCGGCACCAGTACGATCCGTCTGCCGGTGTGCCGCAACGCCTTCGATACTTCATGCATCGTGTCCGGATCGTGGTGGACGGTGAGTTCTCCACGAAGGTAGCCCTTCGGACCCTTGGGCCCATACAAACTCGTCATCACGGCGCCTTATCTCGTCCGGGGTTCCAGTGCGGCGAAAACCGATTTGGGGGCGTGGGCACGCTGGGCGGTTCTGCGCGCATCCGCGCGATAGGACTCGGCCAACGCCGGGTCCGCCTCGGCGAGTGCGCCAAGGTGTCGTTCGATGGCGGCGCCGTCTCCCCGCGCCACCGGGCCGGTCAGCGCCGCCTGCCCACGATCCAGCGCGTTCGTGACGGCAGCACGTATCAAAGGCGCCAAGACCCGCTCGGGTAGCCCGCCCGGTCCGTCACCAATCATCTCCTGTCCCAACAACTCCTGCCCCCAGAGTGCCGAGCGCAGTGCCTCAACCGCATCCAGCACCAGAGTCACCACATGGTTGCTTCCGTGCGAAAGCGCCGCGTGGTAAAGAGTGCGAGCATCTTCGCGCACGCGCACCGGTTCGCCCCCGATCTCCAGTACCAGTGCCGTACCGATGGCGTAGCCCGTCTCATCGGCCGCGGTAATTCCAAAGCAGCAGTTGGGAAGTCGTTCGATATCTTCGTCGCCACCGACAAAAGTCATGGCTGGATGGATGGCCAGCGGAACGCATCCAAGTGCCGTCAACGGTTCCAGGATCGCGACGCCGTTGGCGCCCGAGGTGTGCACCACGATCGTTCCAGGTCGCACCGAACCAGTGCTGGCAAGGCCCGAGACCAGCGCCGCCAGCTCGTGATCCGGCACCGAGAGGATCAAGAGCTCGGCACGCGGGGCCACCTCTTGGGCGGGCAGCACCTGGCTTTCCGGCAGCCGCTCCTCGGCACGCCGTCGCGAAGCATCGGACACTGCGCTGCATGCGACCACGAAGTGGCCCGCCGCTTCCAGGGCGACGCCCATGGCCGTGCCGACTCGACCGGCAGAGATGATTCCGACAGCCAGCCGGGCGGGCCGCACGCCGTCTAGCGGTCCGTCGACGTGGCCTTCGACATCGAAAGCCTCAGACATGCTGAAGGAGACACCTCGCAGACTAGATACGTTCCAGTCCTGCCGTGCAGGTACCGGACGGTCATCAGCAGGGTAATCCCACCGCGGCGATACCGGCAGGGGTGTCGGCCGTTAGATTGCTCACTGTCACGCACGATGACGAAATCGGACGAATCAGTCCTCGCGCCTGCGACGACGACCACCGCCGGACTCCGCCGACTCCGAAGGATCGGACTGGATACGTCCTAGCAGGTCGGCAACCGAGAACCCGCCCGTCTCCTCGGCCCGGCGACGACCACGGGTCTCTTCGGATTCCTCCGGCTCCGGGGCCCTGCGCTTACCGCCCGATTCCTCGGGCTCGGGAGCCCTGCGACGCCCGCCACCCGACTGCTCTGCCGCCGGCGGGGGTGGCGGGTAGGACAGCTCCGGAACCCCGTGCCCTCCGCCGCCGGTCTGCGGCGCGGCCGGTGCTTGATGGCGTGACGCTGTTCCCGAGTGGCGCCCCGGGGCCGGTTCGGCCTGGTAGGGGCTCGGGGGCGGTGGTACGGGCTCGTTGGCAGCCCAATTGCTGCCCGCGGTACCGGGCGGCAACCACTGGCCTTCCGCGGGTGCCGGTGCCCAGGAACTGGGCGGCCCCGGTGGCGGTGCGTTCCAGTCCGGCGCGGCCGCGTTCCACGCGGGCTGCTCCGGCGGAGCCATCGGCGCAGGTACCGGATCCCAGTCTTCACCGTTTGCCGCTGCGTCCCAATCCTCTTGCCTGGCAGCCCAATACGCCGGCTGCGCCGAATCGGCGGCCGCAGGGAATTCAGGTTCCTGCTCCGGCACCGGCGGCTGTGCCACGTGGGGTTCGGGTTGCGGACGCCAATGCGTGCCCGACGACACCGGCTGCTGATACGGCTCGGGCTCGTGAGGTTGCGCTGCCCCGTAATACGGAGGCGCCGGGTAGGGCGGTGTCGGAGGCGCCTCACCCTCATCCACGTGATGGGGATCTTCGGCGACGTCGATGATCGGGTACTCCGATGTCCGGTTGTCTTCCTCGACCGCGGTGACGTCCTGGTACTGGGGTGCGGCGGCAGGCTCGGTCTCCCGGAGCGAATGGGCGAACGCGGTCGCGGGAGCACTTGCTCCCGGAACCGGCTGCGGCTCCGCGCCGGGCCAGGGCCCCAGCGCGCGAATCGGGTCGTGCTCGATGGCCGGCCGATCACTCAGATCGGTGTTGAACAGGATCTCCAGATTGGTACGCAACGCGGCAAGCTCGGCCCGCAAGGTCGCGATCTCATCGGCGGCCTGCGCCTCGATCTCCCCCGCCAGCTGCTGACGCAACCTGCTCTCGACCGTCAGCTCGTACTCCCGACGCGCCGAGATTTCCCGCTCCAGCTGCAGGTCGTACACGAGTTTCTGGTCGTGAACCTTGGCCTGATCGGTATCGCTCTGCCGGCGGTAGGTCAGCGCGGCGAATGACGCGATGACAGCAGCCCATAGCGCCAGCAACAAGCCCACGCGCAAATAGATGGCCTTATCGGTGAAAATCAAAGCAATCCCAGACCCGATCGCCAGCACCAGCAACGCGGTCAGCAACGCCCAACCGGGGCGTCGACTGCCACGCCGGGGCTTCGCCGCTCGGGTGGGCATGGTCATGGAGGTGACTGTACCTGGACGGTGCAGTGTGCTGGCCGACCTCGATCGGCGATTCGAGGTGCACGAGTGCTATCGCGCGGGAGTCGCGGGCGGGTCCGGCGGCGACTTACAGCAATGCTGAAGCCACAGCCCGGCGACCACGAGCGCCAACGCACATCCGGTCGCGATCACCACACCGAAGGTGTCTGCCGCAGCGGCGGCCAAATGTGCGCGTCGCGGCAGGATGTAAACGAGCATCGCCGTCCACCACCCGGTCATCAGCGTTCCAAGCCATGCCGATGCCTTCGCGACCACCACCGAACGGGCCACCAAAAGCGCAGGCAGACGCCCCGTGCCGACCCCGATCTGACCGTCGTTGACCTTGTTGCGGATGTAGAACGCCCAGCCGCCTTCGGCGATCGCCAGCACCAGCAGCGAGACACCGCCGAGCAACGGGATCGGCGGCAGGGAACCGTAGGACGCCAACACAAAGAAGTAGCCGAGGATCGCCGTAGCCGCACCCGCGACCAGCAGATCGTGGATCCGGGTGGGGCCCACTACGCCACCGGACCGGTCAGCGTGTCATCCACCCGTCGCACACCGTCACGTTCGGCGAGATCTAGTTCCTCTATCAGGCCGGCCACCCTGCGCGCCCGTCCCTCGACGGTCAGCACCGCTTCCGGCTCGAGTGCCAGCCAGGGCACCAGCACGAACGCGCGCTGGTGTGCACGCGGATGCGGCAAGGTGAGATCCACATCGTCGGAAAGAATCTCGGGAACCCCGGCCCCGGCGAGAGCCTCGGGTCGGCAGCTGATCACGTCGACGTCCAGAGTGCGCGGGCCCCAACGTTCCTGGCGTACGCGCTGCGCGGACTGCTCCAGGCGCTGCGCCTCCTCAAGCCACTCCTGCGGCTCACGCCCCGTGGCGATGACGATGGCGTTGAGGAAGTCCGACTGCGGGACATGGCCCCACGGGGCGGTCTGGTACACCGGTGACACCCCGACAACGTCCGAACCCAGCGCGTCCACAACCGATTGCAGGTGCGTGAGCCTGTCACCAAGATTGGATCCGATGGACAGCACCGCGCGGGTCACTGGGCCGTCCCTGACAATCCCCCACCGCGAGATCGCCGGGAGCGGCGGGCAACCACCGCCACGTCGCTGAACGTCAAGGGAATTGGCGCGTTGGGCTTGTGCACCACTGCCTCCACGGCATGCACGCGCGCGTCGGCCATCACATCATCGGCGATCGCACCCGCGACCGATTCGATGAGATTGCGTGGTGTCCCGGACACGATCGCGGCGGCCCGCTGAGCCAGTTCTCCGTAATCGAGCGTGTCGACCAGCTGGTCGGTGGCCGCCGCGGTGTCGAGGTCCATCCAGACGGTGACATCTACCGAAAATTCCTGGCCGTCGCGGCGCTCGTGCTCGAACACTCCGTGATATCCGAAGGCTTTCAGGCCGCGCAGCTCGATGCGGTCGGTCATTTGTTGCCGCCCTTGGCGCCGCGCTGCGCCACCTCACGGCGCCACCTGCCACCCGCGGTCTTGCTGGGCTCGGGGCGCTGGGTCCGCACTGTCACCTCGGTAGTCACCTCGTCCTGCTGGGTGTCGACCGCAGGCCCGGGCGCGGGCTCTGTCCGCGTCTCCCGCGGCACGTCTTGACTCTCTTCTTCGCCCTCTTCAATGGTCTCGATGCCGCCGGTCTCCCAGGCACGCACCACCTTCAGCGCATCCATGGATGCCGTGACGTCGTGCACACGCACACCCCACACCTCGTGCAGTGCACCGAGTGCGGTGATGACGGCGGTTGCCGTTTCACGCCCGTCGGCCGGTCGTTCCACACCCTTGAGGTCGGTAAGCAGCGATCCGAGGAATCGTTTCCGTGAGGCGCCGATGAGAATCGGATACCCCAGCTCCTGCAGATCGGGGATCGCCTGTAGGAGCAGCCAGTTGTGGTGTGCGGTCTTGGCGAAACCCAAACCGGGGTCGAGAATGATCTTATCCTGGGAGACACCGGCCTTCACCGCGACCTCCACCGACTCCATGAGCTCACGCGAGACATCCGCTACCACATCGCCATAGTTTCTGGCGGTTGGCTTGTGGATGAAATCCTTTGAACGCCAGTGCATCAGAATCCAGGGCAGACCCAGATCTGCGAGCAGCGGTGCCATCTCCGGGTCCGCCCGGCCACCCGAGACGTCATTGACCATGTTCGCGCCCGCTTCTACCGCGGCGGCCGCAACCTCGGCACGCATGGTGTCCACACTGACGTTGATCCCATGGCTGGCGAGTTCTTTGATCACCGGGATGACCCGTTGCATTTCGATCTTCTGTCTGATGGGTGTCGCGCCCGGCCGAGTCGACTGACCGCCGACATCGATGATGTCGGCGCCCGCGGAGGCGAGCGCCAAACCGTGCGCCACCGCGTCGGATTGCCTGACGAATTGCCCACCGTCAGAGAAGGAGTCGTCGGTGACATTAACGACTCCCAGAATGTGAGTGAGAGCAGGAGTATCCGTCACGCCGGCGATCATGCCCTCATCATCAGGTCGAGAACCTCTGCCCGCGAAACCGCGTCGCGTTTGAACTGTCCCCGCACCGCAGATGTGGTGGTCGTCGCCCCGGGCTTGCGGACACCACGCATGGCCATGCACAGGTGCTCGGCCTCGATCACGACGATCGCTCCGCGCGGTTCCAGCTTGCGTACCAGCGCGTCGGCGATCTGAGCCGTCAGTCGCTCCTGCACCTGCGGCCGTTTTGCGTAAAGGTCAACCAGCCGGGCGATTTTCGACAATCCGGTAACCCGACCGTGCTCACCGGGGATGTATCCCACGTGTGCGACACCGTGAAACGACACCAGGTGATGTTCACACGTCGAGTACATCGGTATCGACTTCACCAGCACCAGCTCATCGTGCTGTTCGTCGAAGGTGGTGTTGAGCACCGTGTCCGGGTCGGTGTACAGCCCGGCGAATACCTCCTTGTAGGCGCGCGCCACACGAGCCGGAGTATCCACCAGCCCATGCCGATCCGGGTCTTCACCAACGGCATAGAGCAGTTCACGCACCGCGGCCTCGGCGCGCGCCTGGTCGAAGACGTGGCCGGTCTGCTGGCCGTTACGCTCGGCCGTCTCGGGCGAGTTCATATCAGCTCTTGCTCTCGCTGCCCTCATCCGGAGCCGGGCCCGGCTGCTGATGCGGAGTCGGCACCGGATACGGATATGGCTGCGGCGGATACGGCGGGTAGCCCGGCGGCGGATACGCGGCCTGACCCGGCGGGGGCCAGCCCGGCGCGTACCAACCGGCGGGTGCACCGTAGTTGGTTCCCGGAGGCGGACCCTGGTGAACACCTGACGGCACAGGTTGTCCACCTTGACCATTGGGCACGGACCCCTGTGGACCGGCAGGAACGCCGTTCGCGGGTACAGCGGCGCCCGCCTGCTCGTCGATGGCCTTCTTGAACGCGGGCTCCGGAACCGGCGGGGGCCAGGGCTCGCCGCGCTCGATGGCCAGCTCACCCGGGGTCTTGATCGGGGGCTTGTCGGACGGGATACGGCCTCCGAAGTCGTCGAACATCGTCAAACGCGGACGGCGCTGAACGTCCTTGAAGATCTCCTCGAGTTCCTTGCGGACCACGGTTTCCTTCTCCAGCAACGCGCCGGCCAACGTGTCCAACACATCTCGATATTCGGTGAGGATGGCCCAGGCCTCGGTGTGCGCCGCCTCGATGAGGTTGCGCACCTCCTCATCGATTTCGCGTGCGACCTCATGTGAATAGTCCGCCTGTGTGCCCATGGTGCGACCGAGGAACGGATCACCGTGCTCGGTGCCATACCGCACGGCGCCGAGCTTGGCGCTCATGCCGAACTCGGTGACCATGGCACGGGCCTTCTTCGTCGCCTGCTCGATATCGGATACCGCGCCGGTGGTCGGCTCCCGGAATACGAGCTCTTCGGCGGCCCGCCCACCCATGGCGAACACCAACTGCGCGATCATCTCCGACCTGGTGGCCAGGCCCTTGTCGTCCTCGGGTACCGCGATGGCATGCCCGCCAGTACGTCCGCGCGCCAGGATGGTGACCTTGTACACCCGCTCGATATCGGGCATGGCCCAGGCAGCGAGAGTGTGTCCGGCCTCGTGGTACGCGGTGATCTTCTTCTCGTGCTCACTGATGATGCGGCCCTTACGGCGGGGACCGCCAACCACCCGGTCGACCGATTCTTCCAGCGCGGCCGCCGTGATGACGGTGCCGTTCTCGCGCGCGGTCAGCAGCGCGGCCTCGTTGATGACATTGGCCAGGTCGGCGCCCGACATGCCCACGGTGCGCTTGGCCAGCCCGTCGAAATCGACATCGGGTCCGAACGGCTTGCCCGCCGAGTGGACCTTGAGCACGGCCTTGCGGCCCGCGAGGTCAGGGCTCGATACCGGGATCTGCCGGTCGAAACGGCCGGGGCGCAACAGCGCCGGATCCAGGATGTCGGGGCGGTTGGTGGCGGCGATCAAGATGACGCCCTGCCGGTCGCCGAAGCCGTCCATCTCCACCAACAACTGGTTGAGCGTCTGCTCGCGCTCGTCGTGCCCACCGCCCAGGCCGGCGCCGCGCTGACGCCCGACGGCGTCGATCTCGTCGACGAAGATGATGCAGGGGCTGTTCTGCTTGGCCTGCTCGAACAGGTCGCGCACGCGCGAAGCACCAACGCCCACAAACATTTCCACGAAGTCGGAACCGGAGATGGTGAAGAAGGGCACGCCGGCCTCGCCTGCCACCGCGCGGGCCAGCAGGGTCTTACCGGTTCCGGGCGGACCGTAGAGCAGCACGCCGCGCGGGATCTTGGCGCCGAGCGCCTGGTAACGCGACGGGTTCTGCAGGAAGTCCTTGATCTCGTAGAGCTCTTCGACCGCCTCGTCAACCCCGGCGACATCGGCGAAGGTGGTCTTGGGCATGTCCTTCGACAGCTGCTTGGCACGTGACTTACCGAAACCGAAGCCCATACCACGGCCGCCAGACTGCATACGACTGAAGGCGAAGAACAGCACCACCAGCAGGATCACCGGCAGCAGATAGAGCAGCAGCGATCCTAGGATGCTGCCCTGATTCACCGTCGTGGTGACGGCGGCGCCCTTTCCGTTCAGCTTCTCCAACAGCGGCACCCCGTAGCCGGTCGGGTACTTGGTAATGACCTTGTCCTTGCCCTCGGTATCACCGTTAGCCGCCTTCAGGTCCAGCCGCAGCTGCTGCTCGCGGTCGTCGATGCGGGCATTCTTGACGTTGTCGGTGTCGATCTGCTTGATCGCGACCGTGGTGTCCACGGGCTTGTAACCGCGGGTGTCGTCGCTGAAGTAGAAGAACGACCACCCCAACAGCAGCACCACCACAATGACGCCCAGGGTGCGAAACACATTTGTCCGGTTCATACAGCGTCGGCCGCGGTCAGCGGCCCGGTCCTTCCGTCGTCATGGAGCAGGCCAGGGGAATCCCATAGAGGTATTCATCAAGAACTCCCAGGCTACCTCACCTGCATGTTCGCATCTGTGGCGCGCACTACGCCCAGGGTGAAAAAGGAGGTAGCCCCCGGCGCTGCACGGGGCTAGGTGTCGAACAAGGTCATGTGCAGGTAAACCTCCTCGGCACTTCAGTTCGTGCTCACCTGCGACCCGACGCAGTTCTCCGAAACGCTGCGGCGAATCGCGCACGGCGAGATCGATGTTGCGCAACTCGCAACCGATGAGGTAGGTCTGGAAGACGTCGAATCGGCATTTGCCGATCTCGGTGATCCTGAGCGCCATTGCAAGATTTTGGTGGTGCCCCAAGGGTTGGGGAGGACAGGAAGCGACATGCCAGAAGTAGGACGCAGAGCACTGACCCGGACAACCGCCGTCGCCGCCGCTGCCGCGACGGCCGTGCTCCTCGCCGGCTGCGGTGACGACTCCACCGGTAGCCCGGAGACCACGCGCAATGTCACCGTCATCGGCAAGGGCGAGGTGAAGGGTGCGCCCGACGTGCTGCGCGCCGACGTGGGCGTATCGGTCACCGCCAAGGACGTTTCCGGGGCGCTCTCACAGGCCAGCGAGAAGGCCCGAGCCGTCATCGACGCCGTGGTGGGGGCCGGAGTGTCCCGCGAGGACGTCCAGACCAACGAGCTGTCCATCCAGCCGGAGCAGACATACCCCCCGGACGGCCCGACACGGATCACCGGCTACAACGCCACCAACTCGGTGCGGATCAACGTCCGCGATCTCAAGAAGGCCTCCGAGGTACTGGACAAGGCCGTGCAGGCCGGCGGAGACGCGGCCCGGCTGTCGAGCGTGAGCTTCGATCTCGACAACGACGCCGACCTGGTGAAAGGTGCCCGCGAGCGCGCCTTCAACGACGCCAAAGCCCGCGCCGAGCAGTACGCAGACCTCTCGGGGTCCACACTGGGCAAGGTGCTGCGGATCGACGAGTCGCACGGTTCGGTGCCGCCGCCGGCACCGATGATGGGCAGGAGGGCACCCATGCAAGCGGATGCCTCGTTTGCGCCCCCGTTGGAACCGGGACAGCAGACAGTGACCTTCGAGGTAAGCGTCATCTGGGAGCTGAGCTAGAACATGAGCGACGTCACGGTTATCGGCCACGGTGAGGCCAGCGGCAGCCCCGACGTGTTCATGGCAACCGTCGGGGTGTCGGTGCGGTCGCGCCGCATCGCCGGCGTGATGGCCGATGTGAAGGCCAAGGCTCGCGCGGTGATCGATGCGGTACTCGACTCGGGGATCGCCGCCGAGGATGTCCGCACCGCGTGGATGTCGGTGCACCCGCAGTTCACCGGCAACCGGATCACCGGCTACGCCGCCGACAACTCGGTGCAGATCACCGTCCGCGACCTCTCGAAGGTCTCGGATGTGTTGGACAAGGCGGTCACCGCGGGTGGCGAAGCGGCGCAACTGTCCGGGGTGAGCTTCGACCTACAGGACAGCACCGATCTCGCCACGCAAGCACGCAAGCGGGCATTCGTCGATGCCAAGGCCCGCGCCGAGCAGTACGCCGCCCTCTCGGGCGGCACACTGGGCAAGGTGCTGCGCATCGACGAGACCGGAGGTTATGCGGGACCGTCTCCCCGCGCCGAGTTCGCCATGTTGCGGGCCGCGGACGGGCCGCCGACGGAGGCGGGTCAGCAGACCGTCAGCGTTCAGATCACCGTGGTGTGGGAGTTGACCTAGTCGGTGTAGACGCGTGGGTGCAGCGTGCCGATGAAGGGCAGGTCGCGGTAGCGCTCGCCGTAGTCCAGCCCATAGCCGACCACGAACTCGTTGGGGATCTCGAATCCGACGAGAGCCACGTCGACGTCCACCTTCTTGGCCTCGGGCTTGCGCAGCAACGAGACCACATTGAGCGAGCGCGGACCGCGTGAGGCGAGGTTGCGCATGAGCCAGCTCAGGGTCAATCCAGAGTCGATGATGTCCTCGACGATCAGGACGTCCAGGTCCTGGATGTCCCGATCCAGGTCCTTCAGAATCCGCACCACACCGGAGGACGAGGTTGCCGACCCGTAAGAGCTGACCGCCATGAACTCCATCTGAGTGGGAATCGGGATGGCCCGGGCCAAATCCGACACGAACATGACAGCGCCCTTAAGCACGGTCACCAGCAGCAGGTCACCCGCGATATCCCGGTACTTCTCACCGATGGCGGCGCCAAGCTCCTGGGTCTTGGCGCGAATCTGCTCCTCCGTGAGGAGCACCGATTTCACGTCGCCGCTGTATTGCTCGCCGCATGCCTGATCCTGTTCGCAGGTCACGACCGACAGCGTGCCATGGAGGGCGTTAGCCCTCCAAGCCGACCTCCCCGGACCGTCTTCGCCCAAGCCGCTCATCCCAGTTGCCTCGTGACTTTGTTTACGGAATAGGCCATAATGGAAACGTGAGCAATGGCGCTTACGGAGCGGTCCACACGACACGTGTCCGCGATATCCGCGTGGTGGTGATCGGCGCAGGTATGTCCGGCCTATGCATGGCCTCCACCCTCCGCCACCGGGGTATCACCAACTTCACCGTCTACGAGAAGGCCCACGAGGTCGGCGGCACCTGGCGCGACAACACCTATCCGGGTCTGCAATGCGATGTACCGTCCCGTTACTACTCGTACTCCTTCGCCCCGAACCCCCATTGGAGTAAGGGCTTTTCACCAGGGGCGGAGATCCACCAGTACTTCATCAGATTCACCGATGAGCAGAATCTGCGCCGGAACATCCGTTTCGGTACCGCGGTGACTCGCGCCGAATGGGTCGATCGACCCGGTCAATCCCACTGGGAATTAGAGCTTTCCGACGGCAGCCGGGATACCGCCGACGTCGTCGTGGGCGCCACGGGTGTGCTCCATCTGCCGCGCCTCCCCGAGATCGACGGACTGCAAGATTTTGCGGGACCGTGCTTTCACTCCGCACGCTGGGACCACTGCGTGCCGTATGCCGGGAAACGGGTCGGGCTCATCGGGACCGGATCCTCGGGAGTGCAGATCATCAGCGCCCTTGCCGAGGAGGTTCTCAGCCTCTCGGTGTTCCAGCGCTCCGCGCAGTGGGTGGCGCCGGTTCCCAACTTCACCTACTCGGCGCTATCGAAGTCCGTCTGGTCCCGCGTTCCCATCCTAAACCGATTCTCTTATCGGTTGTGGCGCTTATATTTCGAGCGCGGCGTGGGCGGTTCGGTAGTGAATCCGGGTGCACGCCGAAAGCTCATCCAGGGATTTGTGCGGGCATCGCATCGACTACTCATCCGCGATCCACAGCTACGCAAAAAGTTACATCCCGACTACGAACCGCTGTGCCGGCGATTGGTGATGTCGGTACCGTTCTTCAAAGCCGTACAGCGACCGAATGTCTCGGTGTTCACCGAGGGGATCGAGCGCATCGCGCCGCAGGGCGTCATCACCAAGGACGGAATCCTGCATGAGCTCGATATTCTGGTTTGCGCCACGGGTTTTGACGCACACTCGTACTTACGGCCGATGGAGGTGATCGGGCGCGAAGGCATCAAGCTCAGCGACGCATGGAGTGACGGGCCGCGCGCCTACCGTGCCGTGGGCCTGGCCGGATTCCCGAACTTCTTCCTCTTGATCGGGCCGAACAGTCCGATCGGCAACAACTCACTCATCTCGATCGCCGAGACTCAAGTGAAGTTCGCGATGCACTGGATCGACGAGATTCGTTTCGGTCGAGTGCAATCGGTGGCACCTACGGCAGAGGCCGCTGAGATATTCAACACCGAGGTACGCCAGGCGATGCCCAACACCGTCTGGTCCACGGGGTGCGACAGCTGGTATCTGGGGGCTGATGGCGTGCCCGAGTTGTGGCCCTGGCCACCTGTCGCGTACCGGCGCACCCTCACCTCACCGATACGCGAAGATTTCACCATCACGTAGTGACATCGTGAACCGACAGCACCAGTGCGTCACCGGACCTTGACGCCACCAAACGCTGGTACGGCAAGTTGGCACCGACGGCCACCCCGCCCTGTCCGCGCCACCGCACGATGAGCGCATCCACCGCGCGAATCTGGTTGTCGTTCAAATCCTTTGCGCCGCCGGCCAGTAGCCACAGTCTGATCACCCGTCGCCGCACCGCGGGCGCGACATCGCGCAGGCTTGAGATGGTCAGCGATTCCGAACCGGGAAAGAAAGCCCGCGCCTGTTTATCGAGCGCGTCCCCGTCATCGCGCAACGAGGCCGCGGTACGTGCGAGCGCCTCGGCAACCCCACCCCCGAGGACCTGTTCCAGCAGCGGCAACACCTCGTGGCGCAGCCGCACCCTGACGAAGCGTGAATCCGCGTTGTGCGGGTCTTCCCAGGGGGTGACTCCCCATTCGGCGCATGCGGACCGTGTATCGGTGCGGCGAACCTCCAGAAGCGGACGTCCCCACGGAGCATCCCAGGGACGCATTCCCGCGATGGAACGCCCGCCAGACCCCCGCCCGAGCCCCAGCAACACCGTTTCGGCCTGATCGTCGAGAGTATGGGCGAGCAGCACCGGCAGCCCGTCCCGGGCGTGGCCCAGCGCCGCGTACCGGGCATCCCGGGCCGCCGCTTCCAGGCCCCCAGGCCCCTCAACCGTCACCGAAAGAATCGATGCGTCATGGCATCCCAGGACCAACGCCTGTTCTCGAGCCCTCGTGGCGACCTCCACCGAGTCTGGCTGCAGCCCATGGTCGACGACGAGCGCACGCACCGCCCAGCCCTGCGCGACGGCTGCCGCCGTGAGTGCCAACGAATCCGCACCACCCGAGAGCGCCACAACCACCTGCGTGGCACCCGGAAGATACTGCGCACTAAATGCTTTGACGGCGCCGCGCAGTGCTAGAGAACTCGGTCGATCCACCGGTCCGGGCTCTCGATCTCGACAGGCGTGGGCAAGGTCTCCGCATCGCGCCAGATGGTGTTGAACCGCGCCATCCCCACCTTTCCCACCACGTGGTCCACAAATCTCTTCCCGCGGGTGTACTGCCGCATCTTGGCATCCATGCCGATGAGCGCACGGATGATCCGCTGCAACGGCGGCTGTTTGCGCGAGCGCCGCGCCTCGAACCTGGATCTGATGGACGACACCGACGGGACAACGGCCGGGCCCACCGCGTCCATGACGTGGTCGGCATGCCCTTCCAGAAGCGTGCCCAGCACCAACAGACGGTCCAGGGCGTCCCTGCCGCTCTCGGACTGCACGGCGCGCAGCAGATCCACGATTCCGTTCTCACCCTGCCCCTTCGGCGAGCGGACGAACTCGGCCAGCCTGCCGAGCATGCCGGCCACATCCTCTTCTTGCTCGTGCGCGAGGGTCGCCAAGGTGCCCGACATGTAACCGGCCAGCCACGGGTTGGCAGAGAACTGCACGCGGTGCGTGACCTCGTGCAGACACACCCACATACGGAAATCGGTGGGGACCACGCGAAGTTGCCGTTCCACCGCAATGACGTTCGGGTACACCAGCAGTAGTGCACCGGCGCCGTCCTCGGTGAACGGGTCATACTGCCCGAGGATGCCGGAGGAAACGAATGCCAGCACCGCACCCGTTTGCGCTCCGGTGACGCGACCCGACAGGAACCCGGAGGCCCCGTCGCCACCACCGGCCATCAGGCGCATGGATTTCGCGGCCGCCGCAATCCAGCTGGGGCGGTCGATGATCAGCGCCTCGGGAACCATCAGTCCGTCCGCGAGACCGGTCAGCTCGCGCACCGGTGTCTCTGCGCGCCGCGATGCGTCTGAGAGCTCGGCGATGGCCTGCTGACGCGTGTATTCGGTCGTGGGTGGCGCGGGCCGCGCCAACTTGGCGCCTACGGTCGCGGCGAACTCCCAGTTGACCATTCG
Source organism: Mycobacteroides chelonae (assembly GCA_014204435.1). GTDB lineage: Bacteria > Actinomycetota > Actinomycetes > Mycobacteriales > Mycobacteriaceae > Mycobacterium > Mycobacterium chelonae_A. The sequence goes on from JACHLF010000010.1 coordinate 75,063, forward strand.
GCCAACCGTCAATTCGGGACGCTCGTCGCCCGACCCGGCCATCAGCTACATCCGCAAGACCGCAGCACAGCAGCCGTGTTGTCCACCGCATTGCGTGCCGTCGGGGCAGTGGCCTGGTTTTGCATCAGCGCGAAGGTCAGTATCCGCCCGCCGGCGTCGGTGACCACACCGGCCAGTGTGTTCACGCCGGTGAGCGATCCCGTCTTGGCACGCAACCAACCCGCCGCGGCCTGATTTTGCAGGACAAAGCGTTCCGACAACGTGCCACTGCCGCCGGCGATGGGCAACACATCCAGCAGCGGCCGCAACTTCGGCTGATCGGGCCCGGCGGCGGCGCCGATGACCTCGTCGAGAGTGCGTGCGGTCACCCTGTCGTCCACCGACAGCCCGCTGGAGTCACGCAACGTGAGGCTCGTGAGATCGATTCCAGCGCTGCGTAATTGGCTTGTAACCGCATCGACAGTTCCGGAGAAGGTCTGCGGACGGCCCGACGCCAATGCCACCTCGCGACCGATGGTTTCCGCCATCACATTGTCGGAGGCGTTCATCATCTCCCGCAGCCTCTCCATCAACGGTGCCGATTGAACGGAGGCAATCGATTTCGCCGACGGCGGCGCAGCATCCAGTCGCACCATGTCGAGGTCGACGCCGAGCGCCTTGGCAAGCGCCCGGCCGGCATCCAACGCCGGGGTGGTGGAACGACGAGAATCGTAATCGGTCGGCTGAGTGCGCCCGGCATCGAGCATCACCGCCTCGATGGGAGCGACATCTCCGCCGTCGATATCGGCGGGGTCCCAACCCGGAGCCATCGAAGGTCCACCGAACCTACTGATGTCCACCGTGATCGACGTGACGATGACCCCCGACGTGCGCACCTGGTCGGCCAGGTCGCTGATCCGGGCGGCGTCGCGGTACCAGGTATCGGTGTCCGCCGGTGCGGCACTGAGGATCGGGTCTCCGCCACCCACCAACGTCACCAATCCCCGTTGCCCCGCGGTATCGGCCACCACCGACGTGGTGAGCTTCGCATCGCGGTCGAGGATCAGCAGCGCCGCCGCGGCAGTCAGCACCTTGTTGGTCGATGCGGGCACCATCGGCACGTTGGAGCCCTGCTGCCACAGCTCGCGGCCGGTCAGCGCATCGGTGACTCGGCCGGTGAACATGCCCAGGGCCGGATCGGTCAGCGCCTTGTCCAGCGCCTGTGACACACCGACGGCCGTGGGTACCGGCGCGGAATCGGAAACCGGCACAATGCCCGGCGTGGGCGTGACGAGCGCCGGTTGTGGATCGGTGTCCTGCGACTGGCGAGAGCTGGATGCGCCCGTGGTCAGCGAAGCCAGCAGCACCAACGCGGCGATCGCCAGCACGACGGCGATGGCGAGCAGGGTGTGGGTAGAGCGCCGCCAGCGACGCGGATCTAGTGCCCTGGCGGTGACCATGCTCTGCAGGGTATCGCTATCCTGGTGCGCGCTGGATGAGCGCTTACACCGCAGACCATCCGACAGACCGACAAGGCCAGTACCACCGACATTCAAGGAGCGGGTGTGGAGTTCGACGTCACCATCGAGATCCCCAAGGGCCAGCGCAACAAGTACGAGGTCGATCACGAGACCGGCCGCGTGCGCCTGGACCGCTACCTCTACACACCGATGGCCTACCCCACCGACTACGGATTCATCGAGAACACCCTGGGTGAAGACGGCGATCCGCTGGACGCGCTGGTGCTGTTGCCGGAATCGGTTTTCCCCGGCGTGATCGTCGAGGCGCGGCCCGTCGGCATGTTCAAGATGGTCGACGACGGTGGCGGCGACGACAAGGTGCTGTGCGTACCTGCGGGCGACCCGCGCTGGGACCACATCCAGGACATCGGGGATGTCTCGAGCTTCGAGCTGGACTCCATCAAGCACTTCTTCGTGCACTACAAGGACCTTGAGCCCGGCAAGTTCGTCGAGGCTGCCGATTGGGTGGGCCGCGCCGAGGCCGAGGCCGAGGTGCTCGCGTCGTTCGAGCGCCTCAAGACCCAGGGCCACTAGCCCGGCATAGGCGCCTGACACACGACGGCGAACACGTCGGTGCTGCTTTGGGCGACAGTCACTCCGTCGACGCTGATGGAGCAGCTGATGGTGCCCTCGCCGACCATGGTGACATTCATGGTCAGCGGAACGTCCCGACGTGTGACCGTCACCGAGACCGCCCACGGCTGCGAAATATTCGACACCCGTACGTAGTCGTTGTCCGTCATATAGGCGACATTGACCCCGCCGCCCTGACCACCCACGCTGTAGGTAACGCTCTTGCCGCCGTTCCCGGAACCCCCGGGACCCTGACCCGTCGTAGGTACCGGCTTCGGCGCCTCGGTGGTGGTCGGCACGGGTGGCGCCTCGGTGGTCGTCGGCGTGGTATCCACGCCCGTGCTGGGGTTCGGCGGGGGTGGAGACGGCGGTGGCGGCTCGGTCGTCGTGATCGAAGGCGGTGGGACATCATAGGGGCCGGTCCACGTCGTGGACGGGGTGACGGTGACCGTTGAGGGGGCCGCTACCTCGGTTCGGCGGGTGATGACCCAGATCGAGGTCAGGGCGATCGCCAGCACTGCGAGCACACTCAAGCCGGCGACTATCCAGGGCCATTTCGGCGGCTTCGGATCCTCGGGATAGGGAACCGCCTCGCCCGGCGGCCATGGCTCCTGCGGGTACTCCTGCCAGGCCGGATCCATCACTGCCCCCCACTCCTTCCCCGTGTTACTGGGCGCAATGTTACGTCGCGTTAAGCTCCTGCAAAATCAACGGTCCCCCTCTAGCGAACCGCGCCCACCCGTCGAATCATGGTCTTATGTTGATGCATCAGGGCATCGGCCGCGATACGTTCAACGAGATGCCCGACACCAAAGCGGTCCACGCGCTATACGAGTGCGGTGGCAGCGTGACCTGGGCCCGCAAGATCGCCGCGGCGCGGCCGTTCGCCGACCACGATGCCCTGTTTCGATGCGCCGACAACGAACTATTCGCCCTGTCCGAGGAGTCGCTGGACGAGGTGCTGATCGCCTATCTTCCACTGGGCAAACGGCCGGGAAGTGCCCGTTCTACCGCCGAACAATGCGCGATCCGCGACGAGACACCTGGGATGATGGCCGCATTGCGGGCCGCCGCCCATCGATACGAGCACCACTTCGGTCATCGCTTCGTCATGCACATGTGCGGCCAGGATGGCGCCTCCGTGCTGCGGGCGATCGCCGACCGGATGCACCATGACGTGGACACCGAACGCAAGGTGACCCGCAACGAACTCGCAAAGATCAACCGCACCCGACTTGAGCGGATGCTGGGGCCCGAGGGCGGCTACGACAACTGGTGATCGCTGGTCAGGCAGCCAGCGGGATACGTTGCGGCGGTATCGCGAATACACGGCGCACCGCACAATCGATATCCGTGGTGGGCGATGCCGGAAGGAGAGTCACCCCGTCGGCCACACCGGCCAGGTAGATATCGGCGATCAGACCTGCCAGCCCCTCGGGAGCCCCCGCATACGAGACCGCGGCCGGAACCCTCAGGCTCGCGAAGTGCTTGCGGGCCGACCGCGAATCGGCCTCGATGTGCACATACACATCCAGGATGACTGCGGGTGCCTCCTTACGCGAGGTGCGCAGCGAATGCCGGGCCCGCTGGGCCTGCTTCAGGTCAGGGGCGCTCACCAGCGCCGTGACACCCGCCACAAACGCCACCGTACCCACGCGTACCGGCCAGGGCCATTGTTCAATTCCTGGTGAGCGGATCAGTCCCCGGTCACACCGGCGACTGCTCGGCTGCCGATGGCGTCGGGGTGCGCTCCGTCAGATTGTCGATGACACGCTGCACCCTGGGCATGAGCGTGTCGATATCCAGTCCCAGCCAGTACGGGATCGGATACATGAAATGTCGGTTGAGACCGGGCAGGAGCCGACTCAAGAAGTAGCCGAGCCACGCCTCGGGGCGCACCGGCGCCACCGCGAAGTTGAACCGCGCCGCGCGCACCGTCGCCCGCGCCACTTGTGGAGGGCCGATCAACTGGTCCAGAACACGCATCGGAGCCGACGATTGGAAGGCCCTCATCAGGTTGTTCGCGCGCTCGCGCACGTCGTCGCGAACCTCCAAACCCGCGACGGTGGCGTTCACCCCGATGTTGGTGTTGATGAAACCCGGGCACACCGCAGAAACACCTATTCCCTTGGGACCTAGCTCCATCCGCATGCATTCGCTCAGCATCTTCACTGCCGCCTTGGACGCGGAATATGCAGGAAAGACCGGCGTCGGGGTGATGGCTCCGGCCGAGGCGATGTTGACGATCTGGCCACCGCGGCCACGCTCTGCCATCTGCTTGCCGAAGACACGGCCACCGTAGGCGACCCCGAAGACGTTGACCCGGAACTGTTTTTCCCAGTGTTCCTGCGCCAAGTCGAAGAAGCGACCGCCGACCATGATGCCCGCGTTGTTCACCAGCACGTCGGGAACGCCGTACTCCGCCCGAACCTGTTCGGCGAATCGCTCCCACGCCGCCGGATCGGTGACATCGAGCTGGAAGGCAACGGCCCGATGCCCCTTCCGGTGAATGATCTCCGCGGTCTCCTGTGCGGTCGTCAGATCCAGATCGGAAGCCACCACCTCCGCACCGCCCTGGGCGAATTGGATGGCGATGGCGCGCCCGATACCGCTGCCCGCACCGGTCACCACAACAAGTTCTGGTTTGCGTGCCGGAAGCAACCTCATCCCGCGACCTCCTTGTTGCGCTTACGCCTGGACGCGGCCTTCACGACGGGCGCGATCGTCTCGGTGCCGTAGCGGTAGTTGTCCAACCGGAAATACTTGTTGTGGAAGTACATCTCGCCGAAACCACCTGGGCGGAAGGGCGAATCGCCGTGATTGTCGATGTAGTACGTGTTGGCCGTCGAGCACGCCGGTGAGAGCCAGAGGTGGTTCTTGTTGCGCTCATGCATTTTATGGAAGTACGCCTCATGTATCTGCGGCTTGACCTCGGCGGTGGTGGCCCCACGCTTCTTGGTTTCCGCGATGACGCGGGCGGCGTGCGCGGTGGTCGACTCGATCAGCATGTGATACGGCCCGAAAACATATCCATAGGGCCCGAGGACCAGAAAGAAGTTGGGATAATCGGGGATCGAGACCCCTTGATATGCCTGGTAACGATTGTCCTGGAAGAACTGCTTCAGGTCCTTGCCGCGCCGGCCCGCGGTCGGGAAGGCGGGCATGTGATCCCAGATCGCGAATCCGGTGGCGCAGACCAGCACATCCACCTCGTGCTCGACCCCGTCCGCGGTCAACAACCCTTTCTCGGTGATGCGCTGGATCGGTTCGGTCACCAGATCGACATTGGGACGATTGAACGTCTTGAGATAGGTGTTGGAGACGACGGGCGTTTACAACCAAATCCGTAGTAGGGCAGCAGCTTCTCCCGGGTCACCGGATCATCGACCTGAGTTCGCATCCAGGCCCGAATTCTACTGGCCATGGCCATCGATGCGGATTCGACGTATTTGGAGTCGAGCTTGAAGACAACATCCGGAATGTATGCGGTACTGAGGTTGATGGCGTGCCGAATACCCTTGGCCACACCAGGAATCCCGAACAGTGTCCGCCAGAACCCGTTGTACTTCCAGTCAGGCTTGGGGCCCACGTAGATGGGCGTGCGCTGAAAGACGCTGAGATGGACGGCTTCCGGAGCGATCTCCGGAACCAGCTGCAGCGAGGTGGCGCCGGTTCCGATGACGGCCACCCGCTTTCCGGCGAGCTGAAAATCCTTGTCCCACAATGCGGTACGCATCAGCACACCCTGATAGGAATCGATACCGTCTATCTCGGGAAGCTTGGGCTGCTCAAGGCATCCGGTCGCGGCAATCACATGCCGTCCCGTGATGACGCTGTCGTCGTCCAGAGTCAGCACCCATATGTTGTGCGCCTCATCAAATTCCTGACGGACCACCCGCGTGTTGAACCGGATTCTACTGCGCAGTTGATGCTTGTCGACGAGTTCATTGGCGTATTGCTCGAGCTCATCGCCGGGCGTGAAGAACTTCGACCAGGTGGTCTTCTGATCGTAGGAGAAGCTGTAGATGAAGGTGGGGATGTCGACGGCCACGCCCGGGTACTTGTTGGCGTGCCAGGTGCCGCCGGCAGCTCCCCACTTCTCGAGGATCACGAAATCGTGGACTCCCCTTTTGATGAGCTCCACTCCGGCTCCGATACCGCCGAAGCCGGCGCCGATGATCACGACCTCATGGTCGGGAACACCCCACTCCAGCCCGTTGACCTCATTACCCCGCACACGCGCACTAGTCATTCGACGTCCTTGTCGGTCCAACCCGTTATGGGTCAGACCGAAAGTATCACGTATTTAGAGTTACGGATACTGTGCCGGGGGTCAGGCCATTAGGAAATCCGGGAACGGTCGCGGATCGTCCACCGGGCCCACCTGGCCGTCGCGCTCGGTGTACCTCAGCGCCGCCCCCCTGTCGACGATCTCACCGATCGCGTCCAGAAGGCGCGTGATGTCGCCCGGGGTGGTTCCCAAGCCGATGCTCGCGCGCAGCGCCCCACCCGGCGCACCCAGCCTGGCCAGGAGCGGATGCGCGCAAAATCTGCCATCACGCAGCCCGATACCGTGTTCGGCAGAAAGATAGGCGGCCACAACCGACGGCGTATATCCGGCGACCGTAAAGGACACGATGCCCAAGACATCTCGCCCGCTGTCCCAGATGCTCAGAGTGTCAACGCCTTCGATCGCATCTAGCCCGTCGCGCAGCTGAGTGGTGAGGGCATTCTCGACCAGACTCGCCTCGCCGAGAATGGCCAATGCCTCACAGGCCGCGGCCACAGCCGCCACCCCGACGACGTTGGGGGTACCTGCCTCATGCCGCTGCGGACCGGTGAACCATTCCGCCCCGTCGACACTCACATCACGAACCGCTCCGCCGCCGGCGAGATAGGGCCTCGCGGCATCAAGCCAATCGGCTTGTCCGACAAGAACTCCGGCACCGAATGGTGCGTACAGCTTATGTCCAGAGAACGCGAGGTAGTCGATTCCGTTCCCCGCCAGATCGATTCGACGGTGGGGAGCCAATTGTGCGCCGTCCACCGCGATCCTCGCCCCGCACCGGTGTGCTACGGCCGCAAGCTCGGCCAGCGGCAACACCTCACCGGTGACATTCGAGGCGCCGGTGACGGCCAGCAGCGCCGCGGGCCGGCGCTGCAGTTCCTCGTCCAGCGCCGCCACGGTATCGGCCACGGTGGCTCGATGCTCCACCACACGGGCGCCGTACCGCTGCCAAGTCAACAGGTTTGCATGGTGCTCGATATCGAGGACGACCACCTCGCCCGGCACCGCGGCGGCCAACAGACTGAGCGAGTCGGTGGTGTTGCGGGTGAAGATCACCTGGTGGCCCTCGGCGGCACCGACGAAGCGCGCGACAGTCTCCCGAGCTCCCTCGTAGAGCCTGGTGCATACGCGCGAGGCGTAGCCGGCCCCCCGGTGCACGCTGGCGTAGTACGGCAGCAGCTCGGTCACCCGGTCGGCGACGTCGCAGAGCGCGGGCGCACTGGCCGCGTAGTCGAAGTTGGCATATCTGATCCAGCCACCCTGGGCCAGAGGAACTTTGGTATCGGCCCCGACAACGCGTGCGGTCGGTTGCTCGGACACTGACATGTGACATCCCATCTCACCGGACCCGCCCGGCGAGTCCACGCTTGCCGCGCCCGGTTGAGCACGGCCAGGTCGTCACCTGGAGCACCCCACCGTGGAGGAGGGTTGCCGACCAGCTAGCCAGGGCTTATCGCTGGTTCTCATGACCTGTGCGCAGTCTGCACGTGGATCATGACCACCGTCAAGCGCATTGCGCAGGGTGATTTCAATCCCGATTTCCCGATCACCGCGTCATAGGGCAGACTGGCGGGCGGAGGGGAGTATTCCTTCGCTGCGGTGTCGTCATCACATCGGCCATTGTCGGTCCGGTCGGTGCCGCGGGCCGGTCATCTGCCGGCGGAAGAGACCTCCGGCGTTGTGGCGACCGGAGGTTATTCAATGCAGGTGTCCCAGCTCGAATGGATCATCACCCTGACCGTGACGGTCGCAATCCTGATCGTCGACATCGTCGTGATCGGCAGGCGTCCCCACGAACCCTCGGTACGTGAAACCGCCACCGCACTCAGCATCTACGTGGGCCTCGCGGTGGCCTTCGGGCTCTGGGTCTGGTTCTTCCATGGCAACCAGTACGGGCTCGAGTTCTACGCGGGCTGGCTCACCGAATACAGCCTGTCGGTGGACAACCTGTTCATATTCCTGATCATCATGGCCAGTTTCAAAGTGCCCAGGATCTATCAACAGGAAGCCCTGCTGATAGGCATCATCCTGGCGCTCATCTTCCGCGGCATCTTCATCGCCCTGGGCGCGGTAGCCATCAACCAGTTCTCGTGGATCTTCTACCTTTTCGGTGCGTTCCTGGTGTACACCGCGATCAACCTGGCGCGCGACACCGAACATGACGACGACGCCGACAACGCCGTAGTGAAGTTCGCCCGAAAGCACCTGCGCACCACCGACACGTGGGACGGCCTGCGGCTGTGGGTCCGGGATAACGGGGCCAGACTTATCACGCCGATGTTCCTGGTGATCGTCGCCCTCGGAACCACCGACCTGCTCTTCGCGCTCGACTCGATCCCCGCCATCTACGGACTCACCAAAGAGCCCTACCTCGTGTTCACCGCCAATGTGTTCGCACTCATGGGTCTGCGTCAGCTGTACTTCCTACTTGGCGACATGCTCAAACGGCTGGTGTACCTATCTCAGGGACTGGCATTCATCTTGTTCTTCATCGGCGTCAAGCTGATCCTGCACGCCCTGCATGAGAACGAACTACCCTTCATCAACGGCGGCAAGCCCGTCCACGTACCCGAGATCCCCACGCTGGCAAGCCTTGCGGTGATCGTGGTCACCCTCCTCATCACCACGGTCGCCAGCCTGTACAAGACCAGACGAAGCGCCGCCTAACTGTAGCCGGCACCGCCTGGTACCCACAGGTCGACTGGCGAGCCACCGTGGCAAACTCTTTTGTCTGGGGCAGCGCCCGCCCGGAGGCCCACTTCCGCGCGGCAGCGGGCCCAACCGCAGCCGGACCGATAGGCTCGCTGCGGTATCCCGCCAGCCCAGAGAACCAACGCGGAAATGACGAGGAGCAGCGTGACCGGCCCCGACGAGTCACCCACGAGCCGCGCACACCAAGAGGCACCGGATCCGGCACCTCAGAACACGCCTCACACCGCTGCTCCGGAAGGCCCGGCGCACCCGATACCTGCGCAATACCTGCTCGGTAGGTCGGCAGCCCCGGCGCGCACCCTGATCGACATCCTGTACGCCACGGCCGCGGAGAATCCCGACGCGCCGGCGATCGATGACGGCACCATCCAGCTCACCTACTCCGAGCTCATCGTCGACGTCGAGGCGAGCGTCGAATGGCTCGGTGCCCGCGGGATCGGGCGCGGTGATCGCGTCGGCATCCGGATGCCCTCGGGCAGCTACTCGCTCTATGTCGCCATCCTGGCGACCCTGGCCGCCGGAGCCGCGTACGTTCCGGTGGACGCCGATGATCCCGATGAACGCGCGGCACTGGTCTTCGGCGAGGCCCAGGTCGCCGCCGTGATCACCCCCGACGGCCTCGTTCGCGGTCCGGGTTCCTCGCGCGGCTGGCGCGCCGCCAAGCCGACGCCGCGCGATGACGCATGGATCATCTTCACCTCGGGTTCCACCGGCACCCCGAAGGGCGTGGCGGTGACACACCGCAACGCCGCCGCCTTCGTCGATGCCGAAGCACAGATGTTCTTGCAGGACAATCCGATTGGACCGGATGACCGGGTGCTCGCGGGACTTTCCGTCGCCTTTGACGCCTCCTGCGAGGAGATGTGGCTCGCCTGGCGCTACGGCGCCTGCCTGGTTCCGGCACCACGCTCACTGGTACGTAGCGGCATGGATCTGGGGCCATGGCTGGTGTCTCGCGATGTCACCGTGGTCTCGACGGTGCCCACCCTGGCCGCCTTGTGGCCCGCAGAAGCGCTCGAGGCGGTACGACTGCTGATCTTCGGCGGTGAGGCCTGCCCGCCCGATCTCGCCGAGCGCCTGGCCACCGGCGAGGACGGCGCCGCCCGCGAGGTATGGAACACCTACGGCCCGACCGAAGCGACCGTGGTGGCGTGTGCGGCCAGGCTCGATGGGGTGAGTCCCGTCAGCATCGGATTGCCCCTACCCGGTTGGGATCTGGCAGTGGTGGACTCCCACGGCAATCAGGTCGGCTATGGAGAGATCGGCGAGCTGGTCATCGGTGGCATCGGCCTGGCCAAGTACCTCGACCCCGAAAAAGATGCCGAAAGATATTCGGCCCTGGACACCCTGGGGTGGTCACGGGCCTACCGAAGCGGCGACCTGGTACGCCTGGAAGCCGATGGACTGTACTTCCAGGGTCGCGCCGACGACCAGGTGAAGGTGGGAGGCCGCCGCATCGAACTCGGCGAAGTGGATGCAGCCTTGGTCAACCTGCCCGGCGTGAGCGGCGGCGCGGCCACGGTGCGTAAGACCGCCAGCGGCACCCCGTTGCTGGTCGGCTACATCGCCAGCGCCGACCCCAACTTCGATATCGCCGCGGCCCGCGCGAGCCTGGCCGAGTCGCTTCCTGCCGCGCTGGTGCCGCGGCTGGTCAAACTGGACGAACTACCCACCCGCACATCGGGAAAGGTTGATCGCAACGCGCTCCCGTGGCCCCCGCCGGGGGCAGGAGCCGGCGACGAAGCACCCGAGCTGGGCGGAACCATGGGCTGGCTCGCGGGACTGTGGCGCGACATCCTGGCCGCACCGATCGACGGGCCCGAAGCCGACTTCTTCGCGCTCGGTGGTGGATCACTCTCCGCCGCACAACTGGTCGCGGCACTGCGGCAGCGCTATCCGCAGGTGACCGTGGCCAACCTGTACGACCAACCCCGGCTCGGGTCGCTGGCTACCTATCTGGATGAGCTCGCACCTCCCGCCGAGGTCGAACCACGAATCGTGAAACCGGTGCCGCGGCTGGCCGAGCTGGCGCAGTTGGCGGCAACCGTTCCGCTGACAACGCTCACCGGTCTGCAGTGGGCAACATGGCTTGCTCTGGCCAACAATGTATTCGCGACGTTCAGCAGTGTGCCGTGGCTGGTCACCGTCAACTGGTGGGTCGTGCTGGCCGCCTTCCTGATCTTCATCACTCCCCTGGGCCGCATGAGCATCACCGTCATCGGCGCGAGGTTGCTGTTGTCCGGTGTCAAGCCCGGCACCTACGAACGCGGCGGCAGCGTGCATCTGCGGGTGTGGATCGCCGATCGGCTGGCCACCGCCAGCGGCGCCGAGAACCTCTCCGGCGCGCCGTGGATGGTCTATTACGCCCGGGCGCTGGGTGCGCGAGTCGGTAACGGTGTCGACCTGCATTCCTCACCGCCGGTGACGGGCTGGTTGGATCTCGGTGACCGCAGCTCGGTCGAACCGGAGGTCGACCTGTCCGGCCACTGGGTCGATGGCGACAAGTTCCATGTCGGCCCCATAGTCATCGGCGACGACGCCACCGTCGGTGCCCGCACCACGCTGCTACCGGGCGCGGTCATCGGTAAGAACGCCGATATCGCACCGGCTTCCGGTGTGGTGGGCAGAGTCAAGAACGGCCAGTACTGGAAGGGTTCACCGGCCGTTAAGTCCGGCAAGGCACGTCACCCGTGGCCTGATTACCGCCCGCCCAGAGCCGGACAATGGGTTCCGATCTATGGGTTGACATCGATCCTGCTCGGCGGGCTCCCCCTGCTGGCACTGGCTGCCGGTTTGGCCGTGGTCGCCTACGGCATCCGGGATGCCGCCACTATCTGTGAAGCCGTTGTACCCGCGCTCATCTGGACGCCCGCCGCGGCGCTGGTCAGTGTGATCGTGTACGCCGGTATCACCGTGATACTGGTGCGGATGTTGTCGATCGGTGTACACGAGGGCTATCACCCCGTCCGCAGCCGACAGGGATGGCAGCTATGGGCCACCGAACGCCTGATGGACGCGGCCCGCAACTATCTGTTCCCCATCTACGCCAGCCAACTGACCCCATGGTGGCTGCGCATCCTGGGTGCGAAGATCGGCAAGGACACCGAGATTTCGACGGCGCTGCTGGTACCCAAGTTCACCGAAGTGGACGACGGCGCCTTCCTGGCCGACGACACCATGGTCGCGTCCTACGAGCTAGGAGGCGGCTGGATCCACATCGCTAAGGCCCGCATCGGCAAGCGTGCATTCCTTGGGAACTCGGGCATCACCCAGCCGGGCCGCAAGGTGCCCAACGACGCGTTGGTCGCGGTTTTGTCCGCGACTCCACACAAGGCCAAGTCGGGGTCATCATGGATCGGCAGCCCCCCGAAGCGGTTACGTCGCAAGGCCGATGGCGCAGATTCCGCGCTGACGTTCGAGCCCCCGTTTCGCCTCAAGCTCATGCGCGGGATCGTGGAAACCTGCCGCATCGTCCCGATCATCGTGACGTTCGCGATCGGCGTCGGGGTGCTGTTGACCTTGCAGACACTAGCCATCCGGTTCAACTTCTGGGTGGCCGGCGCGCTGAGTGGCATGGTGCTGTTGATCGCGGGCGCGGTGGCCGGCGTGGTCAGCGTCGTGGCCAAATGGCTCGTGGTCGGCCGGACCAAGGCCGTCGAGAAACCCCTCTGGTCGTCATTTGTCTGGCGTAACGAGGTCGCCGATACCTTCGTGGAAACCGTTGCCGCCGTGTGGTTCGCACGCGCCGCATCGGGAACCGTCATGCAGAACTGGTGGCTTCGCGGCCTCGGCGCCAAAATCGGCCGCGGCGTGTGGTGCGAAACATACTGGCTGCCCGAAGCAGACCTGGTGGCCCTGGGCAAGGGCGCCACCGTGAACCGCGGATGCGTGGTTCAGACCCATCTCTTCCACGACCGGATCATGCGGATGGCCACCGTCGTACTCGGTGAGGGCGCCACCCTCGGACCACACTGCGTGGCGCTGCCCGCGGCCGAGCTGGGGGCCGGTGCGACCGTCGGTCCCGCCTCCCTGGTGGTCCGCGGCGATGTCCTACCCCCGTCCACCAGGTGGCAAGGCAACCCGATCTCGCCATGGGGCAAGCTGGATCCAATGGCACCGAAGAAGCCCAAGGGCGGCAAAGCTTCCCCAAGCAAGAATTCCGGGGCCGCATGACCAAACCAGGCAAAAAGGCCGCCAAGCGGCTACCCCCACGGCCTCCCGTCATCGATCCTTACCTGCCACAAAACGGCAACTACGGGTACCGGGTGTCACGTTACGAACTGGACCTGGAATACAAGGTCGCCATCAACAGACTGACCGCAACCGCGACAATCACCGCCGTCACCCTAGCCACCCTCAAGGAATTCACCCTCGATCTCGCCGACACCCTCGGCGTCTCGAAAATGACCGTGAATGGCCGACGTCCGACGCATTTCGGGCACCGCGCCGGAAAGATCACCGTCAAGCTGGTCTCCGCCATTCCCGCCGGCGCGGCGATGACCATCGTGATTCGATATGGCGGATCACCCCGCCCCATCAACAGCATGTGGGGCGATGTCGGATTCGAGGAGCTGTCCAACGGAGTGCTGGTGGCCGGACAACCGAACGGCGCGGCCTCTTGGTTCCCCTGCGACGATCACCCCAGCTCCAAGGCGAGCTATCGGTTCGTCGTCAGCAGCGACAGCCCCTACTGCGTTATCTCCAACGGGGAGTTGATATCACGACGCGTTCGTGCCGCGCACACGATCTGGACGTATGAGCAGCCCGAACCGATGGCGCCCTATCTGGCGACGCTGCAGATCGGTGACTACCAAACGGTCAAGCTTGCCAAGAACCCCGTCGCGATGAACGCGGCGCTGCCGTCGCGACTGCGCGATCGGTTCGAACATGACTTCGGCCGACAGCCGCAGATGATGAAGCTATTCATCAAGCAGTTCGGCCCCTATCCATTCGCCGCCGGATACACCGTGGTGGTCACCGATGACGACCTCGACATTCCGTTGGAGGCACAGGGAATTTCGGTGTTCGGTGCCAACCACTGCGACGGAGAACGGCATTCCGAGCGGCTCGTAGCACACGAGCTGGCGCACCAGTGGTTCGGCAACAGCGTCACCGCCCGCCGGTGGCGTGACATCTGGTTGCACGAAGGATTTGCCTGTTACGCGGAATGGCTGTGGTCCGAAGAGTCCGGAGGACCAACGGCAGACGCGCGCGCCCGCCACTACCACCAGAAGCTGAAGGACCTACCTCAGGATCTGGTTCTGGCCGATCCGGGCCCACAATTGATGTTCGACGATCGCGTCTACAAGCGCGGGGCATTGACGCTACACGCATTGCGATTGCGCCTCGGCGACACGAAATTCTTTGCATTACTGCAGGACTGGACCACTCGATACCGACACAGCACGGTCATCACCGACGACTTCACGGGGCTGGCCGCCGGCTACTCCGACGAATCGCTGCGGCCACTGTGGACCGCGTGGCTCTATGGGAAGCAGCTCCCACCCTTGGACCGGAAGTGACCGACGCCGGGCCGAGCACCCGCTCCAGTGTCGCGCGGATCGGTGCGGCCACCGCCGTCAGTGCGATCTGCGGCTACACCGTGCTGTACCTGGCGGCACGTGAACTGGGGCCAGACTTGTTCTCGGTGTTCGGAGTCTTCTGGGGCGCATTCGGTTTGGTGACCGGTGCGGCCAACGGGCTGTTACAGGAGACTACGCGCGAGGTGCGGCTATCGCTTGCACAGCGCGACCGGTCACCGCTGGCCACCACCTTGCCGATCAGAATAGCCTTCGCCTTCGCGATCGCATCCGCCGTCGGAATCGTGGGCACGGCACCACTGTGGGCATCGCACGTTTTCACCGAATTCCGTTGGCTCAGTGTGGCATTACTTGCCGGCGGACTTGCCGGGTTTTGTATGCACGCGACCACTCTGGGCGCGCTGGCCGGTTCGAGCCGCTGGACTCAATACGGCGTTCTCATGGTCACCGACGCAGGAATCCGTTTAGTGGTCGCCGTGGTCACCTTCGTGGCCACCCTCGGGCTGGTCGGATATCTCTGGGCGACCGTCGCGGGCTCGATGTCATGGCTACTGCTCACCGTCGCCTCGAAGCCGACCCGTGAGGCGCTCAGGGTGCCGGCACTCGTCGACACCATGGAATTCCTGCGTGGCGCTAGGCATTCCATCGCCGCGGCCGCCGCCAGCGCCGTGCTGGTGATGGGTTTTCCCGTGCTGTTGCAGTCGACGGCAGGTGATCTGGGCACCACCGGAGGTGTGGTGATCCTGGCCGTCACGCTGACGCGCGCACCCCTACTGGTGCCGCTGACGGCCCTGCAAGGCAACCTGATCGCCCACTTCGTGGATGAGCGGGACCGACGCCTCACTGCGCTGATCACTCCGGCCGCAATCATCGTCGGAGTCGGGGCGGTCGGTATCGCACTCGCGGCATCCATCGGCCCCTGGCTGCTGAGGACGGTGTTCGATCCGGCGTATCAGGCGGGCGGCCCGCTGTTGGGCTGGCTAACCGGCGGTGCGGTGGTGATCGCGTTGTTGACGCTGACCGGGGCCGCCACCGTGGCACATGCCCGCCACCGGGCGTACTCGGCGGGATGGGTTGGCGCCACGGTAGTCTCGGCGCTGCTGTTGCTGCTACCTCTCGGCCTGGAGGAACGGACGGTGATCGCCTTGATCGGCGGCCCCATTGTCGGAATCGTGGTGCACGTTGCGGCGCTGGCATTCTGGCGAGACCCCGACATCGCCGAAGACATCATCGACTGAGCGCGTCGGATCGAGCACCGTCAGATCCCGGCGGCGTGCTCCAGCTCCCTCAGCGCGGCCTCGAGGCCGTCTGCCATCTCGTCGATATCGGCCGCAATCTCCGGTGTGGTGACGAACCCGAAATCCAGATGCTCCAGGTAGGAGAAACAGGTGATGTTGAGGGCGACGTCCATGACGGGCGGACCGAGTGGAATCAACGACTCGAGTTTGGCGCCAGCCATGTACAGCGGGAACGGCGGCCCCGGGACGTTGGAGAGCACCAGGTTGATGGGCGCCAGATTCCGGGATAATCCACTGGCGGTATAGGCCCGCGCAGCCAGTTGCAGCAGCCCGGGCGGCGTCGTGTCCGTCAACCCCATGATCTGGTGGGCCGACATCGCCCGCGCCATTTCCTTGGCGCCCTGTGTCCCCTCGTAGATGGCCCTGATTCGCTCGGCCGGATCGTCGATATCGGTCGCCAGAGTGACGGTCATCGAACTGACCTGATTACCCACCACCCCATCGGTTTCCTCGGTGCGTACCGACACCGGAATCTGCACGATCAACGGTTTGTCCGGCAACTCGTCGCGCTTGGCCAGATAGTCGCGAACCGCACCGGCAACGACGGCCAACACCACGTCGTTGACCTTGACCCTGAACGCATCCTTGAGCGCTTTGACCCGCGCCAGTTCGAGGCGGGCCCCCGAGACCCGCCGATGCGGTGACACCGGTGCGTTGAACCGAGTGTGCGGCGCCTCGAAGTACCCGGGGGATTTGCGTTCCATGCCGAAGACCGCCAGCTGCTGACGGACGGTCTGCTGAACCAACCGGACGACCCGATAAGGCGTTTTGACGCCCACGTTGACCAGCGCGCTCAGCAGGATGCGCTCGCGGCTGGGCAGACCGAGCCCCACCAGTGATCCCACGGTGTCATCCGGCGCCGGTCGTGGCTCCGGGGCGATATCGAGCAGAATCTCGCCCAGACCGGCGCCCGAGACACCGTCGACGATGGCGTGATGCATCTTGGTGAGCGTGGCGACGCGCCCACCCTCGACCCCCTCGATGACCCAGAGCTCCCATAGCGGCCGCGACCGATCGAGCTTGTACGACATCAACCGGCCGACCAGTTCCTCCAGCTCCTTGCGGCCGCCGGGGGCGGGAACGCCGATGCGACGGATGTGGAAATCAGGATCGAGTTCCTCGTCCTCCACGAACCACGGCCGGTCCAACCCCAGCGGAACATCGGTGACCCGCCATCGCAGCTGCGGCATCGACGGCAGACGCTCCACGATAAGACTGCGCACCCGCTCAAAGCTGTAATCGGGCGCATCGCCGGGGTCGAAGATCGACAACCCCCCAATGTGCATATGCCAACCCGACGTCTCGGCATGCCAGAACGCCGCATCTACCCCAGACAGCCGCTGCATGGCCGAAACATTAGTGCGGCCGACCTTCCCTCCAGCCGGAATGACAGGACTCGTCGGAAGCGGACAGAGCCGACGCCCGCTGCCAGGTTGCCGGTGCTACCTTGATCCCAGTGAGAATCCCCGGGAGCAACAGCGCCAATGCTGATACCTGGCTGGTCATCCCCGCCTACAACGAGGGACCGGTCATCGCCGACGTCATCGCCGCGGCGCTCGGTACGTTCCCCAACATCGTCTGCGTGGACGACGGCAGCGCGGACCGCACCGCCGCCCTCGCACACGGCGCCGGCGCGCATGTTGTCCGTCACCCCGTGAATCTGGGGCAGGGCGCGGCCATTCAGACCGGCGTCGAATACGCGCGGGCCCAGCCCGGCGCCCAGGTCTTCGTGACGTTCGATGCCGATGGCCAGCACCAGGTCAAGGACGTGGTCGCCATGGTGGAACGGCTGCGCCTGGAAGCACTCGACATCATCGTCGGCACCCGTTTCGGTGCGGGGTCCGCCCCCGGCCACGTTCCTCTCATCAAGCGCGTCGTGCTGAAAACCGTTGTGCTGCTAAGCCCCCGCACCCGCCGCCTCAACCTGACCGACGCCCACAACGGACTGCGCGTGTTCAACCGGACCGTCGCCAACGGCCTCAACATCACCATGAACGGCATGGGTCACGCCAGCGAGTTCATCGCGATGATCGCCGAAAACCATTGGCGGGTAGCAGAACAACCGGTCGATATTCTCTACACCGAGTACTCGATAGCCAAGGGCCAATCGCTGATCAATGGGGTCAACATCATATTCGATACCGCGTTCCGCCGGAGGTTGCCGTGATCACCTGGATACAGCCGCTGCTGATCGTCGCGGTCCTGCTGCTGCTCGTATACCTGTTGCGTTCACGCAGCACCGCCCAGGCTAAGGCATGGGTGAAGCTTGGGTTTGTGGTGTTCGTGATCGCCGGTATCTACGCCATCCTGCGCCCCAATGACACCACCACACTGGCGCATTGGCTCGGACTGGGCCGCGGCACCGACCTCATGCTGTACGCGCTGATCATCGCGTTCGCGTTTACGACGCTCAGCACGTATCTGCGTTTCAAGGATCTAGAGCTGCGTTACTCACGGCTGGCGCGAGCTGTCGCGCTACGCGGTGCCGAGCCCCCGCAGGGTTCAACTGATCCGGGGCTAGCCCCGGAAGTAGTCGACGGTCCGGCCGATTCCGTCCGCTAGCGCAACCTTCGGTTCCCACCCCAGCACGCTCTTGGCCAGGCCGATGTCCAGACAGGACTGACGCAAATCGCCCAGCCGTGGCGGATGAAACTCCGGATCGTCCGATGTTCCTGCGGCCGCCGCTACCAGCGAATGCAGTTGCCGGTCACTGGTTTCCACACCGGTGCCGACATTGAATCGCTGCCCGCCACCGTCCGGGCCGCAGGCACGTACGAAGGCCTCCACCACATCGTCGACGAAAACGTAATCGCGGGTGTTTCCTCCGTCGCCGAACACCTTGGTGGGACGCCCCAACAACAGGGCCTGCGCGAAAATAGCGACCACGCCCGCCTCGCCATGCGGATCCTGGCGTGGCCCATACACATTGGCCGGTGCGATATGCGAGCACTCCAACCCGTACAGATGCCGGAAGGTGTTGAGGTAGATCTCGCCGGCCACCTTGCCGGCCGCATACGGCGAATGCGGATCGGTGGGGACTGCCTCGCTGGTGGGGATCTGCTCCGGGGTGCCGTAGATCGATCCGCCTGACGAGGTGTGCACGATCTTGCGCACGCCCGCCTTGCGCGCAGCCTCGGCCAGCCGCACCGTGCCAACCACGTTGACGGAGGAATCGAACTGGGGGTCGGCCACCGAGTGGCGCACGTCGATCTGCGCCGCCAGGTGGAAGATCACCTCGGGCGAGTACTCGAGGACCACAGCGTCCAGATCGGCCTCGACAATGTCGTCCTTGACGAACGTGAACGCCGAATGCGCCTCGGCAGTCTCCAGGTTCGCCACCTTGCCGGTAGCCAGGTTATCCAGTCCCGTTACCTCGTGCCCGTCTGCCAGCAGGCGATCGACCAGCGTCGATCCGATAAATCCTGCGGCTCCGGTAACCATTGCCCGCACGTGGCGACTCCCTCTGTGTTCACATAGCTCACGGCATTCGGCCCCACCCTACAGATAGGGTCTGGCCCAAATGCCTTATGCAGTGCGAGCCCGACTTCTAGCCCACCTGAACCGTGTCGCCATTGCCGCGACGGCTCTGATCGCAGCGCAGCTCATAGTTCGCGGCGTGCTGGCGTTCGGCGGCGACTTCTATTGGGACGACCTCATCCTGGTCGGCCGCGCCGGCACCCAAGGCCTGTTCTCGCCGTCCTATCTGTTCGATGATCACGACGGGCACGTCATGCCCGCAGCCTTCCTGCTGGCGGGCGCGATCACCAAGCTCGCGCCGTTGAACTGGTTCTGGCCCGCGCTGAGCCTGGTGATCGTGCAGGCGCTGGCATCCCTGGCACTGTTGCGCGCGTTGTGGGCAATCCTGGGCTGGCGGCCGGTGCTGCTGGTTCCACTGACGTTCGCCCTGCTCACCCCGCTGGCAGTGCCGGGCTTCACCTGGTGGGCAGCGGCGCTGAACTCCCTGCCGATGCTTACCGCAATGTGTTGGTTCGTGGCGGATGCGGTGCTGCTGGATCGCACCGGAGACCGTAGGTATGCCGCGGGGGCCATGGGCGCGTTCCTCGGCGGACTGCTGTTCTTCGAAAAGTCTGTGGTCATCCCGTTCGTAGCGTTCGCCGTGGTGGCCCTGCTGGCGTATCTGCGTGGGGACGGGTGGTCGTCACCGAAGCGAACATGGCGGCAGGGAGCAGTGCTCTGGCTTCCCGCGGGGGCACTGACCGCGGCGTGGATCGTGCTCTACCTGATTGTGGTGGACCAGAAACGATGGAGCACCGATCTGTCGATGACATGGTCCCTGCTGCGGCGCTCATTCACCCATGGAGTGCTTCCCGGGTTGGTGGGCGGACCGTGGCGCTGGGAACGCTGGGTGCCAAGCTCGCCATGGGCCGAACCCTCGTCGTTCGTGATCGGCCTGGGAGCGTTCGCGCTTGTCGCCACCGTCCTGCTCACCTGTTATCACAAGCGGCGCCTCGGGCTGGTCTGGCTGACACTGCTCGGCTACCTGATCGCCAGCCAGGTGCCGATCTACCTCATGCGCTCCTCGGCGTTCACGGCACTGCTTCTCGCGCAGACCTTGCGGTATCTACCGGATCTGGTGGTCGTCGCGACTCTGCTGGCCGCGGTGGGGCTCACCGCGGCGAACCGACCGAACAGCACATGCCTGGACAGTTCCGCCCGGCGCACCGGGGCGGTGACGATGGCGCTGGCCTTGTTCGTGGGGAGCAGCCTGGTCTCGACCGCCGGCTATCTGCGCAGTTGGCGCAACAACCCCGCCTCGCCGTACATCGCCAATGTCAAAGAATCGCTGGCGGCGGTAGCGGACGGGCCCGCGGTGCTCGACCAGGAAGTCGATCCCCTGGTGCTGCAAAACGTGGTGCGGCCGGAGAACCTGTTGAGCCACATGTTCGCGCTGGTCAGTCCTCGACCGGAAATTGGTTCCACCACAACGCAGTTACGCATGCTCGACCGCTACGGACACCTATTGGACGCGCAGGTCACGTGGGTACGCGCCCTCACCGAGGGGCCGGTCACCGGCTGCGGCTACCTGGTCCAGTCCACACAGACCTTGCCGCTCACCGGACCATTGCTCCCCGCGGACTGGATCGTCGAACTGAACTACCTGGCCAATACCGAGGGTGCGGTGTGGGCATCGTTCACCAACGGACCCAGGGTCAAGGTGCCGGTGCGCCCCGGGCTCAACCGGGTATTCATCAGACTCCCAGGTTCCGGCAATTCGCTTACCCTGCAAACGATTACCCAGTCATTGTCGCTGTGCATCGCCGTCGGGCCGGTCGGGGCGCTCGCGCCCCGGTAGATTGGGCGCCATGCTCGAAGAACTGGCCCTGGCCTGGACCGGTCGGCTTTCCGCACCCTTCCTGGAAAAACTGCTCGACCTGCCCGAACCCGTGACCGCCGAGGTGCAGGCCCGTCGAGGCATCAAGGTAAGGATGCCCGACGGCGTGCAGCTCGCGACCGATCACTTCCGGCCGCCCGGGCAAGATCCACTGCCCGCCGTCATCTTCCGTACGCCATACGGCAAACATGGCGCTATCAGCCAGATGTGGGCAACACTGTTGGCACGTCAAGGATTTCAAGTCGTTCTGCAGGACACGCGCGGCCAGTTCGGTTCCCAGGGGAAATTCGACGCTTTTCGACAAGAACGGGCCGATGGCTTGGCCACAGCGGCCTGGGTCCGGGAGCAGCCCTGGTGTGATGGCACCCTGGCCACCGCAGGCCCGTCGTATCTCGGACACACTCAGTGGGCCGTGGCGCCCTACGTCGAGCCACCGCTGGCGGCCATGTGCCCGGCGATCACCACCAGCAATTTCACCGAACTCTTCTACCCGGGCGGGGCGTTCAATCTGCACAACTTGCTGACTTGGTCCGCCTCGATCGGCTCACATGGCGGCTCCCGGATCAAACGTCTGCTGCGGACGAACGCCCTGGAGAAACAGGTGCGCCGCGCCATGGACCACCTGCCGCTGGGTAACGCCGATAACGTGGCCATAGGAAAACCAGAACCGTTCTGGCGCACCGTGACCGATCACACCAACGGTGACTACTGGGACGAGATCAACCACACCCCGGCACTCAACAAGCTGAGCACTCCGGTGAGCATGGTGACCGGGTGGTGGGACTTGCTCCTCGTCGGTCAACTACGCGACTACGACGAGTTACAGAAGGCCGATTGCCCGCGGCGAATCACCATCGGCCCGTGGGACCACGTGAAGTCACTCAAAGCGGTAGTCTCCGACAGCTTCTCGTGGCTGGCTGCGCATCTTCGGGGCGACATCTCCTCGTCACATCGCGCCAAGGTGCGCGTCTACCTACAGAAGGCCGGCCAATGGCTCGACTTCGAGCACTGGCCACCCAGGGAATCGATACCCACTCCAGTCTACCTACAGGCAGACCACGTGCTGGATTGGCAAGCACCGCAAGGTAATGACTCCAGCGACACGTTTGCCTACGACCCGGCGGATCCCACGCCGGTAGTGGGCGGACCGCTGCTGGACACCAGGGCCGCCGGTCAGCGAGACAACTCGTCGACCGAGAAACGATCCGATGTCTTGGTTTACACCACCGCCGCGCTGACAAGCAATCTGGACCTCATCGGTCCCGTCTCGGCGTCTATCTACGCGACCACCGACAGCGGGCAGGGTGACGTATTTGTCAGGCTCTGCGATGTGGACCGAAAAGGTTTGTCTCGCAACGTTTCCGATGGAATCGTCAGACTGAACGGCGCGGCGGGCTCCCCGATCGAGGTCACCATGCATCCCACCGGTTACCGCTTCGCGCGAGGGCACCGGCTGCGAATTCAGGTCAGTGGTGGCGCCTTCCCCAATCACGCCCGCAACACCGGCTCCGGCGAGCCGCTGGCGACCGCCAGCCGCATCGTCCCGATCCACTTCGAGGTTCATCACGACAAGGATCGACCTTCATCGGTCACACTCCCGGTCATGCGCACCTGATGACCATGAAATACCTTGCTGTCCTGGTATTTACCGGCATTCTGCTGGCCGCGTGCGCAGGCTCCGGGCCCTCGGAGAGTCGGCCCACCCTCATCCACGTCGGTGGCACCGGCGGCGGTGCCGAAACCAAGGTGGTGACGGCAGAAGAAGGCAAACCCGGCGCACTCGGCCAGCAGGTACGCGATGGCGATCTCGCGTTTGTGGTCACCCGGGCGACCGACGCCGCCACCGTCGGCGATCCGGCGAACCCGGCCCTGCAGGCCACCGCCACCGGCACCTTCGTCGTCATACATCTCGAGGTTCTGAACCTGGGTCAGATAACGCACTCATTCCTCGGGGACGAACAAAAACTTCGCGATGCCACCGGCACGGAGTACCGGCCCGATGGCATGGCAAACATCTTGGCGCGCAACGCTGAACAACTTGAACCGGGCGCAGAGCTCGGACCCGGCGCACAAAAACGATCGGTGCTCGTCTACGACGTGCCGGCCGGGACGGTGCCCAAGGAGATCGACCTACACACCGACTACAAGTCCAAGGGCGCGAAGGTGCTGCTCGGCTAGCGGCTGGGCGGAAACAGGGCGTACGCGATCTTCGAGGCGATCTGCTTCGGATCGGCGTCCTCGCGAGAATCCCTCAGCGCCCCAGTGGACCACAGTGAGACAAACCCGTGCACCAGGGACCACGCCGCGCGAGCGGCGGTGGTCTTATCGGCGGATGTCTGCTCGGGTGTGAGTGTCGCAATACCGGCGTCGAGAGCCGCAGCGGCGCGATCGCGCGCCTCGGTCAGCCGCGCGTCGGCGGAGTCCAGTAGCGCGGGTTCGAACATCACCGAGTAGTGGCCCGGGTTGACCAAGGCGAACTCGACGTAAGCCAGGGCCGAGGCGTGGAAGTCGGGACGGGCGCCGTCGAGGGCCTCGGCGAGTCGCGTGAATCCGTCGGCAGCCAGGGCCGTGAACAGTCCGCGCCGGTCACCGAAATGGTGGGCGGGCGCGGCATGCGATACGCCCGCCTCGCGCGCCAACTCCCGCAGCGACAATTCGGCGGCGCCACGGCGTGTCACCATATCGGCCGCACTGGCCAAGATGGCCGCCCGTAGATCGCCGTGGTGGTACGACATGACACCAGCATAACCCATATCTTGACAGTGACTAGTTCGTGAGTATTGTCAAACTAGTCATTGACAAGATTGGAGATGGTCATGGCTCCGTCAATCGCCTTGGCCGTGGGGACCCTGCTGGCCCGACTGACCGGTGCGCTGGGATTCGCGCCCGTCGATTCGCGGCCGGCCGCGGCAGCGGTCGGCCTCGCCGCGATGTTCACGTTGACCGGCGTCGCACACTTCGTCCCGACGATGCGTGACGCGATGATCGCCATCGTCCCGCCGCAGATTCCGGCACCCGACTTCCTGGTGGCACTGACGGGGGTGCTCGAGCTGCTCGGCGCGGTCGGCGTCTTGGTTCCTGCCACCAGGGTGCCCGCGGCCGCATGCCTGGGGGTACTGCTGGTGGCGGTGTTCCCGGCCAACGTGTACGCCGCGAGCCAGCGGTCCAACCCGCTGTGCACACCGCTGGGCTGGCGCACCGCCGAACAGCTGCTGTTTCTGGCGGCGACCGGGGTCGTCGTCTGGGGCTAGATCAGGTGCCAGACCAGAACCGCGGCCAGCACTCCCATGCCGTTGAGCGACCAATGCAGGGCGATAGGAGCCAAGAGGCTGCCACTGCGGCGGCGCAGCCAGGTGAAGACAAACCCCGCGATGGCCGTGGCCACCACCGCACCCACGACTCCGGCGATCTGCGCCCACAGACCCACACCCAGCAGCCTCGTCAGGCCGACGTTGCCGGTCGTGAGGCCCAGTGAGGTCGCGATATGCCAGAAGCCGAACAGCAGCGAACCGGCCGCTGCGACACCCCGGAAGCCCCAGGCCCGAGCCATCGTCCCGTGCAGAACTCCACGGAAGGCCAGCTCCTCGGGGATCACCGTCTGCAGCGGGATCAGTACGAATGAGGCGAGCAGCGCACCCGAAACCGTTGTCGCGTAACTGCTGTTGAGGAACATGGGTCGGGTGATCGGCAGCAACAGTCCGATGCCGATCACCGCACCGACGATCACCACCGCGACGGCGGCGTACTTGGCACCGGAACGCCAGTGGTCGCGCCCCAAACCCAGCTCGGCCCAGGAATGACCGCGATAACGAATCAGTGCAAGCAGACCGATCGCGGCCACCGGGACCACGACGAAATTGGCCCACGGCGTAGTGAAGTGGGCGACCAGATTGGTGACCACGAGTACGGCGACCACGACGGCGATGTCGATGTACGTGCGCACATCCCGCAATCCATGCAAGGGCGCAGCGGCGGCCGAGGTCTGAGTAGGCATCCGGTCCAGAATACCGGCGGTCCCGTCGGCCCAGGTCAGAGTGTGATCCAGTCGTACCAGCCGAGCAACGGCACACCTGGGGCGTTTCCCCTGTGCCCCACTGTGGCCGTGCCCACAGCGGCGCGCTAGCCGGAACAGGATAGACCTTCCCGTAAGTTCTGGAATCGTGCTCACCCTGTTGCTGGCGTTCGCGGGATTTGCCTGCCTGGACGCCCTCAACGTGCTCAACATCGGCATCGCCACCACAATCGTCTACGTGACCCGGCTCGAACGCCGCTCGGCATTTCCCGGCGGCCTGAGCTTTGTCACCGGACTGTTTGTGGCGCTGTTCACGTTTGGACTGGCGACCGTGCTCGGGGTGCGCTCACTCACCGATGTCGCCGGCGGCGCGGATATCACCCCGTCCACCCGGTACTGGGCCCAACTGGTCATCGGCATCCTGCTGATCGCGGTAGCGGCGCTGACCTGGTTCACCGAACCGGTGACCCCGCCGTGGATTCGCACCATCGCGCGGCGCCATCCGTGGATTCTCGCGCTGGTCGGCCTGGCACTGGGACTGGTGGAGGCCCCTACCTCGGTGCCGTATCTGAGCGCGCTGGCGATGCTCGCCTCCCGTCACCCGCTGCCGTCGATGTGGCCGCTGCTGTTGGTCGGCTACTGCACGATCGCGATACTACCCAGCCTGCTGATTCTCGTGCTCTCCACGCGCCGTTCTCCGCGCGCGCGGAGAGTGCAACGCGGGCTGGTCCGGACGGTGACGCGACACGGTCCCACCGCAATTCGGGTGATTTTCCTGTGCCTAGGGGTCGTCCTCATCGTCAGTGCACTGGTGCATCACAGTGCACTCGGCCTTGCCTGAGCAGCGACGGCGCCTCAAAAAATTCGACTGACCATCCGCTGTGCCCAACCCCACGATGAGCACAGCGTTTGACCAGCCGACGCGTTCGGCATTGGTTAGCCGGACGAACACCCGGGACATTACTGTCAGTAAATAGAGCTTGTCAATTACTTATCCTTTCGATACGTTGCATTGGCTCAGACACACACAGACCTACGGTGAACAGCACAGCATCTACGTGTATCGTTGGGCAGCAGATCGACAGCATGTAAGGGGGTTCCGTGCCGGACTTTGCACAACGGTTGAGCCATTTGTTTGCCACCGTGCATCCGGCCGGGCGCGGCCCCTACACCCTGAACGAGGTAGTGGCAGCACTCGGCGATCACGGCGTCGAGGTGTCATCGCCCTATCTGTCGCTCTTACGTAAGGGCGAACGATCCAACCCCGCCCCGGAGATCGTCACCGCGCTCGCGGAGTTCTTTCAGGTCAGCCCCGCCTACTTCTACGACTCTGATTACGCGGCGTCCGTGAATCGCGATCTGGATTGGCTTGTCCAGCTGCGTGATTCAAAGGTGCGCGAAATCGCGCAACGAAGCTACGCGCTATCCGAGAACAGTCGACAGGCGATCGCCGACATGGTCGATCACTTGCGCAAGGTCGAGGGCATCCCCGACAAGGAGGCCGGGGCCTCTAAGCCGTTTTGACGTTCCCGATAGACGTCCGCGATCGCAAGCACCCACGTTTCGTCATCCATGCCGCCGGGGGCGTGCAGCCATTCCGCACTGAATCCCGGAACTTCTTGTCCGATAAGCCAATCAGTCACCGAATCGGCACGTTCTGCTTCATCCGAAGGAATCTCCGCATCGGTACTCAACGGCAAGCCGCGCGTCTGCGCCAACAGCGTGAGGCCGTCCTGAATGTGAGTGCTCCACTCAAACACCAAGTCAGGCAATCTCGCCGCAGGAGCAATCGGCGGAGCAAGACCCGGAAACCGAGCCCTCAGTGTGTCACGGAGCGGCCTGAGCGTCCGTACCGCTCGTCGCGCCCGAAAATACAGCGACACGGGCGGATAGAGGAACCCCACAATCACGAGCGCCGTCACCCCGCATGCCGGCACTGTGAGCAGCCACGGCCCAACGCGGTTTCCTGTTACTAAGCCACCACGAGCAAGCGGCGCCCAGATACCTACGAAGACCAGTACCGCGAGCTCCACCGCCGATCCGGCGGACAGCACCCCCAGCCCAATACCCGTCGGCGTCCGGTTCGCGTTCCGAGCCCCTATCCATATCAATTGCACAAGCACCACAGCGACGTAGGTGCTGCTCGTCACCGAGGCTACGACCAAGCCCGTATCACTGCCCTCCATCAATACGTTGGTGAACTGATAAGCGTCCTCCAACATCAGAGACTTATCACTGAAGGCCGTGGCGATGGCCACCACGACAAGCACACAGGTCGCGGTCGCAGCAACGACCCACATATCACGACGAATCCGCACGGACGTCGCACGGCGGCTGATACCCAGGATGAATGCCTGCAGACAAGCGGCAAGGGTGACGGCCCCAAATCCACCCGCACTGGCCGCCCGCAACCACGTCGGCAGGACCGACCAGACCGCGTCGGTGAACGCCAACAACCAGAACCACAGCAATACACCAAAACCGGTCACGGCCTTAGCCGGCAGCGACGAAGGATACCGCCATACACGCCAGATCCGGTATAGCAGAACGGGAACCAGGCATAACAGCGCGGCGATTCGCACGCTCTGCATGCCTTGCCATTCCGAGTCCGTGATCACGCAGCGCTGCCCTCCGAAACCCTCGACCGGCCACCACGCCGGTAGGCATCGGCTATGGCGAACACCCACACATTGTCACTCACGCCGGGTGGCGCCTGGAGCCATCCCGTGCTGAATCCGGGCACTGAGTCACCGGACAGCCAATCACTAATAGCTGCAATACGATCCGGCATATGGATCGGAACCTGCACGCTGGCATAAAACGGAACATGTCGGCGCTGCGCCAGCAGCGTGAGACCATCCTGAGCATCCGTTACCCATTCATATACCAATTCCGACAACATGATTTGCGATTTCATCGACGGTCGCAGTCTCGGGAACATTCCAGTCAGCCTGTCGTGAATCGGCGCAATCCGCCGAAGATCTCGGTGCGCCTCAATCCGTAGCATCACCGGGGACCAGAGAAGGTCTGCGGCCACAGCCCGGCAGGACGCGCCATCAGCCCCTCACCGCGGCTCAACGGACGCCAGATTCCACCGCTGACGATCGCCACAAACTCGAATGCCGATGCGGCAGCAAGCAAACCCAACCCTGCACCGACCGGTGTTCGATCGGCGTGTCTCCACCCGACCCACGCAAGCTGGACAAGCACCACAGCTGCGAACGCATTACTCAACACCGCAGCCAGGATGGCCCAGGAATCGCCGCCGCCCACCAGTGCGTTGGTCACCGTATACAGGTGGTCCGCGGTGACAAGCACCGAGCTACGACTCGCCGTCGACGCAACCGCGACGAGAACGCCGGCAGTAACCACAAGTGAGATTCGTGCGCCACGGAGAATCTGCGCCGGAGATGCTTCGCCGGCTAAAGCCGGTGGCGAAAAATCCGCAGACATCCCGTCATCGTCATTATCGCCCAACCACCCATGCTGACGGCATGCATGCCCGGCGGCATGGCCGCCCATACCCGGTCGGTGAACGCCAGCATCCATATCCACACCAGCAGGCCAAAACCCGTGGCGGCCACTGCCGAAAGCCGATGTCGGGTAGCGCCAGATGCGCCAAACTCGGTACAACAGAATCGGCAGAAAGCCCAGCAGAACCGTGACGCGCACGATCTGCATGTACTCCCACGCTGACCGGTGATCACCCCAGCGCGTCGTCCAAATAGGGACTCCATCTCGAAGAACCGCTCCGTCCGGCTCCGAGGCGACGGACCAGTAGGCCTGCGAAACGCTCTGCAGCAAGCTCGTTATCTGACCATAGATCGCCATGCTCACCAGCCGCATGGTCGCCGCCGCAGCTGCGCTGCAACATCCGGGCAACCAGCTCCGGCGGCACAGCCTGGACATGCTCGGCCGCATACTCCGTCACCGGGACACCACGATGCCCTAACACCATATGCCCCAGTTCGTGAGCAATCGTCCGATCGCGCCCGACGATGCCGTGCCCGATTTGCACAAGATCCCTGTCTGGGAAGGAAAGCCACTGCCCGAAGACACCCGGCGACAGCGGCGCATCTTCAATGGTCATCGATCGACCATTGGCCGCTGCCCACGCCTGTGCCGCCTCCGAGATCGTGCGTTGGCCGTTCGACAGCGCAAGGCACTCGTCCACCGCGGCAGCAATCGAGTTCTCGCGACTGGATACGCGCCGCAGAGATCGACGTAACTCCCTGCCGCGCGCCACCCACATACCCAACAATTTAGCGAACAGTGGGTCCCGTCACAGCAGAAGGCCCGCTCTGGGGATCGACCGCCATGCATCGACACCTGATGAAGACCCGCGACGAAGGTGCGCACGTCTGCACAATCGGCATTCACAACGGAGACGGTTCCCAGGACAGGACGATACCGGGAGGAGAGTGGCCGGAGTGGCATGCCGGAAGCTATCTGCATTGATGGAGCCACCCAGGGGAATCGAACCCCTGACCTATTCATTACGAGTGAATTGCTCTACCGACTGAGCTAGGGTGGCGCGCCGGGCGAACCCAGCGCCCGAGAGTCTACGGCACCCCTGCCGCGACGCCCAATCTCATTCCGACGGACGCAGCGCCTGCCCGGCCGTCGCGACCAGCGCGTCGATCGCGAATTTGGGCTTCACGTTGACCGCCAGGGCTTCTCGGCACTCCAAAACCGCTTCGATGCACTGAAGTAGCTGTTCCGGTGGCACTCTGTCGACCATCGGCCCGAGCCGATCGGCCATGTCGGGATGATGCAGCGCCACCCCGCCCTCATCGGCAGCACCGAACGACAGCACCAGGGCGTCCCGGAAATACGTCGCCAAATCGATGAGCGTGCGGTCCAGCGCGTCCCGCGACGCCCGGGTCTGACGCGATTTCTGCTTACGCTCAAGGTCTTTCAGGACCCCCGCAGATCCGCGCAGCGCAGTGGCCGCGCCCTTGCCGGTGCCCCCGGCACCCAATGCCGTCTTCAGCTCCTCTTCTTCGGCCTCGTTGCGCGCGGCCGTCAACTCCTTGGCCTCGTTGTCTGCGCTGGTCACCAACTCCTCGGCCGCGGCGTATGCCCGGGTCGGGGTGGCGGCCTCCCGGGCCAAGCCCAGAGCTCGGAGCCTGCGCGCCCGTGCCTGCTCATCGGTGGCGAGTCTGCGCGCCCGGCCCACGTGTCCTCCGCTGACTGAGGCCGCCCACTGCGCTTGCTCGGCATCGATGCCATCGCGTTCCATCAGCACCTGCGCGATGGCCGTCACTGACGGGGTGACGAGCGCCACATGCCGGCAGCGTGAACGGAGCGTGATCGAGATGTCCTCCGGGTCCACTGACGGTGCGCACAGCAGGAACACCGTCCGCGGCGGCGGCTCCTCCACAACCTTCAACAACACGTTGCCCGCGCCCTCGGTCAACCTGTCGGCATCCTCGATGAGGACCACCAGCCACCGCCCGGTACTCGGCCGGCGCCACGCCGCCTGCACGATGGCACGCATCTCGTCCACACCGATCGACAATCCCTCGGGGACGACTCTGCGCACGTCAGCATGGGTCCCTGCCATCGTGGTCGTACAGGCACGGCATTCCCCGCAACCGGCTACGCCATCCGATTCGCACTGCAGCGCCGCGGCAAAACACAGGGCCGCCACCGACCTGCCCGACCCGGGAGGCCCGGTGAACAACCATGCGTGCGTCATCCGACCCGTGTCCGCACCGCGGGCAGCCAATGCCGAAGACGAGAGCGTGGAAACCACCGCTCCCTGGTCCACCAGGCGCCCGAAAACACCGCTCATCGCCTCCAACCCTAACCGCCGTCTCCGACTCCCCGGGCATCCGCACAGGCGTGTGAAACGTCTCCGTCACCACCGACAGCTACGGTTAACGGGTGACTGGCGTGCAGGGTAGGGCCGATCAGCGCCCGCTTGCACGCGCAGCCCGGTATTCCCGCTGGGTTATGCGGACCCCATGGCCCCTCTTCATCATGGGTATCGCCCAGTCCAACCTGGTGGGCGCGCTGTTCGTGCTGGGTTTTCTCCGCTTCGGTCTGCCACCGAGTGATCGCGTCGAACTCTCCGAGCTCGGCCCGGTACGACTGATCATCCTCGGTGTCTCGCTGTTCATCCTGTTTGTCGCCGGCGCCATCGTCAGCACCTATCTGCTGTTACCGGTCCTGCGGTGGCAGTACAGCTCCCCCGACTTCGAGTCCGAGGGCTCCGAGGCGGTCCGTGTCCGCGCCTTGCAGATGCCGTTCTATCGGACTGTCATCAGCGTCGCGACATGGCTGGTCGGTGGCGCGATCTTCGTCGCCGTCACGTGGTCGTCCACCCGCAGTTCGGTGCTGGTCGCTGCGTTCGCGACCGTGCTCGGCGCCACCACCACCAGCATCATCGGCTACCTGCAGTCCGAACGCGTGCTGCGCCCGGTCGCCATTCAGGCCCTACGCCGCGGGGTACCCGAAAACGTCACCGCCCCCGGCGTTATCGTCCGCCAGATCCTCACCTGGGCACTGAGCTCCGGTGTGCCCATCCTGGCCATCGTGCTCACCGTGGTGGGCCACCGCGCGGGATACCTCAAATCCAATGCCGACAACCTCACCGGCTCGATCCTGATCCTGGCCATCATCGCGCTGGCCATCGGACTGATGGGCACCCTGCTGGTGGCAACCTCGATCGCCGACCCGCTACGCCAGTTGCGCTGGGCGCTCAGCGAAGTGCAACGTGGCAACTACAACGCCCACGTGCCCATCTATGACGCCAGCGAGCTGGGACTGTTGCAGGCCGGGTTCAACGACATGGTGCGTGACCTCGGCGAACGGCAACGCCTGCGCGACTTGTTCGGCCGCTACGTCGGCGAGGATGTCGCGCGCCGAGCACTCGAGTACGGCACCGAGCTTGGCGGTCAGGAGCGCAGTGTCGCAGTGCTTTTCGTGGACCTGGTGGGCTCCACCCAGTTGGCCTCCACGCGCGGCCCGGCAGTGGTCGTGCGGGTACTCAACGAGTTCTTCCGAGTCATCGTCGATACCGTCAACAAACACGGCGGCTTCGTCAACAAGTTCCAGGGTGACGCGGCGCTGGCCATCTTCGGGGCCCCCATCGACCATCCCGACGGTGCCGCGGCGGCACTGGCCGCGGCACGCGAACTGTCCGGTGAACTCACCAGCGTGCTGGGCTCCAACGACTTCGGCATCGGCGTCTCCGCCGGGCGTGCCATCGCCGGTCACATCGGCGCCCAGGCCCGCTTCGAGTACACCGTTATCGGCGACCCCGTGAATGAAGCAGCCCGGCTGACCGAGCTCGCCAAGAACGAACCCGGCAATGTGCTGGCATCGGCCTCCGCCGTCATGGAGGCCCGCGATGAGGAAGCGCTGCGCTGGGACGTCGGCGAGACCGTCGAACTGCGCGGCCGCACGGTGTCAACCCAGGTGGCGCGGCCGCGCCACGGCTAGGTCGCCTTCTTGGCAGCCTTCTTCGCCGGCGCCTTCTTGGCGGCAGTCTTCTTGGCCGCCTTCGCAGGCGCCTTCTTGGCCCGCTTCACCGGGCCACGCGCGCGCCGGTCGGCCAGCAGCTCGGAAGCCCGCTCATCGGTGATCGACAGCACGTCATCGCCCTTACGCAGGCTGGCGTTGGTCTCACCGTCGGTGACGTAGGGGCCAAAGCGGCCATCCTTGATCACCATCGGCTTACCGGTTGCCGAATCCGCACCCAGCTCGCGCAGCGGTGCAGCCGAAGCTGCTTGTCCACCACGACGTTTGGGCTCAGAGTAAACCTTCAAGGCCTCGTCGAGGGTGATGGTGAACATCTGGTCCTCGGTAGCCAGCGAGCGAGAATCCGTGCCGCGCTTGAGGTACGGGCCGTACCGACCGTTCTGCGCGGTGATCTCCTCGCCGTTGGCAGGATCAACACCGACCACCCGCGGCAGCGCGAGCAGCTTGAGCGCGTCCTCGAGTGTCACCGTCTCCAAGGTCATGGTCTTGAGCAGCGAGCCCGTCCTCGGCTTGGGACCTTCCACCTTCTTGGCGCCCCGCTTCGGCTTCTCGGCCTCGACCGGTTCTGGCGGTGCGGGCAGCACCTCGGTGACATAGGGCCCGAAACGTCCATCCTTGGCGACGATTTCGTGCCCCGTCTCCGGGTCAACACCCAGCGTCCGCCCCTCCTGCGGGATCGCGAACAACTGCTCGGCCATCTCCACGGTCAGCTCATCGGGGGTGACGCCATCCTTGACGTTGGCACGCTGGGGAGTCGGTTCCCCATCGTCCCCGGTGATCATCCGCTCCAGGTACGGGCCGTTCTTTCCGACCCGCACATAGATGGGGCGACCCTGGTCGTCGTCGAACAACTTGATCGAGTTGACCTCACGGGCGTCGATCTCCTCCAGATTCACACCCACCAGGCGCTTGAGGCCGCCGGCACGCGCCACCGAACCCTCGGCACCGTGCTCGCCGCCGAAATAGAAGGCGTTCAACCAGTTTGTGCGGCGTTCGTTACCGGAGGCGATCTCGTCGAGATCGTCTTCCATGGCGGCGGTGAAGTCGTAGTCCACGAGACGGCCGAAGTGCTGTTCCAAGAGCCCGATCACCGCGAACGCGGTCCACGACGGCACCAGTGCGCTACCGCGCTTGTGCACGTAGCCGCGGTCTTGGATGGTCCGGATGATCGACGAATAGGTCGACGGACGTCCAATTCCCAACTCTTCCAGGGCCTTGATGAGAGAGGCCTCGGTGTAACGGGCGGGCGGATTGGTGGTGTGGCCATCCGCGGACAGGTCGGCGACCGTGACGGTCTGGCCCTGTTTCAGCTGCGGGAGACGCCGTTCCTCATCGTCGGCCTCGCCACCGGCGAGCTCGTCGACGGTCTCCACGTACGCCGAGAGGAAGCCGGGGAACGTGATGGTGCGACCGCTCGCGGTGAACACCACTTGCTCGCCGGAGGTGGCGCTGCCGGCCAACCGTAGGCTCAGCGTGGTGCCGCGGGCATCGGCCATCTGCGAGGCAACGGTGCGCTGCCAAATCAGCTCGTACAAACGGAATTCGTCGTTATCGAGCGAGGAATGCAATTGGCCCGGAGTTTTGAATGTCTCCCCCGCCGGGCGAATAGCTTCGTGCGCTTCCTGCGCATTTTTCACCTTGCGCGTGTATTGCCGCGGCGAAGGGTGCACGTATTCGTTTCCGTACAACTCCGCGGCCTGGCTGCGGGCCGCAGTCAATGCCGATTCCGACAGCGTCGTGGAGTCGGTACGCATATAGGTGATGTAACCGTTTTCGTACAGGCGCTGCGCAATGCTCATGGTGCGCTCCGAGGAGAATCGCAGCTTGCGCCCGGCCTCCTGCTGCAGCGTCGAGGTCATGAACGGCGGGTAAGGCTTGCGCGTGTATGGCTTCTCCTCGGCGGAGGCAACCGTCAGCGTGGCCTGGGCCAGCCCTGCGACCAGGGCGTTGGCGCGGGTCTCATCGAGGACCAGCACCTCGTCGGCCTTCTTGATCTGCCCCAATGAGTCGAAGTCGCGGCCGGAGGCCACCCGCAGGGCATCCACGCTCAGCAGCCGGGCGTTGAAGCGCGGCGGCTTGGCCTCACTGCCGGCGTCCAGCTCGGCACCCAGATCCCAGTACCCGGCGCTGCGGAACGCCATGCGGTCGCGTTCGCGCTGCACGATGATGCGGGTCGCCACCGACTGCACGCGTCCGGCGGATAAGTTGCGTCCGACCTTCTTCCACAGCACGGGGCTGACCTCGTAGCCGTAGAGCCGGTCCAGGATGCGCCGGGTCTCCTGCGCGTCGACCAGGTTGTTGTCGAGGTCGCGGGGGTCCTGCGCGGCCGCCAGGATGGCCTGCTCGGTGATCTCGTGGAAGACCATGCGCCGGACAGGCACCTTGGGCTTGAGCGTCTCCAGCAGATGCCAGGCGATGGCCTCACCCTCGCGGTCACCGTCCGTTGCGAGGTAGAGCTCGTCGACGTCCTTCAGAAGGCCCTTGAGCTCGGTAACGGTGCCCTTCTTATCCGGGCTGATGATGTAGAGAGGTTCGAAGTCTGCGTCGACGTTCACCCCGAGGCGGGCCCAGGGCTCCGACTTGTATTTGGCCGGAACGTCGGCAGCGGCACGGGGCAGGTCCCGGATGTGGCCACGCGAAGATTCGACGACGTATCCGTCGCCGAGGTAACCAGCGATCTTGCGGGCCTTCGTCGGTGATTCGACGATGACGAGCCGTCGCACAGCTTCGCCTCCTTACCTGCGCTTATAGCCGCATATGTACGGTGTACCGGCGGTCCACCGTGGTCACAAGATGACAGCCCCACGCCAATTGCGCAAACCTAGCCTTGCATATAGGCGCCGATATTCCGGATATCAGGGTGGCCACATGTGTGTCCAAGTCCTTACAAAACCGCTGCTAAACCCGCGGCCAAACGCGGAATGCATCGGTGTCGCCGGGCGGTTCTCCGATGTTTTCCAGAAGCCGCCCTAACCTGCGCCGCCCGCTGATCCGCAACGCGGGATTGGCTCCTCGTGTTCCGATCAGCGTGGGGGCAATGCCCACGCGCATGAGCGCCGCCGCCAACGGCGAATGCGTGTCGGGGGCGTGTGGATCCAGCCCGAGCAGATACCGGTCGGCCTCCGGTGTGCCGGCGGCGAGTACCCAGGCACGCAGTTCGCGCGCGCCCGGTAGCCATTGCGCGGGCACGGTTTTTACCGCACCACGGGTCCACGCGCGTGCGATCGGGAGCACGGCGGGGTCTATCGCGGTGCGCACCAACGGATGGTTCTCCTCGGTGTGCCCGACCTCCGCCTGCAGACCGGTGTCGGTGATCATCTCGGCTAACGCCAGGGCGCGCCACGGCTGGTCCACGACCACCGAGATGCGGGCCCCCGCTCCGCTGACGACGACCTGACCTGGTCCGGCCAGCAGCCCTGCCAGATCGGTGACCTCGGGGGGCACCGATTCGGCGGAAAAGAAGGACAGCTGGCTCACAGTCACAGACAGTACTTTCTCGGGTTCATGCGCGAGCAGACCCGAATGCACCCGTTCACTCGCGTGTCGAGGCACTTATACGTGCCCCCACAAAGCGGGAGGTGCCCCCAGCTCGGCGAGTCCACGGAGACGAGAAACGCCCCCAGCACATGGCCAGGGGCGTTCCTTCGACGGATGTGGGTCAGACGGCGCGGACGCCGGTAGCCTGGGGGCCCTTGGGGCTCTGGCCTACCTCGAACTCAACCTTCTGGTTCTCTTCCAGGGTACGGAATCCGTTGCCCTGAATCTCCGTGTAGTGGACGAAGACGTCGGCGGAGCCGTCCTCGGGAGCAATGAACCCGAAGCCCTTTTCCGCGTTGAACCACTTCACAGTTCCCTGTGGCATTTCTTGATTTTCCTTCTCTTACACCGGGTGCGACGCGCCGTTCGGTACGTCGGGCCCCGTTCCGACCGCCATACCCCGTGAAGATGACCCTCGCAGGAACCGCGACCGCAACGTCGATCCTGCGAGTGCAAAACACGAACACAGAAGCTGCGACCGCCCTAAGTAGAGCATGTTTGCGCCGTTGGCGATAGCGGTGCGCCACATAATTGATAGGAAGTTCGGTGAACAGTGGCGAAACTTAGGCCTCCTTTGGGCCTGCCTTACCCTGGCGTTATGGCCGTATGCGGTAGCGAACAGCACACCGTATTGGCACAAGTGTGCAGGTCACGAGGGGTTTTGCGGTGACAGTCGGTTATGGCCGTGAACTGCTGGATCACATCGTGGCCGGCACCCCCGCCGGAGAAACTCCGGTACGGCATATTTGCGATATCCCCGCCCGAAATGCCGAGGTGGACGCCTGGCCGCAGTGGGCGCACCCCGGAGCGGTAGCAGCATTCGCCGCGCAGGGCGTGACAGCTCCGTGGTCACACCAGGTCGCCGGCGCTTCCTTGGCGTTCGCAGGTCGGCACGTGGTAGTTGCCACCGGCACCGCATCCGGAAAGTCGGTCGCCTACCAGTTGCCGATCCTGACCGCGCTGGCCACCGAACCGCGCGCACGGGCGCTCTACCTGGCGCCCACCAAGGCGCTCGGACATGACCAGTTGCGCTCGGTGCGCGAATTGATCACGGGGATTGACATTTTCGAGCGGGTGTTACCCAGCACGTACGACGGTGACAGCTCCAACGAATTGCGGCGATTCGCACGCGAGAGCTCGCGCTGGATCTTCACCAATCCCGACATGATGCATGTGTCACTACTGCACAATCACACCCGCTGGTCGGTATTTCTGCGTGGCCTGCGCTATCTGGTGGTGGACGAATGCCATTACTACCGTGGTGTTTTCGGATCGAATGTAGCTCTAGTCCTGCAACGGCTGCTGCGTCTGTGCGAGCGCTACGGTTCGCATCCCACGGTGGTATTCGCCAGTGCCACCACGTCGAATCCGGGCGCAGCTGCCCAGGCCCTGATCGGCCAGCCGGTCGAGGAGGTGCTCGCGGACGGGTCACCCCATGGGATGCGCACCGTCGCACTCTGGGAGCCACCGCTGCTGCCGATTACCGGCGAGAACGGGGCACCGGTCCGGCGCCCGGTGAGCACCGAGGCCTCCCGCCTACTGGCAGACCTTGTCCAGGAGGGAGCCCGCACATTGGCCTTCGTCAGATCACGGCGGGGCGCGGAGATGACAGCATTGGGTGCCGCGCATCGACTTGCGGAAGTCGATCCGGCGTTGGTGTCCCAGGTCGCGGCGTACCGGGCCGGGTATCTCCCGGAAGACCGTCGAGCCCTGGAGCAAGCGTTGTCGACGGGTGCTCTGACCGGTGCGGCGACGACGAATGCCCTTGAGCTGGGAGTGGATATCGCCGGGCTGGACGCCGTGGTAGTGGCTGGTTTCCCGGGCACCGTGGCCTCCTTCTGGCAGCAGGCCGGCCGCTCGGGGCGACGCAGCCAGGGCTCCTTGGTGGTACTGGTCGCCCGCGACGATCCGCTGGACACCTACCTGGTGCACCATCCGGGCGCGCTGCTGGACAAGCCGATCGAGGCGGTGGTGATCGATCCGACCAATCCACATGTCCTGAGGCCCCACCTGCTCTGCGCGGCAACAGAACTACCGTTGACCGAGGAGGACGTGCGATCCCTGGGCGCGGCCGACGTGGTCGCCGATCTTGTCGACGACGGACTTCTCCGCAAGCGACCGGGCGGGTACTTCGCCACTCCCGGCCTCAATCCGTATGCGGCGGTTGATATCCGTGGATCGATCGGCGGTCAGATCATGATCCTGGAGGCCGATACCGGACGAGTACTGGGCACGGTAGACACCGGCCGCGCTCCGGCCACGGTGCATCCGGGCGCAGTCTATCTACATTCCGGCGAGACCTACGTTGTCGATTCACTGGACTTCGGCGATGGAATCGCCTTGGTGCACAATGCCAGTCCGGACTACTCAACATTCGCCAGATCCACTATCGACATCGCGATCACCGGCGAGGGCCAGCGAGTCGAGCTTGGCGACGTGCAGATCGGACTGGTTCCGGTGGACGTCACCCACCAGGTCATCGGGTATCTACGCAAGCTGGCGACCGGAGAGATCTTGGACTTCGTCGAGCTCGACATGCCCTCCTCGACGCTGAGCACCAAGGCAGTCATGTACACCGTCACTCCGGAAGCCCTGGCGGCCATCGATATCGACGCGCTCGGAACCCCCGGCGCCCTGCATGCCGCCGAGCACGCCTCGATCGGCCTGCTGCCGTTGGTGGCAAGCTGCGACCGCAGCGATATCGGCGGCGTGTCCACCGCGCTTCAACCCGAAACCGGTCTGCCCACGGTCTTCATCTACGACGGGCACCCCGGCGGAGCGGGTTTCGCGGCGCGCGGGTATGAGCAACTCGCTATCTGGCTGGGTGCCACGGCCGATGCCATCGATGCCTGCGAGTGCGAGGCGGGCTGTCCCTCGTGTGTGCAATCACCCAAGTGCGGCAACGGAAATTCCCCGCTGGACAAAGCCGCTGCCATCAAGGTGCTGCGGCTGGTTCTATCTCGGCTGCCGGGTTAGAAAGCCCGCGCATACTGCTTGGGTACCACGGGGCACAGCTTTGCGCCCGACTCACGCGCCACGCGAATCGCACCTGGTATCCGCGGCCGGTCGGAATGCGCACATGCGATACGTTGCCGCCCGTGGATGCGTCGACGAGGTACATCCCGATCCGATTGGCATCCGAATGGCAATGGTGGTGTCGCGCAGCCGATATGGCTCGAACAGCAGGCTCATGGACGAAGGCCCCTCGCGTCGAGTCCGGCCAGCATGACTGGCCCGGCTCAATCCAACGCGGATGCGCCAAGATGCTTCCCGCCGGGGATTACCCCGCCTGTTCGGTCGCCGGACCCTGCCCGGCAGCCGACAGCGCCTCGCGGATGAAGTCGGCAGAGAGCACCACAACCTCGGCGGTATCGCGCGAGACGGCGATCGCAGGGAAGGCGTGCAGCTGCCATGCATAGCTGTGCACCTTGGCCACCACACCGGCGGCGGTGAGTTGCTCGGCCAGTTCGATGGCATCCGGCTCCAGGAACTCATCCTGCGCGGTGATCAACAATGTTGGCGGGTAGGCCTCGACCGGCACCGAAATCACCCGGCGCTCTCCCGTGAATTCCACTGGGCCTCTGTCGAATTTGGGTGCGAGCTTCAACAGTTTGCCCTTGGGAAGATACGCGTCGTGGCGACTGGTGCTGGCGGGATTGGAAGCCAAGTCCAGATCCAGCAACGGCGAATAACCCACGTAAGCAATGGGTTTAGGCAAACCGTGGGAGTGCGCATACTCGATGACCTTGCCGCTCAGGTACCCGCCGGCCGAGTCGCCGGCAATGATCACCCGTGCGTAATCCTGCAGCAGCTCGCGGTAGGCCTGGACCGCGTCGGCCACCGACGTCGCCACACCCACCTCGGGCAGCTGCCGATAGTCGAGCACGTAGACGGGCACCCGCAGTTGGCGCGCCAACAGCCCGGTGATCTTGCGATGCGTGGCCGGACCACAGGCGATGAACGCACCACCGTGCAGATAGAGGATGGCGGTGTCCGAATCCGAGGCCGCCGTACCGGCCGGAATCATCAGATCAGTGGGCCTGTCGGCCAGCGAGATCCGCGTCCGTGCGATGCCAGGCGCGTCCGGTCCGCGCTGAGCACCGCGGTCCAACCACTTGAGCCGACGAAGACCCGCGTCGAAGATCGGAAACAGGATCAGCAGCGGCTTCACGAGGAGCAGCACGAAGAGGAACGGCAACCGAGCCTTGAGACCCGACTTGGGGTGCAGGGTGACGACCATTCGGTCACGCTACCTCCAGGTATGCGGGCCGGTCACCCCGGCTTCTCCGCGATGGCCACGGCCACAGGGACTGCACCATCACCCCACGATCAGCCGTTGACTTCGTAATAGTTTCGATATAGCTTGCTTCGTAATAATTTCGTAGGTTTGGAGGTTGGTTCCGATGGCGCGGTTCTTCCGGCATGGCGAGCTGCCGCTGGTGCTTCTGGCACTACTGGCTCAGCGACCCATGCATGGGTACGAGCTGATGTCGGAGTTATCGCGCCTTTTCGGGGTCGGCGGGTATCAGCCCTCCCCCGGCACGGTCTATCCGGCGGTCGAAGCGTTAGCTGTGGAAGGTCTGCTGATCGGACAGGCGCGCGAGGGGCGGACGATTTACCGAGCCTCCGCCGAAGGCGAGCGAGCCCTGGTGAGTCGCGCCGATGTGCTGGCGGCCGTCGAGCTGCGCACCGGCGCACGATTCGATCGCGGCGATTCGCTCGAGAAGATCCTGGCTCGATTTACTGCCCAAGTAATGCCCTTTGCGGGCCGGATCGACCCCGCTGCGGCAGAGGCGATCCTGGAT
Source organism: Mycobacteroides chelonae (assembly GCA_014204435.1). GTDB lineage: Bacteria > Actinomycetota > Actinomycetes > Mycobacteriales > Mycobacteriaceae > Mycobacterium > Mycobacterium chelonae_A. The sequence continues at coordinate 116,168 of JACHLF010000010.1, forward strand.
CAGACCGCCACACAGATTGCCGACCTTGTCCGAGCCCAAAACCGTAGGGAAGGAACGAAGTGATGAGCGGTGACGCCTTTGAACGAGCGGTCGAACGCGCCGAGCGCCGCGCCGAGGAAGAGCACCATCGACTTCAGCGCAAGCGCCTCGGATGGGTCGCGCGGATGAATCGCACGGCCTTCCAAATCCATGCCAGCACCTTCGCCGCAGTGCAGGTTCTATTGATCGCCATCTGGGCGCTCACCTGGAAATTCGACCACGGCACCGCCTACCCGTGGTTCATCTACCCGCTCTTGGGCTGGGGAATCGCGGTGATCGTGCACTACGTCATCGCCAGGAACATCTGGCTCCATCGCACCGAGGAATCTCCGACAAAACCCACCGAGGAGCTCCAATGAACACCACCATCGACAACAGCGCCCGCCCGATCAAGACTAGGCGCATCAAGTTTCGGTATTCGACAGGTTCGTTGAATCGCCACTATGTGCAAGGCGATCTGGTGATGAGCCACATCATCGCGATGCTCTCCGCGGTGTTCCCCGAAGGGGAGGACTACTTCATCCGCTCGGTCAAGCACTATTCGGATCAGATCACCGACTCCGTGCTGAAGAAGCAGGTGGCCGGATTCATCGGCCAAGAGGTGACCCATGGCCGTGAGCACCGCGAACTCAATGATCGTCTGCAGCAGATGGGTTACCCGACGGCGTTTGTGGATCGGATGACCAAGCGCGGGATGAATCTCTACACACGACGCCTTCCGCCTCGCTTCAACCTCGCGGTGACAGCCGCGCTGGAGCACTACACCGCAACGCTCGCCGAGACCCTGCTGACCGATCAGCGCGCACAAGACCTGTTGGGTGACACCGAGGTTCGGTCGATTCTGCTGTGGCACGCACTGGAGGAATCCGAACATCGCGCGGTCGCATTCGATGTCTATCGGACGATCGGCGGCACCGAACGGATGCGCATGTGGGCGATGCGATTCATCACCATCACCTTCATCTGCGGCGCGTTCCTGGAGAGCGCACTGTCCCTGAGCCGCGATCGAGCTGCCTACAACCCCATTCGCCTGTTCAAGAGTGCTGCCGCGCTGAGGCATTCGCCGTTCGTCAGCCGTGAGATTATCGGACGTATCAGGGCATACAACCGTCCGGGATTCCATCCGGACGAATTCGACAATGTCGACCTTATCGAGCGCTGGAACACCGAGTTATTCGGCGAACAAGGACAATTGGCCGGTCACCTGCGATAGAGGCCAGCGCCGTCACAGCTGTGCGGTGGCCGGTTCCTCCGGTTGGGGGCCAACTCCCGGCTCATCTCTGAACTTGGCACGTACGACCTTGGGAAGCCGCTGCGGCCACCAGAACCAGGGGCCGAGCAGCCGGGCCAGCGGCATCACCAGGAACAGTCGCACGATCATCATGTCGAAGATGAGGCCGATGCAGATGGTGGACCCGGCCTGACCGATGTTGACCACATCGCTGGACAGCATCGCCAGCATGGTCCCGGCCAGCACGAGCGCCGCCGTGACCGCTACGTTGCCCGAGCCTGCGATGGTCCGGATCAGGCCCGTCCGTATCCCGGCGGAGAGTTCTTCCCGGTATCTGGAGAGCAGCAGCAGGTTGTAGTCGCAGCCGACACCGACCAGCACGATGAACGCGATGGGCAGTGTGAGCCAATGCAATTCGACACCTACGAGCGTTTCCCAGATGAAGGCGGCCAGCCCGAGGGAGCCCAGGAAGGAGAGCACCACGGTGATCAACACGATCACCGAGCCCGCCAGGGTCCGGGTGATCACCATGACGATGAGGAACACCAAACCGAACGTCGCCAGCATCATCGTCAGGATGTCGTTTTTGGAGAACGCCTGAACATCACGATAATTCGACGATGCTCCGGCCATCATCAGGGTGGCCCCCGACAGTGACGTTCCCTTGATGGCCTCGTGTGCGGCCGATTCCGTGCGCTGAATTTGATCGATGCCTTCGGGGCTCATGGCTTCGCCGTCGTGATAGATCAGGACACGGGCGCCCGTGCCGTCGGGCGTCATCATAAACTTCAGCCCAACCTGAAAATCGTTGGTCTTGAACGACTCCGGCGGCATGAAGAAGAAGTCGTCGTTCTTGGCGTTGTCGAATGCTCTGCCCATGTCGACCATTGGGTCGATCATCGGCTCCAGCTGCGCGATGGTGGCGTGGAAGAGGCTTTGCATCGTCAAGGTCAGCTGCTGCATGACCGCCATGTTCTGCACCGTCGCGTTGAGCTGGGCGATCATCTGTGGGGTCGCGGCGTCGACCATGCTCAGGCCGTCGACCATGGGGCCCAGGTGCGAGGTCGCTTCATCGATGTTGTCGATCGACTCGTTCAGTGAGCGCATCGCCCAGCAGACCGGGATGTCGAAGCAGTGCGGTTCCCAGTACAGGTAGTTGCGCAGCGGCCGGAAGAAATCATCGAAATTGGCCAGGTTGTCGCGGGTCTTGTCCATCGCGACCTTCAGACCCTGAGAGGCCTCCATGGACATGTGGGTGCCCGCGGACAACTGACTGGTGATGTCCGATATCTTCTTGGTGGCGTCCACCATGTCCCCCATCCGGGCGGCCATGGTGTCGACATCGGCGACGCGGTCTTTCAGGAACGCGAGATTCTGACCGATCTTGGTTCCCATGGAGCCCATCGCGTAGGGCAGTGACGCGTGCTCCAGCGGCCGTCCATTGGGACGGGTGATGCTCTGCACCATCGAAATGCCCGGCGTGCGCACGATGTTCTTGGCTACCCGGTCCAGGCTGATCATGTCGGTGGTGTTGCGCATATCGTGATCGGCCTTGATGTACAGGGTGTCGATGGAGAGCTGACTCGGCGGGAAGTGCCGGTCTGCCGCCGCGTAACCCTGGGAGGATTCCACACTCTTGGGCGCGTAGTCGCGATCATTGTAGCTCACCGTGTAGGTGGCCAGGTTGGCAATGCACAACGGGATCACCAGTGCCGCAACCGCAATCATCGCGGCGGGCCATTTGGCGATGGCGGTGCCGAGCTTGCGCCAGACGGAGCTGGTCTTAGCCGGCTCGGACAGCCAGGGCACCTTGCTGCCCAGGGTGAGCAGCGCCGGGCCCAGGGTTAGCGCCGCAATGACGGCGACGACCATCGCCACGAAACACGGCGGGCCCAGGGTGCGGAAGTAGTCGAGCGTGGTCAGGCTCAGGCACAGGCAGGCGCCCGATATCGCGATCCCCGATCCCAGGACGACGTGGGCCACACTGCGTACCGAGGTGTAGTACGCGGTTTCCCGGTCTTGTCCGGCGCGCCGGGCTTCCTGAAAGCGGCCCAGGTAGAAAATTCCGTAGTCGGTGGCGACACCCAACACCAGCGATACGGCCATGTTCATCGCGAACGACGAGATGCCGATGACGTGATTTTCGACCAGCAGTGAGACGACACCACGCGCCGTCGCCAGGGTGATCAACACACCGAAGAGCGGGATGATCGCTCGGGTGATCGACCGGTAGGCGATCAGCAGCATGATGATGATCACGACGATGGTGACGATCGTTAGGGTGACCATGCTCTCGTCGGCGGCGTTGAGAGTGTCCGAGGCCAGAGGCGCGGGGCCGCTGACGTAGACCTTGAGTCCCTCGGGTTTGTCCTTGTCGAGCTTTTCGACGATGTCGCGGATGGCCTTGATCGACCTGTTCGAATCGGCGTCACCCAGGTCTCCGGCCGGTCGCACCGTCAAGGTCGCGGCCTGCGCATCGGCGCTCTGTTGGCCCGACCGGGTCACCGGATCGCCCCACAGATCCATCAAGGACTGGACGTGCTCTTTGTCTTCCAGCAGAGCACGCACCATCTGGTCGTAGTACCGATGGTCTTGCTCGCCGAGCGGGCGGCCCTCGGCCTCCAGCAAGATGACGGCCATGCTGGTGTAGTCGGATTCCTTGAAGTCCTGCCCCTGAGTGATCGCCGCCGCCGATGACGGCGCGTCCCGCGGAATCATCGCCTTGGCGTTGGCCGCCGTCGTCTCTTCCAGGGTCGGCACGAAGATGTTCAGGGCCGCGGCCGCCACCACCCAGAAGATCAACACCGGAATGGCAAGCACCCGTAGCAATCTGGCGGGCAGCGGGTGCTTCTGGGTTTCGGTCGGAGGCGCGGGTTGCGATACGGGCTGAGGCGGAACCGGCACCGGACCGGTGTCCTCGTCGTTCACGGGTGGCTGCTGGCCCGAGGTCATGCTGCCGTCACCGTGCATGCGACTGCTGCGCTGGCATGGTTGACAACCTGCTCGTCACGAACCTCGCCATTGACCCGAATCCGGCACCCCAGCGAGTCGCCGTCGACCTGCGCGACCAGGCTCAGCGATGCCGCCGAGGACATGGTGGTCTCGGAAACCGACCACGGCAACGAGGTTAGCACTACGTCAACCGGTTCGCTGTTGAGGTTGGCATAGGACACCTTCCCGCTGTTTGCAAGGTTGCCGAAAAGCTCATACGTGACGGCCTTGGGGTTGATCTGAACAACCGTCGCGGGGATGGGTCGCACATCCGAAGGATGGCTTATGGCCTGCGATTTCTCGCGAATCCGGTTCACTCCAAAGCCCACGATCGCGATGACGACGAGCGCTACCAGAGGCATCCACAATGTGCCGAGAATTCGCCCGGCACGGCCACGGGACTGTTGGTGTCGACTCATAGCTGAGGACGCCCCGATGGGACGGGATGGATAGCGGACACGCGATCTTCCTTGTCGCTCGTCATCATTGTTACCTTTAGTAACATAGCTCTTGTTACCGACAGTAACAAATCGGCTAGACTGTCGACTCGTGGAGGCAGCCCCGACGTCCGGCGTGGGCTCGCGTAGGCCGTGGGGAGAGCGCCGCGAGCACCTGCTAGATACCGCCGAGCAGCTGTTCTTCGAGCGCGGCTTCGCCGCGGTGTCGCTGGGTGACATCGCCCAGGCGGCGGGCGTCACCAAGCCCATCGCCTACCGCCACTTCACAACCAAGGACGGCGCATACCTGGCGTGCGCCCGGCGCGCACAGGCGGACTTCGCGCAGACACTGATACAGCGGGTAGATCCTGTGTTGACCGTGCGCGAGCAGTTCGCCACCGCCGCCGACGTGTTCTTTGAGCTCTTGGAGACTCATCCCGAGCGGTGGGAACTGATCTACGGCAGCGCCGCGGTGTTACCCGCCGAATCACGCCAAGAACTCTCCGCGCTGCGGTTGGACAATATCGAGACGACCTACGCACTGATCACCAAGGATCATCCCGAGGTACCCAAGCTTTTCGCCGAAGGACTCTCGCATGCCATGTCGGGGGCAGCCGAGCGTCTCGGTCATTGGTGGCAGTCACGTCCCGAGCTGGACCGCCAGCACATGATCGACATCTACGTCGAGATCTTCTACGCTGCGGTGGCTTCGTACCTCCAGGAACCGCAATCGACAACTAAGAGCAGACCGGTCCCGCACGGGCCGCGGCACGTGCCGGTCTCACGCCGAACCGCCCCAGCATCACCGGAACAGCCACGGTGACAACCACATCGAGCTCCTCGAGCGCACAGCTTGTGACGGCGGCGCCCATCCTTCGAGCAACTTTGTGGGTCTCCGCACACGCAGGGGTGATCCCGTAGAGCGCATGCTGCGCGCCGCTGAGCGCCGACAGGTCCGCTGCCGCCTGCGCGCGATGCCGCGCCACCACAGCAGAGCCCAGCGCTGCACCCCCCGCTGTCAAGGCCAACAGGACCGCCATCATCGCCACCGCGACGATGGACGCGGAGCCGTCTTCATTCCCCGGGTTCCATCGCCGAAATCGACTCGGCGGCAATCGTAATGGCAGGCAGGAGCCGACTCTTCGCCGTGACCCGTGCCAGCGCGTAGTCACCATCGCGCCGAACATCGACCATCGCACCCGTAGGCGCGATCCGCCGCGCGGCCGATCGCGCGTCTGCATCGTCACCACGTGCCACCAGCCTGGCCGCCTCACGCGAGGCGTCCACACAGCGCACCTGCATCGACACCGCCTGAATCCCCGCTGCGGACAGCAGAAGTACCGCCACCAAAGCCGCGATGCCGAACGCAGCCTCGACGGTGACGGCTCCGGTGTCGTCGCCTAAACACTGGTGTTGAGGGCGCGCGTGATGATGTTGGTGAGCGCACTGACGATCGAGTCCCCGGTGACCACCGTGTAGAGAATCGCCCCGAACGCCGCCGCGGCAATCGTCCCGATGGCATATTCCACGGTTGACATGCCGTCTTCCGACTCGACAACCACCACCATCCGGCGGCGAACCGCCGCCACTATGTTGTGCATCAATGGATTCCCTCCCTTTCCGGCCCGTAGCCCTTCTACGGGTCACAACACGCCGTCGCTGAACAAGTCACGCGCCAATCCCATGACGACAGGCACGATGCCCAAGCAGACAAATGAGGGCAGAAAGCACAATCCCAACGGCGCACCGATCAGCACGCCAGCCCGTTCTGCCGTGGCCACCGCCGAATCCAGCGCATCTCGGCGACATTGCGCGGCCAGCTCGGCGATACCCTCGGCCATCATCGCGCCGGAGTCCGCCGAACGCCGGGCCAGTCTGATCAGTGCCTGCCTCTGTTCATGTCCCAGCTCGGCCGGAGCCCCACTGTCAGCCCAGGCGGTTGATGACGGTGCACCCAGCACCAGCATCTCCCCTGCGCGGCTGAGGATCCGAGCAAGCTCGGATGGTGCGGAAGACGCCACCACCAACGCGGCACTCGCGACCGGCAGCCCGGAACGGAGGCATATGCTCAGCATGTCGAGGCTGAACGCCATTCCCAACAGCCCCTTTTCATCGATATCGTGACCGCCGGTGGCAGTCGGATGACCATGAGAACTCCTCGCTCGGGCACGCAATGCCCTGGGCGAAATCATGATGGCCGCCGCAAGGATCAACAGCGCACCGGTCATCTCAGTGCCTTCCCGGTGATTCGATCGGACCACAGCAGTCCCCCGCACGCCAGCATCACTCCGACAACAAGTAGCGCCCCGCCCGCGCCGCTCGAGCACAGCACGGTCAGCGGTCTGGCTCCGATCATCTGCCCCAATCCGATGCCCGCTACCGGCAAGCCCGCCAGGACTGCCGCCGTCGCTCGCGGCCCGGCAAGACCGGCGGCAACCCGTGCGGTAAACCTCTGCCGTTCTTGAAGATCCGTCTTACAGGCGTCGAGCAGATCGGCGATCGCTAGGCCGTGACGTTGCGCCAGTGTCCAACCACGACTGATGCGAAACCATTGCGGCGCCGCCGGTCCCGACCGCGGCACGGCCGGATCAAGATTGACCCCCAACCGTGCACGTGCGGCCACAGCGGCGAACACTTCTCCGGCTGTTTCCCCAAGCTCGGCCGCGGCGGCTTCGAACGCGCACACCGGGTGGGCGCCAACCCTGAGTTCACCGACGATCACATCGAGCCCCGACTCCATGGCGACCAGTTCGTCCGATTGGACCTTCGATCGGTGACGACGGCGCCACCGCACACCCAAGGTTGCGCCCGCAACGCCCACCGCCAGTACCACCGAACCGGGCAACAGCGACACCACTAGCAACGCCAGGCCGCCCAGTGGCGCCGCCCAATACTTCCAACTCCATCGCGTAGGACACTGACCGCGCCGCCGGCCCTGGCGTGAGTGCCTTTGCGGTGTAACGAATAACGCCACGGAAAGCAGTAACAGAGCATGCGGTGTCATACCGCGCTCCGCGCTATCAACGCATCCAGCAGCTCCGCGCCGAGACCACGTCCACTGTCGACGTTCCATGCGGGCGTCACCCTCGCGATTCCATCCTCACTTTTACAGACCACCGCAATCTCGGTGAGTCGTCGAGCATTTCCGAATCGCCTTATATGGCATACACATTGAATCGCCGCAGCAAACTGTGAATGGAGTGCAGCGCGGTCGAGTCCACCGAGTGCACCCAGTGCCTCCAACCGCGCGGGCACCTCTGCCGGGGCATTCGCGTGGACTGTGCCTGCGCCGCCGTCATGACCGGTGTTGAGAGCGGTGAGTAGCTCAACCACCTCAGCGCCACGCACCTCCCCCACCACGATGCGGTCGGGCCGCATACGCAGCGCTTGACGCACCAGCTGGCGTAGCGTCACCTCCCCCGCGCCTTCCACGTTGGCGGCACGCGCCGTCAACGTGACCACGTGCGGGTGACGTGGTGCGAGCTCTGCGGCGTCCTCGACACAGATGATGCGTTCCGATGGGTCAACCGCCCCGAGTAGCGCGGCCAACAACGTGGTCTTGCCGGCGCCGGTGCCACCGGTCACCAGGAAGGCCAAACGGGCCGCCAAAATCCTGCGAAGCAATCTTCCGGCGTCCTCGGCAATCGTGCCGTCGGAGATGAGCTGGTCCAAACCCTTGACGGTGGGCCGCAATACACGCAGCGAGATACACGTCCCACCGGCAGCGATAGGGGCGAGCACCGCGTGCAGGCGTACCACCGAACGCGGAGGCCCGACTCCGCTCAGCTGCCCGTCGACGAACGGCTGCGCGTCATCAAGGCGCCTGCCCACCGCGAGAGCCAGGCGTTGGGCTAGGCGGCGCACCGCCGCCTCATCGGCGAATCGAACTGAAGCGAGCCGCAATCCTTGACCGTCATCCACCCAGACCCGATCCGGCGCCGTGACCAAGACATCGGTCGTGCCCTCGGCACCCAGCAGCGGTTCGAGTATGCCGACACCGGTCAGCTCACTCTGAAGCTCCTTTATGTTGTGCAACACATCGCTATCACCCAGTACCCCACCAGATTCAGCGCGTATCACCGCCGCCACCGCGGTGGGCAACAGCGCCACGTTCTCGGTGGCCAGCCGTTCGCGGACACGATCGATCAGCGATCCCGTCACGCCGCCGCCCTCTTGCCTTCATGCGACACCAGCGCCAGCACCGACCGGGCCGCACCCGCCAGGGGTGAACGCCACGAAAGCCGCAGGCCGCCGTTGTCGAGTCGACTGTGAAGATTCGGTTCCGGCCTCATCGCGGCGATCAGTGGCACCCCGACGATTTCTGCCACCTCGGCCGGGCGCAGTCCACTGGGCGCCGGACCGCGCACGACAACACCGATGTTCGCGTTAGCGTTCTCGACCGCGGCCGCCACAAGCGCCGACGCAGCGCACGCCCGTACTTCAGCCGGTGTTACGACGACCACCAGATCAGCGCGCTCCAGTGCCGCCATGCTTGTCGACCCGAGGCGCCGCGGAAGATCAACGACCACCGGAACTCCGGCTTCCCGTGCACTGTCGATCACGCCACCGATTGCTTCTGGGTTACCTCCGCCGCCGGCCCGATCGCCTGACAGGACAAGAAGTCCACGGCGGTGAGGCAGTGCACGGCGCAAAGCATCGAAGCGCACTCGCCCGCTTCGCATGTCGACATCCGGCCAGCGCAGGCCGGCAATGTCCTCCCACCCTAGCAACAGGTCGATTCCGCCCCCATACGGATCCGCATCCACGATCAGCGCACCGCTGGGTGCGCAAAGACCAATAGCCGCACACAGAACAGATGCTCCGGCGCCTCCACGGCCACCCACCACCGCGATCACCGGGGCACGTTCCGTCGCGGTGGGCGCGGGTATCGAGGAACACGCTTCGATGAGCGCGGCCTCATCCTCGGGCAAGGTCAGCACCTGCTCGGCACCCACCGCGACCGCCCGACGCCACGCCTCGTTCGTCGGCTCGTCTCGGCAGATCAGCAAGACCCGCGCCCTCCGGGGCAGCTGCGCCACGGCATCAACCGAGGGGTCCATACCGTCGAGCACGACCGCACCCGCCCGCGCCCAGGCCTGACGGCTGATCGAACCCGCATCGGTAGCGAGGATCAGTGGCCGGCTCGTCGCGGCGACGATCCTCTCGATCTCGTTGCCCAGCTGTCGGTCACTCACGGCGACGACGATCGGTTCCACTACACGCTCTTCCACGCACTCCACCATCGAGGTTGCGCGCCGGGCCGGCCAGAGCCCTTGTCGAGATTGGGGATGGAGACGGATCTGTGGATAGATCCGCGGTGAACCGCAAAAAAACGGTGATGAACGTCCCCAGAAAAGAGGACGACCCTCGCCAGGGGGGGGAGGAGGCGAGGGTCGTCGTGCATCAGCCCCGGGGGGTCGGGCTGAGACACACTCGGCATAGCCGAGTAACCCCACTATACACACGAACCGGGTGAGGGTGGCAAGACCAATCAGCCGAAAAAAGGAAAGAAAGGCAACCCTTCTTCTGGCATCTACGCGTTACCAGACCACCCCGGTTGAAATGCGACTTTCCAGATGGATGCTGCGCTGCCGTCGTCGAGATCTATCCTCAAGCCGTGACCGATCACGCAACGGCACCCGGACCCTCCGCTTCTGTTGAAGACCGGGACGCCGCGGCCATCAGCCAGCCCGCAGGCACCGAACCGGCCCCCAAAACGGCGGCCTTCTTCGACCTGGACAAGACCGTGATCGCCAAGTCGAGCACGCTCGCTTTCAGCAAGCCGTTCTTCGACCAGGGCCTGATAAATAGACGAGCTGTCTTAAAGTCGAGCTACGCGCAGTTCTTCTTCTTGCTGTCGGGCGCCGACCACGACCAGATGGACCGCATGCGCACCCACATCACCAACATGTGCACGGGCTGGGATATCGAGCAGGTGAAGGCGATCGTGGCCGAGACGCTGCACGATATCGTGGATCCCCTGGTGTTCGCCGAGGCCGCCGATCTGATCGCCGACCACAAGCTCTGTGGCCGCGATGTCGTCGTGGTCTCCGCATCCGGAGAAGAGATCGTCGCACCCATCGCGCGTGCGCTCGGTGCGACCCACGCCATGGCCACGCGCATGGTGGTGGAGGACGGCAAGTACACCGGCGATGTCGCCTTCTATTGCTACGGAGAAGGCAAGGTCGCCGCGATCCAAGAACTCGCCAAGCGCGAGGGCTATCCACTGGAGCACTGCTACGCCTACTCCGATTCCATCACCGACATCCCGATGCTGGAGTCTGTCGGTCACCCGACAGCCGTGAACCCAGATCGCGCGCTGCGTAAGGAATCGATGGCGCGCGGATGGCCGGTGCTGACATTCTCGAGGCCTGTCTCGCTCGGAAACCGGATACCGGTTCCGTCCGGCGCCGCGGCCGCTACCACGGCCGCCGTGGGCCTGAGCGCGATCGCCGCTGGGGCACTTACCTATTCGTTGATTCGCAAGCTGCGCCCGTAGTAGTGCACACGTGTCACTTTTGGCGCGCACGTAACAATACGATGACCGTACGAATTGACCCTTGATGTGGCTCCCGTCTCGGTGTAGAAAGTAGGTACGGAAGCCCGACGAGGCCAAGGTCGATCCGGAAGAGAAGGACCGATCTCCCAAACCGGGAGTCCCAGCACGGACCACGGCACCCACGCGGAGCACGCCGCGACAAGGGCAGAAGCGTTGTGGGCCTGCGTAATCGCGAACAGTGACAACTCATCAGACTTCTTGGGTGAAGTCCGAGTTAGAAGCGTCGTGAAATCGCCGAGGCCACCCACACAACCCACATTGCACGCTTGGTAACCGGAGGATCCGTGCTAACGGGTGACGGGCCGATTCATTCGGACCGTCGCCCGTTTTCATGTCCGCGCTGCGCCCATCAACCGGCCGCGGTATCGGCGATCGATGTCGCTTCGGCCGCCCCGGCCGTTAATGCCTGGCAGCAGAAGACAATCCATGCGGCAATGGCGTCCGGTGTCCCGGCCGCGAAGGCCAGGGACAGCTCCCGATACTTGCCGGACTGACGCATCCACATCACCTCGGGCACGCCGAGCGCATGCGGATCAAGACCACGCGACACCGTGACCAATCGGGACGCCGCACGTGCGACGACGCCGTCGGCAGAGCCAAATGGGTTCAGCACCAACAGCTCACCGTGCGTCACCGCTGCGAGAATCGGTGCCGGCACCGAGGTCCCGCCCGAGATCAGTTGTGCCAACAGCTCCAGACGATCGGTATCCACGCCGGGGCGGGGTCGCCCCAGGGTGTCCTCATCCGCCATTCCGGTGGCAGCCAACACGTGTAGACGTGCCAACGCCTGCAACGGCGCGCGTGACCACACCGCCGTAAGCTGTGTCAGCGCATCGCCGTCGAGCGCTTGTCCTACACGCAGAGCGCCGGCGAGTATCGGGTCTTCCACCGCTCCATCGGCACTCAGCTTCATCGTGCCGCCGTCCAGTGCCGACGAGGACCTGGCCGCTCGTACCGCCGCCTCTGCCGCGGTCACCGGCCAACCACGCAGATTGGCGCGGTGACGATGCACCTTACTCAACGCATCACGGGCCGATTCGGCGGCTTCGGATACTCCCGGCAGGGTCGCCAACGGCGCGAGTGGGTCAGTCATGATCGATCAACAGTACTCAACGCCTATCGCAGCGCCTTGCGCTCCTCGCGCCGGATTCGCTGCTGTTCCGGGTCGGGAACCGGCACCGCCGCCAGCAGCCTCTTGGTGTAGTCATCCTTGGGTGCTGTCAATACCTGTGTATCCGAGCCAAATTCGGCGAGGCGCCCATGATTGAGCACCGCGATGCGGCTCGCCACCAACTCCACCACCGCCAGATCGTGGCTGATGAACAGACAGGCGAAGCCGTGCTCGCGCTGCAGCTCGGCGAACAATTCCAGCACCCGCGCCTGCACCGAAACATCGAGCGCCGAGGTCGGTTCGTCGGCAATCAGTAAGGTCGGCTCCAGCGCCAGTGCCCGTGCGATGCCGACACGCTGACGCTGCCCACCGGAGAGCTGATGAGGGAAGCGGTTTCGCATGGCCGCAGGCAACTGCACCTGCTCCAGCAGCGTCTTGACCCTGCTTTCCCGCTGGGTGCGATCCATCCCGGTGTGCAAAGTCAGTGGCTCGGCGATCGACTGGCCGATCGGCCAGCGCGGATTCAGCGAGGATCCCGGATCCTGGAAGACCACCCCGACCTTGCTCCGGATATCGCGTAGCTGCTTGCGATTGGCGGCAGAAATATCTTGTCCGGCAACATAAATGGTACCGGAAGTCACCTTCAACAGCCCCACGGCGGCCCTGCCGATCGTGGATTTTCCCGATCCCGATTCGCCGACGAGGCCGACCACCTCACCCCTGCCGATGGAGAAGGACACATCGTCAATGGCCCGGAAGCTTCCACCCTTGCTCGGGTATTCGATGACTGCGTGCTCCACACTCAACGCCAGATTGGTTGCCGGTATGGAGGATTCATCGTCGTCATTCAGGGTGGCACCCAAGTGCGGGACTGCGGCCAGCAGCTGCTGCGTGTACGGCTGCTGCGCCCGATGGAAGATGCCCTCGGCATCGCCGTCCTCGACAACCTCTCCGTCCTTCATCACCATGATGCGGTCGGCCATGTCCGCGACCACACCCATGTCGTGGGTGATCAAAATGATGCCGGCATCGATGCGGTACCGCAGATCGCGCATCAGGTCCAGGATTTCGGCCTGAACGGTCACGTCCAGTGCCGTGGTGGGCTCGTCGGCGATGAGCAGCCCCGGGTCCAGGGCGAGGGCCTGCGCGATCATCGCGCGCTGGCGCTGCCCGCCGGAAAGCTGATGTGGATAGTGTTTGACTCGTTTCTGCGGCTCGGGCATGTCGACCAGTTCGAGCAGTTCGATGGCTCGATCACGTGCCTGTCTGCGTGTCATCTTCTTATGCGCGCGAACGGCTTCAGCAATCTGCCACCCAATGGTGTACACCGGGTTCAGCGCTGTCATCGGCTCCTGGAAGATGACGGCGACGTCCTTGCCGCGCACGGCGCGCAGTTCGTCATTGCTGGCGCCGAGCAGTTCGGAGCCGTTGAGCTTGACGCTGCCACCGACCCGCGCACTCGACGGCAACAGCGCCGGGATCGCCATGGCCGTGGTCGACTTTCCCGATCCCGATTCGCCGACGATGGCAAGCACCTCGCCCTTGGCCACCGCTAAGGAGACACCCTTGACGGCAGGCACCCACTGCTTGTCGACCTCGAAATCAACCGAGAGATCTCTGATCTCCACCACTGCATCTGAGGACATCTGGACCTACCTTCGCCGCGGATCGAGCGCGTCGCGGAGGGCATCGCCCACCATGATGAAGCCCAGCACAGCAGCCGAGAGGAACAGCGCCGGAACGATGACCAGTCGCGGCGTGGTGGCGAAGCGGGACTGTCCGTCGTTGATCTGGAGCCCCCACGAAATCTCCGGAAGCTCCAATCCGATACCCATGTAGGTCAACGTGGCTTCCGCGGCGATGAAACTGCCGACCGCAATGGTGGCGTACACGAGCACCGGCGCCAATGCGTTGGGCAGTATGTGGCGCAGCAGGATTCGCCAGGTCGGCGCTCCCAGCGCGATGGCGGCCTGGACGTAGTCGCTCTGCTTGATGGTCATCACGCTGGAGCGCACCAGCCGCATGGAGGTCATCCAGCCGAAAACGATGAGCGCACCGGCGACGCCCCAGACCGTGCGATGACCGACCACCGACAGCAGGATCATGCCGCCCAGAATCGTGGGAATGCCATAGAAGACATCGGTCAACCGGGACAACGCGGAATCGGCGACGCCCCCGAAGTACCCGGCCAGCGCCCCGACGACAACCCCGATGATCAACACACCCACCATGGCGATGAGCCCGATCGTGAGCGAGACCCGAGCCCCGTACACCACATTGGCGTAGTAGTCGCACCCCTGCAGGTCCGTGCCCAGCCAGTGGGCAGCGCTGATTCCCTTACGTGCCTGATAAAGGTCGCAGTCGCGCGGGTTCTTTCCGAAAGTGAACAGCTGCGGGGCCAACGCCATCAACACCAGGACGGTCAACAGAATAGACCCAGTGATGAAGAAGCCGCTGCGGCGCAGGTACTTCCACGCGTTACCCCACAGATCGGCCTGCTCCACCAGCGATTCGGCGGCGGCGTCGGGACCCGAGACCGGACCCGGGGGGTGTATCGGGTCACTCATAGCGAATCCTCGGATCCAGTAACGCATACAAGATATCGACGACGAGATTGAAGAAGATGTAGAAGAACACGATCAACGTCAGGATGCTCACCACGACGGCGCCCTCCTGGTTGCGCACGGCATCGAACGTCGCGCGACCCAGCCCAGGAATGTTGAACACCGATTCGGTGACGACAGCGCCGGCCAGCAGTGCGCCCACGTCGGCGCCGATGAACGTGGCAACGGGAATCAGGCTGTTACGCAGGGTGTGCCGCAACAGAATGCGCGGTTCGGAGATGCCCTTGGCCCGGGCAGTGCGCACGAAGTCGGCATCCATCGTCTCCAGCATCGAGGTCCGGGTCAGACGAGCGACATAGGCCATGGACAGCGAGGCCAGCACCAGACCCGGCAACAGAAAGCTGTACCACCCGTCACGGATGCCGGCGATGGGAAACCAGCCGAGTTTGAACCCGAACAGGTATTGCGCCAGAAAGCCGAGCACGAACACCGGCATCGAGACCAGCAGGGTCGTCGTGACCAGAACCAGGTTGTCGTAGAACGATCCGCGGCGCACCGCGCACAGTACGCCCGCGGTGATGCCGATGATCGTCTCGAACGCCACCGCCACCACGGTAAGCCGCAAGGTCACCGGCAGGCGTTGCGAAACGGTCTGTGCGACAGGACGTTCCTGAAAATCGGTGCCAAAGTCGCCGTGCAGGAAGCCCACAATGTACTTGCCGTAGCGTACCAGGAACGGATCGTTGAGATGGAAGCGCTCACGCAGTTGCGCCATCACCTCGGGGGTGAATGGACGATCTCCGGCAAGAGCACGAATGGGGTCGCCCGGCAGCGCGTACACCAGGCTGTAGATGAGCAGGGAGGTGCCGACGAGGACCGGGACGGCCAGCAGCAGCCGCTTCACGACGTATCGGAACAGGCCCGCGTTTTGCCAAAGCTGCCGAACGTCAAGAATGTTGGTAGTCACCTGACGACCTCCACATCGGCGTATTCGATGCAGTCCTGGATGCTGATCTTGACATTGCTCACCCGCTTGGAGTGCACCGCCTGATTGACCTCGTAGAACAGCGGTGCGGCCGGAAGGTCCTTGAACAACAGGTCTTCGGCCTTCTGATACGCCTTGGTGGCCAGTTCCACTGTCGGCTGGTTGTTGCCCTGGCGCAGCAGCTCATCGAACGCCGGATTGCTGTAGAACACGTAGTTCGATCCGGCGGGCGGCAGCGCGACCGTGCCGTACAGCGATTCCAGGAAGTTGTAGATCGACGGATAGTCCATCACCCAGCCCGACCGGAACGGACCCGTCATCCCCTTGCCGTCCTGCAGCGGCAAGAACTGCGACCAAGGCAGGCTCCTGAGGGTGTAGGGCACTTTCAGGTTGGACTGCAATTGATTTCCGATGGCCTGCACCCAGGACAATGCCCCGGTGCTCGACGAGCTGTACCACAGCTCGATCGGCTTGCTCCGGTCGAAGTGGGCCTCGTCAAGCAGCTTGTTGGCCTCGTCGACATGTAGTTCGCACAGCTTTCCGCACGCTCCCTTGCGGTAGCCGTAGACCACCGCCGAACCGTAGGAGGTGGCCGGAGTGCGGGTGCCGGAAAAGATCACCTGGGTGATCGCCTCGCGGTCGATGGCCATGGAAATCGCCTGGCGCACACGTACATCGCCATACCGCGGGTTGTACATCGGGAAACCCAGCGAAGTGATGTCCGGGCGGGGACGCTCCAGGAATGCCGATCCGAACTCGGCCCGGGCGTTCTCATAGGCGGAATCGGGCACGTCGAGCTGGATGTCGAGTGCCCCGGCCTGCATATCGGTGTAGGCGGTTAACGCTTCGGTGTACACCCGCCAGATCAGGCCCTTAGCCTTGGCCTTCTTGTCGCCGGCGTACTGGTCATAGCGGCTCAGTGTGAACCCGATGCCGCGTACCCAATCGCCGTCCGCCTTGAACGGACCGTTGCCGATGGGATGCACCCCGAACGTGGCCGGGTCCCGATAGAAGACCTTGGGCAGCGGCAGGAATGCGGTGTACCCCAACGTCATCGGGTAGATCGCGAACGGTGTGTTCAGCCGCACCGTGAATGTCACGTCGTCCACGACATGCAGACCGCGCATCTGCGTAGCCCGCGGGGGAATCTTGTTTTTCGGATCGCCCTGCAGATCATCGAACCCGACGACATTGGCCAGGAAGCTCGAGGAGCCCTGCGCGTTGGTGCTCAGCGCGGTGTAGTTCCAGGCGTCCACATAAGACTGTGCCGTCACCGGTTCGCCGTTGTGGAAGGTCCAGCCGGGCTTGAGCTTTATCGTCCAGTTGACGTTGTCGTGGCTGGCGATCGATTCGGCCACCCCGGTGTACTCCACGGCCGCGGTGTCGTTGTTGAACTCGACCAGTGCGGTGAATAGCGAGCGCAGTATCCGACCACCCTGATTTTCGGTGGTGTTCCCGGGGATCAGGGTGTGCTCGGGTTCGGTGATGTACATGCTGAAGTAGCCCGGGGGCGCAGGCGTCACCAGATCACCGCAGCCGGAGGGAAGGATCGCGGCAACGCCAACAAGCACCGCAACAGCCAGTTGGCGCAATCGCATGCTCACCCTTCCCGTCGAGAGCTGAAATAGGTAGGACGAACCATAGGCGGGTAACGCGCCGCTGTCTCTTCATCGACACACCGGCGCACCCGAATCTGCACCGTGAGTGCAAATACTTCTCGGTAACCAAGACCGCCCACTAGGCTCTGCCAGAGACCTGTCTAGGGCAGAAAGGCCAGATCAGATGACCGAAGTAAGCACCGAGCCGGACAGCTATCCGCCGTCGCCGGAGTTCACCGCGACGGCGAATGCGACCGCCGACCTCTACCAGGCGGCTGAGGAGGATCGGCTCGGGTTCTGGGCTCAGCAGGCGAACCGCTTGCACTGGCAGGAGCCTTTCAACGAGATCCTCGACTGGTCGGATGCCCCGTTCGCAAAGTGGTTCGTGGGCGGCAAGCTCAACGTCGCCTACAACTGTGTCGACCGGCATGTCGAGGCCGGCAATGGTGGCCGCGTCGCCATCCATTGGGAGGGCGAACCCGGCGACACCCGCACCATCACCTACGCCGAGCTGCTGGCTCAGGTCAGCCAAGCAGCCAACTACCTGACCGAGCTCGGTCTGGTTTCCGGTGACCGAGTGGCCATCTACATGCCGATGCTGCCTGAAGCCATTGTCGCGATGCTGGCATGCGCGCGGCTGGGCCTCATGCACTCGGTGGTCTTCGCCGGATTCTCCGCCGCAGCATTGCGGGCTCGGATCGACGACGCCCAAGCCAAGCTGGTCATCACCGCGGACGGCCAATGGCGCCGTGGCAGCGCCGCGCCATTGAAGGCCGGTGTCGACGAAGCCCTGGGCGGCGAGCCGAGTTCGGTCGAACATGTTCTGGTGGTGCGCCGCACCGAGATTCCCGTCGAATGGGCCCAGGGGCGCGACCTGTGGTGGCACGAGACGGTAGCAGAGGCCGACACTACCCACGATGCCGAGGCATTCGATTCCGAACATCCGCTGTTTCTGCTGTATACCTCGGGAACAACCGGCAAGCCTAAGGGCATCGTGCATACCTCCGGTGGCTACCTGACGCAGACCTCGTTCACGCATTTCACTATCTTCGATCTCAAGCCCGAGACCGACGTATACTGGTGCACAGCCGATATCGGCTGGGTCACCGGCCACACCTACATCGTCTACGGTCCGCTGTCCAACGGCGCCACCCAGGTGATCTACGAGGGCACGCCCACTTCCCCTACCGAGCACCGGCATTTCGAGATCATCGAAAAGTACGGCGTCACCATCTATTACATCGCCCCTACCCTGGTGCGGACGTTCATGAAGTGGGGCCGGGAGATCCCGTTCGCGCACGATCTGTCGAGCCTGCGACTGCTTGGCAGCGTCGGCGAGCCGATCAATCCCGAGGCCTGGCGCTGGTACCGCGAAGTCATCGGCGGCAATCGCACCCCCATCGTCGACACCTGGTGGCAGACGGAAACCGGCTCGGCGATGATCTCCCCGCTGCCGGGGGTCACCGCCGCCAAGCCCGGTTCGGCCATGCGGGCACTGCCCGGAATCTCAGCGAGGATCGTCGACGACGACGGGAATCGATTGGAGCCCGCGAGCGGCGACGAGCCGGTCACCGGTTACCTGGTACTCGATCAGCCGTGGCCGTCCATGCTGCGCGGCATCTGGGGCGACCCGGAGCGGTTCAAGGAGACCTACTGGTCCCGCTACGCCGAGAAGGGTTGGTACTTCGCCGGCGACGGCGCACGCTACGACGGCGACGGCGCCATCTGGGTACTGGGCCGCATCGACGACGTTATGAACATCTCCGGTCACCGGATCTCCACCGCGGAGGTGGAGTCGGCACTGGTCGGGCACGACGGTGTCGCCGAGGCCGCTGTCGTCGGAGCATCCGATGACACGACGGGCCAGGCCATCGTGGCGTTCGTGATCCTGAAGGCCAGCCATACCGTCGAGGGCGACGAGCTTGTCTCACACCTGAAAGCCCAAGTTTCCAAGGAGATTTCACCCATCGCCAAGCCACGAGAGATTCATGTGGTGCCCGAACTACCTAAGACCCGCAGCGGCAAAATCATGCGCAGGCTGCTGCGCGATGTGGCCGAGGGACGCGAGCTGGGCGACACCTCGACGCTGGTGGACCCCAGTGTGTTCGAGGCGATCAGGGCCAGCAAGTAGCTACCCGACCGGGGTGAAACCCACTCCGGCGGTTCGGTTCTTGGCGTTGATATCGGCCAGCACGGTGTTGATCGAATACGTGGTGGTCGGTGTGTGCAGCGGGATGTATTTGACGATGCACACCGGCAGCTTGGTAGCGGCACCGTGAATCATTCCGACCAGTTGTCCGTTCACGGTGACCGGCGCACCCGAGTCCCCGGGCTGTCCGCAGACCTGGTTGATAAAGGTGCCGGGTTCGGCCCCGGCCCCGAAGGTCACACCGCATGAGTTGCCGGTGGTTCGCCCCAGCTTGCACGCGATGTCACCCGGCTGGGGGTCCGGTCCGATTCCGGTGATGCTGAATCCCTTGTAGGTGTTCACCGGCTGCACCTTCTCCGGATCGAACTGGATGGTCGCATAGTCGTACTGCTCGTTGCCGTTGACGAACTTGCCCAACACGCCCTTCTTGGGGAAGTCCTCCGAGGCCACCTGCGAACCCGCGCCGCCGCAGTGCGCCGAGGTGAATCCCACCAAGTTGCCTTTCTTGTCGTGGCCGATCGTCGTCAGCGTGCACAGGGTGTCGCCGTTGATAATCAGGCCGGCGCCACCGCCCATGGGCACCTTGTCATCGGCGCCGGCGGCGGGAGCCGCAGCAGCCGGAATCACGCCCGCGACGAGGCCAAACAGCACCATCAGGACCGGCAAGACGTACCGCATACGCCGCCCGGGTGACCTCATGTCATGCAGCCTTTCTCATTCCGGCCGCATTTCATCCCCCGTCGGCCACGCCTGCTCTCATTCTAATCAAAATTCACATTGGTCACTTCTGTCACAGTGCTATCGATTGGGTAACAACGCCCCCAGGCCAGACGCGCCGCTCCCTCGACGCCACCGACGTGGCAACATAGGCCGGACGACATCACACCGGACCCGCGAGGGACACGGAGGGAGCACAGTGAGCAGCCCTGGAAGCCGCAACTACCGCACAGACAGCAATGGTGTTCCGATCACCGTCGCCGCCATACCACTGTCCGATCCGAACGCGACCGGCACCGGCGAACCCACCATTGGCAATCTGGTCCGTGATGCAACCACCCAGGTTTCTGCCTTGGTGCGTGCCGAGGTGGAGCTCGCCCGCGCCGAGGTCATCCGGGACGTCAAGAAGGGTGTCGCGGGCAGCATCTTCTTCATCGCGGCGCTGGTGGTCCTGTTCTACTCGACGTTCTTCTTCTTCTTTTTCGCCGCCGAGGTACTCAAGGTGTGGCTGCCCGCCTGGGCCGCCTATCTGATCATCTTCGCCGCCATGGTGTTCGTCGCGATCCTCGCGGTACTGATCGGCTATCTGCAGGTCAGACGCATCCGCGGGCCTCAGGCAACCATCGAGAGCGTCAAGGAGACGCGCACCGTCTTCGCCTCACGTGACGACGAGGCTCCCGCGCTGACGAAGTCGACCACACCGGCCGACCCGTCGGGCTGGTAGCTGCCTGACGTCGGCTCGACACCGACACATCCATGCTGTTCGACCAGACGGCCCGTCACCCTGATCCGTCCGTGGTCCGCATCGTCGGGCCGTGGCGTCATTTCGACGTGCATGCCAACGGAATTCGCTTTCACGTGGTGGAAGCCAGTAACGACCGAGACCCGGACACGCGGAACGCACCCGTTACCAGTAGACCGCTGGTATTGCTCCTGCACGGATTCGGTTCGTTCTGGTGGTCCTGGCGGCATCAGCTGTGTGAGCTGACGGACGCCCGGGTGGTGGCCGTCGATCTGCGCGGCTACGGGGGCAGTGACAAACCTCCGCGCGGCTACGACGGTTGGACGTTGGCCGGAGACACCGCCGGACTGATCCGCGCCCTCGGTCACAGCTCGGCGACGCTGGTGGGGCATGCCGAGGGCGGACTGGTCTGCTGGGCCACCGCCAACTTGCATCCACGCCTCGTCGATGCCATCGCGGTGGTCAGCTCGCCGCACCCGATCGCCTTACGCACATCCACATTCCGGGGAACCGGTCAGGGTGGGGCGCTGCTGCCCTCGCTCATGCGCTACCAGGTGCCGATCCTGCCCGAGCGCACCCTGACACGTCACCGCGGCGCCGAGCTGGAGCGCCTGGTGCGCTCGCGCGCCGGCGAGCAGTGGACCGCCACCGATGATTTCGCCGACACCATCAAGCACCTGCGCACTGCGATCGCCATCCCCGGTGTGGCCCATTGCGCACTGGAGTATCAGCGCTGGGCGGTGCGCAGCCAATTGCGCAGCGAAGGCTGGCGTTTCATGCGGTCGATGAATCGTGAACTGTCCGTCCCCATGCTTCACCTGCGCGGTGAGGCAGACCCCTATGTGCTCGCCGACCCGGTGCACCGGTCGCTGCCGTACGCACCCAACGGACAGTTCGTGGCACTACGCGGAGTGGGCCACTACGTCCACGAGGAAGACCCGTCCACCGTCAACGAACACCTACGGGGCTTTGTTGGGCGTCGGTGACTGCGGACCGTTGGCGGGCTGCTCCGGCGATTTGTTGGCCTCGGGCGCGGAAATGCAGCTACCGGTGGCGACGGGGTCGACAAGGTCGGCCTTGGCGAGCTGATCCTTGACCTGCTTGGCCGTCAGTGCGAATCCGGTGTCGTCGTCGTCGATCGCCGCCCCGAACACGACGCCGAGCACGCGACCTTCGGTGTCGATCAGCGGTCCGCCCGAATTGCCCTGCAGCACTGAACCTCGCACGGTGTACACCTCACGGGTCACCGTGGTCGAGCGGTAGATGTCGGGACCTTTCAGTTCGATGATCTCGCGCACGCGCGCCGGTGTCGCCTTATAGTTTCCGCCGCCCGGGTAGCCCAGCACGATGGCGTCGTCACCTGTCTTGGCGGGTTTAGGCGCGAAGGCCAGGGGCGCCGCCGGCATGTCAGGAACCGCGAGGATCGAGATGTCGGCGTTCGGGTCGTAGACCACCACGGTGGCATCGAAGGTCTGCCCCGCCGACTCGACGGTCACGCTGTTGGTGCCGGCCACGACGTGCGCGTTCGACATAACCCGATGTGGGGCGATGACGAATCCGGTTCCCTCCAAAGATTTTTGGCAGCTGCGGGCGATGCCCTTGATCTTGACGACGCTCGGCTCTGCGCCGCGCACCACCGGCCCGTCGGCCAGGGCTGTGTCGGGAGCGTCCACCGCGGCGATCGGCGTCTTGCCGAACGGCTGCAACACACTGGGCAACCCGGAAGTGTCCAGCAGCTTCGACAGGTCGTTGGGCACCTTGCGCAGCTGGTCGGGGGCGTACTTGTCGACCTGGCTGAGCACCTTCGAATCACGCGCCGCCGCAGAGATATTCGGCTGATTGGAGCTCTGCATAGGGATGGACAGCAGCCACGCGGCGACCAGCACCGCGGCCACTTGCAGCACCACCCCGATCACTGAATCTCCGGCACGCAATGCGCGGTTCCTGATCGCGCCGCGCATGGCCCTGCCCAGCACCACTCCCGCTATCTCGCCGATGACCACCAGCACCAGGATGAGCAGCAGGGAGACGAACAGCTTGGTACGAGAGCCTTCGATGTTGGCCACCACATGCGGGGCCAACATGATTCCGGCCACCGCTCCCAGGATCACCCCGACGAAGGACATCAGTGAGCCCAATGCGCCCGAGCGCCATCCGGATACGGCGGCGATGAACGCGACGGCTATGACACCGATATCGAGCCACTGCGACGGATTCAGATTCATACCGCCCCTCCCAGGTGCTCGGCCAGCAGCTCATCAAGATCACGAAGGTTGCGAGTGTCCCACGGCTGGGCCCAGCCGGACACCTCAAGCATCGCCGAGATGATCTGACCGGTGAAGCCCCACACCAGCATTCCCGAGAGCAAGAAGGCGGGGCCGCTGTAGCGGATGCCAAATGTCTTCTTGGTCACCATGATCCGATTCGCCGGGTTGACGAGGTCGCCGATCTTGACTCGCGATACCTCGGCGGTCTCACCCGGGTCTACGGCCAGGACGGGACCGGGATCCGGCGAGTACGCGAGCACCGGCGACACGTGGAAACCGGACGGTGGGATGAACAGCGGGTCCATCACCGTCAGCGGTTGCACACGTACCGGGTCGAGTCCCGTCTCCTCCTGGGCCTCGCGCAAGGCGGTCCCTACCGGTCCTTCATCGCCCGGGTCGGTGGCACCTCCCGGGAACGAGACCTGGCCGCTGTGCTGCCGCAGGGTCGAGGCGCGCACCGTCAAGAGCAGGTCCGCATCGGTCGGGTCGGTGACCGCACCATCGGCGGATACGAGCACAAGTACGGCCGCCGGACGGCCGGACGACGGCAACTTGCGCGCCCGGAGCACGGCCTTGATTGCCGGGTGTACACCGCGGCCATAGACATCCTTGACGCCTGCGGCGTTATCCACCAGCGGTCGCATCCAGTCGGGGGCAGCGCCGGGCGTCAGCGGTGCCGTCGCCAACCCTCTGCGCGCTAATGGCTCATCGGCAGTCACGACCTAGAACCTCATTCCCAACGCTTGTTCCACCTCGGCACCGATCTCATCCACCGAAGTGAACGAACGCGGTAGCACCCGGGCAACGCTACCGTCCGCACGGATCACGATGGTGGTGGGCATGACATTCGGCGACTTCAACGCCGCCGCGATCCGGCGGGCCCCATCCTGAATCATCGGCAGCCTGACGTGGAGCTCGGCGAGCTTAGCCAAGCCGGCCGCTTCGTTTTCGTCTTGGTGCACCGTGACCACGGAGAGCCTGTCGCCTGCACGGCGCTGCAATTCGGCCATGGCAGGCAACTCGTCGGCGCAGGGGCCACACCAGTAGGCCCACAGATTCAGCACCACCTGGCGCCCGGCGAGCACCGGCCCCACCGGCACCCTGGCCCCGCTGCATTCCAGGGTTATCCCGGCGAGTTCACGCATGCCCGGGTTGGCGCCCGGCGTCGGACAGGTCGGCAGCTGCGCCTGGCGGCGCAGCTCGGCGAGGGCCTCGGGGGTGTCGGCATCTCGGCGTTCTCGGGCGGCCACGGGTTCCTGCCCCTGAGGCACGCGCCGCTGCTGATCGTGTTGCTGCGACAACATGACGGTGACCAGCGCGGCGACCAATACCACCCCCACGATCGTCCACCGTGCCCCGGTGTTGAGTCGAGCCACGTCACAACCCGGCCAGTGCCAGCAGGTGCTCGGTCTCGGGGCCCTTGACCAGCGGTGCGGCCAGCTCTGGATCCGTCGGGCCCAGCCCGTAGGACGGACAATCCTTGGCCAGCACACAAACACCGCAAGCGGGCTTGCGCGCGTGGCATACACGCCGACCGTGGAAGATCACCCGGTGGCTGAGCAGGGTCCATTCCTTGCGCTCGATGAGCTCACCGACGATGTGTTCGACCTTGACCGGATCTTCTTCCTCGGTCCACCGCCAGCGACGCACCAGCCGGCCGAAATGCGTGTCCACGGTGATGCCCGGGATGTCAAAGGCGTTGCCCAGGACAACATTTGCCGTCTTTCGGCCGATGCCGGGGAGGGTGACCAAATCCTTGAGCCGCGGCGGCACCTCGCCGCCGTACCGCTCCACTAGTTGGGTGCCCAGACCGATGATCGAATTCGTCTTGTTCCGATAGAAGCCGGTGGTGCGAATCATCTCTTCGAGTTCGGCCCGGTTGGCTCCGGCATAGTCCTCGGGGGTGCGGTACTTGGCGAACAACGCGGGCGTCACCATGTTGACACGGACATCGGTGCATTGGGCCGACAGGATGGTGGCCACCGCCAATTCGAGCGGATTGGTGAAGTCGAGCTCGCAGTAGACATGCGGAAATGCCTGCGCCAGAGTGCGATTCATCCGTCGCGCACGACGGATGAGCGCGGTGTGCGTCTCGGGCTTCCAGGAACGGACCGGGGCAAGCGTCTTCGGCGATGATTTCGCTCTGGGCTTAGCGGCAGATCCGGTCGCAGACACAATCCCAGAGTAACGGGAGGCTGCGTGGGCCCCGGGCACCGATTGCACCCTTGCGCAGGACAAACCGGTTGTTTTTCGTGACCTGGTCGAGATCTTGGCCGTGTTTACTTCAACCCGTGTCGGGCCTATTCGGTTTATTGGTACCCGGACTTCTCATGCTTGCCAGCCTTGGGCTAGGAAAGCTGGAAGCCGGGTTGATGCGGCATACCTTGCAACCCAGCGAGGTCGCCGATTTTCTGGACCAGGCGAGTCCGTCGGATATGAGTCGCCTCGCCCGCGACGGCATGCCGTCGGCCATCCAGGGTTTGCACCAGCGCCAACTGCAACGCATCGAGCCGTCCCTGGAGGCGGTTTACCAAGCCACCGCACACGGCTACAGCCAGCCACGTATCAACGGCTCGTCGATGAAGCCTCCACGCGCAGCAAGGGGCCCTAGCCTGCGAGAAGAGGGTATTTCTTCCATGCGTTCACGGCATTCGGTAGTGGATTCACTACGTGCCGGTGGCGCAGCGGTGTAGCTTGGATCACGTTCTTTAGCGACCTGGCCTCTAGACTCATGTCGAGGTGAGCAGGCCAGCGCAAGCATGACTAACAATTTGGGTAAGGGGCAAACGTGGACGAGATCCTGGCCAGGGCCGGAATCTTCCAGGGTGTCGAACCGAGCGCCGTCTCGGCGCTGACCAAGCAGCTACAGCCGGTGGACTTCCCGCGCGGGCATACGGTGTTCGCCGAGGGCGAGCCTGGCGATCGTCTGTACATCATCATCACCGGCAAGGTGAAGATCGGTCGCCGGTCTCCCGACGGCCGTGAGAATCTGCTGACGATCATGGGGCCGTCGGACATGTTCGGCGAGCTGTCGATCTTCGACCCAGGACCGCGGACGTCCAGCGCCACCACCATCACCGAGGTGCGCGCGGTGTCGATGGACCGGGACGCCTTGCGCGCCTGGATCGCCGACCGTCCGGAGATCGCCGAGCAGCTACTGCGTGTGTTGGCCCGCCGCCTGCGCCGCACCAACAACAATCTCGCGGATTTGATCTTCACCGATGTGCCCGGCCGCGTGGCCAAGCAGCTGCTGCAGCTGGCCCAGCGGTTCGGCACCCAGGAGGGCGGCGCGCTACGCGTGACGCACGACCTGACCCAGGAAGAGATCGCTCAGCTGGTGGGTGCCTCACGCGAGACCGTGAACAAGGCGCTGGCCGACTTCGCGCATCGCGGTTGGATCCGGCTGGAGGGCAAGAGCGTACTCATCTCGGACTCCGAGCGTCTGGCCCGCCGCGCGCGTTAGTTCTACCGCTCGCCGAGATGACATCTATGCGACGGGACTGGCCCGAAATCCAGCATGAATGTCATCTCGACGCGCTGAACGCCACCACAGCGACGCACACCAGCGTCAACACGGCACCCGGCCTGCTTGGGACTCGACAGAGGCGCTCATGGAGCACCACGCGGGCGATGAGCACCGGGTACAGCGAGGACAGCACTGCGGCGACGCCGAGACTTCCGCGCGAGGAGGCGTAGGTGAACACCTCGGTGGCGCGGGAAACCACGACCGCCTCAACGGGGTGATAACCGCTCAGTGAGCCCACACGGGCCAATGGAATCGAGTTCACCTAGGAGCGCAGGTAATCCAGCTGCGCTTGCACCGACCATTCGGCGGCACCCCAGAGCGACGGATCCACGTCGGTGTAGACGTGTTCCACCACCTGGCGAGCCGAGGCGTCCTCCCCCAGCGCGGCCAGCGCCCTACGCACCTGGTCGAGGCGCTGCTCGCGGTGTGCCAGGTACTCGGCCGAGACCGCCGACAGATCGCCCAGCTCCGGGCCGTGACCGGGGAGCACAGTGCGCTTGCCCAAGCCCTCAAGGCGTTTCAGCGACTCCAGGTAGTCGCCGAGACCGCCACCGTCCTGGGCGATGACCGTCGTGCCTCGTCCCAGGATCGTGTCCGCGGTCAGCACCGCGTCATCTAGCACGAAGGACACCGAGTCATCGCTGTGCCCGGGGGTCGACAGCACCGAGATCGACAGACCCGCGACGTCGATGCGCTCACCGTCGGTCAGCGCCACCGAATCGCCGCGCAACCAGGCCGGGTCCGCGGCGCGCACCGGGGCGCCGGTCAGCTCGACCAGCCGGTCGACGCCGCCGGTGTGGTCGAAATGGCGATGGCTCACCAACACCAACACCACCTTGCCGATCTTCGTGAGCTCCTCGACGTGCACATCGGGGTCACCGGTGGCGACGCCCGGACCGGGGTCGACGATGACGATCTCGTCGCTACCCGGCGTGCGCAATACCCAGGTGTTGGTGCCTTCGAGCGTCATCATCCCCGGGTTGTTGGCCAGCAGGACCGAGGCCGTCTCGGTCACTGGACGCAGCTGCCCGTAGGCGGGATGGGTCACTCGCCACGCACTTCCACGATGATCTCGACCTCGACCGGGGCATTGATCGGCAGCTCGGCAACACCCACTGCCGACCGCGCATGCACCCCGGCGTCTCCGAAGACCTCGCCCAACAGCTCCGAGGCGCCGTTCACCACGCCGGGCTGGCCGGTGAATCCCGGTGCCGACGCAACGAATCCGACGACCTTGACCACCTTGACGACGTTGTCGATACCGACGAGTGCGTCCACCGCCGCTACCGCATTGAGCGCGCAGATGCGGGCCAGCGCCTTGGCCTCTTCCGAAGATACGTCGGCCCCAACCTTGCCGGCGGCGACCAGGTCTCCGCCCACGATGGGCAGCTGCCCGGAGGTGTAGACGTGGCTGCCGCTGCGGACCGCGGGCTGATACGCGGCCAGCGGTGCGGCGACGGCGGGCAGTTCGATTCCCAGCTCGGCCAGCCGGGCGCTGTGCGTGCTCACTTCGACCTCTTCAGATACGCGACATGCTGTTCACCGGTGGGTCCCGGCAGCACGCTCACCAGCTCCCAGCCGTCACTTCCCCATTGGTCCAGGATCTGCTTGGTGGCGTGTGTCAACAGCGGGACGGTCGCGTACTCCCACGCGGTGCGTTCGGTCATATCTGAACCCTAGGACAAGCACCGACGTTGTGGCATCGGGTCCGATGGCGGACAGTTAGCATGCGTGCGTGGTCAACACTTCCCCTGACAACGACGCAGGGACTCCAGCCAACGCGTGGCCCGCCCGAGTCGCGAATGCACGATTGCACTTCGTGACCGGCAAGGGTGGGACCGGAAAGTCCACCATCGCCGCGGCGTTGGCCCTCGCGCTGGCTGCGGGCGGCCGCAAGGTGCTGCTGGTCGAGGTCGAAAACCGGCAGGGCATCGCCCAGCTTTTCGACGTCCCACCGCTGGCCCCCAAGGAGCTCAAGATCGCCACCGCGGAGGGCGGCGGAGTGGTGAACGCACTCGCCATCGAGATCGAGACGGCGTTCATGGAATATCTCGAGATGTTCTACAACCTTGGGTTGGCGGGGCGTGCCATGAAGCGGATCGGCGCGATCGAGTTCGCCACCACGATCGCCCCCGGAATCCGGGACGTCATCCTCACCGGAAAGATCAAGGAGTGCATCGTCCGCACCGACAAGTCCGGGCGGCGCGTGTACGACGCGGTGGTGGTCGACGCCCCACCCACCGGGCGGATCGCCCGCTTCCTGGATGTGACCTCGGCACTGTCCGACGTCGCCAAGGGCGGACCCATCCACTCGCAGTCCGAGGGAGTGCGCAGGCTGCTGCACTCGGATCAGACAGCCATCCACCTGGTAACCCTTCTTGAGGCGCTGCCCATGCAGGAAACCGCCGAGGCCATCGCCGAACTGAGGGAGATGGGCCTGCCGGTGGGCAGCGTCATCGTCAACCGGACCGTGGAGCAACATCTGTCCACCGACGATCTAGCCAAGGCCGCCGAGGGAGTGGTGGACGCCGACGCAGTGCGGACAGCGTTGAGCGAGAACAACGTAACCCTCTCCGACGCCGACTTCGCCGGTCTACTCACCGAGACCATCGAACACGCCACCCGGATGCAGGCGCGCGCCGAGAGTGAGGAGCTGCTCGGTGAATTGCAGGTCCCGCGACTGGAATTGCCCACCCTGGCCGACGGTGTCGACCTGGGCAGCCTGTACGAATTGGCCGAGAGCCTGGCAGAACAGGGAGTCCGATGAGCAACACACCAGCCGTCTTGGACATGGCCGCTCTCCTGGAGGACCGTAAGAATCGCGTTATCGTCTGCTGCGGCGCGGGCGGCGTCGGCAAGACCACCACCGCAGCGTCGGTGGCGCTGCGTGCGGCGGAGTACGGCCGCACCGTCGTGGTGCTGACCATCGATCCTGCGCGCCGGCTGGCGCAGTCGCTGGGCATCGAGGCGTTGGGCAACGTGCCGCAGCAGGTACAGGTGGACGGACTCAAGGGCGAGCTGTTCGCGATGATGCTGGATATGCGCCGCACCTTCGACGAGCTGGTGATCCAGCACGCGGGAACCGAACGCGCACAGGCGATTCTGGACAACAAGTTCTATCAAACGGTCGCCACCTCCATGTCGGGCACGCAGGAGTACATGGCCATGGAGAAGCTAGGACAGCTTCTCCATGAAGACAAGTGGGACCTGATCGTGGTGGACACACCCCCGTCCCGCAACGCGCTGGATTTTCTGGACGCACCAAAGCGGTTGGGCAGCTTCATGGATGGACGCCTATGGAAGATGTTGCTGGGTTCCAGCCGCGGCCTGGGACGCATCGTCACCGGTGCGGTCGGGCTGGCGATGAAGGCGTTGTCGACGGTGCTCGGCTCGCAATTGCTTTCCGATGCTTCGATGTTCGTGCAATCCCTGGACTCCACGTTCGGCGGTTTCCGCGAGAAGGCAGACCGCACGTATGAACTGCTGCGCAGGCGCAGCACCCAGTTCGTGGTGGTGTCGGCCGCCGAGCCCGATGCCCTGCGCGAGGCCACGTTCTTTGTGGAGCGGCTGACCCAGGAGGGCATGCCGCTGGCCGGACTCATCCTCAACAGGACCCATCCCACGCTGTCGAGCCTGACCGTGGAGCGTGCCGTCGACGTCGCCGCCAATCTGGAGGAATCGGGCGAGTACAGCCTGCCCGGAGCGGTGCTGCGGATTCACGCGGAGCGTGCGGCGACTGCCAAGCGCGAGATCCGGCTGCTGTCACGGTTCACCAGCGCCAATCCGACCGTCCCGATCGTCGGGGTGCCGTCGCTTCCGTTCGACGTCTCCGACGTGGACGCGCTGCGCGCCATCGCCGATCAGATCACCGGCGTCGCGTCCTAGCCCAGATACACGTCGAGTGTCGACTTCTCGGGTAGAAGTTCCCGAGAACTCCCCGACAAGTCGACACCCTACGAAAAAGAACTAGACCGCGCTCTTGTGCTTGCGCTGCGCGGCGAAGAAGTCCGCCCAGGACTCCACCTCGGGGTGAGCCTTGAGCATCGCGCGGCGCTGCCGCTCGGTCAGTCCGCCCCAGACACCGAACTCCACCCGGTTGTCCAGTGCGTCGGCACCGCATTCCATCATCACCGGGCAGTGTCGGCAGATGACCGCCGCCTTACGCTGCGCCGCTCCGCGAACGAACAGTTCATCGGGGTCGCCTTGTCTGCATCTGGCCTGGGAAACCCATGCAATGCGTGCTTCTCCACCATCGATCGATCCCGCTGTTTGCAATGCACTCGTGGCTGGCCGTGAAGCTGACACTGGCTATCCCTTCTGTCACACGTGACCCCGATGAGAGGTGTGGGCCACAGTCCGCTCGATGTGTAACTTGAATCACACCGTGAGATCAAGTTAGTGGTCAGGGGTCTCCAGCGCAACATCTAGTCCGAATTTTTTGGGACGGTTGTGCCGACAACGTTCTTTTCATCGCCCCGCGGCGGCCGCGCATTACCAATCACAGACCCCGCAGACACCTGTGAGCACGCCACGTACCCTGTGCCTATGCCAGAACGGCTGTCCCCCCAGATACCCCCCTCCGTGACTCTCGCGAAGCTCGGGGGCTGCGCGCTCATCGCGGCGGTGATCTTGGCCGGACTGATGTTCCCCTTCGCGGGTGGATTCGGGCTGGCATCCAATCGCGCATCCGATGTGGTGGCCAACGGCTCCACTCAGCTGCTCGAGGGCGAGGTACCCGCGGTCACCACCGTGGAAGACGCCAAGGGCAACAAGATCGCCTACCTGTACACGCAGCGGCGTTTCGAGGTGCCCGCCGACCAGATCGCCGACACCATGAAGCTCGCCCTGCTGTCCATCGAGGACAAGCGCTTCACCTCACACAACGGTGTCGACTGGAAGGGCACGCTGGGCGGTTTGGCCGGCTACGCCTCCGGCGACGAGGACACCCGTGGTGGTTCGACGATCGAACAACAGTATGTGAAGAACTACCAGCTGCTGGTGGTGGCCAAGACCGACGCGGAACGCAAGGCCGCCATCGAGACCACTCCCGCGCGCAAGCTACGCGAGATCCGCATGGCGCTGCGCCTGGACCGCACCTTCACCAAGCAGGAGATCCTGACCCGGTACCTCAACCTGGTGTCGTTCGGTAACAACTCCTTCGGTGTGCAGGACGCCGCGCAGACCTACTTCGGTGTCGACGCCAAGGACCTGAACTGGCAGCAGGCGGCGCTACTGGCCGGCATGGTGCAGTCCACCTCCGGCCTCAACCCCTACGTGAACCCCGAGCGCGCGCTGGCGCGCCGCAACCTGGTGCTCGACACCATGATCGCGAACGCCCCAGAAAAGAAGGGCGAACTGCTGGCGGCCAAGGCACAGCCCCTCGGGGTGCTGCCTCAGCCCAATGAGCTGCCGCGCGGCTGCATCGCCGCGGGCGATCGCGCGTTCTTCTGCGATTACGTGCTCGACTACCTGGCCAAGTCCGGTATCAGCAAGGACCAGGTGATGAAGGGCGGATATCTCATCCGCACCACCCTGGATCCCGATGTGCAGAACTCGGTGAAACAGGCGGTATCCCACGTCGCCGATCCCGGCCTGAACGGGATCGCCGATGTCATGAGCGTCATCAAGCCGGGGCAGACCGCCCACCCCATCCTGGCGATGGCCTCCAGCCGCACCTACGGTCTGGACGGCGCGACCAACGAGACCATGCAGCCGCAACCGTTCTCGCTGGTCGGCGATGGCGCCGGATCGATCTTCAAGATCTTCACGGTCGCCGCGGCCATGGACATGGGCATGGGCATCAACACCGTGCTCGACGTGCCGCCCACCTTCGCCGCCAAGGGTCTGGGCAGCAGCGACGGCTCCAAGGGCTGCCCCAAGGACACCTGGTGCGTCAAGAACGTCGGCAACTACCGGTCCCCGATGAGCATCACCGACGCCCTGGCCACCTCGCCGAACACCGCGTTCGCCAAACTGATTCAGTCGATCGGCGTCTCGAAGGCGGTCGATATGGCCGTCAAGCTGGGCATGCGCTCCTACGCTCAAGCGGGCACCGCCAAGCCCTATGACCCCGACGGCGACGAAAGCCTGGCGGAGTACATCAAGAAGTACAACCTAGGCTCGTTCACGTTGGGCCCCATCCAGGTGAACGCCCTCGAACTATCCAATGTGGCAGCCACTTTGGCTTCCGGCGGCAAATGGTGCCCACCCAATCCCATCGACAAGGTCTTCGACCGGCACGGCAAAGAGGTACCGACGACCACCGAGGCATGCGAACAGGCGGTGCCCCCGGGCCTGGCCAACACCCTGGCCAATGCCCTGAGTAAGGACGATCAGCCCGGCGGCACCGCCGCGGGTTCGGCGGGATCGGTCGGGTGGAACCTGCCGCTGTCCAGTAAGACGGGAACCACTGAAGCGCATCGGTCTTCGGCATTCCTCGGATTCACCAACAACGTGGCCGGAGCCAGCTACATCTTCGACGATTCGACGGCCCCCGGCGATCTGTGTTCCTTCCCGCTGCGCAAGTGCGGGGACGGAAACCTGTACGGCGGTAACGAGCCGGCCCGGGCTTGGTTCGAGGCGATGAAACCGATCGCCGAAAACTACGGCCCCACGGCCCTGCCGCCCACTGAACCGCGGTATGTGGAGGGCGGCCCGGGTTCCAAGGTGCCCAGCATCAACGGACTGCGCGAACCCGAGGCACGTGACGTTCTGAAGAAGGCCGGATTCCGGGTCGCCGATCAAGCCAGCACGGTGAACAGCACGGCACCGTTCAACGAGGTCGTCGGCACCAGCCCGTCCGGAACCACCATCCCCGGGTCCATCGTCACCATCCTGCTCAGCAACGGCATCCCGCCGGCCCCACCGCCCCTCGTCATTCCGGGCCTGCCTCCTGTTGGCGGCGGTGAAATGACCACCACCATCGTGAATATCCCCGGCCTGCCGCCCATCACGGTGCCGGTGCTGGCCCCGCCCCCGTGATCTAGGGCGCGGTCTTCGCTCCGAGCTCCTCCGTGACGAGAAATTCGCCACGTTTTGCGCAGGTGATCAGGGGTCGCTCAGCTTTCGGAGTTACTCTCGGATGATGAGCACGTCTTCCGCGTCACTGAACACGGTTATCAAGCGGGCGGCCGCGTACTCAGCAGGTTCGGCCGCGCTTGGCATCGGATACGCGTCGATCATCGAACGCAACGCGTTTACGGTCCGCGAGGCTACGATGGACGTACTCGATCCCGGCGCTTCCCCGCTGCGGGTGCTGCACATCAGCGATATCCACATGCGGCCCGGGCAGCGTCTCAAGCAGGCCTGGCTGCGTGAGCTGGCCCAGTGGCAGCCTGATCTGGTGGTCAACACCGGCGACAACCTGGCCCACCCCAAGGCGGTGTCCTCGGTGGTGCAGGCGCTCGGCGATTTGCTTTCAGTGCCAGGGCTTTTCGTCTTCGGAAGCAACGACTACTTCGGTCCGCGGCTCAAGAGTCCGGCCAAGTACCTGTACAAGAGCGACGAGCGCACGCACGGCGAACCCCTGCCCTGGCAGGATCTGCGCGCCGCGTTCACCGAGCGCGGTTGGCACGACATGACCCACACCCGCCACGAGCTTGAGGTGGCCGGGGTGCGGATCGCGGCTGCGGGCGTCGACGACCCGCATCTGCACCGGGATCGCTACGACACCATCGCCGGCATGCCCAACCCGCTGGCGACACTGCGGCTGGGGCTCACCCACTCACCCGAGCCGCGGGTGCTGGACCGCTTCGCCGAGGACGGCTACCAGCTGGTGATGGCCGGTCATACCCACGGCGGGCAGCTCTGCCTGCCGTTCTACGGAGCGATCGTCACCAACTGCGAACTGGACCGATCCCGGGCGAAGGGTCCGTCGCGGTGGGGTTCGCACATGCAGTTGCACGTGTCGGCGGGTATCGGAACGTCTCCGTTCGCCCCGATACGCTTCTTCTGCCGTCCGGAGGCGACGCTGCTGACACTGGTGCCGGCGCGCGTCGGCGATCAGGGGTCCGACGCCGAGTCCGGTGACCGGTCGCCCAGCGCGACCGTGCAGTGACGTGAGCCGCGCGTGGGCCGACAACGCGGTCCGATTGATCGAGGCCGATGCCCGTCGCAGCGCCGACACCCATCTGCTGCGCTACCCGCTGCCTGTCGCGTGGGCCGACAGCGTGGATGTGCAGCTGTATCTCAAGGACGAGTCCACGCACATCACCGGAAGCCTCAAACATCGTTTAGCGCGTTCGCTTTTCCTGTACGCGCTGTGTAACGGGTTCATCGGCGAGAACACCACGATCGTGGAAGCGTCCTCCGGCTCGACCGCGGTCTCCGAAGCGTACTTCGCACAGCTGCTCGGATTGCCGTTCATCGCTGTGATGACAGCGTCGACCAGCCCCAGCAAGATTGCCTTGATCGAATCACAGGGGGGCCGTTGCCATTTCGTCGAAAAGGCGCAGCAGGTGTACGCCGAGGCGCAACGGCTCGCCGACGAGACCGGTGGGCACTACCTCGACCAGTTCACCAATGCCGAACGGGCGACCGATTGGCGCGGCAACAACAACATCGCCGAGTCGATCTTCACCCAGATGCAGCACGAAAAACATCCGCTACCAACGTGGATCGTGGTCGGTGCTGGTACCGGCGGCACCAGCGCGACCATCGGCCGCTATATCCGGTATCGGCGCTATCCCACCCAACTGTGCGTGGTAGATCCCGAGAATTCGGCCTTCTACCCCTCATACCTACAGGGACGCGATGTAATGACCGGGATTTCGTCGCGCATCGAGGGCATCGGACGGCCCCGCGTGGAGCCATCGTTCCTGCCGACCGTGGTGGACCGCATGGAGCAGATACCGGATGCGACCTCGGTGGCGCTCACGCGGCACGCCAGCGCGGTACTGAGCCGCCGGGTGGGTGCGTCGACGGGAACCAATCTGGGCGGCGCGTTCCGCTTGGTCTCCGAGATGGTCTCCGCGGGCGTGGGCGGCTCGGTGGTGACGCTGCTGGCCGACAGTGGTGAGCGGTACTCCGACACCTACTTCGACAACGAATGGATCGCCGAGCAGGGCTTCGACCTGTTGGGTCCGTCGGTGCGCCTGGCCGAGTTCGAGGACACCGGTCTCTGGGTCTGAACCCCCAGGTTCGGCGGCATGTCGCGCCGGTCAGAGGCCTGCCGATCAACGCATTCGCGACCGACAGCCCCGATGCGATACCCTTGCGTGGCTTCAAAGCGGGGTGTGGCGCAGCTTGGTAGCGCGCTTCGTTCGGGACGAAGAGGTCGTGGGTTCGAATCCCGCCACCCCGACGCTAGAAGTAAGGCCCTGACCAGGGATGACTTGGTTGGGGCCTTCTCTTTCCGGAGGGCAGAATCGCCCGTGGCCCGCACGGCGGCGTCCAAAGCGTCCGCGACGGCCTCTAAATCGTCGGGGAACAGGTCGGCATAGGTGTCCAACGTGAGCGCCGCCGACTTATGCCCAAGCATCGTCTGCACCGCCTTCACGTTGGCGCCCGCCGAGATAGCCAGAGACGCCGCTGTGTGGCGTAGGTCGTGCATCGTGGGTCGCGGCCAATCGGTCGTCGGCTGGCCGTCCTCGCCAAGTCCCCGGAGCTTGTCCACTGCTTTGTTGAATACCCGCGTTCGGAAGGTCGCTATGCGCAGCACCCCGCCAGCTGGCGCGGCGAACACCAGATCGTCACGGCCCTTCCCTTCCATCCGCGCAGCCAGGTCGGCGGTCAGAAACTTCGGGAACGGCACCGACCGACGCTCATGGTTCTTCGGAGTTGACCAAACGAGCTTGCCGGATACCTCGGTCACAGACTGACGGATGTTCACCCGCCGACGCAGCATGTCGAAGCTCGATACCTTCAGCGCGGCCATCTCCCCGTACCTCAAGCCGGTGTAGGCAAGGAACTGCACCACGAGCCCGTCGCGGTCCATTGCGCCCGCTAGCTGGTCAACCTGCTGGTGCGTGAGATACGCCCGCTCGGAGTGCTCCCGGCGGGGCGCTTTCACGCCGTCGCACGGGTTGTGCGGTATCCGCTTGTCCTCGACAGCCAGGGCGAGCACCATTCGCAGCACCCCGAGTGCGTTCTCAATGGTCGCCGCTGCCGCGCCACTGCCGCCATCCTTCTCGGGGCGATGCAGATCGCCAACCCACGCGCGAACCGCCGAGATCTGTACGTCAGCGACAGCTACATCGCGCCAGCAGTCCCGCACATGTACCGCCCAGGCCGAAGCCCTGGCCGCTTTCGTTGAATCCTTCACGTGCGCTTGCATTTTCAGCCATTGCTCATGCATCGCGCCCACAGTCACGGAGCCTGCGCCGGGAGCGACGTATGTGCCGGTAACGATCGTGGAGGTGATGCCATCGAGCCACTTGGTTGCGTCAATCTTCCGCGCGAACAACCGTTCTTGCTCTTGGCCGCGAGCATCTACATATCTAGCGCGCCAGCGAGACCCCTTGTCGTACTTGGCACTAGGCACCTTACGCTCAACACCATCGGCATCACGGACTGTCTTTGTCCAGCGATCTTCGACGCCGGAGCGGCGATTACGTTTCTGGGGCATCGGATTCTTCGCCTTCTACTGCAATCAAATTGTCGACAGCAGATTCAACGACCGCCATCAGCAGACGTGCATTCTCCACGTTTTGCGCTTGCGCTACCGGGTCCTTCGCGACAGTTTGAGCAATGGCAAGGCGGAATATCGGTAGAAGGTCGCCTCCTGCAGGCACCTCGGTTAGTAATCTCTCCGGGATCAATTCTGGGTGATGCTCACACAGGTTTAGTGCAGCGGCGAGATACATCGCCATTGCACCGAGCGCTTCGCGCCCTTCCTTTCCGTGTCGGGCGGCCAACTGAAGCAAGGACTCGAACTGTTCACGCGGACTTACGGACGGACTTGGGGAAAGGTCCTGGATAGGAACCCCGAGTGCGACCGCGATGGCGGCAGCTTCCCGGAGCTTCACCTCGCGATTTCCGCGCTCGATGCGAGTCACCGCTGACGGATCGAGCTTCACCCCGATCTCGTCAAGTGCCTCAGCAAGCTTTCGCTGACTCCAATCTCGCTCCGCCCGAGCCTGGCGCACCCGGTCACCGAACTGCTTGTCGAAACTCTGATCGTCGAAATCGACCGCAGCCGGTCCGCCATCCTGGTCACTCTGCATAAATCACACCATAGTGCTTGACCAGCACCGCCAACAGTGCCATCCTTAAGAATGTCGAAACAGCATCACAGTGTGAAAGGAGCACAAATGGACAGAGAGATCATCGCCACTCAGGAGGTGTCGGCCATGACTGGCTTGCCAAAGGGGACGTTGCGGTACTTTCGCAGCACTAACCAGGGACCAGCCTCATTCACCCTTGGCCGTCGAGTGGTCTACCGACGCGCAGAAGTGGAGCGCTGGATCGCCGAGCAGGAGCAAGCGACCAAGCGTGGCGGCAATAGCCCGGAGGTCGCCTAAGGCCGACTTCAACGAAGCCATTCTGATCGCCTCCCGTCTGGCCTCGGCATCGCAGTTGTTTCCGTTGCCGCACAGCGATGTTGATGGCAGGGCGGTGCGTGATTCGGTGGTGTATTTGGATCACGACGGCGATGTCATCACGATCTGTGTGACCGACTTTGATTGCGCCAAGCGCGAGTACCGCGCGGTTGTGCAGCTGGTATCAAGTGCTACTTCTGAAATGCGATCGGCCCCAGCTGATTCCGGTGTTAGCGCACCGGGCCGGGGCCGATCTGAACACCCATCAACGGTTAAGTGAGAGGACGTTCAAACATGACTTTACCTGCTGTGACAGGCTTGTCGGTAGCCCCTGGTGGTGGGCGGTGAGCGTATCCGACCGGAAACGATCAGCTCCTCTCTATGACGTTGGTGGGGCGCATTACTACGCCGTCGTCACGGTGGATACCAACGGTGACGAGGATATGTGGCTACTCGACTGTGACCCGAATTCTGAGGACCGCCCCACTCCGGGGTGGGACGACCCGGTTGCGCACGAGGAGCTTGGTCCCCTCCCGGCCTCCGTGCAACACCGCCTTCGTATCGCGTTGAGTCGGTGCCACCGCCTGAGTCCGTCGACGGGGCGACGCTGCCGCAATCGCGTTCTGCAGCCAGGAGCCGCGTGCCATTGGCACGTGGGAGTGCGCAATGGCTAAGCGCAACCGCCCCGTGGTGATCGACAAGGAGGTGCAGGCCCCGGCGACCGTGCCGGGGCACTCGCCCCAGTCGCGTGAGGTGTCCTGGTGGCACACTCACGTATTCCTCGAAGCGCTTGTGGCACAGGCCAACCATCTACCTATCGCTGGCTCTCCAGCATGGTGTGCACTAGCTGATGGTGACCCCGCCAAGCTACTGGCCCTCGCGGTGGCCGGTGAGCATCACGTGCTGCGGGTCGAGCTTGATCAACACGCCTCATCGGAGGCGTCCAAAGCTATTGCCGCTGCTGCTGATTGGGGTCGCATCTCGCGTGCAACCCGTGCTGGTCGCGGCCCGAATTACATTCCCCGAGAGAGGGCATCTTGACAGTCGACGAGTTTTTCGGCGCAACCCCAGAACTGGCGACGATTCATCGGTGGGCGCGGGCGCGGTATGCGGCGCCGTGGGCGGTGTTCGGTGCGGTGTTGTTGCGGGTGTCGGCCAGTGTGGGCCCGCATGTGCAGTTGCCGGGTCTCATTGGTGGTCGTGCGTCGCTGAATCTGTTGTGTGCGTTCGTATCGGCTTCCGGTGGCGGTAAGGGCATCAGCGATAAGGTGGCGCGCCTGGCGTGGCCTAAGCCGATTCTGGAGCTACCCATCGGTTCGGGTGAGGGCATCGCCGCCACGTTCAAGAGACCGGAGAGGGAGGACGCGAACAACCAGGCGATCACCGCCGCGATTTTCAATGTCCCCGAGGTCGATACCTTGGCCGGTATCGCCTCGCGGCAGGGTTCGATCCTGCTGGCACAACTCAAGTCCATGGCGATGGGTGAGCAGATCGGCCAGCAGAACGCCTCGAAATCCACTACCCGCGTCGTAGAGGCTCACACATACCGCTGCTGTCTATCGGTGGGCGCCCAACCGCTGCATACCTCGGTGATCTTCAACGACGCCACCGGCGGAACCCCGCAACGGTTCCTGTGGTTCCCCACCACCGACCCCTCGATGCCAGCCGAAACCGCGCAGGACCCAGCCCCACTGAACACCGATATCCCCATCTACGTTCCGAACCACGACGGGGTGGTCGAAATCGCCTACGGGCCCGAGCAGATCAGCCAGACCATCATCGCCGCGCATCTGGCTCGCCAACGCGGCCAAGGTAATGCCCTGGACGGGCACGCGCTGTTGACCCGCTGCAAGGTGGCCGCGCTGTTGGCGATCCTGCACCACCGCTCGGTGGTCTCCGAGCTCGACTGGGAGCTCTCCGAGGCTGTCATGGCGGTCTCCGATGCCACCCGCGACTGGATCACCAGCGAAGCCAAGAAAGCACAGCGGGCAAAGGTGCGGGACCGGGCAGTGGCCCGCGCGGTCGGAGATGACTTCTACGACGCCAGCCGCCTGGAGACCGTCAAGCGTAGCCTTCTGCGGATGCTGGAGCGTGACGGTGAACAAGCCGGTGGTGACCTTCGGCGTCGTCTCGGCAAGCGGGAGAAGCGTGAACTGTTCGATCAAGCGATTGCTTTGCTGGAGGCCGATGGCCTGGTGTCGATACGACCGGGTGAGCATGGCAGTGTTCGGTACCGGATTGGGTCACCCGTGACCGATCGGGTCACCCCTCAAAACTCCAGTTCAGAAGGGGTGACCACGTTGGTCACCCGTGACCTATCCGAGTTAGATACTCCATCGGAAACTGCCAGCTCGTCGCAAGTCGGAACCCCTCGACCTACTCGCACCGCGCTGGAGTTCATTCTGGCCCATCTCGCGGCCCATGGAGGCAATGATCGGTGGGTTGAGGTTAGCCAGATCTATGCGACGGGCACAGCAGAGGGTCACAGTCGCGGCGCGATCAAGCAGGCACGGCTCAGTTCGACTAGCCCGCGTATCGAGTCCTCCAGCGTGGGCCGCAATTCCATGTGGCGCATCGTCCACGCCGACACCAGCATCGCTGATTCCAGCGCAGCACAGCAAACGGATGAAGAGTCCGCGTGACCGACGAACCGATCGACCCTGTGCAGCGCCGCAACGACGAGGATGAGCGTGCGGTGCTGGAGCTGGCCCAGCTCGACGCAGACATGGACGAACAGCAGCGGCGCCTCGACGAACTCGCTCACCGCGATCCGGTCGGCCTCGTGTGGTTCGGCGACGACGATGCGTGGGTGCAGCG
The DNA here is from genome assembly GCA_014204435.1 of Mycobacteroides chelonae. Taxonomy (GTDB): domain Bacteria; phylum Actinomycetota; class Actinomycetes; order Mycobacteriales; family Mycobacteriaceae; genus Mycobacterium; species Mycobacterium chelonae_A. The sequence continues at coordinate 157,378 of JACHLF010000010.1, forward strand.
CCAGACGGCGGGGGGTGGGTGAGCATCGAAGGCGATGGCGCCCCGTCGACCCCGCCCCCTATCGACATTTCTCTACCGCAACAATTTCGGTAGCGCTACCGAAATTGTTGCGGTAGCTGCCGGTTGGCTGGGCTATTCTGGTGGGTGAGGATGCGCGCGAGTTGCTTCGTGATCGAACCGGCAAGTGCCCGTCTGTTTCACCGCCTCGCAGCGCGGCGCCCACTCCACGGGGTGCGCAGCCAAGCGCCCGGTATCTGGCTTATTCCCTTTGCGGCCGAATGCTTTTCGCTGCTGCCGGTACGCGCATACCTCAATCAAGGACACAAAAATGACCTTTGTAAACCTGTCTCGCGCCCAAGCCGTCGAACGGCTCAACGAAGTGCACACCCGGATGACTGAACTCGGTGGCAAGCACCGCATGTCCGCGGCCGACGAAACCGAATTCGAGGATCTGGGCGATCAGTTCAACGAACTGAACCGTTACATCAAGCGCGCCGACATGGCGCAATCCGCACGCGGCGGTGACGCCGGGCCGCGTCTGCGTACTGTTCCCGGATCACCTGGCCAGGACGAGAACTCCCGCCGTGGCGATGACCGGCGCAGCGAGGCCATGCGCACACTCGAAACCGCTGTGAGTTCTGACCGGCTGGGGGCGCGCGGCGCCGAGCTCGTCGAGGACCTGATGCGCACCGGCACCCCGCTCGCGCAGACGTGGATGCAGCGTTACACCAGTGCGGCCGGCTCCGAGCATTACGAGCGTGCGTTCGCCAAGCTGGTCGCCAACCCCACTCAGGGCCATCTGGAATGGACACCGGAGGAGGCCGACGCCTACCGCCGTGTCGCGCAGGTCCAGACCGAACAGCGCGCCATGTCCACCACCGACAACCTCGGCGGCTACATGATCCCGCTGACCCTGGATCCGGCGATCCGGCTCACCTCCGGCGGCAGCATCAACCCGCTGCGCCAGATCTCCCGGGTGGTGCAGACCGCCACCGACACCTGGCAGGGCATCACCAGCGCGGGTGTCACCGCCGAATGGACTGCCGAAGCGGCCGAGGTCGCCGATGCCAGCCCCACCCTGGCGGGCCCGTCGATCCCGGTGTTCAAGGGCGATGCGTTCGTGCCGTTCAGCTTCGAAGTCCAAGGCGATGCGGTGGGCTTCATGTCCGAGCTGGGCACGCTGCTGACCGACGGCGCCGAACAACTCTCCAACACCGCGTTCACCACCGGTTCGGGCACCGGAACCCCCAAGGGCATCATCACCGCCCTGTCCGGCAGCGCCAGCCAGCTCGATACCGCCGCCACCGCCACTCTGGCCTCCGGAGACGTGTACGCCCTGCAGAACGCGCTCCCGCCGCGCTTTCAGGCGAACGCGCAATGGTGCGCCAACCTCGGCATCCTGAACACGCTGCGCCAATTCGAGACCGGCTCCGGTGCCCTGAAATTCCCCTCGCTGCAGGACACCCCGCCGACACTGCTGAGCCGTAGCGTCAACGAACTGTCCAACATGGTGTCCACCACCACGACCGGCTCCAAGATCGCCCTCTACGGGGACTTCGGTCAAGGGTTCGTGATCGTCGACCGCATCGGCTCCACCCTGGAACTCGTGCCGCACCTGGTCGGCGCCAACCGCCGCCCGACCGGCCAGCGTGGCGCTCTGCTGTGGTTCCGCACCGGATCCGATGTCGTCGTGCCCAACGCATTCCGACTACTCAACGCCAAGTAACAGACCAGGCGGCCCCGGCGTCAAACCCTATTCATGCAGGGCAAGGCACAGCCACGACGGCACTAACCTCGCCAGAGCTGCGAGCTGCGCCGAGGCCGCCAACCCCCTTGCTCGCCTCCTGTGGGCAAACTAGCGGTGCTATCGTGCCGGTAACTGTTAGCTGCGAGGGGGTGTGCGATGGGGTCGTTGCAGGTCAATCCTGAGCTGTTGCACCTGTCGGCCAACGAAATGGACCGGCTCATGGCCGCGCATCGTGCGGCACATACTAAGGCCCACGGTCTGATCAGTGCGGCGATGTCCGGGTGGGTCGGCGGGGCCGCCTCGGCGCTGGAATCAGA
>JACHLF010000011.1 GCA_014204435.1 Mycobacteroides chelonae
CAGCAGGCTTCCCTGCAGGCTGCCTGGCATGGTGATACCTCGATGAGCCAGGCCGCCTGGCAGGCTCAGTGGAACACCGCCATGGAAGAACTCGTACGCGCCTACCGCGCCATGGGCAGCACTCACGAGACCAACACCCTCTCGATGAACGCACGCGACATGGCCGAAGGAGCCAAATGGGGCGCATAGACGCCCTTGGTGCTCCTGCACCTGATCGTGCGATGAACCAGGCCACTCGGTCGCCGGATGCCGTCGAGCTGACGGTCGATCAGGCCTGGTTCCTCGCGGATACGTTGAGCGCCGGCACCTTTCCCTGGGTGCTGGCGATCACCGTCCCCTTCCGGGATGAAGCACAACGCGCGGGGTTCGACGCCCAGCGAGTTCAGGAACTTACCCGCGCCGGGGTTCTACTGCCCGACGGCACAGTGGACCCAGCCGTGGCTGGATGGATTCGCGCGGTGTGCCGCCCCGACCGCTGGCTCGAACTGCGTTATGTCGCAGCAGGTTCAGAGAATCCAGACGTTATGCGCGGCATCATCGCGCGCAAGCAGTCGCAGGGCCGCGCACACACCGTGGTCTCACTGCGCAACGCACATCTGATCACCTTCACCGTGGTCGACGCCGATGACCCTTCCGCGCTCGTCCCCAGCGTGGTCGCCGGGCTTCGATGGCGCGCGCCCGCACGGTTCCCCGAGTTCACCCTGCCCACGCACGTGGGAGCCAAGGCCGACGAGCAGCTGCGTTCCGGCGCCTCGCTAGCCGATGTCATGGGATATCTGGGTGTCCCACCCGCCGCGCAGAATGTGGTGGAATCGGCATTCATCGGAAACCGCAACTATGTAGAAGTAGTTGCCGGACAACGTGATAACGCAACCCAGCAGACCTCCGAGGTGGGTATCAGCGTGGTGGACACCCGCGCCGGACGCATCCTCGTCAGCCCGCACCGTGCCGGCGACGGCACCTGGCTGTCAACCTTCGCGCCAGGAACCCCATTCGCGATCGCCGTGGCCGTCGAGCAGTTGATGACCACACTCCCGGAAGGGCACTGGTTCCCGGATGCCCGGCTGACCCGAGACTTCGACTGATGCTGTTCCTGTAGTTCCCCATTGAGCCCCACCCCCTATCGAGAGAGTCAAACGAAACACCATGTCTGACAACGCCGTGATGCCCATCGTCCGGGTAGCCGTGCTCGGTGAAGAGAAGCTGACCGAAGTCGCCTTGCCGACACAGCTGCCGATGCGCGACATCATTCCCGCGGTACACCGGATGGTGGCACCCGATGCCCCTGAATCGGCAACGCCTCAACGGCTGAGCCTGGCCCCGGTGAACGGTGCGCCGTTCAGCGCCGACGCGACCCTGGACACCGTGGGCGTCGTCGACGGCGACCTGCTCACCCTGCGCCCCACCCCCGCCGGCCCTGCCGCACCGGGCATCATCGAGGACATCGCGGACGCAGCCGTCATCTTCTCCGAATCACGCAAGCGTCCATGGGGTGCCGAGCACATTGCCCACGTCGCTCGCCTGGGTGTCCTCGGATTGATATTGGCAGCAACGGTTCTGGCCATCGCGCACAACATTCGCACCGGGTCGTCGTTGAGCCTCGCCGGTCTGGCAGTGGTGGCCGTCGCCGCGGCGATCGGTGCATTGGTGGCGCACATGCGTTCCCCGCGCCTGGGCGCGGAGCTGGCCATCGTCGCACTGGCCCCGATTGCCAGCGGACTTGCCCTGGCCGTACCCGGTGAGGGACTGGCTCCGCGCGTTCTACTCGGCGCGGCCGGCGTAGCCGCATGGTCGCTGATCTATCTGATCGTGGCGCGCCAGCTGATCGCCTCTTTCACCGCGACCACGGTGCTGTCGGTCGGTATCGCGGTTGCCGCAGGCGCTCAGATCCTCTGGCACCCCTCCCCGCTCATTGTGGGCAGCGGACTGATCATCGTCGCACTGCTGGTCACCCTCCGTGCCGCACAGCTTTCGGCCTTCGCCGCACGCTTCCCCCTGCCGACCATTCCCGCGCCGGGCGACGCCACCCCCTCTGCCCCCGCAATGTCGGTTCTCAAGGACCTGCCGCGACGTGTCCAGTTGAGCGATTCGCATCAGAGCGGATTCATCGCGGGCGCTTCGCTTCTGGCCATCCTGGGATCGCTGGTTGTCGTGAGCGGATCCGCGCCCGTCAGCCCGTGGGCCTGGTACCTGGTGGTCGCGGTGAGCGCGGGAGCCGCACTGCGTGCGCGGGTATGGGATTCGGCCGTGTGCAAGGCCTGGCTACTGGCCATGCCGTTCCTGGTGACCACCACGCTGCTGGTGATCTTCACCGCCACAGGGCGCTACACCGGCGCACTGGTTGCGCTCGGAGTGCTGGCGTTCCTGGTGGCCGCGGTGGCAGTCGTCGTGTTCAACCCGAAGATCGGTGAGGCGGAGAGCTACTCGCTGCCCAGCCGGCGTCTCTTGGGGTTCCTCGCTTCGGGCATTGACGCCTCGCTGCTTCCGGTCATCGCATACCTCACCGGGCTGTTCACCTGGATCCTCAACCGATGATGCGATTTCTGTCTGTGGGCGCCGTCGCCGCGATGCTGCTGGCGCTGTCTCCCATGACGGCTCCCGCCGCCAACGCGGTGATCCAGCCGGAAGCAGATCCTGCTGCGCTACCACAGGATTCATCCCCCAGCGCTACCGCCGGCACGCAGTCCGCGGCGTGCAGCACCACAGTGCTGCTGCCCGGCACGGGCACCACCGGAAAACCTTCACCCGAGTTCGAAGAGGCATGGCGCTTCTCTCGCGGTGAGGGTCAAAGCGTCGCCGTCATCGACACCGGGGTGAAGCCGAGTTCGCGACTTCACGTCGAGGGCGGCGGTGACTATGTGCAGTCAACCAACGGGCTCACTGACTGTGACGGGCACGGCACCATGGTCGCCGGCATCATCGGCGCCCAGCCCGGTCCCGACGGATTCTCCGGCATCGCACCGGCGTCCAAGCTGATCTCGATCCGTCAGGGATCCTCAAAGTTCTCCCCGCGGCTCACCGGCGGCGACCCGAGCACCAGCGGCGCCACCCAATTTGTCAGCACGCTGGCCCGGTCCATCGTGCATGCGGCGAACCTCGGGGCGCGTGTGATCAACATTTCGTCGGGTGTCTGCATTCCAGCGGCCAAGCCCATCGACCAGGCGACACTCGGCGCGGCACTGCGGTACGCAGTCGAGGAGAAGGACGCCGTCGTCGTCGCGGCGGCCGGCAACGTCAACGGCGGCGGCGCCAATTGCCAGCAGAATCCGTTCAGCGGTCTCGGCGCCGACCCCAGGAACTGGACTGGGGTGGAATCTGTTTCGGTTCCCTCCTGGTGGCAGCCGTATGTGCTGTCCGTGGGCTCGGTGGGTGTCGATGGCAGCCCGTCGAAGTTCACGATGGCGGGCCCATGGGTGGGCATCGCGGCCAACGGCGAGAACGTGACGTCGCTGTCCAACGATGCCGAGGGCGGTCTGGCCAACGGAATGATCGACCAGAACGGCAAGCCGGTTCCTCTCTTCGGAACCAGCTATGCCACCGCATACGTGTCCGGGGTGGCAACGCTGGTACGCAGCCGCTACCCCGAATTGACTGCACCTCAGATCATTTCGCGGCTGCAACGAACCGCGCGAGACGCGGGACGGTCACCGTCGAATCTCGTCGGAGCGGGGACCGTCGACCCGGTCGCCGCACTCACCTGGGAGGTCCCGGCCAACGAGAACGCGCCGGTTGGTCCCAGCGCGCGTGCCGTCGTGCCTCCACCCCCTCCCACCCCGGAAAATCCACTTCCCCGGCGACTCGCCTTCCTGGGCGCCGGTGTATGCCTGCTCGCGGTGGTCGTCGTCGCCGCGCTCAGCGCACGTCGCAGACAGGAGAGCACTGAGTGAGCACGAATGAGAGCAAGAAGTTGACGCTGTATCGACCGCCGGTGCCCGGCACGCTGCGACTGACCCTGGTGGCCACGCTGATCGCTGCGGCCGCCTTCGCGCTCTACCGCCGGGATCTCGCCGACCGCTGGATCGCGATCACCGCCGGGGTGCTGGCGCTGGTTCTGTTGGTGTGGTGGCGCGGCACCTTCCTCACCGACATCCTCGGACGGTTCACCCAACTGCTGGCCCGCCGGATCTCCGGACGAACACCCGCCACCGATACCGCTCAGGTTGTCACCGCGGGCGTCGACGCACGCAGCACCGTGGCCCTGGAGCTGACCCCACCGCAATCGGGTAAGGAAGTGCCGATCGGGCTTATCGCCGGGTACCTGGATCGTTATGGCGTGCGCTGCTCGTTCATCCGGGTCACCACCGCAGACGTCGGCGGCGCGGAAAGCAAGACCTGGGTGAGCCTGACCCTCGGTGCCGCGGCCAACCTCACCGCGCTGCAGGCGCGGTCCCCACGAATCCCTTTACGCAAGACCGCAGATACGGTGGGACGCCGATTGGCAGATCACCTGCGTGAGCTGGGCTGGCACGTCAACGCGGCCGAGATCCCGAACGCGCCACTGCCCGCACAGGTCAAGGAGGGCTCGCGCGGGGTTATTGACGATCACGGTTACCTAGCCGCCTATCGCGCCACCGTGAACGGCGAGTTGCCCGAAAACCTGCGGGATATCTGGAGCGCCGCACTGCCCGAACGTTGGACGGTTCTTGAGCTGACCGGCACCACACACGCTCCCCATCTGAGTGTGGTGTGCGCGTTGCGCACCGAGGAGAAACCCGCCCCGCGTGCGCCGTTGGCCGGGCTGACGCCGTGCTGGGGCGAGCACCTGCTCGTCCTGCGGGCCATGGACCCGCTGTCGTCCAGCACCCTGGGCGCGGCGAACGTCGCCGTGACCCCGGAGTTCCTCGACAACCTCGCGCAGCGAGAAGAGGCGCCGGCTCTGGTCTGACACCGAACCTCTCGCGCGGTCGCCACGAAGACCGATGTGTCGGCCACCATGCGCGACGGCACAATCCTGCGCGCCGACGTGTACCGGCCCAAGCTCAAGGATCCTGCCCCGGTGACTATGGGCGCGTTCGGATTCCGCAAAGACTTAAGCGCGAGCAGACCGGGGGCGGGGACTAACGCCAGCCATCCGCGGCCTTGGCGGCCCGTAGCAGGTCTTCGCACAGCTGGCGCAGTTCCTCCTGGGTCGCACCCTCCTCGACAGCGGTCGCAACGTCCTCGGCCGCGCATCGCGCCTGATACACGCGATCGGCCAGGTCGGTCGCCTCGTCGGCGGTGAGCACGACGGCATCGGGCGGCACCGAGGTGCCCTTGACCGCAGCACGTTGTTCGTAGGCGCGCTGTCGACAGGACTGGCGACAATATTGGCGCCGCCGTCCCAATTCGGCGTCGTCAACCTCCCGCCCGCACCACTTGCAGGGCTGAGCGTGTTTGCGACGTGCCACGTGGTGACAGCGTAGTGGTGGCCGGGCTGCGCGGTCGCACAAGGTCAGGTCAGCGACAGCGAACCACCTGACCGCCGTCGGAGGTGAGAAGTCGGCATCACCAAAACCAGCGACATGACTGGTGGTAGCCGGAGCGATGAGTCCAGCTCCATGCCACACAAAGCCAGCGTGCGCAATTAACACAATTACCGGGAAAACGGACAATAGTGCGCTAATCTTGCCCAATCACAGCGGCATCCAACGTCGGAGGTTGTGCGATGAACAAGATCATCAAGCTTGGGCAGGCCGTGCTGGCAGCTGGCGTCATTGCCGCTCCGGTCGCCGTCATCAACGCGGGCCTGGCCTCGGCGCAGCCGAGCCCCGCCCCCGCGGATGTGTGCTTCAACGGACCGTATCCCTCACCGCCGCCTCCCTGGGGGCCGGGAACCATGGAGGGCTGCGTGAACCCCGACAGTTGGTTCAGCCAATGGGGTTGGCGCTATGCCGGACCCAACTGGCGCGGCGAAGGCGGTCAACTGCCACCGCCGGCACCCGCCTGGAAGTACGTAGGCCCGGGCTGCGAGTACACCAGCAACCCGAACTGGCAGTACACCGGCCCGGACTGCCAGCGCGAGACCCCGTAGGCCTCAGCGGCTGGTAGCCCTCGGCGGCTAGTAGGAGTACGAGCCGCCGAGGGCCAACTCGGCCTCGTGCGTCAAGATGGTGGCCAAGGCCTGCGGATTCGACCAGTAGAAGTAGTGCCCGCCCGTCACGAGGATGCTGGTGAACTCCCCCTTTGTGTACGGCGCCCATCGGCGCGGTGGCGCGAACTTGGGAATCACCTCGTCATCTTTCGCGCTCACCTCGGTGATCGCAGTACTGATCCGGCGGCGCGAAATCGATTGCAAGCCAAGACTGAAATCGATGACCGCGTGCAGTCGCGCCTGTTCCAGCAATGACTCATCCGCGATCTTCTTCGGCGGCCACGCCCCGCGCCGCTCGTCGTTGGTCAGCCTCCAGAGCGCGTGTTGCTTCGGGTTATGCCCCCGGGTCTTGGCATAGAGAGCATCCATTCGCCACAACGACGGATGCCCGCTCACCACCGGGACGAACCGGCCCACCGCGAAGTCCCGTGACTCCAACGCCTGACACACCGTGTAGCCGAACAGCCCGCCAAAGCTCTTGCCCGCCAGGATAGGTCGACGGCAACCGAGCCCGATGATCGCCGATGCGCAGTCCTCCGACAACGCGCGCAGGCTCTCCGGCGATGGCTCGGTCGACCGGGTGCTGCGCCCCGGCATCCGCCACACCCCGAAGTTCACCCCCGCCACATGAGGAACCAGATGCTGTTCACCGGCGTGATTGGCCCCGGCGCCCGGGAAAAACAACACGGTCGGCAGGGAGGGTTGATAAGCCCTGGGCCACCACCAACATTCGAGCGGAGTCGCAACAGTCACGCCGATCCTCTATATCGCGTCATGCTCGGGATCGCCGACCCCTTGCGCAATGAGTAGTGCGACTCGGGCACCGACCGCCTCAAGGGTGAGATCGGGGGTGAACTGGAACGCACTGATCTGGATGTTCAACTGCTTGCCGGCCCGGGCCGCGAACTCGACCGCCATCAGGGAGTCGATCCCCAGATCGGCGATCGGTCCGGTCGGGTCGATGCTATCCACATCAACCTTGAGCACGTTGGCGAGTTCCTTGGCCAACTCCTTGGTGACCATCGGCCCCCGCTCCTCCTCGGGCAGTGCCAGCACCGCGGCACGGAAGGCGGCCTGCTCGTTGGACACCGCTGCGGCCTCCGCGGAGAGGTGCGCGAACCGTGTGCTCTTGGCCGTCGAGGGCAGTGGGGTACGCAAGACCCCCCAGTCAACGCCCGCCACCGCGACATGCGGAAGCTGGAAACGGGAGCACTCCTGCATGAGCGCCGCCCCGAGATCCATGTTGAGGCGGCGCAATCCCACCGAGTCGAGGAACTTCACAATGGCGTCCGTCTCGGCCATGCCACCGCCGCTCATCGCACCCCAGCTCACCGACAGCGCGGGCAGTCCGTCCGCGTGTCTCGAATGAGCGAGACCGTCCAGCACACTGTTGGCTGCCGCGTACGTCAGCTGCGGAACAATGCCGATGAGACCGCTGATCGATGAGTACAGCACGAAGTGGTCAAGTGGCACATTGTGCTCGCGCGTGGCCTTGTCGAGGTTCAGTGCGCCCTGCACCTTCGGCGCGAAGACCTTGTGCAGCGATTCGACGCTGATGTCCGCGATCACCTCATCATGAGCCACCGCCGCGGCGTGGAAAACGCCGCGCAGCGGATGCCCCGAAGCCTCCACCTTGCCGATCAGATCCGCAACCTGGTCGTAGTCGCTGATATCGATCCGCTCTTCCCACACCTCCACATCGGCGGCGCGCAACGCCTCGATCTGCGCCCGCGCCACCTCGGTCGTGGCGCCGCTGCGCCCCGCGAGAATCAGATGGGTGGCCCCCGCTCTGGCGAGCGAGCGCGCGGTGGCCAACCCGAACCCGCCGAATCCACCGGTGATGAGGTAGGAGTGGCCGGCGAGCACGGGCGCAGGATCTGCCTTGCGGGGCAACAGCTTCGGGGTCTGGTTCCGGAAGTCCAGCACGATCCTTCCCATGTGTTCGGCCCGGAACACCGCCTCGAACGCCCCCACAACCTCCTCGATCGGGAACCTGGTGAACGGGAGCGGGGTGAGCTTGCCCGAGGTGAGCATCTCGGTGCACTCGCGCCGCAGTTCCCGGAAGATCTCCGGCCGCAGCCTCAGCATGCGATCCATGTCGATCGAGTGGAACGAGAGGTTCCCGCTGAATGGCTTGAGATCCATCGCGCCACCGAAATAGATGTCTGCCTTGCCGATTTCGATGATTCGGCAGAACTCCCCGGCGACCGCGAAGTTCTGGGCGATCATCTCGCCGGGCAGCGAGTTGTAGATGACGTCGACCCCTCGCCCGTCCGTGATACGCAGTATGTCGTCGACAAAGCCGACCGACCGCGAGTCGAAGGCCGCGGCCGCGCCGAGTTCCAGCGCCGCACGCCTGCGTTCCTCGGTGCCGGCCGTCGCGTACACGATCGCGCCCATGTTGCTCGCGACCTGGACCGCACCCATGCCCATGCCGCCCGCCGCGCCGTGGATGAGCACCGTCTCGCCAGGCTGGAGGTCGGCGAGCTTGTAGAACGCGTAGCCCGCCGTGAAGAACGGAACGCCCGAGCCCACCGCGAGTGGATCGAAGTCCGCACGCTGCAGATGCTCGTCTTCTATCCGCTCCCACGCGGCCCCGCCGTCGAGGTCGAAGGTCAGGTACCGACGCAGCAGACCGCGCTCGGCGACCGCGATGCTTTGCCCGACCCGAAGCTCGTTGACCGCGGACCCGACACGCGTGACAACACCGAAGCCCTCCATGCCGGGCTCCAGCTTGAAGTACGTCTCGCCGAGCTCGCGCTCCGTCAGGATTCCGAGAATCTTCAGCGGGTCTTTGTAGTTGAGGCCGACGGTCTCCACCCGGACCTCCACTTGCCGGGGTCCTGGCTCGACACGATCGCAGGCGCGCAGCGCAATGTCCTTGAGCGTGCGCGTGTCCGGGATCTGCACCTCATAGGCAACCTCGGGGTCCGTGGGTTCGAATGGCTCGTCCCACGGCGCGACGAGTTCGGACAATGAACGGCGCATCCGCTGTGTCCAGCGCTGCCCAGCGCGGACGGCCACCTCTTCTGCCTTGGTCATCGCGGAGATCTCCGCGGCCACCTCAGCCGCGGTGGCCGAATCGGGCAGATCCACCAGGGACCATTTGGCGGGATGCTGCTCATTGGCCAACACACGCCGTGCCCCGACGAGCGCGGTCCGGTCCAACACCAGATCGCGATCACCCGGCGCGAGGAAAGCCCCTTGGCTGACGAGGACCGCCTGTACATCCGGATTCACCACGCCGCGTTCGGTTTCGGCCTCCAGCACCGTCCTGAGCGCCTGCGCGACGGTGACCACCTGGTACAGGCTCTCCACCAGGGCCCTACCCGACCCGACCGTGACCAGGGCACGCACGTACGCGTCGCGGCTCAGCGCTGCACCAAACGCCTGGGCCAACTCGGCGGACTGCTCGGGCTCGGCCTTGAGGACGACGACACCGGCTGCGGACGCACGGCGTGCGCCTTCGGCAACAGCGGCGGGCGCGTCTCCGATCTCGACGATCACGTTTGCCGGACGTGCCGCCGCGGGTGGCGCGACGGGTTGGCCCTCGACCTCCTCTTCCAAAGGCTCCCAACGCGGCTCGTAGAAGTACTGGTCAAGCTCCGACAGCGGGTCCGAAGCCGATCCCACCGGCCGCAGCGTCACCCCGATCATCGCCAGCGCCACGTCACCATCCTGCGAAGCCAAATAGGCGTTCGCCCGCAACGGCTGAGTGCCGGTGATCTCCACGACCGCGATCGGATCCTCTGGCACCTCGTGGTACAGCCGCACCCGGTCGACCGACGCCGGGATATGTGCGGTCGGCGGTATGTCCAGCTCCGGGCGCGCCGCCAAGAGAACGGCAATGCACTGCAATGCGGAGTCGGCCAGTGCCGGGTGGACGGCATGCCTCGGCTCAGATTCCGCGTCCAGGCTCGTCAGCTGCGCGACGCAACCTGCGGAGCTGATGCGCACGTTGCGGATTCGCTGGAAGGCGGGACCGTAGGAAAGCCCCACCGCGGACAACCCCTTGTAGACGTCGTCGCCCTCGAAGACCCTGTCGAACTCGGATTGTGTTGGGACGTCGATCCGTAACGCCCCCGGATTCGCCTCGACCAGTCTGCCGTTGGCGTGCGCCGTCCACAGCTGGGTGTGCGCGGAACGGCCGTTGACAGTAAACCTCTTGGTCGGTTCGTCCACGGTGAGGCGCGTAATCGGCGCATCGTGTTCGGCGACGACCAACGGCACCGCGAAGACCACGGAGTCCAGGCCGGCGTAGGCGCGACCGGAGCGTTGACGCACTGCCGATAGTGCCACGTCGAGATACGCGGTACCCGGCAGCACGACCGAACCGAGGACGGTGTGGTCGGAGAGCCAGGGCAGATTCGCGGCGGCCAGAGTGACCTCCCATTGCGGCGTCAGCGCGTCCGCACGGTCGCCGAGCAGCGCGAAGCGATCGGCATCGCCATAGCGCGCGCGTAGGGTCAGTGGGTCTTCCTCCCACAGCTCGTCCTGCGACCACGGGTATTTCGGCAGATCCAGATGTGGAATCGAACCATTCTCGTACAGGGCGGCCTCACCGGGGACGTCGATCGCGCCTACCGCATACAGATCGGTGATGGCCTGCAGCACCGACTGCTCGTCGCTCTGATCGCGATGCAAGGTCTGCACCGCGGCACCGGAGACGCTGTGACGCACAAAGCTTTCCCGGATGTTCCCGAGCAGCACCGGGTGCGGCCCGAGCTCCAGGAACACCCGGTAGCGGTCCGTGATAAGTGTGTCGATGGCCTTGGCGAAGAAGACGCTTTCCCGCACGTTCTTGACCCAGTAGTCCGGGTCCGCGAATGCAGCGCTGTCGACCTTCTCGCCGGTCACGGTCGAATACAACGCCACGTCCGCCTGACGCGGGGCAAGACCGGCCAGAGAGATCGCGAGCTCATCGAGGATGGGGTCCATGAGCTGACTGTGATACGGGACTTCGACGTGCAGCATGCGGGCGAAGACTCCATCGTCGGCAAGCTCGTCGTGCAGGATCTGCAGGGCCTTGGAGTCGCCAGATAGCGTTGTCGCCGAAGCGCTGTTGATCGCCGCGACACATACCGCAGAGCCGAAGCGCGCGGCTCTGCGCTGGGCTTCCTCGGCGTCGAGCCCCACGGCAAGCATGCCGCCGGACCCCGCTGTCTTGGCCTGCAGTCGGGAGCGGTGGAAGGAGACGGTGGCGGCGTCTCGCAGGGACAACGCACCGCTCGCATATGCTGCAGCGACCTCGCCGACACTATGTCCGACCACCGCCGCAGGCCGGATCCCGAACTGCTGCACATGCTTTGCCAGCGCCGATTGCACCAGAAAGTTCGCCGGCTGGGCGATCTCGGTACGGCTGACACGGGAGTCTCCCTCGGATCGCAGGAGCTCGGCGATCACCGACCATCCCGAGATCTCCTGGAACACCGCGTCGATCTCGGCGGCGGTGTCACGGAAGACACCGGGCGTCTCCAACAAACCCCGCGCCATCCCCCACCACTGTGGGCCCATGCCGCTGAAGACGAACACCGGATCTGAGATACCCTCGACCAGTGCACGCGCCGGTGCCGCTTCATCGCTGTGGGCATAGGAATTCAGCTGTGCGAGAAGGTCGTCCCCGTCACGGTAGATGAAGCCCTTGCGAAGGTAGTGGTGCGCGCGGCGGCCGGTGACCGCGGTCTTTAGACGTTGTGTGTTCTCGCCGGAGGTATCGGAACCCAAGAGCTCGGCATAACGCCCGGCGACCTCGTGCAGGGCGGTACCGCTGCGCGCGGAGACCGGGAAGATCCGGATGCTGTCCCTGACCGGCGCGGCGGCGACCGACGCGGGCGGCTCGGACACGATGACGTGCGCATTGGTCCCGCCGTAACCGAAGCTGTTGATCGCGGCGTATGCCGGAGCACCCAGGTCGGGGTACGGCTCGACCTCGGTGGGTATGCGGATCCGAAGCTCGTCGAAGGGGATTTCGGGATTGAGTTTGTCGAGCACGACCTGCGGCAGAATGGTCCGGCGCTGCACGGTGAGCGCGGCCTTGATCAGGCCCGCGACGCCCGCCGCGGCTTCGGTGTGCCCGAAGTTGTTCTTCACCGAACCGATTACCAGGGACTCCGCACGACCGGCGGCCTGGCCGTACGAGTGCCCTAATGCCGCGGCCTCCAGCGGGTCTCCGACGCTCGTGCCCGTGCCGTGTGCCTCGATGTATCCGACGAGGGCCGGGTCGATGCCCGCCTCGTTGAGCACCCGCTCCGCGAGCCGCTGCTGTGACACCGGGTTGGGGACGGGCAACGCTATCGTCCTGCCGTCCTGGTTGACCCCGCTGCCCAAAATGACCGCATATATATGGTCACCGTCGCGCTGCGCCTGCTCAAGGTTCTTGAGCACCACGATCCCGACGCCCTCGCCGCGGCCATAGCCGTCGGCTGCCGCGTCGAACGACTTGCTGCGACCGTCGGCGGCAAGGAACCTGCCCTTGCACATGGTGATGAACGTTTCCGGTTGGAACATAACGTTCACGCCACCGGCGAGCGCCACGTCGCATTCACCGTTGGCGACCGCCCGTACCGCGAGGTGCGTCGTGACCAACGAGGACGAGCATGCCGTGTCCACGGTCATGCTCGGTCCCCAGAAATCGAGCGCGTGCGCTATGCGATTGGACAACAAGGTCTGCGACGCGCTGAAGGCCGCGAAGTTGTTGATCTTCTCGAGGTTTCGGGCGAGCCCACGGCTGATCATGTTGTCGTTCATGAAGCCGCCGATGAACGTTCCCACGTTGCCGCCCAACGCCTGTCCGGCGATGCCCGCGTCGTCCAGCGCCTCCCAGGTGGTCTCCAGCAGAAGTCGCTGTTGGGGGTCCAGGACAGCGGCCTCGCGGTGGGAGATCCCGAAGAAGTCCGCGTCGAACCGCCGAAACTCCTGGGTCAGGAAGCTGCCCCTGCGGGTGTACATCCGGCCCGGTGTATCCGGGTCGGGGTCGTAGTACTTGTCCGCGTCCCAGCGATCCTTCGGAATATCAACGACAGCGTCGCCTTTGTGTAACACAAAGTTCCAGAAACTGTCCGGATCACCAATTCCTCCGGGGAATTTGCATCCGATGCCAATGATAGCCACTGCGACCAATGCTCGGCCCTCTCCTAGTTGTCGAACTATCGGGAGATGATGAAACTTTTCCGAAATAGCGAGACAGTGTGAGCTCATCTGGAATCATCTTGAACACTAACGATGCTGTGCCTGCCGTGTCATTCCGTGGAGTTCGGACTGTACCCGTCTGATTGGCAACACGAAGGGTGTTTGAGATGACTTTGTTGATCCCCTCAGAAGTAGCTCAATGAGAAACGTCTGGGTGTATCTCGTTGTGCTGGCGGTTCTTACCGTCGCGGCGTTGTTCATCCTCAAACTGCGCTCGAGTGAGATCCCGGACGAGGCCGCCGGGACGGTGAGCCGCCTCCCCACGTTGGGCACACTGTCCGAACGGACCATCCAGTACGAGGCGGTCGGGCCCGACGGAACTCCGGCGACGGTGTCCTATCTCGACGACGACGGACACAACCAAAACGTCAACACGGTCCTGCCATGGCAGGAGGCACTGCGAACCGTGGAACCTTCGCTCGTGACCAGCATGGTCGTGCAATCCAACAGCTCCGGCGTCGGATGCAGGATCACCGTCAACGGCAAGGTCCGCGACGAACAAGTCGCAACCGCCAGTGGCGGCATCGCCAGCTGCAAGGTGCAAGTCGCATGAAAAAGGATGAGAGCGAAGCAGATACCGGACCCATAGCCACACCCGGCGGCCGGGCCGGATTCTCCGATCGATCGCGAGCATTCGGCAGGCGAGTACGCAACGAGTTCTCCGTGCCGTTCCGCCGCGAGACTTATGCCGGTACCGGCACCGAACAGCACAGACCGCTCTACGCCAGGCTGCTGTACGGGCTGTCCATACCCATCGTCGTGCTGTGGGTGCTGCTCGCGTGCGGCCTCAATGCTGCAGGGCCCCAACTGGAAAAGGTGATCGAAGGGCACGCCCTGTCCTTCCTGCCCGACGAGGCCTCGTCGGTGCAGGCACTCTCCAACATGGGCAAGTACTTCGGCAATGGCGGCACCAACAACTTCGTCGCGGTGCTGGCCGAAGGAGACAAACCGTTCGGCGCGGAGATGCACGGCTATTACGCCGACCTGATGGAGAAGTTCAAGGCCGACAAGAAACACGTCATCACCACGATCGATCTGTGGTCCGACCCGTCGTTGGCCCCGGCGTTCGAAAGCCAGGATCGGAAGGCCTCTTTCAGCTACCTCAACCTCGCCGGAAACATGGGCACGGCGCTGGCCATGGAATCCACCCAGGCGGTGCGCGACATCGTCAAGGCCTACCCACCTCCCGACGGAGTCAAGATCTACGTGACCGGTCCGTCCGCGGTCGTGAACGATGAACTGCTCGCGATCAACCGCTCGATCCTGCCCATCATCATCGCGTGCGCGATCTGCATCACGATCATCATGTCGTTGACTTATCGCTCGCTGTTCACGGCATCGATGCCGCTGCTGGTGGTGGCGATCGCCTTGGTGACGGCACGGCCGATCGTCGCGCTGCTGGGTGAGCGCGGAATCATCGGCATTTCCATATTCGCCTCGAGCCTGTTGGCCGGCATCGTCCTGGGTGCGGGGACGGACTATGGGATCTTCCTGCTCGGCAGATATCAGGAGGCGCGACGCGCGGGCCAGGACCCGACCACGGCCTACTACACCGCGCTGTCGAGCGTGCAACGCATCGTCTTCGCATCGGGGCTGACCGTGGCGGGCGCGACCGCGTGCATGACCCTCACCAGACTCGCAGCCTTCTCCACCTCCGGCCTGCCCTGCACCATCGGCATCCTCACCGCACTGGCGGCGGCGTTGACCCTCGGCCCCGCGCTGCTCGCAATCGGCTGCAGGCTCGGGCTCTACGAGCCGCGTGGAGACCGAGCCATCCGGCGCTGGCGGCGCATCGCCACGCATGTGGTCCGCTGGCCCGGCCCCGTTCTTGCGGGCAGCCTCGCCGTGCTCGCGCTCGCGATTCTCGTCTTGCCAACGTACGTCATCAGCTACAACGAACGCGCGGCGCAACCATCCAACACCGAGGCGAACCTCGGACTGGACGCCGCGGATCGGCACCTGCCGCCCAATCTGTTGAACCCGAACCTGCTCTTCGTCGAGTCCGACCACGACATGCGCAACTCCGCCGACCTGATTGCACTGGCGAAGCTGACCAATGCCGTCTACAGCGTGGACGGTGTCCAAGCGGTGCAGGGCATCACGCGGCCACTGATATCTCCGCTGCCCCAGGGAACGCTAACCTACCAGGGCGGGTACATCGGCGAACGAATGTCCCAAATAGCCGAGATGGTCAGCACACAGCTCAACGGCATCGCCAGAATCACCGGTCAGATCGATCAGCTCTCCGTGGGCGTGAAGGTGGTCCTCAAGGACCTCCAAGTCACCCAACGCGCTGTCGACCTTCCCGGCGGCACAGGCCAGGCCACCCGAGCGCGCCTCATCGACCTGCTGAAGATGGCCAAGAGCGTCCACAACGAGATGCGGCCCATGCTCGCGGCCGGTATCGATACGGCAGGCCAGCTGGTCGATATGGTCCCCGACTGCAAGCAGCTGCTCCCCTGCAACACCGCGCTCACCGGTCTGGCCGTTCTCGACGGACTCAACCAGGCCGGAGGGCGCAAGTTCGAAGATCTTGTGGACGCGTCCCGTGTCGCCTCTGAGTCGTTGCCGAACCTGGTGGCACAGGTCCGGCTACTGGACCGCTTCCTTGCCGACGCGCAACAAACTCTCACTCCGATCCGGGGCATGGCGGACTCGCTGCTCGTACAGATGAACGAGGTCACCCAGTTCTTGCGGGAGATCGCCGACACCTATATGAAGGGCGACCCGAGCGGGTACTTCTTCCTGCCCAGCCAGGCATTCGAGTCCCCGTTGTTCCAGTCGGCTCTGTCCGTGTTCTTCTCGCCGGACGGCAAGATCACCCGAATGCTCGTCATGGGCGATGTGAACTCGTTCAGCAGAGAGAGCATGGATTACAGCGCAAAGATCATCCCCGCGGCCAAGTCCGCACTCAAGGGCACCTCGCTCGGCGGGAGCCAGGTGAGCATCGGCGGGGCCGGAGGCACATTGCTCAACATCGCCGCCTTCGCCAGAGAAGACTTCATCACCAGCGCCGTGGCAGCCTTCGCATTCGTGTTCTGCGTCGTCCTGCTGCTACTGCGCAGCTTCGTCGCGGCGGTCGCCGTCGTCGGCACCGTGGGGCTGTCGTTCCTTTCGGCGTGGGGTCTCAGTGTCGCGATCTGGCAGCACGGCGTCGGTCTGCCACTGCACTGGGCGGTGGCACCGTGCTCATTCATATTTCTTGTCGCCGTCGGCGCGGATTACAACCTGCTCCTGGTCGCCCGATTCAAGGAAGAGCTGCGCGCCGGAATCAAAACCGGCATCATTCGCTCCATGGTGGGAACCGGCAGCGTGGTCACCACCGCCGGTTTGATCTTCGGTTTCACGATGTTCGCGTTGATCGCCGGCTACTCCAGCACCCTCGCGCAGATCGGCACCACCGTCGGCGTCGGACTCCTGCTCGACACGCTGATCGTCCGCTCGCTCGTCATTCCCTCCATCGCGACCCTGCTCGGCCGGTGGTTCTGGTGGCCCATGCGCGTACCGTGCCGCGCATTGCGAGAAACGGACCCGGCACTAATTCGTTCGACGACAGGCGCAAGCCAGGCATAAAACAGAAATCTTGTAGAGAAATTGCAGAATTGGTAATTGTCGACACCCAGATTCGGAGACCTACGCGTGAAAAGTCGCCGTCTTGATCGCCGCGCGAGTTTTACGGCGCAATCGTGCGCCGCTCAGCGCGCAGCAGAAACGTTGCAGCCGCCGAGTCGGCGCCTTCTCGACGATCCGTATTCGCGGCATTTCGTCCGCGACCCCTTGTTGCGGGCCGGTTTGATCCACCCATTGGTAGCCCGTGGCTTCATCGGATTACTGAAATCTGTATTCGGCGCCGCGGGACACTTTTTCTTGGTATTGCGCGTGCGTTATACCGACGATGTCCTGGAATCCGCCGTCAAGGACGGTGTTGATCAGATCGTGCTGCTGGGCGCCGGATTCGACACCACCACGCTGCGCCGGGCCGCGCACCGCCAGGTCAAGATCTTCGAGGTCGACGCCCCTACCACCCAGGCGGACAAACGCGCCGTCATGGAGGGGCTGCTATCTGCCGAAAGCAACGAACAGATCGTCTGGGTGCCTTGCGATTTCGAGCATGATGCGCTCCGCGATCGGCTGCTCGCCAGTGGGTTCGATCCCACTCGGCCGAGCCTGATCATCTGGCTCGGTGTGACCGCTTACCTCACCCAACAAGCACTTGATGCGACACTCGCCGATCTCGCCACGGTCTGCGCACCCGGCAGTCGGCTGGTGTTCGACTACCTCGACACCACCGTCGTCGCCGGAGGCGGCAAGTCCGTTCGCGCCCGGCTGTGGACCGAGGCGGCAGCACGGTTCGGGGAGCCCTACCTGACCGGACTCACCGCGGACGGCGCCGACGCGCTGCTTGCCATCCATGGATTCCAGTGCGGCCGGCACCTGACCACCCTCGAACTGCTGCAGCACTACGCACCCACGTACGCCAGCCGCTCACCCGTCGACGGTCGAGCAGCCATCACCACTGCGCAGCGCACCTGATAGCAGCACGTGCGACCGCCACGCGTCTCGGATGCGTAGCGGTGGCGCTCAGATCAGGGTTGACGCCCTATAATGAAGGCCACAACCTGCATGAACAGGGAACCAATCCCGCGGGTACGCCGTTGACCTGAATAGCCACCAGCAATGTAAGCGCGGGATGTACGGTCACCGACCCGCAGTGAATACCGCGCAGTGATAGAGGAGAAGTACACATGGCAGATCGTGTTCTACGAGGCAGCCGGCTCGGCGCCGTCAGCTATGAAACCGATCGTGACCACGACCTGGCGCCTCGCCGTGTGGCCCGTTACCGCACCGAGAACGGTGAGGAGTTCGACGTCCCCTTCGCCCACGACGCCGAAATCCCGGCGAACTGGGCATGCCGCAACGGCATGGAGGGCGCCCTGCTCGACGGCGATGTGCCCGAGCCCAAGAAGGTCAAGCCCCCGCGTACCCACTGGGACATGCTCTTGGAGCGCCGCAGCGTCGAAGAGCTCGACGAGCTACTCAAAGAGCGTCTGGAACTGATCAAGGGCCGCCGTCGCGGTTAGTCGCGCACCTCCTGCGTGACTCCCCCGCCCCGCGCGTGGTGACAGGCCCTCCATCGCAGCCAAATCCGGCCTTGCGGGTCTGCCCAGGAGCTTGGCCGTCGACCTGGGAGGCGACGGGATTACGGTGAACTGCATCTGCCCGGGACCCATTCGACACCGCGATGACCGCCGCGATCTCCGCTGAGGACAAGGACGCCTACGCCCGTCGACGCACCGCACTGCCTCGCTATGGTCGCGCCGAGGAGGTCGCACACGTGACATTGAGCGTGTGCTTACCGGCCGCGTCCTATCTCATCGGCGCAGTCATCCCCGTCAACGGTCGGCTGATGGCCCGCAATGCATGAGAACCAAACACGTCAGCGATTGACGCCGCGAGCCCGGTCCAGTCGGCTTCTTACACCCCACTTGGTCACCTTGACCAGAGCCTCATTGATGATCGAACCGCTCATCTTGGATTCACCGATCGCGCGCTCCGTGAAGGTGATCGGCACCTCGGCGACCTCAAAACCGTGTGCGATGGTCTGCAACGTCAGGTCGATCTGGAAGCAGTAGCCGTGCGACTCGACGGCGGCCAAGTCGAGCTTTTCGAGCACCTCACGCCGGTACGCGCGGTAGCCGGCGGTGATGTCGTGGGGCTTGACGCCCAACACCAACCGGGCGTAGACGTTGGCGCTGCGGGACAGCACCAGCCGACGCATTGGCCAGTTGACCACGGTTCCGCCGGGCACATAGCGGGAGCCGATCGCCAGATCCGCTCCGGCATCCACAGCGTCGAGCAGTCGCGACAGTTGCTCGGGGGCATGACTGCCGTCGGCATCCATCTCCACCAACACCGAGTACTGACGTGCCAGGCCCCAGCCGAAGCCCGCGATGTAGGCAGCGCCCAGGCCGCCCTTCTCCTTGCGGTGCATCACGTGCACGCGATCGGGATCGGCCAGCGAGGCCTCGTCGGCCAGTTCGCCGGTGCCGTCCGGGCTGCCGTCGTCGACGATCAGCACGTGCACATCGGGGTGCGCCTTGTGCAACCGACCAAGGATCAGCGGGAGGTTCTCCCGCTCGTTGTACGTCGGAATGATCACCAGGGTCCGGGCGCTCGGACGTTCGGTCACGGGATCCACTCCGGTCAGGTCTCCTTCATCTGTGAGGCCGGTTCTACCTCAGGTTTCGGCCTCTTCAGCCCTCCATTGTGCAGTATCGCCAGGCCAGCCGAGGCCAGGACGGCAAGTCCGGCGATCACAGCAAGCGCCCATTCGACCCAGGGGCCCCATTGTGTGGCCGGTGTCAGGTCGTCGTGCAGTCGCACCTGCATGTCGATGTAGGCCGGTTCGAAGAACTTGGTGCGCCCCGCGTCGACCCCGTCGGGAGAGACGAAGGCGCTGATCCCGGTGGTGCCGACGACGATGACCTCCCGGTCATGCTCGACGGCCCGCACCTTGGAGATGGCCAGCTGCTGCTCACTCATCGCGCTGCCGAACAGAGCGTTGTTGCTGGGCACGGTAAGAATCTCCGCACCGTTCATGGTGGACTGCCGCAGTGCCCTGTCGAAGAGCACCTCCCAGCAGGTGGCGACGCCGATCTTCACTCCGCCCGCGGTGACGACGCCGTTGCCGTCCCCCGGGACGAAGTACCCCGCGCGGTCGGCGTACTGGGAGAAGTGCTCGAAGAAGCTCCGCCACGGCAGGTACTCGCCGAACGGTTGGACGATCTGCTTGTCGTGGCGTTCACCGGGGCCGGTGTTCGGATCCCAGACGATGATCGAATTGATCGACGTGGGCTGCTCGGCAGTGGAGTCCGGATGCCGCAGCACCCCGCCGACAAGAATGGGCACCCCGATGGCCTGCGCGGCCTCGGTGATGGCCTCGGCCGCATCGGCATTGCGGATCGGATCGATATCGGAGGAGTTCTCCGGCCACACCACGAACTGCGGCGCGGGAGCCTTCCCGGCCTTGATGTCCTGGGCCAGCAGGAGGGTTTCCTTGACGTGGTAGTCCAGTACGGCGCGCCGCTGCGCGTTGAAGTCCAGGCCGAGGCGGGGCACGTTGCCCTGGATGGCCGCGACGGTGACGGTGCGTCCATCGGTGGCACCGTGGCTCGCATGCCGGACCTGCTGCCAGCTGACTGTCATCGCGAACAGGACCAGGCAGACACAGGCTCCGGGCAGGAGCACCGAGGGTACCGGCCGGGCACCGTCCGGGCCCACGGACGGGCTGCGCCACCACCGGTACATCTCGATGACCAGCGCGGTCACCGCCAAGGCACCCAGCGCCACCGCGAAGGACACCAGTGGTGCTCCCCCGTATCGCGCCAGACTCAACATCGGACTATCACCCTGCCCGAAAGCGATCCGGCCCCAAGGGAAGCCACCAAAGGGAACGCTTGCGCGACCCCATTCCGTGGCAGACCAGACGGCGGCGAACCACAACGGCCAGCCGGGCAGGTTGCGCACCGCCACCGCCAGCACACCGAGAAGGGCCACCCAGATGGCGCACAGAATGGACAGCGCCAGCCATGGGAATACACCGACGAGCTGACCGGTCCAGGGCAGCAGCGGGACGAAGAACGCGAGACCGAACAGCAGCCCGTATCCCAAACCGCCGCGCAGCGTGGTCTTCGACGACCACAGCACCAGTCCCAGAATCGACAGCGCGGGAAACGCTGCCCACCAAAAGCCCCACGGCGGGAAGCTGGCACACAGTGCGAGGCCTCCAAGCACGGCCGCGCCCTGCCGGGGGGCCGCACGCATCCAGGCCTGACCAAAGGCCAGGGCGCGCGCCCCTGCCGCTGCTGCGAAGACCGCACTCCGCGAGGGGCCGGACTCGGCCTGCGGCTCGTCGCCTTCCGGAACGTCGGCCGACTCGTCGAGATCTGCCGCGCCCTCATCGACAATCTCGTCAACCGACTCGTCGACAGTGTCGTCAGCCATGGATCACCTTGCCCCGGTGCACGGTTCGCAGACAGGTGGGAAGCACCGCGGCATCCGAGAGATCCGGCAGAGCCGGGACGCGTGAGCGCGGGTCGGTGGACCAGCGCTGAACGCCCGGTTGGCTGGTGTTGATGGTCAGATCCCCTGTCTCCCAGATTGCGTAGCTGGCAAGCGCTCCCGGGGTCAGTGTGCCGGTCGCACCGTCATGAATTCCCTGTGCGCGCCAGCCTCCTCGAGTCGCCGCACTGAATGCCGCACGGACCGAGACAGAGCTACTTGCGGTGCGGTGATGGGCCGCCGCCCGTACCGCCACCCACGGATCGATAGGTGTGACGGGGGCATCGGAACCGAACGCGAGGGGCACGCCTTGGGATGCTAACAGCGCCAGCGGGTTTAGCTGGGTACCTCGATCAACACCGAGTCGATCGGCGTACATGCCGTCCGGGCCACCCCAGAGAGCGTCGAAGGCCGGCTGCACGCTGGCGATGACCCCCAGACGACCGAGCCGCTCGGCCTGTGCCGCCGAGATCATTTCGAGGTGCTCCAGACGATGGCCGCACCGCGCCACCGCCGGCACACCGTGGCTTTTCGCGACGCGGTTCAGCGCGTCTATCACCTGGGTTACTGCGGCATCCCCGATCACATGGAATCCTGCGGTGACTCCTGCCTGCGTGCACGAGTCCAGGTGCGTTTCAACCGTTTCGGCGTCCAGGTGTCTGATGCCGCAGGTGTGCGGTGCATCGTGATACGGCTCCCGCAACCAGGCGGTGTGCGATCCCAGCGCTCCATCGACAAAGAGGTCACCAGCCAGGCCGGCGGCACCTGTCGCGGCCATGAGCTCACGGACATGATCGGCGTCTCGGGCCGCCTCGCCCCAATATCCGGTGACCTGCACTCCGTGTTCGGTGGCCAACAGCTCACGGAAGTCCTCCAAACCGCCGATCTCGGGGCCGCCGCATTCATGGACCGCCACCAGGCCAAGTGATGCTGCGCGATCCAGCGCCGCACGCCGTGCCCTGGATCGCCCGTTGACCGAAAGCGCACCGCGCGCGTACGAGCGCGCCGCATGGTGAGCGGCACCGGCCAGCTGATGTTCGGGATGGAAGCCACTGGCCTCGGCAAGCCCGGGCACCTGTCGACGAAGTGCCGTCGAGACCGCGGCCGAGTGCACGTCGATACGGGACAGGTAGACGGCGCGGCCGGGCGCGGCACCGTCGAGGTCGGCGGTGGTCAGCGGTGCTCGATCCGGCCACCGCGATTCGTCCCAGCCGTGCCCCCAGATCACCGGGTCGTCGTGCTCACCGGCGTATGCGGTCAGCCGGGCCACGCACTGTTCGCGCGAGGTCACCTCGGACAGATTTAGTCCGATGATGGACAGCCCGAGCGCGGTGACATGAACATGGGCGTCGACGAATGCCGGAGCGACAAATGCCCCCTCCAGGTCGACGACTTCGGCATCCGGGAACTCCGCGCGGCCGAGGTCATCCTCGCCGATCCAGCTGATGACGTCGCCGGTCACGGCCATCGCGGTTGCCGCCGGATGGGACGGGCTGTGCACGCGCGCGTTGACGAGTAGTTGCGATGAGCCGCTGGGGCGAAGAGCGTCCCGCCCCGATGAGCCGCCCGCGTGAAGAGTCTGCACTCGGTAATTCTGCCGGGTTTAGACGACGTCTATGCGGGCAGGTCGCGGCCGAAGCGGGATCTGGGGGCCTGCCCGGCGCAATCCTCATCGACATCGACGACCTCACCGTCGATGTAGTCAAAGGTGTTCGACCGGGTCCGGGTGCTCTGATATGCGCCGTATCCGGCGGGAATGACGGTGATCAGGGGCGCACGACGACTCAACTGCCGCGCCGTGACCAATGTCAACACCGGCCGTAGCAGGGCGCGCGTCGGCGGCAGCAGCAACAGCAGTCCGACGACCGAGGACACCACCCCCGGAATCACCACCGCCACCGTTCCGAGCGCGATCAGCGCGCCATCCGCTACGGCTCCGCCTGGGGACTTCCCTCCCCGGCGCAGCTGCTCGAGCGAGCGCCGAGCCTGCGAACCGGCCAGCACGAGGCCGACGAAGAAGGTCGCCACGACGACGATGATGGTCCAGCCGATGCCCACGGCCGAGGTCAGCGCCACCAGGGCGCACACCTCGACGATCACATAGAGCAGAAACAGGCCTCGCCACATATCGGGTCAACGTGCCGAGCCGCTGTCGGGTTCCCGAATCAGGCGGTGATGGCCAGCCCGATGGTGCCGCCCACGCCCCGGCGCAGCAGGCTCGCCTTCACCAGGACCCACCCGACCAGGCCGTATTTGCGGGTGATCGCGGCGCGGGCCCGCTCAGTGCCGTCGGCGTCCAGGACCCGCGCGGTTCCCTCGATCTCAGCGCTGCGAACCTTGCCGCGGACATCGCAGACCGCCAGCGACACCCGCGGGGTGTTGCGGATGCGGCGCACCTTCCAGGAGTTCGTCTCGGTCCACACCAGCAGCTCACCGCTCACCGGTGCCGCCCACACCGCCGCGGGTTTGGCGCGGCCGTCCTTGGTGTAGGTGGTCAGCAAGACGTACTTGGCGGCACAGAGTTCATCGAAGGTCGGCACCGGGAGGTTTACACCCATGCCGACGAGTCTAGTGACGTCAGGGCGATTCCGGCGCGCCCAGCGTCACCGAGATGCCGACCCTGGAACCACCGCGACGGGAGTGCAGCGCCGCCGCGAGCCTGCCGAACAACCCATACCGCTTCAGCACCGCGGTGCGGATGCGCTCGACGGAGGCGGGCTCGTCGACCACCGCGGCAGTGGCCTGCGCGGTCGGGCTGATCACCCGGCCGCCTTGCGTGCAGACGGCCACAGTCACCGCGGAGCTGTGGCTGATCCTCTTGATCTTCCAGGAGCCGCCACCGGTCGTCATCAGCAGCTCGTCGCCCTCGGTGACGAACCACATGGGAGTCGGTTTGGGGACACCGTCTTTGGTGAATGTGGTCAACAGGATGTAGCGGCCCACTGCCACCGTGCCGATGTCCAAACGGTTATCCCGGGCCATGCTCCGATGCTACGACTCCAGCTCGCCTTCGGTTTCCAGGAACACTGATCGCAAATCCTCCAGAACTTGCTGGTCCGGCGTCTCCCACAGCCCCCGACTGGCCGCCTCCAGCAACCTCTCCGCGATACCGTGAAGCGCCCACGGGTTGGACTGCTGCATGAACTTGCGGTTCTGCTCGTCGAGCACATAGCTGTTGGTCAGCTGCTCGTACATCCAGTCGGCCATCACATTGGCGGTGGCGTCGTACCCGAAGAGGTAGTCCACGGTGGCCGCCATTTCAAAGGCGCCCTTGTAGCCGTGACGGCGCATCGCCTCCAGCCACCGCGGGTTGACCACACGCGCACGGAAAACCCTTGTGGTTTCTTCAGATAGCGTGCGGGTTCGCACGGCGTCCGGTCGAGTATTGTCGCCGATGTACGCCGCCGGAGCCTTACCGGTGAGCGCCCTCACCGCGGCAACCATGCCACCGTGGTACTGGAAGTAGTCGTCAGAGTCGGCGATGTCGTGTTCACGGGTATCGGTATTCTTAGCCGCCACCGCGATCCGGCGATACTGGTGGCGCATGTCTTCGCTCGCTGCGGCGCCGTCGAGTCCACGGCCATAGGCAAACCCGCCCCACGCGGTGTAGACCTGCTCCAAATCTGAATCGTTACGCCAGTTTTGGCTGTCGATCAGTTGGAGGAGTCCCGCACCATAGGTGCCCGGCTTGGAACCGAAGATGCGCATGGTCGCGCGCCGCCAATCGCCATGCTCGGCGCGGTCGGCCTCTGCGTGCGCACGCAGATAGTTCTGCTCGGCGGGTTCGTCGAGACTGGCCGCCAGCGCGACGGCGTCGTCCAGCATGGTCACCACGTTCGGGAAGGCGTCGCGGAAGAATCCGGAGATACGCACGGTCACATCGATCCGCGGACGCCGCAGTTCTACCAGCGAGATGGCTTCCAGGCTCACCACCCGACGGGAGGCGTCATCCCACACCGGTCGAACACCCAGGAGCGCAAGCACTTCGGCGATGTCGTCGCCGGAGGTCCGCATTGCGGAGGTTCCCCAGATCGATAGCCCGACCGATCGCGGCCAGTCACCATAGTCGGTGCGGTATCGCTCCAGCAACGAGTCGGCCATGGCCTGACCCGTCTCCCAAGCCAACTTCGACGGAACCGCCTTGGGATCAACCGAATAGAAATTGCGTCCGGTCGGCAACACGTTGACGAGTCCGCGCAGTGGCGAGCCGGAGGGCCCGGCCTCGATGAACCGCCCGTCCAGCGCGCGCAGGACGGAGTCGATCTCGCCGTTGGTGCCGTCGAGGCGGGGAACCACCTCGGTGGCCGCGAACCGGAGGATCTGTGCGACCTGGGCGTCCTCGGTGAGATCGTCAACGGACCCGGAATTCCAGCCGGTGGCCTGTAATGCAGTCAGCAGCGAATGTGCTTGCTTATCAATCTCATCTACACGCGCGCGATTGTCCGTTCCATCCTCGGCCAGGCCGAGCGCCTGCCGCAATCCTGGCACCGACTGCTCCCCGGCCCACATCTGACGGGCCCGCAGGATTGATAGCACCAAATCGACCTGGGCCTGTCCCTGCGGAGCGCTGCCCAGGATGTGCAGACCGTCGCGGATCTGCACATCCTTGATCTCGCAGAGCCATCCGTCGACGTGCAGCAGCATGTCGTCGAAGACATCCTCGTCGGGACGCTCCTCAAGTCCGAGATCGTGATCCATCTTGGCTGCCCGCATCAACGTCCAGATCTGTTGGCGGATAGCCGGCAGTTTGGCGGGGTCAAGCGCCGAGATGTTCGCGTGCTCATCCAGCAGCTGCTCCAAACGCGCTATATCACCATATGTTTCAGCGCGGGCCATGGGCGGGATGAGGTGATCGACCAGAGTGGCGTGCGCACGCCGTTTTGCCTGCGTTCCCTCACCCGGATCATTGACCAGGAACGGATAGATGAGCGGCAGGTCCCCTATCGCGGCA
Organism: Mycobacteroides chelonae; assembly: GCA_014204435.1. Taxonomy (GTDB): domain Bacteria; phylum Actinomycetota; class Actinomycetes; order Mycobacteriales; family Mycobacteriaceae; genus Mycobacterium; species Mycobacterium chelonae_A. The sequence goes on from JACHLF010000011.1 coordinate 26,271, forward strand.
TCGGTCGCGCAATCAGCCGACAGTCCAACGGTTTTCCCGGGCAACCATTCGAGGTTGCCGTGCTTGCCCAGATGCACCAACGCATCAGCGCCGAAGCCGCCCTCCTCGCACGGCGCCGACAACCAGCGGTACGCCGCAAGGTAATGGTGGCTCGGCGGCAGGTCGGGATCGTGATAAATGGCTACCGGATTCTCCCCGAATCCCCGGGGTGGCTGCACCAGCAGCACGATATTGCCTGCTTCTAGTGCAGCAATCACAATATCGCCGTCAGGGTTGGCACTGGTGTCCACGAACAGTTCCCCGGGCGCCGGACCCCAGTGTTCGACGACCTGCTCGGCGAGCCCGGGCGCCAGCCGGGAGAACCACTCCCGATACTGACGCGCCGATACGCGAATCGGGTTGCCCGCCAACTGGTCCGCAGTAAGCCAGTCCGGGTCTTGGCCGCCTCGCTCGATGAGAGCGTGTACCAGGGTGTCCCCGTCTCCGTCCGCGGCGGGCCTGCCGGTTGCGGGCAATCCGGGGATGTCGCCGTCGGCCCCCAGGTCGTAGCCTGCTTCCCGCATTGCGGTCAGCAGTGCGACCGCACTGGCCGGGGTGTCCAGCCCTACCGCGTTGCCGATTCTCGCGTGCTTGGTGGGGTAGGCCGAGAACACCACCGCGATCCGGCGCTCACCCGCGGGTATCGAACGAAGCTTCGCATGCCGCAGGGCGATACCCGCCACCCGCGCGCAGCGTTCGGCGTCGGGCACATACGTGATGAGCCCGTCCCCGTCGATCTCCTTGAACGAGAACGGCACGGTGATGATGCGTCCATCGAACTCGGGCACGGCAACCTGAGTGGCGACATCCAACGGGCTCATGCCGTCGTCGTTGGCGTCCCAATCCTCCCGGGGACTGGTCAGGCACAGCCCCTGCAGAATCGGGATATCCAGTGCCGCGAGGTGGGCAACGTTCCACTCGTCGTCGGCTCCCCCGGCCCCCGCCGACGCCGGAGTCGCACCACCGGCCGCCAGCACGGTGACCACCATGGCGTCGGCAGCGGAGAGCGTGTCCAGAAGCTCGGGTGGTGCGGTACGCAACGAAGCGCAGAACACCGGAAGCGCCTTTCCACCAAGGTTTTCGATGGCAGTACACAGAGCGTCGATGTAGCTGGTGTTACCGGCCAGCTGTTGCGCGCGGTAGAACAGCACCGCAACCGTGGGTCCGTCGGCATTTCCGCCGTCACGCTCCAGCACACCCCAGGCCGGGTTGGTCGCCGGCGGCTCAAAACCGATACCGGTCATCAAGACCGTGTCGGAGAGAAATGCGTGCAGTTGCTGCAGATTTGTCGTCCCGCCCTCGGCCAGATAGCGGTGGACCTGCAGGGCGACACCCCCCGGGACCGTGGAGCACTCCATGAGCTCGGCGTCGGGAGCCTGTTCACCGGAGACCACGACGGCCGGAACTCCGGACGCCACGACGGCATCGATGCCCTCTTCCCAGCCGCGACGACCACCGAGCAGGCGGACGACCACCGCACCCATCCCGCTCAGTAGGTCCGGGAGGTCATCGACGTGGATACGAGAAGGGTTGGCCCATCGATAGTTCGCACCGCTGGCGCGCGCGCTCAGCAGGTCGGTATCCGATGTCGACAGAATCAGGATCGGGGCATCGCTCACAGGACATTCGTACCGTAGTCCTACGGTGAGTAGGTGACCCGCTCTGGTGATGAGCCGCTTGCGCGAAGACCACGAGGCACCGCCGACGACGCGTGCCCCGGTGCGCTGCGGTTACATGAGGCGGCCGATGGAGCGCTGGCACGCATCCGGCTGCCCGGCGGAATGCTCTCGTCGGCGCAGTTGGCCGCGTTGGCCACAGCAGCAGGCAGCCATGGCGCACCCGTTGTGGAGCTGACCTCCCGCGGCAACGTTCAGCTTCGGTCGATCCGGGATGCGGACGCGGTGGGCACCCTGTTATCGGACGCCGGTCTGCTGCCGTCGCCGTGCCACGAACGAGTGCGCAACATCGTGGCCTCGCCGCTGTCGGGGCGAGCCGGCGACTTCCCCGATGTGCGGCCGCTTGTCCTCGCGCTCGACCATGGGCTGATCTCAGCTTCCGCGCTCGCCGCCCTGCCGGGCCGCTTCCTGTTCAGCCTCGATGACGGACGAGCAGACATGGTAACCATGGGTGCCGACATCGGGCTGATCCACGAGCCCGGCGGCTGGCGCGTGCTCCTCGACGGCCACGCCACTTCCGTGTGCGTCGCCGACCCCGGCGCCGCCATCGACCACATGCTCGCGGCCGCGCACACCTTCGTCGAGATCCGGGGAGACGCATGGCGCGTCCGGGAGCTGCCGGCTGGCGCGCGGACGCTTGCCGAGGCGATCGGCGCAACACTGGTCACGAGCCCGGGCGGGGCCGTATCCGGACCGCAGGCGCCCGTGGGATGGATCGAGCAGTATCCCGACCGCGAGTTGGTGATGCTGGGTGCCGCCGTTCCGCTCGGGCAACTGCCCGCACGGGTGGCGGCGCTGCTGGCCGCCGCCGAAAAACCCCTCGTCATCACTCCATGGCGGTCAGTGCTGCTGTGCGATCTGCCTCACGAGGATGCCGATGCGGTGCTGCGCGTACTGGCACCCCTGGGCTTGGTTTTCGACGAACGCTCCCCGTGGCTCAATGCCAGCTCGTGCACCGGGCTGCCGGGGTGTGGACGTTCACGAACCGACGTCCACGCCGACGTGCGGCTCGAAGTCGCCGAAGAGATCGCCAGCGGTATGCATTCGCCGGTACACCGGCACTGGGTCGGCTGCCCGCGCGCCTGCGGCAGCCCCGCTACCGGCCAGGTATTGGTGGCGACGGAGCTGGGCTATCGCCCACTGGCTCGGTAAAAGTCGCTCCCCCACAACCTTCCGGCCTCCCCGCAAAAGTGATCGCGGGCCTGTACCTCGTCCATGTTCAGTACTGAGAGATCCGCGTGGGCTGTTCCCTCGGGCAATCGCGCCAGAATTCGGTCCCGGTCGGCCTGGTGCCACACCCGCCATACGGTGCCGCCGGTGCCCACCGGAAACCGGCAAGGGCAGCTCGTCTAGCCCTACTCGATCGGTATCCGCCCAATGTGGGGGCCCGATCGCTCGGCCCTCGTCGATGGCCCGACTGTCAGACACCGAGGTCAGCAGTTTCACCGTCGACTGTGAATAGGACCGGCGAAGTCGACGTCCGGTCGGCCAGGCTCACCACCACCTGGAGATGATGGGCATCGGATGAGCGGGCGCTGCACTGCCACGACGGCAGCTGATGGTCCTATGCCGCCGTGCAGTCGGACAACGGTTCGGCCATTGCCCGTGCGGGTGTGTTCAGCACCCCGAGCAGGGCCAGCGCCGGGAGCAACGCGACGCCTCTCACCGGTACGTCCCGCGCACCCCGTTCACCCCCGATGCTATCGGGGGTGAACGGGCCAGGTTCAAGAATTGCGTATCGGCACCCGTAGGGTTAGCGCGTGCTGGACTACGTACGGGACGGAGCCGAAATCTATCGGCAGTCGTTCGCCACCATCAGGGCCGAGGCCGACCTCTCGGCGTTCCCCGACGACGTCGCGCGTGTGGTGGTCCGACTCATACATACCTGCGGGCAGGTCGATCTGCCCGGCCAGATCGCCTTCTCTGCCGATGTGGTGACGCGCACCCGGGCTGCGCTGGATGCGGGTGCACCCATTCTGTGCGATTCCTCGATGGTCGCGGCGGGAATCACCCGCCTGCGGCTGCCCGCCAACAACGAGGTGGTGTCCCTGGTCGCCGATCCACGCGCCGCCGACCTGGCGCAGCGGACCGGAACCACCAGGTCGGCTGCCGCCGTGGACCTTTGGGCTGATCGACTACCGGGATCGATTGCCGCTGTCGGAAATGCCCCCACCGCGCTGTTCCGCATTCTCGAACTCGTCGACGACGGGGTGACTCCCCCGGTCTCGGTCCTCGGCGGTCCGGTCGGATTCGTCGGCTCGGCACAGTCCAAACAAGAGTTGATCGACCGGCCGCGCGGCATGGACTACCTACTGGTGCGGGGACGACGCGGAGGCAGTGCGATGGCCGCCGCCGCGGTGAACGCGATTGCGAGCGATAGGGATTAACGGAGCATGACCGATCCGAACAAACCCCGCGGGGTGCTGTGGGGCGTGGGGCTGGGCCCCGGTGATCCCGAGCTGGTGACCGTCAAGGCCGCACGGGTGATCGGCCAAGCCGACGTGGTGGCATTCCACAGTGCGCGGCACGGCCGCAGCATCGCTCGCTCGATTGCCGAACCGTATCTGCGGCCTGGTCACATCGAGGAGCATCTCGTCTATCCGGTCACCACCGAAACCACCGACCACCCGGGTGGATACCGCGGTGCGATCGACGACTTCTACGAAGAGTCCGCGAATCGGATTGCCGCTCATCTGGATTCCGGCCGGAACGTGGCATTGCTCGCCGAGGGCGACCCGCTGTTCTACAGCTCGTACATGCATATGCATCGCCGCCTGACCGACAGGTTCGACGCGGTGATCATCCCCGGCGTGACCTCGGTCAGCGCCGCCTCGGCCGCTACAGGGACGCCCCTGGTCGAGGGCGACGAGATCCTCACCGTCATCCCCGGCACGCTGCCCGCCGACGAGATCGCCCGCAGGCTCGGCGATTCCGATGCAGCGGTCATCATGAAGCTGGGCCGCTCGTACAGCACCGTTCATCAGGCGCTTCAGAACTCCGGTCTGCTAAGCCGCGCCTACTACGTGGAACGGGCCAGTACGTCCGGGCAGCGGGTACTTCCCGCGGCCGACGTCGACCCGTCCTCGGTTCCGTACTTCTCACTGGTTCTGGTTCCCGGAGCACAGCCCGTCGCCGAGGCCGAGCCCGATGGGATGGTGACGGTCCTCGGCCTGGGGCCCGGCCATCACGATTGGACCACCAGCGAGGTGCGCCAGGAGCTTGCGCGGGCCACCGACCTCATCGGCTACGGCCCGTACCTGGATCGGATTCCCGCCCGCGACGGTCAGATTCGGCACGCCAGCGACAACCGTGACGAACCCGCGCGCGCCGAGCTGGCGTTCAAGCTCGCGGCCGGCAGTCGGCGGGTGGCCGTAGTCTCCTCCGGCGACCCGGGGGTGTTCGCGATGGCAGCGGCGGTGCTGGAGGAGGCCCGGGCCTGGCCCGATGTCACGGTGCGGGTTCTTCCGGCGATGACGGCGGCGCAGGCCGTCGCCAGCCGTGTCGGCGCTCCCCTGGGTCATGACTACGCCGTGATCTCTCTGTCCGACCGTCTGAAGCCCTGGGAGATCATCGAGTCGCGGCTGCGTGCCGCGGCGGCGGCCGATCTGGTGCTGGCCGTGTACAACCCCGCCTCGAAGTCGCGCACGTGGCAGGTCGCGTCGATGCGCGACGTACTGCTGGAACACCGCGACCCGGCGACTCCTGTGGTGCTGGGACGCGATGTCGGCGGCTCTGGAGAATCCGTGCGCGTGACGACGCTGGGCGAGCTCGACCCATCGGTGGTGGACATGCGCACCCTGCTGATCATCGGGTCGTCACAGACCCAGTGGCAGGACACCGATTCCGGCCCTCAGGTGTTCACACCTCGGCGGTATCCCGCTCGATAACCCACCGGTGCGCCTCGTCCACGGTGGACACCGTGGACACGTGCTCCGGCAGAGCCGGCCGGTCGATCATCACGACGGGGATATTCAGCGCGGCGGCAGCGTGCAACTTGGCCCAGGTCATGGTGCCGCCGCTGTTCTTGGTGACCAGAACCTCGATCTCGTACTGCCGCATGAGTCGGGTCTCTTCGGCAACCGCGTACGGCCCGCGCGACAGCAGCAGGTGATGCCGCTCGGGCAACTCATCGGCCGACATCGGCTCCACCACCCGGATCAGGAACCAGGCGTCCGAGAATAGGAACGCCCCGATACTGGAGCGCCCCGAGGTCAGGAACACCCGCGAGAAGCCCTGCGCCACCACCGCGTCCTTGGCCTCCGCCGCCGAGGACACCACGGTGGCGTCTTCTGCCGACCAGGGTGGACGGCGCAGGATCAGGTGCGGGATGCCCAATCTGTCGCACGCAGCCACGGCGTTCTCGGTGATCGTTGCCGCGAACGGGTGGGTGGCATCGACGACCGCTTCGACGGCGTTGTCCGACAACCATTTCCGTAGACCAACTTCGCCACCGAAACCCCCGACGCGTAATGCGCCCGTCGGCACCGCGGGATTACGCACTCGTCCCGCCAGCGAGGTTGTGACTTCGAATCGAGGCGCGAGCCGCTCGGCCAGTTCACGAGCCTCGGCCGAACCGCCGAGGATCAGGATCTTCCTTGGTGCTGCCACTAGTGCGAGGCCCCTCTCCTTCGTCCCGCCGAGTACAGATAGCTGTCGGTAAATCCCTCTGCCTCAAGCACCTTGCCGACGAAGATGACCGCCGTCTTAGTCACACCGGACGCCGTCATTTTTGACGCGATATCGGCGAGCGTGCCGCGTAGAATGATCTCGGAAGGCCAGCTGGCATAGGCCACCACCGCAGCCGGTGTGTCCGACGGATATCCACCAGCGACGAGATCGGTTACCACGGTGTCGATCTGAGCCGCCGCGAGGTGCAACGCCAGGGTCGCCCCCGGCGCGGCCAGGGTCCGCAGATCCTCACCCTCGGGCATCGCGGTGGACAAGGTCGAGACTCGGGTGATCGTCACCGTCTGCGCGATGCCGGGAACCGTGAGCTCGGCACCCAGCGCCGCCGCGGCGGCGGCGAAGGCCGGGACACCCGGCACGATCTCGTGACCGATGCCGAGCGCGTCCAACCGACGGCACTGTTCGGCGACCGCACTATACAGCGAGGGATCACCAGAATGCAGCCTCGCGACATCCAATCCCTGGGCGTCGGCGGCAGATATCTCCTCGATGATGGCATCGAGGGTCATCGGCCCGGTATCGACGATCCTGGTCTCCGGCGGGCACATGTCCAGCAGGTCGCGTGGCATGATCGAGCCCGCGTATAAGCACACCGGGCACCGCTGCAAGATCCGCTGTCCGCGCACCGTGATCAGGTCCGGGGCGCCCGGTCCGGCGCCGATGAAGTAGACGGTCATGGCTTATCAGCGCTCCATTGGACAACGGGTAGCCGGGATCTCCAGCTGGTGAAGTCTCCCAGCGGGGAGGCATCCTCAACGCGATACCTGCGCAGCTCTCCCCCGTGGCGGGAATACCATTGGACGAGAAGCGCTTCAGATTCCGCGGTCACCGCGTTGACGACCATCCGGCCGCCACCCGGCAGCCGTTCCCAACATGCCTCAAGCAGGCCGGGCTGAGTCACGCCGCCGCCGACGAAGATCACATCCGGCGCCGTGGCCCTTTCGAAATCCTGTGGAGCTGAATCGAGAACCTCGACATCGATGCCGAACTTCGTCGCGTTAGCCTCGATAGCCGCCCGCCGTGACGGCTCGACCTCAAAGGCCGAGGCGCTACAACCGGCGCCGCTGCGGGACCATTCGACGGCGACGCTGCCCGATCCCGCGCCGACGTCCCAGAGCCGCTGTCCGGGTCGCGGCGCCAATGACGCCAGGGTGACCGCCCGGATCTCACGCTTGGTGATCTGACCGTCGTGCTCGAACACACTCTCGGGCAGCCCCGCGACCAAGGGGAGGATCGCAACCTCCTGCACCGGGACATACTCGACGGCAATGACATTCAACGCATCACCGGGAACATGGTTCCAGTCACCGGCGACGCCGCCAAACGAACGTTCTGCCGCACCGCCCAACTGCTCCCACACCGTCAATTGCGAAGCGCCCAACGCTGAGGCGGTCAGTGTGCGTGCCAGCTCTGCCGGGGTATCGGCACTGCGACTCAGCACCACAGCGCGCCCGCCGTACCTGCGGGCCGATGTGGCGGGCGCGTTCACCAGGCTGATGATCTCGACATCGTTCACCGCCCAACCCATTCGCGCACAGGCCAGCGACACGCTGGAAACGTGTGGGAGAACCTGAACCCGCTGCGCACCGAACAGCCGGGTCAGCGTGGTGCCGACGCCGTGCAACATGGGGTCGCCGCTGGCGAGTACGTGCACGTCGCCGAGTCCGTCGAACATGGTGGGCAACGCCGGCAGCAACGGCGAGGGCCACAGCCGGCATTCGGCAGCCAGAGATTCCTGCGCCAGCAGTTCGAGCTGGCGCAGCGAGCCGAAAATGACTGACGCACGTTGCAATTCGCGGCGAGATCGCACCGACAGCCCGTCGACGCCGTCGGCACCGATTCCGACCACGGTAATCATCGCGGCATCCTGCGCCATACCGACGACGGTACCCACCGCATCACGAAGGCGAGCGCACCCAGCGTCCTGGGAACCCACACCGTGCGTTTTCCGCTGCGCAGCGCCCGCACGGTCGCCTGCGCCACCTGGGGCGGGGTGCTGGCCAAGGGGGCCGGCGACATACCCGCAGCCATCCGGCCGATCACAAAGCCTGGACGAACGATCAGCAAGTGAACCCCGGAACCGTGCAGCGCGTCGGAGAGGCCGTTCGCGAAACCGTCCAACCCCGCCTTGGCCGACCCGTACACATAGTTGGCCCGCCGCACCCGCCATCCGGCAATCGACGAGAAGACCACCAGAGCACCGCGACCGGCACCTCGCATGCGCACGGCCAGATTGGTCAGCAACGCGATCTGCGCCACGTAGTCGATGTGCACGATGGCGGCGGCATGCTCGGCATCGGTCTCCGCCCGCGCCTGATCACCCAGCAGCCCGAACGCGACGACCGCCACGTCGATGGCGCCATGGCGTTCGATGATGGAGGCCAGTACCGACTCATGGCTGTCAAGCTGGGCCGCGTCGAATTCGACGCGATCGACGCCGATCGCACCCGCGTCGAGAACCCGCTGTTCCTCCTCACGCAGGTCCTCCGCCCGACGCGCGGCTAGGACCACCGTGTTTCCCCGCGCCAGTCGGGTGGCTACCTGCACCCCGATTTCGCTACGGCCACCGAAAATCACCACAAGCTGGCCGGAGTGTCGCACCGTGTCGGTCACGTCAGCGATTATGTCCTGCGCTAGCGTGAGAGCCGATGGCGAACACCCCTACGACCCGACTTACCGACGATGCGCTGGCGTTCCTCTCCGAGCGCCATCTCGCGATGCTCACCACCCTGCGGCAGGACAACAGCCCTCATGTGGTGGCCGTCGGATTCACCTTCGATCCCACCACGCATATCGCACGGGTGATCACCACCGGTGGATCGCAGAAGGCCGTCAACGCCGAGCGCGGTGGTCTCGCAGTGCTGAGTCAGGTGGACGGGGCACGCTGGCTCTCGCTGGAGGGCTCGGCCACGGTTGTCACCGACAAGGAAGCCGTCCGCGATGCCGAGTTGCGCTACGCGCAGCGCTACCGCACCCCGCGCGTCAACCCTCAGCGCGTGGTCATCGAGGTCAAGATCGAGCGGGTGCTCGGTTCTTCGGATCTGCTGAACCGGGGCGACACTCCTAGCGGGTAGACACAACCGTCAGGCCATGTGGCCGCGAATTCACCGATTCGCAACCATTTTCGGTGACGACGACGATGTCCTCGATCCGAGCACCCCACTGCCCCGGAAAATACACACCGGGCTCGATGCTGAAGGTCATTCCCGGCTCCAGGATCAGATCGTTGCCCTCCACGATGTACGGCTCCTCGTGCACCGACAGCCCGATGCCGTGCCCGGTACGGTGCACGAACGCCTCGCCCATGCCCGCTTCTGTCAGGACACGGCGCGCGGCGGCATCCACGGATTCGGCGGTCACCCCGGGGCGAGCTGCCCGGACCGCGGCCTGCTGCGCCTGTTCCAGGATCGAGATCCGTTGCGCCACATCGGGGTCTGGGTCGCCGATGCAATAGGTACGGGTGCAGTCGGAGTTGTAGCCCGGCTCGTAGCTACCGCCAATATCGACCACCACGATGTCCCCCACCTGCATCTCCCGGTCCGAGCACTCGTGATGCGGGTCGGCCCCGTGCGGTCCGGAGCCGACGATGATGAAGGCCACCGCCGAATGACCTTCGGCCACAATCGCTTCAGCGATATCCGCGGACACCTGGGCCTCCGTACGTCCCGGCACCAGCAGTTTGGGAACCAGTGCGTGCACTCGGTCGATGGCTGCCCCGGCCTTACGCAACGCGGCGATCTCGGAGGCATCCTTGACCATGCGCAGCCTGCGCAGCACGCCGGTGGCCAGCACCGGCACCGTCCCGATCAATTCTGCCAACGGGAGCAGGTGCAGCGCGGGCATCGACTCGGTGACCGCCACCGTTCCCCTCGTCCCCAACGCCGTGCGTACCAGCTCGTAGGGATTCTCACCATCGACCCAGTCGCTGATCGGGATGTCGAGACCGCCGATCGCCGAATCTTTCAACGCCGCAAGCTCCATCCTCGGAGTGATCACGGTCGGCGTGCCGGAGGCGGGCACGACCAACGCGGTGAGCCGCTCGAATGTCTCCGCGCGCGAACCGGTGAGGTATCTCAAGTCGTATCCGGGTGTGATCACCAGCCCGGCCACCCCGGCCGCCGCGGCCTCCTGAGCGGCACGTCGCAGGCGATCGGCGTACACATCGGATTCGAAACGCTGGGCTGCCATACGGTCCAGGCTATCTGGCATAGGTTGGGTGCCGTGTCCGAAGACCCTGCCCAAGCACGACCCGTCCTACTTCTCGATGGCGCCAGCCTCTGGTTCCGCTCCTACTTCGGAGTGCCCGACTCCATCAAGGCACCCGACGGCAGGCCGGTGAACGCCGTCCGCGGCTTCCTGGACACCATCTCGCAGCTCATCACCTTGCATCGGCCACATCGGCTTGTGGTGTGTCTGGACCTGGACTGGCGCCCGCAATGGCGGGTGGCAGCCATTCCGTCGTACAAGGCGCATCGAGTCGTGGAACAGGTGCCGGCTTCCGTCGACGTCGAGGAGGTACCCGCAGAGCTGACACCCCAGGTCGACATGATCGCCGCCATACTGGATGCGTTCGGAATCGCGTCTGCCGGCGCACCGGGCTTCGAGGCGGACGATGTGCTGGGCACTCTGGCAGCGGCCGAACGTCGTGACCCGGTCATCGTCGTCAGCGGCGATCGTGACCTGCTGCAGGTCGTCACCGAGGCCCCGGTTCCGGTGCGCGTCTTCTACGTGGGTCGCGGATTGGCCAAGGCCACGCTGTTCGGCCCCACCGAGCTAGCCGAACAGTACGGCGTGCCCGCCGATCGTGCCGGTGCGGCGTACGCGGAGCTGGCCTTGCTGCGCGGCGATCCGTCCGACGGCCTGCCCGGTGTCGCGGGTGTGGGCGAGAAGACCGCCGCCAAGCTTCTCGCCAAGTACGGCTCGCTGGCAGGCATCCTTACGGCGGCTGATGATCCGAAATCCGTACTAGCCAAAGCGGTTCGCGCCAAGCTACAGGCCGCGACGGACTACATCGGCGCCGCCGAACCCGTGGTGCGGGTGGCGGTGGATGCGCCGGTGACGATCGATCAGGCCAGCGATGCGCTGCCGTTGACGGCGCGCGATCCGCAGCGGGTGGCCGAACTGGGCGCCGAGTTGGGCATCGGTTCGGCGATCAAACGGCTACAAAAGGCTCTCGACGCACTCCCCAGATCTTAGAACCCAGGACACAAAAACGCCGAGTGTGGATCTGCACACTCGGCGTTTTTGACACAACTGGCTACTTGGGGCGGCCCACCTCGTAGGTGCCCTTGTCATTCTGGAAGGTCACGGTGACCTGACGCTTGGTGCCGTCGATGCTGACATCGCAGGTGAAGGTGGCGCCCTTCTTCACCTCGGGGTTGTTGCCGTCGTTGCACGTGACGTCCTTGACGTTCTTGGCGCCGTACCCGTTGGTCTCGTCGGTCAGAATCTTGGTCACGCCCTCTTGGGCCTTGTTGACGTCCAGGGTGGTGGTCATGGCCCAACCGGGAGCCAGGAAGGCGGTGATCAGCACCACGAGCAGGATCAGCGTGGCCGCGGCGATCCCGCCGATGATCGCGATGGTCTTGGTGGACCGCTGCGGCTTACCGGCGCCGAACTGCGGGAACGGCTGCCCCTGCTGCCCGTACTGGCCGGGGTATGCGCCCTGCTGCCCGTACTGCCCATACTGCCCCGGCTGGCCGTAGGCACCGGGCTGACCGAACTGGCTCGGCTCGCCAAATCCCGGCTGGGGGGGCTGCTGACCGAACTGGCTCGGATCCCCAAACCCACCGGCCGGGAAACCCGGCTGCTGGTACTGCGGATACTGCTGTCCCTGACCGTAGGCCGGCTGCTGCCAGCCCTGCTCACCCTGCTGCGCCGGATCTGACGATTGCGGTGTCGGCCAGGGATCTTGGCCTTGCCCAGGTTGCGGCGCCCACTGTCCGCCGGGTTCCGTTCCCTGTGGACCGCTCATCGTTCCTCCCGTGTCGCGACATTGTTACTTACCGGTGTGTAAGAGCGTGCTGACGCTCCACCTTAGCGTTTGCTCAACCTTACGTGCCATCAACGGCGACGACGCCACGCCGCACGTCGGCCACCGCGGCCTGTGCCGCCGAACGTACATCGGCATCCGGCGCCGCCTTGTGAATCTGGTCGAGCAGATCCACCACTTGTCGGCACCAGCGCACGAAATCGCCTGCGGGCAACGCGGTGCCGGTGTCGCCAGCCGCCTCCAACGACGCTGCCAGATCGCCGGTGGTCGCCCATCGGTAGACAGCCCCCGCGAACCCCTCGTCGATGTCACGTGTCGGCGACAGATGGTGCTGCTGCTCGTCGCGCCGCAGGCGTGTCAGCGCCCGGTGCGTCTCGGCGAGTGCCCCGCGCAACGCGGCCGTTGGCGCCTCGCCCGTCACCGACACCGTGTCACCGCGCGACTCGTACAACACCGCCGATGCCACCGCCGCCAGCTCCGCGGGCTTCAGGCCCGCCCACAGTCCGCGCCGCAGGCACTCGGCGACCAGCAGATCGCTCTCGCTGTAGATGCGGGACAGCAGCGTGCCGTCTTCGGTCACCGTCATCCCCAGTTCTTCGCTGCTCTCGACGTATCCGCGTTCGGCCAGCAGCGCCAGGATGCGGTCGAAGGTGCGCGCGAGCGAGTTCGTCGCGGTCGCCACCTTCTTCTGCAGTTGAGCGTTGTCGCGTTCGATGCGCAAATAGCGTTCACCGGTGCGCGCCAGTTCCTCGCGGTTGGCGGCGTGATGGGCGGGATGCTCCCGGATTTCGTGACGCAGCCGTTGGACTTCGGCGTCCACGCCGAGATCCGATCCGTCGGCGCCCTTGCGACCCTTCACCGGTTGGGGCCTGCGCACGCGGCCCTCGTCGAGTGCCGACCGCAACACCGATGCCACATCGCGCCGCACCTTGGGCTGGCGATGCTCGACGCGTTTGGGCAGCGCGATGGATCCCAGCGGTTGCGCCCCTCCCGAATAGTCCGCAGAGGAAATCCTTCCTGCCCAACGATGTTCGGTCAGAACCAACGGACGAGGATCTTCATCGTCGTTGGCGGGCTCCAGCACCACGGCCACGCCGTTGCGCCTTCCGTGCGGGATGGCGATGACGTCACCGCGCTTGAGCGCCGCCAGGGCATCGTTGGCCGCGCCGCGGCGTTCGAGCCGCGAAACTCGGGCTGCGGCGCGCTCACGTTCGGAGAGACTGGCGCGCAGGCGGACGTACTGCAAGATGGAACCGTCGTGTCCGCCAGTCTCTTTGGCGATCTCATCGAGCATCCTCTGTCCGCGTTCGATTCCGCGCACCAATCCCACGACGGAGCGGTTGGCCTGGTACTGCGCGAAGGACCGCTCCAGCAGTTCACGCGCAGGGTCCGGGCCCATGCGGTGCACCAGATTGATCGTCATGTTGTACGACGGTGCAAAGGAACTGCGCAGCGGGAAGGTACGGGTGGACGCCAGGCCCGCGATCTCGCTGGGCTCCACCTCCGGCGTCCATAGCACGACGGCGTGCCCCTCGACGTCGATTCCGCGCCGACCCGCCCGTCCGGTCAGCTGGGTATACTCCCCCGGGGTGAGCGCGGCGTGCTGCTCCCCGTTGAACTTGACCAACCGCTCCAGCACCACCGTGCGCGCAGGCATGTTGATTCCCAGTGCCAGTGTCTCCGTTGCGAACACCGCCTTCACCAGCCCCTTGGTGAACAACTCCTCGACGGTGTGCCGGAAGACCGGCAGCATGCCCGCGTGGTGGGCGGCGATACCGCGCAGCAGCCCCTCCCGCCACTGCCAGTACCCGAGCACGTCCAGGTCCGCCTCGGGCAGTCCTTCGGTGCGACGGTCGATGATCGCGACAATCTCGCGCCGTTCCTCCTCCGTCGTCAACCTCAACCGGGACCGAAGACATTGCGCCACGGCCCCATCACATCCAGCGCGCGAGAAGATGAACGTGATCGCCGGAAGCAGGCCATCCTCGTCGAGCCGGGTGATGACCTCCGGCCGCGACGGCGGCCGGTAGAGAGTGGGGCGTGATTGCGGGGACCGATGGTGCGGCGCGCGACGATGTGGGCGGTCGAAGTCGGCGAACCGGTCGGCCTGTCGACGCTGGGCGATGTAGCGGGTGAGTTCGGGGTCGACATCGGTCTTCTTGCCGTCGTAATCGAACAGGTCGAACAGCCGCCGGCCCACTATGACGTGCTGCCACAACGGAACCGGTCTGTTCTCGTCCACCACCACAGTCGTGTCTCCACGAACCGTCTTGATCCAACCGCCGAATTCCTCGGCGTTGCTCACCGTGGCAGACAGGCTAGCGAGCGCGACATCCTCGGGCAGGTGCAGGATCACTTCTTCCCACACCGCGCCACGGAACCGGTCGGCGAGGAAGTGCACCTCATCCATCACAACATACGAAAGACCTTGCAGTGCGGGCGAATCCGCGTACAGCATGTTGCGCAGGACCTCGGTGGTCATCACCACCACGGGAGCATCTGAATTGATCGACGAGTCGCCGGTGAGTAGACCGACCTTCTCGGGCCCGTACACCGACACCAGGTCGTTGTACTTCTGGTTGCTCAATGCCTTGATCGGGGTGGTGTAGAAGCATTTGCGCCCGGCCGCCAGCGCCAGGTGTACCGCGAATTCCCCGACGATGGTCTTACCCGCGCCGGTGGGCGCGCAGACCAGCACGCCGTGGCCGTTCTCCAGGGCGGTGCATGCGCGCACCTGGAACGGATCGAGTGCGAAGCTCAGCCCTTCGGAGAAGGCGCTGAGCTCGGTTCCGATGCTGGTCACTTGCCCATGTTGTCAAACCGCTCGGGGGGACCGATCGGTTCGGGCGCGGCAATGGCTTCGGGCGCGTCGAGCGTCGAGGCCTCGTCGTCATCGAGTTGCTGTATGGCCTCTCGCTTGGTCTTGCGTTTGTCGTGCACCCGCGCAACCTGGATCGCGAACTCCAACAGCAGCGTCAGCGCGAGCCCCAGCGCCGTCATCGAGAACGGATCGGAGCCCGGTGTGGCGAAGGCCGCGAACACGAACAGGCCGAAGATGATGCCCCGGCGCCAGTTCTTGAGCTTGTCGTAGGACAGGATCCCGACGACGTTCAGCATGACGAGCAGCAGCGGAAATTCGAAGCTGACGCCGAAGACCAGCAGCAGGTTGATCAAGAAGCTGAAGTACTCGTCACCCTTGAGCCCGGTGACTTGAACGTCGCTACCCACGGTCAACAGGAAGTGCAGGGCCTTGGCCAGCACCAGGTAGGCCAGCAGCGCACCGGCGACGAAGAGCACCGCCGCCGCGGTCACGAAGATGACCGCGAATGTGCGTTCATTGCGGTATAGGCCGGGGGTGATGAACCGCCAGATTTGGTAGAGCCACACGGGGCAGGCCAGCACCACACCGGCGGTCAGGCCCACCTTGAGGCGCAGCATGAACTGTTCAAAGGGGGCGGTGGCCAAGAGCCGGCAGGCGCCATCGGCGCTGAGGTTGGCTCGCGCGCTAGCCGGCAGCGAACAATACGGTTCGCGCAGCCACGCACCGAGGCTTTCGATCCCGAACATGGCGTGCTCGTACCAGAGGAAACCGATGATCGTGGTCAGCAAGACGGCAGCCACCGAGACCAGCAGTCGCGTCCGCAGCTCCTGCAGATGCTCGACCAGCGACATGGTGCCGTCGGGATTCTTGGGTTGTCGGCGCAGCCGAAGAGCACCGACGATTTTGTTCATGAATGTATGACCTGTCCGGCCGGCCTATCCTGCGGTCGAACGCGGCTAGACAGTGGGCTTGTGACCGGGTGTCGTTTCAATCGGGGGAGCTTCCACCGCGGTGGCGGGAGGCACCTGCTGCTGCTCGACAGCTTGCGCGGCGGTATCCGCACTCTTTCCGTCGTTCTGCAGTTCCTTGACTTCCGACTTGAAGATCCGCAGCGACTTACCCAGCGAACGCGCTAGGTCTGGCAGCCTCTTGGCTCCGAAGAGCAGCGCGAATACGACGATAACGATTACCCAGTGCATGGGTTGTAGACCGCCCAATGTGGTCACCTCCTGACGTCGTGTCTGCCCTGAATGCTACCCCAGGGCCGGTTGCGGTCAGCTGGCCTGATAGGCCGCCAGCGCCGCGGCCGCGTCGGTACGCACCCGTCGCGCCAACGACTCCGGCGCCAGCACGCGGATCGCCGAACCAAATCCCAGAATCAAACGCGCCATCCAGTCCTCGGAGGCGTAGGTCATCGCGGCCTCCACCGATCCGTCGGCATGCTGGGTGCCGGTCGGACGCATCGGGAAGTAGTCGAACACCCAGGACGCACTCGGGCCGACGAGCACCGTCGCCGCCGGAAGCGAAGGATCGGCCTCGAACAGACCGGTGTCGGTGGCCATCTGCACGGCCGGTGCGGGCGGTGCCGCGCGCTGATCGAGGACTTCGGCCCGTTCGATTCGGTCGAACCGGAACAACCGCACCCCCTCGGACGCGCGGCACCAGGCCTCCAGGTAGCTGTGGTCCCCCACTACCGCGATACGGATGGGATCGACCACGCGCTCCGACAACGCATCGCGCGAAGCCGAGTAGTAGTCGATGCGCAATGCCTTGCGGTTGCGTACGGCCGAACGCACCGCGCTCACCGCCGCTGATTCGACGGTGGGCGCCGGCACGGGCGCCGCGTCGGCGGGGGCTGCCCCCGCGGCCTCTTCGATCTTGGCGATGGCACTGCGCGCGGCCTCAGGATCGACGGTTCCGGGCATATCCAGCAGTGCACGCAACGCAACCAGCAGCGCCGTCGCCTCGGGTGAGGTCAGACGTAGCGGACGGTCGATACCGGCGGAGAAGGTGACCTCGATGCTCTCCTCGGAGAAGGACAGATCGATCAGATCACCGGGACCGTAGCCGGGCAGACCGCACATCCACAGCTGGTTCAGGTCGGCCATCAGCTGTTTGGTGGTGACACCCAGGTCCGCGGCGGCGTCGGCGGCGCTGATACCCGGATTGGCCTGGAAGTACGGGACCATGTTCAACAGCCGCGTGAGCCTGTTCGACAGCTCGGTCATGCGGTGACTCCTGCCTGCTCCTGAAGCCGGGCCACGACCTCGTCACGCACCTGGGCCGGTTCCAGCGCCACCGCGTCGGCGCCGTGGGAGGCGATCGAACGGACCAGCCGGTCCGGTGAGGCGACCTCGATCTCGACGACCTCTCCGTCGCGTTCGCCCAGCCGCCGGGGCTCCACCACGGCACCCATGCGGCGCAGTTCCTGGGCGCGGCCCTCGGCGATCCACACACGCGCGGTGATCCGCACCGGCCCGTCGCCGACAGCTCTGGCCACAATGGCGCGCAGATCCACTCCCTCGGGGCGTCGTACCGTCCCCGGTTTGTCCAGCATCGTGACGTCCTCGCCGATACGGGAGAGCCGGAAGGTGCGGGTGGCATCCCTGTCGCGATCGTGCCCGACGAGGTACCAGCGTCCGCGATCGGTGATCACGCCCCAGGGTTCGACGGTGCGCGTGACGTAAGGCTCGGCACGCGAAGGCCGGTGTCCGAACTGCACGGCCTGACCGGAGTCGATGGCGGACAACAGAACTCGCAACACCGATTCCGATCCGCGCCCACCGGGCATTGCTAGGTTTGCCGTGGACCCTGCCACCGAGACGTTCTCGGCGGCAGGGTCCACGTCGACCCCCGCCGCACGCAGCTTCATCAGCGCACCCTGAGCCGCGGTGACCAGCTCGGGCGATTGCCACAGCTGGGTCGCGACGGCAACGGCCGCGGACTCGTCGGCGGTGAGGGTGATGTCGGGCAGCTCGTAGGCATCGCGGCGGATACGGTAGCCCTCGGTGGCGTCGAAGGACGACACCTTCCCCGTCTCCAGTGGGATGCCCAGATCACGCAGTTCGTTCTTGTCGCGCTCGAACATCCGGCTGAAGGCCTCATCGCTCGGCGAGTCCGAGTAGCCAGCCACGGAGGTTCGGATGCGTTCGGCGGTGACGTAGGCGCGTGTGGACAGCAGGCAGATCACCAGGTTCATCAACCGCTCGACTTTGGAGATCGCCACGGCCGAAAGCTTAGAGGACCAGGGCGCGTTTCCTGCCAGCGCTTTAGGGGGTGTTGCGAAAGTTTGTTCGACGTTTACGGCCGCCGAGATGACACTCATGCGGGTGAATCGGGCGAATCTCCAGGGCCGATGTCATCTCGGCGAGAAATGGGCCGCTACATGCTGGCGATGAGACGTTCCACCCGCTCGTCGACCGATCGGAACGGGTCCTTGCACAACACGGTGCGCTGCGCCTGGTCGTTGAGCTTGAGGTGCACCCAGTCCACCGTGAAATCGCGTCCCGCCTCCTGGGCGGCGGTGATGAAATCACCGCGCAGCTTGGCCCGGGTGGTCTGCGGCGGCTGGTCGACGGCGGCCTTGATCTCCTCGTCGGTGGTGACCCGGGCAGCCAAACCCTTGCGCTGCAGCAGGTCAAACACGCCCCGGCCACGCTTGATGTCGTGATACGCCAGATCCAGCTGCGCGATCTTGGGATCGGACAGCCCCATGTCGTAGCGGTCCTGATAGCGCTGGAACAGCTTGCGCTTGATCACCCAGTCGATCTCGGTATCGACCTTCGAGAAGTCTTGGCTCTCAACGGCGTCCAGCGTACGGCCCCAGAGCTCGACGACCTGCTCGATCTGCTCGTTGGGCTCTCTGGTGTGGAGGTGTTCCACGGCGCGCGCGTGGTACTCGCGCTGGATGTCCAGCGCGCTGGCCTGCCGTCCTCCGGCGAGTCGCACGGGGCGCCGTCCGGTGAGGTCATGACTGACCTCACGGATAGCCCTGATCGGGTTGTCCAGCGAGAAGTCACGGAAGGCGACACCGCTTTCGATCATCTCCAGCACCAGCGCCGCAGTGCCCACCTTGAGTATGGTGGTGGTCTCGGCCATGTTGGAGTCACCGACGATAACGTGCAGGCGCCGGTACTTCTCGGCATCGGCATGCGGTTCGTCGCGGGTGTTGATGATGGGACGGCTACGCGTGGTCGCCGACGACACGCCTTCCCAAATATGTTCGGCGCGTTGCGATAAGCAGTAGGTCGCCGCCTTAGGGGTCTGCAGGACCTTCCCCGCGCCGCAGATCAGCTGGCGGGTGACCAGGAACGGCAGCAGCACGTCAGAGATCCGGGAGAACTCCCCCGCCCGCACGATGAGGTAGTTCTCGTGGCAGCCGTAGGAGTTGCCGGCCGAGTCGGTGTTGTTCTTGAACAGATAGATATCGCCGCCGATGCCTTCATCGGTCAGGCGCTGTTCGGCATCGATGAGCAGGTCTTCGAGCACGCGCTCACCGGCGCGGTCGTGCGTGACCAGCTGCACCAGGCTGTCGCATTCGGCGGTGGCGTACTCGGGGTGGCTGCCCACGTCGAGGTAGAGCCGCGCGCCGTTACGCAAAAAGACATTGGAACTGCGGCCCCAGGACACCACGCGGCGGAACAGGTAGCGGGCGACCTCGTCCGGGCTCAGCCTTCGGTGGCCGTGAAATGTGCACGTGACGCCGAACTCGGTCTCGATCCCCATAATTCGACGTTGCACATGATCGAGCCTACTGGGTGAGGTCATCCGGGGTGGGGAGGCTGGCCTTAGTCAGGGCCTTCTATCTGGGTATCTCAGCGGCAGTACCGGCGATCCGATACGGTTCGGGGCGGGTTGGGCCCGGTTTCGCCCACGCCGTATTGGCATACAACGACAGGTTTCGACGATGCATATAGCGCTGTTCACCGATCTTCACCCTGAGAGCCTGGGTGGGGCACAGATCTCGGTGGCCCGCCAGCGTCACGGCCTGGAGCGGCTGGGACACAAGGTGACCGTGTTCACCGCACCGTTGGCGCACACCGTCGACCCCGATCCGAACGTCGTCGAGGTCAAGCCCGTGCCATTCGTGGCCGAGGCCATGCGCAAGCTCGGTAAGCACGACGACTTCACCTTCGTGTGGCCGGGAGCCGCGAACCGGGAGCTGATCGATCGGGAGCTGCGCGCCCGCGGACCCATCGACATCATTCACAGCCAGGGTGACCTGGGCGTCTGCATCGCCGGTGTGGAGGCCGCGCGCCGCAACGGCATCCCGGTAGTGCAGACCAAGCACACGCGGTACGACGTCTACTTCGAGAAGGCCAGCCCCAATCCCCTGCTGCTGGCCTGGATCTTCAGCCAGATGCAGGAGCGCCACCTGCCCCAGGACTTCCACCTCACGACGGTGCAGGAGTCCGCTGCGTCACGGCGGGCCTGGCAGCTGATGATGGCGCAGGCGCAGGCGGTGGATCACGAGATCACCCCGACGACACACTTCGCGCAGGCTCTCGCCGACCGCGGTTTACGTCGCCCCATCTCGGTGGTGTCGAACGGTGTGGACGACGAGCTCGTGGACATCGCCCGCGAAGCCGCCGACGACAAACCGACCGACGACGAGCCGCTGCGATTGATCTGGTGCGGACGCCTGTCTCCCGAGAAGCGGGTGCTGGAGGCGGTGAAGGCGGCCACCCAGGTCCAGAACTGCGTCATGGACATCTACGGCGACGGCCACCTGGAACACGCGATCAAGAAGTACGTCGATTCACACGGAGCCTCGCACCGCATCCGGCTGCGTGGCCGCGTCAGCCAGGACAGCTGCCTGGCCGCGATGGGGGCCAGCAGCGCCCTGCTGTTCACCTCCTACGGCTTCGATACCCAGGGATTGGTTCTGCTGGAGGCGATTTCGATGTCGACCCCGGTGATCTTCTGCGACGAGATCCTGGGCGAATCGGTGCCCGACGGCGGCGGTCTGGTCACAGAGAACGAGTCCGTCGAAGCCATCGCGAAGGCCATCGGTGCACTCGCCGATGACCGCGCCAAGCTCCGGCAGATGACCGAGGTCGTATCCGCGCATCAGGATGAGCCGCGGCAGTCGCTGCAGACCGAGAAAATCGTCGCCATCTACAACGATGTGTTGAAGAAGGCCAACGCCTGACGCCCTGAGGCGGCATAGGCTGGCCGGGTGGACTTCTCCGAATACTCCCAATATGACGCCACCGGCCTAGCCGAGCTGGTCGCCACTAAGCAGGTCACTCCGGTCGAATTGCTCGCGGCCGCCCGTGCCCGCGCGGCCGCGGTCGACGACAAGATCAACGCCGTCGTCAGGACCATCCCCGAGGCAGACCAACAGGCCGAAGGCGAGCTGACCGGACCGTTCGCGGGGGTCCCCTTCCTCATCAAAGATCTGGGCCAGGACTACAAAGGCCACCCGACGGCGGGAGGGTGCCGGGCGCTGTCCAACCTGGCCGCAACGGAACACTCCACCATCGTGCAGCGCTGGCTCGACGCCGGCCTGGTCATCTTCGGCAAGAGCAACACCCCCGAGTTCGGTTCGAAGGGCATCACCGAGCCGGAACTATTTGGTGCGAGCCGTAATCCATGGGATCTGGACCGCACACCCGGTGGATCCTCGGGCGGATCTGCCGCCGCGGTGGCGGCCGGAATCGTGCCGGTGGCAGGCGCCAGCGACGGGGGCGGATCGATCCGCATTCCCGCGGGATGCTGTGGTCTGGTAGGTCTCAAACCGGGGCGCGGTATCACTCCGATGGGCCCGATGGCCGGTGAGCCCATGCACGGTGCCGCGGTCAGCGGCACCGTGTCCCGAACCGTCCGCGATACCGCGGCCATGCTCGACGTCATCGCCGGACCCGACGCTACGTCGCCGTATCTGGCAGCGATACCGCAGGATTCGTACGCCTCACAGGTGGGCCGGGACCCCGGCAAGCTACGAATCGGCGTGCGCATCCGCACCGTCATCACCCCGAATCCCGACCCCGTCGCGGTCGCCGCGGTCGAATCCGCGATACGTGTTCTCACCCACCTGGGCCACGAGGTGGAACAGGTGAGTGCCCCTTACGACGACGGCCAGCTGGCCCGCGATTTCCTGCTGACCTGGTTTGTGCACGCCGCCTACGAGGTGGACGACACCAAGCGGCGAACCGGAGCGGGCGACGAGGGATTCGAGCGCGACACCCTGCTCATCGCCGCGCTGGGCCGCGCCACCAGTGGCCCCGATTACGTTGCGGCCGTGGAGCGCCGACACAACTATGTGCGGGACCTGTCGACCTTCTTCGGCGACTACGATCTGCTGCTCACGCCGACGCTGGCCAAGGTTCCGCCGCGTATCGGCGAGTTCAACCTGCCGGCGCCGCTGGCGGCCGTGTCCGATCTGCTGCTGCGCACCAAGACGGCCCGCGTGCTCAAGTACGCGAACATCGTCGACAGCATGGTCAACGACAATCTCGGCTGGGTCCCCTATACCCAGTTGGCGAATCTCACTGGGCGTCCAGCTATTTCGTTGCCGCTGTATCAGACACCGAATGGCCTGCCGCTCGGGGTGCAGTTCGTCGCCCCACTCGGCGGCGAATCGCTGCTCATTCGGCTGGCGGCTCAGCTGGAAGCGACACAGCCGTGGGCGGACCGCCGACCCGCGCTGTAGCGCGGTAATGTGGATGCCGGGCGTGCAGGAGCGCCCGGTGTCCGCCCGAAGAGGCTCAGCCTCCCTGCTTTGCTTGGATAGGTTCACCGACCTCTTCTCGGCCCGGTCTCGCGGACATCGGGCTCACGAGAGGAGGCCGTCATGGCCAGCACCCTTCCCAGCAATCCGTCCCTGGATCGCATCCGCGATGACGCGCGCGGGTTGCAGCGCGCGGTACGCACCGAAAATCCCGAGGCGATCGCCACGGTGCGCCGATACCATCCACGCCCGGATATCGCTTTGGCGAGTCAGCGATTCGCACTGCACGATGCACAGTCGACGACGGCACGCCGCTACGGATTCACCGGCTGGCCGGCGCTCGTGCGCTACGTGGAACTCGTCGTCGAACTGAACACCGATCCGGGCGCGGTGAACGAGGCCGCCCTCGACCCCGCCGACCGGTTCTGCGCCCTGGCGTCGCTGCGATACGACGAGAACGACGAGCCGCCGCGTTGGCAGGCGGCAGCCGATCTGTTGGCCGACGAGCCAGGACTGGTCGAGAAACACGTGTGGGCCGCCGCCTCTGCCGCCGACCCTGCCGCACTCACCCGCCACCTGGCCGCGCGGCCGGCGCTCGCGACGACGAGCGGTGGCCCTTACCAATGGTTTCCGCTGATGTACCTGTGCTACGGACGCGCCCCGTTGGGCCGCTCCGTCGATGACACGCTGGCCACCGCACACCTGCTGCTGGATGCCGGCGCCGACCCGAACTCGGGGTACCTGTGGTGCGGGCTGTCCACCCCGTTCACCGCGCTCACCGGCGTCTTCGGCGAAGGCGAGCAAGGACCGGGCCGCCAGCCCCGTCACCGGTTCGCCGAGGCGCTGGCCGCTGTGCTGCTCGAACGCGGCGCACACCCGGTGGATCAGCAGACCCTCTACAACCGGATGTTCCGCCCCGATAACTCGCATCTGGAGCTGCTGTTCTCCCACGGGCTCGCTGACGCCGGTATCAGCCCCTGGGAACGCCGCCTGGGCGAGGCCATGGAGACCCGCGAGCAGATGTGGCGACGACAGATCGAGTGGGCCGCCGGGCATGGGTTCGCCGACCGCCTGGAGCTACTGGCCCGACACGGAATCGACACCACGGGAGCCACTCTGGTGCCACCTTCCTTCCCTACCAAGGTCAATGCCCGCGACGCGGAAGGCGCTACGCCGTTGCACCATGCGGCCTGGGAGGGCGATCTGGAGCTGATCCGACGACTTCTGGACGCCGGAGCCGATCGCACGATCGCCGACGACCGTTTCGGCACGACCCCGCTGGCCTGGGCAGAGCACGCGTACCAGACCGAGGCGGCCGAGCTTCTGCGGCTATGCCCAGAAACAGGCTAGGCGGCAGCGGCTTTCACCGCTCGACCCACCTCGGTGCGGAGCTCGGCATAGTCGGGCGAACGACATAGGTCGTCGGGGTCGACGCCGGTCCGAGGCAGCCCCACCGGGGTATCCAGCGCCACCTGGCCAGGACGACGGGTCAGCACCACGATGCGCGATCCGAGAAAAGCAGCCTCGTCGGCGCTGTGCGTGACGAAGACCGTGACGCGACCCGATTCGGCACTGACCTGACGGACATCCTCCTGGAGACATTCACGGGTGAGCGCGTCGAGCGCCGCGAACGGCTCGTCCAGGAGAAACAGCGGAGTCTCCGCGGCGAGCGCACGGCGATCGCCACTCGCTGCTGCTGGCCACCGCTGATCTCCCAGATGCGGCGATTCGCGTTGCCCTCCAACCCGACTCGGGTGAGCAGTTGGTCGCGGCGCTGCGCCCAGGGTTCGCGGGGCACCTTTGCGTACTTGAGCGCGAGCTCGACGTTGCCGCTCGCGGTACGCCACGGAAACAGGCGGGGCTGCTGGAACACCACCCCGGAGGTGGTGCCCGGTGTGGGCACGCCGCCTGCCACCTGCACGGCCCCTTCACTCGGCAATTCGAATCCGGCCAACAGCTGTAGCAGGGTGCGCTTACCACAGCCCGAGGCACCCACCAGAACCAGGAAGGTACGCCATGCCCACGGCGAGCCGGATTCCGGTGAAGGTCTGGGGTAGTGCCGACGGGATCACCGCGTCTCGGGTCACCTGCCACCGGCTGGCACCCAGCGCGCGGGCGGCCTGCTCCAAGCCCACCGGAGCTGCCACCACCGCCGCCGTGGTGGCGACGGCCGCGGGCGGCAGTGTGCGCAGGAACGTCAGCCCGGGTTCCGGAACACTGCGCACCCACCGTCACGCCGATGACCATGCCGAACAGCAAGCGGCGCAACGTCATGTACAGGTGCTCGACCAACAGATAGCCGCCGCAGCCGTACACGCCGTCGTGGTTGGTGGACACTTCGATGAACGCGCGCCACCACGCTGCTCGGATACGGCACGAAGGTTGGGTTCCAGATACCGCAGGCCGCCGCCAGCTGCCATATTCCGATGAAGACGATCACCGACAGCAAACTCGGACCCTCAAGAGTCCGATTCAGCGCGAACGAAACCCGCGTCGGGGCGCCGGCCCGGTGTCCTCGTCGGGGTCGCTATCCCACAGGCCGATGACCGGGGCCGCTCCCCTGGGCAGCTCACCGAGTAGCTCGCGGGTGTTGTCACTGTTGACCAGGTACCGAGGGCAGTAATGCTCGTTTTCGTCGCCGCGCCGCTGACCTGCGTGCGGCGGATACGCGGCCATCATCGGCATCATCGCGCCCCACGACCGTGGCACCGCGCCAGCACCGATACCGCCGCCACTCGTGGCGGTGGGTCCCGCAGCGAGTGGGGGCATCCGGTCGGGAGCCAGCGGCTGGCGTGTCGCCGTCGATTCGAATCCGGAGCTGCGGGTCGGGCTCTCACGCCACAACGGGTCGCGCATCCAGTCCTGACCCGCGTAGACATTATCTTCGCCAAGCTCGTCGATATTCGATCCGGATGTCGATCCCGATCCGAAAACCTTGCCCGGCAATGCGTTACCCGCAACTCTCGTCACGGCGGGTATCTGCGGCGCCATGGCGGTGCCACCCGGCAAGACCATCTGCTGCGGGTTCTGCCCCTGCCCGCCCAGCCCCCACCGCGCCAGGAACTCCTCGGCACGCTCGGCTTGTTCATCGGACGATCGATCGCGTGCCGCCGCGACGCTCGCATCCGGTCCGGAACCAAAGCGAAGTCGTTCCCGCGGACCGACCAGTTCGGCCACGGCGTTTCCGGCCGCTATCGCCGGACCGCTGTATATGGTCCGCACCTGATTCAAGGCCTGCTCCCACCGGCTCAGGTGCTCGGAGAACGGCGCGCTCCAGCCAGGAAGGTCACCCAACTTGCTGACCGGTGCCGATGCGGGCGGAGACGCGATCTTCTGCTGCAGCTCTCGTATCGCCGACGCCAGCACGTCCAGACCGGACGAGAGGGTGAGCGCCGGGTCCAGTGCGGTGCGCGAGTTCTCGACGTACGCCCGCATGGCGCGCAGCGCCGCCCTTGCTCCCGGACCGCTCCAGCTCTCGTCGATGGTCGCGGTCACGTCTTCCAGAAAGGTCGAGAACAGCGAATCAAGCTCCCGCAGATGGCCTTTCCACTCTGCAGCGATGCGTGTGATATCCGCTGGGGCCATCCTCGCCTGCATGTCCATGATCGATTCATGGCTCCACTTCTCACCGTGCCATTCGTCGGACCGTACGGTGCCGGTCATCTCATCGCCTTCCGGGAGCTATCGGCGGAGCTCCTGTCGACGTCAAGGTAGGCGTCACCGATCCGCCGATAGCTCTCGGCGAACTCGGTCAGCACGGATCGATGCTGTTCGAGTACGGCACCCAACGATCCACTCGACGCCAGGGCGGCGTGATGCAGGACCCTGCCCCACCCCCGCCCCTCTTCGCAGTCACCGAAGATGGCGTGGTTGACGGGCGCGAAGGTCTCCAGGCGGGCGATGACGCTCGCAAATGCGCTTCGCAGCAGCTCGCAGCGCGTCGCCAGCTCCTCACAGGCACCCTCTGCAAGCCGCAGCGTCGAGAGATCGATGTATGTGTCCGGGTCATCGAGGGACATGACTGCTCCTACCTGGGGCTATACGGGTTCGATAGCAGGTAGGACCGTCGATGCGGCTGCCCGGTTCCCTCGATTTTCAGGCTGTGGACAAACAACGGCGGCGGCTAGCTGTCCTTAGTGTCCTTAGAATCGCCGGACTCGGGCCCGGGATCGCCGCCGCCCTCGGTCTGCCCCGGCGAGAAATCTTCGGGCAGCAGCGCCTCAAGAGCGGCACCCTTGATCCGGCGGAAGGCCCTGCGGGGACGGCTCTGTTCCAGCACCGCCACCTCCAGTCCGCCCAGCGCCCGGCCCTCGGAGCCATTGGTGCCGGCCGTCCCGGCCTGCAGTGCCTTCACCGCGAAACCGACCGCATCCTTGAGCGTGGCACCCTCGGCGTAGCTCTCCTTGAGCGAGTTGATCACCGGCTCGGTGTTGCCACCCATGACCACCCAATGCGGCTCATCCGCGATCGACCCGTCGTAGGTGATCCGGTACAGCACCGGTTCGGTGTCGCGACCATGGTGGGCCACCTCCCCCACGCACAGCTCCACCTCGTAGGGCTTGGCCTGCTCGTTGAAGATGGTGCCGAGCGCCTCGGCATAGATATTGGCCAGCTGCCGTCCGCTCACGTCGCGGCGATCGTAGGCGTAGCCGCGCATGTCGGCCCACTGGATGCCGCCACGGCGCAAGCGGTCGAACTCGTTGAACTTTCCGACGGCCGCAAAACCCACCCGATCGTAGACCTCGCTGACCTTCTGTAGCGAGTTGGACGGATTCTCGGCGACGAACAGCACTCCGTCGGCGTAGGTCAGCGCCACGACCGACCGGCCACGGCTGATTCCCTTGCGCGCCAGCTCCGAACGGTCGCGCATGAGCTGCTCGACCGAGGCGTAATACGGAAAGGTCATGAGGGATCACCACTTTCGGCCGCTTCGGTCCGCTTCTCGATGACCTCGCGCGCAATGCTTTCGATATCGGCCTCGGGCACGCGAATCGCTCCGCCGGAATCGATACGAATCGCCGTCGGGAACACCCGGCGCACCAGATCCGGCCCGCCCGTTGCCGAATCGTCCTCGGCCGCGTCGTACAGCGACTCCACGGCCACCGACAGCGCGCTCAGCGCGTCGCCACCGGACTTGTAAAGCTTCTTGATCGACGACTTCGCGAACACCGAGCCCGAGCCCACCGCCTGATAGCCGTCACTCTCGACATGCCAACCACCGGCAACATCGAAAGACACGATGCGCCCTGCGGTTTCGCCGTTCGGGTCGTCGATGTCGTAACCCACCAACAGCGGCACCGCCACCAAGCCCTGCATGGCTGCCGCAAGGTTGCCGCGCACCAGCGCCGAAAGACGGTTGGCCTTGCCGTTGAAGGTCAGGGGCACGCCTTCGAGCTTCTCGTAGTGCTCCAGCTCGACCGCGTACAACCGTGCGAATTCGACAGCGATGGCGGCGGTTCCGGCGATGCCGGTGGCCGAGTAGTTATCGGTGATTTGTACCTTGTCGATATCGCGGTTGGCAATGTAATTGCCTTGGGTCGCGCGCCGGTCACCGGCGATCAGCACCCCTCCGCGATAGGTGAGCGCCACGATGGTCGTCCCGTGCGGCAGGCTGGAGATCACGTCACCATTCGCCTTTCCGAGCGCCGGAAGGAGCTCCGGAGCCTGGATCCTCAGGTACTCCGAGAAGGAGGAAAGGTGCGAGTGTCGGGTGAACTGCCGGGGCGCGATCGAGTCATCGCGCCAGATCACTGGCCACCCTTTTGGACGTATGCCCGCACGAAGTCCTCGGCGTTCTCTTCCAACACGTCATCGATCTCGTCGAGCAGATCGTCAGTGTCCTCCGCCAGCTTTTCGCGGCGCTCCTGCCCGGCCGGTCCTCCCAGGTCGGTGACGTCATCCTCGTCTCCACCACCACCGCGCTTGGTCTGTTCCTGCGCCATCGCTGCCTCCTGACTCTAGGTCGGTTCCGTTCAGCCTACCGGGCAGCGCCGACGAGGTGACGTTTCACAAGTGTGCGTCGCCCAACCCGCTATGTGGTGAGCTGATCGACCAGCTCAGCAGCCGAATCCACCGAGTCCAGCAGAGAGCCCACATGGCTCTTGCTGCCACGCAGCGGCTCCAGCGTTGGAATCCTGACAAGCGAATCCCCGCCCAGGTCGAATATCACTGAGTCCCAGCTCGCGGCGGCGATGTCCGCACCGAACCGGCGCAGGCACTCGCCGCGGAAGTAGGCCCGGGTGTCCGAAGGAGGCCGAGTCACCGCGTCCAGCACCTGCTGCTCGGTGACCATCCGCTGCATAGAGCCCCGGGCCACGAGCCGGTTGTAGAGGCCCTTGTCGAGGCGGACATCGGAGTACTGCAGGTCAACCAGGTGTAGCCGCGGTGCCGACCAGCTCAGATTTTCGCGCTGCCGGAATCCTTCCAACAACCGCAGCTTGGCGGGCCAGTCCAGCAGGTCCGCACACTCCATCGGGTCGCGTTCCAGTAGATCGAGCACCTTGGCCCAGACCTGCAAGACGTGGTCGGCCTGCGGGTCCGGATCGCGAGAGGCGACCAGCTCCGCCACCCTATCCAAGTAAATACGTTGCAGCGCAAGGCCCGTCAGCTCCCGACCGTCCGCGAGCGCCACCGTCGCCCGCAGCAACGGATCACGACTGATCACATGCACCGCATGCACCGGTCGAGCCAGCTGCAGGTCCGATAGATCCGCGCCGGATTCGATCAGGTCGAGCACCAGCGAGGTGGTGCCCACCTTGAGGAATGTCGAGGTTTCGGCGAGGTTGGCGTCGCCGATGATGACGTGCAGCCGGCGGTACTTGTCAGCGTCGGCGTGCGGTTCGTCTCGGGTGTTGATGATGCCGCGCTTGAGGGTGGTTTCCAGGCCCACCTCCACCTCGATGTAGTCGGCACGCTGGGAAAGCTGGAATCCCGCGTCGTCGCCCGAGGGCCCGATACCCACCCGGCCGGAACCGGTGACGACCTGGCGCGACACGAAGAACGGGGTCAGGCCCGCGATGACCGAGGAGAACGGCGTCTGGCGGTCCATCAGGTAGTTCTCGTGGGTGCCGTAAGAGGCACCCTTTCCATCGATGTTGTTCTTGTACAGCTGCAGCCGTGCGGCGCCGGGCACGCTGGCGACGTGGCGGGCGGCGGCCTCCATGACGCGCTCTCCCGCCTTGTCCCAGATGACGGCGTCCAGCGGGTTTGTGCATTCGGGGGCCGAGTACTCCGGGTGCGCGTGATCGACGTAGAGCCGGGCGCCATTGGTGAGAATCATGTTGGCCGCCCCGATCTCATCGGCATCGACGATTGGAGCCGGGCCGGTAGTACGCCCCAGGTCGAATCCACGGGCATCGCGCAGCGGCGACTCGACCTCGTAGTCCCAGCGGGTGCGCTTGGCCCGCTGAATCCCCGTTGCCGCGGCATATGCCAGCACCGCCTGCGTGGAGGTCAAGATCGGATTGGCGGCGGGGTCCGTGGGCGACGAAATGCCGTACTCGACCTCTGTACCGATGATCCGTTGCATGACGTTCAGCCTAGAGAGGCGGGGCTGAACACGACGCCGGGGACTGTTCAGAGTGCTCTGCGCGCCTCAAAATCCGCGTTAGCGTCGGGTTTCATGAGCTAACCCGAGAAGATTCATGTCGACCCCAGCGGAGCCCCGCAGACCATGCTGGCGACGTTGTACGCCAAGGCGCTCGACGCTGATCTGCCCACACCGATCCTCGGAGACCGGCTGGCCCGCGATATCGCCCACCGCATCGACTATGACTGGTCCACGACGACCATCACCGCCGGCCGCCCCACGCTGTCACCACACGCTCGGCGCATTTCGACAACTGGGCCCGCGCCTTCCTGTCCAGGCTGCAGCTGCTGGAGTGGGAGTCGCCGTGCGATTCGGAGACCTTCCAACGAACCAAGACGGCGTATCGGCTGCTGGACAAGGCGATATCACTATCGCCGACGCTTCGATACATGGCGCAGTATCACCGCTACGCGTTCTGAGAAGTTGGGGTTGACCGCGGCGGTCCTTGCCGTTTCGGGGCCGGCAATCGGGGGGATGGGTCGCCGCGGCCAACCAGTCTATGACGCAGGCCTACTCAGCTGAGGTGCTGTGCCTTCATCGAGTTCATCCACCTCCAGCAGCCGCCGTGCGACGATCGCCATCTCGCGTGGATCGCCGACCGTGAGCCTGACGCCGCCGTCCGGATACTCCTTGGCGACTACGTCACCCGTTCCCAGCAGGGACATCCACGGCGCGCCGTCGCCGCGCGCCGGCAGATACACGAAATTGGCGTGCGACTGCGGAATGCGGGCATCCGTCTGAGCGAGCCGTTTCCGGAGCTGATCACGTTCGTAGACAATCGAATCGACCCGGAGCCGCAGCTCGTCCTCGGCCACGTAGGACGCCGCCACCGCGACCGCCGCGGCCCGGTTCATGCCAAAGGGGAGCTGATAGCGACGGATCACGCCGCACACCGCGGGAGCGGCCAATCCATAGCCGATCCGCAACCCGGCCAAGCCGTATGCCTTCGAAAAAGTACGCAACACAACCAGGTTGGGATGCTTCGCGATCAAGCGCGGTATGTCCAGATGAGCATCGGGATCCACGAATTCGATGTAGGCCTCATCAAGGATGACCACGCTAGTCGGCGGTGCTTGACGGACAAATTCGTAAACCTGCTCCGCCGGTATCAGCGTTCCGGTCGGATTATGTGGTCGGCACAGCACCACGGCGGCCGCCTCGGCGTCGTACGCCGCACCCAACAACTCATCGAGATCGGTCATACCGTTGTCCGCCAGTGGAATCGGAACCTGGATCAGCCCGGCTATGTCGGCCAGTATCGGGTACCCGTCAAAGGTCGGATGCGCGAAGACCAACGAATCGCCGGGCCGGCACAGGGCCTGCAGCACCTGCAACGCGACCCCGGTGGCCCCGACTCCCACCACCACCTCCTCGGGTGTCATGCCCACCCGCTCGGCGATCAATCGCGGCAGCACGACGGGCAGAAACTCGGGATATCGATTCACCTCCGCGATGTCGTGCCTGAGCGCATCGCGCACCGACGGCAATGGACGATAGGGATTTTCGTTCAATGCCAATCGGAGCGGACTCACCGTCACTGACCCCTCCCTCCCCATCGCACCGCGGCCGCAGCCGCATAGTCACCGGCATGGGCGAATCCCGCCAGCATCACGGTGTCGCCGGCCCGAACCTGCCCCTCAGAGATTGCCTGGTCGAGCGTGTGCGGAATGCCCACCCCGAACAGGTTGCCGCATTCGTCGAAGGTGTCCGGATGCTTCTCCTTGGGCAGCTGTAGGGCATCGCGCCAGTTCCGCAGGAAGATCCGGTTGGGCTGATTGGTCACCAATGCGTCCAGGTCTGTCGAAGCAACCCCGATCCGATCGCACACGGCAAGCGCCACCTCCGGCACCATCCGGTTACCGCGGGCCAGCACCTTGCTGATCTTGTGCTCGGTGAAGGCCACCCGCCCCTGCCCGGATCCGGCCTCCCAATACTTGCGATGAGGCGTCACCGCGTAGGTCATGTCGCCGGCATACTCACCGAAGTTGCGGGTCTCGATGCCCAGTACCGGCGAACCTCCGTCACGGGTGATCAACGCCGCGGTAGCACCGTCTCCCGGTATCGACGCCTGTGCGGTGGACCGCACCTGCTCCTGCACGAAGATCTGTCCCGCCGCGTTCTGCATGTTCACGATCAGTGCGGAACGCGCGCTCGACGAGGCCATCATCTGCCGGGCAAGTTTGAGCATCAGCACGAACGACACACAGCCACCGTTGTGCACGTCCAGGATCCACTCAGGTCGGATCTGCAACCGGTTGGCCACCTCCCCACCGCAGCCCACAAACGGCAGGTCTGGCAGTTGGGTGTGGGTCAGCAGAATGTCGACCTCATCGAGCACAGCCTCTCCGTGGCGCTCCCGCAAACCAGCCACCGCACGCTCGGCCATGTCGACAGCCGTCTCATCGGCCGCGATGTGATGCCGATAGGCCGGACTACGGAACATGGCGTTCTCGGCCAGATCGTCGTCCTTCGCGTACTGCGCGAAGTAGTCAGCGCTGACCCGGTTCTCCGGAAGATAACTGGAGATGTCAAAGATGCTGACGGTCATTTCATCCACTCCGGAACAATCGGCAACCCGTGGCTGTAGCGGTATTCGGCGATGGCCTTCAGGTTCAGCAGCTCCAACAGGTGGCCCGCACCGAACATGTCCCAGAAGTCCCCGACCCACGGTTTACGTTGCGGTGGAGCGGTTTCCGGATAGGGATTCTCGTCATAGAACGGGTGATGGCAATTGGTCCACAGCACAACCGAGCCCGGCTTGTTGAGCACCACCTGCGCGTCGACCACCCGCATGAGGTAAATCATCCACAGGTGATCGCCCTGATCCCAGGCACAGTGGTAGTCCACGGTCCCGGATTTGGGGTTCGATTCGGTCCGGGTGTAGATCAGCGTGTCAGATCCCAGGCGGTCGTGGGCAACCCACAGGCCCGGCTCATCGGTCTCCTCGAAGCCACGCAGACTGTACGTCCATTCCTCCAGGCAGCGCGTGTCCGACAGATAGCGATGCAATTCATCGGGCGGGCAGTCCACATACTCCTGAACAGTGCAGAACGGCCCGAACACCTGATCGTGCGGGTACACCGACCGCATCATGTCCATGATGATCGGCGTCGCCTTCTCACGTGGTGAGGTCTCGATGCGGTGCACTCCAGGAAGCGCATCCTCGGTGCCGGCGGCCGCGGCGATATCGCTAAGCGCGGGCAAAGCTTTGGTGGTTTCGGAAATCGTGTCGGTCATGCGTCTTCTCCTTAGGGATCTCGGATGACAGAAACGGGGCGAAGGGCGGTATCTCGTCGGTGGAGCAGATGACCTCCACCACCGCGGGGCCGTTGTGAGCCATCGCGTCGAGCATGGAGGCCTCGAAATCGGCAACGGTGGCGGCCGAATGGCACATCAAACCCGGGAACATCGCGGCCAGGCCGGACGCGATATGCGAGGGCGAGAAGCGGTTGAAGCTGTAATTTCCCCCGTAGTAGAGCTGTTCGCGTGTGACGCACATGGCGTGTGCGTTGTTGTTGACGATGACGAATGTCACCGGCAGCCGGTGCTCGATGGCGGTGTGAATCTCCATGCCATGCATGAAGAATGCGCCGTCTCCCGCGATCACCACGGTGCGGCCGGCCCGAGCGAACGCGCAACCGATGCCGGCGCCGAAGGCATATCCCATGCCGCCCATCCCGAGTGCCACGACATAGCGCCCCTGACGCCGGGCACCCACATAGTGCACGGCGGCCGCCCCGGTGTTGCCGGCATCCACGAAGATGTCCGACTCGTCGGGAATAGCCCGGTCTAGAACGTGCATCCCCTCGTGGTACCGGACTCCGTCGATGTCCTGGGAAGGCGGTTCGAGATAAGCTGGTGCATAGAGTGTTTCGCTGTCAGGGGCGTCCACGCGCGCAGGCAGGACGGCGGCAAGCCCGGCCAGGGTCGATGCCAGGTCATTAGTCTGCAGGTGACGGGACTCGATATGCGGCGTCACCGAACCGATGGACAGGACCGGCGTCCCGGAAAAGTCGACGCCCCCTCGCGTCATCGCCGGCATGGTGGTTCCGATGCACACACACGTCGCACCGTGGCGCAGCACCTTTTCCACCGCCGGATGTCCCATGACTCCGATGACGCCCAGCAGTCGCGGATCCTCGCCGTCCACGGCGTCTTTGGCGTCCGGCGATACCGCGACAAAGGCGTCGAGACGATCGACGAGGTCCGACAGCTCGCCACGGACGTCGTGCCGAGCCACCTCGGGCCCCGCGACCACCAAGATCCGACCGGGGGTATCGGCCAGAAGCTGCGCGAAGTCGGCAAGCTGCGCGGGCACGGCCCGGCGGCGTTCGGGCCGGTCCTGTGGCGGCGGCACGGCGGCCAGATACGCCTGTTGAACATCCTTGGGGATCAAGAGAACCGCAGGCAGGTCATCCCGCATCGCGGCCAGGGCCTGCGCAAGCGCCTCCGCGATTTCCCCGGGACGTTCCACGCGCACGCAGTATCCAGAGACGGGACGGAAGACGGCCTGAAGGTCCATGCTTCCGGCCCGTCCACTTCCATCCTGAAACGCGCCTCTGCCTTCCAAGGGACGGGGCGGCTGGCCCACGATCGCCAGCACCGGCACCCGGCTTGCATATGATTCGGCAAGTGCAGGAACGAGATTGACGGCGCCACCACCCGACGTCGTAGCCACCACACTCATCCGTGAGGTGGCGCGCGCATACCCGTCGGCCATGGTGCCCGCCGAGAACTCGTGTTTGGCGACGATCGCCTGGATGCCCGGCGTGTAGTGCACGGCATCGTAAAGGTCCTCGATGTTGGCGCCATCGACTCCGAAGACGAAATCGACACCGTGGCGACGCAGCTCCAGGGCGAGCCAGTCAACCACTCGCATGTTCCCGTTCCCGGCACATATCGGCGTGGTCATGACTAGTACACGACTGTCATACGTGACGGGTTCAACAATCCACCAGAAAAAGTGATCGATTCATCTCAATCATGTGATGGCACAACATGAATCGAGTTTCAGGTAATCGCGATATGCGCACGTCAAAGCCCCCGATCCTAGTACGGGAGGACCTCAGCGACGCAGTTCGAGGAACACCAGCGCCGTGGCGTCGCCGTGGTTGTCGATCACCTGGACGCTCTCGATCTGGTCCTGAGCCATCGGAACAGTCGTCGACGTCATCATCGTCGAACCGGGCTTGGCGGTCCACGAGCCGGCGATGATGTTCCCACCGGCGCGGGTGCCGATCCGAAGCGCATACGGCGCCGCCGAGTCATCGGTGTCGTCTCCATACGCCGGATAGCTGCACCACATCTCGATGCGGGTGCCTGCACCGTCGCCGATGAGTGCCACCTGCGCACTGATCGGCGACGGTGTCACCTGACGCATCGGCTGCCAGTGTTCACCCGAGGGCAGCGAACCCGCCGCGACGATCATCGGCGCGGGCTGGTGGTACCACGGCGGCGGCACCAGTGAAACCGTCAGCGCGACGGCGGCGGCCACCGTGACCGCACCCACATACGCGAGCCGGCGCACCGCGCTCTGCCGCCGCCACCGCGCCTGCAACTTGGGCCACAACGCCTGCACCGGGCAGCTGGTGGCGGGCTTGGCCAACGCCGGCGGGTCCTCAAGTTCCATCTTCTCGGCGTAGTCGCGGTCTACCTTGGAGAGCAGACCGGGCATCGCGGTCACCTCGGACAGCGCACGCTGGCAGCTCGCGCAGTCGACCAGATGTTGTTCGTATTCACGCCGTTGGGTCGACGACAACGCGCCCAGCACGTAGGCGGCGTCCCAATCGGCATAGACATGTTCGACAGTCATCGCGTCACCCCCATTTCCTGCAGCGACAACCGAAGCGCGCGCACACCGTAGTGAAGGCGTGACTTGACGGTACCCTCGGGCACGCCCAGCTCAGCGGATATGTCGGCGACCGAACTCCCGCGGTAGTACGCGCGCAGGATGACTGCCCGATGATCGGTGGACAGCGAGCGCAGCGCCTCGGCGACCAGCCACGCATCCAGCGTGGCATCCACCTGATCCGGGGAAGTCAATTCGGGGGTCTCGGCGGTGGCTATTTCACTGCGGTAGCGCGAGCTACGTGCGTTATCGCGCACCAGATTGTGGGCGACCGTGAATAGCCAGGCGCGCGCCGATCCCTCCGTTTGATTGACCAGCGTTGGATGCCGCCAGGCACGTAACAGCACCTCCTGCACAATGTCCTCCGCCAGCGCCGAATCGTGGGTCAGATACATGACATAGCGATGCACCGGACGCGCATACTCGTCGTAAAAAGCTCGCATCAAGTCCGATGAACCGTTGACGCGAAGCGGGTCGGACTTCATGCGGCCGTCCGCCATGACACACCTCCGACGGTTACACGAAACTACCGCCCAACTGGTTCAAGATACGCCCGAAATACCACCGGGGAACACGGTTCGTCGACGTATCTTCTTGATGTATCCCTGAAGGAAGGCATGTCTCGCCCAGATCGGACGCGACATCGGCAACGGCTCGTGATTGCGACGCGCACAGTAGTAGCTTGTAACGCATGACCATGAAGGCTGAAACGTTTGTCGCGGGCATTGCGATCCCCGCTGTGAT
The DNA here is from genome assembly GCA_014204435.1 of Mycobacteroides chelonae. GTDB lineage: Bacteria > Actinomycetota > Actinomycetes > Mycobacteriales > Mycobacteriaceae > Mycobacterium > Mycobacterium chelonae_A. The sequence continues at coordinate 63,337 of JACHLF010000011.1, forward strand.
GGTATTCGTCTCTGCATGCGCCACGAGCCGCGATACTCCCCATCCGAGTACCCACTCATCGATATCGAATGTTTCCCCTTCGACTAGCGTGCCCAACCTCAGTAGCACGCCCACGCAAACAAGCCGTCCGAGCACCGTCCGACCAACCGAACCGGGGTGTATAGACGCCGACGGGCACGGTCCTGACGGCGGCACCCCGTGCCCAACACCACCCGCGCCACCCGCGCCACCCGAACCGCATCCCGGTATCGGAGAAATACCTTGCCATCCTCCTGTAGGTGCCGTCTGCTGAAACGCACCCAACCCAAACAGCAAAACAAAACAGGCAGGCACGGCTGAGACCGCCGAGTACGCGGGTGAACTGTGCCGACGACGCGACCTGTCTACAGGTACTGACCCAGGCTTGATTCGGTGTCAATCGCACGCGATGCGCTGGAACTCTTGCCGGTGACCAGGGTGCGGATGTAGACGATCCGCTCGCCCTTCTTACCCGAGATCCGTGCCCAGTCATCCGGGTTGGTGGTGTTGGGCAGGTCCTCGTTCTCTGCGAACTCATCCACGATGGAATCCAATAAGTGCTGGATCCGCAGGCCCTTCTGGCCGGTTTCCAGCACCGACTTGATGGCGTTCTTCTTCGCACGGTCCACGACATTCTGGATCATGGCACCGGAGTTGAAGTCCTTGAAGTACATGACTTCCTTGTCGCCGTTGGCGTAGGTGACTTCCAGGAAACGGTTGTCGTCGATCTCGGCATACATCCGGTCGACGACCTTCTCGATCATCGCCTTGATGGTCAGCCCGCGGTCGCCGCCGAACTCGGCAAGATCCTCGGAGTGCACCGGCAGCTTCTCGGTCAGGTACTTGGAGAAGATGTCCTGCGCCGATTCGGCATCCGGTCGCTCGATCTTGATTTTGACGTCCAGGCGGCCGGGCCGCAGGATCGCCGGATCGATCATGTCCTCGCGGTTGGAGGCACCGATCACGATGACGTTCTCCAGACCCTCGACACCGTCGATCTCCGAGAGCAGCTGCGGCACCACCGTGGTCTCCACGTCGGAGCTGACACCGGTGCCGCGCGTGCGGAAGATCGAGTCCATCTCATCGAAGAACACGATGACTGGCGTGCCGTCCGAGGCCTTCTCGCGGGCCCGCTGGAAGATCAAGCGGATGTGCCGCTCGGTCTCACCGACGAACTTGTTGAGCAGCTCCGGGCCCTTGATGTTCAGGAAGTAGGACTTCGCCTCGCGTGAGTCGTCGCCGCGCAGCTCGGCCATTTTCTTCGCCAGCGAGTTGGCGACGGCCTTGGCGATGAGCGTCTTTCCGCATCCGGGCGGCCCGTACAGCAGCACGCCCTTGGGTGGGCGCAACGAGTACTCCCGATAGAGGTCCTTGTGCAAGAACGGCAGTTCGACGGCATCACGGATCTGCTCGATCTGCCGAGTCAAACCGCCGATATCGCTGTAGCTGACATCCGGAACCTCTTCGAGCACCAGGTCTTCGACCTCAGCCTTCGGGATCCGCTCGAAGGCATACCCGGCCTTGGTGTCGACCAGCAACGAGTCACCCGGCCGCAGTTTCCGTGGCTTCAGGTCCGCTCCGTCGGCATCTTCGGAGACGTCGGAAAGGTCGGGCGCGATCAGCGGATCGGCCAACCAAACGATGCGTTCCTCATCGGCATGCCCCACCACGAGCGCTCGGTGACCGTCGTCAAGCACCTCACGCAAGGTGCTGATCTCGCCGACAGATTCGAAGTTGCCCGCCTCGACGACGGTGAGCGCCTCGTTGAGACGAACGGTCTGCCCGCGGCGCAACTCGCTGGTCTCGATGTTGGGAGAGCAGGTCACCCGCATTTTGCGGCCCGAGGTGAACACGTCCACCGTCTCGTCGGACTGCACGGCCAGCAGCACGCCGTAACCGCTCGGCGGCTGTCCTAGCCGGTCGACCTCCTCACGCAGCGCCAGGAGCTGCTGACGAGCCTCTTTGAGGGTGTCCATCAGCTTGGCGTTCCGCGCGTTCAGGGAGTCGATACGGGCCTCGAGCTGGTTCAGGTCGCGTAGCCGACCGGTATCACCGGACCCGCGTGCCGCACCGTCTTCCAGCTGTTCGCGAAGCGCCGCAATCTCTCGGCGTAGCCGCTCCACTTCGGCGGCATCCGGTGTGCCGAACGCCTCAGAACGCTCCGACTCACTCATGATGTCCTCCTTTCCCACACCGAGAATTGGTGCGGTGGATGCTTCAACGCTACCGGCGATTGGCCGCCCGTGCGGGGTCTATCCGTTGGCTGTGACGTCTACGCTGTTAGCGTTCGTCACATTCAGGTCGATCGAAAGGACAACCGTGAGCTCACGAACCGGTGTGTCAGTGGTCGCCATGCTGGGTTTACTGGCGGTGGCAGCGGTTGGCTCGGCCATACCGACAGCCAGCTTTCCTGGTCCGACAGCAACGACAGTGACGGCCTCTGGCATCGTCCCGACCTCCTGGGATGCCCCTGGGGATGTGCCCGCCGAGCCGGCCGACGCGGCACCCAGCTCCCACGAACTCAGCGGTTTGCTGTATTCGCTCGCCGATCCGGGCGTGTCGGCCCTTGCCAAGGGCGGTCTGGTCGAGGGCGGAATCGGCGCCGGAGAGGCCCTTTACGCCGACCGCGCCTTCAAGAACGCGAACCGTGACGGTTTCCTGCCCCTCGCTTTCACGGTGTCCGACGTCAAATCGGCCGCGCCGGGCACCGCCGCGGCCGCGGTCACCATCACCGGACCCAAGACCCAGGCCTACACAACGAAGATCAACTTCGTGAACCAGGACGGCTGGAAGATCAGCAAGGCCTCGGCCATTTCGCTGATTCAGGCGGCGTCCGGTAAGTCTGGAAGGTAGACGTAAGCGAGGAGGGTTGGACGATCTCCATAGCCTCACTCGCCGATATCGTCACCGCACTTGACCGAATGACTGAGCCGATACGCCGAATGGGAGTCACCTGGATCATGGCCCGTCACCGCCTTGCCGCCCACCTTGTCGCCATCTCCGCCGGAGCGGTCGTTCTCGCGCTGACCGCCTGCACCGGTTCCAGCGACAAGGCCAATCCGGCGAGCTCCTCGATAACGCCGCCCGCGTCCTCGGCCGTCGCTGCGGCGAGCCCCGAAAATCCGCTACCCGATCCGGCGGTGCTGACCGATGTCCTCAACCGCCTCGCCGACCCCAACCTGCCGGGCACCGAGAAGGTCGCATCCGTCCAAGGCGCCGCTCCCGATCAGCTGGACAAATTCACCAAGGCCATCGGTGATGCCGGATTCTCGCCGCTGTCGTTCACCGTGAAGGACCCCAAGTGGTCGACGGAGACTCAGGGCGATGTCGAGGCCGTCGTCACCATCAACAGCCCCAGCCCCAAGATGGGCGGCTTCGCGGTCCCCATGTCGTTCTCGCCCGAGGGCACGGGATGGAAGCTCTCGAAGCGAACCTCCGACCTGCTGCTCAAGACCGGCACCTCACTCGCGGGTACCGGAGCACCCAGTGAGGCGCCTTCCCCCGGTGCCCCTGCCTCCGAGGCGCCGGCCCCCACACCCACGCCGTAGCCGCAGAAGCTAGCTCGGTAGGCGCTTACGCCGCAGTGGTGTCGGGGTGATCGTGCCCGGCGCGAGGCGGCGAGCGCTGACCAGGAATGCGGTGTGGCCGCGCATGCTGTGCTCCGGGCGCACCGCCAGTCCCACCACGTTCCAGCCGCGCTGCATCGTCTCCCAGGATCGGGGCTCGGTCCAGCATTGCTGTTCGCGCAACGCCTCGACTACCCGCGACAGCTGGGTGACGGTGGCGACGTAGACGATCAGCACGCCGCCGGGCACCAACGATTCGGCTACCGCAGGCAAAGTCTCCCAGGGAGCAAGCATGTCGAGAACCACCCGGTCGACGCCGCCAGCATCGGCGGGCCGCTCGGCGAGATCGCCGAGAACCAGCTCCCAGTTACCAGGCCGCTCCCCGAAGAATGTTGTGACGTTACGCACAGCGTGCTCGGCGTGATCCTCACGAATCTCATAAGAGATCACCGATCCCTGTGGCCCCACCGCGCGCAACAGCGAGCAGGTGAGCGCGCCTGATCCTGCGCCCGCCTCCAGCACTCGCGCGCCCGGGAAGATGTCACCGTCGTGCACGATCTGCGCGGCGTCCTTGGGGTAGATCACCTGCGCGCCGCGCGGCATCGACAACACGTAATCGAGCAGCAAAGGACGGAGCACCAAGAACTGGTCGCCGTTGGTCGACTTCACGACACTGCCCTCGGGAATGCCGATCACCCCGTCATGGGCAATGGCTCCACGATGAGTGTGGAACTCCTTACCGGGCTCGAGCACCATCGTGTAGTGGCGACCCTTGACGTCGGTCAGTTGCACGCGGTCGCCGACGAGGAACGGTCCGGTTCGAGACATGCGCTCACCTTGCCAGGTGCGCACCGCCCGACGCGAAGGGGGCGGGTTTCGCAGGTGAGCAGCGGAAGCCTCATTGTGTTTCGGCACACACGATTTAGCTCTAGGGGCATGCTGCCCGTACTATTGCGAGTAAGCGCAACTGTGCGCACGCGTCGTAGATCATTCTTCGTCAGCCCCGCTGATTTCAGGCTTTTCTCACGGCGATCGATTTTGCCCGTCGGCAATCTCGCCATTTATCTAAGCCTCGAAAGGCGTATTACTGCTGTGTCTTCAACATCCACAACCACATTCGCATCACTCGGTGTGCCCAACGCCCTCGTCAATGTACTGACGCAAGGCGGTATCGAGGCGCCCTTCCCCATTCAGGCCGCCACCCTGCCCGACACCCTCGCCGGTCGCGATGTCCTGGCGCGCGGCAAGACCGGTAGCGGAAAGACCCTCGCCTTCTCCATCCCCGTGGTCGCTCGTGTCGCCGAGGGCGTTCGGGTGCCGGGACGTCCACGCGCACTCGTGCTGGCCCCTACCCGCGAGCTGGCCACCCAGATCAGCGCCGTCATAGAACCATTGGCCTCCGCCTACCGGATGAAGGTCACCACCATCTTCGGTGGGGTGTCGCAGCACCGACAGGTCCAGGCACTCAAGGCCGGCGTGGACATCGTGGTGGCATGCCCCGGCCGCCTGGAGGATCTACTCAAGCAGCGTCATCTGACGCTGGACGGCGTGGACATCAGCGTCCTGGACGAGGCCGATCACATGGCCGACCTCGGATTCCTGCCGGTTGTTACCCGCTTGCTGGCCGCGACACCGAGTTCCGGTCAGCGCCTGCTGTTCTCGGCCACCCTGGACAACGATGTCGACAAGTTGGTCAAGAGATTCCTGCACTCCCCCGCCGAGCATTCGGTTGATCCCGTCGACTCTCCCGTCGCCGCGATGACACACCATGTGTTCACCGTGTCGGGGCCGGACGCCAAGCGCGATCTCATCAACACCCTGGCCTCCGGCACCGGGCGCCGAATTCTGTTCATGCGCACCAAGCATCACGCCAAGCGCCTTGCTCAGCAGCTCACCAAGTCGGGTATTCCGTCGGTTGACTTGCACGGCAACCTCTCCCAGGGGGCACGCGACCGCAACCTGGCCGCTTTCGCCAACGGCGAGGCCCGAGTGCTGGTGGCCACCGATGTCGCCGCCCGCGGGGTCCATGTCGACGATGTTGCCTTGGTCGTGCACGTCGATCCGCCCGCCGAACACAAGGCATACCTGCACCGGTCGGGGCGGACGGCACGCGCCGGCGGCACGGGTGACGTCGTGACGCTCGTCCTGCCCGAACAGCGCCGCGATGTCGACGCGCTGCTGCGCAAGGCGGCCATCAAGGCCACTCCGCGTCAGGTGACGGCCGACTCGGCCGAGGTCACCAGCCTCGTCGGCGAGGTCGCACCCTATGTGAAACCTGCTCCGGCCCAGAAGCCTTCGGCTCCCGCCGCGGCCAAGCAGCGGCCCGGCCGCCGGGTGCGCAAGCACACCGAATCCGGCGAGGGCCGTCCGGCCCGGACGCCGCGGCGCGGCGGGCGCGGTCAACAGCGATCCACCCGCCGAGCGGGCAACAGCGCGTCGAGTTAGGCCAGTGCCGCGCGCTGCGTCATGCGCGCGGCAGCCTTCTCCTCGTAGTACTTGGCGCGTTCGTCAACGGCGGCAAGGAATTTCGCGAGGGTTTCACGAGCCTGCTCGCCGTCGGGGCCGATATCGGCCCGATCGAACACGCGCCAGAAGCGCAGGATGGGCTGCAGGACGTCGTCGTGATGGATCCGCAGGTCGTAGATCCCGGCCTTGGCAATGGCGATGGCGTTCTGGGCAAAACCTTCCATTCCCATACCCGGCATCGCGAATCCGACGATCTCCTTGCAGATCGCCTGCATCGCGGCATCGGGCTCGATATCCAGTGCCGCTGCCATCAGATTGCGGTAGAAGATCATGTGTAGGTTCTCGTCCAGCGCCACCCGCGCCAACAGCTGATCGGCGATCGGGCAGCCCGAGGCCTTACCCGTGTTGCGATGCGATATGCGCGTGGCCAGCTCCTGAAACGACACGTACGCCAACGCCTCCAGGGGCGTCTTGTCCCCCGAGTCGTAGCCGGCCACCGTATGCGCCATACGCATTGCTTCCAGACTGCCCGGATCGACACCGCGGGTAACGACCAGATAGTCGCGAAGGGCGATGCTGTGCCGCCCTTCTTCTGCGGTCCATTGGCCCACCCATGTCCCCCATGCCCCATCTCGGCCGAACCTGGTCGCGATCTCACGGTGATAGGACGGCAGATTGTCCTCGGTCAACAGATTGACGACCAGCGCAGCCTGGGCGACCGGATCGAGCGGGCTGTCCTCCGGTTTCCAGTCCTCGCCCCCGAGGAAGGCGAAGTCCCGGCCCCTGCTCCAGGGCACGTAATCGTGTGGCGCCCAAGGCCGCGCGGCCCCGAGGTGCCGCTCGAGATTGGCCTCGACAACGGGCTCCAGCTCGGTGAGTAGTCGTGTTTGTAGGCCAGTCACCATCTCATCCACCTCTCTGTGCGGCCTGACCGCGATCTCTAACCTACGGTACCGTAAGTTACGAGACGGTAGGTTAGAGATAGGTGAATCTCGAGAGGACTATGCAGCTCCGGCATCGGGATGCGTGACCACCTGCGCCACCAGATAGCTCGACTCACTCGGGTCCCACACCACCAGCTAGCCGTCCATTGCTCGGCCAGACTCACCCTCGGCCAGTGAGGTGTCAATCGTCGGTGCGGCAACCTGGGATCTTCGATACTTTGCCGTGGTCACTGCGGTTCCTCCCAGGCAGGGCATCGTTGCCCGTATCCGACGTGGAGATGCGCGTTACTTGCAGTACGGATATTTTGGGGACGACTTGTGACATGTGTTGAACAACCTCCGCCGGGTTTGTGCGCGGCGTGGCGTCGGCACCTGTCGGGCACGGTGCCTAGGCTGCCAACCATGAAGGAACCCACGCAGGAGCGGCCGGCGCGCCGTCCTGCGCTGTCCCCTTCTCGTGCCAGCGACTTCAAGCAGTGCCCACTGCTGTACCGGTTTCGCGCCATCGACCGACTCCCCGAGCCACCGTCCACCGCACAGGTGCGCGGCAGCCTGGTGCACGCCGCCCTGGAGGATTTGTACGCCCGGCCTGCGATCGAGCGCGAATACGCCACCGCGGTGGGGCTGGTGCGGCCCGCATGGGAGCGGCTCGTCGAATCCAATCCCGAACTGGCCGAGGTGGTCGAGACCGAGCACCTTCCGCGGCTCCTCGACGAGGCACGTGACCTGCTGTTGGGCTACTACCAGCTGGAAGACCCCACCCGATTCGATCCCGACAGCTGCGAAGAGCGCGTCGAGGTCGAACTCTCCGATGGCACGATGCTGCGCGGATTCATCGACCGCATCGACATAGCCCCCGGGGGCGCGATGCGACTCGTGGATTACAAGACCGGCCGCGCACCTCGCGCCCTCTTCGAGGCCAAGGCCTTGTTTCAGATGAAGTTCTACGCCGTCGCGCTGTATCGCACCCGCGGCGTGGTGCCGCGGCGGCTGCGACTGCTGTACCTATCCGATGGCGAGGTCTTGGACTACTCACCGGATGAAGCCGAGCTCCTCAAGTTCGAGAAGACGCTCATGGCGATCTGGCGGACCATTCAAAAGCTCGGCGCCACCGGCGATTTCCGCCCCAACCCGTCCCGGTTATGTAATTGGTGCGCCCATCAATCGTTATGCCCCGCATTCGGCGGCACACCGCCCCCCTACCCGGGTTGGCCCGCCGACTACGGTGTCGCCGACGCGGATATCGAAGACGCCGCGACCGCTATCTCGGGAGATGCCGCATGACATTGGACCTGACGGGCTGCTACTACCGACGACTGGATGCCGACGGCGAGTTCCAGGTGTTCGAGTCCACCGACCTGACCGCCAGCGGCTGGGGACCGAATCTCCAGCACGGATCCCCCCCGATGGCCTTGCTACTCAAGGCAATCGAAGAACTGCCCGAGCCACGTGAAAGCCTGCGGATCGGCCGCGTCGCACTCGACATCCTCGGGCCGGTGCCACTGGAACCGGTACGAGTACGGGCGTGGATCGAACGTCCCGGCCGCCGGATCGCGCTCGCCGTCGCCGAGATGGAGGCACACGCCAGCGGCGGATATCGCGCCGTTGCGCGGGCCAGCGCGTGGCTGTTGGCCACATCGGTGACGGCCGACAAGGCCAGCGACCGATACCCGCCGCTGCCCGAGTACCCGCGGGGCCCGACGCCGCCGGCCTTCGGCTTCGAGGGGTCCAACTACTCGAAATCCGTCGATTTTCAATGGTATTCGGTACCAGCCGGGGAACCGCAGGTGGTGTGGATGCGGCCACACGTGCACATTGTCGATACCGAACCAACCACCCCGTGGCAACGCCTGGCGTCGGTGATCGACTCGGCCAACGGGATAGGCGCAACACTCAACCCGTTGCGATTCGTTTACATGAACACCGACACCGTGATGCACGCACACCGGATTCCCCAGGGTGACGAGTTCGGGGTGCGCGCCCGCATGTCGGTCGGACCCGACGGAGTCGGGGTCACCACCGCGGAGATCTTCGACCGGCAGGGCTACATCGGATCCAGTGCGCAGACGGTCTTGGTCCAACGGCGATAGAGCCCTACTTCGTGCCGCTCCTGCGCCGCACGGTCTCCCTGATGTGCTCCGGTAGTGCTGGCACGTCGAGCAGCCGGGGAAGCAAATCCGGCTCACACGTCAAAGCGCGGAATGCCATTCCGACGGTCACCTCGTGATCCGGTCGGTTGCGAATGGTGATGGAATCACCCCGACGCACCGCGCCGGGCGAAACAACCCGCAGATACGCACCCGGAATCGCTTGTACAGTAAAATCTTTCACCCACCCTCGACGATCGAGCCAGGCCGCGAACGTCCGGCACGGTATCCGCGGTGACGAGACCTCCAGGACGAGCCCGTCGGTGCCGACATGCCACCGCTCGCCGATCCGCGCACCGGTCACGTCGACATCACGAGTGGTGAGGTTCTCGCCGAACTGACCATTGCTCAGGTCTTCGGTCAGTTCTCCCTGCCACCAGTCGAGATCTTCCCGGGCATAGGCATACACGGCTTGGTCATCGCCGCCATGCACACTGTGATCGCCGATGGCGTCGCCCGCTAGCCCACTGCCGCCGCCCCCGGCGGGTACACTGACGGCGATCGCCAGATCCGTGGGACGCTTGTCGATCCCGGTAGGTATCGGCCCACCGGCAGGATTCGACCCCAGCTCCCCCACATTCACCGTCAAGACTGTCGCCACCTGTACAGGATACGAAGTCTGCCTTCCGCGCGGTCACGCCCTAGCGGGCGGCGCGCATGAGCGGTAACAGATACCTGGTCGCGAATTCGCGGGTGTTCTCATCGGTGTCCGTTGGCAGCAGCACCGAGGGATTCGCCAAGAATCTCCACTTTCCCGACTTCGCCTTCTCCACCACAAGACGGCACCAACCGGTCACTGCCCTACTGGGACTACTTCCAAGACGAGTGGCGGGTGACCATCCCGTGGCGGGGTATCGGCCGAATGATAGGTCAGACCGTCGAACCCAACACCGAAGCCAAGCTCAAGGGAACAGGGCCTTGCCTGAAATTCATTGGTATTGAACGCTATACCCTGACCGAGGACTTCAAGATCACACACATCGACACCGACTGGGACATGCTCTACGGCGCCGCGCAGCTTGCCGGACTCGGACCCCTGGTACGCAATCGCGATCTCCAGAAAGTCGGACTACGCGCTGCCAGTCTGGTCGCACCGGTGTTTCGCCTGGCGACCGCGCTGACCGCGAGGCGCCAGCGGAGGATGTGGCCGGATGGATCTAGGCGTCCGGGCCACTGAGTGCGGAGAGTCCCCGGTAGCAGGCGATGAGGCCCGCAATGAGCCCCAGGGCTGCGGCTTCGAGGACCACAATGAGGACATTGGACGGACTCAGCAGTTGCGCCAGGTTTCCGACGAACAGGCTCAACGGAGTGTGCTTGCCGAAAGCGGAGAAGAAGTAGACACCTGCTGCTCCAACGGCTATGAACGCCAACGGCACTGCCGCAACGGCCGTGGCGAGCACACGCGGGACGATAAACGCGTGCGTGACGTCCGCGCCCCGTCCGCGCATGGCATCGATCTCCTGTTGTATTCGCTCCGAATCAGCCTCGGCGAACACCACCGTCGCACCCGCGGCGGCCGCCACCAGTACCGCGTGTGTCGGGAATCCCGTAGGGCCGAACACCAGGGCTTCCAGGACAAGCACAATCAGCACGGCAAGCGGTATCGCCACCATGCACATCGGCAGGACCGACACCCTGGCTATCGATCCCGCCTGGCGAAAGAACTCGCGCACGGCAGGCGGGCGACGCAGCATCGCGACAAACGTGTCCACTGTCATCGACAGGAAGCCGGTCAGCGACCGAGTGGGCTTCTCCACGGAACCCGGGGCGAGGCCCCCTTCGCGGGTCACTTCCCTCAGTCGAGGCGCGTCTAGATACGTGGTCACACCTCACTACATATCGCGTTCTGTCGCCCTCCGTGGCGGAATCATCAAGATCTCCACGGCGGGCACGACCGGTCGATGTAGCTGGGCAACGGCCACGGCGGTGACGGCCCGCCCTGCGAGAGGTCAGACCGTGACTTTGTGGCGGCGGCGCTCGCGAACCATGGCGATAGCGGTCTTGAGTCCGCGCCGTGGCACCGAATTCGAATCGGTCGATCGCGGTTCCAAGACCACGAACATGCGCTCACTACGGGTTTCGGGCGCGTTGTCAGCGGTGGCCCGCAGGAATCGTTCCGGCAGTGAGAGTTTGGCAATGGTGCGCCAGGTCTTCGCGTACTGGAACAGCATCGAGCCGGTGGTGTAGGGCAGGTCGTAGCGCTCGCAGATCTCCCGCACCCGCAACGAGATCTCGTGCAATCGGTTGCTCGGCAGATCCGGATACAGGTGATGTTCGATCTGATGACACAGGTTGCCACTCATCAGTCGCATGGTCGGCCCGGCATCGAAATTCGCGCTGCCCAGCAGCTGGCGCAGGTACCACTGGCCGCGCGTCTCGTTCTCCATGTCGGTCACGGTGAACTTCTCGGCACCGTCGGGAAAGTGCCCGCAGAAGATCACGGCATTCGACCAAAAGTTCCGGAGCAAATTGGCCGCTGCATTGGCGGTCAGGGTCGACCGGAAGGTCGCGCCGGGAGACAGCGCGGTGATCGCCGGAAAGGCGGCGTAGTCCTTGAGTACCTGCGAACCCGCCGACATGACCAGCTCCCGCAACCGCTGCTTAGTGGCCTCGCGCGTTTCCCTACTCCAGATCTTCCGAAGTTCCAAGTGCTGTAAGGCAATTCCCCATTCGAAGCCCGCAGCCAGCATGAAATTGAAGGGGATGTTGAACAGGTTTCGGGTCGTCCACGGCTCATCGCGGGTCACCCGCAGCAAGCCGTAGCCGACGTCGTCGTCCAGATCCAGAATGTTGGTGTACTTGTGGTGGGCCACGTTGTGCGTGATGCGCCAATGCTTCGCGGCGCCCGCCATGTCCCACTCCCAGGTCGAGGAATGGATCTCGGGATCATTCATCCAGTCCCACTGCCCGTGCAGGACGTTGTGACTGATCTCCATGTTCTCGATGATCTTGGCGACGGCCAGAGTCACCGTTCCGGCCCACCACGCCGAGCGCTTCTTGCTCGCCGCCAGCAGCACGCGGCCGGTCAGTTCCAGGGCGCGCTGCGCGGCGATGGTGCGGCGGATATATCGGGCGTCGCGCGCACCGCGCGACTCCTCGATTTCACGCCGGAGCCCGTCGAGCTCGACGGCCAGGTTCTCGACGTCCTCGCTTGTGAGATGTGCGAATGTCGAGATGTCCGTGATCGCCATCGGCCTCCTTCCGCGCCCACGATACCAATAGCCTACGGTCCCGTAGGTTACTCACTGGTAAATGGACACGCCACAGGTGGTGACAACCAGGCCACGGCGGGTGTCGACACCCCGAGTTCCGGTTGGATCCAAGGCGTGTCAAAGCCGGTGAACGGTGACCGCCCTCACCTGACGAAGTCGGCGAGATTCCCGACAAGATCGAGCAGCGGCTGGGGCAGCACACCGAGCACAACGGTGACGAGTGCACTCACTCCGATCGATATCGTCACCGCGGGTCCGGGCATCCGCAGCACCCCGGCGTCCTCCACCGGGTCGGCAAAGAACATCAGCACGATGACGCGTACGTAGAAATACGCCGCGATCGCACTGCACACGACGCCCACCACCACCAGGGGCACCGCGCCACCGGACGCGGCAGCCTCAAAGACAGCGAACTTGCTGACGAATCCGCTCGTCAACGGGATACCCGCGAACGCCAGCAAAAACAGTGCGAACACGATGCCCAACACCGGCGAACTGCGGCCGATTCCGGCCCACCGCCTCAGCTCGGTCACCTCGTCATCGTCGTCGAAGTCGCCATCAGAGCCGTCATCTGCGTTACCGGAGCGCACCAGTCCGGCGATGGCGAAAGCCCCTACGGTGCTGAAACCATATGCGGCCAAATAGAACAGCGTCGACGACACACCCCGATCATTGGCGGCGGCCACACCCGTCAGCAGGAACCCGGTATGTGCCACGGCGGAATAAGCCAGCATGCGTTTGACGTCGGTCTGCGTTACGGCACCGATCGATCCGATCAACATGGTGGCGATCGCCACCGCCCACAGCACCGGCCGCAACTCGGCGGTGATCCCCGGCAGCGCGACATACAAAACCCGAAGCAGCGCTCCGAAGGCCGCGATCTTGGTAGTGGCCGCCATGAACGCGGTCACCGGGGTCGGTGCCCCCTGGTACACGTCCGGGACCCAGAAATGGAAGGGCACTGCCCCCACCTTGAACAGCAAGCCCACCGACAGCATGGCCGCGCCCAGCAGCAGGAAGGCACGCTCCCCCGCATTGGCACCGATCGCCCGAGCGACGGCGTCGAGTTCGACGGTCCCCGCGTATCCGTATACGAACGCCGACCCGAACAAGAAGAACGCCGACGAGAACGCACCGAGCAGGAAGTACTTGAGTGCCGATTCCTGAGACAGCAGCCGCCGGCGTCGCGCCAGCGCACACATCACGTACAACGGCAGCGAAACCACCTCCAGCGCAACAAACATGGTGAGCAGATCGTTGCAGGCCGGGAACAGCATCATGCCCGCGATCGCGAACAGTGTCAGCGGGAAGATCTCCGTCTGCGTGATGCCGGTGCGGTTCAGCACCCGTTCCAGTTCGCTTCCGGGGACGCTGGATGCCTGGACGGCGAAGGCATCCAGGCCGCTGCCGACTCCGCCGCCTACCGCACTCGGGACGGCCACGGCTGTCCTGCGTTGCGCCATGACCGCCAACGCCAACCCGGAGGCCACCAGCATGAGCCCTTGCAGGTAGAGCGTGGGACCGTCGATCGCCACCGCACCGTTCATCACCACCCGGCGTGAACCGCCCAATACCAGGACGGCCACAAAGGCGCCGAGGATTCCGCCCACCGCCAATGCCAGTTGGGTCGTGAGCCGATGGCGTCGCGGCACGAACGCCTCCACGAGTACCGATACCACCGCCACCCCGAACATGATCAGCATGGGCGAGAGCGCACCGTAGGCGATCGACGGGGCAGGCAGTATCCCGATCTCGGTCATCGGCCCTCACTCTCGCCATGTCGCAGGGCGACATCGGCCACCGCGGGCGGAGGATCCTTCTCGTTGACCGTACGTAACGTCTGCTCGACGGCCGGATTCACGATATCCAGCAGCGGCTTGGGATAGATACCCAACACCAGCAGCAGCGCGACCAGCGGCGCCACCACAGTCAGCTCACGGCGCGTCAAATCGCCAATACTCTCGTTTCCCGGAGCCAACGGTCCGGTCATCATGCGCTGATACATCCACAGCACGTAGATCGCCGCCAACACCAACGCGATCACCGTGCACGCCGCAGCTACCGGATAACGAGTGAATGTTCCCACCAGTACCAGGAATTCACTGATAAAAGGCGCCAATCCGGGCAACGATAGCGTGGCTAGACCCGCCACCAAGAAAGATCCGGCGAGCACCGGCGCTACCTTCTGCACTCCCCCGTATGTCGCGATGAGTCGAGAGCCCCTGCGGGATAACAGAAATCCCGCAACCAACATCAGCGCCGCCGTTGAGATTCCGTGATTGACCATGTACAGCGTCGAACCAGACTGCCCCTGATTTGTCATCGCGAAGATGCCCAGGATGATGAAGCCGAAGTGCGATATCGAGGTGTAGGCGATCAGACGCATCACATCGACCTGACCGATTGCCACGATGGCGCCGTAAATGATGCCGATGACCGCCAGCGTGATGATGACGGGGGTGAAATACCTACTGGCATCGGGGAACAGCTGGATGCAATACCGCAGCATCGCGAAGGTGCCTACCTTGTCGACGATCGCCATCATAAGCACCGCGCTGGCCGGGGTGGCGTGCACGGCGGCGTCGGGCAACCAAGTGTGCAGAGGCCACAGCGGTGCCTTGACCGCGAACGCGAACATGAATCCCACAAAGAGTGCCTTAGCCGCGCCTGGATCGATGTCGAGCGCGCCGGTGGCGACCAGTTCAGCGATGTCCCGCAGGTCGAAGGTACCGGCGTGGCCACGTGCGGTGACCACATACAGCCCGATGACCGCCGCCAGCATGATCAGGCCGCCGAACAGGTTGTACATCAAGAACTTCACCGCCGCCCGCGAACG
The DNA here is from genome assembly GCA_014204435.1 of Mycobacteroides chelonae. GTDB lineage: Bacteria > Actinomycetota > Actinomycetes > Mycobacteriales > Mycobacteriaceae > Mycobacterium > Mycobacterium chelonae_A. Next base: position 78,526 of record JACHLF010000011.1, read on the forward strand.
CTGCGTGGCGTCGGAGTGCATGCTTCCGAATCCTCCGATCAGGAAGTACATCGGGATCAGCATGGCCTCGAAGAAGATGTAGAACAGCAGCACATCCAGGGCCGAGAAGGACAGCAGCACCATGGATTCCACGACCAGGATCAGCGCCACGTAGCGGTGCGCCACCGGACGATTGCCGTAGCCGGGGGCCTCGGCGCCGTCGTTCCACCCAGCCACCAACAAAATGGGAAGAAGGCCCGTGGTCAGCAGCACCAATGCCAGGCCAATCCCGTCGAGACCCACTGCGTACTTCATCCCGAAGGCCGGTATCCAGGAGACCGATTCGACGAACTGATACTGCGGACCGGAGGGGTCGAACGCGACCGCCAGTCCGATCGCGACGATCAGCGCGAGCACCGCCGCACCCAGGGCGGCCGATTTCGCCAACGTGCGCTGGTGCGTCGGTATCAGCAGCACCCCGGCGGCGCCCGCCAAGGGAATGAGCCACAGAGCTGTCACCGCACCCACGACACTCACCACCTCACTGCCATCAACACCGCGACCACCAGGGCCGCGCCGACGCACATGGACAACGCGTACGAGCGCACATGACCGGTCTGCATCTGCCGCACCCGCCCCGAGACCGCGCCGAGTGTGGAGGCCACACCGTTGACGAGACCGTCGACGGCGCGGTTGTCGGCGAGAACCAGTCCACGGGTGAGTCTTTGTCCGGGACGCATGAACACCGCTTCGTTGACGGCATCACCATAAAGATCGCGACGTGCGGCGACGGTGAGCCGTGAACCCTGCGGCGCCGTCTCGGGAACATCGGTGCGGTACATCCGAGAGGCGACACCGACTCCGCAGAGCACCACCGTGACGGTGACCGCGCTGATCACCCATGCCGGAACGGGTGGCTCACCGTGATGCGCGCCGACAACAGGCTCCAGCCAATTCTGCAGAGCCCCGCCGAAGCTCAGGACAAAGCCCGCGCCCACCGAACCGACGGCGAGCACCATCATCGGCCATGTCATCACCGACGGAGACTCGTGTGGATGCGCGTCTTCACGCCAACGGCGCTTGCCGAAGAAGGTGAGAAGCATGACCCGGGTCATGTAGAACGCGGTGATCCCGGCCCCCAGCAGCGCCACCGTCCCCAGCAGAAGACCTCCCGCGCCACCGTGCCCGAAAGCGACCTCGATGATCTTGTCCTTCGAGTAGAAACCCGCGAACGGCGGAACACCGATGATGGCAAGGTATCCGAGCCCGAAGGTGACGAAGGTTATCGGCATGACCGTACGCAGTCCGCCGTAACGACGCATGTCGGTCTCGTCGTTCATGCCGTGCATGACCGATCCCGCACCGAGGAACAGCCCCGCCTTGAAGAAACCGTGTGTCAGCAGATGCATGATCGCTACCGCATACCCGGCGGGCCCCAGCCCGGCCGCCAGCACCATGTACCCGATCTGCGACATCGTGCTCGCGGCGAGAGTCTTCTTGATGTCGTCCTTGGCGCACCCGATGATCGCCCCGAAGAGCAGAGTGACGGCGCCGACGAGCACCACCGCCGCCTGGGCAGAGGGGGCGCGTTCGAAGATCGGCCCGGACCGGGTGATCAGGTAGACACCCGCGGTCACCATGGTGGCCGCGTGGATGAGTGCCGAGACCGGGGTGGGGCCCTCCATCGCGTCCCCAAGCCAGGACTGCAGCGGCACCTGAGCCGACTTTCCGCAGGCCGCCAGTAGCAGAGCCAATCCGATTGCGGTGTCACGACTCTCACCGGCAGCGCCCGCCGACCCCAGCACCTGCGCAAAGCCGACCGAGCCGAATGTCGCGAACATCAGCATCATGGCCAGCGCCAACCCCATATCGCCTACCCGGTTGACGATGAAGGCCTTTTTCGCCGCGGCCGCTGCCGACGGCTTCTGATACCAGAAGCCGATCAGTAGGTAGGACGCCAGGCCGACACCTTCCCAGCCCACGTACAAACCGAGAAAGTTGTCGGCGAGAACCAGCAACAACATGGCCGCCAGGAAGAGGTTCACGTAGCCGAAGAAGCGGCGCCGGCCAGAATCGTGTGCCATGTAGCCGATCGAGTAGATGTGGATGAGGGAGCCCACACCCGTGATCAGCAGCGCGAAGCACACGGACAGCTGATCGAGGGTCAACCCGAAATCGACGTGCAGCGATCCAACCGGAACCCAGCTGAAAAGCGTTTCGTGTACTGCCCGTTCGGTGCCGGAGCGGCCGAGCATGGCGAGGAATGAGAGGACGGCGACGAGGAAGGATGCCAGGGATGTCGCGCAACCCAGTAGGTGCCCCCACGCGTCCCCGCGACGACCGACGAGCAGGAGTACGGCCGCACCCGCGAGGGGTAGCGCCGGCATGAGCCATGTCACGGGCGGCTTTCCTTTCTTCCCTAGAACTTCAACAAATCGGCGTCATCGACCGAAGCCGACCTGCGGGTGCGGAAGATGGTCATGATGATCCCCAGCCCCACAACCACTTCCGTGGCCGCGACAACCATGGTGAAGAATGCGATGACCTGCCCGTCGAGGTTCCCGTGCATGCGGGCGAAGGTGACGAACGCCAGGTTGGCAGCGTTGAGCATGAGTTCCACGCTCATGAAGACAACTATCGCGTTGCGGCGCAACATCACGCCCGCAGCGCCGATGGTGAAGATGAGTGCGGCCAGATAGAGATAGTTATCGGGGTTCACCGCGCCTCCATGTCTCGAGGGGTGAGCACACCGCTGACCGACAACGCCGAGAACGATCCGTCGGGAAGCAGCGCGGGAACATCGACAGCGTTGTGACGGGCGTATACACCGGGATTCGGCAGCGGAGTGGCGCGGTCTCCCTGCTGGAACCGTCGAATGACCAATTCGCGCTGACCGCCGGTGTGGCCCAGTTTCTCGCGGTGCGCCAGCACCATCGCACCGATCGTCGCGGTGATCAACAGTGCTCCGGTCAACTCGAACGCCCAGAGATAATCGATGAAGATGCGCTCGGCTAAACCTTCGACGTTTCCTCGGCTGTTGGCTTGGTCCAGTCCGACGAACGCCGTGGTGGAAGCATTTCCGATGCCGGCGACGGCGAGTATCCCGAATCCCAGCCCCGCCGCCACGGCGCCCACCCGCTGTCCGGGCAGGGTCTCCACCAGTGAGTCCGAGGAATCCACGCCCACGAACATCAGCACGAACAGGAACAGCATCATGACCGCACCGGTGTACACCACCACCTGAGCCACACCCAGGAACAGCGCGCCCTGGGCCACGAAGAACACCGCCAGGATGACCATCGTCATCGCCAGGAAGATCGCCGAGTACACGGCCTTGGGCGCGGCGATCACCCCGAGCGCACCGACGACCGCGACAGTGCCGAGCACCCAGAATGTCACTCCTTCCCACGTCGGAGTGCGCGACAAGCCCTCGGCCGCAAGCACTGCCGCGTGGGCGGCCACGACATCGAAACTCACCTGGCTTCCCCTCCGGCCCTCGGCAGGTTGCCCAGGTAGTAGTCGGTGTCCGTGGTGCCGGGATACATCGCATGCGGTGGTGGCGCCATACCCGGCTGCAGCGGCGCCAGCAGCTTGTCCTTGCCGTAGATGAGGTCGGCCCGGTTGTCGTCGGCCATCTCGTAGTCGTTGGTCATGGTGAGCGCCCGTGTGGGGCACGCCTCGATGCATAATCCGCAGCCGATGCACCGCAGGTAGTTGATCTGATAGACCCGGCCGTACCGTTCGCCCGGCGAAAACCGCTCCTGCTCAGAATTGTCCGCGCCCTCAACGAATATGGCGTCGGCAGGACACGCCCACGCACACAGCTCACAGCCAATGCATTTTTCCAGCCCATCCGAGTACCTGTTGAGCTGGTGTCGCCCGTGGTAGCGCGGCGCGGTGGGCTGCTTCTTCTCGGGGTACTGCTCGGTGAGCGGCTTCTTGAACATGGACGAGAACGTCACCCAGAACCCGGCCATGGCATCCGCCGAACGTCGCAAAAGATCAGGCATGTGCGTCTTGCTTTCTGGTCGGATGTGGGGCGGTACCAACGTGCTGACCCGGCAGTGGCGGCACCGGGAATCCGCCCGCCATCGGATCGAAATTGTTAGACAACAAGGGTTTTGGTATTTCCGTTCGCCGGGAGAGGACGCCCACCAAGGCGATGGCGCCGACCGAGACCACCAATCCGGTGATCCCGAGGATGATCGATGGGTTTCCGTGTCCGTAGAGCGCCATGGCTTGCACCATGCCGACAATGACGATCCATACCAATGCCACCGGGATCAGGATCTCCCAGCCCAATCGCATGAACTGGTCATAGCGCAGTCTGGGCAGCGTGGCACGCAGCCACATGAACAGGAACATAAAGCCCCACACCTTGGCCACGAACCACAGCACCGGCCACCACGAGGTATTTGCGCCATCGACGAGGCTCAGTGGCCACGGGGCATGCCAGCCTCCCAAGAACATGGTGGCAGCCAGCCCAGAAACAGTTGCCATGTTGATGTATTCGGCGAGCATGAACATGGCGAAGCGCAGCGAGGAGTATTCGGTGTGGAAGCCACCGACCAGTTCTCCCTCGGCCTCGGGCAGGTCGAAGGGTGCCCGGTTCGTCTCCCCCACCATCGCGGTGACGTACACCAGGAACGACGGCAACAGCAGAAAGACGTACCAGCGGCCGGCTTGCGACGCCACGATCCCCGACGTCGACATCGTTCCCGCGAGTAGGAACACTGCCGCGAACGTGAGACCCATCGCGATCTCGTAGGAGATGACCTGCGCGGAAGACCTCAATCCACCCAACAGCGGGTAGGTAGACCCGGATGCCCAGCCTCCCAACACGATCCCGTACACACCGACCGAAGTAACCGCAAGTACAAAGAGAATCGCCACGGGCAGGTCGGTGAGCTGCAGTGGCGTGCGGTGACCAAGGACCGACACCACAGGCCCGAACGGGATAACCGCGTAGGCGACAATCGCCGGCACCACCGAGATGATGGGCGCGAGCAGATAGATCGGCTTGTCCACTCCCGCTGGCGTCAGGCCCTCCTTGAGGGCAAGTTTGACGCCATCGGCAAGGCTCTGCAGCAGACCGAACGGGCCCACCCGGTTGGGGCCTATCCGACGCTGCATCCAGGCCAGTACCTTGCGTTCGACCAGAATCGCGACGAGCACGGTGAGGACCAAAAATGCGAACACCGCAACGCATTTCACCAGGACAAGCCAGAGCGGATCAATCCCGAACATCGACAGATCAGCTTTTCCGGTCATAGCGCAACCTCGATTCGCACCACGTGTCCCAGCGCCGGACCGAGTTGCCGGTGAACCTCCGAACCCGCCGAACGCATGGGTAACCACACCACCCTGTCCGGCATCTCGGTTATCTGCAGCGGCAAGGTGATGGCCCCCGGAATCGACTCCGACATACTGCGCACGGTCACCGATTCACCCTCCGCGGCGCCGATTTCGTTGGCGGTCGCTTCCGAAAGTCGCACCTGAGCCGGATGCGCGGTGCCTGCCAGATACTGCTCCCCATCCTGCAACCGACCGGCATCGAGGAGCATCCGCCATGAGGCCAGCACCGCCTCCCCCGCTTCGGGCTGCGGCCTGGCCGTCGCCCTTACGGCCCCCGGAGTCTCCCGCACGCCCTCCCAGGGGCCGATATCCGCGAGCTCGGCGAGTGCCTCGCTTCCACGGCTCAGGCCAATCGGACGATCCATCCGCCGAGCCAGAGCGGCCAGCACTCTGAGATCATCGAGGGCATCACTGGCATCCAGTGCGGTGTCGAAAGGCCTCAGCCTGCCTTCCCAATTCACGAAACTGCCCGACTTCTCGGCGACCGCCGCCACCGGGAGCACGACATCGGCAAGCTCCGTGACTGCCCCATGGCGCATCTCGAGGCTGACCACGAATGCGGCCTGGAGCGCACCGGCCGCTGCGGCGGGGTACGGCAGATCGTCCAGCTCGACGCCACCGACGAGGAAGGCACCCAAGCCGCTTCCCGGATCCAGCATGGCGGCGGCGTCAAGACCGGGCAGGTCCGGAAGCGCGATCACACCCCACTTTTCCGCGATGATGCGGCGTGCCGCGCTGTCGGATACCGGGTGCGCGCCGGGGAGCAGTCTTGGCAGCGCCCCGGCTTCCAATGCACCGCGTTCGCCCGCCCTGCGCGGAATCCATACCAGCGTGGCACCTGTCGTGAATGCCAGCTGGGCCGCGGCAGACAGGGCACCGGGCGTGGACGCCAGCCGCTCTCCTACCATGATCACCGCGCCCGGCTGACGCAATAGTTCGGAATTTGACAGTTCTGCAATGGTTTCCGACTCAGCGCCGGGAACGGTGGCAATCACGTCGGCGGAGAGCTTCGTGGACCCGCGGCTTGCGAAGGGCGCGATGGTGAGCACCTTCATTCCCCGTATGCGCACCGCCTTGCGCAAACGCAGGAACACGATGGGAGATTCCTCCTCCGGCTCGAATCCCGCCAACAGGACCATCGGCGCCGATTCCAGCGCCGCGTACGTCTGCGTCATCCCACGCCCGGCAACAGCCGAACCGAGGAACGCCGCCTCCTCAACGCTGTGCGCGCGAGCCCGGAAGTCTATATTGTTGGTGCCCAACGCCATACGGGCGAATTTGACGTACGCGTAGGAATCCTCGACGGTGAGCCGCCCCCCGGTCAACACTCCGGCGTTTGCGCCGGCACCGGCCAAACCCTTTGCGGCGGCTTCCAGTGCCTGCGGCCAGGATGCCTGCACCAAGTCTCCGGACTCGTTACGAATCAGCGGGTCGGTGATGCGGTCCCCCGCGGTGGCGTAGGTGAACGCCCAGCGTCCCTTATCGCAGTTCCATTCCTCGTTGACTTCCGGATCATCACCGGCAAGGCGCCGCAACACCTTTCCTCTTCGGTGGTCGGTCCGCTGCGCGCATCCACTGGCGCAGTGCTCGCAGACGCTGGGCGAGGACACCAGATCGAACGGGCGAGCGCGGAATCGGTAAGCGGCGCCGGTCAGCGCCCCCACCGGGCAGATCTGCACGGTATTGCCGGAGAAGTACGACTCGAAGGGTTCGTCACCGGCGATGCCCACCTGCTGTAGCGCGCCGCGTTCCAACAGCTCGATGAACGGATCGCCGGCCACCTGCTGGGAGAACCGGGTGCAACGGGCGCACAGCACACAACGCTCCCTGTCCAGCAGCACCTCGGTGGACAGCGGAATCGGCTTGGGAAACGTGCGCTTGGCCTCGGTGAAACGGGTCTCGGCTCGCCCCGTCGACATCGCCTGGTTCTGCAATGGACACTCTCCGCCCTTATCGCAAACCGGACAGTCGAGTGGATGGTTGATCAGCAGCAGTTCCATCACGCCGCTCTGCGCCTTCTGCGCCGCTTCAGATGTCACCTGGGTGTGCACCACCATCTCGTCGGTGACGGTGGTGGTGCACGCCGCGAGCGGCTTACGCTGCCCCTCCACCTCGACCAGACACTGGCGGCACGCACCCACCGGATCGAGCAGTGGGTGATCGCAGAACCTGGGTATCTGTATACCGATGAGTTCTGCGGCCCGGATCACCAACGTGCCCCTGGGCACCGAGATGTCGGTTCCGTCGATGTTGACGGTGACGAACTCGGTGTTGAGAGCCGGCTCTGTGGCGGTCATCGGTTTTCCTCCGCGAAGACGGTGCTGGCCGCCGCGTCAAAGGGACACCCCTTCTCCAGGTGAGCCTCGTATTCTCCGCGGAAGTACTTGAGCGAGGACATGATCGGACTCGCGGCGCCGTCACCGAGTGCACAGAAGGACTTGCCCAGCACGATGTCCGAGATATCCAGAAGTTTGTCGAGGTCCTCGGCGGTCCCCTCACCGGATTCGAGTCGCGCCAGGATGCGCACCAACCAGTAGGTGCCTTCCCGACACGGTGTGCACTTGCCGCAAGATTCGTGCGCATAGAACTCGGTCCACCGCAGCACCGCGCGCACCACGCAGGTGGTGTCGTCGAATATCTGTAAAGCCTTGGTACCCAGCATCGATCCGGCGGCGCTGACGCCCTCGTAATCGAGTGGGACATCCAGGTGTTCTGCGGTGAACAACGGTGTCGACGAGCCACCGGGCGTCCAGAACTTGAGCCCGTGTCCGTCGCGTATACCCCCGGCCAATTCTAGGAGCTGCCGCAGCGTCACCCCGAGCGGAGCCTCGTACTGTCCGGGTCTGCGTACGTGTCCGGACAAGGAGTAGAGAGTGAATCCCGGCGATTTCTCCGACCCCATCGTGCGGAACCATTCGACACCACGCCGCACGATGGCCGGGACACTCGCGATGGACTCGACGTTATTGACCACGGTCGGGCTGGCATACAGACCCGCGACGGCCGGGAACGGCGGACGTAGCCGCGGCTGGCCGCGTCGCCCTTCCAGCGAGTCCAACAGTGCGGTCTCTTCCCCGCAGATGTAGGCACCGGCACCGGCGTGCACCACCAGTTCCAGATCGAAACCGCTGTCCAGGATGTTGCGGCCCAGGTATCCGGCCTCATAGGCCTGCGCGACCGCGGTCTGCAATCGTCTGATCACCGAGATGACCTCACCGCGAACGTAGATGAAGGCGTGCGAGGCCCGGATCGCATACGCCGCGATGACGATGCCCTCGACGAGGGTATGCGGAGTCGCCAACATCAGCGGAATGTCCTTGCAGGTGCCGGGTTCGGATTCGTCGGCGTTCACCACCAGGTAGTGCGGCCTGCCGTCACCCTGTGGGATGAAGGACCACTTGGTGCCCGTCGGAAACCCCGCTCCGCCACGCCCACGTAGCCCCGCGTCCTTGATCATGGCGATCGCCGCGTCCGGTTCCATGTCCAGTGCGCGGCGCAGGCCCTCGTAGCCCGCGTGACGCAGATACCCCTCGAGGGTCCAGGAGTCGCCCTCGTCCCAGTGCTCGGACAGGACCGGAGTCAGAATCGTCGATGTCACGGCTCCATCTCCTCTGCCGACCTCGTCGCGTCGGTTCGCACGTTCCGCTGTGCATCCCGAGCCAATCGCAATCCCGCCAATGTCGGGGCACCCGCCTGCGCCGCGGCCACCGCATCGGGACGGTCGTCGGCGAACCCGGCCAAGATCCGGGCGGTCTGTTTGAACGTGCACGGCGCCGCGCCGCGGCGGGGCTCGGGCACACGGCCACCGCGCAGTGCCTCCACGAGATCAACTGCACTATCTGGGGTTTGGTTATCGAAGAACTCCCAATTGACCATCAGCACCGGCGCATAGTCACAGGCGGCGTTGCACTCGACATGTTCGAGTGTGACCTTGCCGTCCCCGGTGGTACCGCCGGGTTGCACATCGAGTTCGTCGACCAACCGCGCCAGGATCGCATCACCGCCGAGCACCGCACACAGCGTATTGGTACAGACTCCGACCAAATAGTCACCGGTGGGTCCGCGTCGGTACATCGAGTAGAAACTCGCCACCGCCGTCACCTCGGCCGGGGTCAATCCCACCTGATCGGCACAGAATCCGATGCCCGCCATCGTCACGTATCCGTCCTCGGACTGTACGAGATGCAGCAGCGGCAGTAATGCGGAGCGGTGGCTCGGATAGCGGTCGAGGATTTCCTTGGCGTCTATGGACAACCGCGAAACCACCTCCGGTGGATAGTTCTTGCGCCCCGAGAATCGGCCCTCGTCCTCGGGTGGGCGACTGCCGAGCTCCACGAAGATCTCCGTCACCTGTCCACTCCCCCCATCACCGGGTCGATGCTCGCCACCGCGGCGATCAGATCCGCCACCATGCCTCCCTCGCACATCGCGGAGACGGACTGCAGATTTGTGAACGACGGGTCGCGGAAGTGCACGCGATAGGGCCGGGTTCCGCCGTCACTGACCATGTGGACGCCGAGCTCACCGCGCGGCGACTCGACGGCGACATACACCTGACCCGCCGGCACCCGCACTCCCTCGGTGACCAGCTTGAAGTGGTGGATCAATCCCTCCATCGAGGTGCCCATGATCTTGGCGATGTGTTTGGGCGAGTTGCCCAAACCATCTGGGCCCGAGGCCAGGTCGGCGGGCCAGGCAATTTTCTTGTCGTCCACCATGACTGGCCCCGGCCGCAATCGTTCGACACACTGCTGTGCGATCTTGATGGACTCGTGCATCTCCTTGACCCGGATCAGATACCGGCCGTATGAGTCACCATCATCGTGAGTGACGACGTCGAAGTCGTAGTTCTCGTAGCCGCAGTACGGTTGCGCACGCCGCAGGTCGTGCGCAAGGCCGGTGGCGCGCAGTACCGGACCCGTGATGCCCAACGCCATGCATCCGGTGAGGTCCAGGTATCCGATGCCCTGGGTGCGCGCCTTCCAGATGTAGTTCTCGTTCAACAGGTTTTCCATGTCGTGCAACCTGCCGGGCAGGATCTTGAGCAGGTCCCGAATCTCTTGTTCGGCGCCGTCGGGCAGATCCTGGGCGAGCCCGCCGGGTCTGACATAGGCATGGTTCATACGCAGACCGGTAATCGCCTCGAAGACCTTCAGGATCATTTCGCGTTCACGGAAACCGAGGAACATCGCGGTCATCGCCCCGAGTTCCATGCCACCGGTGGCAAGTGCGACCAGGTGTGAGGAGATGCGATTGAGTTCCATCATCAGCACCCGAATCACGCTCGCACGCTCGGGGATTTCGTCGGTGATGTCCAGCAGTTTCTCAACTCCCAGGCAGTACGCGGTCTCGTTGAAGAACGGGGACAGATAGTCCATTCGGGTCACGAAGGTGACACCTTGCGTCCAGGTCCGGTACTCCACATTCTTCTCGATGCCGGTGTGCAGATACCCGATACCGCAGCGCACTTCGGTGACCGTCTCGCCCTCGATCTCCAAGATCAGACGCAGCACGCCATGGGTGGACGGATGCTGGGGGCCCATGTTGACGACTATTCGCTCGTCGGTGGCTTGCGATGCGGCGGTGACGATCTCGTCCCAATCCTGGCCGCCGGCCATGAGAACGGTCTGAGGATGTGCTGGCTGCGTTGTCACTAGCTGTAGGACCTCCGCTGATCGGGCGGTGCGATGGTGGCTCCGTGGTACTCGACCGGCACCCCGCCGAGCGGATAGTCCTTGCGCTGCGGGTGCCCTTCCCAGTCGTCGGGCATCTCGATTCGCGTCAGTGCGGGGTGGTCGTCGAAGACGATGCCGAAGAAGTCGTACGTTTCCCGTTCATGCCAGTCCGTGGTCGGGTACACGGCGTTCAGCGACGGAATATGCGGATTACTGTCCGGGACTGCTACTTCGAGCATGATCCGGCGGTTCCAGGTGATGGACATGAGAGGGTACACGGCATGGAGTTCACGTGCAGCGTCGTCGGGGTAGTGCACTCCGCTGACACCCAGGCTGAGCTCGAAACGTAGTTCGGGGTCATCGCGCAGGGACTGGGCAACCTGCACCAGATGCTCGGCCTTGACGTGGATCGTGAGTTGATCACGGTAGACGACCACGCTCTCGATGGCGTCCTCGTAGGTGACGTGCTCCTGCTCCGCGAGAACCGATTCCAGTCGGTCGACCACCTGATCGAAGTATCCGCCGTAGGGGCGGTTCGAGCTGGCCGGCAACGAGATTGACCGGATCAGGCCACCGTAACCAGAGGTGTCGCCCGTGCCCGTGACTCCGAAGAGCCCGCGCCTGATACCGATGATCTCCTGCGGTTCCCGCTCGTTGTCCGTCACCGCAGTAGCCCCTTCATCTCGATGGTGGGCGTCGCGGCAAGTGCGGCGGCTTCGGTCTCACGGATGACTTCCTCGCGGTTTACCCCGAGCGGCATCTGGGCGATCTTCTCGTGCAGTTTCAAAATCGCATGGAGCAGCATTTCCGGCCGCGGCGGACACCCGGGAAGGTAGATATCCACGGGGACAACATGATCGACGCCCTGGACGATTGCGTAATTGTTGAACATGCCGCCCGAAGATGCGCACACTCCCATGGCGAGCACCCATTTCGGCTCAGCCATCTGGTCGTAGATCTGACGCAGCACCGGAGCCATCTTCTGACTGACCCGGCCCGCCACGATCATCAGGTCGGCCTGCCTCGGTGTAGCCGAGAACCGTTCCATGCCAAAGCGGGCGATGTCGAATCGCGGGCCCGCCGTGGACATCATCTCGATGGCACAGCAAGCCAGCCCAAAGGTGGCCGGCCACAACGATCCTTTACGCACGTATCCCGCCAGCGTCTCGACGGTGCTCAGCAGAAATCCGCTAGGCAGTTTTTCCTCAAGACCCATGACTCTCCCGACAGGTGTGCTTATTCGTTATGTTGCAAGGACTTCCAGTTGCCCCACCAATCGCTCGGGGCTAATCCCAGCTCAGGCCACCGCGCCTCCATTCGTACGCGTACGCCACCGACACGTTGACGATGAACAGGGCCATGGCGAGCAGTCCGAACACTCCCAGGGCGTCGAAGTGGACGGCCCACGGATACAGGAAGACGATCTCGATGTCGAAGATGATGAACAACATCGCGGTGAGGTAGTACTTCACGGGCACCCGGTGTCCACCCGCGGCGGCACCATGATGATCGCGCCCCATCGAATGCTGGGTGGCCTCGATGCCACACTCATACGCCTCGAGTTTGGCCCGGTTGTACCGGCGTGGGCCGACGAACGACGAAATCCCAACGGAGAAAACGGCAAACGCCACCGCAATGGCGCCGAGCACCAAGATCGGTACATACGCATCCATCGCAGACCAGCCTCCCGAAATCGATCCATCGGGTCCCTGTGCTGGATCGGCAACATTGCCGCGTCATTGCTGTTGTGGTCGAGGGCTGCCGACCAGTACAGATGTGACCTAACAAACACACTATCGGTTGGCGCCGGATCCATGCCACCGTTTGACGGTGTTTTGCGCAATTAAGTACCGAGTCCAAGCGCCCGGGAAGGCTGAGGCCGCCGTTGTGTTGCGACTGAGTCAGCTGCGTGTTGCGGCTGCCGAACCGAGCAGATCGATCACTGTCGCGGTCAAGCGCATCGGGTCGATCGGCCGCGGTACCACAGCCTCGGCGCGGGACCAGCTCGCCAGCCAGTTGTCCTGCGGACGACCGGTCAGAACGACGATCGGGGGCGGTGCATCGACCTCGTCCTTGACCTGCTTGGCCACACCCATCCCGCCAAAGGGGGTCGCCTCACCGTCCAGAATCACCAGATCGATACCAGCGGCCGCCAGACGCTCGATGACCATGGGGCCGGTGGCGACCTCGACGAACTCCAGCGGCGGCAGCGCGGAATCCGGCCGGGTGCCGATGCCTTGAATTACCTTGCGCCGGACCGTGATGTCATCGCTGTACACGAGGACTTGCAGCGCCATACGGCCATGGTAGGACGCGTGGGGGCCACTCGCGAAGGAATCCGGGAAAGCCCAGGAAGCCCAGGAGAACTATGCCCGGAAGAACCTGACCTCGGAGGCCAGGATTGCCTTTGCTCCGATCGCGGCCAGTGCGTCCATCGTGGTGTTGACGCCCTTGCGCGGGGCGAGGGCGCGCACCGCCACCCATGCCTCGTCGGCCAGCGGAGCCAACGTCGGAGATTCCAGACCCGGGGTCACCTTGAGTGCCTCGTCCAGGACGGCGCGCGGGCAGTCGTAATCGAGCATCAGATACTGCTGGCCGAACACCACGCCCTGGATGCGGGTTGTCAGTTGCGTGCGCGCCGATTCCGTTGCCGGATCGGCGTTCTCCCGCTCGATCAGCACTGCCTCCGAATCGCACAAAGACTCACCGAAGGCGCTCAGTCCGTGCTGACGCAGGGTGCGGCCGGTCCCCACGATGTCGGCGATCACGTCGGCCACCCCGAGCTGAATGGAGATCTCGACGGCACCGTCGAGCCGTATGACATCGGCTTCGATCCCCTTGGCGGCCAGATCTTTTCGGACAAGGTTGGGGTACGCGGTGGCGATTCTCTTTCCCGCGATGTCGTAAATCGTCCAGTCACGCCCCGCGGGCGCGGCGTACCGGAAGGTCGAACCACCGAATCCCAGTGCGAGCCGCTCGATCACCGGCGCATCAGAGTCCATCATCAGGTCGCGGCCGGTGATACCGAGATCAAGCTCGCCCGAGCCGACATAGATCGCGATGTCCTTGGGTCGCAAGAAGAAGAACTCGACGTCGTTCTGCGGGTCGAGCACGGTCAGATCCTTGGCGTCCCCACGCCGCCGATAGCCTGCCTCCGACAGGATCTCCGATGCGGCCTCGCTGAGTGCGCCCTTGTTGGGGACAGCGACGCGCAGTGCTCCCTGTGAAGCTCCATTCGAACTTGTCATGTCAGAGCTTCCGGTAGACGTCGTCGAGAGTCAGACCACGGGCGATCAGCAGCACCTGTGCCCAATAGAGCAGCTGGCTCACCTCTTCGGCAAGCGATTCGTCGCTCTCGTGTTCGGCGGCCAACCACACCTCACCCGCCTCTTCGAGCAGCTTCTTGCCCAGGGTGTGCACCCCCGCATCGAGGGCGGCAACGGTGCCACTCCCCTCGGGCCGGGTCTTGGCGCGGTCACTGAGCTCGGCGAACAGCTCGTCGAAGGTCTTCACGGGTGGCGATTCTGTCACGACCACGCCCGGCGAGTCATATGGGTTTGCGTCTGCTGACGGTCTTCGCGCACGCTGCTCATCCCAAGGTCGCGGTGAGCACGTCGGCGTGGGCACCGCGCAGGTCGCCCACCGACAGGCCCGACAAGGTGGAGGCATGCCTGCGCCGGTCGCCTGCGGGCACCTCGACGTGGTTGGGCACCACCAGCACTGCGCAGCCCGCCGTCTCGGCCGCGGCGGCACCGGTCACCGAGTCCTCGATGGCCAGGCAATCGCCCGGGTCGACCCCGAGCAGCGCGGCGGCCCGCAGGTACGGGTCGGGCGCGGGCTTACCCGCAGGCACCTCGTCGCCACACACCGACTCGGTAAACCAGTGCGTGCCAATGGTCTTGAGTGCCTGGTTGGTGAGCGATCTGATGGTGTTGGTGACCAGCGCCATCGGGACCTGCTCGGCGGCAAGCTGCGCCAGCATGTCCTGGGCACCATCACACCAGGTGAGGTCGGTCGCGAAGAGCTCACCGGTGTATTCGTGCAGCCAGTCGTTCTCACTGGCCATCCGCTCGGCATCGTGCTCCAGCTCCAGCGCGGTGAAGATCATTCGCATCGTGGCGTCCGCCGAGCCCCCGAGGAGCGCGGTGCGCAGCTCGGGTGTCATCTCACCGCCGAGCCTGCGGCACAACTCTCCCATCGAGATGTCCCAGAGCTTCTCCGATTCGATGAGGGTGCCGTCCATATCCCACAGCACCGCACGCATGCCACCAATTCTGTCAGAGGCCATCTGCTGCCCACGACGCCGGCACTCAGTCCTCCGGGTTGTAGCCGAGGTTCGGTCCGAGCCAACGCTCTGCTTCCTGCAGCGTCCAGCCCTTGCGCCTGGCATAGTCGGCGACCTGGTCTTGGGCCAGCCGGCCTACCACGAAGTACTGCGACTGCGGATGCGAGAAATACCAGCCGCTGACGGCGGCGCCGGGCCACATCGCCATCGACTCGGTCAGCTCGATGCCCGTCCGCTCCGTGACATCCATCAGGTTGAACAGCGTCACCTTCTCGGTGTGCTCCGGGCAGGCAGGGTAACCCGGGGCCGGGCGGATACCGCGGTACTTCTCCCCGATGAGGGCCTCGTTGTCCAGCTGCTCATCGGGCTGGAATCCCCAGAACTCCTTGCGGACCCGCTGGTGCATCCGCTCGGCGAATGCCTCGGCCAGCCGGTCGGCCACCGACTCCAGCAGGATCGCGCTGTAATCGTCCAGATCCGCCTTGAACTCCATGATCTTGTCCTGGCTGCCGAGCCCCGAGGTGACGGCGAAGGCACCGACGTAGTCGGCCAGACCGGTGTCCTTAGGTGCGATGTAGTCGCCCAGTGACCGGTTCGGGATGCCTTCCCGGTGCTCGCCCTGCTGACGTAAGTTGTGCAGCGTGGTGAGCACCTCGGTGCGGGTGTCGTCGGTGTAGACCTCGATGTCGTCAAAACCTGGGCCCACCGCGTTCGCCGGGAAGAAGCCGATCACCCCATTGGCGGTCAGCCACTTCTCCTTGATGACGGTGTCGAGCATCTGCTGGGCGTCGTCGTAGAGCTTGCGGGCGGCCTCACCGGTGGCCGGGTTGTTGAGGATGTCGGGGAATCGACCCTTCATCTCCCAGGCGTTGAAGAACGGCTGCCAATCGATGTATTCGCGCAGCTCGGCGATGTCATAGTCGAGAAATTCGCGCACGCCGAGACCCTGAGCGGGCACGGGCGGTAGGTAGCCGTCCCATTCGATGGGGGTGCGGTTGGCGCGGGCCTTTTCCAAGGTCAGCGTCGGGCGTTCGTTCTTCTGCGCATGGCGCTCGCGCAGCGACGCGTAGTCCTTCGCGGTGGCCTCCAACAGGCCCGGACGCTGCTTGTCGTCGAGCAGTGCCGCGGCCACCGGCACCGATCGGGAGGCATCCTTGACCCAGACCACCGGGCCACTCCGCCGGGGCGCCACCTTCACGGCGGTATGGGCGCGCGACGTAGTCGCGCCGCCGATCAGCAGCGGGATCTCCAGCCCCTTACGTTCCATCTCGACGGCGAAGTTGACCATCTCGTCCAGCGACGGGGTGATCAGGCCGGACAGCCCGATGATGTCGGCGTCGTATTCCTCTGCTGCCGCCAGGATCTTCTCGGCAGGCACCATGACCCCGAGGTCGATCACTTCGAAGTTGTTGCACTGCAGGACAACTCCGACGATGTTCTTGCCGATGTCGTGAACGTCGCCCTTCACGGTCGCCATGATGATCGTGCCGTTGGTGTCCTTGGATGCCCGTCCATTTTGGCTGGCGCCGTTCTGTTCCTTCTCCTTCTCGATGAACGGCAGCAGGTACGCGACGGCCTTCTTCATCACGCGGGCCGACTTCACCACCTGGGGCAGGAACATCTTTCCCGCACCGAAGAGGTCACCGACGACGTTCATGCCGTCCATCAGTGGACCCTCGATCACCTCGATCGGGCGGCCGCCCGCGTCAGCGATCTCGGCGCGCAATTCCTCGGTGTCGTCATCGACATGAGCGTCGATTCCCTTGACCAATGCGTGTGTAATGCGTTCGCGCACAGGCAGACTGCGCCACTCTTGAGCAGCTCGATCGTCTCCTGGGCCCGAGTTCTCCGTGCTGTTGAACCGCTCGGCGATCTCCAGCAGCCGTTCGGCGGCGTCCGCGCGACGGTTCAGGACCACATCCTCGATGCGGTCCCGCAGCTCGAGGTCGATCGAGTCGTACGGAACCAGTGCGCCGGCATTGACGATGCCCATGTCCAGGCCGGCCTTGATGGCGTGGAACAGGAACACCGCGTGGATCGCCTCGCGGACGGGATTGTTGCCACGGAACGAGAACGACACGTTCGAGATACCGCCGGAGATGTGCACCCCGGGCAGGTTCGCCTTGATCCAGGCGCAGGCCTCGATGAAGTCGATCCCGTACGTCGCATGCTCCTCGATACCCGTCGCCAGCGCGAAGCAGTTCGGATCGAAGATGATGTCTTCGGCCGGAAAGCCGACCTCTTCGGTCAGAATCCGGTAGGCGCGCCCGCAGATTTCCTTACGGCGCTCCAGGTTGTCGGCCTGCCCCTGTTCGTCAAAGGCCATCACCACGACAGCGGCACCGTACTTGCGGCACAGCCGTGCTTCACGGATGAACTTCTCCTCGCCCTCCTTCATGGAGATCGAGTTGACGATCGGCTTGCCCTGGACGTTCTTCAGCCCCGCCTCGATGACCTCCCACTTCGAGGAGTCGATCATCACCGGCACGCGACTGATATCGGGTTCAGCCGCGATCAGTTTGGTGAACCGGTCCATCGCGGCGACGCCGTCGATCATGCCCTCGTCCATGTTGATGTCGATGACCTGTGCGCCGACCTCGACCTGCTGCAGGGCGACCGATAGTGCGGTGTCGTAGTCCTCGGCCTTGATCAGGTTGCGGAACCGGGCAGAGCCGGTGATGTTGGTGCGCTCACCGATATTCACGAACAGGGAGTCGTCGGTGATGTTGAGCGGCTCCAGGCCCGACAGCCGGGTGGCCACCGGTAGGTGCGGCATCTGCCTAGGCGCCATGCCCTCGACAACCTTGGCGATCTCGGCGATATGCGCGGGCGCGGTCCCGCAGCATCCACCGACCAGGTTGACCAGACCGGCCTCGGCGAACTCGGCAAGATACCCGGCCTGATGCTCGGGGGACTCGTCGTACTCGCCGAAGGCGTTGGGCAGGCCCGCGTTCGGATAGCAGGAGACGAAGGTGTCGGCAATACGCGACATCTCGGCGATATAGGGGCGCATCTCCGGAGCCCCCAGGGCACAGTTAAGGCCCACCGCGATGGGCTTGGCGTGCCGGATCGCGTTCCAGAATGCCTCGGTGACCTGGCCGGACAACGTCCGCCCGGAGGCGTCCGTGATAGTTCCCGAGATGATGATCGGCCAGCGCCGTCCACGCTGCTCAAACAGCGTCTCCACGGCGAACACCGCCGCCTTCGCATTCAGCGAATCGAAGATGGTCTCCACGAGGATGATGTCGGCACCGCCGTCGACCAGGCCGTTGGCCGCTTCGAGGTAGGCGGCGACCAGCTGGTCGTAGGAGACGTTGCGGGCTCCGGGATCGTTCACGTCCGGCGAAATCGACGCGGTTCGGGTGGTCGGCCCCAGCGCCCCGGCGACATAGCGAGGCTTCGCAGGGATGCTGTAGTCGTCGGCGGCCGCCCGGGCCAGCGCGGCCCCGGCGTAGTTCAGCTCGTAGCTCAGCTCTTCCATGCCGTAATCGGCAAGCGACACCGCGTTCGCGTTGAACGTGTTGGTCTCGAGGATGTCCGCGCCTGCCTCGAGGTACTCACGGTGGATGCCCTCGATGATGTGCGGCTGCGTCAGAGTGAGCAGATCGTTGTTGCCGACGAGGTCGCTCGGCCAGTCCTTGAATCGCTCGCCGCGGTATCCGGCCTCGTCGGGCCTGTCGCGCTGGATCGCCGTGCCCATCGCGCCGTCGATTACCAGAATCCGCTGTTCGAGAGCAGCTGTCAGCGAGTCCGTGCAGTCGGGCCTGATATCGGGCTGCGGATTGGTCACGCGCATTCCTTCCAGAGCGGAAGGCGTCCTTAACTCTGCCGAGCGTGGCGGTCACGGGCTGTGATCCCCGAACCGTTGCAACGCCTCTCGACCAGATGAAGTCTACGTGGTTACTCGACAGTGGTGCGAACGCCTGACTTTCTCGTGCGGGTTTCTCTAGGTCCGTCATATCAACAATGTGATCTGGCTATCCAATCCATTCTCTGCCAGCCGCAGCTCGTCCCCGTCACGCAGGGCTTACGCTGACACCGTGACCCCGTCGGATACCGCCCAGAACGGCCTACCCGTGCTGCGCGACCCGGTGGTCGTTGCCGCCTTCGAGGGCTGGAATGACGCCGGCGATGCCGCCAGCGCCGCGCTGGCGCATCTGGACACCACCTGGCAGGCCACCCCCTTGATGACCATCGACGACGAGGACTACTACGACTACCAGGTCAATCGTCCGGTGGTGCGCCTGGTCAAGGGTGTCACCCGCGAGTTGGAGTGGCCCGGCATGCACATCTCCTACTGCTCGCCTCCCGGCTCGCAGCGCGATGTGGTGCTGATGCACGGTGCCGAGCCGAACATGCGCTGGCGCACCTTCTGCAACCGCTTGCTCGCCATCGCGGACCGTCTCAACGTGTCCACCGTGGTGATCTTGGGCGCACTGCTGGCCGACACTCCACACACTCGGCCGGTGCCGGTGAGTGGCACTGCCTACTCGCCGGATGCCGCGAAATTCTTCGGCCTGGAAGAGACCCGCTACGAGGGCCCCACCGGCATCGCCGGAGTGTTCCAGGACGCCTGCGTGAACGCCGGCATTCCGGCCGTCGCATTCTGGGCCGCTGTGCCGCACTATGTGTCGCAACCCCCCAACCCGAAGGCGACCGTCGCCCTGCTGCAGCGCGTGGAGGACGTGCTCGACGTGGAGGTGCCCCTCGCGGACCTGCCCGAGCAAGCCGAGGAATGGGAGCAGGCGGTTACCGAGATGACCACCGAGGACGAAGAGATCGCCGAGTACGTGCAATCACTGGAGGAACGCGGCGACGCCGAGGTGGACACCACCGAGATCCTCAGCAAGATCGACGGCGACGCGCTGGCCGCGGAGTTCGAGCGGTACCTCCGCCGCCGCGGTCCCCGTTTCGGAGGCTAGTTCACGGCCGACCTGGGTCGAATCTCCCTGATGGTTCGCCATGTCGGCGGCGCTGGTGGCCGTTGAAACGAAGTCCGACATCGTCGGGCAGCACCCGCCGGCGGCATTCACCGACTTCTCCCACATCGGGATCGCCTTTGCTGCAGCGGGATTGGTTTTCCTGTGGCAGCCGCCCGCCAAGCTGACCGCCCGGCCCCTGCAAGTCAGCGATGCCCTGGGCCTGGCAGTATTCAGTGTCACCGGCACCGCCATCGGGGGCGGTGTCATCCGCGACCTGCTCTCCGGCGAGACACCGATATTGCTGCGGCGCGAAAGCGAACTGTACGCCATACCGGCCCTGCTCGGCTCCGCGCCACTCAGGAAAGGCGCTGCACCGCCAGCTCCTCGAGCGAAAGGTAACAGTTCACCGCCATGGTCAAGTCGGCTTCGGCCAGCAGCGACTGGATGACGTGTGTGACGCCGTTGGTTCCATCGAGCGCGAGCCCATAGACATACGGGCGAGCAATCCCTACCAGGCTGGCGCCCAGCGCGACGGCCCGCAGGATGTCGATACCGTCCCGAACGCCGGAGTCGAACGTCACCGGAACCGACCCGGCCGCCTCGACCGCCGCAGCGAGACCGTCGATCGCGGGAATTCCCCCATTCGCTTGACGCCCACCATGATTGGAGTACGCGATGGCATCGATGCCACGATCTACCGCCTGCCGAACATCGTCGACGTCGCAGATGCCCTTCAGGATGATCGGGAGCTTCGTCAGCTCTCGGTAGTGGTCGATATCTGCCCACGTCAATCCGGGATGACTGAACAGCGACGCCCACACCAGACCCGCGTGCATCGGCGTCAGTTCTCCGGCAGAACGCACGCCCGCGATCTGCAGGAAACGCGGATCGGACGTGTAGTTCGCCAGGCAATGCCCGTGCAGCATCGGCAGATATCCGTGCTTGAGGTCGCGCGGGCGCCATCCGAGCGTGCCCGTGTCGAGCGTCACCGCAAGGGCGTCATATCCCGCGGCCTCCGCTCGCCGCACGAAGTTGTCGGTCAGCTCGGAGTCCGAGGAGGGATACAGCTGGAAGATGCCATAGGAATCGCCCCGCTCCGTGGCGACCTCCTCGAGGGTGGCCGACGAGAGCGTCGAGTACATGGCCGGTATGTCGAGCTCACGTGCCGCGGCGGCGGTCAGCAGATCACCACGCTCGCGAACCGCACCCAGCACCCCGACCGGGCAGATGAACGCAGGGCTGGTGAACATGCGGCCCAGAAATGACGTCGACATGTCCCGGGCGGTGCGATCTCTCAGCATCCGGGGCACCAGCCCGTAACGGCGCAGTGCGGCGGCATTCGTATCTTGGGTGTGCTCGTCACCGGCACCACCGCGCACATAGCCGAAGATTCCTTCGCCCAGCGTCTGCTCCGCTCGACTCTCCAGTTCGGCAAAGGTGAACGGAAGGGCCGAAACCTTCCCGAGCGCACCCGCCGCATAGAACTGAAGCTGGAAGTCGCCGAAGTTCATCGGGCACTCCTCACGGTTCGTGATTTTCGCTAGATGTTGAGCGTACTGGGCACTTTCGGCTCCGGCCCCACCGTTATAGACAGGGAGGGCAATACACCTCCTCAGCAAATGGGTGCCCAAGTTAGGGGTACCTAACCGGGATTCCTTATGATCGTGCGTAAACGCATGCGCATTCGGCGTCGGCACATCACCCGGAAGGCTTCCGTTGTCTGCTCTCACCTACCCTGCCGGGACCCGTTTCACCCTGCGCGATGGCGCGACATGCCTGGTCACAGCGGCGGGCGGAATACTGCTGAACCCGCCCCGCAACGAGAAACTCACCGGGCTCACCGGCGCGCAGCGGCGAGTGCTCAAAACCCTCAACAGCGGTCCTGCCACACTGGCCGACCTTGTCGCCGATGCCGACAGCGACGTCATCGAAGCGCTCGTCACCCAACTACTCGACGGCGGATGGCTGTCGGTGACGGTCCGTGACGACGGGCACGACCTCTACGCCGTCGAGTGCTTCGGAGTTCCAGGACCCCGCCCTACCGGCACACTGCCACCGGCCATACATCTCTCGAAATTCTCCGTACTGCATCGCGATTCACGCGGCTATGTGCTCGAAAATCCGCGCAGCTGGTGTGACATCCACATCCAGGATCTGCGCCTGCTTCCCCTGCTCGACGGCCCCAATGGCGTCACCACGAACCTCCCTGCGGACCTTGTCGCACGGTTTCTCGCCGATCTGCGCTGGGGCGGATTTCTCGTCTCCAACAGCGATGACGAAAGCCACGAGTTCACCTCGATCAGCTGGAATGCAGCGGACCTGTGGTTCCACCGACGCAGCACGCTGGGTGAACGCACCGTCACCTGGGACCATTTCGGCCCAACCAAGTGGGCCAAGGGCAAGTTCCCGCAACCGGCGGCGCGCAAGCCCGACTACCCGGGTACCCCGGTCGCATTGCCCACCCCGGATCTGATGGCGCTGCGTGCAGCCGACCCAACTCTGACCGCCGTCATCGAAGACCGGATCTCGGTGCGCGCCTTCGATGACGCCAATCCGATTACCCTCGAACAGCTTTCCGAGCTGCTGTATCGCACAGCCCGAACCCGCGGCGCCCGATCGGAAAGCGAGGGCGAGGAACTGGTCTCCCGGCCCTATCCCTCGGGCGGGAGCGTGTACGAGCTCGAGCTGTATCCGGTGGTTCGGCACGTCTGCGGGCTTGCGCCCGGCATGTACCACTACGACTCCTTCGAGCACGTGCTGCGGCCGGTCGCCGATGCGGACTGCACCCCGGTCAAGCAGCTGCTGAAGTCGACCTCGGCGACCCTTGAGGGCGGCGCCGAACCGCAGGTGCTCCTGGTGATGGCGGCACGCGCCGACCGCGTCATGTGGACCTACGAGCAGGTCGCGTATTCGGCCATCCTCAAACATGTCGGCGTGCTCATGCAGACGATCTATCTGGCCGCCACGGCGATGGGCCTGGGCGCATGCGCCCAGGGCTTCGGTGACACCGCGGCATTCACGGCGGCCGCGGCAGTCCCCGAACTGCAGGAGTGCAGTGTGGGCAGCATGGTGCTCGGTACGCCCGCCACCTCCTGACCGGTCAGGTGGTCCCGGCCAGGATCTCCTCATCGGTCATCGCCGCGATCTCGAGGTAGTGCCCCGCGACGACGGCCAGGCGATCCGGCGTGCCGAGTTCGGCCTCTCGCTTCAACAGCCGATCGGCCAGCCCCGCGACGGTCCGCGTGGCGAAAAAGTCCCCGACAAGCGCGTGGTCAACGGACAGCCAGTCGCGCACCCGCGCGATCACGGTCGTCGCCAGTACCGAGTCACCACCTCGAGCGAAGAAATCGTCGTGTACGCCAACCGATTCGACGTCCAGCACCCCTGCAACGAGATCAATAAGAGCCGCATCGAGGTCGTGGCGTGGCCCCGCGTCCGCGACCGCTACGTTCACTTGCTCCAGTAGTGCGGACACCGCACGCCGATCCAACTTCCCATTGGACGTCAGTGGCATGTGCTCAAGGAGCTCAACCCGCGCTGGAATCATGTAGGCGGGGAGGAGATCACCGAGCAGCGCCGGATAGTCGGTGCAATGATCTGGGGTACCCGCCACCGCGGCAACAAGATTCGGTGCATCGCCGCCCACTATGGCGGCAACCGCGTGGCGTACACCCGGCACCAGGCGCAGCGCGCTCTCCACCTCGCCCAATTCCACGCGGTAGCCCCGGACTTTCACCTGATGGTCCGCGCGGCCTAAGAATTCGATGGTTCCATCGGGCCAATATCTGGCCATGTCGCCCGTTCGGTACCAGCGCACCCCGTCGTACTCGACGAAACGCTCCGCAGTCCGTTCGGGATCGTTGCGGTAGCCGGACGCGACGCTGTCGCCACCGATCCACAGCTCGCCGGGAACCCAGTCAAGACAGTCACGACCCGCCTGCGAGACGACACGGCACCTCACATTGCGCAGAGGCACGCCGAAAGGAACTGTCGCCCAATGCTCCGGAGGGTCGCCCTGCACCTCGCACATCGTGCTGTGTATGGCCGCCTCGGTCGCCCCGCCAAGGCCGGTGAAGCGGCATCCGGGCACCTGCGCGGCGAGCCTGCGCGCTAGGTCCGCACTTACCCAGTCGCCACCCAGAATGACCGCACGCAACGAATCACCAAGCTCAGTGCCGCCAATCGACAGGATCATATCCAGCAGACCGGGTACGCAGTTGATAATTGAAACCCGATGGCGCCGTATTAGTTCCACCCAGGTGGTGGCTTCAGCGCGTTGGGCGGCATCGACGGCAACCACCGCAGCGCCCACCGAGAACATGCCGAAGATGTCATACACCGATAGGTCGAATTCAAGCGCGGACAATCCAAGCGCACGGTCCGAGGAGACCACCTCGAACTCGTCGTTCAACGCGTCGATGGTGTTCATCGCCGCCGCGTGTGAGACGTCGACGCCCTTCGGGGTGCCCGTGGAACCCGACGTGAAGAGGACGTAAGCAATCCACGAAGCATCGGTCAGCACGGGCGCCCCGAGCGGCTCCTGATGCTGACGGGCCGCGTCAATCGACAGATGGTCGATAGACATATCGGATCCGTCTGTGGTCAACGACACCGAGATTCCACCGGTTTCCAGTATCGCGGCCCGGCGCTGGGCCGGTTGGTCAAATCCGATGGGTACATACGTCGCCCCCGCCGCAAGCACGCCGAGCACCGCAAGAATCTGGTCGCGGCCCTTCGGGAGCTGCACCGCAACGGAATCACCTGTGCGTACCCCGCGCGCCTGCAATGCACCGGCGACGGCCAGTGCCTCTGCCGCCAGGTCGCCGTAGGACCACACACCGTCCTCGTCACCGAAGCCCCAGACCACCGCGGGTGCACCCGGGCTCGTCTTCGCGAAATCGAAGAAGCCTTCGTGCAGGCGGCGGCCGGTTACGGGTCCCGCTGTGGCATTGACTGTTGATCTCACCTCGGCTTGGGAAACAGGTAGCCTCACTGCCGCGTCGGCATTCCAACCGTCGTCTCCGGCACACAGCGCCGCCACCGCATCGGTATACCGCGCGAACATCGCGGCGACCATGCCCTGCGGGAATGCGGATTCACGGATATCCCAGTTCAGTAAGAGGCCACCGCGCACCTCGGTCACCTGAGCATCGAGCAGCACCTGCGGTCCTTGCGAGATGATCCACACGGGCTCGCCGAAGGTGTCCATGACCGATTCGGCGAACAGTTCTCCCAAATTCAGTGCGCTGGTGTACACGATCGGAGCCAGCACAGGTTCGCCCCGGTACCTGCCGAGATCCCGCAGCACATTCAGTCCTGGATAGGCCGAATGCGCCCCACTCTCATACATGTTGCGCTGCAGAACCCGGGCCCGGTCAGCCACCGACATGTCCTCGGTGAGATCTACCTCGAGCATGATCGAGGAGGTGAAATCACCGATCACCCGGTCGATGTCGGCGTGCACCGATTCACGATGGAACAGGGGAACATTCAACAAGAACCGGCTCTGCGCCGACCAGCCGCCAATGGTCTCCGCGAAAACGGCGGCCATCGCCATCGCGGGGGTTATCCCACGCTGGTGAGCGGCCACCAGTAGTTTCTCCTTGGCTTCAGGTTCGAGCCAGTAGTCGTACCGAACGGTGCGGTGCTGGTCGGTACGTTCGCTCACTGGAACGACAGGCAGTTCCGGTGCACCCGGCAGGTTCTCCAACCTTTCCTGCCACCACTGCTTGTCACGCTCCTGCGCCTCTGCATCGCCACGATCCTCGGTGCGGTACCGCTGATACGTATATCCCAGTTCCGGCGGTGCGGCACCGTGATACAACGCCGCCAAATCCGAGATCAGGATTCGATAGCTCATCGCATCGCCGGCCAGCATGTCGACATCCAGATGTAGCCGACTGCTGTTCTCCGCGCGCAGGGTCAGAGTGACGTCGAGAACCTGACCATCCTCGATGGCCAGACGCTGATGCGTCTTGCGTTCACGGAGCGCGGCAAGCGCCGTGTCGATCTCATCGGCCGGACGACCACGCAGATCCACCACGCTGAACGCATCGCGCCCCGGAGCCGCCATGGTCTGCTGTGTGCCGTCGGGCAGGAACTTGGTCCGCAGCATCGGATGGGCGGCCACGAGCCGATCGACCGCCAACCGCAGCTGTTCGGGATCGATTGCTCCACCGTCGAATTCGACGTAGAGGTGCGCCGCTACCCCACCGAGTTCCTGATCCTCCGAACGGCCTATCCAGTAGGCATGCTGCATAGTGGCCAACGGGAAGGGCACATCTTCTGCCGCATCCTCGTTGGCCACGGGGGCCGAACTGCCGATGCGGGCATCCGAGACCGAATCGGTACCGTCACCCAGTAACGCGTACCACGACTCCACCGAAGGCTCGGCCGCGAGCTGCGCAAAGGTGATGCGGCTGCCCCGCTTCCGCCAGCCACCGGCCAACGTCATCATGCGAATCGAGTCCAGTCCGAGCGTGATGAGGTCGTCTGCGTCCGAGATCTCTTGGGGTGTGAGCCCTATGAGGTCGGCGACCGTCGCCTTGATCTCGTCCCTGCTGAATGATTCCATCCGTGATTCTTCCCGTCGTTATCCGTCGAGTGCCTCGACAAGCGCGGCAACGCTTCGCTGCCACAGCTGTGCCAGCCGTTCGGCATCTGCAGGTGTGAACAGTGCCGAGCTCAACTGCCAATTGGTCAGCAACTGGGGGCCCTCAGGCGTGGTCATCACTGCCGAACCGATGTTGATCGCAAACCGCAGTGGCATATCCGGCTCGGAGTCGGGGGGCACAGCCAGACTCCGAGCATCGGCGATGAGCGACCATGGCTGATCGTCGATACCGCCGATATCCATCCGGCCGACGTAGTTGAACTGAATCTGCGGGTCCCGCGCAGAGACCAGCTCTTCGCACCGAGAAGCATAGCGGAGCAGTCCGTAATCCAAACCCTGGTATGGAATTTTACTGAGGTACTCCGAAACGCCCGCCAACAGTCTCCGTGCTGCGTCGGCATCATTTTCTATCTCGTCGATGTCCACTACGGCCTCACCGGATGCAATCCGTACCGGATAAACGGTGGTGAACCAGCCGACGGTGCCACTGGTATCTGTGTCAAGCTCGGCATCTGCCCTACCGTGCCCCTCGAGGGACACCAAAGTGCCTGCGGCTGGGTCCTGTCCACGCTGCTTGCGCCAACTCGCGACCGTCACCGCCAGTGCCGACAACAGGAATCCGTACACGCCCTCGGGCTTGTTCAATGAGGCCAACAGTCGCGTGGTGATCTCCACGGGGGTAGGCACCGGCGTAGTCTGCAGGGTCCCCCACGTATCCCGGGCAGGATCCGCATGCCGTGACCCGAGCTCCGGATCGGCACCCACAACCTGCTCGGTCCAGTAGTCCCTCTGACGCAAGACATCCGCGCTGGATGCCCGCTGCTGCATTAGCTGGCTCCACTGCCGGTAGGAGGTAAATTCCATCGGCGCCTTGGGAACTCCACCGGATTCCACTGCTCGCCATGCGTCGGCGAGGTAACCGAGCACAACATGCCAGGACACCACATCCATAGCCAGATGGTGGACGGTCAACAACAATGCGTCACCCGATCCGGCGTCCACCAACCATGTCGCGCGCATCATCGCTCCCGACCGTGGGTCCAGGGCGTCGAACGCCTCGCGCGCGGCCGCGGTAATCGCATCGTGAGCGGCAGCACCCGCAGGCAATTCCACTCGGCTCAGCACGTTTTCGGCTCGCACTGCGCCCGGTTCGCGGGTGACAACTCGGGGACCGTCAGGGGTATCCACCAGCGTCGACCGCAGCATGGCGAATCCATCGAGAAGCAACTGGAGCATCTGCTCGATCCGTGGACTGTCAATCTCCTCGGGCAGCCGAATGAGGACCGACAATGAAAGTCTGCGGTAGATCTCACTCTCATACATCCACGAAACGACCGGCAGCGGTGGCACCTCACCGTAATCAGCCTCTCCCGCCAGGGAATCAACGTGACCACGGGTATCGACAAGGGCCGCAAGCTGGCGGATGGTCGGCGCGGCCAGCACCATGCGGGGGGTGATTACCAGATCGCGCTTGCGTGCCTTGTTGACCAGCGAGATCGCGACAATACTGTCCACTCCGAGTGAAAAGAAGTCTTCGTCGATACCCGGCACGGCTCCGTCGAACAGCTCGGCGCAGCACTCGCAGAGTGCGCATTCGGTGGCGGTGACCGGGCGCGCTTCGTCGCCGCCGTTACCGCCGGACAGGCTCTCGAGTGCTAGCCGCTCCAGTCTGTCCCCATCGAGCTTGCCGTTGACGGTGACGGGCAGTTGCGGAAGAACAACAAGACGTGACGGCATCATGTACGACGGCAGCCGATCGGCAAGCCGCATCAGGGTACGAGTCGGTTCGAAGTCGACCGCCTGGTCTTGCGGAACAACGAATCCCACCAGGCTCGCACCACCGGCACGACGGAGCACAGTCACCGCGGCGGTGTGCACGCCCGGCTGCAGCCGCAGCGCGGATTCGACCTCGCCCACCTCGACCCGGTAGCCGCGGATCTTCACCTGTAAGTCAGCCCGGCCCAGATACGCGAAACCTCCATGCGGCAGCCGGCGCACCAGATCACCCGTCCGATACATCCGCCGGCCAGGTCGCTGCGGGTCTGCGACAAAGGTGCCGGCAGTAACAGCCGGTTTCCCTGCATAGCCCCGGGCCAACTGCGCACCCGCGAGATACAGCTCGCCCACGGCCCCGTCCGGTACCGGTCGCAGCCGTGAGTCCAGCACGTATCCGGCCATCCCTTGATTCGGCGTACCGATGGTGGGCTTCGGATAGTCTTTGACCTCTGCCACAACGGCTTCCACGGTCGTCTCGGTCGGGCCGTAGCAGTTGTAGACGGCAGTCCCGGACAATGAACGCAACCGGTTCCAGAGGGCAGTCTCGATGGCCTCACCGCCGAGCGCGAGGACGGGTAGCTCCCGATCGAGCAGACCAGCGGCGGACAATTGCGCCAGCATCGACGGCGTGGTGTCGATCATGTCGATGTCGTGCTCTGCCATACCGCTGACCAACCGCTGCGCGTCGCGCATGTCCTCGGCATCGAAGAGGTGGACGGTGTGGCCGTCCAACAAACCGATCATCGGCTGCCACGAAGCGTCGAAACTCAGCGACCACGCGTGCGCGATCCGCAGCTTGCGTCCCAGCCGCATCGAGGCGGGCCGATACACCCGATCGCGATGGTCGGCAAAGTAACTCATCAAGGCAGCGTGCGTGCCGATGACGCCCTTGGGCTCACCCGTGGAGCCGGAGGTGAAAATCAAGTAGGCGCTCTGATCGGGATGCCTGGTGACAGCTGCGATCTTCGCCTCTCGTCCGGAAATCCGCTCGACGGTCGCGGGGTCGTCGAGAACCACCGCAGAGCGCTGCGGCCCGGCGATGTCCTGATACTCGGCGTGGGTAATGACCAGCTTCGGATCAGATTGGCGCAGAATTGATTCGACACGCGCAGTAGGCAGCGCGATATCCACCGGCACGTATGCGGCGCCCGCGGCCAACACAGCGAGGATGGCGATCATCGAATCAATCGAACGCGGAAGCAGCAGAGCCACCGTGGTTTCCGGGCCCACGCCATGCTCAGCCAGTACGTTTCCCAACCGGCACGCGGCGGCATGCAACTGCGCATAGGTGTGAGGCTCCTCGCGGCCCGCAACAAGCGCAATGGCTTCAGGGTTCTCGACCACCTGCTGCTGGAACAACTCCCATACCGACGACACGGACTGATCGGCGGCCGAGGGGGTGGCCAAGATCTCGGCGCGCTCATGCTCAGTCAACACATCGAGCGCATCCGGCGTGCGGTCTGCGATCTCTGGCAACTGACGCAGTATCGAAACCAGGCGCTCGCCAACACTGGCACCTGAAAAATACTGCAACGCTTCCGGAATCGCCTCGATCATCACCAACAACGATTCGCCATGCATATGCGATACGACGGTAAGAGGGTAGTGCGCGAGGCTTTCCATTTCGACCGGACGGAATCGAGCGCCGTCGGCCATCTCCACATCCTGGACCGCATCGCCGATGGGCGCGTTCTCGAAGACGAACAGGGTGTCGAACAACGCGGCGCTCCCCTCGGCCCGCTGCAGTGTGGACAGGCTCAGATATCCGATATCACGCATCGCGGCCGCATCACGCTGCAACTGCGTGCACTGCTCGATAACCGAGGCCGAATAGTCGACGTGATGCACCATCGGCACCGAGTTGATGAAGAGGCCGACCATCCTCTCGACATCGGGCAGTTCCTTGGGCCGTCCGGATACGATCGTGCCGAACACCACATCGGTACGATCGGTCAGCCGACCGAGCACCAGCGCCCAGGCGAACGCGGTGACGGTGTTGAGGGTGAGCCCATTGGCAGCCGTCCACTGGCGAAGCCGCACGGTTTCCTCGGGCGTCAAAAGAAATTGAGACTTCTCGGGCACGCTGTCGTGCGCGGCGACAGCACCGTCGGCGAGCATCAGTGGCCCCGACACGGTACCGAGATAGCGAGTCCACCGCTCCGCTGCCGCAGCGGTGTCCTGTGCGTTGAGCCAAGCGATGTAGTCACGGTACGGACGAACCGCCGGCAATCCGTGGACCGATCCGTGGGCCTGGTAGGCGGCGAGTAGCTCGGTGAAGAAGATCGCGATCGCCCAACCGTCCATCAGGATGTGATGCGTCGTGACGATCATTCGGTAGCGCATTTCACCGGGAACCGTGAGCAGCACGATGCGGATCGCCGGCCCCTTGCCAAGGTCAAATGGGCGCCGTCGCTCGCTCAGAGCGATATCGTCGAATTCCGTTGGCCGCGCGTCACGTTCCTCCCACGGGATGCCCGCGTAGGTGGGCACGATCTGCACTGGCCTGGGCAGCCCGCGGTCCCAGAAGGCGGCACGCAGATTAGGATGGCGGGTGAGCATCGCCTGCGCGCTGCGGTGCAGCACGTCGATGTCAAGGCCACCTTCGATATCGGCGACGAACTGCATGCTGTACAGATCAACGCTCTCGTCCGCGAGCTGGGACAGCGCGAAGAAGCCCTCCTGCAGTGGGCTCAGCGCCAGTACGTCCTCGATCTGGGGCTGCTGTTCGGTTCCCGTCACGACTGCGCCTGCCACGATGCGGTGAGCTCCGCCAGCGCCTCGGCGCTGAGGCCGGAAGCACTCATCGGAGCACTGGGCTCCACCGGTGCCGACGGCGCCGGATTATCTTCCACCATAACGTGATCGGCAGAATCGACGGCGCCGGCCAGCTGGGAGATCGTCGCGCACTCGAACACCATTTGCGGTGTCATCGCGAGCCCGCGTTCGGCAGCACGTGTCGACCACTGAATCGAGATGACGCTGTCCCCGCCCAAGGCAAAGAAGTTGTCCTCCGGGTCGATGCCGCTGATCTCGAGCAGCTCCTGCAGGAGAGCGATCAGTATGCGTTTGGTTTCCTCCGAGCCTTCATTCACCGGCCCCGCGGTGCGCTCGACGGCAGCGGCCGGCGGAGCCAGCAGCCGCTCCATGGCATCGACCGGCAGCAGCACGATCTCGGAAATCCGGGTGTCCTGGTGGGTGACGAACGCATCGAATGCCGCATCCAGTGCTTGGGCAATCAGTCGCGTGGTCTCCACGTCATAAAGATCGGCGTTGGCCACAACCGAAACATCGAGGCCGCCCTCCGGCGTGACGTTCAGCGCGAAGTTCAGGTCGAGAAAGGAGACGTCCACCTCCATGGGCAACGGCACCATGGAGGTCTCGCCCGAGCCCGTCAGGTCCTGTGCCTTTGTACCCCAATCGGCGCCCCGGAAGTTCACCATGGTCTGGAACAACGGATTCCAGGACAGCGAACGTGGCGGATTGATGGCTTCCACCAGCTTCTCGATGGGCAGTTCCTGGTGGGTATGCGCGTTGAGGGTGGCGTCTCGACTTCTCTCCAACACCTCACGCACCGTCGGGTCGCCGGACAAGTCATTGCGCAGCGCCACCATATTGGCCAACAGCCCAACGAGATTGGCGACATGTGGGTGCACCCTGTTGGCCACTGGGCTGCCAATCACGATGTCGGCACCTCCGCCCAGCCGATGCAGAACGGTCGCCAGTGCAGCCTGGTAGACCATGAACTCGGTGACTCCACGCTGCTCGGCCATCCGAGTCAGAGCCTGCCTGCGCTCCGGAGACACGGTGAACCTCTCGACTTCACCGCGCTTTCCGAGGATCTGTGGTCGAGCACGATCGTGTGCCACGGCTATCTCGACGGGTACGCCGGCCAGCAACTCGCGCCAGTAACTGACCTCCGACTGCCCGAATTCACTATCAGGGCCAAAAGCTTCGCGTTGCCACACGACGTAGTCCGCATACTGCACCGGTTGCGGATCCCATTTCGGGGCCTCCCCCTCGATACGCGCACGGTAGGCGGTCACGAGGTCGTCGACGATCACCGTGAACGAGGCGTGGTCGACCACCATGTGATGTACCACCAGCGCCAGCACGTGTTCCCGCGGACCCAATTCGATGATGGTGGGCCGTATCAACGACTCCGACTCCAGCCCGAAAATGTGGTGTCGCAGCTCTGCCAGCGTCTCCGAAAGGTCCTCCGCAGATCGTTGGAGGACCGGGATCGACAACTCCCGTGACGGATGCACGATCTGGTACGGCGCGCCTTCATGAATCGCGAAGTTGGTCCGCAACGTCTCATGCCGCGCGACCACGTCGCCCAGCGCAGCGCTCAACGCAGCGGTCTGCAGCGGACCGTCGAAGCGCAACGCGAGCCACATGTTGGCGATGTCGGTGACACCCTCCATCTGGCACTCGAACCACATGGACAGCTGCGAGGAGGACAACGGGAGTCGATCCGGCCTCACGGCCCGAACCAGTTCTGGGCGGCCGTCCTGCGGCGCGGCCTCCATCTCGTCTGACTCATCGAGGTCCAGCTCGTCGAGCTCGATCTCGAACTCCTCGCGGAAATACGTGGTGAGTTGTTCGGCCAGTCCCGCCGGCGTGGGGCTGTCGAACACCGTGCGCACAGTCAGGTCGATGCCGAATTGAGCCCGGACCTGCGCTACGAGACGCGCAGCAAGCAGGGAATGCCCGCCCAGCTCGAAGAACGAATCGTCCAGGCTGATCTCGGCCCGCCCGAACAGGTGCGCATAGATCGCACACATCCGGCGCTCCGTGGGTGTTGTCGGGGCACGAAACACCCTGTCCACCAGTGCATCGAGGGCCGGCAACGCCCGCTTGTCAAGCTTGCCGCTGGTGGTCAGCGGAATCTCCGGAATCACCACGAACGCGCTGGGGACCATATACCCGGGCAGTAGATCCCGCGCACGAGTCTTCAGCTCCTCCAGATTGATCTCCGCATCGCCGCCCGCAGCGGGCACCACGTAGGCCGCCAGCATTGGCCCCACCTGAGCGTCCTCCACCACCGTGACCACACAGCGACCGACGCGAGGATCGGCGCCTACGACCGCTTCCACCTCGCCGAGCTCGATACGGAACCCTCGTACCTTCACCTGCTCGTCCGCGCGACCGATGAATTCCAGTTCGCCGGAAACATTACGGCGCACCAGATCACCCGTCCGATACAACCGCCCTCCGGAACCGAATGGGTCGGCCACGAATCTCTCCGCGGTCAGGGTTGGCCGACCAAGGTAGCCACGTGCCAGTTGGGCGCCACCGAGATACAGCTCACCTACGACTCCCGCGGGCACCAACGCGAGCGCCTCATCCAGCACGTAGGCATACACATTGCGATTCGGCCTGCCGATCGGCACCACCGAATTACCTTGAGGGCCTTCCACCGGCATGTACGTCGAACACACCACCGCCTCGGTGGGGCCGTAATGATTCCGCAGTTCCGCGTCAAACATGGTGGCGAACTTGTCTGCCACCTCGCCTGGCAATGCCTCACCGCCCACAGGAATGTGCCGCAGGAGCCCGCGAAGCTCACGCGCCTCGGGCAATAACATCACCGAATTGAGCAGCGACGGCACCATGTGCAGCACCGTTACACCGCGACGACGAACGAGGTCGATCACATACCCAATATCCGAGAAAGGCTTTGGTCTCGGAACAACAACCTGTGCCCCCAGAGACAGAGGGCACAAAATGTCGGCCAACGACGCATCGAAACTCACCGAAGTCGACTGCAACATCCGATCCTCGGCAGTCATGTTCCAGTCTGCTGTGAACGAGACGATGTGCTCGGCGATGGCAGCATGAGCGACGGCGACACCCTTGGGCCGCCCAGTGGATCCCGAGGTGTAAATCACATAGGCCAAGCTCTCGGGCCGCAGTGAACGCAATCGTTCGGTGTCATCGATTGCGGCGTCGGCCAAATCCGCAGACTTCGCCTCAGCGGCCCTGAATTCCTCAGTGCCCAGCACCATGCGCGGCCGCGCATCGCTGGTCAGATACTCGATGCGCTCAGCGGGCAACGCGGGGTCAATCGGCATGTACGCAGCACCCGATTTGAGGACTGCGAGCATCGCCACGATGAACTCGATCGAGGTCGACATTCTCAGCGCTATGACGTCCTCGGTGCCGATGTCCTGAGAGACAAGCCATCTCGCGAGCCGGTTGGAACGTCGATGCAGCGCATCGTAAGTCAGTTCGCCATCGTCAGCCACCAGCGCCAGCGCATTGGGCGTCGCCCGGCAGGCCTCTTCCAGCACATCGACAAGAGTTTTCTGCGGGACGGTCGACAACACCCCGCGCGATTGATCGAGCAGTGCGGCATGCTCTTCGACTCCGAAGGGGTCCAGCAGAGCAACAGGTACTTCCGGACGGGCCACCCCATCCTCCAGTAGACGTCCGTAATGCGTCAGAAGCTGGTCAACAAGCCATTCGGGCATCGTGTCGGTCTGGTACTCGATCTCAACCATCGTGCCGGACGACTCTGCGGCAATCGCCAGCGACAGCGGCAACTGCGCACTGACAGCACTGAGATCGAGCTGGGTCGCCTGGACACCCTCCAGCCGATATCCGCTGGCGTCCTTGCGCATGCTGAAGCCGAGCCTGACCAGCTCGTCCAGCCCATCGTACCCGGCATTGCGAATCGGGTTGACTTCGCGGACCACTCGATCGATGCCGACGCCCTGGTGACCGAAAGCTCCCAAGCACACCTCGCGCACAGCGGCGAGGTAGGACGCGAAACCCTGCCGCGGATCCAATACGGTACGCAACAGCAGTGTGTTGCCAAAGTAGCCGATCGCCTTTTCCGCATTGGCCTTACGCTCAGCCACCGGAATTGCGATCACGAAATCGGATGCGGCGGTGTACCGATACACGAGCGTCCCGAAGGCCGCCAGCAGCACCATGAACGGAGTCGCCGAGTGCTCGCGGGCGAATTCCTCTACCCGGGAAGCAGTTTCGTCAGGTAACGCTGCCGCACGCCGCCGTGCAGCCCTGGAAGAATGCGTGGCGGCGGAGCCAGGGAGCTCCAGAGGATCCGGCAGCGGCGTCAGGGATTTGCGCCAATACTCGATGTCCGCTTCGGACGCTGAATCGTCTCCAGCCCCCACGACGACAAACTGTGGCGCGTGCCCCTCGGTAAGGCGACCGTTGTAGTGACCATTCAGCTCGGCGAAGAACACTTCCCACGAGTTGTCATCCCAGCAGATATGGTGAACCACCAGCAGCAGGACAAAGTCCCGATCGCTCAGACGCAGCAGGGTGATCCGCAGTGGCGCGTCCACCGCGAGTTCAAACGGCCGCCCGAACTCGCGATCAGCAACCGCCTGAACTTCCCGCCCTTGCTCGCCCTCAACAAGATGCCCTAGATCGACTGTTGTCCATGGCAATTCGATTTCGTCACTGAAAACCTGATAGGGCTCTCCGTCAGCATCGACACCGTATGAAGTACGCAGGATGTCGTGTCGCGCAATCACCGCGGCGAAGGCATCACGCAACTTCGAGCCGTCGAGCGCGCCCTGCATCCGGTGCGCGACGCAGATGTTGAGTGAGGTGTCGGCCGCATCCTTGGTTTGCAGGAACCACATGCGGCGTTGGCCCGGCGCCAGCCGGCGACGCTCGCCCGCCTGGACCCGAGGGACCGCATCGACGCGTTGCGCCTCGACACCGCTTTCGGCGAGTCGTTTGCGTAACAGCTCCCGCCGGCGGTCCAGTGCGGACCATTGATCTCCGCTCACCGAGCGTCACCGCCGACGACGAAAGCCTGGAATCCGAGCGACTCCGCGCGCATGAATCGAACCACCTCAATCTCCGAACTATGCCTAGCCTTACCTTAATGGCTGCCGGCGACGGCGGGCGACTCCCCATGGGTGCCCTGCATCACCGAGGACGGTGCGAGCGACATACCCCATCGAGAGTTACGTTAGGCTAATCTAACTATCTGCAAGTTTGGAAGGAAGCTGGACGTGGATCGCACACTCGGATGGATCAGGCAGTTTCACAAGCCAGAGACAGCCGATGCACCATTGCTACTGCTTTTTCCGCATGCGGGTGCCGGAGCCTCGGTGTACCGCACACTCTCAAAAGCAACTGCAGCAAATTTTAATGTCGTAATCTTCCAATACCCGGGGCGACAGGATCGGGCGGGTGAGCCGGCGTTGGCGACGCTCCCCGATATCGCTGCCGGAGCCTTCGCCGAGTTCCAATCGTCCGAGCACAATCGCGGCGTTCCTATCCACACCTTCGGTCACAGCATGGGAGCCGTGATCTCCTTCGAGTTCGCCCGCCTGGCAGAGGCTGCTGGTCTGGATGTGCATCAGCTGACGGTGTCCTCGGCGGTGGCACCGTGCAATATCTCCGACAAACCCGATCTGCCGACCGACGACGATGCGGTATTGGCGCATATGGGCGCTCTGGAGGGCACGAATTCTGCCGTCATGGGCAACCTCGATGTGATGCGGATGGCGCTACCGGTCATGAAGGGCGACTATCAGGCATTCAATGCGTACGCCTGCGCGGATGATGTCAAGGTTGCGGCACGTATCCACTCGATCGGCGGAGACCAAGACCCCATGATCACGATGCGCGATCTGTACGGCTGGGGCAAGCACACCGACGAACTGGAAGTGACCTTGTTCGATGGCGGGCATTTCTTCCTGAACTCGCAGACCGACGCTCTGGCCGAACTACTGAATACCAACATTGCCCGCGCGACCTCGTCGTAGGGATAAGGACACCGTGACATCAACTCCTGCAATCACTTCCAGCGTCGAGAACGACCCCGTCGTCATCTCGGGGATGGCTATTGAAGCCCCGGGCGGAATCGATACCCCGAGGGCATTTTGGAATGCTCTTGCTGACGGCCGAGAGCTCATCGGCCCGTTCCCGCGCGATCGGGATTGGCCCATCGATGAACTGTTATCCCTATCCAATTTCGAAGGCTGGGGCCGAGTCTCCGATGCCGGCGGATTCATCACCAACGCAACTGTTTTCGATCCGGCCTTCTACGGCGTCACCCAACGCGAGGCCATAGCAATGGACCCGCAACAGCGAGTCGGCATGCGGCTGGCCTGGAAAGCACTGGAACACGCAGGCGTCAATCCCGCCACCGTCGACGGATCTGAGGCCGCATGTTTCGTGGGAGCCTCGTACACAGAGTATGGCCCCAGGGTCGCACAGGTACATGCCCATAGCGGACATCGCATTGTCGGCACAGGACAACTCGGTATCGCGGGCCGCATTTCGCATCAACTAGGCCTCATCGGCCCGTCGATGTGCATCGATTCCGCGTGCGCATCATCATTATCGGCAGTACATCTCGCCGCCTCCGCAATACGGGCAGACGAGTGTGAATGGGCGCTGGCAGGCGCTGTCTGCGTACTGGGTTCGCCGGGCGCGTTCTACGAGTTCTCCCGAGTTCACGCCCTCGACCCCGATGGGCATTGCCGCTCATACTCTGACGAGGCCAACGGCACTCTTTGGGGCGAAGCGGCCGGAATGGTTGTGCTGGAACGGGAATCACGTGCCCGCGCTCTCGGTCACCGCATTTATGGACGCATCATGGCCATCCGCACCAACCACAATGGT
This sequence comes from Mycobacteroides chelonae, assembly GCA_014204435.1. Lineage (GTDB taxonomy): Bacteria > Actinomycetota > Actinomycetes > Mycobacteriales > Mycobacteriaceae > Mycobacterium > Mycobacterium chelonae_A. The sequence continues at coordinate 116,749 of JACHLF010000011.1, forward strand.
GGCGGTAAGCCCATTCTCGTTCCACGAGGACGCGCGCAAGCGAAGCTGGTCGCCGCGACCATCGCCGCCTCTGGTGTAAACCCGGCCGATATCGGCATGATCGAAGGCCACGGTACCGGCACCCGCGCCGGTGATCCGCTGGAGATCATGGCACTGCAGAGTACGTACGGCGCCGGTGGCTCCAGTGCATTTCTGGGCTCTTCAAAGTCCAACGCTGGGCATGCACAGGCCGCTGCGGGCATCGTTGGCCTGACCAAGCTGCTGCTGTCCGGACAGCACGGACACATCCCGCCCACTTTGTTCGCGGACAATCCCACCACCAAGGTCGACTGGTCGATGACAGGGATCCGCCTGGCCACCAAGTTGCACCCGTGGGAGCCGAAGAACGGCATCCGGTACGGCGCGGTCTCGTCGTTCGGAGCCGGTGGCGCCAATGCACACGCCATCATCGCGATGCCGGCCAGCGACTCAGAAGGAGAGGAAGGCGACGATGTCTAGCCACCGCTTGCCCGGCGGGGCCATCCCCGTCCTGCTCTCCGCAGACACCCCTGAGGTACTGCGGAGAGAGGCCTCCGCACTCCTGACCTATGTGCTTGAACGTCCAAGGGTCTGCCCTGACCGCATTGCGGGCATGATCTTTCGGACCCGCACGGCGCGCCGGTACCGCGCGCTGATCGCTGTCGACGATCACGACCAACTGGTGGCCGGCCTGCGCGCCGTGGTCACCGGAACGGACCACGGCCGGGTGTTCTGCAACTCCACGCCCGCAACCTCACGCCGACGGGGATTCGTGTTCCCCGGACAGGGCGGACAGCGGCCGGGAATGGGCCGACTCTTCTACGACGCGTTCCCCCCGTTCCGCGCGGAGGTCGATCGCTGCGCGGAACTGTTCGATGCCCAATTCGGTCGTTCTCCGCTCGACTATCTTCTCGATGAGAATTCTCCCACTGACGACAGTGCACGTGTCGTCCAGCCCGCGCTGTTCACCCAGATGGCGGGCCTGACCGCGCTCTGGCGTTCGGTAGGTGTCAGCCCGGATGCCACAATCGGGCACAGCCAAGGCGAGATCGCCGCGGCGTACGTCTCCGGCCTCATGCCCCTTACCGACGCGGTGACCGTGGTGGGCACCCGGGCCCGGATCGCCGACGAGTTCCCGGCCGATAACTATGTGATGGCAGTCATCGCCGCCGATCGCGATACCTGCGAGAATCTCCTTGCCCGGCAATCAGGTTGGGCCGAGCTGTCGGTGGTCAATTCGCCATCGATGGTGGGGATTTCCGGCCAGCGTGAGACGGTGCACCGTATCGTCGAGCGCCTCACCGACGACGGCGTATTCGCACGGGTCATCTCAGTACGCTATCCGGCTCATACCAGCATGATCGCCTCGATCGGTGCCGAGATTCGAGAGGCGCTCGTCCAGCGACTTGGCGATGCCGAGTTCGCCGCCACCGACATCGATTGCATCGGAGCCACACTCGGAGCGCCGATCACCGCGGAGCTGCCGGTCGATCAGTACTGGTTCTGGAACCTGCGCAACGCCGTCCGTTTCGACCGTGCCATCGCCGCCGCGACACAGACGCAGGTCGACACCTTCATCGAGGTGGCCGAGCACCCCACGCTGCAACTCGCGATCCGGGAGAACCTCGCGGCCCTGGACTCCGAACACACCGCCTGCGTGGTGGGCACATCCACCCGCACCGCGACGGATCTGACCGAATTCGCCGCCAATCTTGCGAACCTGGCCGTCCACGATCTCGACTATGACTGGGACGCACTGAGGACCGAGGCATCCGAGCCGATATCGCTGCCGCTGCGGGATTTTCCGAATGTCCAGAACAACAATGTTGCATTGTGGCTGTCGTATCGTGAGCCGGAAAACGAGCTCTCCTCGCCGACGAAACAGTACGCTGCGAAAGTTGCTGACCGTGTTGCGGACGACACCCGGTCCACGGCACGCCCGCGGCTACTGCGCGAAGCCTGGACCAAGGTGAACCGGCGCTCGATGATGCCGCCCAGGTCGTACGGGTTCATCGACGCCACCGGCGAAACCGGCCCCCTGATCGAGGCTCTCCGAGAGGGTGCGCCGGACTTCGGCTCATCGGCCCAAATCCTCACCCCGGCAGATGAATCCGGTACCGGTGACGCCGACACCGTGGTGATTGTGCTGCCCGCCCCGGATCCGCTCGACGATCGCGCGGCCGCCGAAGCGGTCTCGCAGTTCTTCGGCGAGCGCACCTGGTGGCCCGAACTGTCCAGTTCCGTCACCGGATGCTGGCTCCTCACCGTCGGAGGCGAACAGGCCACCGCCGGCGAGTCCCCGGCGCATCCCGTGCACGCTGCCATCGCGGCCGGGTTCCGCTGCATGGGCACAGAACATCCGGGCATCGCGTTCCGGCACCTCGACCTCGGGACCGACCTCGCACACCCGGGCCATGCCGCCATCATCCTGGCCGCGCTGCAATCAGCCGGTGAATCTGAGCTGGCATTGCGCGCGGAGGGCATGTACGCCAAGCGCATTCTGGATGCCGGCCAAGACCATGACGGCGAGGGCAGCACGGCAGCAGCCGACCACGTGGTGATCACCGGAGGCACCGGAAAGCTCGGACAGGAGTTCTGCGAGCACTACGCGCGGTTGGGCGCCCGCCAGATCACCTTGATCAGTCGGTCGGGCGAAACCGATGCCGTGGCAGGGCGACTCGATGCGATACGACGCAGTACCGGCGCCGTGGTCCAGACGCTCGCCTGCGATGTGACCGACACGGCCGCCGTCGCCGCCTTGGCCGAAGAGCTTGATGGCACTCCGGCGGACGTGATCATTCATGCCGCCGTGGACTATTCGGATATCCCACTCACCGAGATCACGGTCGAGAAATTCCAGCAGGCATTGCGCGCCAAGATCGGTGGCGTCGTCAATATTCTCGATGCCCTGCGCCGCACCGATTTCTGCCGCGTGATGTTGTGTTCTTCGCTGGCTGCGACAATCGGCGGCAAGGGCCAATTGATGTATGCCGCGGGCAACCGGATGCTGGACGTGCTCGCGGCCAGCAGGCGTGCAGGCGGGCTGGATTGTGTCTCCGTGCAGTGGGGGCAGTGGACCGTCCATCTCGACCTCGATGACACGGGTATCGCCAAGCTGGCTGCCGCTGGTGTCCATCCGATGCGTCCCGCCGACGCCCTTGCCGCCGGCATGGGCAGGCACGCAGGCAACACTCTCGTCGGGGCCTTCGACCTCACGCAAGCACGCGCGATGCTGGGCGTGTTCGGGTACGGCCCATTGCTCTCCGAGCTTGAAGACAACAGCAGGCCCGCCGCGTCCGACGAGGTCATTCGACCCACAGCGGTGGTGCCCGCCAACCGGTCCGGACATCTGGTGCAATTGCTCGCCGAGGTGATCGGCGCCGATCACGCCGATTCCATCGACACGGCCATGCCCATGGTGGCGATGGGGCTGGATTCATTGCAGGCGCTGGAGTTCCGTCGGCGCGTGCAGGCTGAACTCGACTTCGAGCTCCCGGTGCAGGATCTGCTCGGGGGCGCCTCGGTCGACCACGTGATCGAGGCTCTCGCGGCTCAGACGCACTGACCCCGTGCCCAACAAACTTGTTGGGTAGACTTGTGGCATGGCACCGACACGACGCGGCACCGCAAGCAAGGCAGTGGCGACCTCCGGGACCGCGAAGAAGCGAGCATCGACCGCTATCCGCTCGGTGAGCACCCCCAAGCGCGTAGTCGTCGGCAACCTGGCGGTCGCAACACAGCCCGCAGACGATCCGCTCGCACCGCTGCGGGTGTCCTACCTGGTGGATGCCGTGGGCGGGGCCGCACAGTTGGCCCGGATCATCGGCGTGAACCGGTCGCAGCCGTCCCGGTGGATCTCCGGCGAGGAGCGCCCCGGCGGCCGCAGCGCTCCCTTGATCATCGACTTGGAGCATGTCGTGTCCCGGGCGCGTCTGGTGTGGGGCGACCGGGCGGCGACCACCTGGCTGGAAAGCGCCAACAGCTATCTCGGAGGCGCGCGGCCGCTCGACGTTCTGCTGAGCGAAGGACCAGGCCGAGTACTCGACGCACTGGATGCTGTTACCGCGGGGTCTTTTTCGTAAATGCTCGCCTACCGGATCTTCCCGTACCTCACGGACGCGAAGACGGGACAACCTGGACACCCGCTCTATCAGCACCGACCGCAGCGCGGTGGCCGTATCGACCATCCCGACTACTACGTCTGGTATCTGGGAACACGGCCCGAGGTGGCGTGTGGGGAGGTGTTCGGGGATCTACAGGTCTGGGATGACTCGATGCTGGAGTTCCCCCTACTGGGTGCTCGGCGTGCGCTCGGCGTATTCAGCCTGCCCGACGAACTGCGGGTGTGCGATCTCGATGACGCGAAACAACTTGTACAGCTTGGGCTTCGTCCCACTCAGGTGGTCGCACGGAACCTCGCCGTCACCCAGTCCTGGGGACATCAGATCTGGTCAGAGACCATGGCCGACGGCGCGGATCAGCGCTGGCAGGCCGTCCGATGGTGGTCGTACCATCGTCCGTCGTGGCCGGTGCTGGCGAGCTGGGTCCGCCCGAAACTGGAGCGGGTCGAACTCCTGGATCTGCATCACCCGGCCATCGTCGACGCCGCCGCGGCGCTGAATCATCCCATCAGCCATTGACATTCACCTGCCCAGGATGCGCCGCACGGATTGTTCTGGACGCAGATCCAGGCGGCGTAACAACTGCGCATTGAGCGCCACCACCACGGTGAACGCCGACAGCACCGATCGCGGGTCCCCGCTTCCCAGGATGGCACCGGCGGACGCAATGGCGACATCGGTGCCCGCTGCGATCGCAATACCCACGTCGCGCGAGCGCGACCGCGATGATCAGCAGCGCCCAGAGCCCAGGGAAGCGCCATGCGCCGCACCGCACGTTCACCGGTGAGCGCCATGGGACACCGTTCACCCGAAACCCATACCCGTAGCGGGTATTCACGGGTCTCTTCAGCCCGTCGCATTCCCCCATGCGCGTGACGGCGGAATTGTTACTGGGACTCCCCGCGCGCGGCGCGCTGCAAGGCGGCCACCTCGGCATCCATGCGGGGCAAGATCTCGGGAATCATGCCCCGCATGGGCAGCTCGCCGAGCGATGTCGACAACACCGGTTTGAGCCAGCGCGTCACCCCGACCCAGCTGGGACAGTTGATGCGGCGACGCCGTTTCTCGATGCCCTTGACGAAGGCCTTGCCGCACGCTTCGACCGACGTCACGGTTCTCAATGGTGGCGGTAGCCGGGTCAACATCTCCGAGAACGCCGACAGGTTGGCCTTCTGGTCATTCACCATCGAGGTATCGATCCACGACATGTGCGCCGAACCGACATCGACACCGCGGTGCGCCACCTCCAGGCGCAGCGCATTGGCGAAGTGTTCGACGGCCGCCTTCGACGCGTTGTACGCCGTCACCCCGGGCGCGGCGGCATACGCGGCCAGCGAGGACACGATCAGCACGTAACCCTGCCGTTCGATCACCGAGGGCAATGCGGCGCGCACCGTGTGAAACACCCCGAGCACGTTGACATCGATCAGCTTCTTGAAGGTGGCCGGGTCCACCTGCAGCACCGAACCGAATGTCAGCAGGCCCGCGTTCGCGAGCACCACATCGATGCCGCCGAATCGCTCGACCGCTTGAGCAACCGCCCCTTGCAGCGCGGCCAGATCGCACACGTCGGCGACCGCCACCAGCACACGATCATGGCCCAGTTCCTCGACGATCGCGGCGAGTTTGGCCTCGTCCAGATCGGTAAGCAGCAGATTCGCACCCTTGGCATGCAGCCTGTGCGCGACCTCCACACCGATTCCACCGGCGCCGCCGGTGATCATGACGGTCTTGCCTGCGATGTCGTTCGCCGTTGAAACCATGGGCAGACGCTACAGCTGCACTCCCAGCAGGGCATCCACCGCATCGCGCACCTGGGCACCTGCCGTCGCGTCGTGGCCACCGTACGCCAGCGCATCAGTCACCCAATTATCTAGGGCAGCAAGCACTTTCGGTGTGTCGAGATCATCTGCGAGATAGCGGCGCACCCGCGAAACCACGTCCCGAGCGCTCGGTGCGGTGGGCAGCGCGACCGCACGGCGCCACCGGGCCAGCCTGCCCTGCGCGTCGGCGAGAACGGTATCGCTCCAGGACCGATCCGCGCGGTAGTGGCCGGCTAGCAGCCCGAGACGGATCGCAGCGGGATCCACGCCCTGCGCCGTCAAACCGGATACTTTCACCAGGTTTCCGCGGCTCTTGGACATCTTGTGTCCGTCCCACCCGATCATCCCGGCATGCACGTAGTGCCGCGCGAAACGGCGTTGTGCGGTAACGGCTTCGGCGTGCGCGGCACTGTACTCGTGGTGCGGGAAGATCAGGTCGCTGCCGCCGCCCTGAATGTCGATACCGGCCCCGAGCTCACGCAGCACGATCGCCGAACATTCGACGTGCCAGCCCGGCCGGCCCGGCCCGAATGACGCCTCCCAACTCGGCTCCCCTTGCCTCGCGGCACGCCACAACAGCGCATCGAGCTCGTTGGCCTTGCCCGGACGGTCCGGGTCGCCACCGCGTTCGGCAAAGAGCCGCGACATGGTCTCGATGTCATAGCCCGACTCGTATCCGAACTGCTCGGTGGCGTCCACCCGGAAGTACACATCCGGGTACTCGGCATCGTCCACGGCGTACGCGGCACCTGAGGCGAGCATCTTCTCGACCAGTTCGATGATGCACGCGATCGACTCGGTGGCACGCACGTACTCGCGCGGCGCCAGCACCCGAAGCGCCGTCATATCGCCCCGGAACAGTTCGGTTTCCCGGTCCCCCAGCTCACGCCAGTCGATGCCGTCACGTTCGGCCCGCTCGAAGAGCGGGTCATCGATATCGGTGACGTTCTGCACGTAGTGCACGTCCAGACCCGCGTCGAGCCATTGCCGGTAGATCAGGTCGAACGTGAGATACGTTGCGGCATGGCCCAGATGAGTGGCGTCGTACGGGGTGATGCCACACACGTACATGGTCGCGGTCGGCCCGGTGGTTACCGGACGCACCTGACGGTCGGCGGTGTCGTACAGCCGTAGCTGCGGACCACGACCGTCGAGTTCAGGAACCGGCGCCGACGCCCACGACTGCATACGCACACCTTATGGGGTGGTCAGGCACGCCCGGCGACCGCGTCCAGCAGCAACGGCGCCAGATCGGGACGGCACATGATGAGGTCGGGCAGGTACGGATGTGGCTCGTTGTATCGCAGCGCAGATCCGTCCAGACGTGATGCGTGCAGCCCAGCCGCGAGCACCACCCCGGCGGGAGCCGCCGAATCCCATTCCCATTGGCCGCCACCGTGCAGATAGGCGTCCGCCTCACCGCGCACCACCGCCATCGCCTTGGCGCCGGCCGAACCCATGGGGATGAGTTCGATGTTGAGTCGCTCGGCCATATCGGTGAGGAACTTGGGCGCCCGGCTGGCACTGGCCACGATCCTGATCGGGTCCGACTCAGAGCGCGCCGAAGGAGCCACCCGGATCTCGTCGGTGCGAAACACCGTGTCCAATCCCGGCAACGCCACGGCGGAATCGGTGATCGAACCACCATCTCCGTCGGCCTGCCACAAGGCGACATGCACGGCCCAGTCGTTGCGGCCCTCCAACCCGAATTCGCGGGTGCCATCCAGCGGATCGATGATCCACACGCGCTGCGCCCCGAGGCGGGCTTTGTCGTCGACGGCCTCTTCCGAAAGCACAGCGTCCGCGGGGCGCGCTGCCGCCAGTCGCTCCAACAGCAGCGCGTTCGCGCGCTTGTCGCCGGCAGCGCCCAGACCCTTGGGGTCGCCAAAGCCGAGTTCGGCACGTACCTGCAACAGCAGCTGTCCGGCTTCGTGGGCGAGTTCTGCGGCGAGCGCGGAATCGGAAAGAGTCACCCGGTCAGTATTACCCGATCCGGATTTGTCTGAGCTCGTCGGCATACTCGGCCCCATCACCGGCATGCGCAACCGAATCGTTCTGACGACGGAAGATGCGGCCGATGTCGCGGAGCTGGCCGCACCTGATACCTGGATTCGGACTGGGGTGGTCAACACGGCGATCCGCTGGGCGCGCTACGCGCCCGCATCGAAAACGGGCCAACGCGTGAGGCGTCAGTGCTTGACGTCAGGACACCGTGCCTTCGAAGCGATATCTACGATCGAAGCAACCTCCCAGCGGGCCTGAATCCCCGGAAAAACCGTTGCGGCCGCAATCGCGTCCTGCGTGAACGCACCACCGAATATCGCGGTACCCGGCGTGGTGTCGTTCAGCATCTGCGCGAACTCGACCTCGCCGTCGGCCTCAGCCGGCATCGCCAGCCCAACCCCCACCACACCCAGTGACGCAACCAGTAAACCGGCAGCCGAAAGCCGGCGAAAGTTCGTGATCATGATGCCCCATCCCAGTTTTCAAGATCACGGCGCGAATTCGCCCGTACAGATCGCCATCGGTGGATCCGGGAAGGCGAAGGAATGCACAACGCCGGGCTTGCCCTTGCATTGCGCCGCCTCCTTGGTGCCCGGAATCACGAACAGCACGACGAACGCCTTCGGTGCCTGGCAGGAATCTGCGGCGACGAACACGGTGCTTCCCATCACCACGGCTGTCTGATAGCACGAGCCGATGCGCAGTTGCGGGGCAATGCAATACGAGAAATCGCCGGCGGTGAATCCCGTATAGGTCGCCTGACACTTGCCACCGGGAACCACCTCGATCACCCGCCACGCTGCCTTGGGGTCGGCACAGGTAACCGTCTTGTAGTCCGAGGGAGCGGCGAGCGCGATGCAGTCACCCACAGCGGCCACCTGACCCGGGGCCTTGGGCGGGCCCGTCGGCGCCGGGGGTGGGGGTGGGGCGGGCACCGGGGGCGGCGCCATCGGCGCACGGGGTGGCTGCAGGGTCGGCGTCTGATAGGTCGGCGAGCCACCGACGTTAGGCGACTCCGGGTTCGCGTAGGACATCGTGGTGGTCGGCGAGGGGGCGGACTGGCGGGGAGCACTGTCCCGGCTGAGTATCAGCACCAACACCAAGGCCAGCACCACGACGACCGCACCCGCTATCGACGCGATCAGGATCCATGGCTTGGACTGCCTGTGCGGGCCTTGGGGGGCCTGCCCCGGCAGGCCCGGATACATGGGCGGGACGGCGTACCCCTGCGGAACTCCGCCATACAGTGGGCCGATCGAGTCGTCCGGGTACTCCGCGGGCGCATACCCGTACTGATCCTGCGCATACCCGTTCTGGTTCTGAGTCGGCAACGCTTGCCACTGCCCCTCGGGTGCACCCCATTGCCCGGTAGCGCCGTACTGGTACGGATCACCCGGTCCTGTCACGTCCGCACCCCCCTGACCCCGTTCCGTCTCGGAACATCATGCTTTGCCGACCAGGCTAGACGATCGACAATCAAAAAGCGGGCCACGGTACGGGCCTGTGGCGATCGGGCATCGGCATCACCGGCTGATCCAGCATCATCGCAGCGCGTTGGCCCAAAGCTGCCACTTCCGCCGTAGTGATGTGGGCCGATAGGGCAGCCCCGAGGTCCCCGCGCAGCCCCTCCCGGAGGCGAACGACGTCGGCGAGCAACTCGGGCTCGACGGGCTTGCCCGACCAGCCCCACAAAACGGTTCGCAGCTTATCCTCGGCGTGCAGGCAGATTCCGTGGTCGACGCCGTAGACACCGCCGTCGGCGCCCCGCAAGATGTGCCCCCCCTTGCGGTCGGCGTTGTTGGCCAAGGTGTCGAAAACCGCCATGCGGCGCAACTGGGCGTCATCGGCGTGGACCAACACGATCTCGGCACCGTCGGCATCCAGGGCGCGCAGGATGGGCAGATAACCCGGCGCCACGGTATCCGGAAGGCAGATGTCGACCAAATCCAGCTCGCCCTCGCCGAGCTCCGGTTCGTGGATCCACCTCTGCACCATGCCAACGCCCGCGGGTCCGTCACGAAATACCGTATACGGCACCACATTCCAGCCTAAATAGGCCGAGATCAGGTACGCAGCCACCTCACGACCGGCCAGGGTGCCGTCCGGGAAATCCCAGAGCGGCTGCTCACCCCGCACCGGTTTGTAGACGCAGTGCACGCTGTCCCCCGCCTCGCTCTGGACCTCACAGAGAAATGTGGCGTTGCTGGCCGATCTGATACGGCCGATGACGGTGAGCTCGCCATCACGGATCGCGGCATGATCCTCGGGGTTGCCGCGGGGGCCCGAGTCGTCAGGACTCGGCGTCATCTGCAGCCCCGGGCACCGTCCCGCGACGGTAGCCATTGGTGCGGACGCAGATGTGTCCGGCCGGATCGAGAGGCTTCTCGCACAGCGGGCACGGCGGGCGCCCCGCGGAGACGACCTTGGTGGAGCGCGTCGCGAACTGTCGTGCCGCTTCCAGGGAAAGGAACACCCGCACAGCGTCCGGGCCGTCCTCGGAGTCGTCGAGCACCACTGACGCGTCGAACTCCTGCTCGCTCACCGCGAGTAATTCGACAACCACCGAATTGGCCTCGGCATCCCAGCCGAGGCCCATGGTGCCGACCCGGAACTCAGCGTCCACGGGCATCACCAGCGGGTTGAGGTCCTCGACCACGTCCGGCTCCGGCGGAATCGGAGTTCCGAAACGGCGATGGACCTCCGACAACAGAGTCCCGATGCGTTCGGCCAGTACCGATACCTGTTGCTTTTCCAATATCACGCTCACGATTCGGGTCTCGTGGACGGCCTGAAGATAGAACGTGCGGTTCCCTGGCTCTCCGACCGTTCCGGCGACGAAACGGTCCGGGCTGCGGAATACGTGAATCGATCGCGGCATGGTGTCTCCAAAACTACCGGTCAATGAACCCCTCGTGCGAAGGGTTCTAATCGGTGGTGCCGCCCACTGGCGCGTCCGAGGCGTCTCCGGCGGGCTTCTCGGGTGATCGCGCATGCAACGCGCTCGACAAGTCTGGGCCGGTGTGGTTCATGTGCATGACGAAGGGTCGCAGCTCGGTGTAGCGCACCACACTCATCGACGCCGGGTCGGCCACGATGCGCTGGAACGCGTCAAGGTGCGTGCCGAGGGCATCGGCCAACACCGACTTGATGACATCTCCGTGAGTGCAGGCCACCCACACGCAGTCGCCACCATGCTCCTTGGACAGCCGCCGGTCGTACTCGCGCACCGCGGCCACCGCACGTGCCTGCACCTCGGCGAGTCCCTCACCGCCGGGGAACCGCGCAGCGCTGGGCTGCTGCTGGACCACTTTCCACAGCGGCTCGCTGAGCAGCTCCGCGATCTCGCGGCCGGTCCACCGCCCGTAATCCACCTCGGCCAGCCGCTCCTCGACCACCGGCGTCAGGTTCAGTTCCGCCGCCAACGGCGCCACGGTCTGCTCGCACCGCAGCAGCGGGGACGTGACGATCGCCTGGACCGTCACAGCGCCCAGCCGGTCAACCACACCGCGGGCCTGGACCTGCCCCTTCTCATCGAGTTCGACGCCGGGGCTGCGACCGGCCAGCGTGTGGGCGACATTCGAGGTGGAACGCCCGTGGCGCAACAGAATCACCGTCACGATGCGCTCACCACCCCGGCGGCCAGCAGCCCCAACACCGTCAGGCCCAGCAGCACGCGGTATCCGACGAACCAGTACATGCTGTGGTTACTGATGAACCGCAGCAACCAGGCAACGGCGGCGTATCCGATAACGAACGCGATGAGTGTGGCCACCAGCAGCTGCGGGCCCGTAGCGCTCATGCCCTCCGTCACCGGATGGAAGGCGTCGGGCAGCGAGAACAGTCCCGAGGCCAGCACCGCCGGTATCGCCAGCAAGAATCCGAATCGGGCGGAGGCCGGCCGATCCAAGCCCAGGAACAGCCCGGCACTGATGGTGGCACCGGACCGGGATACACCTGGGATGAGCGCCAAAGCCTGTGCGCTGCCGACGATCACGGCATCCTTCATGGTGAGCTGCTCGGCATGGCGCACCTGACGCCCGTAGCACTCGGCGACAGCAATGACTAGCGCAAAGATGATGAGCGACGCCGAGATGAGCCACAAGTTCCTTGCACCGGAACGGATTTGATCCTTGAACGCCAAGCCTAGTATCGCGATGGGCATGGTGCCGACAATGACGTACCAGCCCATCCAGTAGTCAAAGTTTCTGTGCGCCTTGACGAAAAGTCCGTCAAACCAGGCACGAAGAATGCGCCAGATGTCCTTGGCGAAGTAAAGCAACACCGCCGCCTCGGTACCCAGTTGAGTCACGGCGGTGAAAGAGGCGCCCGCGTCCTCGTCGAAGAACACTCTCGACACGATCGCCAAATGACCCGATGACGAGATCGGCAGGAACTCGGTCAGCCCTTGGACAACCGCCAGCACGATGACTTGCAACCAAGACATTGCCGCTACTGTCGAATCCACGACAGCGACCGTACTGGACGCGGCGGCAGATGGCCCTAGCCGGCCAGCAGTCGGGCGAGCCGACTGGTGCTCACCGGCTGCGCGCCGGCCACCAGATCACGCACCGCGGCAATGATGCTGCGTTCGTCGGTGACGTCGATATCGGTGATCGGCCGGGTTCCCACCGCCACTACATCGCTGTCGTCGGGAACCAACTCGGTAAGGAAGGCTCGATAGATCTCCACACGCAGCAACGAATCCTCGATGCGGAAAGCGAAGCTGCGACCATCGCCAACCTCACCGAATCCATTCGCGTGCACGCCCGTCGCCAGGACCTCGACGGCAAAGACTGGACTGTCGGCAAGCGTCATGGTCCTTACGATAGCCCTCAGCTACCGACTGCTAGCACCGAACGCGCCGAGAAAGTCATCTCCTTTCCGGCAACCCCAGGTCAATTGCGATGATGGATCCAATGAATCATTTACCGAGCCGCGGCGTGCGCGGTATGAGGGGCACAGTCGCCGCGTTAACAGCAGTCATCGCTGTGGCCGCAAGCGTCGTATCGGGCTGCTCATCAGGCAGCGATAGCGACAATTCGGCCGATCCGCGCGTCATCACCCCGGCCACTGCCGCACCGTCACCGCCTCTGACGACTGCACCCGCCGGTACAGTGCACCGGTTCGCCGGCCAGGCCGGTGCCGTGCTGTTCGACACCCCGAGCGGCACGCTGTCGATTCTCACCAACGACGGCCATACCGTGATGCTGTTCACTCCGGCGAATATGGACACCCCGCGTCACACCGCCTGGCTCGCCTCCCCGGCGACCGCAGCAGTCGGCGACGGTCGCGGCAAGCTCTACCTGTCCACCAAGGGTGGCTACTTCACACTCGATATCGCTACCGGGCGCGCCGACAAGGTCGACATCCCGGGCCACGAACAGATCGAGTTTTCGGCAATAACCCGGCGGCCCGACGGGCGAATCGTGTTGGGCGGCGACGGAAGTGTTTTCACCCTCGACGAGCAAAACCAGGTGATCGCCCGTGCCCAGGGTTTCGCACACGTTGATTCCCTTGCCTACCAGGGAGATAGGGTTGCAGTTCTCGATCGCGCGCAAAGCTCGGTAACCACCCTGACGGACACCGGTGACGGCACCGCCCATGCTCTGCGCGCCGGCGAAGGTGCCACCGCGATGCTGGCCGACGACACAGGACGCCTACTGGTCGCCGATACCCGCGGCGGCGCGCTACTGGTGTTCGGGCTCGCGGATTCCCTTATCTTGCGCCAGCGCTATCCGGTGCCCAACGCGCCGTATGGACTCGCCTATTCGAGCACGCTCATCTGGGTGTCGCAGACAGCATCCAACACGGTTATTGGCTACGATCTGTCCACTGGCATCCCTGAGGAAAGGGCCCGATTCGCTACTGTGCGGCAACCTAATTCACTGGTCAGCGACGGATCGACCTTGTATGTAACATCCGGCGCGGGCGATGGGATACAGGCCATCGACATCAGGAGCATCGGATGAACAGCACCTCACGATCAAGCTTCCCGGCAGGTTGGGAAAGCGAACCCGATGACGACTATGACTACTACCCACTGCGACTGCCACCGGAGATCACCAGGATCACCGCCTCGTTTCGGTTGTCGATTCAGGCCGAGTTCGGCGGCTGGGAGCTCACGCGGGTACGGCTCTACACCGACGGAAGCCGACGGGTCTTGTTGCGCCGCAGGAAGCTACGCGGGAACCTCGGCGGCCCGTTGACGGCCCCGGTGATGTGATGCTGTACGCCATCCTGTCACGGCTGTTTTTCGTGCTGCCGCCCGAACGCGCGCATACTCTGGTGTTCGCATCTTTGCGCGCCGCGGCGGCCTTCGGTCCGACGCGCTGGCTGATGAGTCGGCTATGTGCGCCCTCCGATCCCATTCTGGCCGGCGAGGTGTTCGGGGTGCACTTCCCCGCGCCCTTGGGTTTGGCCGCGGGATTCGACAAGGACGGCGAGGGCCTCAAGGTCTGGGGTCCGCTCGGCTTCGGCTATGCCGAGGTGGGCACGGTGACCGCGATCGCCCAGCCGGGCAATCCGAAACCACGGATGTTCCGGCTCAAGGCTGACCGCGGCCTGCTCAATCGAATGGGCTTCAACAACCACGGTGCGGCAGCCTTGGCGCCCCGACTGGCGAGTCGCAGGGCCACGGTGCCGATCGGCGCCAACATCGGAAAGTCGAAGATCGTGGAGGCTGCCGTCGCGTCGTCCGACTACCGGGTGAGCGCCCGGCTGGTGGGGCCCGCCGCCGACTTCCTGGTGGTCAACGTGAGCTCCCCCAACACCCCTGGGCTACGCGACCTTCAAGCCATCGGTGAGCTGCGCAAGATCCTGTCCGCGGTGCTGGAGGAGACCACCACCCCGGTGCTGGTGAAGATCGCACCCGATCTCTCCGATGCCGACATCGACGAGATCGCCGATCTGGCAGCCGAACTGGGCCTGGCCGGGATCGTCGCCACCAACACCACCATCAGCCGTGCCGGATTGCAGACGCCGAATGTCGAAGATCTTGGCAATGGCGGGATCTCGGGCCCGCCCGTGGCCGCACGATCACTGGAGGTGCTCCGGCGGCTGCACCGACGAGTGGGAGATCGCCTGGCGCTGGTCAGCGTCGGCGGCATCGAAGACGCCGACGACGCCTGGGCGCGGATCACCGCGGGGGCATCACTGCTGCAGGGCTACACCGGTTTTATTTATCAGGGCGGCTTCTACGCCAAGCGAATTCACGACGGCATCGCCCAACGTCTACGCGACGAGGGCTTCGCCAGCCTGCAGGAGGCCGTCGGCTCAACTTCCTGAGCGCTGGTCCCGAGCGCGAGCAGGAAAGACGGGCTACGAACTAGTGCTGCTCGTATGTGCCGTGGATGACGGCGCGGGCAATGGCGTACCCAAACAGGTTGAAGCCCAGATATGCCGGGGTGGCGCTTTCCGGCAGCTCAAGCTTCGGCACGCTCACGGCGTGCACGGCGATGTAATACCGGTGCGGTCCGTGACCGGCGGGCGGCGCGGCCCCGATATACCGCTTGAGGCTCGCGTCGTTGGCCAAGGTGATCGCATCCCCCCGCAAGTCACTTCCGTTGCCCACACCGACGGGCAACTGCGTGGTGGTGGCGGGCAGGTTCGCCACCGCCCAGTGCCAAAAGCCGGACCCGGTGGGCGCGTCGGGGTCGTACACCGTGACCGCGAAGCTCTGCGTCTCCTCCGGGAATCCAGACCAGCTAAGTTCAGGCGACACGTCCTGTCCCCCAGCACCCATGATTCCGCTCACCTGCTCGATGCCAAGTGGCTGTCCATCGGTGACGCTGGCAGATGTCAGGGTGAAGGTCGGCAGCTGCGGCAAGGAGTCGTAGGGAGAGGCCATGTGGGCTTCCTTTCAGTCGGTCGTGATCAGTGGTTGAGCAGGAAGTGCTGAAGAACCTTGGTACCGAATGTCAATGCGTCGACCGGCACTCGCTCGTCGACGCCATGGAACAACGAAGCGAAATCCAGTTCGGGCGGCAGCTTCAGCGGGGCAAAACCGAAGCATCGAATACCCAACCGCGCAAACGCTTTTGCGTCAGTGCCACCAGACAGCATGTATGGCACCGTGCGCGCTTCGGGATCGAATTCGAGCACCGCAGCGTTCATCGCACCGACCAGGTCACCGTCGAATGTCGTCTCGTAGGCCGGGAGCAGTTGCACCCATTCGCGTTCGACGTCGGGCCCGATGATCTCGTCGACCTCACGCTCGAAAGCCTCCAGCCGTCCGGGCAACACGCGGCAGTCGATGACAGCCTCGGCGCTCGCCGGAATGACATTGGCCTTGTACCCGGCCTTGAGCATGGTGGGGTTGGCGGTGTCGCGCAGAGTGGCGCCGACGATCTTGCCGATCGAGCCGAGTTTGGCGACCGTGCCCTCCAGATCCGGTGAGTCCGGGTCGAAGTCGTAGCCGGTCTCCTCGGCCACCGCCGCAAGGAACTGCGTGACCGCCTCGGTCAGTACCAGCGGGAAGCGATGCCGCCCCAACTTGGCGACAGCTTCGGCGACCGCCGTGACGGCGTTGTCCTCATGCACCATCGAGCCGTGGCCGGCCCGCGCCTTGGCGGTCAACCGCATCCACGCGATGCCCTTCTCCGCCGTCTCCAGCAGATACAGACGCCGCTCACCGCCTTCCTTGCGGGGCACGGTCAGCGAGAAGCCACCCACCTCACCGATGGCTTCGGTGACGCCCTCGAACAGCTCGGGACGGTTGTCCACGAGCCACTGCGAGCCCCACTTGCCACCGTTCTCCTCGTCCGAGACAAAAGCCCAGACAAGATCGCGCGGCGGAACCGTTTCGGACCGTTTGAGGTACCGGGCGATGGCCACCATCATGCCGACCATGTCCTTCATGTCGACGGCGCCGCGACCCCACACATAACCGTCGGTCACCGCCCCTGAGAAGGGATGCACGCTCCAGTCAGCGGCCTCGGCGGGGACGACGTCGAGATGGCCGTGGATGAGCAGGGCGCCACGATCAGGATTCGCCCCGGGAAGCCGCGCGAAAAGGTTTCCCCGTCCTGGCGCACCCGCCTCGACGTACTCACAGGCGTATCCGACCTCTTCCAGCTGCTGCTGGATCCACCGCGCGCACTCGGCCTCGCCCTTGGTGGTTTCCAGCTCTCCGGTGTTTGAGGTATCGAAACGGATCAGCGTGCTGACCAGATCGACGACCTCGTCCTCGGGTGCCGGTTCCGCAGAAGTCACAACTACCTTTCCTACCATTGTCAGGCGCTGCGCACCGGTAGCAGTCAACCGGTTTGGGCCTTGTGCAGGCTTTCCGCTAGCCTATGACGGCAACCACGGGCCATAGTGCCCGCACTTGGTTTGAGCACAGCGCGGAAATTCCGCCTACGTGCCCAAACTGGAGCAAGAGGTCCGAGTGGCGGAATGGCAGACGCGCTAGCTTGAGGTGCTAGTGCCCTATTAACGGGCGTGGGGGTTCAAGTCCCCCCTCGGACACAAAGCAAGAAAATGTATCGCCGCAGCTAGACGGCAGGTTTAGAGCGGGGACGTCGCCGGTCAACAGGCTCCTTGGGCACGTTTGGGACACTCTCCTGGCTATATGCCCCTCCCACCCCCACCTCACTGTCCGCCTCGTGGCATAGGGACGTTCCCTCCCCGTCATTTTTTCCCAAACCACCACCAGGGGCGGAAAAAGAAACCACTCCCTCTCGACTTCCCTACGGCCAGAGGCGGCGCTCAACAGGCCTCTTGGGGGGCATATAGCCAGGGGTACTCGACCAGTGCGTGCCCCCACCTAAGCGCTCAGTGCATACAAGCTGGCGGTGCTAGGCTGCGTGGCAAACTAAGTGACCGTCGTCACCGAGCCGGGCGGGAGGCCGATGTGCACAACGACGCAGTCAACCTAGATCTGGGTGAGCTCAGGGAATCTGCGGGCAAGCTGAAGTCAACAGCAACTGACCTGACCACTGCACACGGTGCGGTGCACAGCAAGATCGCTGACCTTGTGACCGAATTCGGTGAGTCTGCTGCGGCGTCGGCGTTGCGGGGCCGGTTGTCTGATTGGGAAGCCGAGACCCAAGCGCACCACAACGAGGTCGTCAACCATCACGGCAAGTATCTGTGGGCGGAGAAGACCTATCTGGAATCGGATCAACGGACCAAGAGCGGTATCGAGCGGGTGTAGATGTCTTACCTGCTGATGCTGGCTCAGATCCGGCGCATGCCCGCTTTGATCGGGAGCTTGCAAGATGCTCTGCATGAGCGGGCTGCTGGCTCAGCCAATGCCGCCGACGAGATCGCCGCTATCCGTAAGGCAGCCACATGGGAAGGCAAGGGCGGCGACGCCGCCATGAACGCCTTGGGCCGCTCTGTCTTGAGTTTCGATCGGGCACAGTCCGATGATCGGTCGGTCGCAACAGCCGTGGATGGAGTGCGTGCTCGAGCTGATGCGGTGGTGCAGAAGATCGCCGCCCTAGCCCAAGAGGCCAAGGCCGCGCACTTCACGCTCAATGAAGCCGAGAACCGATTAGAGGCTGGTCTAGATACGCGAACGATGTCTCAGGAGGACCGTCGCGCCTACATCGACAAACATGCCGAGCTGCAAGCAAAGTTAGAAGCCATCCGCCGCGAGGGCGAAGAGGTGGACCTGGACTTCGGTCGTGTAATTGCTACTGCTACGGGCGGTGCTGATTCGTCGTCGGAGCTGACTCCCATCGCCCAAGAAGGCAAGACCGTGCTGAAGAGCGCCCCTCCAGAGGGGGTGTTAGACGGAACCGGCTACTGGGTGATCGATCCAGCATTGGGGCAGGACACCCCGACCCGGCCCGCCAGCACTCCCGGCCCCTACTCCTACTCCACCGACCCGAACTTCAAGCTGAATGTCGGCCCCACTTCTGATTTCGGCTACCCCGCCCGTAATTGGAGTTCCGCACCGCTCGGCGAGTACATGGAAAGCTACCGATTCCGTATCACGGGAACGGAATTCACAGGCCAAACCAAGATGGTGCAGGTGGACGGCAAGTGGTATCAGGCCGAATGGCAGAACTATAAATACGAATACAAACAGAACCAGAACATCCATCTGAACCCTGATTCCGCTCCGATAAAGGAAATGCCGGTCCAGAGCCAGTGGCGACCCATATCCATGGCGGGCATCGTGGATATCTCACATCGACTGCCCGACACCAAGATATGGCTACCCGACACTTGTGGCGGCAAGGTCACTCTGGTCGACGGCAATGTGGCGGGACCTAACTTCAAGATGCCCCCGGTGATGTATGCGCCGCACAACTAAGCTTCTGCTAGCTGTCCTTGCGGCGATGGTGGTTTCCGGAGGAGTCGTTTGGTTCGTACAGAGCCGCCAGGTATCTGCCAAAGGCGATTGCGACATCGCAGCCGACATGATGGCCTATCGCAAGAAGACCGGCGACGAGATCAGCTCCGTCAAGGACAAGCTAGATGACATGGACGACCCGAACGGCTTCATTCTGAAAAAGTACGATGACTGGCAGAATGAGGTTCCCAAATATGTTGCAAAGATTAAAGATTCGGACATCAAGGCCCGCGCGCAGGCCGTAGTGGATTCGGATACTCCGATGATCAAATTTCATCGAGAGCGCCTACTCCGCAATGAGCCGTCATTTCCCAATGATGCCGAGATTGACGCTACGACGAAAAAGCTCCAAGGGATCACCGACCGAATGAGTAAGGCCACAGACGATCTCAGGCAGCGATGCCCCAACATTCCTGGGGCCAGCGACCCCAGGCTGTAGCTAGCGCTCGTTGACCTCGTCTACATCGATCGGATTGCCGTCCTCGTCAGTCGGCCAAGGCGGTCGTGGAGTGTCAGGCCAATCCGGTGCGCCACGCCACAAGTAGGGGTGGGGCATGTAGGGATTTCGCCAAGGCCGACGCAAAGGCAGTTTGCGTTGCCTGTAGGCGACGAACATCATCACGCCGCAGAACAGGAATATGCCCAGAGTCATTAGCGGGGCCACGGCTCCAAGGTATAGCACACCCCGTGGACGCGTTTTAGACTCAAACTGTTCTGATTCAGCGTTAGCTACCGTGAATGACGGTGATGTATTTCCGAAGATCAAAAGACTTTTACTGCTCTGACCAGGTGGCCATGTGGGGGTTCAAGTCCCCCCCCTCGGACACATCCGGCGACACGACTCAGGTCGGCAGTCGCCGCGACTCGCTGGTTAAGCGAGTCGCAATCCAGACGCAGGCCCAGCCTTGCGCACACCTTGGCAAGTACCGCTGCCAACGCACCCAGCTCTTCGCGCATTTCGCTGATCTGGGCGAACATGACGGAGGGCTGCTGGGCGCGCTGAACAACAAGGGCTAGATGCGTTCGATGATGGTGGCGGTGGACAGTGCGCCGCCGGCGCACATGGTGATCAAAGCCGTTGATTTGTCGGTGCGTTCGAGCTCGTGTA
>JACHLF010000012.1 GCA_014204435.1 Mycobacteroides chelonae
TTTGGCCGCTCCCAGGATGGGCATTGAAGAGGCCAAGGAGTTCTACAACCACCCCGGCGAATCCATCGGCAAGAACATCATCCTGGGTACCGAAACCCTAGCGGGCGGGGCAGTCGGCGGCGAAGCCGCAGCCGGAGCACGCGGACTACTCGGCGACCTCACCAGCGCCGAAGGACACGCACTCACACACGGCCCACTCGGACACCACGAACCACCACCAGCGGTGCACGGACCCGTCGAAACACCCGGTGGTGCAGGGCATCCGGACCCCGTGGCGGATCATCATGCGCCACCCGCCATGGACCACCCTGCACCGTTCGACGACCACGCGATATCTGATAACTCGCATTTCGCGCCCCTCCCAGAAACCGGGCCATACCAGTTGCCTGAACGAGCGAAGGTCGCAACACCTCCGGACGGAGCGTTTTTCTGGTCTGGAAGAAACGAGGCAGGGACAGGTATTGGCCCAATATCCGCAGGTGGCAACGGAGCCGCAGACCTCATCGCGGACGGGAGCCGTGCCACCACCCTTGAGGGCCTGCTCGACAGCAACGGGATAACGCCACCGCGATGGAGTCCGACCGATGAGTATGCGCAGCGGTGGTGGAACGGAACCTCTCAGATGTATGCAGAGGGTTCTTCTGGAGAAGTTCGCGCGGTCATCGGTTCGGACCTTCGTCCTGGAAATGTTTGGCAGACAGTCGAACTCCCGCGCTTAATGGAGAATCCAAATGTCTCCAGAGTTGTAGTTGTCGACCCGGACACGGGCATTGAGACCATAGTTTTCCAGCGTTAGGATTGAGCTGAAATGAACGCAGCACTGATCAACGAGGCAATCGTCACGAGCATTCAAGACTCGGCGATTCCTCGTGTCGATCTTCAAAAGCTGACCGAGCGATACGGCGACGATGAAGGCGCGAAGCTCGGAGACCAGGTGGTCGGGATCGTCCGCGAAGCCGTTGCTATGCCAATCGACTGGGGCACCATGACCCTCGCCGAAGGCGTGAACGACATCATGGGCCGATTCAGCCAGAAGCACCCCGAGTTGTCCCCCGAGGCGCTGGAGGAGATCGGACGCTGCGTCGGATGGCAGCTGCGCTGACCTCTAGCCCGCAGTTAGCCCGCAGTAGATTCAATTTCGGTCAACTCTGACCAACGCTGTCAACGTCCTGACCTGTACTTATCCAACGCAGCCAACGAGGACGAAAACCCCAAACGCCCAGTACGTCGAGTTCGGGACGAAGAGGTCGTGGGTTCGAATCCCGCCACCCCGACGCTAGAAGTAAGGCCCTGACCAGGAATCACTTGGTCGGGGCCTTTTTCGTCCGCATAGCGGACCGGCTCGCACTCCCGGCGCCGTGACATGGTGGATGCATGGCCGTCTCCGAACTCGCGTCGAACCCTGTCGCCCTCGCGGCCATCGCCATCGCCCTGCTGATCGCCTGGAAGCTGCGCAAGGCCGTGATGCTGATCGGTGTGCTGGCAGCGTTAGTGCTGCTGGTCGCCATGTACCGGTAACGGCTAAGCGCCAGCACACGACATTTCTCTCGGTAAGGTTTGTCAAACCCGACGAATGGGAGCTTTACATGAAGAATCGCCTTGTGGGCGCCGGTGTGATCGCACTAGCGGCTGCCCTCAGCGGACCGGCGATGGCCGCCGCCGCACCTGCCGACGACCAGCAGATCCGGCAGATCATCTCGGGCGAGGCTTCGGCCATCAAGTCGCTCGACAACGCCACACTCTCGACATTCTTCTGCAACAAGTACCGCGGCACGATTGCCTCGAAGTCCGCAGATGACCAGATCCCCCCTATCGGTCAGGTCGCCGGGTACGGCCCGGGAATGATCAACGCCGTCGCTTCGGCGGCCGGGGTATCTGCTCCCACCACTCAGGCGCTGACCACCGCGATCCAGAACAATGACGACAAGGCCTACCGTTCGTCGTTCCGCGCAGCCGCCAAGGAGGTGCTGTCCGGCGTCACCTACGACGTCCACGACATCAACGTCACCGGCTCCACCGCGACCGCCGGGGTCACCGCGCAGGGCCACGACGTGACCGCCAATCAGCAGCGCGAATTCGTGCAGGAGAACGGCAAGTGGAAGGACTGCACCGACCCCGAGAAGCGTGCCGAGACCTCGGGCAACCCTCTGCTCACGTCGTTGATGGGCTAACGCTCCAGCAACTCTCAACAGATCAGGCCGCCCGCGTCCTTTCCGGACCCAGGCGGCCTGATTCTTTACCGCTCTCGCGATGTTCGGCGGTGGTGTCTTCCGCAACGGGACTCACCCTGTTCAGCACCTTGGACGTCATCGCCGACTAAGGTGCTGTTACTGGGCCGTCACCGGCATGTCGATGGTCTCGGACTTTCCGTCGCGGTCAGTGATCACCAGCTTGGTGAACTGCCACCACCCGCTATCGTCCGGCAGTGACTGCGGAGCATTGAACTCCAGCGTGACGTCCTGACGGGTCGTTCCACCCGTAGCGCAGTCAGGAACACAGCCCTTCGTCGCGCGGACAGCCTTTCCTGTAGCCCCCTGCTGAGTCCAGCTGTCCCAGGTGATGTCCACGAGCATGTCGCCGGCATCAGCGGGGGTCAGCATGATCTGGCTGGGCTTGTCCTCCGGCTGTTGGGTAACCGGGTTCCAGTAGACACCGCCAGCCGGCACCACGTGGTGCGAAGGCTCGGGGAGCACTGACGATGTTGGGGCGGCTGAGGAGGACACAGATGTCTTCTCCGCGGGCGTCGAGGTCTGGGTTGAAATCGAGGTCTGGGTTGAAATCGGCGTCGAGGTCGGCGTCGAGCCGCAGCCCGAAAAAACAACAGCTGCCAAGGAAATTCCGGCGATCCACATGATCCGCATCATGTTTCGACCCTAGCAGCGAACTGGTTACGGCCCTCGACCACTCTCAGAACCGGCGAGTCAGTCGGGTGCCGATGAGCGGGGCGATCTTGTCGGCCATGTAGGCATGCCCGGCGTCGTTGGGGTGCACGCCGTCCGAGCCGATCAGATCGGGGTGCCCGACGAACCAGCGCTCGGCCAGCGGATCCACCCAGGACGCTCCCACGGCGCGCACCTGGGTGTACAGGATGTCGCGCAGCTGGCTCACGACCTCCGGGACGTCGGCCGTCGGCCAGGGTGGCCCGATGACCAGTAGCTTGGCCGCCGGAGCCATGCGCCGGGCCGACTCGAGCGTGCTGCGCGTCGCCTCGGCGTACGCGTCGGGATCAACATCTTGGTCGTTGCGCGAGCCGAAGAACACCACCAACTCGTCGTCGGAATGCACCACCCGGCCGGTGAGATCGGCAAAGACGCTGCCGTGGTCGCCACGCACCCCATATCCCGCGCGGCCCTCGGCCGCCACGTCGGCGCTGACCCGCACGCCCTCACGGTTCAAGATGCGCCAGGCCAGCGAGGTCCACGACCTAGCGCCCAGTCCGCCTTCTGTGGTGCCGGTGGTGTACGAATCACTGACGACCGCGACGCGGTGCAGGCCCGACTCTGAGTAGGCGAACCGGTATCGCTGCGAGTGCTCGGCAGCCGCACCACAAAGAAACGCACACGCGACGACGAACGCGGCCAGACGGACCACTGCTACCTCCACTGTCCCCAGCATCTTACGGACACTCAAACCCAGCTGTGGCACAGCGTTATTCGTTTGAAACTAACGAGCCGTTACACCCGCGGAACTTGCAGCGACCGGTTCCCGTTCGGGCTCGGTCAGGCTCTCGAGCCCGCGATGTTTATACCCGTTGTGCTCGACATGGTGGTCAGTGGTCGCGGGCTTGGTGACGCCGATCATCCGGCGCATCCACTGGCGCCCGGGTTCCTCGACCCCGTGGTACAGCGCCATGGACAACACCACGGCCAGCGCCAGCAGTCCGAGCACGATCCAGCCGCCGCCGGGGTCCAGGAGAGAGAGTTCGAATTGCTTGGTGGCCCACGTCCAGGAGACGTGCACCAGCTCGTGGACCATGTACAGCCCGAAGGAGATCTGTCCGCCGTAGACCATGATGCGCGTGGACAGCAGGGTCGGCAGCGGGCCGATGCCCACCGCTAGCGCCATCACCAGCGGCACAAACAGCACGTCCACCACGCCACTGCTATCCACGACCCCGGAGATCGGGTGTGTGTCCAGGAAGTACAACGCACCCACGATCGCCACCACGATCAGCAGCGCCACGTAGCCGGCGATGTGGCGGGAACGGTGCGACAGCTTCAGCCGGCTCACCGCCGCGCAGGCGAGTGCACCGGCGGTGAACTGCATGACGATGCGCGGGAGCCAGCTCCACGGGGTGTAGAACTGCCCGGTCAGCAATAGCAGCATCACCGGCGGCAGCGAGGCCACCACGGCCAGCACCATCAGACTGCGAGCACGGGTGGCGTGCGCTATCCGGAAGATCACCAGGACCAGGCCGCCGAAGAGCAGGTAGGCCAGCCATTCGGCGCTGATCGACCAGGCCGGGCCGTTCCAGCTGGACAGGTCGAAGTATGGACGGAACCACAGCTGCACCATGAACAGCTGGCGCACGTAGTTGGTGGCATCAAAGGTGTCGATGCGTTCGGGCACGTGCCCGACGTGCATGGTGAAGATGACCCACAGTGCGGCCAGATGCATGGTGACCAGGTAGACCGGCCACACCCGGGCCAGCCTCAGCCACAGGAAGTGCAGGGTCTCGCGGGTGGACCAGCGGTGGCCCATCCTGTCCAGGTAGTTCCAGGTCAGCACGAATCCGCTGAGGATAAAGAAGAGGTCAACGCCCTGTGCCCCGCAGTTGAGGATCGGATTCAGTGCGGACCGGAATCCGGGGACTGCTTGTTCCAGCAGAGGGCGGAAGTGGAAGAGGACCACCCAGAACGCGGCGATGATCCGAAGTCCCGTTAATGCCTTGATCTCTCCGCCGCGCACAACTCTCTCCGTCAAGCTCGCTACCAGCTCTTTCGCGCTTCATTGCGATCAACCGGTCGAGCACGCCTCCCCGCGACCCAATTCCAGCGTCTTCGGAGACTAACAGCGCACGCTGCCAAAGCCTTCATCTCGGATCAGTAGGGAAGGCGTGTGGGACCTTGTCAGCCCTGCACTATGACCCCACCTGGACCGCCCCATCCGGCACACTGGCAGGGACGCCATGACCAAAGCCGCGCTAGGACAGATACACAGATGACGCAACCGCAGTACCCCCACGGCCAGTTCCAGCAGACTCAGCCGCAGCAGTTCCCCGGATATCCGCAGACCAGCCCGTACAACACCCCTCCCGGCGGCTACGCGCCCGCCCCGCAGCCGCCCCAGCCACCCCTGTCACCGCAGCAGAAGGCGCTGGCCATCGTCGGCGGCTCGCTGGGCCTGTTCCTCATCGCCCTACTAGTCCTGGGCTTAACCACCACCAACTCCAGCACGCAGAGCACCCGGACGTCTGCCAGCGACCAGATCGTCGAATCGCCCCACTCCTCCGGCTCCAACAACGAGCAGGACGTCAAGGCCATCAAGCAGACCATCTCCGGCATGGCCGGGGCGGCCAAGGCCAACGACTTCAAGAAGATGCTCACCTTCTTCTGCGCCAAATACCGCGAGGCGTTCAAGGACATCGCCGGCAGCGGCCAGGCCCCCGACCTCAACTCCCTGACCAAGGCCGACAACGGCCCCTCGAAAATCACCGGCCTCGACATCAACGGCGACACCGCCGTCATCCACATCACCGATGCCAAGGGCAAGCACGACATCGAGTTCAAGAAGGAGACCGGCGGCTGGAAGTTCTGCCCAGCGGCCTAGCAGCCCCACTGATCCGCGAGTGGATTCCACCGTGGCCGTTGGATATTCGCCGGACCCTCGGCATCCACCGCCGCGGATCGACCGATCCGACCTACCGGGTATCGCCCGGCGGATCCATCACCCGCGGCTCGCACACACCCGATGGCCCTGGGGTGCTGACGATCTCGCGCGAAGACAAGACGGTCGTCGGCCGCGCATATGGCGACGGCGCCGAATGGCTGCTTGATCGCCTCCCCCGCCTGCTCGGCGCCGACGACGAACCCGAGGCACTGACACCCCGACATGACGCGGTCACCGCGTTGGTCCAGGGCGCCAAGGGCGTGCGTCTCGGGGCGACCGACCGTGTCTGGGAAGCACTTGTCCCGGCCGTGCTGGAACAGAAGGTGCCCGGCGCAGAAGCCTGGCGTGCCTGGCGGTATCTCATCACCCGGGTTGGTATCGAGCTTGGCGGCGCCAAGGTGCCTCCGCCTCAACAGGAATGGCTCGACATACCGTCCTGGGAATGGCACAAGTCCGGCACCGAACCGGTGCGCATGCGCACCATCCGCGCGGCCGCCAACATCGACGTGGAAACCACACCCGAACATCTGAGCGCCATTCACGGCATCGGGCCGTGGACCGAAGCCGAGATCCGAATACGCTCCCTCGGTGATCCCGACGCGGTACCTGTCGGCGACTACCACATCGCCGGTCAGGTCGGCTTCACACTCACCGGCCACACAACCGACGACGCCGGCATGCTCGAAATTCTGGAACCCTATGCCGGGCAACGCTATCGAGTCATCCGGCTCATCGAGCTCTTCGCCCCGAAACCCGCCCGGCGCGGATCGCGGATGCCGGTGCGCGACTACCGCAACTTCTGATATCCCACAAGGGATTCGCCTAACTTTGTGGATGCAGTCACGGTTGTGGATAACCTCGATCAGCTGTCGGTCTTCATTCATAACCTTCAGACATGAACTCGATCGACGATCTACTGATGGCGGCCGCCGCTGTCGTCGAATCGTCGTTCGATGACCTCAACAACCCCGAGTTACTCTCGGCGCTCAGACAACTGGAAATCGCACAGCGCAAGCTCACATCAGCCTCACACTCACTACTGATGCGGCTGGTCGAACGCGGATCACCCGTCGCGCTGGGCGGAACGTCATTCGCCGACGTCTTGGCGCGGCATGTATCGATAAGCACTGCGACCGCCCGTCGTCGCCTGGCAGATGCTGCGCATCTCGGCCCTCGGCGCGCATTCACAGGCGAGCCTCTGCCACCTCTACTTCCGCACACTGCGCGCGCACTGCATGAAGGCCGTCTCGGTGACGAACACGTACGGGTCATTCGCAGATTCTTCGACGGACTACCCGCGACGGTCGACACCAACACCCGTGAGTCCGCCGAGGAGCAGCTGGCATCGATGGGAACTGAGTTCGGCCCAGAACAACTCCGTGCTGGCGCCACTCGGATCGCGGCTCTGATCAATCCCGACGGTCAGTTCTCCGACATCGATCGCGCCCGCAAGCGTTACCTATCGATCGGACGCCAGGGCACCGACGGGATGAGCCCAATCAGCGGTCTTCTAGACCCAGAGACCCGGGCCTACCTGGACGCGGTATTGAGCAAGCTGGCGGCACCAGGCATGTGCGATCCCCGCGACGAATCCCCCATGACAGAAGGCGAACCCGACTCGATGGCTGCCGAACGAGACGCACGTACGGCGGCCCAGCGTAACCACGATGCACTCCGTGCGTGCCTACGCGGCACCCTGGCCTCCGGCACGCTGGGCTCACACCACGGACTGCCCGTCACGGTGGTGGTCTCGACGACGCTAAGCAAGCTGCAGCGCGCGTCTGGCCATGCGGTCTCGGGCAGCGGCAACCTGGTGCCCATCCCCGACCTGATCCGGATGGCCGCCCACGCCTTGCACTACCTCGCAATATTTGACGACGACGGCCGTCCCCTCTATCTGGGAAGATCCAAAAGGATCGCCACTGCCGATCAACGAATCGTCTTACATGCCAGGGATCGCGGTTGCACCGCGCCCGGGTGTACGGTGCCCGGCTACCTTTGTCAGGTGCATCACGTCGAGGACTGGTGCGACGACGGACCCACCAACATCGACAATCTGACCTTCGCCTGCGGCCCGCATCACCGATTACTCCAACAGGGATGGAGCACCAGAAAACGCCGAAGCGACGGCTTCACCGAGTGGATTCCGCCGCCGCACCTCGACACGGGCCAGTCCCGCACCAACGACTACCACCACGCCGAACGGTTCACCCCGGGCTTCTAGCCCGCCAGATGTACCGAAAGCAACCACGCCGCAACGGATGCCCGGCCATCGGGCTCGACCTGATGCCGCGCGAAGCCGCGTGCGGCACCTGATTCAAATCCGTTGAAGTTCGCATAGATCTTCACCGGACGAATCTCGTCGATGTCCCAATATTTCGAAACCACATCCCGCAGTTCGTTTTCGGTGACGGCGTTGATCGGTGATTCATCCGGGAACGCGGCGCGATCGAACACCAAAATGAAGTAGCGCGCACCGGGCGCGGCGGCCCAGACGATGGACCGTTGACAACCCTCACGCAGTTCGACGGGCATCGAGTGAAACAGTGTCGAGTCGATGATGGTCCAAGCGCCCGTCATGTCCGGTAAACGCCGAGATGTCAGCGACTGCGAAGCTGGCATTCGTCCGCACAGCCTTTCGCCAATTCGATGGCCTTAGGCGCGGAGTCCAGCCCGACGGTGATGTGCCCCACCTCGGCCAGGTAGAGAGAGGTCGCGGCCTCACCTCAGCCCGCGTCGAGCACCCAAACCGTCGGGACGCTCGCCGCGAAATGCGGCCTCAAAAATCAGATCGGATTCCTCGCTGCCAGTCTTCTCAGTCGTGATCTCAGAATGTCAACTCGCCTGATATATGCCGAGGGGGCTGGCATGAAAATGGGAGGCAATTGCCAGGAACGCTCCCAACCGCCAAAATGGAAAAATGAGCAACGACGAGGGGGGCGTCAATCCGACTCCGCTACCCCCGGGACCGCCGCCGGCCTACCCCCCTCCTGCCCCTGGCTATTACCCTCCCCCGCCGCACGGATATCCGCCGCCGGGCTTCGGACATCAGCCGCCGCCACCGGGCTACCAGCCACCACCGGTTCCCTACTGGGTGACACGGGAGCCACCGGCGCTCAAACCGGGCGCGATCCCACTGCGGCCGCTGGACCTGTCCGCTCTCTACAACGGGGCCGTCGCCGCCATCCGCGCCAACCCCAAGGCCACCGTCGGCCTCACTGCCGTCGTCGTGGTCATCAGCCAGCTGCTGAACTTCGCACTGCAAGCAGGCCCCATTGCCGGGCTTCTCGGCGGCGTGGGCGGCTTCGACGCCAATAACGACGACGCATTCGCCGCCGCATTCGGCATCGGCTACTTCGGCGGGGCACTCATCGGCTACGTGGTCACCATGCTTGTCACCATCGTGCTCAGCGGCATGCTGACGGTGACCGTCGGGCGCGCCGTTTTCGGCGAACAGACCACCCCCCAAGCGGCATGGCAGCGCGCCAAGCCGCGCATCTGGGCCCTCATCGGACTCGCGGTCGTCTCGGGCCTGCTGCTGGCGATGCCGCTGGCGTTCGGTATCGCCGTCGTCGTCGGGCTTGCGCTCGCCGTCGGGCCGATGGCCGCAGTGCCAGCTGGTTTCGCGCTCACATTCGCCTTCCTGGCGCTGTACTTCTATCTCATTCCCGTCTTCGCCCTGTCCTCGCCTGTGTTGTTCCTGGAACGCCAGACTGTCTTCGGGGCACTGGGCCGATCAATGTCGTTGGTGCGCAAGGGCTACTGGCGTCTGCTGGGCATCTTGATACTCACGTCGATCATCGTCGGCGTGGTGGCAGGCATCCTGGGCATGCCCTTCAGCATCGGCGGGCAGATCGCCATGGGCATGGGCACCTCACACAGCAGCGGTACGACGATGATCCTCGGTCTGGCGCTGACAACCGTCGGTGTCATGGTCGCCCAAATCATCACCCTGCCCTTCAACGCCGCGGTGAACGTGTTGCTGTACACCGATCAGCGGATGCGTACGGAGGCATTCGATCTCGTCTTGCAGACCGAGGCTATAACCCGAGAACGCTTCGGCCAGCCGGGCATCGACCCCGATCAGTTGTGGCTGCCCACCCGCCCCCCGGTTCAGGTGTAATGCCGGCCATCGACATCGATCGCGACTCGGCGGCCGATGCTGCCCAACGCGAGCTGGCCAAACCGATCTACGAACATCCTTCGCCGCTCGACCGGCTGGTCAATTGGATCATCGAGCGCCTGGATGACCTGGAGTTCCGCGCCAGCTCGCTTCCCGGCGGCTGGTTCACCATTCTGGTGACCACGCTCATCGTGATCGCCGCCGTGGTGCTGTTGGTCCGTATCGCCCGCCGTGCGGTCCGGACCACGGGTGGTGCCGACTTCGGGCTGTTCGAATCCGGGGAGCTCACCGCGGCCGAGCATCGGGCGGCAGCCGAACTCGCCGCGTCCCAGGGTGATTGGTCCTCGGCCATTCGGCACCGGCTGCGGGCCGTGGCACGTCAGCTCGAAGAACGCACGATTCTCACCCCGGTGCCGGGCCGAACTGCCAACGAGCTGGCCGCCGATGCAGGGAAGGAATTGCCCTCACTGGCACGGGAGTTCCGGTCCGGCGCGGAAATCTTCAACGATGTGAGCTACGGCGAGCGACCCGGTACCGAACAGTCCTACTGCCAGATCGCCGAGCTGGATGACCACATTCGCGACGCGCCGATCCTGGAGGCATCCACGGAGTCCGGCGTCACGACGGGGTGGGAGACGGTGCGGTGACCACCGGTACCGCAACCTCACCGCGCCTGCGGGACCGCCGGCGGACCTGGGCGTGGATACTGGCCGCATTGGTCGGCATCGTCGTTACCGCCCTACTAGTCACCACATCGCCACGGCCCGAGGGCTATCTCGATCCAGAAGCCGTCACCCAGCGCGGCGGGCACGCGTTGGCTCAGCTGCTTCGTGACCGCGATGTCACGGTGATACGGGCCACCACCATCGCCGAGGTCCGCGCGGCCACACGCCCCGACAGCCAGCTCATGGTGCTGGACAACGGGAACATCTCCGGCGAGATACTGGATGTCCTTGTCGGACTGCCGGGGGACCGCCTGCTGCTCGCGCCCTATTCCGACACCCGGGAGCAATTGGCCGCGCAGGTACGCATCGCCTCCTATGAGAGCAAGAAGGTCGTCCAGCCGGGCTGCGATCTGCGAGAAGCTCAGCGGGCCGGCGCAATTCAGACGTACATCGGTCCCATGTACGCATACACCAGTCCCGGCCCGGGCCAGGTCAGCTGCTACGGGGGCGCGCTGATGCGCTATCAGGACGGGAACCGCACCGTCACCGTGCTCGGCGATGACACCCTGCTGACCAATCTGCAACTGGCCAAACAGGGCAACGCGGCCCTCGCCATGAACCTTGCCGGACGATCCTCGCACCTGGTTTGGTACATCCCCGAGCGGCCGCAGGTCGGTACCAGCGCTCAGCCGAAATCAATGGGTGATCTGATCCCCGACCAGGTCAGCATGGCGATCTGGCAGCTCTGCATCGTCGTGCTGTTGCTGGCCATCTGGCGCGGCAGGCGCCTGGGCCCCGTTGTCGCCGAGAAACTTCCCGTGATCGTGCGTGCCTCGGAAACCACCGAGGGCCGCGGTCGGCTGTACCGGTCGCGTCGCGCGCGCGACCTGGCCTCCGATGCGTTACGTGAGGCTGCGCGGTATCGGATCGTGCGCCGGCTCGGCCTGCCCATCGACGAGGCACCACAGGTCATCGCCACCACCGTGGCGCAACGTGTCGGGCGTGACCCCGCGGAGATTCACCATCTGCTGTTCGGCCCCGTTCCGTCGGATGACCCGCAGCTCACCAATGTGACTCAGCAGCTTGACATTCTGGAAAGGCAGGTACGCGAATCGTGACACAGGCAACTACCACCGAGGACGCCGCACGCAACGCGCTGGCCGCGTTGCGTGAACAAATCGCCACCGTGGTCGTCGGACAGGACTCGGTGGTCAGCGGGCTGGTTGTCGCGCTGTTGTGCCGCGGGCACGTGCTGCTGGAAGGTGTGCCCGGTGTCGCGAAAACCCTTTTGGTACGTACACTCTCGGCCGCACTTTCCTTGGAGTTCAAGCGGGTGCAGTTCACCCCCGACCTCATGCCCGGCGACGTCACCGGGTCACTGGTCTACGACGCACGCACGGCAGCTTTCGAGTTTCGCGCCGGTCCGGTGTTCACCAATCTGCTACTGGCCGACGAGATCAACCGCACCCCGCCCAAGACTCAGGCAGCGCTGCTGGAGGCCATGGAGGAGCGACAGGTGACCGTCGACGGCACCCCGCGTCCGCTGCCGGATCCGTTCATCGTCGCCGCGACGCAGAACCCCATCGAGTACGAGGGCACCTACCAGCTGCCCGAGGCGCAGCTGGATCGTTTTCTGATGAAGCTCAATGTCTCTCTGCCGGAGCGTGATCAGGAGATCGCCATCCTGGAGCGGCACGCACACGGCTTCGACCCCCGCAACCTGTCGCATGTGACGCCGGTGGCCTCGGCAGCAGACTTGGAGGCAGGCCGCGCCGCGGTGGGCCGCGTGTTGGTGGCCCCCGAAGTGCTCGCCTATGTGGTCGACGTCATCCGTGCCACCCGGCAATCACCCTCACTTCAGCTCGGCGCCTCACCGCGCGCGGCGACGGCACTGTTGGCGACATCGCGCGCCTGGGCGTGGCTTTCGGGCCGCAACTATGTGACGCCCGATGACGTGAAGGCCATGGCACGTCCCACCCTGCGTCATCGCATCGGACTGCGTCCCGAGGCCGAGTTGGAGGGCGCCACCTCTGACCGGGTTCTGGACGGCATCCTCGTCACGGTTCCGGTGCCACGCTAGTGATTCTGACCGGGCGTACGGGATTGGTCGCGCTGCTCAGCGCGCTGCTGATCCTGGTGTCCCCATGGCCGGTTCGCTTGTTCTGGCTGCTACTACTTGCGCTCACGGTCTTGGTTGTCCTCGACATCGCCGCCGCCGCCAGTCCACGACGGCTCGCCTTCACCCGTTCCGGACCCGACTCCATCAGACTCGGCGAATCCGCGGACATCGCACTGCTGATCCAGAACCCGGGCCGCCGGGTGCGCGGCTGGGTGCGCGACAGCTGGGCACCGAGCATGCGGGCCACGCCCCGCGCGCACCGGATGGATCTGCGCCGCGGCGAACGCACCCAAGTCGTCACCTCCCTGCGTCCCTTGCGTCGTGGCGACCACAAGCCGGCGACCGTCACGGCACGTACGGTAGGCCCGCTGGGGCTGGCCGGCCGTCAGGGGCGCCACGATGTGCCGTGGCAGCTACGGGTGCTGCCACCGTTCCTCAGTCGCAAGCATCTGCCGTCCCGGCTGGCCAAACTGCGTGAGCTGGAAGGTGCCGTCCCGGTGCTGATCCGCGGCCAGGGCACCGAATTCGACTCTCTGCGTGAGTATGTGGTCGGTGACGACGTTCGGTCCATCGATTGGCGCGCCTCCGCCCGTCGCAACGACGTGGTGGTGCGCACCTGGCGCCCGGAGCGGGACCGGCGCATCCTCGTCGTGCTGGACACCGGCCGTACCTCGGCGGGCCGCATCGGTGTCGACCCGACCTCGGGGGATCCGTCCGGGTGGCCCCGGCTGGATTGGGCCATGGACGCCGCACTGCTGTTGGTGGCATTGGCATCTCGCGCCGGCGACCGCGTGGACTTCTTGGCACACGACCGCGTGGTGCGCTCCCAGGTGTCCGGCGCGTCGCGCAGCGAGCTGCTGCCGCTGGTGGTCAACGCGATGGCGCCCCTGGAGCCCTCGCTCATCGAATCCGATGCTCGCGATCTCGTGGCATCCATCCGCCGCAGGTCGCGCCACCGCTCGCTCATCGTGCTGCTCACCGACCTGAACCCCGCCGCATTGGAAGAAGGCCTGCTGCCGCTGCTTCCTCAGTTGACCACCCATCACCACCTGGTGGTCGCCGCGGTCAGTGATCCGCGGATCGAGGACATGGTGATGCCCGAGAAGTCGACGGGGCCAGGGAACATCAGGTCACTCGATATCGAGCAGGTGTATGACGCGGCAGCGGCCGAACGCACCCGCGAGGGCAGACGCTGGATCGTCACACTGCTGCGCCGCCAGGGGGTCGAGGTTGTGGACGCACCACCCGAGGAAATCGCCCCCGCGCTTGCCGACAGATACCTGTCGCTGAAGGCCTCCGGGCGACTGTAGCGCTCAGGCGGCCGGAGCGTAGTCGGGAGCGTTCTCGATGTCGCCCGATTCGTTGGCGGCCACCCCGCGCCTACCCAGAATCACGACGTAAGCCAGGAACAAGGCCTCGGCGATCACACCGATTCCGACGCGGGCGAAGGTCGGCAGCGGCGACGGAGTGACCAGCGCCTCGATGAGCCCGCTGACCAGCAGCGCCCCGACCAGCCCTCCGGCCACGGACATGACGGCCCGGCCCTGCTCGGCCAACACCTGCCCGCGGGGCCGGTCGCCCGGATCGATCACCCTCCACCCCAACCGCATTCCGGCACCGGCTGCCAGGAAGACGGCCGTCAGCTCCAACAGTCCGTGGGGCAGGATGAGACCGAAGAACACATCGCCGCGCCCGGCGGCGATCATCAATCCGCCGGCCACGCCCACATTCGCCGCATTCAGGAACAACACGAGCGGGATCGGCATGCCCAGCAGCACGGCGAAGATGATGCACTGCGCGGCCACCCAGGAGTTGTTGATCCAGACGTGCAGAGCGAAGGCCGCGGCAGGGTGCTCGCTGTAGTAGTTCTCGAAGTCCTCGTTCACCAGGTGTGCGATCTCGTCGGGTGTACCGATCACCGATTGCAGTTCCGGCGAATGCATCACCCAGATGCCGACCGCGATCGCCACCGCCATCGACCCGACCGTCGCACCCAGCCACCACCGCCAGCTACGGTAAGCGACCACCGGAAAGGACACCGTCCAGAAGCGGATGAAGTGGCGCCACAACGGGGCATGTTCTCCTGTGACGGCCGAACGTGCCCGGGCAACCAACATCGAGAGCCGCCCCACCAAGGCCGGATCACCCGATGCCGAGCGCACGGTGGACAGATGCGTGGACACCTTCTGATACAGCTCGACCAGCTCATCGATCTCGGGCCCGCTCAAGCTCCGCCTGCGCTTGACCAGCTCCTCCAGCCGGTTCCATGTCCCCCGATGAGTGGCGACGAATGCGTCCACGTCCATCTGGCAAATACTAGTAGTCTCGGATCATGTCGGAGTTGGTGACGGGCGATGCGGTTGTCTTGGACGTCAAGGTGGCCCAGCTTCCGGTGCGGGTGGTATCCGCGTTCATCGACATCTTCGTCCAGGTGATCGTGCTGTACGCCGGGATCTTCGTCGTCGCGTTCTCACTCTCCCAGTTCGACGAGGCCCTGGCGGGAGCGCTCAGCATCGTCTACTCGGTGCTGGCTCTGGTCGGCTATCCGGTGGTCTGGGAGATGTCGACCCGGGGCCGCTCCCTGGGCAAGATGATCATGGGGTTGCGCGTGGTATCCGACGACGGAGGCCCGGAACGCCTGCGCCAGGCCGTCATCCGCGCCCTGGCGGCCGTGGTGGAGATCTACATGTTCATGGGTGCACCCGCCGTGATCACCAGCCTGGTGTCGTCCAGGGGCAAGCGCCTCGGGGACATCTTCGCGGGCACCATGGTGATCAGCGAGCGAGGCCCCCAGCTCCCCCCGCCGCCGGTGATGCCGCCACCGCTCGCGGCCTGGGCACAGACCCTGCAACTGTCCGGACTCACTACCGAGCAAGCCAATCTGGCTCGCCAGTTCCTGAATCGCGCAGGACAATTGGCACCGCATACCCGGGAGCAGATGCTCTACCAGATCTCCACCGATGTGCTGGCCAGCATCGAACCTCCGCCGCCGCCGGGCACTCCTCCGCAGTTCATGCTCGCGGCGGTGCTTGCCGAACGTCACTACCGCGCGCTGGAACAGATGCAGCCCGCCTATCCCTCGGCGCCGTGGCCACCGTTGCCACCGTCGGACTCGGCCGCACCACCGGCGGCTCCGGAATCCTCCGAACCGCCTTCGGGTTTCGCCACCCCCGGGTGAGCGCCCGCGGCGGTTCTCGCGTAGATCGAACCGCCCAGGGTCGCCGCGACGATCGTCACCAGGGCGCCGAGGATGAGCGCCGCGGCCTCACCGTGCATCAACGACTGCTGCTGCTCACCGATCGCCGCCGCCGCGATGGGCACACCCAGCTGCGCCGAGGCCAGTGCTCCCAGTAACACCGGCTGGCCCAGCAGCCGGATAACCAGGTGTGCCAGCACGGCGGCCGCGCCCAAGCCCAGCCCCAACACCATCAGCTTGGGGTTCTCCCCGAGCTCACGCACGTGCAGGGACGAGCCCAGCCAGACGAAGAACAACGGCGAAAAGAAGCCCTCGGTGAATCCGAAGAGCTGTTTGGCCAGTCGGCGCGGCTCGCCGATACCCGCCACGACCAACCCCAGAGCGAAGCCCGCCAACATGATCGACACGTGGGTCGCCACGGCCAGCGCCGCGAGGCCGAAGACGATGGCCAGGCTGATCCGCAGCTCCATCGCCACCCGGCGTTGCTTCGAATAGTCGTGGAACCGATCGAGCAGCCCCGCTTGGTCGAGAGCGCGCAGGATCACGAAGACGATGCCCGCACACGCGGCCACCGCGACGGCACCGACCGCGGCCCGTGGCGCGTGCTTGAGGTCGATCACCAAGGGTAACAAGATGATTGATGCGGTATCGGCGATGGCCACCTGGGCCGTCATACTCAGCACCTTGGGGCCCTCAAGACTCAACGAGTCGATGATCGGCAGCACCAGCGCCGCCGACGAGGAGGCGATGAGTACCGCGTACAGCGGTGCGTGCCCGGTGTGAAATGCATTGGCCAGCAATACACCCAGCACCGCTCCCACCGCACCCACCACGATGGCGCGCAGCGCCGCCCGAGGTAGCGCGGCCACCATGGTCTTGTCACGTATCGGCACATGCGTGCCCACGACGAACATGACCAGCGCGAAGCCGACATCGGCGAACATCTTAAATGTTGGATCGAACGCGTTGATCCAACCGAATCCAGTGCGCCCGATCACGATTCCGGCAATCAGCTCGCCGATCACCACCGGAATCCGCAGCTGCGTATTGAGCGCCAGCAACGGTCCGATCAGCCCG
Organism: Mycobacteroides chelonae; assembly: GCA_014204435.1. GTDB lineage: Bacteria > Actinomycetota > Actinomycetes > Mycobacteriales > Mycobacteriaceae > Mycobacterium > Mycobacterium chelonae_A. The sequence continues at coordinate 17,010 of JACHLF010000012.1, forward strand.
ACGATGGCGATGATCGCCAGGGTCGGAAACCCGAAGCTGCTCATGGAATCACTGCCAGGACACCAGATGGCAAGGGATATCGGTATTTTCGTCGGATATGTAACTGGCGCAGACCCGATGATACCCATCCGCGACTTCCAGGCGGGCTCCGCTGCGGGCGTCACCACGCACGAGCAGGATCGGGGACAACGACTTGCCCTTGGCGATCTTCGCCAGGTCGCGGGCCACATGAGCGTTGGTTTTCGGCAACATCTCCAGGTGCGCCGCGCGCAGGATGTCCTTGGCCCTCCGATACTCCAGGGTTGCGTTGCGTAGCGCCTTGACGGTCCGCCTCACCGTATCGGCCTCACCGACCAGGGACAGGTAGTCGACGGCCGCCACGTAGTCATGGTCCTCGGGCGCTTCCAGCCACTTCACGGTCATGGCGGTCACCCTACGACGCGCTGCGGGGAGCAGCCTTGCGAATCGATCCCGAAAGTTTTCATTGCATCACGATCGATTCCGATATATCGTTATATATCGGAAGGCGCTACCGCCTCCTCTGAGCACTAAGGAGCACACATGACTTCCCACGAGGAGAGGGCCGAACAGTTCCGGCCCGACACACCGTTTGTTTTTGGCTTCGGTTTCGACCCCACACGACGCGGACCAGGTCAAAGAGGACGTCGCCACGGCGGCCGTCAGCACGAATGCGACCCCCGCGGCGAATTCCGCGAGCAGGCCTGGGCAGGCCGTCGCGGGCCCGGCGCGGTCATGGATCGCGGTTTCGGCCCAGGTTTCGGCCGCGGCTTCGGACCCGGTTTCGGGTTCGGGTTCGGTGACCAACCGCGTGGACGCGGATCATCTCGTAGCCAACGCGGCGACGTCCGGGCCGCCATCCTGGCGCTGCTCGCCGAACGCCCGATGCACGGCTACGAGATGATCCGCGAGATCGCCGAGCGGAGCAACAACATCTGGCGGCCGAGCCCCGGCTCGGTCTACCCGACGCTGCAACTGCTCGTCGACGAGGGCCTCATCACCGAAACCGAGGGCAGCGGCAGCCGCAAGCAGTTCGAGCTCACGGCCGAGGGCCGTGCATCCGCGGAGAAGCTGGACACCCCGCCCTGGGAGAAGATCAACGAGGACGCCGACCCGTCGGTGCTCGATCTGCGCTCGGCACTCGGTCAGCTGATGGGCGCGGTCGCGCAGTCGGCTCACGCCGCCTCCCCCGAACAGCAGCAGCGGATCATCGAGATCGTGAACTCTGCCCGCAAGCAGATCTACGGCATCTTGGGTGAGACCGACTGAGCCTGTCCTACGGTTCCACCACGTGGCCCGTCACGGCCCCTCGCACATCGGGGGCGCCGAGGCGGGCCGCGTCGGCGGTACTGTCGTCCGGCGCGCGTTGCGATTCACGCTCGGCGGCAATACGTTTCTGATAATGCTCAACCTCGCGGTCGATGTCGGCCGCATCCCAGCCGAGCACCGAAGCCACCAGCTCGGCGGCCTCCCGGGCCGCCGTATCGCCGCGATCCCATGTCTCGATGGAGATCCGTGTCCTGCGGGCAAGCACATCGTCCAGATGCAGGGCGCCCTCGTGGCTCGCGGCATAGACGATCTCAGCCTTCATATACGACGGGGCGCTGTCCATCGGCATACCCAGCTTCGGGTCACTGTCGATGAGTCCGAGCACCTCGTCGATCATCGACCCGTATCGGCCAAGTAGATGCTCTACGGTGTTCACCCGCAGGCCGTTGCGCGCCGCCACCCGCTCGCGCGCGTTCCACAGCGCGCCATAGCCTTCGGCTCCCAGAAGCGGCACCCGCTCGGTGATTGATGGTGGCACCATCCGCTCCAGACCATGCACGGCATGGTCGACGGCATCCTTGGCCATCACACGGTATGTGGTGTATTTGCCGCCCGCGATCATGGTCAGACCCTTGACCGGACTCGCCACCGCGTGCTCACGCGAGAGCTTGCTCGTCGAATCGGATTCCCCCGAAAGTAGCGGGCGCAGGCCGGCATACACACCGACCACGTCATCGCGATCCAACGGGTCGGCCAACAGCGTGTTCGCATGTTCCAGGAGGTAGTCGATGTCGGACTGGCTCGCCGCGGGATGCGCCAGGTCCAGATCCCAGTCGGTATCGGTGGTTCCGATGATCCAATGACTGCCCCAGGGGATGACGAAAAGCAGGCTCTTCTCGGTGCGGGTGATGATGCCCGCCGACGAGTTGATGCGGGCCCTGGGCACCAGGATGTGCACGCCCTTGGAGGCGCGCACATTGAACTGCCCTCGGCCACCGACCATCCGCTGAATCTCGTCGGTCCATACGCCCGCGGCGTTGATGGTCTGCCGGGCGCGGACCTCGAACTCGCGACCGCTTTCCAGGTCACGCACCCGAACACCGACGACCTCGTCGCGCTCGCGCAGAAACCCGATCACGCGGGTGCTCGTCGCACACACCGCACCGTATCGTGCGGCGGTTCGCGCCAAAGTCATGGTGTGCCGGGCATCGTCCACCTGGCCCTCATAGAACGTGATCGCACCACGCACGTTCGCCCGGTTGACCGACGGGAACGCTTCGATGGTCTTGTGCCGACCCAGATGCCGCATGTGCGAGGGCACCCCGCGGCCGGCACCCATGATGTCGTACACACCGATGCCCAGCCCGGCGTACGCTCTGTCGATCACCGGAGCCGACAGCGGGTACAGGAACGGCACCGAGCGCGCCAAGTGCGGCGCCAGGGTCTTGAGCACCAACTGACGCTCGCGTAACGCCTCGAACACCAATGAGAAGTTGAACTGCTCGAGATACCGCAGGCCGCCGTGGAACAGTTTCGACGAACGACTGGAAGTACCCGCCGCGTAGTCCCGCGCCTCAACCAAACCTGTTGTCAAACCCCGGGTTATCGCATCAAGTGCGATACCCGATCCGGTGACTCCGCCCCCGATGACGAGAATGTCCAGCTCTTCGGCCTCCAGCCGAGCCAGCGCTTGCGCGCGGCCCGCCGGACTCAACGGTTCGATTTTGTCGCTCATGAGACATCAACCCAATCCAGGGTGCGCTGGACGGCCTTCTTCCAGCCCGAGAACCCTTCGGCACGCTGCTGTTCGGTGATCGAAGAACTCCACCGCTCGTCTTCCAACCAGTTCTGTCGCAGGTCGTCGGCGTCCTTCCAGAAGCCGACCGCCAGACCCGCCGCATAGGCCGCACCGAGCGCAGTGGTCTCGGCGACAACGGGTTTGACGACATCCACACCGAGAGTATCGGCCTGGATCTGCATGCAGAGCTTGTTGGCGGTGATACCGCCGTCGACCTTGAGCACCTCGAGGTGGACACCCGAATCGGCCTCCATCGCCTCGACCACTTCGCGACTTTGGTAGCAGATCGCTTCCAAGGTGGCACGCGCCAGATGTGCATTGGTGTTGAACCGCGACATGCCCACGATGGCCCCGCGTGCGTCCGAACGCCAGTACGGTGCAAACAATCCCGAGAATGCGGGGACAAAGTACATGCCTCCGCTGTCCGGCACCTGCCGCGCCAAATCCTCGCTCTCGGCGGCGCCGCTGATGATCCCCAGCTGATCGCGCAGCCACTGCACGGCAGATCCGGTCACCGCGATCGAGCCTTCCAGGGCGTATACGGGTTTGTTGTCGGCGAACTGGTAGCACACCGTGGTCAACAGCCCGTTCTTGGAGCGCACCAGATCCTCGCCGGTGTTGAGCAGCAGGAAGTTGCCGGTGCCGTAGGTGTTCTTCGCCTCGCCGGCCTCCAGACAGACCTGACCGACCATGGCCGCCTGCTGGTCGCCCAGGTCACCAGTGAGAGGTACCTCGCCCCGCGCTGGGCCCGAAAGCTGGGTAACGCCATACGGCTCCGGCGAGGACGAAGGTCGGATCTGCGGCAGCATCTGCCGCGGCACCCCGAAGAAGCCCAGGAGCTCGTCGTCCCAGTCCAACGTCTCCAGGTTCATCAACATGGTGCGACTGGCGTTGGTGACGTCGGTGACGTGCACACCACCGTCAACTCCCCCGGTCAGGTTCCACAGTAGCCAGCTGTCGGTGGTGCCGAAGATGGCTTCACCGTTCTCCGCGTCACGTCGCACCCCGTCGACATTCTCCAGAATCCACTGGATCTTTCCGCCAGAGAAGTACGTCGCGGGCGGCAATCCCGCCTTGCGCCGGATCACGCCGCCGCGTCCGTCGCGATCCAGCGCCGAGGCGATGCGGTCGGTACGGGTGTCCTGCCACACGATGGCGTTGTAGTACGGCCGACCGGTGTGCTTGTTCCACACCAGCGTTGTCTCACGCTGATTGGTAATGCCCAGCGCAGCAAGGTCAATGGAGCCGAGGCCGGTCGAGTTCAACGCGGTGGTCAGCACCGAAGCGGTGCGCTCCCAGATTTCCACGGGGTTGTGCTCCACCCAACCTGCCTGCGGCAAGATCTGCTGATGCTCCAGCTGGTGGCGCCCCATCACCTCGCCGGCGTGGTTGAAGATCATGGCGCGTGTGCTCGTGGTGCCCTGATCGATCGATGCCACGAAATCAGCCATTGGCAAACTCCTCTGTGTGCGATGGGGATTGAGCGAGAAAATCTTCGTCTGCGGGTAGGAACGGTTCCACCAGGTATCGGTACAGCGCGGCGCCCAGCAGACCGCCGATGAGCGGTCCGACGATGGGCACCCACCAGTACTGCGCGCCGTGCTGGTCCACAAACGCAGTATCGAATCCGGTGAGATAGGACGCGAGCCGCGGGCCGAAATCGCGGGCCGGGTTGATCGCATACCCGGCGATCGACCCCCATGCCATGCCGAGCCCCACGACCACACCGCCGATCGCGAACGGTGCCAGACTCTCGGGCATCCGGATGTTGCGCCTGTCGGTGATCGCCACGATCAGGAACAACAAGATGGCGGTACCGATGATCTGGTCGCGCAGGCCACCCCACAGACTGACATCGAGTGCGCCGTTACCCGGCAGCGTGGAGAACACGCCCTGCGTGGCAATGGTGTGCCCCGGATCGACGGCGGTCAGCACACTGCCGTAGTTCCACCGCACCAATAGCGCCGCCACAAAAGCTCCTGCGGTCTGGGCGGCGATGAAGGGCAACACCTGCTTCCCCGGGAAGCCACGAAAGGCCGCCAATGCGACGGTGACGGCCGGGTTCAGGTGAGCACCGGATACCCGGCCGGCCACGAAAATCCCCAGAGTGACGCCGATGCCCCAGGCCCAGGCGATGGAGTTGTGATTGCCGTAGTCCTGCTCACCCGCCGTGACCACCTGGGCGACGACACCGACTCCGAACAGAATCAGTATCAGCGTGCCGACGAACTCCGCGGCCAGCTGGCCCATGTGCCTCATGTCACCGAATCTAGGAGTGGGTGTCACCGGTCACAACAGACGGCATTCGGCATTGTCGAACGATCGTGACGGTTTCTGGCTAGCCTAGGCACCGATGCCCGGTTCTGTGCAGGCGATCGAGCGAGCGGCGGCGATCCTGCGAGTCCTGGCCGACAGCCCCGAACCGCTGGGTGTCGGCCAGGTGGCGCGTGCGCTGGGGCTGCCCAAACCCACCGCCCACGGACTGATTCGCACGCTCTACGAGGTCGGATTCGTCGGTCAGGATCCTGGCACCAGCCGGTACTTCCAGTCCGGGGTCATCGCCGCACCTCTCGTCGGGCACAGCGCCAGCGCGATTCGCGCCCAGTCGCTGAACTACGCCGACTCCCTGGCAGCCCGATCATCGGAAACCGTGCATGTCGCCGTGCTGGAGGGCACCGACGCTGTGATCGCTCATCACGTCTTCGGGCCCAACGCATCTCGCGACACCGTGGAAGTCGGCACCCACTGGCCCGCCTTTGCCTGTGCGCTCGGCAAGGTGCTGCTGGCATTTCGGCCCGCGGCGGCCGATGCGGCCCTGGGCGCATCTCTTGAACCCATGACGTATCGAACCGTGAGCACACCAACACAATTGAGCCGTCAGCTGACCGCGGCGCGGACTTCGGGGTGGGCCTGCGACGCCGGCGAGCTGTGGGTCGACCAAGCCGGTGTCGCCGCTCCGATCCGGGCGCGCGGCGGTTTGGTCATCGCGGCGATCGGGATCAGCGGGCCGATCGAGCGGGTCTGTGATCATCGGCTCGCACCCAGATCCCTGCTGGTGCAGGAGGTGACGCGCGTGGCACGGGTGATCTCGGCCAACTTCGGATACCGCGTGCCTCGATGACACGTTATGTCGCGGCGATAGACCAGGGCACCACCTCAACACGCTGCATCCTGTTCGACCACGACGGACAGCTGGTTTCGGTAGCGCAGTACGAGCATCGCCAACATCACCCGCGCCCCGGCTGGGTCGAGCATGACGCGTCGGAGATCTGGCGCACCACCAAACGTGTTCTGGAAGAGTCGATCTCTACCGCCGATGCCGAGCCTGCCGATATCGCCGCCCTCGGCATCACCAATCAGCGGGAATCCACGGTGCTATGGGACCGCGAAACCGGGCAGCCCGTGGCACGGTCGATCGTCTGGACCGATACGCGCACCGAGACCCTGGTACGGCAGCTTGCCGCCGAGCACGGCGACCGGGCGCGCGAGCTGTCGGGGCTATCCTTCGAGACCTACTTCTCCGGCCCGAAAATCCGGTGGCTGCTGGATTCCGATCCGACGCTCAAGGCCAGAGCCCATGCCGGCGAGCTGATGTTCGGAACGATGGACACCTGGGTGGCATGGAACCTGACCGGCGGAGCAGACGGCGGCACACACGTCACCGACGTCACCAACGCCAGCCGCACTATGCTGATGGACCTGCGAACCTTGCAGTGGAGCGATGAGTTGCTGTCCATCATGGACATTCCCCGCTCACTACTCCCCGAAATACGGCCCTGCGTTGGCGATTTCGGGCAAACTCGCACGGTGACACCGGGAATATCGATCGGCGCCATGATCGGCGATCAGCAGGCCGCCCTGTTCGGGCATACGTGTTTCCTGCCCGGGGAAGGCAAGTGCACCTTGGGAACCGGCGGCTTCGTGCTGCTCAACACCGGTGACGCACCGGTGCGTTCGGGCAACGGCATGGTCACCACGGTGGGCTATCAAATCCGTGACGAACCGCCGGTCTACGCACTGGAGGGATCCATCGCCACCACCGGCTCACTGGTGCAGTGGCTACGCGACGGCCTCGGACTGATCCGCGTCCCCTCGGAGGTGGAGACGCTGGCCCTCAGTGTTCCCGACAACGGGGGCTGTTACATCGTGCCTGCCTTCTACGGAATGTTCGCGCCGTATTGGGAGCCCGCGGCGCGCGGCGTGATCGCCGGGCTGACGGCCTACGTCACCAAGGGGCATCTCGCACGTGCCGTGCTGGAAGCAACCGCGTGGCAAGTGCACGATGTCATCGACGTGATGCAGGTCGATGCCGGAGTATCGCTGGCTAGCCTGCAGGTCGACGGGGGTATGACCGCCAACAACCTGCTGATGCAGACTCTGGCTGACGTGGTCGACGTCCCCATTCTGCGCACCACAGTCGCCGAGACCGTATCGCTGGGCGCCGCCTACGCCGCCGGACTGTCGGTCGGATTCTGGAAGAACAAGGAGGAGCTGCGGCGCCACGGTCACCGCGTGGGCCAATGGACGCCGCTTCTGGCCGCTGACACCCGCGCCACCGAGCTCGCGAATTGGCGCCTGGCAGTCAATAACACGTTGAATTGGAATACCGCATCACCACAAGTCACGTAAGGATCGTGTAAACCCTCGCCTCGTCTGCACACCGAAAAACCCTTGCTATTCAGCTATTTCAGCTACTTCACAGCGTTTCTGTGAGCACGGTTACAGGTGCCCTTTTCAACTGGCAGTTCTACAGTTTCAACTGTCACAAGGCCGTGTCGCACCCGGATATCAATTCCACTGCTCCCCTCAATCGCAGAGTGATTGGAGTCCCTCGTGTCACCATGCACTGTTCCGCACGTCCGCTTCCACAATGGCGTCGACATCCCCCAATTGGGCCTGGGCGTTGCCGCCATATCCGAAAATGACGCGGAAACTGTTGTCCGACAATCTATTGATGCCGGATACCGCCATATCGACACCGCCACTAGATACGGAAATGAACGGGGCGTTGGTCTCGGCATCTCCGGTTCCGGCGTGCCCCGGGAAGAGGTTTTCATCACCACGAAGTTATGGGTAGAGGATTTCCACGATGTCGCCAGGGCTTTCACCCGAAGCCTGGAGGCCCTTGGCACCGACTACGTCGACCTGTTCCTCATCCATTGGCCTGCACCGGATCACGGGCAATACGTGACCGCCTGGCAGCAGATTGTGCAGCTGCATCTCTCCGGCGCAATCCGCGCCATCGGGGTGTCCAACTTCGAGCCTGAACATGTACACGCCATCGTAGACGAGACCGGCGTGCTGCCCGTCGTCAACCAGGTGGAGCTGCACCCGTACTTCCAGCAGCGAGAGTTACGGCAGTTCAACGCCGAACGCGAGATCGTGACCGAGGCGTGGAGTCCGCTGGCCCAGGGCATCGGCACGGAAGAAGACTCCCCGCTGACCGCGCTGGCCGCCAAGCACAACAAAACAACAGCGCAGCTGATCCTGCGATGGCATATCGAGCTCGGTCACGTGGTGATCCCCAAAACCCGCTCACCTCACAGGCTGACCGAGAACCTCCAGATATTCGACTTCAGCTTGTCACCAGAGGATTTCGAGGTATTCGCGCAGCTCGACAGCCCCGAAGGCCGGCTGGGAACCCACCCGAACGAGGGTTTCTCGGCGCATCATTCCGCGCGGAGTCGATGGCATCGGGACAAACCGACACGGTGGGCCGCCTGATCGGCGACCCACCGTCGGCATACATCCTTACTTCCAGGGTTCGACGCTCTCGCGCACCAGCTCGATGCTCCACGGTCCGTCGGTCTCCGCGGTATCGGTCACCGACCAGCCTTTGAGCCGCTGGATAGAACCCCCGGTCACCTTGAACACCTGGCCGGTCCATGGGTTCTTCTCGGTGCTCAGGTACGCCACCAGCGGAGAGATGTTGGCAGGGCTGAACATATCGAACTGGCCTTCATCTACCGGGGCCGCGAAGATCGCGCCCATGCCCGGGGTAGCCAGCGTCAGGCGGGTACGCGCGACCGGTGCGATCGCATTCACCTTGACCCCGTATCGCTCCAGCTCGGCGGCCGCGACACAGGACAGGGCCGCGATACCGGCCTTGGCCGCGCCGTAGTTGCCCTGTCCCGGGTTTGGCAGCGTCACACCGGAATCCGATGCCGTGTTGACCACGGTTGCCTTGACATCCGCACCGGCCTTGGACTGCGCCTTCCAGTACTCGGCTGCGTGGCGCAGCACCGCGAAGTGTCCCTTGAGGTGCACCTGGATAACTGCGTCCCACTGGTCTTCCTCGAGGCCAGCGACAAATCCGTCCCGCAGGATGCCGGCGTTGTTCACGACGGCATCCAGCTGGCCGAAGGTCTCCACGGCCTGGTTCACCAGATTCGAGGCGCCGGCCCAGGTGGAGATGTTGTCGGTGTTAGCAACGGCTTTGCCACCCGCCGCAGTGATCTCGTCGACCACTTGCTGTGCGGGCCCGGCATCCGATCCCGAACCGTCGTTGGCGCCACCAAGGTCGTTGACGACCACCGATGCGCCTTCCTTGGCGAAGAGCAGCGCGTGCTCACGACCGATGCCACGTCCGGCACCGGTGATCACCGCGACCCGTCCGTCAAGTTGTCCCATGTTGATTCCCTTCCTGTGCTGCTAAGCGATTACGGCGTGGCCGTTTTTGATGACGAGGTCCTCGCCGACATTGGTCTCGTACGAGAAGGCGCCGGCGGCGCCGTTGGTCCAGAAGTTGGTGGTGATGTCCTGCCCGGGCAGCACCGGCTTGGCGAACCGCACCGCGAGCTCCTTGAGACGGTCAGTGCGTGAGTCCGCCAGCTCGGTCAGCGCCGCCCATGACGTGAATGCCATGGTGCACAACCCATGCGCGATGATGCCCGGCAGCCCCGCCGCCACCGCGGCGTCGTTGTCGAGGTGAATCGGCATCGGGTCACCAGAGGCAGGGCTGTACCGGAACGTCTGGTCGTCATCGACGTGCTGTGTCAGCGTCGCGGTGGGCGAGTTTGCCTTGACCGACTCATCCAGCACGATGCTCGGCCCCAGCTCACCGCGCGTCTCACCCACGTCGTACTTGCGGAAGAAGAAGGTGACGTACTGTTCGTTTACCAAATCACCTGCAGCATCCCGCGTTTCGGCATACACCGTGCCGCGAGTGCCGTTATCCATACCCTCGTAGCCCGTCATCTTCGACTTGGCGACCAACGTGTCTCCCGGCTTGATAGGCCGGTGGAACCTGAAGAACTGCTCACCGTGCACCACACGCGGAATCAGCTGATAGGGAACGACACTCATGGTGGTACCGACGAGCGACTGGAAGATGGGCACCACAGCGAAGACCGGGGGTGCCACCTCGCCCTTGCGGTGTTCCTCGATCGGATCGTTGGTGGCCTCGGCGTAGGCGATCAGCCGGTCCCTGTCGACCTCGATGGTGGTTTCTTCGCCCCATTGATCGAGGCCGTCGTTGTTGAACGGATACTTGGTGTCAGCCATGGTACGCCAGCCCCTTTCAGCGATTTGCCGGCTTGTAGGCCGTGACCACGCAGGCGCCGCCGAGGCCGAGGTTGTGCTGCAGCGCGACCTTCGCATCGTCCACCTGACGCTTGTCGGCGTCGCCGCGCAGCTGCCAGGTGAGCTCGGCACACTGCGCCAGGCCGGTCGCACCCAGAGGGTGCCCCTTGGAGATCAATCCGCCCGAGGGGTTGACTACCCAGCGACCACCGTAGGTGGTGTCGCCGTTGTCGACCAGCTTGCCGCCCTCACCCTCCGCACACAGTCCGAGCGCCTCGTAGGCAATCAGCTCGTTGGCGGAGAAGCAATCATGCAGCTCGATGACATCGACGTCATCGGCCGAAATCTGCGCCTGCTCATAGACTTTCTGCGCTGCGAGCTTCGCCATGTCGAACCCGACCAGCGTGATCGCCGACTTGGATTCCAGGGTGCCCGGAATGTCGGTCGTCATGGCCTGGCCCACGATCTCCACGGCCCGGTCACCGAGCCCGTTCTCCTCGACGAATCGCTCCGAGGCCAGGATGGCCGCACCCGAACCGTCCGAAGTCGGCGAACACTGCAGCTTGGTCAGCGGCGCATAGATCTCCTTGGCGTCCAAGATGTCCTGGAGGGTGTACTCCTCCTGGAACTGCGCGTAGGGGTTGTTCACCGAATGCTTGTGGTTCTTGTGGCCGATCTTGGCGAAGTGCTCGGCGGTGGTGCCGTACTTCTGCATGTGCTCGCGCCCTGCCGCGCCGAACATCCACGGCGCGGGCGGAAAAGCGAAGTCGAACAACCCGGCGAGCGCCTCGATATGCCGCTGCATCGGCTGCTCGCGGTCGGTGAAAGTCGCACCTAATGAGCCGGGCTGCATCTTCTCGAACCCCAGGGCAAGCGTGACATCGGCAAGCCCGCCACGAATGGCCTGGGCCGCGTTGAACAGCGCGGTCGAACCTGTCGAACAGTTGTTATTGACGTTGGTGACCGGGATGCCGGTCATGCCGAGCTCATAGACGGCGCGCTGACCGGAGGTGGATTCTCCCGCGCAGTACCCGACATAGGCGGCTTCCACCTTGTCGTAGTCGATGCCGGCGTCGTTCAGCGCGTTGGTACCCGACTCCTTGGCCATGGCCGGGTAATCCCAGCCCTCACGTCGTCCGGGTTTCTCGAATTTCGTCATCCCGACGCCGATGACGTAGACCTTTTCCAAAACCTTTGACGATCCCTTTGGGGGCATGGTTGCAAGCTCCTTTTGCACACACTTCGATGGGGGCATCGCCAACGTAACATACGTTCTATCCTGAATGTAAGGGTGCGGTACAAATGTATTGTCATGGCGCAGAAGTGCCTCAGCACCGAACGATGTACATGGTGAACGCGTGTCGAACTCACCCGGAACACCCGGGGCATTTACCTACAGTGCAGTTTGTTTCTGTGTAGCAGGGGCCAGCCCGCGAAGCCGCAGCTCCAGCATCTCCTTGGCCCGGGACCAGCGGCGATCACGGGTTTCCTGGGAAGCGGTCAGGCTGCTGACCAGCAGACCGCGAATGATGTCCATGGCAAGCAGGCCGAAGTCACGCCGATCTTGGGACGAGATCGGGTCGTCATCGTCCAGCACGTTGAGCGCCGACAGATTATGCAGCACCATCTTTTCGAACTGGTCCAGGTGCACCCGCAGATCCACCTCGGTCCGCGCTGCGATGAGCAATTCGACCACCGCGACAAACAGCGGCCCCTGATGAATCCGCCACAGCACATCGAGATAGCGCTGGATCGGGTCGGCGGACTGGTCCATCGCCATCAGCTCTTCGAGCACGGCCTGGGTCCGCTTGAATGCGAGGTGCCGCACCGATTCGGCCATGAGCTCCGACTTGGACTGGAAATGATGGATCAATGCGCCGCGGGTGACACCGGCCCGGCTTGCGATGCGCGAGGTGGTGGTGCCGGAGTACCCGAACTCGACGAGGCACTCGATGGTCGCTTCAAGCAACCGGGCCTGCATCGCCGCCGAACGCTCCTCCTGAGTGCGTCGCGGCGTGGGCATTCCCACATTGCACCACAGTCAGACCAACCGAAAAGCGGCTATCGGCCGGTCACCTGGTGGAAGATTTGCGCTGCCTGTGCCTCGTACTTCGCATAGGCATCGGGGAACGCTGAGCGCTGAACCGACTGCGCGGCTTGGGCGACACTCATGTCCTGCCATCCCGACACCTTGACCAATTGGTCATAGAACTTGCCGGCCGACCTCGTCGGATCCATCAGATCGGCTGTGGCTCCCCAGCTTTGACGCTGCTGGAACGGACCCACCGAGTCATGATCATGTCCCACACCGTCATTGGCCAGCATCATGGAGTCCGGCACCGACGAGTTCGCGAGACTTCGCAGGCCCGACTCGGTGAGCGCAGTCGCCAACGCGATCTGAATCGCTTCGGGAGAAAGCCCACGCCGCAGACCTTCTTCGATGATCTTGCGGGCCACTTCCATCTGGCCTGCGTCGAGATTCATGAATACCGACGGGCCCGAGGGGCGCAGCGACGGAGCACCGGTGTTGGAGTAGCTGCCGTCGGGCACGCTGTGGCCTCCACCTCCACCATGGCCTCCGCCGAAACCTCCACCGCCGCTGCCGCCACCGAATCCACCGCTGCCGGCCCTCATAGAACCGGCTGCCGCGCCCCCGGTGCTGGCCGGTGTGAACGCCGCGGGCTGGGTGCTGGCGGCATTGTGCTCGGCGTCGACGTTCGCCGAGGCCTTGCGCAGATCGTTGGAGGAGGTGCGGTCGACCTCTTCAAGCGACTTGAGTGCCTGCCGAATCGCGTCGGTCAGTCGCCGAGCCTCGGCCTGCAGATCCCGGTTGCCCTCTGGAGCGGTGACGGTGCCGTCGTCGGCGACCTGTAAGCCCTTGGAGTGGGCCTCGTCCACCAGTGCCAACACCTTGTCACGCGCCGCGGTCAGCGAGGAGTGCCCGCCGCGAACCGCCTCGGCGACGCTGCTGATCGCGAACGAGAGCCGGTTCGTGGACGACTGCTCACTCGAGGCCTGGTCGTAGGCGGACTGAAAGGCCTTGCCCTTCCAAAACGACTCTGCCGAGTCCAGGTCGCGAACCACCCCGTCGATCGACAGATCCAAGTTCTTGCTGGCGTCCTCGATTGCCTTTGCGGCGGCGGCGAGGTTGGCAACATCCCACCCGCGTAGCTGCGAAATCGTCGGCCTCACAGCCTGACCTCCCCGGCCCTCGTGACCAGCTTGCCATTGACGGCATCCTGGCCCGTCAACGACCCCGAGCTGTTCTGGACAAAGTTCGAGATGCTCTCGATGCGCTCGGAAGCACCGCCCCCGGCCCGCTTGAGTGCCGCGCTGACCGCCCGCAGCACCTCGGCGAACTCGGTACCGGCGACCGCGTTGGCCGCCGCCTCGAAGTCGACCTCAGGGATTGCTTCCTGCGCACGTCCCGCCACGCGACTGGCCAGACGTGCCATCTCGGCGCTGTTGGCCTTCATGGTGTCGCTCATAGATACCTCCCCAAGGAACCGGTCCCGCGCGCACGTGACGGCGCGGTTCATCGCCGGAATGTGCCTCTGATCAGATACGACGGCACTAGTGCCGATTTGGTTCCATGTTTTTCGACTTTTTTTGCCAAATCCCCCCCAGGCCAGGTGCGGACAAATCACCAGGTCCAGAGCTCCAGTTGGGGAACAATACGACCCATGGGCGACGAAGTCGCACGCACCCAGTTCACCGGTGAGCACCGCCGGGCCTATCGCACCAAGGTGCAGAACTGTATCGACGTCTTCGAAACCATGCGCTCGAAGTCCCGGTTCGACTTCGAGCGGCCGCTGACCGGCATGGAAATCGAGTTCAACCTCGTCGACAGCGACTAGGCCGCGAACGTCACGGAACGCAGACAATTCGTCCGGATTCTCTGCGTGCCGCTACGCTCGGCCAAGGGGGCCCAACACCTTAGCCAACAACTCCAGCTCCTCATCGGTGCCGTCCACGTGGGGACTGATCCGCAGCACCGGCTTGGTCATCTCGAACGGCGCACGCATCGTCTCGGCAGCGGTCGCCACGATCGTGTGTTCCTCGATCAGGCGTGCGCGCACCGCGACAACGTCGACGTCGCCGACGGGCTCGATCGTGGTGATGGCGCTGGGCTCGTCGACTGCCTCCACCACCCGCCAGTCCTTGAGTTCTCCCAGTATCTTTCGGGAAGATCGACCACGCTCGGCCAATGCGCCCTGAACCTGCGAGGGACCGGCAGCCAAATGCTGGCCAACCGCAACCGACAGCCCCACCCAGCCCGCCACGTGGGCCTCCACATGACCCGCCCATTGCGGAATCAGATGCGCCAGGGACGGGTTGATGGCGAGTACCCCCACCCCGCGGGGTCCGGCCAACCATTTACGCGACGGCGCATACATGGCATCGGCGCCGCGGGTGCAGTCGATATGCCCCAGAGCCTGTGCGGCGTCGACGACGACAGGGAGTCCGGCCGCTCGCGCCATCGCCACCATCTCGGCGGCGGGTTGCACCGTGCCGCGGTGACTGCCGACCGCCGTCACATGCACCAGGTCGATCTTTTCACGACGCAGGAACACCTCGATCCCCTCGAGATCGGCGCGACCGTCCCCATCGACCGGCAGCCACACCGGAGTAAATCCGAAGTGGTGCATGATCATCAAATTCGGACCGAATTCACCTGGCAAGCAGGCGATAACACGTCCGGAATCGGCGGGCCAAGACTGCAGGAGCGTACGACCGGCATCAGCGGCACCGGTGGTGAACAGCACGTGAGCCTCTGGCATGCCCGTCAGCTGGCGCACCGCCGCACGCCCGGCGTCCAGCACCGGCGTCGCGGCCTCTTGCGCCACGTATCCGCCAATCTGCGCCTCATGCTCGGCGTGCTGCGCCACCGCCCGGATGGTCTCGATGCTCTGCCGTGAACATGCCGCCGAGTCCAGGTGCACACCGAGGACCGGAGGCCGGACCTGCCGCCACTGGTCTCCCAGGCTCACTGCTTCACCGCGAGCGACAGCCCGAAGTCATCGGAATCGTCAGTCCACCAGTGAGACTGATGCAGACCCGCCGCCGCCAACTCCCGAGCCACGCCCTCGCGCCGGAACTTGCACGATACCTCGGTCAGCATCATCTCCCCTGCATCGAAGTGCACCGTGAGGTCCAGTGCTTCGATGCTGACCTGGTGATCGCATGTCGAACGCAACCACATCTCCATGCGCTCCTCGTCGTCATTCCACAACGCGACGTGTTCAAAGGTGTCAAGGTCGAAATCTGCGTCGAGTTCACGATTGATCACGGCCAGCACGTTGCGGTTGAAGGCGGCGGTGACACCGGTACTGTCATCATAGGCACGCACCAGCCGTGCGGAGTCCTTGACCAAATCCGTACCCAACAAGAGCATTTCACCCGGTCGCAGCGTGGACGCGACATCGGCCAGGAAGCGTGCCCGCGGATGCGTGGTCAGATTCCCGATCGTGGACCCGAGGAAGGCCACCAGGCGCCGGCCGTCCCGGGGAATCTGCCCGAGGTCCTTCTCGAAGTCACCGCATACGGCACGAACCCGCATTCCGGGATACTCCGCGACCAGCGCATCTCCCGCCGCACGCAGCACCCCGGAGTCCACATCGAAAGGAATGAAGGTGCCGGGGCCCAACGCATCCAGCAGCATCCGGGTCTTCTCGGAGGTGCCGCTGCCCAACTCCACCAAGGTGTCGGCTCCGGAGACCGCCGCGATATCGGCGGCGTGCACGCGCAGCAGGCCCGCCTCGGTACGTGTGGGGTAGTACTCCGGGAGTCGAGTGATCTCGTCGAACAGATCACTACCCACCTCGTCGTAAAACCATTTAGGGGGAATCGATTTCGCCCCTGCCGTCAACCCTTGCCGCACATCGCGCCGTAGCGCTGCCGCTGCCGCACCGGAAGCCAGGTGATTCTCGAAAGTCAGGGCAGACAATGGAGTCATAATCCTTCTACTTCCACCTTCCCCTCGCGTACCCGGACCAATTGCCGGTCCGGGATGTCGACCCAGGACGGGTCGTCGTCGTACGGTTCACTCGCCACCACCACACCGTCGGCGGCCTCCAAAATCGACAGGGTGTCACCCCAGGTCGTGGCGATCAACTCATGTCCGTTGGCCACCAGAATGTTCAGTCGAGCCCCCGGATCGGCAGCACCGATCTGTCGCACCGTCTCCCCCAGATTCTCCGCCCCGGAGACGAATATGCGTGCCGCCAGGACCGCACTGTCCACCACGGATTCGGCGCCGAACACCTCGCCCACAGCGACACGATCGACGATTCCATTGTGCGACAACATCCATGTCCCGTCCGTGAACGGCGCGGCCGCCGACTCGTCGATGGGCATCCCGACGCTGGCCGATCGGACCGCGGCCACGACGCATCCGCTGCGCAGCGCGGGAGCCACCGAGGCAAAGGACGCATCGCCCCACAGTGGCCGCGCACTACGCCACCGGCGCGGTGCCCCGTCGGCGAAGAATCCGGCACCCCATCCGTCGGCGTTCACCCGGCCATGTTTTTGGCGCCGTGGCGAATACGACTGCACCAAGAGGCCGTGCGGCGGGTCGAGCATCAGCGATGCCAAGCTCCGAGGCTCACCCAGCCAGCCCAGATGACGACACATGCTAGACGTCCCAGGCCAGACGCAGGCCACTGAAGATTTGTCGCCGGATCGGGTGATCCCAGTTACGAAAGCTGGGCCGCATGATCGACGGCGCCACCGCCCAGGAGCCGCCGCGCAGCACGCGGTAGTCACCGGCCCCGGAACCCTCGAAAAACGGCTCGCTGTACTGCTGGTAGATCATCGGGGTGAAACCGGGCCAGGGCCGCAGCGGAGACGTCGTCCACTCCCACACATCACCGAGCATCTGCTCGGCGCCGTAGGCCGACGCGGACTTCGGATAGGCGCCCACTGGGGCGGGCCTCAATGCGCCACCACCAAGATTGGCCAGGTCTCGACTCGGGGAATCCGAGCCCCACGGGAAGCGCCGTCGCGCACCAATTTCCGGGTCCCACACGCAGGCCTTCTCCCACTCGGACTCGGTCGGCAGCCGCGCACCCGCCCAGGATGCGTACGCCTGCGCCTCGTGAAAGGTGACATGTTGCACCGGCTCGTCGGGCATGATCTCCAGCTCACGCCCGAACCGTGTGAGCGTTCCACCGTCGTTCCAGAACATGGGCGCCGTCAGGTTCTCCGCACATCGGTGCCTCCACCCGACCTCGGTCCAGAATTCCTGGCGCCGGTAGCCGTCATCGGCGATGAAAGCCGACCATTCAGCGTTAGTTACTGGGACCGTACCGATCCGGAAACTCTTGAGGTGCACGGTGTGTGCCGGTCGTTCGTTGTCGAGCGAGAACGGCTCGTCGACCGGATCGACGCCGAGAACGAACGGACCCTCGGGCACCAGTACAGAGGTTCCCGCTACGCCGGACCTCCCCGATGGCAACGCTTCGACGTGCTCCAACAGCGCTGCGCCGCGGCGAATCGACAAGGCCTGCAACATGGTTTCGTCGTGTTGATTCTCATGACTCAACACCATGGCGTAGGTGAATTCGTCCGCGCGCGCGGAACCATCGGAGGGCAACGCCTCCAACCGATCCAAAACCCTGCCGCGTACTTCGTGGCAGAAGGAGCGCGCCTGTGCCGGGGACAGCAGCGGCAGTTGCACCCTGCTGGCCCGGGTATGACGGAACGCGTCGTACAGCGACTCGATCTCGCCGGGCAGCATCCCCGGTTTGCGTGGATCTCCGCCGCGCAGCAGCCACAGTTCTTCCTGCTGTCCGATATGTGCGAGGTCCCACACCAGCGGGCTCATCAGCGGGTCGTACTGACGATGCAGTTCGGTATCGTCATGGTCGGTGATCGTCAGCGTGCGCACGCGCGTGGCCTCCAGGTCGCGCGCCAACTCTTCCCGGTTCATTGTGATGCTCCCGAGAATGCCTTCTCCACACCGTATTCCGCGACATTGTCGATGAAATCGTCTGCCGGACATCGGCCTTGTTCGACACGCTCCAGCAGGAATGCCATGTCCGCCGCCAACTCTGGCGGCGCCACCGCACAGGCCTCCGACACCAGGCGGTGCCCGGCCGCATGCAGGGCAGGATCTTCCAGACCGATCCGGGCCGCCACATCCCACGCCTCGCCGACCGGTTCCACCGCCTCCGCGGCGATGTCGGAGACGCGCACATCGTCGAGCGCGGCAACCGCAGTGAAGGCCAGCGCGGGCCACCACCAATCGGGCGCGGCGTCCAAGTACCGCAACTCCAGCCAGCGGCGAGGCCGGACCGGCGGGAACAACGTGGTCAGGTGGTAGTCGAGGTCTTCTGTGGTCGGAGCACGCCCACCGAGAGGTACGGACCCGTCGGCCCAGGATTGGAACGGCACATGGGTGACAACCGCATCCGAGCCTTCCTCGTTTCGCACCAACATCACGGGTGCTCGCAGGGCATATCTGACCCAGGATTCCGTCGGGTCACTGCCGATCTCGACCGGGGCGCAGCGCCCCGGATCCAGGTTGTCCCAAATCCACTGCCGGGTGTTCCGATGGCCGGTGCGGCGCCCTGCGAGCATCGGCGAGGAGGCCGACAGCGCCGCCATGGTCGGACCGATCTGCTGCGCCAGCGCGAATCTGTCCCGCCATTGGCCCGGCGCCCCGGCCTGCATGTTGACCTGCAGCGAGGCCGTACAGGTCATCATCTGCAGCGCGGTCTCGCCGAACCCGAGAGCACCGAAATGGCTGGCCATCGCCGCATACCGGGCTCCGGGATTGACACGCTCGGGTGTGCGCAACGGATCGGTGCCCAGGTTGGCAAGCGCGACCCCGGCGGCGCGATACGTCGAGGTCAGGATCGAGTGGTCGGCCCGCATCGAGGAGATCGCCGAACATACGTCGGCGTGCGGCGGACCGGAAAGCTCAACGGCGCCGCCGGGCTCGAACGTGATCGCGCTGGAACCGGGGAGATCGGGAACCGAATGCGCGATCTCACCCAGTCGATTCCAGGTAACCCTGCGATGGGGGACCGCCAGCTCGACGGTGTGGGATTCCAACTCCAGGCCCACCGTGCCTACCTGTGCGTCGACGAAGGCCTGCCGAGCAATGTGCTCGGCAGCCTCGTCCGCGTTCGACAGTGTCTCCACTGTCGAAGTGGTGGCCATCTCTCCAATGTTCCATAGGCCACCGACAAGTACCGCTACTTCGGCTGGAGGCGAGCCCCACCATCGATGCGAATTGTCTCGGCGTTCATGTAGCTGTTGGTGACAAGCTCCAGAGCCAGCGAGGCGAATTCTTCGGGGTTACCCAGGCGCTGCGGGTACAGCACGTTCGGTGCAAGGCGGTCCTTGAACTGTTGCGCGGAGTCGCCCTCGCCGTAGATCGGGGTATCGATAAGACCCGGTGCGATGGTGTTGACGCGGATGCCGACGACCGACAGATCGCGCGCGATCGGGAGGGTCATGCCGACGATGCCACCCTTGGACGCCGAGTAGGCGGCCTGGCCGATCTGACCGTCGAACGCCGCAACCGAGGCGGTGTTGACGATGGCGCCGCGCTCACCGAACTCGTCGACCGGCTCTTCCTGGCTGATGGCGGTGGCCGCGAGGCGAATGAGGTTGAACGAGCCGATCAGGTTGATGCCGATGACCTTGGAGAAGATGTCCAGCGAGTGCGCCGAAGCGTACTGACCGTCCTTGCCGATGGTGCGACCGGGCCAGCCGACGCCCGCGCAGTTGATCAGGACGCGTACCGGGCCGAGTTCCTTGGCGGCGTCGACGGCGGCGATGCCGTCGGACTCGCTGGTGACATCGGTGTGCACGAAGGCGCCACCGAGTTCCTTGGCCAGGGCCGCGCCCTTTTCGTCCTGAACGTCGGCGATGACGACCTTGGCGCCCTGCTCAGCGAGCAGGCGAGCAGTTGCGGCACCAAGACCCGAGGCGCCACCCGTGACGATTGCAGACACACCATTGATATCCATGAGCCGCACCATAACCGATCGGTTGGTTGGGAGATCGAGGCCCCATAGGCTTTGTACCCGTGACCGATGACCGACTCGCCATCCAAGATCTCGTCGCCCGATATGCCCGTGCGGCGGACCGCCGTGACATCGATGCCCTGGTCGCGCTGTTCTCCGCCGACGCCGAGCTGGTGCGCCCGCCGGCACTGCTACGCGAGGGCGATGCGGCGGCCCTGCAGGGCTGCGAGGCCATCGCGGATTCGATCGTCACAGCGCTCAAGCCGCTGCACGCGACGTATCACCTCATCGGGCAACAGACCGCGGACGTCGACGGCGACACCGCCAGGGGCGAGGTCTACTGCATGGCGCATCACATCTACCTCCGCGGCGACGAGTACCGCGATAACACGATGGCCGTGCGGTATCTCGACGACTACGAGCGTGGACCCGCAGGATGGGTTTTCACCCGCCGCGAACCCGTGGTGGTCTTCAGCGAAGACCGGCCAGTTCGAGTCGGGTAGCGCACTGGGCCATCTCGTCGAGCACGGCCTCGAGCGTGGTGGCGCGTCGCGACGCGGAGAGCAGCACGCGTCCCGCACCCGTCTGTTCAGCGTGATCCAGTGCCGCACGGTCCACCCGATGCAGACCATGCCCGAGCACAAGATCAACGCTCGCGGGATCACGGCCGGCATCGGCCGCTGCCGCTCGCATGACGCCGACCGCGGCCGTCAGGTCCTCACCGGCCAGACCCAGCGGCTGGAATCCGCTTCCCAATCGCCCGGCCCGCCGTGCCGCCGCCTTGCTATGTCCGCCGATGTACAGCGGAATACCCTGCAATTGAGCAGGTTTGGGGTATGAGTAGGCGTTCTGGAACCGGTAGAACTCCCCGTCATACGCGGCGGGGCCGTCGGCCGACCACAGCGCCCGCATCACCGCGATGGCTTCGTCGGTGGCCCGGCCCCGACGATCGAAGTCACCGCCGCACGCCTCGACCTCCTCACGCATCCATCCGACGCCGAGGCAGATCCGCAACCGCCCACGACTCAACCGGTCCAACGTGGCCAGGCGTTTGGCCAGCACCACCGGGTGGTGGTCGGGGAGCACCAGCACGCCGGTGGACAGCCCGAGCGTCGTGGTCGCACCAGCGACGAAGGCCAGCAGCTCAAGCGGGTCGGGGATGTCGACGTCATCGGGCAGATGAGACTGCCCAGTCGGCGAGTAGGGATAGACGCTCTGCGTGTCCGCGATGACGACGGCATGCTCCACCACGGAAATCTCGCTGAATCCCAGCTGCTCTGCGGCACGAGCGAATTCAAGGATCTTGTCAGGCTCCGCGGTCACCCCGAGTTCTACCGGAGCCACAACACCGATCTGCACATCCACCTCCCGTGAACCTGTACCCGCCGCGCTCTCGGTTCCAATCTTCTTCACGCAGGCGCTCATCAGTGTCTAATACGTGGGATGAGTCTGATCACCGACCTCCGGTCGACGTCGCGTCTGGGCGTAATGGTGGCCGTAACCGCCGCGGCAGTGGGAGTCATCTACGGCTATGACTCCTCGAACATTGCCGGAGCCCTGTTGTTCCTCACCGAAGACCTGCACCTGTCCACCCAGGATCAACAAGTGGCCGCCACCGCGGTGGTGATCGGCCAGATCGTGGGTGCGCTCATCGGTGGGCCGCTGTCCAACCGAATCGGCCGCAAACGGTCAATGGTGTTGGTGACAGCTACATTTGGCTTGTTCTCGCTGTTATCGGCGCTCGCCGTGGACCTGAGCACCCTGGTCGCCGCCCGATTCCTGCTCGGCCTGACAGTAGGCATCTCGGTGGTGGTGGTCCCGGTATTCGTCGCCGAGTCCTCCCCCACCAAAATCCGCGGCTCGATGCTGGTGCTCTACCAGCTGGCCTGCGTGACGGGGATCATCGCCGGATATCTCATCGCCTGGGCATTGGCATCCACCGGCAGTTGGCGGTTGATGCTGGGCTTGGCCGCCATCCCAGCCGTGCTGGTGCTGATCGCGTTGCGCAAGCTTCCCGATACCGCACGCTGGTACATGATGCGTGGTGATCGTGCGCGGGCGCGCGAAATCCTCGCCACGGTGGATCCCGACATCGACGTCGAGCACGAGCTCGACGAGATCGCCGACGCGCTACAGGCCGAAGGCGGCGGCTCCGTGCTGGCACGGCTCAAGGAGATGGGCACTGCGCCCTACAGCAGAGCGACCTTCTTCGTTGTCGGCCTTGGGTTCTTCATCCAAGTCACCGGCATCAACGCCGTGGTCTACTATGGTCCCCGCATCTTCGAGGCGATGGGCATGTCGGGTTACTTCGCCAAGCTCGGTCTGCCGGCACTTGTTCAGGTGGCAGCACTGCTGGCGGTGTTCATCTCGATGTCCACCATCGACCGGATGGGCCGCCGACCCATCCTCATGATCGGTATCAGCATCATGATCGTTGCCGACGCTCTGCTGGTCGGCGTATTCGCGGTCGGCGGATCATCATTCGGTGGCGTGCTGACGGTTCTCGGGTTCCTTGGAATCGTGCTCATCGCGGTCGGCTTCACCTTCGGATTCGGGTCGCTGGTGTGGGTGTACGCCGGGGAGAGTTTCCCGGCGCGGCTGCGCTCCTACGGGGCCAGTGCCATGCTGACGTCCGACCTGGTGGCCAACGCCGTTGTCTCCATGTACTTCCTGACGCTGTTGACAACGCTCGGCGGTGTCGCGGCCTTCGGGTTCTTCGGAATCCTCGCCCTGGTGGCCCTCGTGTTCGTCTACCTATTGGCCCCGGAGACCAAGGGGCGCAATCTTGAGGAGATCCGGCACTTCTGGGAAAGCGGGGGCAAGTGGCCCGAGACGTGATAGTCGGGATCGACATCGGCGGATCCAAGACCCGCGCGCTGGCCGTCGCGAACGGCAAAGTGATCGGCGAGGCACTGGCCGGCAGCGCGAACCTTCAATCGGTGACCGAGGCACAAGCGAAAACCGCTTTCGCCGAGATCTTTTCCGCACTGAACCGGGACGACATCTCCCGAGTGAGCGCCGGATCCGCCGGCGTGGACACCGCAGCGGGAGCGCAGACCCTTGTCCGGCTGCTGCGACCGCATGCGCCGCACGCCGACATCACCGCCGTGCACGACACGCAGCTGATCCTGGCGGCCGGCGGTTTGTCCGCGGGTATAGCCGTGATCTCCGGTACCGGGTCCGTGGCGTGGGGAAAGCGCGCCGACGGCACCACCGCGCGAGTCGGCGGTTGGGGATACCTACTGGGGGATGACGGCAGCGGCTACGGGGTATCGAGATCTGCTGTGCGGCACGCGCTCTCTTTGTGTGACCGGGGCGATCCCCCCGATGCTCTCTCGCGGAAATTCACATCCGAATGCGGTGTGACCGAGCCCGCTCAACTGCTCGACCATTTCTATGCCCACTCCGAGCGGCGGTACTGGGCCAAGATGGCAGGGCTCGTTTTCGACCTCGCCGCGACCGGGGACGAGGCCGCGCAGGTGATCACCAGGAAAACAGCCATCGACTTGGCCGCATTGATCGAGGGTGTCTGCCTACGATTGGGTCCTGGGCTGCCGGTGGTGCTCGGCGGTGGCCTGCTGGTCAACCAACCGAGCCTGGTCGCCGATATCATCGAGGGAACACGCGCCACAGGTGTTGCGGATATCTCTGTGCTGCAACGTGAACCGGTGTTCGGAGCATTGGCCCTGGCCGGGGTCGACGTCGAGGAATTGGAGAGGGCATGACCGCGGGAACGCATATGGCTGATGAGATCCGCCAACAGCCGACCGTATGGGGTCGGTTGCTCTCCGACGGCCGGTCCGCGATCGCGGAAGTGGCGGCCAAGATCATCGAGTACCAGCCCCGTTTCGTGCTCTTCGTCGCGCGCGGGACCAGCGACCACGCCGCGTTGTACGGCAAGTACCTCACCGAGATCATCTGGCAGATCCCCGCCGGACTGGCCTCGCCCTCGACCATGACGACCTACGGTGCACGGCCGAGCCTTTCGGGTGTACTGGTGATCGGTGTCAGTCAATCGGGCGGTTCCCCAGACCTAGTGCAGACGCTTTCCGTGGCACGCCAGCAGGGCGCCCTCACAGTCGCGGTGACCAACGCGGCGCGGTCTCCGCTGGCGACAGCGGCCGAACACCATGTGGACATACTCGCCGGCCCCGAACTCGCCGTTGCCGCCACCAAGTCGTATACCGCGCAACTACTGGCGCTGTACCTTCTGCTCACCGATGTGGCGGGCCGCGACAACACCGCGGCCGACCTGCTGCCGGAGCGCGGACAGGAGGTCCTGCACAGCGCCGTCGTGCAGCAGCTGGCCACCCGCTACCGCTTTGCCTCGCGCCTGGTCACCACCGGACGCGGCTACTCCTACCCGACGGCACGCGAGTCCGCGCTCAAGCTGATGGAGACGAGTTATCTTTCTGCTCAAGCATTCTCGGGTGCGGATCTGCTGCACGGGCCGCTGGCGATGGTCGATACGCAGGTGCCGGTGATCGCGATCGTGCCCGACGGAGTCGGTGGCCGGGCCATGAACGATGTGCTGCACCGGCTGGCCGGCCGCGGCGCCGACGTATGTTGTATCGGATCGGCGGATGCGGTGGCAGCCACGGGATTGGGCGTGACGCTCGAACCCACGCTTGAAGAGCTTTCCCCAATGCTCGCCATCATTCCGCTGCAGCTTCTTGCCATCCAGCTGGCGATCGGGCGTGGCGAAAACCCCGATGTGCCACGTGGTTTGTCCAAGGTGACCGAGACACTGTGAGACCCTGACGTGGCTGCTGCCGAGTTCTTCGACATGCACGTGCACGGTGGAGGCGGTGCGTCATTCGGAGACGATCCGGAGGCCAACCGGATTGCCGCGGACTGGCACCGGTCCCACGGCACCGCCGGCCTACTGGCCAGCCTGGTGACCCTCGCGCCCGACGACATGCTCAGCGCCGTACGCGTGCTCGCCGGCATGGCGGGCACGGAGGGTATCGTCGGGATTCATCTCGAAGGTCCCTGGCTTTCACCGCGATACGCCGGTGCGCACGATCCGCGGCTGTTGCGCGATCCGGACCTTGGAGAGTTAGAGCGACTACTGGACGCCGGGGCCGGGCACATTCGGATGGTCACCATCGCGCCTGAACTACCCAGGGCGATACCGGCCATCGAACTGCTGGTCGAGCGGGGCGTGGTGGCTGCGGTGGGACACACCGATGCCACGTACGAGCAGACCTTGCATGCGATTTCGGCAGGGGCCACCGTCGCCACCCATCTCTTCAACGCCATGCGGCCGATCCATCACCGCGAGCCCGGCCCCATTCCGGCGCTGCTGGAGAGCCCCGCGGTCACCATCGAGTTGATCGCCGACGGCGTACATATCCATCCCGCGATCTATCGCATGGTGCTGGCGGCGGTGGGCCCGGATCGGATCGCCCTGGTTACCGACGCGATGTGTGCGGCCGGGATGCCGGACGGTGCCTATCAATTGGGGCAGCTCCCGGTGACCGTCACTTGTGGCGAGGCACGGCTGCCCGACGGCACGATCGCGGGCAGCACGGCCAGCATGGCCGACCTGCACCGGTTCGCGGTGGCGCAGGCCGACCCGCAGGTTGCTGCCCGTCAAACCTCCGTCAATCCCCGTCGCGCGGTGGGCGTCTAGGCCGCCGCGTCGTAACGGGGCCCGATGATCTTCGTGATGCCCGGCAGCCGCTGATAGCTTTCGGGACCGGTCGAGCACGCACGCAGATCGGTGGCGGTGTTGCGAACTGTGGCCAGCAGACGTGAGCAGGACATGCGCGCGCCGTCGGTCGTAATCATCACGCAGGAGCCGACCACCGCGTCATCGTCGCGCTGCAACAACCCGATCACGTACCGCCATTAGGCGGCGTCGTGCACGGTGCTCCCAGAGCTCGGCGAGCCGATCGCTTCCGAACAACCGTTCACCAGCCTGCTGGGCCCCGAGGAAGTTCGGCAGCACCTACGACTGACGGGCAGCTTCGTTGTATCCATCGGGTGCGCGACGGGAAACGAAGAGCTCGCCAATGCATTCTTGGACGTAGGCGCAACCGGCTACTTCGCTCCGCAGCAGGGCCCCGACGGACATACCGCCTTCTCGTCGCGGTGTTGTTCTTTTGTGAATTGACAGCGGGTAGGACGGGCATCGAGGCAGCCCAGCGAGCGCGCGAATACGACAGTGCGACCGACATGTGGCGCATGTGGTCCCGGTAATCGGGTAGCCGTCGCCGCATGTCGTTTCCCCTGTTGACAGCCGATCTTAAATATTGTTTTATGCGAATGTATGCATTTATAGAGGGGATTCCATGGCCCTGGCGGCGCTCGTCCTGTATGTGGTCTTCATTGCCGCGGGGCTGGGCTGGAAGAGCTATCGACAATGGCGCGCGACCGGCTCCACCGGGTTCCGCGGATTCCACGGACGGCCCGGCTCACGCGAGTGGCTGGCGGGTGTGGGGTTGATCGCCGCGATGGTGGCCGCCCTGCTGGCACCGGCCCTTCAGCTGGCCGGGATCATC
Source organism: Mycobacteroides chelonae (assembly GCA_014204435.1). Classification (GTDB taxonomy): domain Bacteria; phylum Actinomycetota; class Actinomycetes; order Mycobacteriales; family Mycobacteriaceae; genus Mycobacterium; species Mycobacterium chelonae_A. The sequence goes on from JACHLF010000012.1 coordinate 44,099, forward strand.
GCTGCCCTTGGCGCCCTTGATCATCGGCCGATTCAGCTCACGGGCATCGCGCTCGCGGTAACGGGAATCGTCGCGACGATCGGGGCCCAGCAGACGATGGGCCAGTCGTGGCGAGTGGGCGTCGACACCCGGGAGACCACTACGCTGGTGAGCACCGGTGTCTTCGGCTGGGTGCGCAACCCGATCTTCACGGCGATGCTTACGTTCGCCGCCGGATCTGCCCTGATGGCTCCGAACCCTCTGGCCCTCAGCGGCTGTGCAGTGCTCCTCGTATCCATTGAGCTACAGGTGCGCGTGGTCGAGGAGCCCTACCTGCTCGCGGCGCACGGCGCCGCCTATCGCGAGTACGGCACCCAGGTCGGACGTTTCGTGCCGGGTATCGGCAGGTTCAACGCCCCGGGTTGATGAGCCCACCACCGCGCGTGGTGGCCAGCTCGTAGGCAGACTCCGCATGCTCGGCATCGTCGAGACCATCGGACTCGTGCTGCGGATGCGACCGGATGCCCATGGAGTGCCTCAGGCCCAGCCCGATGAGCCCGGTGACCACGACCGAGTAGGCAAGGACCACGGCGACGGCCACGAGCTGCAGCCAGAATTGGTGCAGGCCGCCGCCATAGAGCAATCCATTGACACCCGAGGGCGCCGCGGCGCTGCCGACGATGCCGATCATCAACGTCCCGACGACACCGCCGACCAAATGCACACCCACCACATCAAGCGAATCGTCATATCCGAAGCGGTACTTCAACTCGATTGCCAGAGAGCTGACCGCGCCGGCCACCGCACCGACCACCAGCGCGCCGATCGGGGTCACCGCTGCACACGAGGGCGTGATGGCGACCAGACCGGCGACCACACCTGAGGCCGCGCCGAACGACGTCGGCTTGCCGTGGCGGACCTTTTCGACCACCAGCCACGCCGCCATCGACATAGCTCCGGCGCCGAGGGTGTTGGCGATGACGATCGCCGCGGCGCCGTCGGCCGCCAACGCCGATCCGGCGTTAAACCCGAACCAGCCGAACCACAGCAGCCCGGCACCTAACATGACGGCGGGCAGGTTATGCGGGCGCATCGCCTCGCGCGGCCAACCGCGCCGCTTGCCCAGCACGATGGCCAGCGCCAGACCGGCCGCACCCGAATTGATCTCCACCGCGGTACCACCGGCGAAGTCGATGACGCCGAGATTGGCAAGCCACCCGCCCTTGTCGGCGGTGGTGCCCGCAACCGCGAACACCCAGTGTGCCACCGGGAAGTACACCAGGGTCGCCCACAACGCGGTGAAGGCGATCCAGGGCAGGAAGCGCATGCGATCGGCCACCGCACCCGCGATGAGCGCCACGGTCACCATGGCGAACCCGGCCTGGAACATGACGAAGACCAGTGCCGGGATGTTGGTCGGGCCCCACAGCGGCACCGAGGGTGCCTTGTAATCGCCCTCGAAAAGGTGCTGCAGCCCGGCGAACTGGAACGGATCGCCAAGAAGGCCGCCGCCGATATCGGTACCGAACGCCATCGAGTATCCGACGGCCACCCAGAGCACCCACACGACGGCTATGGCCGAAAAGCACATCATCATCATGTTGAGGACGCTCTTGGCGCGCACCATGCCGCCGTAGAAGAAGGCCAACGCCGGGGTCATCAGGAGCACCAATGCGGCACTCGTCAGCACCCAGGCGGTATTGGCCGCGTCCGGCACTCCCATATGCGGAAACATGCGCTGACTACTCCCGGCTCGTGCGATTAGGTCAGCGTGAGTGTAGGGAAGCCAACGCTCGCGTGCGCGCAACCTCATCTAAACTAGAACACGTTCCAGTTTATTGACGTAGCATTTCACTCCATCACCCGCCCCACCCAAGGAATGGCCATGCATACCCCTATCTGCGACGAGCTCGGTATCGAGTTCCCAATTTTCGCCTTCACCCACTGTCGCGACGTGGTCGTCGCGGTGAGCAAGGCCGGTGGCTTCGGCGTCTTGGGCGCCGTCGGATTCACCCCAGAGCAGCTTGAGATCGAACTCAACTGGATCGACGAGCACATCGGCGACCACCACTACGGCGTCGACATCGTCATTCCCAACAAATACGAGGGCATGGACGCGAACATGTCGGCCGAAGAGCTCACCACGATGCTCCAGTCGATGGTTCCGCAGGAGCACCTGGATTTCGGCCGCAAGCTGCTGGCTGACCACGGCGTGCCCGTCGAAGAGGGCAACGACAACGCCCTGCAGCTGTTGGGCTGGACCGAGGCCACCGCGACCCCGCAGGTGGAGATCGCGCTGCGCCACCCCAAGATGACGCTGATCGCCAACGCACTGGGCACGCCTCCGGCCGACATGATCAAGCACATCCACGACGCCGGCCGCAAGGTCGCGGCGCTGTGTGGCTCGCCGAAACAGGCCCGCAAGCACGCCGACGCCGGAGTGGACATCGTCATCGCCCAGGGCGGTGAAGGTGGTGGCCACTGCGGTGAGGTCGGCTCGATCGTGCTGTGGCCTCAGGTGGTCAAGGAGATCGCCCCGGTGCCGGTGCTGGCCGCCGGAGGCATCGGCAGCGGCTACCAGATCGCTGCCGCGCTGGCCATGGGCGCGCAGGGTGCGTGGAGCGGCTCGCAGTGGCTCATGGTCGAAGAGGCCGAGAACACCGCGGTGCAGCAGGAGACCTACGCCAAGGCCACCAGCCGCGATACCGTGCGCAGCCGGTCCTTCACCGGCAAGCCATGCCGGATGCTCAAGAACGACTGGACCGAGGCCTGGCAGACCGAGGGCAACCCGGAGCCGCTAGGAATGCCGTTGCAGTACATGGTTTCCGGGATGGCCGTGGCCGCCACCCACAAGTTCCCCGACCAGACGATCGACGTCGCCTTCAACCCCATCGGCCAGGTCGTCGGCCAGTTCACCAAGGTGGAGAAGTCAGCCGCGGTGATCGAGCGTTGGGTGCAAGAGTACCTGGAGGCAACCAACACCCTCAATGAGCTCAACGAGGCTGCAGCGTCCGTGTAGCCAACTGTCGAGTGTGCGGATACGGTCAGACGGTCGTCTGAATCTCGACCGTATCCGCACACTCGGCCAGGTAGCAGCCTGAGGCCAATCTCCTACTGGCCCAGGCCGTTCTGCATGGTGTTGGCCAATACGTTCACTGCGAGGCTGCCGTTGCCGGGCTGGCAGACCTTGGCCTGCAGCAGCACGTTTTCACGCTTGCGCGTCTGCGTGAAACAGCGGCGGTCAAGGCCCGCCTCCTCCTTCATCCAGGCGGCATCGGCAGCGCCGGCGGCCCGTCCCATGAATGTCCACACCTCACGGCGCCCGCCGTTCAAGATCAAGATGGCCGTCTGCCCGGAACATCCCTGGGTGCGATCCACCACTCGATGGAATGCGCGATCGGCAGCATCGTTATCGGCGAACACCCCAATCGATTGCTTCACCAAATGCGTTGCATCCGTAGCAGAATCCTGCGTTGTCGCGCCACGGAAAGAGGCTAGGTCCGGATCCGCGTACACCTCGTCCAGCCCGATGTCCGACCAATTGTTGCACTCCGGAACGTCCACCGAGAACGCCTGGAACGGCTGCGTGAACTCGCTGTGCGAACCCAGCTGAGCACCGATGACATTGCTTACCGAACCACGCGCAAGCACGGCATAGTTGACGACACCCGGATCAGACGGGCGGGCACCCGCCACCGGGGTCAGCGTCAGCCCCAGGGCCGCGACCGCCACCGACATCAACACAATTCGGGGCGTACCCATCACACCCATCACACCCATCACACAACAGCTTCCATCGCGTCGGCAATACGTGCCGCTGCCCGCTCTCCGCTTCTGGGCAAACACACCTTTACGTGGAACATGACTTCTTGTCGCGCCCGCATCTCGACATAGCAGCTGCGGTCGTTCGCCTCATGGGTCATCGACCAACCGGCAGTGCCGTCGCTGGAGCTTTTCTGGGTGGATGTCCATGCGTCCGTTACACCTTGGCCATCGGTGACCGTCATCGGATGCCCGTAACAGTCCGACATGAAGATCAACGCCACCACCGGATCGACGGACGCCGTCGGGCTGTTGAACACGCCCACAGCCTGTTTCAACGAGTACCGCGCCTCCGATGCGAACTTCTGCGACGACTGACCCCGGTACGCCACGCGCGTGCCCAAGTTTGCGTTGAACACCTGATCCAGCCCTACGTCGGCGAAGTCCGCGCAACTCGGCTCACTCCCCTGAATTCCGGCTGTCGAGGCGTGGAAGGTCTGCGATGCCGACAGTTCGGCATCGACCATCCTGCTCACCGTCGCGGGCTTTTGCAGAACGGTATCCAGCGCCTCGGGACCTACCGCCTGCGCGGGAGGCAGCGCCAGCGCCGAAACACCGGCCGAGGCACGCATCACACGCCTGGCGCGACCATCGCCGCGATCTTGCCGACCCTCATTCGACATAGGTCGAGCATACGGAAGGGCTACGAGCGTAGGTATCCGTCATCCGAAAGGGCTGTTGAACACGAAATAGGCGCCCACGGCGATCAACACGAACCCCACGAAGTGATTGAGCGTGAGCTTTTCACCCAGGTACCACACCGCGAAGCCGAGAAACGCCGTCCAGGTGATGACCTCCTGCGTGGCCTTGAGCTCGGCACCCGAATAGACTTCGCTACCAAGGCGATTCGCGGGAACCGCCAGGCAGTACTCGAAGAATGCGATCAGCCAGCTGACCAGTACGACCACCCACAACGGGTAATCCTTGAACTTCAGTGGCCATACCAGGCGAACGTCATGAAGACGTTCGAGCAGATGAGCAGCACGGGCGGCAACAACCGGGCGGTCAGCATGTCCACATTGTGTAGATCTTCCCTGTCAACTGCCCACAGCCGCTAGCCTGCTGCGCATGGGCGCCGCCTGGCTCGGGCGCCGGGGATTCAAACCCGACGAGCATCCGGCGAGCAGTTGCAGTGCCCAGGAATCCCCCGGTTCCTGCTGCAACGCGAGGGTGTAATGGTTCAGAGCCTCGGCGAAGCGCCGACGCTGAACCAACAGCTCGATGACGCGCAGCCGCAGCGCGAGCACCTCAGGGCTCGCCTCAACGGCAGACAGCATTTCGGCGATTACGGCGTCGTCGGCCAGCGGATCCCCTCCCCAGCGATGATTCGCGCTCAGCGAAGACGACCGTCGAGGTTGTTCGCCTGACGCATGTCCGCGATGGCCCCTTCAAGATCACCGAGCTCGCGGCGAAGAATGGCGCGCATCGACAACGCATCGGGAAAATCTGGCCTGATATCGAGGGCCTCCCCAATTGCCGTCAGCGCTTCGTTCGGTTTGCGGGCTCCGTTGAGGGCCCATGCGTGGGCGTAGTGGTTGATGGCGTCGTGACTGCCGTACCGCACCGCGGAGAGCGCGCATTCGATCGCATCGAAGTGCCGTCCCATGCTGCCGAGGCAATACGCCAGGATGCGCCAAGCCAGGGAATTCTTGTGCTCCAGCTCCAGTGCATCGTTTGCGAGACGCAGTGCCTCACCATCATTTCCGGACGCCAGAGCCTCGCTCGCGCGAGTTGCCAGCTCAATTGCGTCCACACCAACGACGGTACGCGAACCCTGCTCACCGGTTATCCATTCACCCGCAGCCATGTCAATCAGAATTCCGTTAGCAATCATTGCTAACTATCCTAAACGGACCTCATGTACCCGTCGACAACTCTGGCGACAGAGGGATGTTAGTTAGCCCACATCGGCCCGCAACGGATTCACCGCATACTCGATCACCCGGTAGGGCGCATGGTCGCGCGACTCGGTGTTCCATTGGCTGACGTAGATGCTGAGCCGGTCGAGCGTCGAGTCGGGTCCGATGTACCCGCCATACGGCTGGGCCAACGTGTTGTCCCACGACTCCGGTAGTTCGTCTGCGACCGCCGGCCACGCGCCGGCATTCACCACGGTGGTCGCGGGCACCGCACCGAGTCGCGTCGGGCTGTCAGCCACCCGCACCTCGACGTTGCCCGTGCTCTGGTTGAAGTAGGACAGCACCGCCTGTCCGTCGACCATCTTCAAGCTCAGCTCCCCCAGATGATCGCCCCACAATGGCGTCACCGCGGCACCCCAGGCCCACCTCCCGTGGGCCTCGGCACCCCAGCCCTGCCAGGTCGCGCGGTCGGTGAAGGTGTCCGGCGTGGCCCGGTAGAGGACTGCGGGCCGCGAACGATCGAACGCGTCGCTGACGATGTACACCCAGCCCTTCGGCGACTCCGGGGTCCACAACGGGTCGTAGTAGCCACTGATCTGTGTCTGTTGGCCGCCCGCATAGTCACCGGGGCGCACCGAACCCGGCACGGTCGGCCATCCGGCGCGGAAGGGGTCGGGCTTCACCAGCCGTGTCGACTGCGGGATCAGATTCTTGGTGACGGCGATGAAAAGCCAATTGGTTCCATTGATATCGATGACGCCCGAAGGAAGTTGGGAAAACCCCGGCGGTGTCGGGTCTTCCAGCAGTGGGCGGTCAGTGCCCAGCACTCCGGAGTGACGCACACCCGAAGCATCCGGCACAGACTCGGTGTCGACGCGCAACGCTACCGGGGAGTACCAGCCGCCGTAGCCCACGCCCTGGCCGGCGAAGCTGTCGCCGCAGATCTGCAGCATGCCGCCAGTGAAGACCATGAACTCGCAGAGATCGGTTGCGCCCAGGTTGTATTCGGAGGTCGCGGTGCCGGTGCCCGCGACCGGCCCGATACGCACCACCTCACCGGGATCGAGAGGTGGGGCCACAGGGCGTAACGGATGGGCGAATGCAGCAGGGCCATAGGCAAATTGACTGTCCACGAGGACCATCAGCGCGATCAGCAGGACTATGCCTCCCCTGACACGCCGCACGCCTCTTCTCCTATCCGACGCCAAGGCGCCACCGACCATCCCTGGACAGGGTAGCCAGTGGCGCCAGGCGATCGGATCGCGATGGACTTCGACTAGGGGCGAGGGATGGGCGCTGACGACGGAGCGGAGGGCTGGACGCGCCGATCCTGCCTCTCGGAGGGCTGCGGTGAGATGGAACCGGGACCAGGCTCGATGACGACGGAGTCGCCCGGCGACACCTCCGGATACTCGTCGCCGTGTTCTAGCACCATATGTCGACCCCATCCGACGGTGCCGTCCGGAAAACCGTGATGGCCGCACTGCGAACCAGCCAGGACTCCGAGGCCGAAGGTGACGCCGAGGATCACGAAAGCGCCCGCGACGATGCCGACAACGGCAGCAATCTTGACCAGCAGGATGTTACTCGAAGAACGCGGTTCTCGCGGCGGTGCCGACGACGGTGTTGCAGTATCAGGTGTTGACATACCCCCATCATGGCCCAGCTGCGCTGAGTCTCACTTAGGGAAAACCCGTGAAGTTCCTGTGAGTCAGCCGTCGACAAGCATTTCGGCGATCTGAATCGTGTTGAGCGCCGCACCCTTCCGAAGGTTGTCACCGGAAATGAACAGCGCCAGACCGCGATTGCCGGGAACGCCTGGGTCCTGACGGATCCGGCCCACCAGCGAGTCGTTGGCGCCCGCGACGGCCAACGGCGTGGGCACATCGGCGAGAGTGACTCCCGCTGCCGCGCCGAGAAGCTCCGTGGCCTGAGCCGGCGTGAGTTCACGCTCGAACTCGGCGTTGATCGACAGCGAGTGCCCGGTGAAGACAGGCACTCGGACACATGTTCCGCTCACCAAAAGCTCCGGAAGACCAAGAATCTTGCGACTCTCGTTACGCAGCTTTTGATCCTCATCGGTCTCGCCAGATCCGTCGTCCACCAGCGAACCGGCCAGCGGGATCACGTTGAAGGCAATAGGTGCAACGTACTTCACCGGCGCCGGGAAGCTGACGGCAGATCCGTCGTGCACCAGCTGCTCACCGTCGGCGATACCGGCGCGCACCTGAGTGGCCAACTCTTCCACGCCGGCCAGGCCACTGCCCGACACCGCCTGGTAGGTCGACACGATCAGCCGCTGCAGGCCGGCAGCACGGTGTAGAACGCCGAGTACCGGCATCGCAGCCATGGTGGTGCAGTTCGGATTGGCGATAATGCCTTTCGGCAGCTTCACGCCACGCACGTCGCGATCGAAGTTCACCTCCGAAACCACCAGCGGAACGTCCGGGTCCTTGCGCCAGGCCGACGAGTTGTCGATGACGGTAATGCCCGCCTCGGCGAACCGTGGCGCCTGCACCCGGGACATGGTGGCCCCAGCGGAGAACAGTGCGATGTCCAATCCGGAAGGATCCGCGGTCTCGGTGTTCTCGACCTCGATCTCCTGCCCACGGAACGGCAGCTTCTTGCCCTCCGAGCGTGCAGACGCGAAGAACCGCACCGAGGACGCCGGGAAGTTACGCTCTTCCAAAAGTTTTCGCATGACGGCTCCGACCTGGCCGGTCGCGCCGACAACACCAATGGATGTCATCGCCCGGTACCTCCGTACACGGTGGCCTGCTCTTCGCCACCGAGTTCGAAGGCGTCGTGGATGGCCTTGACCGCAGTGTCGAGCTCATCGTCCTTGACCAGCACCGAGATCCGGATCTCCGACGTCGAGATGAGCTCGATGTTGACGCCGGCCTTGGCCAGCGCCTCACAGAAGCCTGCAGTGACACCCGGGTGGCTGCGCATACCCGCGCCCACCAGGGACACCTTGCCGATGTGATCGTCGTAGAGCACCTGGGAGAACCCGATCTCGTTCTTCAGCGAGTCCAGCTTCTCGACCGCGGTGGGCCCATTCTCCTTGGGACAGGTGAAGGTGATGTCGGTCTTGCCGTCCTCGACCTTGGAGATGTTCTGTAGCACCATGTCGATGTTGATCTCGGCATCGGCCACGGCACGAAAGACCTTGGCGGCATAACCGGGTACGTCGGGAATCCCGACGACGGTGACCTTGGCCTCGCCACGATCGTGTGCGACACCGGTGAGAATCGCTTCTTCCACAGGAATGTCCTCCATTGATCCGCTGACGATCGTGCCTGGCTTGTCGGTGTACGACGAGCGCACGTGAACCGGTACGTTGTACCGCCGGGCGTATTCCACGCAGCGCAGCATGAGCACCTTTGCTCCGGCTGCCGCCATCTCCAGCATTTCCTCGAAACTGACCTTGTCCAGCCGGGCCGCATTCGGCACGATCCGCGGATCGGCGGTGAAAACCCCGTCGACGTCGGTGTAGATCTCGCAGACATCGGCCTTCAGTGCCGCGGCCAGCGCGACGGCGGTGGTATCAGAGCCACCGCGCCCAAGCGTGGTGACGTCCTTGCTGTCCTGACTCACCCCCTGGAATCCGGCGACCAGCACCACCTGGCCCTCGTCCAGGGCGGAGCGCAATCGGCCGGGGGTGACGTCGATGATCTTGGCGCTACCGTGCCGACCAGTAGTGATGACACCGGCCTGCGATCCCGTGAACGAACGCGCCGAGGCCCCCAACGAGTGAATAGCCATCGCGACCAGGGCGTTGGACATCCGCTCACCGGCCGTTAGGAGCATGTCCAGTTCACGGGGCGGCGGTGCCGGGCAGACCTGTTGAGCCAGGTCAAGCAACTCGTCGGTGGTGTCACCCATGGCCGAGACCACAACGACGACGTCGTTGCCGTTCTTCTTCGTCTCGACGATGCGTTCGGCCACCCTGCGGATGCGTTCGGCCGTTGCGACCGACGATCCGCCGTACTTTTGGACGACGAGCGCCACGGCATACCTTCCTGCTGTTCGGCCAGGGTCGGGAGAGATCCAGTCATTAGGATAAGGGGTTACGACAACTCGATAACCTGGCCCGTATGGGCAACCCGACCGAACGTACCGCCATCACCGCGGTTCCGATCCAGCCGCTGATCGCCTCGCGCTGGAGTCCGCGGCATTTCGATCCGGGCGCAAAACTAGCTCCCGAGACCCTAACGGCCCTGCTCGAAGCGGGTCGCTGGGCTGCCAGTTGGGGTAGGCGCTTCCCTGTCCGATACCTCGTGGGTCTGCGCGGTGACGCCACCTACGAGGCACTCGTCGCGCTGCTCAATCGGGGAAACTCCTACGCAAAAGTTGCGGCAGCGCTCGTGCTGGTGAGCACCGACCTGGGTGATGATGACAACACCGCCGTCTATGCGGCGGTCGATGCCGGCCTGGCGATCGCTCAGCTTGGGGTTGAGGCGCGCTCCCACGGTCTGCACACCCACCCTATGGCCGGCTTCCGGGTGGATGACGCGTCTGCTGTGTTCAGTATCCCCGAGAACGTGCGGCCCATCGCCGTCGTCGCGATCGGCCCAGTCCTGAACAACTACGAGGGTGCCGCGGAGTCGACCGCCGAACGCGACCACGCTCCACGACAGCGCCCAGCGCTCGGCGACATCGCGTTCACCGAGCGCTGGGGCAACGGTTTCGGCGGCTAAGCGCTCTCACACGCGCTCCTGCCCAGTGGATGCGCCCGACCGGCGCTGCGAGTACCTCGCCGTACTGCGTCCACGCACCCGCACCAAGATGTCAAACGGCTCGGCGGCGGTCCGTGCATGCGTCGAGCGCGCATCGTGGTGCGGCCCACTCCCTCGCGCATCAGCACCACACGTGCGGCGGCGGCCGCCTCCCGGGTGCGCTGCGCCGACTCGACGTACGGCATCACAGAGCTCCTGTCAGTCGACCGTGGACGACATCGCTCGCCCGCATGGTCTCGCCGATGTCCATCCGGTCATTGTGTCGCGACTCGCACATCAGTCGAACGAACCGCGGTAGATCCGTACGGCCTTGTCGATCATCGCGCGGGTGGAACCACAGTCGCCGCTCTTCAGCGAAAAGCTGAGCACCTCGATGGACACCCGCTCCGGGGTGCTGTTCTCCTGCGTCGCACCTCCGGAAACGTCCCAGGCGTAGAGCGGCTTGCCCAGGCGCACCATGCTGGTGCACAAATTGCCGTCTTGGCCATGGAAGTACTCGACGCCGTCTCGAACTTCCCCACGCAGCTTGGATGGTGGATCAACACCGGACCTGATGGACAGTTCGAATTGATTCTCGTTGTCTTGCAAAGAGAATCGACACGCGAATGGATCGCCGAAGAGTGACGGTAGCACCTCACCCGCCTGACCCGGGTACTCACTAAGAATCTCGCACGGATCACGTTCGGCAATCTTGATCGGGTATGCGCTCAGCGCGTCACGGACGGGCATATCGGCTGGATTCAACGTGGCCAGCGCCCCGATAACCGGTTGCACCATTTTACAATTCGCCGCCAGTGCACTCCGCGCGCTGTCGACGACCACGACCCGCAGGGCGGGCGTGCTTGCCCCTGCCAGCTGCGGAGCATTCGGGAGCTTGCCCATGGCGACTGGAAACTCGTACCGGCGACCTTGATGGACCCGAAGCAGCCACCCACATCGCCCGAGATGTAGGCGGGCGTGCCAATACCCTTGAGCATCAACAGAAGACCACACGGATCGACCCGCCGAAGAGCGCGCATGTAGGCCAGGAGCGTGGCCTCTTTTGCCGTAAAGGTCTGACCGTACGTGGGCAGCTCACCGGCGAACAATGTCTGGCCGGTGAGGGCGGGCGAGCGCCCCGTCGCGTTGCCAGAAACGACCTTTGCGCACCCGGCGATCATCAGCAAGGCGACCAGAAGCATTGCTACCGAGCGGAATTTGCGAATAGCCGCACCGCCTTGTCCAGAATCTCCCGCATCTGTCCACAGTCAGTGCGTCCCTCCTCGGTGAAGGCACTGGCGACCACCGCCGGGGAGTACGCCTCAGCATCGGTGTTCATCGCACCGCCACCGATGTCTTTGGGATACAAAGGATCCCCAACCAGTGCCAGCGCATGACATCCCGTCAGGTGGCTCGGGTCCTCGTTGTGGAAATACGTCACGCCATCACGTGTGGATCTGGTGTATTCATCCGGGAAGTCGTCGACACTGCTCGTGAGCTGCACGGTGTAGTCGATGCCAGAATCCGACAGCGCGAAGTCGCAACCGAAGGGGTCTCCCAGCAGGTCGATGGACACCTCGTGCGCCTTTCCCGGGTACTCCCCGAGGATCTCGCACGGATCGCGTTCCGCGAGTTTGATCGGATACGCGCTCAGTGCGGAGCGCGCAGGCAATCCCGCGGGTAGCTGCTTGGCGATCGCCGTCACCACCTGCTTGGCAAGTCGACAGTCCGGGTCCGAGTACTCGTCCGAACCGTAGAGGTACGCACTCACCGACAACACAGCCTGCAATGTGGGACTCGGCGGAGCTCCGTGCAACCGCTCCAGTTCTAGCGGAACCTCATACGCGCACTCTTCCCCGGTCTCGTAGACAGGAACCGAACCGACCCGGAACGACTCCGGTGCCGCGCGCTTGTCCTGCATGGAGTATTCGTAGGACACCTCGGTGAGACCGGGATCACCCGTGACCTTGACACTGGCATAACAGATCTGGAAGTCACCGACGACCTGACCCGGATCTCCGTACTCCTTGAGGCCGGCCGCGAAACCGCAGGGGTCCACCCGCCGCAACGCGCGCGCATAGGTGAGGGTCGTCTTCTCTTGGGCACTGAGCTTCTGGCCGTAATCCGGCTGATCACCGTGGAAGAGCGAGTCGGCTCCGGGCGCGGGTTCGCTTCCCCGTGCCTGCCCGGCAAGGGTCCGCGTGCAACCGGTGGCCGCCAGCAGAATCGCCAGCACCGCCACCCCCCTGCGTACCCACATGCTCTGCGAGCTTGCCAGATGATCGGGCTTCTCGCGGCTGGTAGAGTCCCGTCTGTGCAGCGGGCGCTCCTTCTCCGACGCCGCGACAGGGTCTGATCCAGACCGGCCTCCTGTCGCGGGTTGTTGGCGTGCCGGTCGAGATACCACTCAAACTCCCGGAGCCTTCCCATGACTAGCTTTTCCTCAGACGAGTTCAACTACACCCCGCGCAGCATCGTCACCCCGAACGGGCCCATCCCGGCCGACCAGCCCGCGTGGAACACCCAGAAGAACAGCTCGATGCCGGTGCACCGGTATCGCTCCTTCGCCTTGGAGGTTCCAGGGGGCGGGCCGACTGCGTCCTTTGACCGCACTTGGCCCGACAAGGTGATCGCCCACGCACCGCAGTGGGCGGCCGTGGACCTCCGTGACGGGAACCAGGCCCTGATCGACCCCATGAGTCCGGCCCGCAAGCGCCGGATGTTCGACATGCAGATCCGGATGGGCTTCAAGGAGATCGAGGTCGGATTCCCGTCGGCGAGCCAGACCGATTTCGACTTCATCCGCGAGCTGATCAGCGAGAACGCCATTCCCGAGGACGTGACGATCCAGGTGCTGACGCAGTGCCGTCCGGAGCTGATCGAGCGAACCTTCTTGGCCTGCGAAGGTGCCGCGAACGTGATCGTGCACTTCTACAATTCGACGTCGATCCTGCAGCGGCGCGTGGTGTTCCGGGGCGACAGGGAGACGATCAAGAAGATCGCCACCGACGGCGCCCGCAAGTGCATCGAAGAAGCGGCGAAATACCCTGATACACATTGGCGTTTCCAGTACTCCCCGGAGTCGTACACCGGCACCGAACTGCAGTACGCACTGGAAGTGTGCAACGCCGTCGGCGACATCATCGAGCCGACACCGCAGAACCCGATCATCTTCAATCTGCCGTCGACGGTGGAGATGACGACCCCCAACGTGTACGCCGATTCCATCGAGTGGATGAGCCGCAATCTGGCTCGTCGCGACTCGGTGATCCTGAGTCTGCACCCGCACAACGACCGCGGAACAGCTGTCGCGGCAGCCGAACTGGGCTTCCAGGCCGGTGCGGATCGCATCGAGGGCTGCCTGTTCGGCAATGGCGAGCGCACCGGAAACGTCTGCCTGGTGACGCTGGGACTGAATCTGTTCAGCCGCGGCGTGGACCCGCAGATCGACTTCTCGAACATCGACGAGATCCGGCACACCGTCGAGTACTGCAACCAGCTGAAGGTGCCGGAGCGCCATCCGTACGGCGGCGATCTGGTCTACACGGCCTTCTCCGGCAGCCACCAGGACGCCATCAACAAGGGCCTGGACCAGATGAAACGCGATGCCGACGATGCCGATTCGGATGTCGACGACATCCTGTGGCAGGTTCCGTACCTACCCATCGACCCCAAGGATGTCGGCCGCAACTACGAAGCCGTGATCCGCGTCAACTCGCAGTCCGGCAAGGGTGGCGTTGCCTACATCATGAAGTCCGACCACGGACTGGTGCTGCCGCGCCGCCTGCAGATCGAGTTCGCGCAGTCGATTCAGCGAATCACCGACGGTGAGGGCGGCGAGGTGAATCCCAAGGAGATCTGGGACGTCTTCGCCGAGGAATACCTGGCGCCGATCATCCCGCTGGAGCGCATCCGCCAGAAGGTGACCGCCTCCGAGGAGGACGGTGGCACGGATTCGATTGCCGCCGTGGTAAAGATCGACGGCAAGGAGACCGAAGTCAACGGCAGCGGCAACGGACCGCTGGCCGCGTTCGTAGACGCGTTGTCCACCGTGGGCTACACCGTGAACGTCCTGGACTACTCCGAGCACGCCATGAGTGCCGGCGACGACGCACAGGCTGCCGCGTACGTGGAAGCCACGGTCGTCGGACCCCATGGCGGTGAGGCCCAGACCGTATGGGGCGTCGGTATCGCGCCGTCGATCACCACCGCCTCACTGCGGGCAGTGGTGTCGGCGGTCAACCGTGCTGCTCGCGCCTAGCGCGTGCCGTAACGGCGCCGGAACTTCTCGACCTGTCCGGCGGTGTCGACGATCCGGCGATCACCGGTCCAGAACGGGTGAGAGTCGGCCGTCACCTCCGCGGTGATCAGCGGGTACTCCTGGCCTTCGAACTCGACGGTGCGCGCGCTGGTCGCTGTCGAGCGGGTGAGGAACATCTTGCCGGTGGTGGCGTCCTGGAAGACGACGTGATGGTAGTCGGGGTGAATTCCGGGTTTCATCAGTGGTTTCCTTCTGTGTTGTGGTCGCCGTAGGAAAGGAATGCTTCAAGTTCGGACACGTGTTCGCAGGGATCCTCGTGCCAATCACCGAACGGATCGCTGAGCTTGTCCCAGCATGCCCGGCTTGCCATTTCGGCATCGGTGAGCAGAGCGCCGCGCAATGCGTCGAGCACCTCTGCACTGTCGGCGCCGCATATCAGCACCGTCATCGCGTTGTGGCGATCCCCAAACCGGTAATCCCACATCAGATCGGCGAATGCCCTGCGTTCCAGGCCGGTTCGTGCAGCTTCAGCTGAATCCATTGCCACTAGCCATTTTCCGGCAGCAGATACACGGAGTCCACCGCCTGCAGACTCCAGCCACATGGCCTGCTCATCCTGGGTCGCCAGCCACAACCGGCCCCGGGTTCGGATCACGCCGTCGAGCAGCAAGTCGATCGCGGCGTGTAGCCGTTCCGGATGAAAGGGCCTGCGCGCGTTGAATTCCACCAGCGCGACCCTGCCGTCGACGGCCAGGGACGGCTGACCCGCCAGCAGCGGGCCGTGCGGATCATCGGCGCGGCCGCACCGCGCGTCGTCCTCCAGATGGTCGAGGGCCTGCTCGACGCGGCCGATCCCAGCGGCGATGTGCGCCCGGGGCGCCAGGCGGCGCAGTACCGACAGCACCTCGGGTTCGGGGTTGCGCACCACCAGCACGTCGGCGAACTCGGCCTGACCGATCGCTACCTGCGCCAGCGTCCGGCCGTCGGGAAGCTCGTCGTCTCCGAGCGCCTGCTCCAGCCAATGCGCACTGTCGATGCAGGCGATCACTCCGGCGATTTCGACATCGCGTGCCGCCGGTCCGTCGACGTATCCGGGCCCAACCCGCACGGGCACGGTATTAATCGCCCAACAGATCGGATCGGCTTCTAGCCAGGGCTCCAGATGCAGCACGATGCGGCCCACATCATCCCGGCGATGCAGCTTGCGCAGCAGAACCAGCAGATCGTCGCGAATCGTGCAGGACACGCAGCCGTGGGCCAGCTCAAGGACGGTTTCAGAGGTGCCTCGGATGCCGGTGACGGTCCGCTTCACGATGTGTCCGTCGAACCTGTGGGTGACGACGACCGTTCCCGGGTCGTGGGCCAAGACCTGCACGACCGCGTCGGTATCGGTCTGTCCGGACACGAGTAGCACCGGCGTGCGCATGACTGCCCCCTTTGACTCCGTAAGGCTAAATGCAAACGATTTTCATTACTACGAGCTTCACGGTACAGTCCCGGACAGCACTTGTCGAAAACGGTTCCCATTATCAAATGGGAATGAATGGAGGTCCCTTGTCCGCGCATTGCGAGGTGACCGGACGGTCGCCGGGCTTCGGTAACGCGGTGTCGCACTCCCACCGCCGCACCCGTCGCCGCTGGTCACCCAATATTCAGCTCAGGACGTACTACCTGCCCGCGGAGGACCGCCGCATCAAGCTGCGAGTCAGCACCAAGGGCATCAAGGTGATCGATCGCGACGGTATCGAGGCCGTGGTGGCACGCCTGCGCGCACAGGGACGGAAGTTCTGATGGCCCGCAACGAGATCCGCCCCATCGTGAAGCTGCGGTCCACCGCGGGTACCGGCTACACGTACGTCACCCGCAAGAACCGGCGTAACGACCCGGACCGGATGGTGCTGCGCAAGTACGACCCCGTAGTGCGCAAGCACGTCGATTTCCGCGAGGAGCGCTGAGATGGCCAAGAAGTCAAAGATCGCCAAGAACGAGAAACGTCGCGTCACCGTCGAGCGCTACGCCGAACGGCGCGCAGAGCTCAAGGAGATTATTCGCCAACCGTCGAGCAGTCACCAGCAGCGCCTGGCCGCGCAGGCCGAGCTGGCCCGGCAGCCGCGCGATGCCAGTGCGGTACGGCTGCGCAATCGCGACGCCGTCGATGGTCGCCCCCGCGGCTACCTGCGCAAGTTCGGTTTATCCAGGGTGCGGGTTCGTGAACTCGTGCACGACGGGTCGCTGCCCGGCGTCCGGAAAGCGAGCTGGTGATGGCCACCAAGCCCACACGCAATCGTCGCGCCAAACTCGCCGACACAAAGCCTGCCAAGCCGAATCTCTTTGCCAAACTTGGAGTTTCCTTGGTGGACTACAAGGACACCAATACCCTACGGCTGTTCCTGTCCGAGCGCGGCAAGATCCGTTCGCGTCGGGTGACTGGCCTGACCGTGCAACAACAGCGCCAGGTCGCCAATGCGATCAAGAACGCGCGCGAGATGGCGCTGCTGCCCTACGCCTGACCCCGCCCGATATCACCGAGGCTGCGGAATCGCGTTCTCCAGCAAGAAGACGTGCTCCGGGCTGATTACCTTGGTGATGGCCGTACCGAACAGCGTGCTGGGCTGCGCGGGCTGCTTGGCCACATCGGTGTTGAGCAGGGCCACTACCGTGGTCTGCTCGGCGGGTGAGTAGATGGCCAGCGTCTGATAGCCGGGGATGCTGCCGTTGTGCCCGATCCATCCGTGTGCATCGAAAATCCCTAAGCCATAGCGGATGTCGTCGGGTACGGGGGGCATCGCCACGGTCTGCAACCGCTGATCCTGAGTCGCGGGCTTGAGGAGCTTGCCGGTTGCCAACGCCGGCACCCAGACCCTCAGGTCATCGAGCGTCGAGACCATCGCGCCCGCCCAGGAGGCCCACGATGGGTTCCAGTCGGTGCTGTCGATGACCGGCCCGGTGGGCGTCAGCTGTGTATAACCCTGCGCGTGCGGATCCGGGATGGTGTTGGCGTCCGGAAAGCTGGTGTGGCTCATGCCGAGTGGCTCGGTAATGTGCCCGCGCACGAAAACCGGCAGCGTCTGTCCGCTGACCTTCTCCACCACTTGCCCCAACAGCACGGCGTTGGTGTTGCTGTACTCATAGCCCTGCCCGGGCGGGAAATTCGGCGGCTGGGCGAAGGCGTAGTCAAACAGCTGCTGGGTGCTGTAGCGGCGACGTGGGTCGGCCTCCAGGTCTCGGCTGAAGACCAGGGACATCGAGTAGTTGAACAGTCCACTCTGCATCCGGGCGAGTTCACGCAGGGTGATCTCGTTCCCATTCGGGACCCTGTCCACATACTTGGCTATCGGATCGTCAAGCCCCAGCTTGCCCTCGTCGACGAGCTGCAGCAATGCCGTGACTGTGAAGGTCTTTGTCACACTGCCGATCCGGTGATAGAAGTCCGTCTGCATCGGCGCGTGAGTGGCGGCGCTCGACACTCCGAACGTGCGCACGTACTTGCCCTTGGGGCCCCATACGCCGACGATCGCCCCCGGCACGCCGGCGTACTTCAGCACCTCGTTGATCGCCGAATCAAGCCGGGCCGATGTCGGCGCATCCAGGTCCGTGACGGTGATGGTCGCGCGCGTCCCGCAGCCGCCGACAAGCAGTGCAACGGTCAGCGTTGCAGCAAGGATTCGACGCATCAGGCGGGGCTCATCAAAACAGTGAGTACTGAGCTCCGGCGCGGCCGGGAACCGTGAACTGCTCGATATCGGTGCCCCCGGTAACACGGCCGATCAACGTCATGAACGTCTCGTCGTCCAGGAGCGGCACACCGAGGGATCTGGCATGAAAGCCCTTCCCCTGCTGAGGGTTCGGATGATTACAGATCACCATCGAGGTGTCCTCGTCGACCGCGTCAGCGTAGGCGAGACCGGCCTGCATGATCTGTTCGACCAGTTCCTCATGCGTGCGGGCGACCTCCGCACTGAGCGCCACCCGCATGCCCTGCACCAGCGGCTGCCCGGCGGTATACGGTCCGGGGTTGAGCCAGTGGCACGGCTGACGGGACGCCAGCGTCTTCAACGGCCGCAGCTCGTCGTGAGTAACACGGCCGTTGGGCCAGCGCGTGCGCGTGGTCTCGCGGATCGGCAGCCAGATGCTGCGTTCGCGTGCCCGGTCCAGCACCTTCGGCAGCACCTCGGCAAGCACCCGGGCATCGTCGTAGGCGTCGTGGGCCTTGAGCTGCTCGACACCCCAGTGCGCGGCCAGGGTCTCCAGGCGCAGGTTGGGGGTGTCCAGGCCCAGGCGCCGGGTCAACTCGACAGTGCACATCACCGCCTCGGTGGGCAGCTCAGCGCCGGCCAGCTCGGCCTCGGCCGCCAGGAATGAGTAGTCGAATCCGACGTTGTGGGCGACCAGGGTCCGTCCCCGCAGCAGTGCGATGAGATCGGGGACGACATCCGCGAACTCCGGTTGCCCCTCCAACATCTCCGGGGTGAGACCGTGCACATGCGTTGGGCCCGGATCGACACCGGGATTGAGCAGGCTCACCACGCTGTCGGTGATGGTCCCATCCGCATCCAGCGCCAGTGCGGCGAGGCTGATGACACGCGCCCGACCGGGCTGAAAGCCGGAAGTCTCCAGGTCAACCACGACCCACGTGGGGCTGTGGTCGGGGGTCTGCCCCCAGATCGGCATGACTGAAGGATGACATGTAGGACAGACAAGCCGCTCTAGGCGCGCGGGGTACGCAGCACCTGCCGGCCGATGGCGTACTTGTGCACCTCGGTGGGCCCGTCGTAGAGGCGGAACGCACGCATGTCCCGGAAGATCATCTCCACCGGCGTCTCGTCGCTGATACCGATGCCACCGAGCACCTGAACGCACCGGTCGGTCACCTTGAACAGCTCCTCGGAGACGAACGACTTGGCCATCGAGCTTTCGTGACGTCCCTTGGCGCCGTTGTCCATCATCCAGCAGGCGTGCCAGATGGTGAGGCGACATTGATGCAGCGCGATCTCGTTGTCGGCGAGCATGAAGGAGACTCCCTGGTGCTCACCGATGGTCTTGCCGAACGAGGTCCGGGTGCGCGCGTAATCGACCGCGATGTCCTGAGCGCGAGAGGCGGCGCCGAGCCAACGCATGCAGTGCGTCAATCGCGCCGGGGCCAGCCGCAACTGCGCGTACCGGAATGCCTGGCCAGTCTCCCCGAGCAGAGCCTCACGCGGCAGGGTCAGGTTGTCGAATCGCACGACCGCATGGCCCTCGGCGTAGTTGCGGTCCATAGTGTTCATGATTCGTTCGATCACAATCCCGCCTGCGGAAATCCCAGCGTCTCCATCGCACAGGAACAGCGTGGGCCCCTCCGGCAGATGGTCGTTGGCCTCCAGGTTGGCCATGATGATCCACGTCTTGGCACCGCGCGCTCCGGTAATGAGCCACTTGCGCCCGTTGATGACGAAGTTCTGACCGTCAAAGGTGGCCGAGGTCTTGAGCTGCGAGGGGTCCGATCCGGCTCCGTCGGGTTCGGTCATCGCGAACGCCGAGCGCTGATGCCCCTCGATGACAGGCTTGAGGAACCGCTGCGCCTGCTCTTCGTTGGTGATCTTGCCGAGCAGGAACATGTTGCCCTCATCGGGCGCCGCGCAGTTCATGGCGATGGGGCCCAGGGTGGACCAGCCCGCCGCCTCGAAGATGACCGCCTGTCCGATATGTGAAAGACCCCAGCCACCATGAGATTCCGGCGCCTGCACGGTCAGCAGTCCGGCTTCACGAGCCTTACCGACCAGTTCGTCGCGCAGTTCGTCGGTCGGCCCGTGCGCGGTCAGACGAGGGTCACGCTCGTAGGGGATCACGGTCTCGGTGACGAACTCGCGCACCCGCTGCGCCTTGACGGCCAGCTCTTCCGGAATGCTGAAGTCGATCATATTTCTCCCTCGGTGAATTGTGTTGACGCCCAATCAAGTACGGCCATGGCGATGTTCTGAAACTCCGGGTAATCCGCGCCGACCAAGTCGCCGGATTGCCACTTGCGATACAACTGCATCCACGCGACGGCCAGCCGGAGCCGCGCGCAGGCCACATGCCAATGCAGCGGGCGCGGCGCGGTTCCTGTCGCAGCGAAATAGGCGTCAATGACGTCTCGTCGACTACCGAATCCCACTGCGGTCGTAGGCATTTGATTGACAGCACGCACCGCCGCCGGGTCTCCCGGTTCCATCCAGTACGACACCAGAATCGCCAGATCGAACAGCGGACAGCCTCGGGTGGTCATGTCCCAGTCAATGATGGCATTGGGCGACAACGTCTCCCGATCGACGAGCATGTTGTCGAGCTTGAGATCCATGTGCAGCAGTGAAACTCCCGCGGGATCGGGGATCTGCTGCCGCAGGCGTGAGATCAGGTCCGTGACGACCCCGGGCAGGCCGTCCGGCCAGACCGCGGCGGCGCGGCGTGTCCAACCGGTGAGCTGACGTTCCAGCAGCCCCTCCGGCCTACCCAGCTCGCCCAGACCCACAGCCTCGGGCACCACCCGGTGTAGAGCCGTCATGGCCTCGATCAGGGTATCGGTGACCCGCGCCGGAGCGTCGTCAGGCAATCCGGGGGGCAACTCGCCGCCGATTGCCACGCCCTCGCGATACTCGAGGAACTGAAAGGGTGCGGCCACGACGTCCAGCTCATCGCAGTACAGCAGCCCTCGCGGGGCCAGCGCAAAGCCCGCGTTGAGCCGCGACAGCACCCGCCATTCGCGGGCCATATCGTTGGCGCCCTCGGCGATCGGGCCCGCGGGCGGGCGCCGGAACACCGCCGGTCGGCCATCGAGCGCCACCAGATAGTTCAGATTGGCCTTGCCGCCAGCGAATTGTCGCGCCGCCGATACGTCCAGAATGTGTCCCTGTCGCGCCACCCAGACCGAGAGCGCGGCCCAGTCCTGTGACGTCGTCTCAGCTGTGGCCCGGAACACACGCGTTACCCTAGCCGCCCACCCAACCGACTGGTTGGCTGGGGAGATGCTCACGCGTTTTCGCCACCGGCGTCAATCAGCCGCCCGAGTATCCGCCTGAGCTCACGTTGATCGTCGGCGCCGAGCCTGCCGAACATCTCGTCCTCCGCCGCCCAGATCGCCGACTCCACACGTTTGAGCAGCGCCCTGCCCTTGGCGGTGACCCGCGCCGGTAACGCCCGCCCCGAGGCAGGCACCGTGGGCCGGGACACCAACGCCTCGTTCTGCAGCCCGTTGAGAACCTGATTCATCGCCTGCGCCGACACATTGTGTTCACGTGCCAGCTCGGCGCTGGTGCGCCCGGGGCATTCGTTGAGCATTCGCAGGCACATGAACTCCGGCATACCGAGCCCGAGGGGCCGTAGCGCGGCAAGGACCTGCGGACGCATCACGGCGCCCGCCCTGAACATCAGGTAGCCCAGTGGCTCGACCTCATCGGATTCGCTCATCGCAAGCATCCTGGCATGAACCTTCCAGGACCTGCGCAGGCTCTCGACTCTTAGGCCCGCAGTGCCCCCGCAGTGGATCCTGGCGATTCGCCACTTCTGTCGAGCATTCCCCGAAGCCAAGAATGCCCGGCCCGGTGAATCCTTGCCGTGCAATGGATTACCACTGCATGCTAGATTCTCAGGATACTCATATCAAGAAACTTGACATGTCCAATTCGACGCAGGTATCAAGGATGTTGATACGGGTTCAGCCGGCGACAGGCCAGCTGCCTGATCATCCAGAAAGGGAGAGTTGAATGTCTGATTCATGTGCAGGCTTCGAAAACCGTGGCCCCGGCTGTGGCGGACCGGGATTCGGCCCCGGCGGCGGACCGGGCGGCTTGGGTTTCCGCATCAAGCGTGCGGTCACCGGCTCCCTACTGCTTGACGGGCCGGCCAACGCGGCACAGATCGTGCAGCGTGTCTCCGATGCGACAGAAGGCGAGATCTTGCTGCCCGAGCCCGTGGTGGAGCGTGTTCTCGAACGGCTGGCACATCGCGGCGTCGTCAAGACCGAGGACGGCGTGGCCACCCTGACCGATTTCGGCCGCAACGTGCTCGCGAAGCGGGGCATCACCAGCAAGACCGCGCAGGCGCTCCGCGCCAGGGTTTTCCCGAAGCTCGTCAACGTTCTCAAGCTGCGCTCGGGACTGGCCGAGATCGCCGGTCTTGCGCGCGTCATCGCCGTCACCGGCACCGACGCGCAGAAGGAGAAGCTGGCCGAGGCCAGCGCCACCCTGTTGGCCACGGTCACCGACGTCAAGCGCTCCCTGCAGAGCGCCCTCGCCTAGAAACGGCATCGCGCACTGCCCGTGTGGCCATATCGTCTGGCCGCACGGGCAGTGGCCGCGGCCGCTCCAATAAACTGCGCGGATGCCCATCGAGCACCTATCGCTGCGTGGCCGGATCGCACTGGCTGCCGGACGCTCGGCACGCTGGGCGTCCCGGATCAGTGGTCGCGGCGCGGGGTCCATGATCGGCGGCCTCGTCGCGCTCAAGTTGGACAGCTCGGTGCTGGCGCAGCTGGGCCGCGGACGTCGCACCGTGCTGATCACCGGCACCAATGGCAAGTCCACCACCACCCGGATGACCGCAGCAGCACTGGCGACCGTGGGACCGGTGGCCACCAACACCGAAGGCTCCAACATGGATGCCGGCCTGGTTGCCGCGCTGGCCGGCACCCGGGATGCCGAGGTCGCCGTACTCGAAGTCGACGAGATGCACGTGCCACACGTCGCGGACGCGGTCACCCCCGCGGCCATCGTGCTGCTGAACCTCAGCCGTGATCAGCTGGACCGCGTCGGTGAGATCAACAACATCGAACGCACATTGCGCAAGGGTCTTTCCCGGCACCGCGATGCGGTGATCGTCGCGAACTGCGATGACGTCTTGATGACATCGGCCGCGTACGACAGCCCCAACGTGGTCTGGGTGGCGGCCGGGGGCGGCTGGGCCGGTGATTCGGTGAGCTGTCCGCGCAGCGGCGAGCTCATAGTCCGCGACGGAAACCATTGGTACAGCACGGGAACCGACTTCTCCCGGCCCGATCCGGACTGGTGGTTCGACGATGATCGGATCTACGGCCCCAGCGGAATCAGCCTGCCGATGTCGCTGACGCTGCCCGGCACCGCGAACCGCGGGAACGCCACCCTGGCGGTAGCCGCCGCCATCGAGCTCGGCGCCCGCCCCAACCCGGCCGTCGATGCCGTGGCCGCCGTCGACCAGGTAGCGGGCCGCTATCGCAGCATCGACCTGGGCGACCACACGGTCCGGCTACTGCTGGCCAAGAATCCAGCCGGCTGGCAGGAGGCACTGTCGATGGTCGATACCGATGCCGACGGACTGGTCATCGCGGTCAACGGCCAGGTGCCCGACGGTGAGGACCTGTCCTGGCTGTGGGATGTGAACTTCGAACACTTCGCCTGCGACAACGCGGAAACCACCGTGCCTCCCGTCGTCGCATCCGGGGAGCGCGGCACCGATCTGGCAGTCCGGCTGACCTACGCCAGCGTCACCCACACCCTGCATCACGACCCGGTGCAGGCCATCAAGGCCTGCCCCCCCGGCAGGATCGATGTGATCGCGAACTACACGGCCTTCCTCAACCTCAACCGTGCGCTGGCCAAAGGTGTTGCGGCATGAGTGAATCCACCGTTCGGGTTGGCCTGGTGCTTCCCGATGTGATGGGCACCTACGGCGATTCGGGCAATGCCGTGGTGTTGCGGCAGCGACTGCGAATGCGCGGTATCGACGCCGACATCGTGGCGATCACCCTGGCAGATCCGGTACCCGATTCCCTGGATGTCTACACCCTGGGCGGGGCCGAGGATTACGCGCAGCGGCTGGCCACCCGGCATCTCATCGAGCACCCCGGCCTACAACGTGCCGTCGAACGCGGCGCACCGGTGCTGGCGATCTGCGCGGCCATCCAAGTGCTCGGCCATTGGTACGAAACCTCTTCCGGTGAACGTGTCGAGGGTGTCGGCCTGCTCGACGTCACGACCAGTCCGCAAGAGAAACGCGCCATCGGGGAGTTGGCCGGTGTGCCTATCATGGCCGAGCTCGAAGACACCCTGACCGGATTCGAAAACCACCGTGGCGGAACGGTTCTGGGCCCCACGGCGGCGCCGCTGTGCACCGTCTCCCGGGGCGCCGGAAACCGGGCCGGTGACGGTACCGACGGGGTGGTGCAGGGCAGCGTGATCGCTACGTACATGCACGGTCCTTGTCTGGCACGCAACCCTGAGCTCGCGGATCTCTTGCTCGCACGCGCCATGGGTGTCCAGCAGCTGACCCCACTGGATCTGGACGAGGTGGCACGGCTTCGCCGGGAACGGTTGTCCGCCAAGTAGTCCCAGCTCGCAACGAACTAGAGGGGGCGTCGTCCGGAGAGGGCGCGTCCCAGGGTCAGTTCGTCGGCGAATTCCAGGTCCCCACCCATCGGCAAGCCAGAAGCCAGCCGGGTGACGGTGAGCCCGGGGAAATCGCGCAGCATCCGCACCAGATAGGTGGCTGTCGCTTCGCCCTCGGTGTTCGGGTCGGTGGCGATGATGACCTCCGAGATGGAGACGCCGTCTTCCTCGGTTCCTATGCGTGTCAACAGCTCTCTGATGCGAAGCTGATCGGGACCGACGCCCGAGAGCGGATCAAGTGCTCCACCGAGCACGTGATACCGGCCGCGGAACTCTCGGGTGCGCTCGACCGCCTGCACGTCCTTGGGCTCCTCGACAACGCAGACCAACGCGATATCGCGTCGCGGGTCGGCACAGATGCGGCAGCGCTCCTTGTCGGAGACGTTCCCGCAGACCTCGCAGAACTGCACACCGTCACGCACCCGGGTCAGGGCCGCGGTCAGTCGATCGATATCGGGCGCCTCGACACCCAACAGATGGAAGGCGATGCGCTGTGCGCTCTTGGGTCCTACCCCGGGCAGCTTGCCCAGTTCGTCAATGAGGTCCTGGACCGGGCCCTCAAACACCGGGCAATCCCAGCCCTCCACCAAGATCGCCGAGACCGCCCGCGAGCGGGCCCAGCCGCTGACTTGCGAGTTCCTGTGTCTTCGACGTCAGATCGGCAAACGCGCCGATGATCAGGTCCTGCAGCGTCTCGACGTCGTCAGGATCGACGATCGTCGGGTCGATCTGCACGTTGGTCACCTCGCCACTGCCCTTGCCGGTGATACGCACCAAGCCAGCACCGGACTCACCGATGACCTCCGCTGCCGCGATCTGCGCCTGAGCAGCCATCAGCTGCTGCTGCATCTGCTGTGCCTGCGCGAGCAAGGCCGACATATCCGGGGCGCCTCCGGGTTGCATGGACTCTCCTTCTCGCTTGAAGCGACCGGGTATCAACTTGGTCACGCTCGCCGAGCCTCGGCGGGTCGTCAACAAGGGTAGCCGCCGTCCGGGCTACCGTGGCCAGGTGCGAGTGAGTTTCGGCCACCATCTGGCGCGGCCCGCCCCGCGCCGCCGCGCCATGACCTTAGCCGGGACGGCCCTGCTGACGGCGGCATCGGTCATGGTGCTGCCCATCGGCATGCGGTCGGCCCCCACCACCTTCACCGCAGCCGCGGCTCCCGGCATCGCCGGACGTATCGTCGTGCTGGACCCCGGGCACAACGGCGCCAACGACAGTTCGATCAACAACCAGGTGCCCGACGGGCGCGGCGGTACCAAGAGCTGTCAGACCAGCGGTACTGTCACCGACGGCGGATACCCCGAGCACACCTTCGCCTGGAACACCGTGCTGCTCATTCGCCAGCAGCTGACCCAGCTCGGCGTCCGCACCGCCATGACCCGTGGCGACGACGACAAGCTCGGACCGTGCATCGATAAGCGCGCAGAAATCGAGAACGGCTACAACCCGGACGCGGTAGTCAGCATCCACGCCGACGGCGGTCCGGCCAGCGGCCACGGCTTCCACGTCAACTTCTCGAGCCCTCCGGTCAACGCCGTGCAGGGCGAGCCGACGCTGCGCTTTGCCAAGACCATGCGCGACAGCCTGCAGGCCGCGGGCCTAACGCCCTCGACGTATATCGGCACCGGCGGCCTCTACGGGCGCTCCGACCTGGCCGGCCTCAACCTGGCCCAGCACCCCAAGGTGCTCGTCGAACTCGGCAACATGAAGAACGCGCAGGACGCGGCCATGATGACGAGCCCAGAGGGCCGCGCCAAGTACGCGCAGGCCGTCGTCCAGGGCATCGTCGCCTACCTCAGCGGCACGGCACCGGCGCCGGGGGTTGACCCGGCGGCGGCACCAGCACCCGGCGGTTAGGCCGCCGAACCCTCCACGGTCTTCTTCAGGTTGGCCAGCACCTCGGCCTGAATCTTCTTGAGCCCCAACGGCGCGAAGGTCTTCTCGAAGAAGCCCTTGATACCGCCGCCACCGGTCCACGCGGTCTTGGTGGTAACGGTAGAGCCGGTTCCGGCGGGCGCCACAGTCCAGCTGGTCACCAGGGTGGAGTTCGCGTCCTTCTCGATGACGCTGTGGCCGGCCACGCTCACGCTGGACTTGATGTCTCGCACGCGCGACTCGGTGGCCTGCAGCTTCCAGGACGCGACGGTGCCCTCACCCTGACCGC
This sequence comes from Mycobacteroides chelonae, assembly GCA_014204435.1. GTDB lineage: Bacteria > Actinomycetota > Actinomycetes > Mycobacteriales > Mycobacteriaceae > Mycobacterium > Mycobacterium chelonae_A. Next base: position 71,282 of record JACHLF010000012.1, read on the forward strand.
CTTCGAGGACCTGGTAATCGCGGTAATGGCCGGACAAGATCTTCGGGCGCACATTCTGGTAGTCGGCTACCGCGGCGAGCACTGCCTCGGGCGCCGCGTCGATCAACACCGAACTGGACGCACTGACCTGACCCATGAGTTCTCCCTCGCTACTATTTGGTTCTACTACTGGTCGTAGTCGCAGTCTAGGGGTCGCCCACCAGATCGCCCAGGCTACGTTCGCCTTCCACGGTCTGGCCGCCATGCCGCAGAAAGCGCGCAATGCGGTGGGTGCTGTGCTCGTCGGCGAATGCCTGGACAATGGCTGCGCGCTCGGCGGCCAGTCCTGGTTCCAGGTCCTTCGCCTGCGCATCGACCGTACTCTTGGCACCCGCGATCAACCCGAGCGGATTGACTGCGATACGCCGGGCGAGCCGATTCACGAACCGCCACCCCTCGTCGGGGTCCAGGGCACGGTTCACCCAGCCGTATCGCTCCGCCAGATCCGCACCGAAATCGTCGTGACCCAAAATCACCTCGAGTGCGCGCGCCCGCCCCATGCTCTGGACCAGGTGCTGCGGGCCCGAGCCGGCCGGGACGATGCCCAACCCTGTCTCCACTTGATTGAAGATGGCCCGGCCACGTACCGCGAAGCGCATGTCCAGGTTCAGCAGAAACTCGCTGCCCCCACCCGCCACCCGGCCCTCCACCAGGGCGATGGTCGCCTGTCGCAATGCGCGGAACCTACCGACCAGCCGTTGAAAGGATTCGACCGACTCGGCCGTGCGCGCCGAGTCGGTTTGCAGAATCTCAACATTCAGGTGGGCAATGAAGAACTCTGGGTTGGCGCTGCCAAACAGCACCACCGTCACATCGTCTCGATCGGCAAGCCATCGGGTCAGGCGTGACAGGCTCGACATGAGTGGCCCGTCGAGAAGATTGAGCGGTTCGTGGTCAAACAGAACGGTGACGACGCGATCATCGCGTTCGCAGCGCAATCCGGCGAGTTGGGGGACGTCGGTGCTCATCGTCTTGCGGCTATCAGAACGCGACAGAGCCGGGCGGGAGCCCAAGCTCCACCCGCCCGAACAATTCGTAGGCCGAATCCGTGTCGTAGACAACGTGTGTGGACAGCGTGTTCACGTCGCGCAGGTGCCTCTGCAACGGTGAGTCCTCGTACTGGGCCGAAGCCCCGGACGCCTCGACAGCTTCGGCGATAGCCTGCTTGCAGACCTCCACCACATAGGCGCAGTTGCGGCGCACGGCCACCCGGTCCTCGGTGGTCAGCCCCTCGCCGGAGCGCAGCTTGTCCTCCACATCCCGCACCGTCTTCAACAGCAGCGCGCGAGCGGACTCCGCCTGCGCGGCAACATGTCCCATACGGCGATGCGCGGTGGCGAGCTTGGACTGTTCCTGCATCGAGTACCGCATCACCCTGGTCTTGATCTTCTCGGTGAACAGCTCGACGGTGCCCAAGGCCATACCCACCGCCGGCGCGGCGGCGACATTCGAGAGGGCACAGAACAGCGGTATGCGGTAAATGGCGGCCCCTTGCAGCTCCGCGGACGGCGACTGTCCACGTGCCAGCGGACCGAACTCCTGCACTCGGTGTTCGGGAACGAAGACGTCCTCGACGGCGATGTCCATGCTTCCGGTGCCTCGCAAGCCGGAAGTGAACCAGGTGTCGATGACCTCGAGATCTGATCGGGGGATCATGAAAGTGCGCAGATCTGGGTACTTCGGCGGCTCGTCGTGTTGCACAATCGCCGCCACGGACGCCCACGACGAGTGCCACACCCCACTGCCGAACTGCCAACGCCCACGTATCCTGTAGCCGCCGTCGACGGGGGTGGCCACACCGGAGGGCGACCAGCTGCCGGGAAACAGCAAGGGAGAGCCGGCGGGCATCGAGCCGAACATCTCGTCCTGCAGCTTCTCGGGGAACAATCCGGCCAGCCAGTTGTGAATTCCGTAGATGCAGAACGTCCAGGCGGTCGATCCGCAGACCTTGCCCACCTCGATGACCGCACCGACCAAGGTCTCCAGGCTGGCCTCGTCGCCACCGTACCGCCGCGGGGCCATGAGGCTGAACAGACCCGACCGGGACAGCTCGGCAATGGTCTCGTCGGGCATCCGGCGCAGGCGCTCCGCCTCCAGCGCCCGCGCACCGATGGCGGGGGCGAGCTCTCGAGCACGCTGCACGGCGTCGGTCTGTACTGCTGTCGAACTCATCATCAAAACCTCGCAACCTGCGCAATCATTAGGGAATGACACGCTATCGGACTGAAACTGAATCTCGATTCAGGTTTAATGTAGCCTTGGCGGCGTGGTGATGTCTAGCGATTCAGAGATCCGGCCCGTGCCCGCCGATCAGCCCTCGACACAACGCGGGCGCAGCACACGTCGCGCCTTGATGGATGCCGCGCGTGAGGTCATCTCCAGGGTCGGTTACGCCGAAACACGGGTCATCGACATCACCACCGAGGCCGGTAAGTCGGTCGGGGTGTTCTACAACTACTTCACCGACAAGGCCGAGCTGCTGCGCACCATGGTCGACGAGTTCCGCGACCAGGCCTACACCCGCGGTGACACCGTCGCGACCGACGATCGCGCCCCGTACGACGTGATCCGCGACATCGTCACCGTGTACTGGACCACCTATCGCGAGCACGCACCGGTCCTTTCCGGGGTATTCCAAGCGGCCCAGATCGACCCCACATTCGTGGCCCACTGGCGAGACTTGCGGGCTCCGGCACGCACGATGATCGCCAACAACATTCGACGTCTACAAACGCATGACTACTGCCCGGGAATGGATCCCGACATCACCGCCTCCGCCATCGGCGCGATGATGGACTACTTCTGTTACGTCTGGCTGGTCGAGGGGGGCGAGACAGGACGCAGCTCGGTCAGCGACGAAGAGGCCATCGACACCCTGGCGCGCATCTGGTTCAACGCGCTGTGGTGGAAGTCCGAGGGTGCACATGGGGCCACCTGACTGGGTGGTCACACTTCTCTCCCGGGCCGCACTCGTGCCACTACAGGCACAGCCATTGACGGGAGGGGTGTCCTCCGACGTGTGGCGAGTGCGGCTGAGTTCCGGTGAATCGGTGGTAGCCAAAAGGGCCGTCGAACAACTTCGCGTGCAGGCGCACTGGGTAGTGCCGCTGGCGCGCAACGTCTTCGAGGCACGCTACCTCACGCGCGTATCACAAATCGTGCCCTCGTTCACGCCGAACGTTCTGGTCGCCGATGAGGATCTCAACGCGTTCGCCATGATCGACCTGGGGCCCATCCCCTCCTGGCGGGAGGACTTGGCGAACGGTCGCATCAATCCCGAAGTAGGCGCGGAACTCGGGACACGCCTGGTCACTGTGCACTCTCGCACCGCCGGTGATGCTACGGCGGCAAGCGAATTCGCATCCGACGACCTGTTTGAGGCGCTACGGATCGAGCCGTACCTGCGCTACACGGCGCAGCGCTTCCCGGAACACGCGGGAGTGCTGACACAGCTAGCCGACGACCTCATCGACACTCACACCGCGTTGGTACACGGGGACGTGAGCCCGAAGAACATCATCGTCACCACCGCTGGCCCAGTACTGACCGACGCCGAATGTGCCTGGTACGGCGACCCCGCCTTCGACCTGGCGTTCTGCCTCAACCACCTGCTGCTCAAGCGGATATGGAAGCCGGAGCATCAGGATCTGCTGCGGGAGACCAGTGCGCGGTTCCTCGCCGCGTATCTGGAGGGCATCTCCTGGGAGCCATCGGATGCCGTGGCCGCACGGACCGCACGGCTACTGCCCGCGTTGGCGCTGGCGCGCGTGGACGGACGCTCCCCCGTGGATTACTTGTCCACCGGCCAACGCGATTCACTGCGTCTTCGCGCCCGGCAGGCCCTGCATCAATCGGCCACCGATCCGTTGGCCATGGCACAACAGTTGGAAGGGTTATGACCGGAACACAGATCAGTGGTGTGCACGCGCGACGCGTGTGGGACTCGCGGGGACGGCCGACCGTCGAAGCGGAGCTACTCCTCGCCGAGGGCAGCATCGGACGGGCGATTGCCCCCGCCGGCGCCTCACGGGGCAGCGGGGAGGCAACCGATCTGAGGGACGGTGGCCGGCCCTTCGCAGGGTACGACGTGACGGCCGCGGTTGCCGCAGCCCGTGGCCTGGCGGAGCACCTCCTCGGCGTCGATGCCGCACACCAGCAAGAGGTCGATTCCGCGCTGGCCGCGGCCGACGGCTCGGCGGAGTTCGCGGCCATCGGCGGCAACACCTCCGTGGCAATGTCGATGGCAGCCGCGCACGCTGCAGCCCAAGCACACCGAATCCCGTTGTGGCGGTATCTGATCGGTGACGGAACGCCCGAGATGCCCTTACCCGAGATCCAGGTGATCGGCGGGGGCGCCCACGCGGCACGCCGCACCGACGTCCAGGATTTCATGGTTGTACCCGCCGCCGCCGACAGCATCGAGCAGGGGCTCAATTGGGTGGCGGAGATCCATCGTGCCTGCGGGGCAATACTTTCCGAGCGAGGAAGGCTGGCCGGCGTGGCCGATGAGGGCGGTTGGTGGCCCGTGGTGGACTCCAACGAGGATGCGTTGGAGCTGCTGGTCTGCTCCATCGAGCGGGCCGGATTGCAGCCCGGCTCCCAGGTCACGATCGCGCTGGACATCGCATCGAGCGAGTTCGGTAGCGGCGGCCGCTACCGCCTCGCGCTGGATGGCACCGAACTCGACTCCGATGCATGGTCCGAGGTTCTGATCGGCTGGATCGATAAGTACCCGATCGCCTCCATCGAAGACCCTCTGGCTGAGGACGATCCGGCGGCTCTTGCGGCCTTCACCCAAGCAGTGGGACACCGCGTCCTGGTCGTCGGCGACGATTTTACGGTGACCAACGCCGATCATGTGCGACGAGCAACCGAGATCGGCGCGTGCAACGGCTTGCTGGTAAAGCCGAATCAGGCCGGAACACTCAGCGCTGCCAAGGCCGCGCACGATACCGCTCACGACTGCGGATGGGACACCATCGTCTCCGCCCGGTCGGGTGAGAGCGAGGATGTCACCATCGCGCACCTGGCGGTAGGTTGGGGAGCCGAGCAACTCAAGGTCGGCTCGATCACCAGATCCGAGCGGACCGCGAAGTGGAATGAGCTGCTTCGCATCGATGAACAGCTTGGCGGAGCATCGATCCGGCCAGGACGATTGACCCTGGGTTAGTCCCTGCTGGTCTCAGTTCGTCACCGAATGAAGATCACGGATGCGCCCCGCCCGGAACGGGGCTAGCGTAGGAATTGTGCCTATCGCATCGGGATCGGCGCACGGCGAGGGAGTGAACCGGCTACTGCGGAGTTACCGGGCCATTCCCGCGACGTCGACCGTCCGCTTGGCTAAGCCCACGTCAAATCTGTTCCGCACAAGGGCAAAGTCGACCGCACCGGGCCTGGATACCTCGGGGCTCACCGGTGTCCTCGGCGTGGACGCCGTCGGTAAGACGGCCGATGTTGCCGGCATGTGCACCTATGAAGACCTGGTAGCGGCGACCCTTCCACACGGGCTCTCGCCTTTGGTGGTGCCACAACTCAAGACGATCACGCTGGGTGGGGCGGTTACCGGACTAGGCATAGAATCCGCCTCCTTCCGCAACGGACTTCCCCACGAGTCGGTTCTCGAAATGGATATCCTCACCGGCTCAGGCGAAATCGTCACCGCGTCGCCGGATCACCATGCGGATCTGTACCGGGGATTTCCCAACTCGTACGGCACGCTGGGCTACTCGGTGCGTCTACGCATCGAACTCGAGCCCGTACAGCCCTTCGTTGCCCTGCGGCACATTCGATTCCGTAGCCTCGATGAGCTGGTAACCGTCATGGAATCGATCGTGAACTCGGCTGCTTTCCAGGGCGAGCGCGTGGACTACGTGGACGGCGTGGTGTTCAGCGCCGACGAGTCCTACCTCTGCCTGGGCACACAGACAGGGGTAGCCGGCCCGGTGAGCGACTACACCGGACAGCGCATCTACTACCGGTCGATCCAACATGCGGCCGGAATCGGCAACGACCGGCTGACCATTCACGACTATCTCTGGCGTTGGGACACCGACTGGTTCTGGTGCTCGCGCGCCTTCGGTGCACAGAACCCGCGTACCCGCAGGCTGTGGCCGCGAAAGTATCGGCGCAGCAGCGTGTACTGGAAGATGATCGGCCTGGACCAACGCTACAACATCGCCGACCGCATCCAGAGGTGTAACGGTCGCCCGGTCCGGGAACGCGTCGTGCAGGATGTCGAGGTACCGCTGCCACATACCGCGCAGTTCCTGCGGTGGTTCCTCGAGGAGGTACCGATTGAGCCGGTATGGCTGTGTCCGTTGAGATTACGCGACAGCGAGGGCTGGCCGCTGTATCCGATACGATCGGGACAGACGTACGTCAATATCGGCTTTTGGTCATCGGTGCCCGTCGGCTCGACCGAAGGAACCACCAACCGGCTCATCGAACACAAGGTCAGCGAATTTAGCGGGCACAAGTCGCTGTACTCCGAATCCTTTTATCCACGTGAAGAGTTCGAGGCACTATATGGCGGCGAGCACTACCGGATCTTGAAGAAGACGTACGACCCCGATAGCCGACTGCTGGATCTCTACGCGAAGACGGTACGGCGACAATGACCACAACTCAGGCCAAGAACAAGCGCGGCGAGAACAGCAGGCTCTCGCTGGCCGAGATCCTCGAGATCATGGCGGCCGGCGATCTGCCCCTGCGCTTCAGTGCGTACGACGGCAGCACTGCCGGCCCGGAGAATGCCGAACTGGGGCTCGACCTACTGACGCCCCGCGGCACAACGTATTTGGCGACTGCGCCAGGTGACCTTGGGCTAGCGCGCGCGTACGTCTCCGGCGATATCGAAATGCACGGGGTACATCCGGGCGATCCCTACGAACTGCTGAAGGCCATGGCCGACCGACTTGACTTCAAACGGCCGCCGGCGCGTGTGCTGGCCAACATCGTCAGGTCGATCGGTTTCGAGCACCTGCGCCCCATCACACCGCCACCACAGGAAGCGCTGCCGCGATGGCGCCGCGTCATCGAAGGATTCCGTCATAGCAAGACGCGTGACTCCGAAGCCATCCACCATCACTACGACGTGTCGAATGCGTTTTACGAGTGGGTACTTGGCTCATCCATGACCTACACGTGTGCCTGCTATCCACACGCCGAAGCCACGCTGGAAGAAGCACAGGAGAACAAGTACCGACTGGTGTTCGACAAACTGGCGCTCACGTCCGGGGACCGACTACTGGATGTGGGCTGCGGGTGGGGGTCCATGGTCAGGTACGCGGCCCGGCGGGGCGTACGAGCCATCGGAGTCACCTTGTCAGCAGAGCAGGCCGCCTGGGCGCAGAAGGCCATTGCCGACGAAGGACTCTCGGATTTGGCAGAAGTACGCCACGCCGACTATCGCGACACCACGGAACGAGAGTTCGACGCGGTGTCCTCGATCGGGCTTACCGAACACATCGGCATCGCGAACTACCCTGCCTATTTCCGTTTCCTGCAGTCACGCCTAAAGACAGGTGGCCTGCTGCTCAACCACTGCATCACCCGGCCCGACAACCGAACGTCGGCTGTCGCTGGGTGCTTCATCGACCGCTACGTGTTTCCCGATGGTGAACTGACCGGCTCGGGCAAGATCATCACCGAAATACAGAACGTTGGCCTGGAAGTGCTGCATGAGGAGAACCTGCGACACCATTATGCGCTGACGCTCAAGGAGTGGTGCGCCAACCTCGTCGAGCACTGGGATGAAGCGGTGGACGAGGTGGGCCAGGCCACCGCCAAGGTGTGGGGCCTGTACATGGCCGGTTCGCGGCTCGGTTTCGAACGCAATGTCGTGCAGTTGCACCAGGTGCTCGCCACGAAGCTGGACGAGCGCGGCGGCTCCACGCTGCCGCTACGCCCCTGGTGGCAGCCCTAGTTGGGATCGATCTTGCGGGCGCCCAGCTCGTTCTGAAGTAGTTCCAGTGCAACCTCTTCTGGGTCGCGTCGCGGGCCTGCCTCACTCTGTCCTGCCTCGGCGAGCATCTGCTCTTCGTCATCCTCGGGTGACGCAGGCTCCGGCTCCGGCTCGGGTTCTGGCGCCGGTTCGGGCGTCGGGCGGCTCGGCCGGGTGACCACTCGTGGAGCGGCCTTGGCCGCCCGAGACGCGTCCGCAGGCGCCGCTGCCTCCGCGCTGCCGGCCTCGCAACGGATCTCCCAGTCCACACCGAGTGCGTCCTTGAGCGCCTCCCGGATCACCTCGGCGTTACGCGACTCGGTGATGCGCTTGGCCAACGGCGGCGAATCATGGGACAGCACAAGGGTCTTGCCCTCGATCGCCCGAACAGTGGCACCGGAGAGCATGACCTCGGTGGTGCGACTGCGGTCTCTCACCTTGGCACGAATCTCAGCCCAGGCATTGCGTACGGCTGTGGTATCGAGAGCGCCGGGCTGACGCGGCTCGGGCGCCGGGGCTGGTTCCGGTTCTGGTTCCGGGGCAGGCGCAGGCGGCGCGGGGGGCTCCGGGGTTGGCTCCCGAGCCGGGGCCGCTGTTTCTGGCTCGGGCCCCGGGGCTGGTTCCGGGGCGAGAGCGGGTGCCTGAGGTGGTGTGGGGGCCGGGGGCTCCGGTGCCACAGCTGGCACGGGAGCCGGCACTACGGGCTCAGGGGCAGACTCCTGCGCCTGAGCGGCAGCGGGCGCCTGCGACTTGCGCGCAAATCTCGGTGCCGCACCCGCGCCCACAGCCTCCGGAACCGACATGTCCAATCGCTTCTCGATGCGCTCAACACGTTGCAGCACAGCCGATTCGGCATCTGTAGCCGAGGGCAGCAGCAGTCTGGCACACACCACTTCCAGCAGCAGCCGCGGCGCCGTGGCACCGCGCATCTCCCCCAGCCCGGCATGCAACACCTCGGCGTAGCGGGTCAACGTGGCCGGACCGATGCGCTCGGCTTGTTCACGCATGCGCTCGAGCACATCCTGCGGAGCGTCGACCACGCCGCGTTCCACGGCATCTGGAACAGCCTGCAGCACAATCAGATCGCGGAAGCGCTCCAGCAGGTCGGTGCCAAAGCGCCGCGGGTCGTGTCCGGCATCCATCACGCCTTCGATCGCTCCGAACACCGCCGCGCCATCACCGGCGGCAAGTGCGTCTACCGCGTCGTCGATCAGCGCGATGTCGGTGACGCCCAGTAGCGAAAGCGCCCGCTGGTAGGTGACGCGCTCCTCGTCCGAACCGGCGAGCAACTGGTCAAGCACCGACAGGGTGTCACGGGGCGACCCGGCACCGGCACGGATCACCAGCGGATACACCGGGTCGTCGACCGAGACATTCTCCTGCGCGCAGATGCCCTCGACGAGCGTGCGCATCGTCTTGGGCGCCAGCAGCCGGAAGGGATAGTGGTGGGTGCGCGACCGTATGGTCGGCAACACCTTCTCGGGTTCGGTGGTCGCGAAGACGAAGATCAGGTGTTCGGGTGGCTCCTCGACGATCTTGAGCAGCGCATTGAAGCCAGCAGTGGTGACCATGTGCGCTTCGTCGATGATGAAGATCCGATAGCGCGACTGGGCGGGCGCGTAGAAGGCACGGTCACGCAGCTCACGGGTGTCGTCGACACCACCGTGACTGGCGGCGTCGAGTTCGATGACGTCAACGTTCCCCGAGCCGTTGGGAGCCAGTGCAACACATGATTCGCAGGTCCCACAGGGTGTCGAGGTGGGTCCCTGCACACAGTTCAGCGAGCGGGCCAGGATGCGGGCGGAGGATGTCTTACCGCAGCCACGGGGTCCCGAGAACAGATAGGCGTGGTTGATCCGGCCGGCGTCCAGGGCAGTGGTCAACGGTCCGGTGACATGCTCCTGGCCGACAACTTCGGCGAAGGTCGCCGGGCGATACTTGCGGTACAGGGCCACGGAGAGCAAGGGTACCGGCGACCCCGGACTCCCTCGGTGGCCCACCTGAGAAACAAACGGCCACATTGTGTGATCTTGTTCGCTAGAGTCCGCGCATGAAGACATGTCGCGTTGATATGAACACTGTGTTGGCGGTAGGCGCGAGTGTCATTGCACTCGCATTCACCTCCGCTTGTTCCAAGGAATCCAAGGAATCGCCGGACAATCCACCGGCGCCGTCGTCGAGTTCTCAGAAGCCGGACGAACCCAGCACGAAGTTGCCCGAAGGCCCCGCCACTGCGCTGTTGCTGACCCGTGAGGACTTCCCCCCGGGCAATGGGACGTTCACCGTCGAAGACAAGCTCAAGCTCGACAAGGACACGACGGACAAGTCCAAGCCGGAGAAGGTCGACCCGCCCGGATGCTACGAGTTCATCTCTGAGGGCGACGGCGACTACGACAGGGCGCGAGCCAAGTACGACGCGGACACCGTGACGGCGGAGAGCAGCGTCGGGCTCGGCACCAAGCAGTCATTCGACGAGCTCGCCAGGCGCGCCAAGGAATGCGCCTCGGTTCAGATGGAGGGTGATGGGGTGGCGATGAAGGCGAATGTCTCCGTCGCCGATTTGCCGGGCGCCTCTGTGGAGTCCAAGTTGGTGAAGGTCGGCGGCCTACTCGGACCCGAGGGCGACCAGATCGGCGTCGAGTCGCACATCGCGATCGCGCATCCTCGGGGGACGACCGTCCGAATCGAGGTCGACAGATTCATCGATCCATGGACCCCCGAACAGGACGCGTTGGTGTTGGATCTACTCAACAAGCAGATCGCCAAGGTGCAGAAGGCGCCCTAGGCGAATCCGCAGACAACCGATGGGGGAAGTCCCGTGGCTCGCATACTGTCCGTCGGCGCGATATCCGCTGCACTGATCCTGGCCTCGGGGTGCACCAGTGTCATCGGGGGCGAACCGAGAACGGACGGCTCTCCCGGATTACCCCAGGGCGACCCGTCCTCGCTCCTACTGCCACGCCAGGACTTCCCCGACGGTGCGGGGACGTACGAGGTGCTGACACAACCGGGCGATGACGGCCCCACCGTCAAACCCACCGAGTGCAACATCTTCGTCAATCACGACACCGTGCCCTTTGATCAGGCAGCCGCGCAGTACGAGGACGGGGCTCTGCGCGTGGACGTGGTGGTCGGCAAGGGCATTGCCGACTCGTTCACGTCCATCGAGGACAAAGCCGCGCGATGCGGCTCAGTGACGCTGGATCTCGACGGGGTCGGCGGTACGGGCAACGTCACGATGGAGCGGGTGCCCGGGACCACCGCCGAAGCGACGGAAAGCGTTTTCACCGGCGGCCTGGGCATAGACGGTGAGCAGACCGTCGAAATCACCATCAAGACGCTCACCGCGCATCTGCGCGGTGACACAGTGACGGTCAAGGTGATGCACGCCATGGAGCCCTGGACCAGTGACAACGACAAGCTGGCGCTGACGCTGCTCAATAAGCAGATCGCCAAGGTGCACAACGCGCCTTAGGCGTCGCGCTCCAGCAGCTTCTCGGTTGCCGCTAGCAGCGCGCACGTGGCAAGACCGTCGACGGCGGCGCCGACGGTGTCCAGCGGCGGGAATGACGGCGCCAGCCGAATGTTCCTGTCGTGCGGGTCGTTTCGATACGGGAAGGTGGCACCCGCCTCCGTGAGCGCGATCCCGGCCTCCTTCGCCAGTGCCACGGTGCGCTTGGCGGTGCCGTCGAGAACATCGAGGCTGATGAAGTATCCACCCTTGGGCTCGCTCCAGGACGCGATCTTGCTATCGCTCAACCGAGCGTCCAGAATCTCAAGCGCCAGTTGGAATTTCGGCGCGAGAATCTGTTGATGCTTATGCATGTGCAGCTTGACGCCCTCGGCGTCGCCGAAGAAGCGCAGGTGCCGCAACTGATTCACCTTGTCCGGCCCGATGCTGCGCTTGCCTGCGTGCTGCAAGTACCACGCGATGTTGGCCAACGATCCGCCCATAAAGCTGACACCCGCTCCTGCAAAGGTGATCTTCGAAGTGGAAGCAAAGACCAACGGGCGGTTGGGGTGTCCAGCGGTTTCAGCAAGACCGAGCAGGTCAACGTTCCTGACAAAATCGTGCGTGAGTGTATGCACGGCGTAGGCGTTGTCCCAAAACAGCCGAAAATCCGGCGCGGCCGTGCCCATCTGGGCCAGACGGCGGACAACTTCCCATGAGTACACGGTTCCCGTCGGGTTGGAGAAGACGGGAACACTCCACATGCCCTTGATGGCAGGGTCCGAGGCGACAAGTTCCTCAATGAGGTCGACGTCAGGGCCGTCCTCGCGCAGGGGGACCGGGATCATCTCGATGCCGAAGGATTCGGTGATCGCGAAGTGACGGTCGTATCCGGGCACCGGGCACAAGAACTTCAGTACCGGCTCGTCCTTCCAGGCACGAGGCGAGTCGACGGTTCCGTGCAGCAGCGAGTAGACGATCACGTCGTGCATCAGCGAGAGGCTGGCATTGTTCGCGGCGATCAGGTTGGGCGCCGCGATGCCGAGTAGTTCGCCGAAGATGGCGCGCAGCTCCGGCAGTCCGTTACCGCCGCCATAGTTGCGCGTATCGGTGGCGTTGCCATCGAGATAGTCGCCCTCACCGGGCAGCGCAAGCAGCCCGTTGGCCAGGTCCAACTGCTCGGGCGCGGGCTTACCGCGGGTGAGGTCCAGCGACAGGCCCTTGGCCTTGAGCTGGCTGTAGTTCTCCTGCTGCAACCGATGCCGAGCTGCAAGTTCGTCGGGTCCGAGCGACAGGAACGACACGGCTTTCCCCTATTCGCCCCTACGGGGCATCTGGAGGTCGCGATCTTCGGAAAGGGGACCCCGCGCACCCGACAGAGCCCGTTGACCCTTGCTGCCTTCCAGCCCTGGGGGAGTTCACAGGATAGACGCCGCGCGGGGTCCACGGATCAGTCTAGTGGGTGAGCCACGTCGCACGTGACCGTGGTAGATATTGCCTGCCTATATCCTCCCCATCGGATCGAGGCAAGATCCTCGTGCCCTCGAATTCGTATATGAAAGGACTGCCGGATATGGAAGGCATTCCAGCTCTTACGGAATTTCCGCTGCACTCACATGATAAGCTGCGTTACGCCGACACAGACCGACAGGGGCATGTCAATAACGCGGTCTTCTCCACTCTGCTGGAAACTGGGCGAGTCGAGTTTCTCCACAACAGTGCCCGGCCGATTCTTGATCCGAACACCGCATTTGTCATCGCTCGTTTGGAGATCGACTTCCGGGGCGAAATGCTATGGCCGGGCCACGTAACTATCGGTACCGCCGTGGATTCCGTTGGACGCAGCTCGCTCAAACTTCGTCAGGCTATTTTTCAGGAAGATCGTTGTGTCGCACAAGCCCGCTCCGTCATTGTGTTGATGGACGAGAAGTCACGCCGCTCAATACCATTCTCCGAGGAGGCTCGCACCCGCCTTTTGTCGCCGACAGAAGGATGATGCCCGGCTACGGGCACGGGGCCTCTACGAACTCCAGCGTGCTGTCCGGGCGCCCGCACTGATATGTCCAGTTCGGATCACCGGCCTGCCAGTGCCCATCCTTGCGCGTCATCGATGCTGCTAGGCGAGAGACCGTCACCGAATCATCGAATTGGCCAACATAGGTGGCCGACGCCGTCGTGGTGCCCCCGATATCCGTGGTTTCGATGAAACACGCCCGGTAATCGTCTGGTACGCCGGCCGGATCGCATTTTCCCTGGCGAAGTAGCGGACTCAGCGCCGTCAATACCTCCTGCCGCGACGGCTTACCGACAGGCGCGGAGTCCTGCTTCTGTCCGGGCGCGCACCCCAGAGGCATCCACGCCTGGACGCATATCGCCACCACTGCGACTGATCTCACATGCATGTGACTATCTTTGCGCACCAACAGGTTGTACACCGTGGAACTTTTAATTTGGTTAGCGGAAACTACGGCAAGAGTCCTCATGAGCCTCGTCCCGGCCCGTGTCAACGGCGCCGCAACGATTGCGCACGACAGTACGGTCCTCGGATTTACCGATTGCCAGCTCTGCTCCGGCGCCTGGCGCATGCCCTCGGATGTGGACCACCGCTGGGCCTGCTGGTGACCGCCTTGATCGGTGAAACGGTGCTCATGACCAGATGCCGACGCGTACAGGTCGCGTTAGACGCGACGGCGGACATAGGCACCCAGCGTGATCGGCTACCATGACCGACGGAGGATTCGCCTAGTGGCCTATGGCGCTCGCCTGGAACGCGGGTTGGGTTAACAGCCCTCAGGGGTTCAAATCCCCTATCCTCCGCCAAAGTGCGCTGTCCGAGCCCCGCGTGTGCGTCAGCACACGCGGGGCTCTCCGCGAAGAGCGTTCAGTGTTCGTGTCGGTTTCTGCCGTCCAGGGCCTGCGTGAGGCGGACGCACCGTATTTGTCCCTGGTGAACAGCTTTTCGGCAGCGTGCAGTTCGGTGGCAATCGTTTTTGGGCTGCTTTTCCACTTTGCCTATGGATACCAGTCAGCCAGTTCAGCGTCGATGGCGATTTCAGTCAATCAACGAGGTTGTTAATGTCATGGCTGCGTCGCCGTTGAAACCATACGTTCGACGCCATGACGAGCAGCGCCCCACGAATCGACCCGCTCACACCTGGCCGATCATTGCCCGGGGTCACAGATCCACCCGTGACGGTTGAGGACGTGTTTCGTTTGGGGGCACCGAAGTGGGCGCTTGCGCTGGGGAAGGCGTACTTCCGGTACGTCAGGCGGTCGAATTTCCTGCCCTCGGCAGTGCAGCAAGCGGCCGTCGACGAGTTCTCGACAGCCGAAGACACGTTGTCCGATGACTTAGTTGCGGCAATGGCTCGGCTACCCAAAGGAGAAGGCCGCGCCCAGTTCGAACTGGCTTTGGAGCAGGGAATCAGCGCCGTCGAGGACCCCATGCCGGAATTGGTAGCACTTCTGGCAGATATGGAAAGCACCCCCTACTGGGTCGACCCGGTGATACTGGAGCGCGCGCAGAGGGCGGTGAGCCGGAGCCCGCTGCGGTCCACCGTATTCACTACAGCCGCCGTTGGATTGCCGTTTACCTATCTGAGCCCGCACAGCAACGTCATCCTTATGCTCATGGGGGGCCTCCACGAGAAGGCCGCAAGTAGGCTCTTGGAAACGGTTGCGTGGATCTACGATGCCGGGCAACCTGGCGGTTTAGACCGATTCGGCGCCGGATTCAAATCCTCGGCGCGGATCCGAGTGATCCACGCCTACGTGCGCTCCGGTACGGCGTCGCTGTCCCGGCAACAAGGCTGGGCTTACGACGTCCCCATCAACCTCAAGGCGCAGGCGGTTACCATGAACGCCTTCATTATCGGATCGCTCGCGGTAATGGCTGTGGGGAATCTGTTTTCGATCCGTGAGGCGAACGCCATTCTGCACATGTACCGGGTGATGGCTCATCAGATGGGGATTCCGACCGAATTGCAGCTTTCATCGTTCACCGAATTCGCGAGACTCTTCGGTGCGGTTATCGACACGGCAGGAGTCGATAGTTATACACGCCCGTTGACGCAGGCGATGCTGAACGCAACCCCTGCCCTGACAGGGACCGCACGCTTTGGGCCACTTGCGCGAGCCGCAGAAAAGATAGTACTCACCACACAGGCAACGTTCACTCGGACGATGTTGGGCAACACGTTTGGCAACAATGGCGGGTATCCAGGCAAGAGCGCCATCGGGTATCTCGGCTGGATTTCTTTCACCTGCTTCAACCTGGTGTCGGCGATGGCGAACCGCTTGAGGTATACCGGGCGTCCGCACCAGCGATTCGTTGAGAACGCCGCCCGGCGGAGACAAGAATTCGCGAACATATCCAAGCGCATTCAGATCGACAAGACGTATAACCGCGAGGGGTCCCACGGAACGATCGAAGAGAACGCCCGGAAGCTGGGTCTGATTACCAACGACGGTACGGTGGTTATGCCGAATGTGGCGGTCGTCACCACCTGAAGTAATGCTTCACGTGAACGCACTGTCGCCCTTGGGCTTCGTATCAACGACAGCGGCGACAAGACGCGGTGCACATCGGGGAGGAACTGGGCTGGGCGCTACTATCATTTTCTTGGCAAACCTCTTCATGCGCATCCGATAACCATTGACATCGATCCGCATCACATTTCCTCAGCGGTAGCCGGGCGGAAATACAGACGGCATGCGCGTCGACAGCAATTCCATCCGCCACCTCCGTGCCGCCTTCGCAGCAGGTTTATAGGCTAGGCTCTGGTCCCAGTAGACACAGGGTCTCAGGACCGCATCAAGGAGGGCGATGGCTGCCGGACGCCGGAAGGCGACCATCGTTTTGAGCAGCAGCCATGCCGCTCTCTCCTTGATCGCCGGACTACTTTTCTTTCTTTTCGTGCTGCCCCGCTGGCCCGAACTAAACGGTCTCGCCGGCCACTCCTTCGGTACCTCGATGCGCATCACGGCTGGTGTCCTGATGGCGGCGGCGGGTATCCCGGCGCTCATCTCCTGGCGCCGCACCCGGCGACCCGAATTCGCGACCCCGCAGCTGGCACTGACCTTGCGTGCGTCCTGCTTCGCCGGCCACTTCCTGGCCGGCGCCTTAATTCTCGGCACGGCGGTTGGCGAGATATGGCTGAACCTGGATCGCTTCGGCATCAGTGAGTTCGCGGTGTACGGCGCCGCGGCCGCCATCGGGCTCCTGGCCTTCACGGCCTGCCCGCTGGCATTTGTGGCCGAGCTCCCGGAGAAGGAACGTAAGCCACGGCCCGCCAAGAAAAAGAACGTCGACGTCATCGCCTCCGATACCGATACAGATGCGACCGAGGAGAGCGCAACGTCCGACAAGACCGCGGCCGGGGAATCCGATATCGCGCAGACGTCCGAAGCACCCGAAGACCCCTCCGAGGAGGCCGCGGGCGAGAGTGCCCTTAAACCGGCAGGCGGCCTGCGGAACATCCGCACTCGGCGGTCCTAACCGGCGTCCTTGCCCCGCGCCGATAAGACCAACACCGAACCCTCCGTGGGCGCGAAGGCCCTGACCTCCCAGCCACCCGTGGCTGTTGTCGTGGACAGCATCCGGTCCAACTCGTCGCTGCGTTCGAATTGCACAGCGGACGGCACGCCGGTGTCGAGCGTCTTCCACAGACGGGGTCGCGTTGCGAACACCATGCTGGAGCGGAAGGGCGCCACATAAGCGGCCAGCTGTCGCGGCGGCATTTCGATGATCGCGTCAACCCAATATGTGGTGCCAGGCCCCGGAAGGGGCTCGTCGCTGAAGAACCCTTGCACCCATTCACCGGTCACCGGCTTAGGCAGCATGGGGAATCGCTGCTCCAGCGGCTCGGAGTCATAGCGAACCGGCGACGCTCCGGTCTGTTGCGGCGTATACGGCGCCTGGGTGGACGTGGGTTCGTCCCCTGACGAGCAGCCGCACAGGCTGACCATGAGGGCCGCGACAACCCACCGTCTCATTCCTGCACGGTACCGCCGCGCCGCGACATACCGGCGAGCAACCACACGCCACCGTTCCCACCGACAGTCCACGTGCCGGCCGTGGTCATGATCGCGTTGCCTCGCAACCCCGATCATCATCCATGAACCGTCCGCCAGCACATGCTGCGGGCAGTCACTACAGCTTCCTATCGGTATCCCGGGACGGCTGAACGCGTTTCGGTTCTCCCGGCATCTTCGGGTAGTTGGGCGGATAGGGCATATCGCCCAGTCCGTTGGCCTCGTCCCGTTCTACCATCTCAAGCAGCGACTCGATCGACTGCGGTGCGTCGTCCATCTCGGCCATGGGATCTGGGCGTTTCCCCAGCAACCCGGGCACGGTCGCGATGGTGAAGTCGTCAGGTTCGGCATCGACCAGTTCGTCCCACGTCAGCGGGGTGGAGACGGTGGCGATCGGGGTGCGCCGCACCGAGTACGCCGACGCCATGGTGCGATCACGCGCGTTCTGGTTGAAGTCGATGAAGATGCGCTCGCCGCGCTCCTCTTTCCACCAGGACGTGGTCACCTGCTTCGGTGCTCGACGTTCCACCTCACGTGCCAACGCGATGCCGGCCCGCCGCACCTCGATGAAGTCCCACCGGGCCTCGATGCGCAGATAGACGTGGATGCCCCGGCCCCCGGAGGTTTTGGGGTAGGCGACCAAGCCCAACTCGTCGAGCAGCGGACGCAGCACCTCGAGAGCCACCGCCTTGGCCTCGTCGAATCCGGTTCCCGGCTGCGGATCCAAGTCGATCCGCAGCTCGTCGGGGTGATCCAGATCGGGATACCTGACCTGCCATGGGTGCAAGGTCACGGTGCCCATGTGCGCCGCCCACACGATGACGGCGGGTTTGGTCACCCGCAGGACCTCCGCGGTTCGGCCCGACGGAAAGGTAACCTCGCAACTGTCCAGGTAGTCGGGATGGTGCTTGGGCAGCCGCTTTTGATAGATCTCTTCACCGTCTATGCCGTCGGGGAAGCGCTGCAGATGAGTGGGCCGGTCGCGCAGCGCGTTCATCATCGGCCCGGTGGCAACGGTGCGGTAGTACTCGGCGAGGTGGCGCTTGGTGCCACCATCAGCCCCCAACTGCGGGAAATACACCTTGTCAGGGTTGCTCAGCCGGACGGCGATGCCGTCGACATCCAGTTCCTCGGCGGGCGTGGGCATTACCGTCATCATATGGGAATGGACCTGCCCGTCATGCCTCCTATCGCACCAATGCTCGCGAGACCTGTCGCGAAAATCCCGGCTGACGCGTCATATGAGCCCAAGTGGGATGGGTTCAGGTCGATCATCTTTCGGGATGGCGAGCAGGTGGAACTAGGCAGCCGCAACGAGAAGCCGCTGACCCGGTACTTTCCCGATGTGGTCGCGGCGGTGCTGGCCGAGCTTCCCGAACGGTGCGTGATCGACGGGGAAATCGTGATTGCCACCGAGGCCGGACTGGATTTCGAGGCGCTACAGCAACGGATCCACCCGGCAGACTCCCGGGTGCGTCTGCTGGCCGAGCAGACACCCGCCTCGTTCATCGGGTTCGACCTGCTGGCGCTGGGCAACCAGGACTACACGGACCGGCCATTCAGCGAGCGCCGCGCCGCGCTGACGGATGCGCTCTCGGGTGCCGGGACCTCGATACATCTGACCCCCGCCACCACCGATCAGGACACCGCGCAGCGCTGGTTCGAGGAGTTCGAGGGTGCCGGCACCGACGGCCTCATCGCCAAACCGTTGGCCATCGCCTATCAACCCGATAAGCGCGTGATGTTCAAGATCAAGCCGGAGCGAACCGCCGATTGCGTGGTCGCGGGGTATCGGGTGCACAAGTCGGGTGACGACGCCATCGGATCGCTGCTGCTGGGCCTGTACCAGGGCGATGGTGCATTGGCCTCGGTCGGTGCGATCGGCGCCTTCCCGATGGCCGAGCGCAAGCGCCTCTTCCAGGAACTGCAGCGGCTCGTCACTCGCCTGGAGGATCACCCGTGGAACTGGGCCGCACACGACGCCGGTGAGCGCAACCCGCAGAAGAACGCCGGCTCGCGCTGGAATGCCGGTAAAGACCTGTCGTTTGTCGCGCTGCGGCCCGAGCGGGTGGTCGAGGTCCGCTACGACCACATGGAGGGAGTGCGGTTCCGTCACACCGCGCAGTTCAACCGGTGGCGTCTGGACCGCGATCCGCGCTCGTGCACCTACGAGCAACTCGAACGGCCAATTGAATTCCGTCTCAACGATATTGTTCCGGGCCTGGTGTGACGGGTGCGGGGCGATTCGCGCCGAGCCCGTCGGGCGACCTCCACCTAGGCAATCTGCGCACGGCGCTGTTGGCGTGGCTGCTCGCGCGGTCGAGCGGGCGCCGGTTCCTGATGCGAGTGGAGGATCTGGATACCCGCACCAGCGCCGAGGTGGCCGATCGCCAGCTGGCGGATCTGGCCGCGATCGGTGTGCGGTGGGATGCACCGGTGATGTGGCAATCCAACCGCACCGCCGCCTACGGCGACGCTATCGCATCGTTGGAATCTCGCGGACTGCTCTACGAATGTTATTGCAGCAGAATAGATATCGCCCAGGCTCCGACGGCACCGCATGCCCCACCCGGGGCATACCCAGGTACCTGCCGCGACCTGTCGGAAACACAACGCGCAGAGCGCCGTCTGGACCGTTCTCAGCGCCCGCCCGCACTTCGGTTGCGCACACAGAACTCGCCTTGCACCGTGCAGGATCTGTTGCACGGTGCATACACCGGCCTGGTCGATGATTTCGTGGTGCGCCGTGGCGATGGTGTGACGGCCTACAACGTGGCGGTGGTGATCGACGACCACGCACAGGGCATCGACCAGGTGGTGCGCGGCGACGACCTCTTGACCTCCGCACCGAGGCAGGCGTACTTGGCCACGCTGCTGGGGTATCCGGTACCGACGTACGCCCATGTCCCGTTGGTGCTCAACACCGCAGGTGCACGGCTGGCCAAACGCGATGGGTCGGTAACCATCGCCGACCTGGGTGCACAGCCCGCCTTCCGGTTGATCTGCGATTCACTGGGTTACGCGGCCACCGACGCCACCGACCTGCTGCGACTGTTCGACGCGCGGCGCATCCCCCGTGAGCCCTGGATATACCAGGGCTGATCCGACGAGGCCCGGATGTTGCCCCGGGACGCGCAAAGGGGGCACGCGGGCAGCGCCCAGAGAGATCCGCGGCACGTTAGCCGATACTCACCGGCAGATCAGCCAACCCGCGCAACGTGACATTCGGCTTATAGCTGGGTTCGCCGATGAGCCGTGCCCCGGGGAACCGGGCGGTGATCGAACTCAACGCCAGCTTGGTCTCCAGCCGGGCCAGCGGCGCGCCCAGACAGAAGTGCGGTCCGTGCCCGAAGGCCAGGTGCTTGGTCTCGGTGCGGTCAGGGTCGAAGACCTCAAGGTCCGGACCGACCTCCGGATCGCGTTGGGCGGCCGCGAGCATCAACAGCACCCATTCCCCGTGGGGCAGCGTGAAGTCGCGAATCTGCATGTCGCCCTCGGCCACTCGGGCCACCATGTGCACCGGCGGGTCGTAACGCAGCGTCTCTTCGATGACCTGTGGCGCGCGATCGGCGTTGTTTCCCAAAAGTTTCCATTGGTGAGGTTCACGCAGCATCGCCAACGAGGCGTTGGCGATCAAGTTGACCGTGGTCTCGTGCCCGGCGATGAGCAGCAGGGTGCAGGTGGAGATGATCTCTTCTTCGGTGAGCTGATCACCGCCCTCTTTGACCTGAATCAGCGCGGACAGCAGATCATCGCCCAGGTTCCGGCGCCGGGCGGCGATGAGGCCGATGAAGTAGTCCCACATCCAGTGGCTCGCCTGGATGCGCTCGTCCATGTTCCCCTCGGCCTGCCCGGTGAAGGCGAACACGGGATCCAATCCCTGGCCGAGAAGTGCTGAAGCCCTACCGAATTCAGGCTCGTCCTCGATCGGAACACCCAACATGCGGCAGATCACCGCGACGGGCAACGGATAGGCGAAATCGGTGACCAGATTAAAGGTGCCACGGCGGGCAATGTCGTCCAGCAGCCGGTCCACGAGCGCCTGGATATACTCGGCCATCGCGTTGATGACCTTGGGCGCAAATGCCTTTGCGGCAAGCTTGCGCAGCCGGGTGTGATCGGGTGCGTCCAGTCCCAAGAAGGATGGCCTGGCGATCAGATTGGGGTTCTGCATGAGCTGCCGCTGGACGATCTTCGACTTGCGGCGATCCGAGGACGCCTGCGGATGGCGCAGCACGGCATTGCAGTCGGCGAAGGTCGCCAACACACTCACTCCCATGCCAGGCGGGTGCACCGGCCCGGGCTGCGTCTGCTCGACCAGCTGCCGGTACACCGGGTACGGATTTGCACGATTGGCCGGGTCGAGCACCTGAAGCAAGAGCGTGCCCGGGTCGGTCGTAGTAGGCATCTGTTCAGTGTGCGCCCGAATGCTGAGATCTGCCTTAATTCCGCTCAGCGGTAGTAGCGGCCCAGGGTGTCTTCGCGCAGTTCCTCGAAACGGCCGTCCACGATGCTGGCACGGATGCGGTCGACCAGGCCGATGGTGAAGCGCTCGTTGTGGATGGTGGCCAGCGTCGAGGCCAGGATCTCCTTGGCCTTGAACAGATGATGCATGTAGGCCCGGGTGTAGTGCGTGCAGGTGTAGCAGTCGCATTCGGCGTCGATGGGGGTGAAATCCCGGCGGTACCTGGCACCGGTGATGTTCACGCGGCCGTCTCGGGTATAGACGGCGGCATTACGCGCGACCCGCGAGGGGGACACGCAGTCGAAGGTGTCCGCCCCGGCGGCGACCGCCGCAAAGAGGTCGTCGGGCTCACTGATCCCGAGCAGGTGTCGCGGCTTGTGTTCGGGCAGTTCGGATGTCACCCAGCCGACGATGGTACCCAGGTTCTGCTTCTCCAGCGCGCCGCCGATCCCGTAGCCGTCGAAACCCCGACCTTCCTCGCTGGCAAGGGTTTCCAGCCCACGTGCCGCCTGACGACGAAGATCCTCGTACTGCGCGCCCTGCACCACCCCGAACAAGGCCTGATACGGCTTGTCGGCGCGCTCGCGAGTGAGCTTCTCGTGTTCATCGAGACAACGCTGCGCCCACTCGTGGGTGCGCTGCACCGAATCCTCTTGGTATTCACGGGTGTTGATCAGTGTGGTGAGCTCGTCGAAGGCGAACATGATGTCGGCGCCGAGCTGGTGCTGGATCCGCATGGACACTTCGGGGGTGAACCGGTGGGTGGACCCGTCCAGATGTGAGGTGAAGGTGACGCCCTCGTCGTCGACGTGGGCGAGTTTGTCCTTACCGGCGACCACATGGTTGTCGGCACGCGCGCAGTCGACCTCCATCGCCATCACCTTGCGTGCGCCGGACCCCAGCGAGAGCACCTGGAATCCGCCGCTGTCGGTGAACGTGGGACAGGGCCAGTTCATGAAGGCACCCAGGCCACCGGCCTCGTCGACGATGTCGGGGCCCGGCTGCAGGTACAGGTGGTAGGCGTTGGCGAGGACGGCCTGCGCCCCGAGGGCGGCCATGGTTTCCGGCAGCACCGCCTTGACGGTGGCCTTGGTCCCGACGGCGATGAAGGCCGGGGTCTGGATATCGCCGTGCGGAGTGTGGATGACGCCGGCCCGTCCCGCGGTACCGGGCAGGGTCGCATCGACGGAGAAATACGGGTCAGTCATTTGGGGATATTTTGCCTTGGCACGTCGCGGCCCTGAGTCGTAGGCTCAGATCATGACATCGACGTCGGATCTTCTCGCGCTGGAAAGTGGCACCTCCACGCAGGAGGCACTGACCTTCTTCGACAATCTGGAGCCGGTGCGCGCAGAGGAATTGACCGGTCAGCGATGGCATGGGGGCGAGGTGCCGACCGGGCATTCGATGGACGGCATCCTCACCGTCTCCGGCTGGTACGGCAAGCAATTCGATGACGTAGACCACGTGCATCCGCTGCTGTTCAGCGACGGTGGCGGCGATATCTTCGCGGTCGATCCGATGCTGGCGCCGATGGGCCTGGCGGGCCGGATCAGCGGGCTGACCGAGTCCCCGATGGTCAAGCGGACCTCACCCACCGCCCTGTCCGCACTCAAGCCGCTGATCAGGACAAACAAACACCGCGCGCGGCTACGCAACATCGAGTTCCGCGGAGCTGTCAGCGCTGCCATGGTCTACGACCACAAGGCGATCATCGACCACTTCCGCAAGGTCGACGACGCGACGCTGCTGGGCATCATGGACCTGCGCGACATGGACCAGCCGTACTTCTTCACCTTGCGCCGAGACTGACGCGTGCTGCCGACCATCTAGGCTGCCCGGGTAAGAGCGCCGAAATGATCTTGTTTGAACGATCTTTCGCACATTCACCGCAACAGGTCTGGCAGGCAATCGTCGCTCCCGATCTGTGGTCACTACAGACCAATGGATTCCGGCCGGCGGTCGGTTGCCAGTACCGCATCACGCACCCGACTATTGGGCACCGGTGAGTGCACCGTTGGCGCCGCCGATCCGGGTGCGCTGGCGGCGGTCGAGTTCGTGGTGCGGTACGCGAGGGTGACCCCGCTCGCTGGACCATCAGCCATCCACTCAGCGCTATGGATGGCGGCACCGACCTCACCACGTATCTCGACGGGGTTGATATCAACGATCACGCCGAGAAGGTGGATGCGTGTGGTGGTCGACAGCACGGCGAGATCCGCACACCTATTGGCGGAACGGCTGGGGCGGCCACAAACACCCCCTGAGCTGTAATAACAGCCAGGGGATAATGGCGGTGGCGGAGGGATTTGAACCCTATTCAGCCACCCTTGGTACCAGCCAAAACCAGCTTTACCTGCTGAAATACATCCCTGTAGTTCACACTAGTTATCTGTAACTGTGGGCAGAGTGTGGGCGCGCCTACCGAGACACGGCAGGGCCCCACTCCTTCTCGGCGTTAGAGCGCATCAGCGCTCGCAACTCGTCGCACGTCGATTCGAGGCGGTTCGGATCAAACAAGTCGTGAATCCGCTGGATGTTGTCTCGCGCCCAGGCGATCTCTTCGAGAGCGGGCAGGTAGCGGATTTCGTGCGTCTGGTCGAGACGTTGTTTGAGCAGCGAAATCCAGAATCCCTGTTCGGGTAACCGCGCTGGTGCGATGGATAGTTGCAGCTGCCCGCGATCGTTGGCGATTCTCCATACCAGGGTCTCGCCGGTCACGGTGATCGCCGCATTCACACCAGAAAGGTCGGTTTTCGAGTTGGTGATCCGGTTCGTGGGATCGAGGTAGAGGAATTCAAAGTACCGAAGGAAGGCTTCGAGTAGAGCTTTCATCTTCCCGCCTCCGTCCGAGGTACGAACGTCGTGTCATCGATTCGCTCGTAACCATGCTCTTGGATGTACCTGAGCTCAGCACCAGTGTAGGTGTCGGCCCGGATTTCATAGAACGGCACCGATAGTTTGATCGTGTCCCCGTTTGCGATGGCCATGTCAAGTACGTGTTGGTTGGCTGCGAGCTGCTGAGTCGGAGTGGACCGGTACCACGCGTCACCTATGTCGAAATAGCTTGCCCCGTGCTGCTTGGCAACTTCGACGTACGACGGGCCCCCATTGCGCGGCTCGAACGGCCCCAGCACGGTTTCGCCGCTGCCGGTGAGGTGTTGTTCGGCAAGGCCGCGGAGTTCGGGGCTCATCACATCGACGGGGTGGGGGATGTTGAACTCAGGGCGCGCGGTCTCTAGTGGGCTGTCGAAGTCGAACGCTGTGGGGTTGCCGCCCGGCATGCCGTGGCCGCCGCCGTGATCACCGATGCCGCCCGTATGGTCGCCGCCAAAGCCACCACCTCCGCTGTGTTCCACGGTCGGCGGGGGGTGGGGGCCAGGCAAGTCGTGGGTGAGTGCGTGTCCTTCGGCGCTGGTGAGGTCGCCGAGGAGCCCGCGTGCTCCGGCTGCGGCTTCGCCGCCGACTGCCCCGCCCGCTAGGGTTTCGGTGCCCAAGATGATGTTCTTGCCGATGGATTCGCCGGGGTGGTTGTAGAACTCCTTGGCCTCTTCAATGCCCATCTTGGATGCAGCCAGG
>JACHLF010000013.1 GCA_014204435.1 Mycobacteroides chelonae
AAACACCGTCAGGCATCAACCGACATAGAAACGTCAAGCATCACCCGACGTCATACAAAACAACTTGCGCCCCCGGCAGGAATCGAACCTGCGACACCGGCTTTAGGAGAGCCGTGCTCTATCCCCTGAGCTACGAGGGCGGGGGGACCTAGGTGAATAGGTGTCTAAAACTGTAGCGGGTCGATGGCGATGGTCTGGACGGCGGTTCGTGGCGAATCGGTGGTGTTGCCGATGGCGCCTGCGTGACCCGGTGAGTTTCGTGGGGCCTCTGTGACTGGCTGATGGGTAGACCGGTGCCCATTTAGGCCATGTTGGTTTTTTGACGGCATCGGCGTAGGTAGTGGGAGATAGCCTTGCGGCCCAACGTGAAGTGGACTGGGAACTCAACCCCACTAGAACGCCGTAGCGATCGCAATGTAGAGCACGCAGAGCACCCCCTCGAACCAGTTCGACCCGCGCTCGAAGGTCACTATCGCCGCGACCGGCGACGATATGGCCATCATCGCCAACAGCAGCGGCGAGAACACCAGATCGAAACCGGGCTGGCCGAGCCATGCTGTTGGCAGGTAGCGAGCGGGTCTGACATTGGAAGTCCTTGGCGCCGTGATCAACTCGTTCTAACTTGATGCCAGCACGATAGGGATCTGCTGCTGGCTGCTGCCTCGTGTCTGGAGGTCGCGTGGCCTCGGCCGATCAACAGCCCTCTTCCGGTGATGATCGTGGCGAAGCGACGCCGTCAGCCCTTAGGCGCCATTAGAGCTTTCCGGTATGTGCGGTTAATCGCAAAATCCACCAGACTACGTGGTAAAAAACGAGAAATAAACAGTTGCGATTTGTTAACCATTCCTGGCACATAATATGATCGGCGTGACTTCATGGCGGATAGTGCGTCTGACGCACAAGAATTGACGTCTTGCAAGAATATCGTATTTTCGAAATACTTGAGATCGCTGTTGCGCGTCATCTCGGTGTCAATTCCACCTGGCAAGAAAACTGTGATCGAGATATTTTCTGACCTCAGTTCCTGCTGCAAGCTTCGCGAAAAATTGGTGACAAAGGCTTTGGCGCCTGCGTAGGCAGCTTGGTAGGGTAGCGGAAAAAGGCTAGCCATGCTGCTGACCATCATCACGCCTCCGCCCTGGTCTTTCTGTATCAGGTACGGCGTAAACAGACTGGTTAAGCGGGCCACGCTCGTGACGTTTGTGGCCAGCATGTTTAGGAAACCTGACCAGTCAAGTTCAAGGTGTTTTCCGAAGTGGGTGACGCCCGCGTTGAGAATTACTCCGTAGACATCGCCTATGTCTATCACCTCCTGGTAGACACGGTCTACGTCGGCGGGATTGGATAGATCGGCGGCGATCACATGACACCGGATATTGCCCTCTTTTTCGAGCTGCTCTTTCAAAACATTCAAGTGGCCAAGCCGTCGTGCAACGAGAATCAGATTAGCGTGATGTTGTGTCGCGAGCTGATATGCAAGCTCCTTGCCAAGGCCCGACGACGCTCCGGTGACTAACACCCAGCGCGAACCGAATTCCATTGCATTTTTCACTATTGCTCCTTGGTGGCACAGTCATGTGCTTCATCCCAGTCAGAGAAACGTCTTTTGTTCGCCACGGTAGGTTGCGACGCGAGCTCCGACGCGTTCGGCGTCGACGATGTGTAGCTGGTCGATGCGCTCGCAGAGTTCACCCGCTTTGGCATGCCGGAACCAGACGCGGTCGCCGATATGCAGCGAGCGCGCGCCAGCACCCCGCAGCGGTGTCTGGACCTCGCCGGCTCCCTCACCGGGGATGAGCGCAAGCCCGGACGGCCAGGTGGGGATCGGGAGGCGATCGGCTCCCGAAGCTCCGGATGCGATCCAGCCGCCGCCGAGCACGGTTGCGATGGCGGTTGTCGGCCGTCGCACCACGGGCAGCACGAAGAATGCCGCCGGCTGGGGCCGGAAGTGCTGGTAGGTGTCGAAGAGTGTAGGCCCGTAAAGTCCTGAGCCGGCCGCGATTTCGGTGACTGCGTCCTCGGCGGAGGTAGACTCCAGAGTGCCAGTGCCGCCACCGTTGACAAATTCAAGTGGCGCGATCTCGCGAACGGCGGCGACGATTGCGGCGCGCCGCCCGCGCAGCTCTCGGCGTGACACATGCTGCATAGCGCGAATGGCCAGGCTCCGAATCGGGGCGCCAGCCAGGTTGTCGCCGACACCGGCGATCTGCGCCTCATAGCTGAGCAGCCCGACCAATTCGTAGCCGGGTCGTTCGACCACCGCGCGTGCCAGTGATCGCGCCTGTTCGACAGCGTGGACCGGTGAACGTCGCGCGCCGATGTGTGCGTGTCCGCCCGCCATGCGCAGCGACGCGTCGATGTCGATGCAGACCCGCAGCGCGGCGGCGCGGTGATCGAGCGCTGCGTCGATATGGCTGAGATGATCGATCGAGTCGACCATGAGGGTGATGCGTTGTGCAAGTATGGGACTTGCCGCGAGAGTGCGCAACGCGTCGATATCGGTTGAGGGGTATCCGACCACGATGTCATCGAACTCGTCGGCGAGCCACAGGGCCTCGGGCAGCGTGAACGCGAGAATCCCCCGGAAGCCGTCGATGGCCAGCGCTGTCCGCAATATCTCTCGACACCGAATTGACTTGGACGCGATCCTGATGGGGGTGCCGTTCGCGCGCCGCACCATATCAGCGGCATTGGCCGCGAAGGCGTTGGCATCGAGCACGCCGAACGGTGGCTGCAGATGCGCGGTCGCGGCTTGCAGGGTTTCGTACCTGCTTCTTGTCACGATTCGGCTGCCATCACGTGAAATGGTTCGGTGGCGCCGGTGATAGGTGTGATAGCGCCTGTGCGGTCACGAGCGTCGGCGTGGTGGACGATGCGATAGGTTCCGGCGGGCGCGTCGCGGGGGACGGTCCAGCTGATGCGGGCGCGGGATACGGTGAGGAACAAGCGTTTCCAATGAAAAACGGTTGTCCAGTCGTTGTCGTCGGCGATGGTCTGCCAGCCGTCGGCGGTGTCAAATTGGACCTCGCAGAATGTCGATCCATTGCGGGTGTCATTGTTCGGGCAGGCGCTGTAGAAACTGGCCGTGACAACGTCGCCGGTGCGGTTGGTCGGGGCGGGCTGGGCGATGACATCGCCGATCCGCCGGCCTGGTGGCGCGGTGTCGGGTAATCGGGCGGCGGGGTTGTGGATGTGTTGGCGGCCGGACAGGTCGGGTGGCTCTAGGGTGCCGGTGCTCGGCGTGCCGGTGCGCAGGTCGTCGGCGAGTTGCGCCAGTTCCTGCTGGTAGGCGGCCAGGGTCGCGCGGCCGAAATGGGTGGAGGCGCCTTCGTAGAGCTGGGCGTCGTACTCCTCGGGCGTGGTCACGTAGCCGGCGTAGGCATTGGCGTATCCGGTGAAGATGACGTGTTCAGCGAGTCCGCCGAGTGCTTCGGTGACACTGCGGCGAATGCGTAGTCCGGAGTTTATGGTGAATTCGCCTGGGCCGGCGATGATGATGAGCTGGCCTATTCGCAGAACTTGGATCGGCAGGATCTGTGGGGTCCAGGGGTGAGGCTGGCAGATGCCGGTGGCGAGCATCGGCGGTTTGGGTGCGTGGCCGGCGATGAGTTCGGCGGGCGGCTCGACGACCAGGCGGTCGATGACGCGGTACAACCGGCGCCGGTGGTGCTCACCTTGATGGGCGAACCGCGGGCCGAGTCCGTCGAATGTGCCGGCGGCCATGCTTTGGCCGAGGACGGCAGGCCAGGTGCGGGTGGGGCCATCGACGGCGAATTCAGGCCGGATCTCGACGTGGGAGAAGTCGACGTAACGCTGCCTAAAGTCGATTGGTCCGGCAATGGTTGTGCCGGTCGCGGCGAACAGTTCACGGGCTTTGCGGGCTTGGCGCTCGCCGATGACTCGGGTGTTTTCGAATGGGTCGCCTACCGGTCCGTAGTTGCTGCCAGCGCCGAGATTCGGTGACATGTCACCGGGGTTGCTCTGCGGGAACCCGGCGACGAACTTGACTGCGTCATCGCCGAATTCTTTAGGTGCCCAAGAGTTTTCCCAGACGTATGCGGCATAGCCTTTGTTGTCCCCGCTGATTAAGCGGTTAGTGTTGGGCATCGAGGTCCCGTGTGTGGCGAACCAGGTCAGGGCGCCGACGGGCACTCCGCCCTGGTCGAACCGCAGCACGCTCATCTGCGGGTCGATGGCAGCAGGGAACAGTCGCTTGTCTGCGGCCGGGTTGCGCTCGAACGCCGGCAGTGACCGGTTGACCGACGCACCGTGCAGTTCCCCGGTGGCCAGGGTCAGTTCGCCGGGTGCGAGGTCGTCGTCGGCACGGGTGATCGCGTTGACAATGCCGGCGACGATCGCCTCGAACGTGCGAGGTCGAAACCCGCCGATGGTGAGGTTGTAGAGGGTGTGATGGGAATGGCCACCCGGCCCTGAGTGGGTATGGGTAGCACATAGCAAGGTGTTTCCTGCGGTATACCGGTCGCCAAACCGGCCAGCAAGACGACGTAACACTTCCTGGTGCACGCCAGTGAAGATCATGCCGAGATCGGCGATGACGAATGCGATTCGCTGCCCGCCGGGTTGAGGTTCGGCAACTACGAATGCGCGTGCCCACTGCCGTTGATGAATGCCGGCCGTGCGCTGAAACGGCATGGCATAACCCATCATCGGCACGCCGCCAGCCTCGCCGGTGATGTCGGCGATGCCCACCCCGACCAGATAGCCGGTCATGCTGGAGTCCTGCCATCGACGGTGGGTCCGATTACCCGCAAGGTGTAGTCGTTGGCGAAGACGCCGTGGGGATCGAACTGGGCCCGCACGTGCTGGAATTGGTCCCACGCCGGATATCGGGGTCGCAGAGTTGCCGCTGTCTGATAATGCCGTTTGCCCCAATGAGGGCGCCCGCCGAAGCTGTCCATGATGGCCTCGACGCCACGTAGGTAGCTCTCGAACTCCATACCGCTGTATTGGTGCACCGCGATGTAGCAGGTCTCACGCCGGTGTGAAGGCGAGAGGAAGGCGTCGTCGGATGCCACGAAGCGCACCTCGAGTGGGAACAGGATCGGCAGCCGACGTGAGCGCACCAGCGCGATCACGTGCTCGATCGCCGAGCGTGCATGCACACGATCGATCGCGTACTCCATTTCGGTGAAACGCACCTCCCGCCGGCTCGGATAGATCCGGTAGGCGCGGTCCTCCTCGTCACCGTTGGACGCGGCCACCGTGATCAACCGATTCAGGCGTGGCGCCTGGCTCGGGAACCGCCGCCCGATCCGGCACAACGCCCCAAGGGCGCCATCGTCTAGCCGCCCACGCAGGTCGCGCCGCCAGGCCGGTGCGGGATGTGGTTCGGCCGTGCTGCGTCGCGTGCTGCGGGTGATCGCCCGGTCGGCATAGGGAAAGACGAAGAATTCGAAATGGTCACTGGTATCAGTAATTTCGTCGAGCCGGTCGAGAACTTCGGGCAACGGCACCGTCTCGTCGCGCCGGTGCAGAGTGTAGAGCGGAACCGCCTGAATCGTCACTGCGGTGATCACCCCGAGCGCGCCCATCGACACCCGGGCCGCGAGTAAAGCCTCTCGATCGGCGGCTTCGGTCAGCTCCCGTACCTGGCCCGTTGCGGTGACTAGCCGCATACCGACGATCTGCGCGGAGAGATTCGGCAGGAGGGCTCCGGTTCCATGGGTGGCAGTCGAGATTGCACCGGTGATCGACTGCCGGTCGATGTCGCCCTGGTTGACCAAGCCCAATCCCTGCTCGGCGAGCAGCGGGCCGAGTGTGTGCAGCGTGATTCCACCCTCGACGGTGACCCGGCCAGTCCGCTGATCGATGTCGAGGATGCGTTGCATTGCGCTCAGGTCGAGCATCACTCCGTCGGTGCAGGCGACGTCGGTGAACGAGTGCCCCGACCCGACGGCCCGCACGTGGATGCCGAGATCGGCTGCCTGCCGCACGTACGCGCTGACGGCGGCCTCGTCGGGCGGACGCGCGAAGGAGGCCGGTGCACACCGCTGGTCGCGCGCCCAGTTCACCCACGTTGTCGCAGGGTGTTTCATAGCCGCCGATGCTACGATTAATTCGAAACCATTTCAAGTTTCGAGTTTTGGAGGTCCGGGTGACCACACCGTTGCCAGTAAAGGCGCCCCTGCGCAACCAGCCGCAGCAGGCGCGCAGCCGCGCCCGGCTGGAGAGTGTGTTGGCGGCCGCCGATCGGTTGCTCATCCGCGAAGGCGCCGATGCGCTCACCACGACTCGTGTCGCCGCCGAGGCCGGGGTCTCCGTCGGCTCGCTCTATCACTATCTGCCTGACCGCGATGCGATCCTGCACTCGCTTGCACTGGGCTACCTGGCTGGTTTCGAAGCGCAGATGGAGTTGTTTGTCCAAGCTGCCCCAACCCTGGGCCGGGACGGCGCGCTGGACTGGGACGTTTTGGTAGAGAACGTGATTAACGCCTACGCCGAAGCATTCCGCAGCCAAGCTGGCTATCGAGCGCTGTGGTTCGGGCGTCACCTCAGCGAGCAGACAAGGGCTGCCGACCGCGCGCACAACCAGACCATGGCCCATGGCTTGCACAAGATCGTGCTCGCCATGGGCGTTGCGGACAGTGAGCGGTTGCCGACCATGTGTCTGACCATCCAACTCACCGCGGATGCGCTGATGGTCGAGGCATTCCGCGACGATCCGGCTGGCAACGAAGCGATGCTTACCGAATGTAAGCGGATCGTCCGCAGCTATATCGACAGTGCCGGGCTTACACCCGCAGGGGCGTGAACATGTGCCTTAACGGCCATCCCCGACTTTTTCGGCGATGACATTTAGACGCAGGGCTGACGGTGTTGTCTGACAACGACATCCAACGGAGACCTGGGTTGTGAAAGCTGCGGGTTGAACCGAGGGTCGAGCGCTCGATTTAGCTTTCGCCGCGTTCCGAAATCGACGTCATCCCGTTCCGCGACTAGGCGCCCAACCGGTGATGATCAGCACTGTTGGAGTTTTCAATCGGTCCCCGAGGGGGCCTATGTGAACAGGTGTCTAAACTCTAGCGGGTCGGCGGGGTGCCCTAGACGTCGACTTGCGGCGCGCCGGGCCTGTTGCTATTGGTGCCCGCAGGATCCAGTGGGATTAGTGGGGCTTGTGTGACTTGACGGTGGGGAGGCGGGTGCCCTGTTAGGCCGTGGTGTTTTTCTGACGGCTCCGGTGGAGGTAGTGGGCTATGGCGTTGCGGCCCAAGGCGAATCCGATCATCACGGCGTGTTGGCGGGTGCGGCTGTGGGCGGTCATGCATCCGCCGTCGAGGGTGTTGTTGAGTGATTCGGCGTCTTCGCGCCAGCCGTAGCAGTGTTGGTAGCCATATTTGATGTCCTCGTCGGCGTGCTGCGTGTGGTTGTGTGAATCTCTGTATGCCTTACGCTTCGCCCATCCTCGTGTTGGCGAACGGTGGGGCCAAGTAATCTTGTGCATTGACCGTGGTCGGGGACGCAATGACTGGACATTGGGGGTAGTGGATGGATACGGATAGCGGAGCGGGCTCGCCGCAGGCAGAGGACTCGTCCGATGCCGCGGATACCGCGCCGTTGCCCGTCCTCAACGCACTGCCCGGCATGCTGGCCGAGCCGGGTCCGTTCGCTTCGCCGGAGCAGAACTTGAACCAGCCACCACCGTTCATCGAGCAGCAGGTATCGCCCGATCCGTACTGGTCAGGGCTGGCAACGTCGACACCTCGATTCACCACTGATCGGCAATCGCCCCCGGCACGTGAGAATGCGTGGGGAAGCGGGGCCTTGACGTCCGCTGTCGACTTCTCGTCGTGGAAAGATAAACGGACCGAAAGAAGCAAGCGGCCGTTGATGATCGGCGGTGCGGTGCTGGCCGCCGTGGTGGTGGGCGGTGTCGTCACCGTCTTTGCGAGCCAGGGCGGCGAGGATGCGCCTGCTGGGCCCACCGCAGCTCCACAGACCACGGTGTCCAGCAGGGACTCCGACGCGGAGACCCGCCTGCTATCGATGCTTCCGACAGGATATGCGGCGTCGGTATGTAAGGCCGTTGAACCAGCCAATGAGGCAGTCGCGCAAGTGAAATGTGGTAGAACCGACGATCCGGACGGCCCCGCTGAGGCGAGCTATTCGCTGGTGAAAGACAAGTCCGCACTCGCAGCCGGATTGAGCCGTCTGACGAAACGCAACGCGGTGGTGGTGTGTCCCGGCCGGATTCAATCGCCGGGGCCGTGGCGTCGTAACGCCACACCGGATCTCGTGAGCGGCACAGTGTTTTGCGGCACCAACCAAGGACATCCGGTGGTCGGATGGACCGATGAGGAGCGGCTTCTGCTCAGCGAGACGCGTTCGGGAGCGGCCGGGCCGACTCTTGACCAGTTGTACGCGTGGTGGTCTTCGCACTCATAACAAAGCCCGTCGGCCGCACGGGGCGGCCGACGGGCTTTGTCGAACGGATCGTTTAGCCCTCGGCGGGAACAGGCGTGCCCTGGCTGCCTGCCGCGCGCTGTCCGTGGGGAACCCCTTCGGAAGAGGCCGGAATCGCGGGTACCGCTGGTACGGCGGCGACCGGCGGGGTGGCAGTCTGCGGGGCGCCGTCCGCAGTGGGAGCTCCGGGTGTGGAAGGTGCCGGTGACGCGGGAGCCGCGCTGGCAGGAGCCGGCGAAGCAGGCACAGCAGTGTTGTTGAGCGGTGTGCCCACGGCACCTGGCGTCGGGGTGGCAGCCGTCGGAGCCGGCGTCGCGGTTACCGGTGCGACCGTCGGGGTCGGTGTCGCCGCGGGCTGCTGCTCGTCGACCGGGGTGCCCTGGCTACCGGCGGGCAGCGGCGTGCCCTGACTACCGGCCGGAGCTGCGGCGGGCGCCGGGGTCGCGGAGGTGGGGGCGGTACTGGTCGCCGGTACGGGGTTGGTGCCACGCGACTGGCTTGAACCACCAGAACGCTGTGCCGGGGCGGCCGCCGGGGCTGCCTTCCACGTGAGCAGATCGTCGTCACCGGAGGTGTAGGTCACGGTCTCGGGATTGGCGCCGGTCACATCGAAGTAGATCTTGCCGGTGGTCTTTTCGCCCTGTGACAGTGTGCTCGGGTTCACGCCCTGCTCGGTGGCCACGCCGTACAGCACGCGGTAGGTCTGGCCGTCCTTGGCCTTGGCGTTGAAGTTGGCGACGATCGGAATGACGCTGCCCTGGATGGCCTCGTCGGTGGCGGTGGCTTCCCACAGCGTGCCCTGCGCTTGGTAGGGCAGTTGGTCGGTGCTGACCTTGAGGTCGCTGATGGTCCAGGCCTGTACTACGTCGCCGTTGGTCAGGCGACCCTGCTGGCCGAGCGTGGTGTCGGCGCCGGCGGTCGGCATGAGGGCCAGTCCGGCAGCCGCCGCAGCGGCCGCGACGGCGGCAGTAATGGGCACATTGATCTTCACGATGTGGTCTCCTTGACGTCCTGATTGCTCCCCCAGCGGGGACGGTCTGTCGGTAAAACTAACAGGTCTGAGTGCACCGTCGTCGCTCGAAGTACACGATTGCCATACGGTTAAGAACATGACGGTTGATTCCACCGGTCACGAGGGGGCCGCGCCGGAGCCAGGCGACTGGCCGCCCGACGCACGCATGTTCACCATCCGAGCCGCGGCGGACGATGCCGCCGCGAGCCTGGCCGCCGAATTGCCCATTACCGCAACAGAACTCGGCATGCTGGACGGAGATGCCGACCATCCCGTGCAATTCTGCAGTGTGCTGTTGGAACCGCCGGTCAAGCATCGGTTCGTAACGGCCGATGCCGCCCGGTACGAACGTGAGTACTGCGACCGGGACGACGACGGCGAATTTTTCATGGTGCACGTCGCGCTGCTGGGTCCCCGGCGTCCCGGAGTCTCGCTGGCACCCGGTGCCCGCGATGTCCTCGTCGACGTCGCCTACGTCGTGGACTTGTCGTTGGAAGAGGACGGCGTGCTCAACCCCGACAAGGTCGACTGGGCGGGAGGGGTGATCGTCGATGTCGCGGGAAATGCGCCCGTCGAGCAGGCGGCCGCGGCGCAGGTGGATCAGTCGACGGTCTCCGAACCGGCACCCCCGGCAGACCCAGCGGCCGTGGCGCCCGAGCCGGGCAGTCCCGGGAGCTCGGAGTGGATTCGTGAACAGCTCGACGTGCGAATCGCGGTACTGAGCCGTCTGGCGGGGGAAGTGGCCATCTCCGAAGTGCCGGTGCCCACCGAGTTGGACAAAGGCGAGCGGCACTCCAACACCGCACCGCAATATGTGCTGGACGGTGCCCAATTCTGGTACCACACGCGCGATCCGAAGACTGGCTTTGTGTGGAAGACCACGACCAATCCGAATGAGCTCATCTATTGGTGCATCGACGACGTCGCCAGGGGGCTGGCATGGCGGTGGACACAGCAGGCGGCAACCTATAAGACGATGCCCCCGGCTATGGCGCAGCGCACGCTATGGGCGCCGTATTGGCAGCTGCTCATGAATGCGCTTGACACCAAATGGGGGGCCATCACGGGTCGTAACATCCGCGGCCTGCTGTAGGCAATCATCAGCGGTAGCCGAGGAAACCTCCCGTCGAAAGTGTGGATCACCTAGTCGCCGTGGGGATTACGACATTGCATCGCGTCCATCATGCGGCTTCGGTCTCGGGCACCGGGTGCTGGCCCGGCATCGCTGCGATGATCCAACCCAGTGGTGAGTCAATTGTTTTCCGCGATGTGCTGCGATCTCAGGTTCTTCTCGACGCGGCGTGTGGTGAACATACGCCGACCGCCGGCGCAAACTATCGCTGCCACGGCCCTTTCTGGGCATCGCGCTGGTAGTAGTTCATCGAGTTTTCGCCGCTCGCCGTCCAGAGCATGGTCACGGTGACGAGAACTATGGCGACGAGCACCGTCGAGTCGGCCCACATGACGACCTCCTTGGTATATCGATTGGTCTACTGCTCATTTCAGCATGTATACCGATCGGTGTACAGGGAGTGTGATGGGCAGCACAGATGCGGGCCCTGCCTATTCCGGGTCGAGGGCGCCGGCGGCACGTGCGGCGGCGTTGATCCTGGTCAGCACCATGTGGAGGTTCTCGAGTTCAGCAAGATCAACGCCCAGGCGTTCCACTACGGCGGCGGGGACTTTGAGGGCCTGGGTGCGCAGTGCGGCGCCCTGTGCGGTCAGTGTGACATGCGTGGTGCGTTCATCGGAGGCGCTGCGCGGCCGGGTGATGAGTCCTAGCGTCTCCAGCCGCTTGAGCATGGGGGAGACGGTTGCCGAATCCGTTTGAAGCAGGGTGGCAATCTGCTTGACGGACAAGGCTTCCCGGGTTCCCTTGTCGTTCGCTTTGGCGTGGTCCCAGAGCGCCAGCATCACCAGGTATTGCGGGTGGGTGATCCCGAGGGGGGTTAGCAGTGGCCGGTACACGGCCAGTACGGCGCGGTTGGTGACGGCCAGCGCGAAGCACGCCTGCCGTTCCAGGGCGAGGGGGTCAACCTCGGGGGAGGCTTCCGGAATGGCTGCCGTCATCGTCGCGATCCTGACTATTAGTTAGGGCACTAATTATTAGTCTACAATCTAGTTATGGCCGCCGACCGTCCGAAGCCGCTTCAGTACATCGCCTACTGCTACGGGCGCCGTCTGCCTGATTCGATGAGGCAATGGGTTGCCCATGACTTGGCAGGTAGGGGTGCGGTGCGCCGGCACATCGTGCGCTGCGCGATTCCGCCGCTGTTCATTCTGGCCCCGTTCTGGCTGCTGCCCGCCTCGCTCTATGTGCACATGGAAATGACGGTGCCCATCTACGTGTGGGTACTGATCATGGCGCACGCCTTGAACAAGGTGTGGCGCCGGCACCGTCTGGTGCAGCACGACCTCGATCCGGGCCTGGTCGATGTGCTCAAGCGTCAGAAAGAGGCGCATATCCACGAGGACTACGCGCGGCGATTCGGGCCGCGCTCCGGCGATGGGCACTCCAGTAGCGGGCCGATCTAGCGCGACGGATCGCGTCGCGCTAGAAGGGTAGTCAGCGACGCTGCCGATCCAGTCCCACTCTCCCGTAGCCCGTGTTCCAGTGGCACGGGTCACGTCGGCCACTGCCGCCCAGCCGACCGCCATGTGCGCAGGGCCCCCAGAGTGAAGCTAGTTTGCCAGGGTAAGGAAAACTAGGACAATATTGAGCGCCGAAATGAGCGCGGCGATGACCCAGCCCAGCAACGTCGTCACCCGATGGTTGGCGTCGGCGCCCATCAGCCCGCGGTCGGCGGTCAAGCGGATCAGCGGGATGAGGGCGAAGGGGATGCCGAACGAGAGGACCACCTGCGACACCACGAGTGCTCGGGTGGGGTCGATTCCGACCGCGAGGATCGCGAGTGCGGGCAGCAGTGTGACCAGTCGTCGCATGACGATAGGGATGGACCTGCGCAGGAGCCCTTGCATGATCATCGCGCCGGCGTAGGCGCCGACCGAGGATGATGCGAGTCCGGATGCCAGCAGTCCGATCGCGAACAGCAGCGCCACCGTGGGGCCCAGGCTGTCGCGGACCGCAGCGTGCGCGCCCGCGATGGTGTCCACACCGTCGCGTCCCTGCAGGTTTGTAGCCGCCACCAGCAGCATCGCCATGTTGACCGCGCCCGCGAAGAGCATCGCCAGGCTCACGTCCCACCGGGTGATGCGCAGCAGCCTGCGTCGCGGCTCGCCCTCCTCGGGATGTCCGTGGCGATCGCGCGCCAGCCCGGAGTGCAGATACACCGCGTGCGGCATGACCGTCGCGCCCAGCATCGCCGTCGCCAGCAGCAGGCTCTCGGCGCCCTGGAAGCGGGGAATCAGCCCCGCGGCGGCGTCGGTAAGTGGGGGCGGCTCCACCACGACACTGGCGAGGAATCCGATCGCGATGATTGCCAACAGTGCCGAGATCACGTACTCGAAGGAGCGCTGTCCACGCCGGTCCTGCACGGCCAGCAGCGCCATCGACACGATTCCGGTGATGATGCCGCCGAGCAGCAGCGGCAGGTGGAACAGGAGATTGAGTGCGATCGCGCCACCCACGACCTCGGCGAGATCGGTTGCCATGGCGACTAATTCGGCCTGGCCCCAGTAGGCGAGCCGCGTCGGCCGTGACATGCGGTTGCCGATGGCTTCCGGCAGCGACTGTCCGGTGACGAGGCCCAGCTTGGCCGAGAGGTACTGCACCAGCCCGGCCATCACGTTGGCCGTGACGATCACCCACACGAGCAGGAAGCCGTATGTGGCGCCGGCGCTCACGTTCGAGGCGACATTTCCGGGGTCGACGTAGGCGATGGCGGCGACGAAGGCCGGCCCGAGTAGGTAGAACCCGCGCAATGGTCGCGCCTGCTTCTGCCGCTCCAGCACCCACGCCTCCTATTTCAAGTGCTCCGAATGGAAAAGTTAGAGTACCCGAAACCTTGTGGTGCGGCGAGCCCGCCCACCGGCAGGCGATATCCGGTAGCTAGTTGGTGCTGGCCTTCTCGGCCTGACGCTTCTTGACGCTGGCCTCCAGCTTGGCCAGCAGGTCCGAGACGTCGGTCGCGTCGAGCTCGGTGGCCGCCTCTTCTTTGGTGAACGCCTCGCCGCCTTCGAGCTTGGCCTCGACCATTTCCAGCAGCTGCGACTGATAGGTGTCGTTGTAGCGGCTCGGATCGAAGTCGTCGGCCATCGATTCGACCACCTGCCCGGCCATCGACAGTTCCGCCGGTTTGATCGTCACTTCCTGATCCAGCACTGGGAAGTCGGGCTCCCGAATCTCGTCGGGCCACAGCAGGGTGTGGATGATCATCACCTGGCGCGCGCCAAAGTCCTTGACGCGCAGTGCCGCGAGGCGTGTCTTGTTGCGCAGCGCGAAATGCGCGATGGCCACCCGATCGGTCTGCGTGAGTGTCCGCGCCAGCAGCACATACGATTTCGACGACGTGCTGTCCGGTTCCAGGTAGTAGCTTTTGTCGTACATCAGCGGGTCGAGTTCGGCGGCGGGGATGAATTCCAACACCTCGATCTCGCGGCGAGACTCGGCGGGCAGGCTGGCCAAGTCCTCGTCGGTGATGACGACGGTGCGCCCGTCCTCGGCCTCATAGGCCTTGTTGATATCCCGGAACTCGACGATCTCGCCGCATTCCTCGCACGTGCGCTTGTAACGGATTCGGCCGTTGTCCTTGTTGTGGACCTGATGGAACTTGAGATCATGGTCCTCGGTCGCGCTGTATACCTTGACAGGGACGTTCACCAGCCCGAAGGCGAGGGAGCCCTTCCAGATGGAACGCATATTCCCAGTATGGCCCACTGGCGCCGAGGAGTCGGCGACATCCGGCTCTGGGTCAACCGCGTTCGTGCGCTTGACCAATGCGGAAAAGGTGCTGTACCCGGCTACCGGGACCGCAGGGCCCACCACCAAGGCGGACGTTTTTGGCTACTACACCGCGATCGCCCCCTACATGCTGCCGCACATCGCCGGGCGACCGGTAACGCGCAAGCGCTGGCCTGATGGCGTTGACCAGCCATCCTTCTTCGAGAAGGACCTGGCCGCGTCCGCTCCCGACTGGCTTCCGCGGCGGCGCGTCGAACACAAGTCTCGCTACGTCACCTATCCGCTGATGGACACCTCGGTGGCGTTGGCGTGGATAGCTCAGCAGGCGGCGTTGGAAGTGCATGTGCCGCAGTGGCGGTTTGTCGGGGAAAATCCTGGCCCGGCAACGCGATTGGTCTTTGACCTG
This sequence comes from Mycobacteroides chelonae, assembly GCA_014204435.1. Taxonomy (GTDB): domain Bacteria; phylum Actinomycetota; class Actinomycetes; order Mycobacteriales; family Mycobacteriaceae; genus Mycobacterium; species Mycobacterium chelonae_A. The sequence goes on from JACHLF010000013.1 coordinate 14,701, forward strand.
GATCCTGGAGAGGGGGTGAGCATGCCGCAGCTGGCACAGGTTGCCAGGGCGGTGCGCGATGTGCTGACCGATATCGGTTTGACGACGTTTCCGTTGACCAGTGGGAGCAAGGGCTTGCACCTGTATGTCCCGCTAGCGCAACCGGTCAGCTCATCGGGTGCGGTGGTCGTCGCGAAGAAGGTCGCGATTCAGTTGGAACAGGCGATGCCGGAATTGGTGACCGCCACGATGACTCGGCAGCGACGTGAGGGCAAGGTGTTCGTGGACTGGAGTCAGAACAGCGGGTCCAAGACCACCGTCGCCCCCTATTCCTTGCGCGGCCGGCGGGTACCGGCGGTCGCTGCTCCGCGGACCTGGGAGGAGTTGGACGATCCCGAGTTACGTCAGCTGCGGTTTGACGAGGTGCTGGCGCGCGTCGAGCGCGACGGCGATCTGCTGTCCGGGCTCGACGATGTGACGATCGTCGAGGACAGGTTGTCCACGTATCGCAGCATGCGCGATCCCGCGCGTACGCCAGAACCCGTCCCGGCCGTCACACCGGAAGCAGGGCAGAATAATTCGTTTGTCATCCAGGAGCACCACGCCACCGCGCTGCACTACGACTTGCGGCTGGAGCGCGATGGTGTGCTGGTCTCCTGGGCCGTTCCCAAGAATCTGCCGATGGAACCGTCGGTGAATCACCTTGCGGTACACACCGAAGATCACCCCTTGGAATATGGCACCTTCGAAGGAGCCATTCCCCAGGGGGAGTACGGCGCGGGAGAGGTGAGCATCTGGGACTCCGGTACCTACGACACCGAGAAGTTCATCGATCCGCGCGATGACTCCGGTGAGTCGAAGGGGGAGGTTATCGTCACCCTGCACGGCAAGCGAATCACGGGTCGATATGCCCTGATTCGAACCAACGGCAAGCAGTGGCTGGCGCACCGGATGAAGGATCAGCGGTCACTTGGGTCGATGCCTACCGGCCTGGCGCCGATGCTGCCCTCCGCCGGATCGGTGGCGGGCCTGACCGCCGACGAGTGGGCCTTTGAAGGAAAATGGGACGGCTACCGACTCATCCTCGAATGCGATCGCGGTCAGCTGCGGGCGCTAGCACGTAGCGGCCGCGACGTCACCGGAGAGTTCCCTGCCTTGCAGCGGCTCGCGCACGAACTGGCCGATCACCGCGTCATTCTGGACGGAGAGGTGGTGGCGTTGGATCCAAAGGGGCTACCGAGCTTCCCTCTGTTGCAGAACCGCACAGCCGGCACCGAGACGGAGTTTTGGGCGTTCGATCTGCTGTATCTCGATGGAAAATCCCTATTGCGCAACAAGTACCGTGACCGCCGCCGACTACTGGACGTGCTGGGCGCGGGTACCGAGTCGATGACCGTTCCGGAACCGCTGGACGGCGACGGCGCGGCCGCGCTGGCGCATTCGCATGAGCACGGCTGGGAGGGAGTTATCGCGAAGAGGCTGGATTCCCTCTACGTTCCGGGTCGTACCCAGTCGTGGATCAAGGCGAAGAACTGGAGCAGTCAAGAGGTCGTCATCGGTGGCTGGCGCCAGGGGAAGGGCGGGCGCAGCAGCGGGATCGGAGCCCTGCTCATGGGGATACCGGACGAGGGCGGACTGCGTTATGCCGGCCGGGTGGGCACCGGATTCACCGAGAAAGAGCTGGCGACGCTCAAAGAGCGGCTGGAACCGTTGCACCGCAAGGAATCGCCGTTCAGCGCACCGTTATCCGCGATCGAGGCCAAAGATGTGCAGTTCGTCGAGCCGGTGCTGGTGGCCGAGGTGCGCTACGGGGATCGCACGCCGGGCGGCATCCTGAAGCACTCCAGCTGGCGCGGTGTGCGCACCGACACATCAGTGGGCGACGTCGAGCTCGATCCCGGGTAGCGGGTAGGGCGGCGCACCAACCCCCGCCACCGAGAAATGACCCCAGGGCGTCTGTTCGGTGATGCGCCCCGCTGCGCTGGTGTCACCGACCGCGATGACGACCTGGGTGCCGCCCTTGAGTTCCCCGCCCTCCGGCTTGGCGTAAATCGTTCCCTGCCAGTGGAACTTGCCGTCCAGCGGGTTGAAGAATCCGATTAGCCGCACGCGTGACTCGACGGTGAACTCGCCCGCCGTCACGACCGCTGTGCCGTCGAAGACGTCGTCGTCTTCTGGACCGTGCTCGTTCACGCGATGAAACCTGTTCTGCGCCACATGCGTCGCGAGAGCGGGCCCATCAGACCCGTTTCCTCCAGGAACTTGTACAGCGGGGCGAAGCCCGTGCGCGAGGCCTCCTGAAACGCCGGATTACCGCGTGCGAGCCGCATGGTCTCGCGACCGGGCAGCCCGACGGCCTCGTACATCTTCTTGTTGGTCAGCAGATACCGGAAGATGGGTCCGCCCAGGCCGTTGGTGAGCCGCAGGATGACCTTGACGCGCGTGGGCGTCCGGTCCAGTCGCTGACGAATACCGTCACGCGCGAACTGAATGTGTCGGGCTTCCTCGGTGACGTGAATCCGCATGAGCCGCTGCACCAACGGCTGCAATTCCGGGTCGTCCATGATCTCGCGCTGCAGGGCATCGAAGATCTCCTCGCCGATGAGGGCGGCCACCCAGAGCACCGGGCCCTTGAGCGCGAGCGGCAGTAGGTTGGCCATGGCCCGCTGGTACCACGGCATCCGGTACGCGGGCAGTCCGGTCTTTTCGATGGCCTTGGCGAACATCGTCATGTGGCGTGTCTCGTCGCCGATCTCGGCGAGGGAATACAGGGTCTCACTGCTGGTGGGGTTGGCGTGCATCATCACCCGCAGCAAGCCCTGGTTGAGCATGTTCTCGAACCAGATGCCCGTCGAGAGCAGGTTCACCATCTCGTGTCGCGAGAGCTCGATCTGCTCGGCTCGCGACATGGTGTTCCACACATCGGTGCCGTAGAGCGAAAGGACCTTGGGTGGTAGGTAGTACTTGTCCGGATCCAACGGTGCGTCCCAGTCCAGGTCCACGATCGGCTGATACGAACGCCGCACCGTCCCCTTGAGGAGCCGGTCGGAGTACTCCTCCCGATTGGGGGTCCGAGCGGGGCCATTGTTGAGGGTTGCCGTCACCGTGTGCAGTCCTTTCCGTTAGGATGACAAACGTAAACGTTGCAGGTTGGGGCGTCAAGTGAGACGCGAAGTGCCACGTAATTTCGTGGCGAATGAAAGTGGGCACCGATGAAAGTGAGCCGGTCGAGTCATCGCGGCCGTACCCGCGACCACGGCGAGATTCGCCGCCGTATCCTCGATGCCGCGGAAGAATGCTTGCTAGAGCACGGATATGAGGCGCGTCTGCATGCATTGATCGCCAAAAAGGCGGGCCTGTCGCGCCCGACCGTCTACAAGCATGTGGGCGACCAGGCGGCGATCATCGAAGCGCTGTTCCACCGTGAGTTTCTCCGGTTCGGCGAAATGCTGGAGCCGGTGTTCGCCGCCGCGAAGAATCCCCGCACCGGGTTCATCGACGCCATCGTGCGTATTGTCCAGCACGGTCGTCATCACCCGTTGCTGCAGAAGGGCCTGAAAGAGAACCCCGAGCAGGTGCTGCCGTATCTGACGGTCAAGGCCCGCCCGTTCATCGACCAGACGACGATCTTGCTGGCACCGTACTTCCGCCAACTGCTCACCGAGGCACAGCTGGCCACCATCAACGTCAAGGCCGCGGCCGAGTGGAGCTTCCGGATCGCTGCCTCGCTGTTGGTGACGCCCGGTGTGGTGCAGACCCAGACCGACGAGCAGTTGGGCGCGTTCCTTGGCAATCTGCTTACCGTCTCGGCGATCACCGAGGAGATCTCGGCGGTATTGACTCCCGATTCGGCTGCTTCGTAAGTCGCGATGCGACGGATTCGCGTCATCGGGATCGGCGCAGGCCATCCCGAGCACCTGACCGTGCAGGCGATCGCGGCCCTTAACGAGGTCGACGCGTTCTTCGTTGCCGATAAGGGTGACACCAAGGACGATCTGATCGAACTGCGCCGCCACATCTGCGCGCGGTACATCACCGATCCCGACTACCGCTTTGTCGAACTACCCGACCCGGTGCGGGGCACGGGCGAGTACCGCGGCGCGGTGCAGCAGTGGCATGCCGAACGGGCGGCCTTATGGGGCAAGGCGATTGCCGCCGAACTGCCCGACGGCGGTACCGGGGCATTCCTGGCCTGGGGAGACCCGTCCCTCTACGACAGCACGCTGCGGATTCTGGATGCGATTCTGGCCGACGACCCGACCGCATTCGAGTACGACGTGTTGCCGGGTATCACGGCCATATCCGTGCTGACCGCCCGGCATCGCATCGTGCTCAACGGCATCGGGGAACCTGTCCTCATTACGACGGGGCGGCGCCTGCTGGACGAGTGGCCCCGAGCCGGAACCGTCGTGGTGATGCTCGACGGCGAGTGCGCCTTCCGGCAGCTGGACCCGTCGACGCGGATTTGGTGGGGTGCCTACCTGGGTACCGAGCACGAGCTGCTGGTCTCGGGATCGGTGGCAGAAGTGGGTGCCCACATCGCCGAGGTGCGTGCCTCCGCCCGGGCCGAATACGGATGGATCATGGATACCTACCTGCTGCGGAGTGTCGGCGAGTAGAGGCAGACTGACGTCATGCCCGAACTACCGGAAGTCGAGGCGCTCGCCGATCATCTGCGCCGCCACGCCGTAGGGTCGGCCGTCGCCAGAGTCGACGTCGCGGCATTCTCGGTGCTCAAGACCTTCGATCCACCGATCACCGCCCTCTATGGCCAGACGGTGACGGGTGCGACGCGGTGGGGCAAGTACCTGGGCCTGCAAGCCGGAGATCTGCATCTCATCACGCACTTGTCGCGGGCCGGGTGGCTGCGCTGGTCGGACAAGCTGGCGGCGGCGCCCCTCACGCCGAGTAAGGGGCCCGTCGCGCTGCGGGTGCATCTCGGAACACCCGGTGAGGCGCCGGGGTTCGATCTCACCGAGGCCGGCACTCAGAAACGCCTGGCCGTATGGGTCGTGGCAGATCCCGCTGACGTGCCGCAGATCGCCTCCCTAGGGCCCGATGCGCTGTCGCTCACTTCCGGCGGGTTGGCCGACATCTTGTCCGGGACCAGCGCCCGGCTGAAGAACGTGATCACCGACCAACGGGTGATCTCCGGGATTGGCAATGCCTACAGCGACGAGATCCTGCACGTGGCCAAGCTCTCGCCGTTCGCTAGCGGAAAGGCACTCTCCGAGGGGCAGCGGACCGCGTTGTACGAGGCCATGCAGTCGGTGCTGACCGACGCGGTGGAGCGAAGTGTGGGGCAGCAGGCGGCAAACCTCAAGGGGGAGAAGCGATCCGGACTGCGAGTGCATGCCAGGACCGGGATGCCGTGTCCGGTGTGCGGCGACGGGGTGCGGGAGGTGTCGTTTGCCGACAAATCGTTCCAGTACTGCCCGACGTGCCAGACCGGCGGCAAGGTGCTGGCCGACCGTCGGCTCTCGAAGCTCCTCAAATAAAGTGGCCATGTGACGCGACAGAGGATCCTCATCACCGGGGCGAGCTCGGGCCTGGGCGCCGAGATGGCCCGTCAGTTCGCGGCGAAGGGACGCGACCTGGCGCTATGCGCCCGCCGCGCCGAGGCATTGGAAGAACTCAAGACAGAGTTGCTGGCCGCCAACCCCGGAATCACGGTCGCCGTGCGATCCCTGGATGTCACCAAGCACGAGTCGGTGCCGGTGATTTTCGGTGAGCTGCGCGACGAACTCGGCGGACTGGATCGGGTGGTCGTCAACGCCGGCATCGCCAAGGGCTGGCACCTGGGAGGCGGCAAGTCGTGGGCCAACATTCAGACCATCGAGACCAATCTCATTGGTGCGCTGGTGCAGATCGAGGCAGCGCTGGCCCTGTTCAAGGAGCAGGGCTTCGGGCACCTGGTCCTCATCTCCTCGGTGACGGCGGCCAAGGGCCTGCCCGGCACCAAGGCCGCTTACGCGGCCAGCAAGGCCGGACTTTCCTCGCTGGGCGAGTCGCTGCGCGCCGAGTACGCCAGTGGCCCAATCAAAGTCAGCACCATCGAGCCCGGCTACATCCAGACCGACCTGAGCGCCAAGTCGCCGACCACTCCGATGATGGTCGACACGTTAACCGGTGTAACCGCGATGGTGGACGCCATCGAGAAGGAGCCCGGACGCGCCGCGGTGCCGCGGTGGCCATGGGAGCCGGTGATGGCGGTCATGCGGCTGTTGCCGCCGCGCCTGGCCGGGCGCCTGGCCTAACCCGCCCGGGGTTTCCCACGTGGGACTTTATGCCCACGTGGGATGCTGAACCCATGGCCGATCAAGAGAAACCGAACGCTTCCGTCACGGTGGACTACGCCACCGAACTCGATGAACTGGCGAGCCTGCGCGGCGGGATCAGTCGCTCCAAAGAGGGCAGGGACGCCTGGAAACAGGGCTATCCGTACGACGAGAAGCTCAGCCGCAAGGAATACGAGAAGACCAAGCGCAAGCTGCAGATCGAGTTGCTCAAGCTCCAACTGTGGGTCAAGGAGCGCGGCGAAAAGATCTGCATCATCTTCGAGGGTCGGGATGCCGCCGGTAAGGGCGGGTCGATCAAGAGATTCACCGAGCATCTCAACCCCCGTGGCGCCCGCGTGGTCGCACTCGAGAAGCCGACGTCGGTGGAACAGACACAGTGGTACTTTCAGCGGTACACCGCGCACTTGCCCAGCGGCGGGGAGATCGTGCTGATGGACCGCTCCTGGTACAACCGGGCGGGCGTCGAACGCGTGATGGGCTACTGCACTCCCGCTCAGGTCGCCGAATTCCTGCGCGAGGCACCGGAATACGAACGCATGCTGGTCAATTCGGGGACGCATCTGGTCAAGCTGTGGTTCTCGGTGAGCCGTAAGGAACAGCTGGCCCGTTTCGAGGCGCGGCGCACCGATCCCGTTCGGCACTGGAAACTCTCGCCCACCGACCTCGCTTCCCTGGACAAATGGGACGCCTACACCGAGGCGAAGGAGGCGATGTTCTTCTACACCGATACCGACAGCGCACCGTGGACGGTGGTGAAGAGCAACGACAAGAAGCGCGCCCGGTTGGAAGCGATGCGTTACGTGCTCTCACAGTTCGACTACGACAACAAGGATGCGGTGGTCGTGGGCACCCCGGACCTGTTGATCGTCGGCCCGGCCTCGGCCGTCTTTGAAGAGGGCGAGAAGGCCGGCTTGCGTTAGTGGGCAGGTATATAGCCCTGCAAGGGTTTTCGTGTAAAGCCGTGTTTCGGGTTCGGTCACGTTCCTACGGATCGCTGAGCTTAGGTAGTGACATTCGTATCTAGTTTTCGGTGCTGCCTTTGGTGAAGATCGGCCTCATGACGCCTGATGCGCAACCCGTGACCCTGCTCGAAAAATGCGAAAGCTGGACGCTGCTGTCGAGCGTCCGGTTGGGGAGGCTGGTAGTGGTAATTGACGGCCGCCCCGAAATCTTCCCGATCAACTTCGTGACCCAACACGGCACCGTGCTGTTCCGAACAGCGGAGGGCACCAAGCTTTTCGGCGCCGTCGTGAGCGACCAGGTGCTATTTGAAGCTGACGACCACAACGACATCGGCGGTTGGAGCGTCGTCGTGCGAGGCGCGGCGCAGGTGCTGAGCACATCGGTCGAGATCGACGAGGCTGATGCGGCCGGCCTCTGCCCCTGGATACCTACCGTCAAGCTGCACTACGTGCGGATCATTCCGGCGCAGATCACCGGCCGCCGTTTCGTGTTCGGGCGCGAACCCGACGGTGGCCACGTTCCGGGCTAGTGCCCGACGTGCGCCTCGGCGCGCATGCGCTCAGACATGTGCGGGTAGTGCAGCTCGAATGCCGGACGCTCCGAACGGATTCGGGGCAGCTCGGTGAAGTTGTGCCGCGGTGGCGGGCAGCTGGTGGCCCACTCCAGGGAGTTGCCGTAGCCCCACGGGTCATCGACGGTGACAACCTCGCCGTAGCGATAGCTCTTGAACACGTTCCACACGAACGGCAGCATCGACGAACCGAGAATCAAGGCGCCCACCGTCGAGACGATGTTCAGCGCCGTGAAGCCGTCGGTAGGCAGGTAGTCCGCATACCGACGCGGCATACCCTCGTTGCCCAGCCAGTGCTGCACTAGGAAAGTGGCGTGAAAGCCGATGAACGTCAACCAAAAATGGAACTTGCCCAGACGCTCATCGAGTAGACGCCCCGTCATCTTCGGGAACCAGAAGTACACCCCGGCGAAGCTCGCGAACACGATGGTGCCGAACAACGTGTAGTGGAAGTGCGCGACCACGAAGTACGAGTCGGTGACGTGGAAGTCTATTGGTGGAGCAGCAAGCAGCACGCCGGTCAGTCCGCCGAAGAGGAAGGTCACCAGGAAGCCGATCGAGAAGATCATCGGGGTCTCGAAGGTCAACTGCCCTTTCCACATGGTGCCGATCCAGTTGAAGAACTTGATGCCGGTCGGAACCGCGATTAGGAACGTCATGAAGGAGAAGAACGGCAGCAGCACGGCACCGGTGGCGTACATGTGGTGCGCCCACACCGCGACGGACAGTGCCCCGATTCCCAAGGTAGCAAAGACGAGGGTGGTGTAACCGAAGATCGGCTTGCGGCTGAACACCGGGAAGATCTCCGAGACCACACCGAAGAAAGGCAGCGCCAGCACATAGACCTCGGGGTGCCCGAAGAACCAGAACAGGTGCTGCCACAGCAGAACTCCGCCGTTGGCGGGGTCATACAGGTGCGCACCGAGTCTGCGGTCGGCTTCCAGGCCAATGGCCGCGGCCGCCAAGAGAGGAAACACCAGCAGCACCAATACGCTGACCACCAGGATGTTCCAGGTGAAGATCGGCATCCGGAACATCACCATGCCCGGGGCGCGCATACACACAATCGTGGTGATCATGTTGACCGCACCAAGAATGGTGCCCAGGCCGCCCACTGCGACGCCCAAGATCCATAAGTCACCCCCGGCGCCGGGAGAGTGGATGGCATCGGAGAGCGGGGTGTAGGCGGTCCAGCCGAAGTCGGCGGCGCCCCCAGGAGTGATGAATCCGGCCAGGGCGATCAACGCGCCGAAGAGGAAAAGCCAGAACGACAAGGCGTTCAGGCGCGGGAAGGCGACGTCCGGAGCGCCGATTTGCAGGGGCATAACGACGTTCGCGAAGCCGAACACGATGGGTGTCGCGTAGAACAGCAACATTGCGGTGCCGTGCATGGTGAACAGCTGGTTGTACTGCTCATTCGACAGGAAGGCCAGGCCCGGTGTGGTGAGCTCAGCGCGAATCAACAGTGCCATCAGCCCACCCACCATGAAGAAGGCGAAGCACGTGACCAGGTACATGATGCCGATCAGCTTGTGATCGGTGGTGGTAACAAGTCTGTAGATAAGAGAGCCTTTGGGCCCTATGCGAGGGGGAAAGGGGCGACGCGCCGCCAGCTCGACAGATGATGTAGCCACAGGAAACCTCCATACGGAAACAGTGCGATTCGCCTGTGTACGTGAGGCATTCCTGGGGACATCATGCCATAGTCGGATCGCGTCGCGCGCCCGCTATCGGTCTGTTGCTGAAGACCAGTGCAGATTGGCCCGCCGCGTGGTGCCGCTGGCCGCTAGTGGGGGTGCATGACACCCCAGGCGGGGAGAGAATCGGGATAGGCGAGCCACGCTGCGGAACCCTGCGCGAGCTCGTCGTCGGTGAGGACCGACCATTCCAGCAGATGCTGCACGCGGGGCCGGTCCAGCCGCACGCCGATGAAGACGATCTCCTGCCCCGGGGCGATCTCGGTGCTGCGCCAGAACTGGGCGGGCTCGATTGTGAGGTTCGGCCCGGCCTGCGACCAGATCGCGGCGATGTCGGGGCGGCTGGCGATCCAGCAGAATCCCTTGCTGCGTAACAGTCCTTGCAGTTTCTCCAGCGCCGCGCCGAGGCGTTGCGGATGGAATGGGCGATCCGAGCGGAACGTCATGCTGCTGATGCCGTATTCCTCGGTTTCCGGGGCGTGGCCGTCTGCGATTTCCTCGTCCCAGCCCGGTGTCTGGGCGGCCAGCTCGGGGTCGAACAATCCCGTCTGCAGGACCAGATCGAGGTCGACGGAGCCTCGGTGGCGCGCACGATCGTCGCCGTGGGATTGAGGCGGCGCAGCAACGTTTCCACCGTGCCGAGGGTTTGTTCGTTCACCAGGTCTGCCTTGTTGAGGATCAGCACGTCGGCGAACTCCACCTGATCGGTGAGCAGATCGGCGATGGACCGGCCGTCGCCGTCTGCGGCGGCCATATCGCGATCGGCCAGCGCCTCGCCGCGCGCGAGCTCGGGCAGGAAGGTGGAGGCGTCGACGACCGTCACCATGGTGTCGAGCCGGGCGACCTGCCCCAGGCTGGTCCCGTCCTCGAACTCCCAAGTGAACGAGGCGGCCACCGGCATCGGTTCGGAGATGCCGGTGGACTCGATGACCAGCTGGTCGAATCGGTTCTGCCGGGCCAGGTTTCCGACGGCCTCGATCAAGTCCTCGCGCAGGGTGCAGCAGATGCAGCCGTTGGTGAGCTCGACGAGCCGCTCCTCGGTGCGGTCCAGGTGTCCGGTGCCCGCAACGAGGGCGGCGTCGATGTTCACCTCGCTCATGTCGTTGACGATCACCGCGACGCGGCGTCCCTCGGTGTTGGCCAGGATGTGGTTGAGCAGGGTGGTTTTTCCGGCTCCGAGAAATCCGGAGAGCACGGTTACGGGTAAGAGCGGGGCTGTGTTCACATGATAATGATAACCATTATCATTAAGGAAGGGGCGTCAAGACTCATCTCTGTTGATCGCACGGAGAAGCAGTGCGGGATGGCGAGCTAGTTTGGGTGCGAGGAGAAATGCCATCAAGGTTAGGCCTGACCAGGGTCGTACATGTGGAGTGATGCGCTGGATAAGCCCATCTGCGTTGTGCTCGATGAGCATGGCATCGGTAGCTCGTACTCCGACGATGCGGGTGTCTGCCACCGCCACGGTGATGTTCGAATTTTGCGGCCCGTGGGCGCGATAGCGCCAATTGAGCTGCGGGGAAACTATGGGAAGCAGTGAGGACATGAGTACGCGCAGATCGTCGTGTCCGCGGATCGATATTCGGTTCGACAGGGGAGGAATCAGTTCCGCGTCCGGGCTCAGTGTTTCGATGACAGTATCAAGATCACCCGCCGCGAATGCGGAGCAGAATTTTTCCGCGACTTCTTCGGCGGCGTTTCGTGTAGGGGGGGGGTCATGTGAAAGTTATCTCCTTTACTAGAGGACCGAGACGATCATCGTCGCGACCTAGCTCGTGCGCCCCCGCGCAGCCCGGTAGTAGCGCACCAGCGCATCGGTGGAGCTGTCGGTCTGCTGCTCGGGTGCGGCGCCCTCGGTGATGACCGGCAGCAGGGCGATGGCCTGTTTCTTGCCCAGCTCGACTCCCCACTGGTCGAAGGAGTCGATGCCCCAGACGGTACCCGCGGTGAACACCTCGTGCTCGTAGAGCGCGATCAGCTGTCCGACCGTCGACGGCGTCAGCTTGGTGGCGAGGATCGTTGTGCTGGGGCGGTTTCCGGGCATGACCTTGTGTGGTACCACGTTCTCGGGGGTGCCTTCGGCGGCGATTTCCTCGGCGGTCTTGCCGAAGGCCAGCACCTGTGTCTGTGCGAAGAAATTGCTCATCAGCAGATCGTGCATGCTGCCGGTGCCGTCCGCGGTGGGTAGATCGTCGGTGGGCTCGCTGAAGCCGATGAAGTCTGCCGGGATCAACCGGGTGCCCTGATGCAGCAGCTGGTAGAAGGCGTGTTGGCCATTGGTGCCCGGCTCGCCCCAGTAGATGTCGCCGGTGTCCACCGTCACCGGTGCGCCATCGGCCTTCACCGACTTGCCGTTGGATTCCATCGTCAGCTGCTGCAGGTAGGCGGCGAACCGGGAGAGGTCGTTGGAGTACGGGAGTACTCCACGCGATTGTGCGCCAAAGAAATTCGAGTACCACAGGCCAATCAGACCGAGCAGTGCCGGCGCGTTCTCCTCCAGCGGTGCGGTGCGGAAGTGCTCGTCGACGGTGTGGAACCCGGCCAGGAACTCCCCGAACGCTGTGCGGCCGATGACCGCCATCACCGACAGGCCGATCGCCGAGTCCACCGAGTAGCGGCCGCCGACCCAGTCCCAGAAGCCGAACATGTTGGCGGTGTCGATTCCGAACTCCGAGACCAGTTTTGCGTTGGTGGAAACCGCGACGAAGTGCTTGGAGACGGCGTCTTGTCCGACAGCGCCACCCAGGCCGTCCATCAGCCAGCGCCGCGCCGCCGTCGCGTTGGTGAGCGTCTCCAGCGTCGAGAACGTCTTGGAGGCGACGATGAAAAGTGTTGTCGCCGGGTCCAGGTCGGCGAGCGTAGCCACCAAATCGGCGGGGTCGACGTTGGAGACGAACCGTGCCGAGATCCCGGCGTCGGCGTAGTGGCGCAGCGCCTGGTAGACCATGACCGGCCCGAGGTCGGAACCCCCGATCCCGATATTGACCACGGTGGCGATGCGCTTGCCGGTGGCGCCGGTCCACTCGCCGCTGCGCAACCGGTCGGTGAAGTCGCCCATGGCGTCGAGTACCTGGTGCACGTCGGCGACCACGTCCTGCCCGTCGACGACCAGCTGTGCGTCGCGGGGCAGCCGCAGAGCGGTGTGCAGCACCGCGCGCTCCTCAGAGGTGTTGATGTGCACCCCGGAGAACATGGCGTCCCGGCGGCGCTCCAGGTCTGCCGCCTTGGCCAAATCGACCAACAGCGAAAGGGTTTCACGGTTCAGGCGATGCTTGCTGTAGTCGATGTACAGGTCGCCGACCGTGACGGTCAGCTCGCTGCCCCGGGCCGGATCCTCGGCGAAGAACTCTCGAAGGTGGGTGGAGGCGATCTGCTTGTGATGGTTTTCCAGTGCCTGCCACGCCGCTGCGAGTGTCATGCGACCGAGCCTAGTAGTGGGGCCCGGCCGGGGTAGGGCTGCCTACTGGTTGGCGCAGGTCACCCAACGGCTGCTGATTCGCGCGAACCCGGCGATACCCGTTTTGGTCTCGCTTTTCCCGCCGGCGGTGGCGGTGATGGTCACCCGTGACGAGGCGGTATCGCCGTTGACGACCGTTTTCTCCGCCTTGTCCACGTTGATCTTCAGATCCTCGGGCTGGCCTTCGAGATCCTCGTCGGTGATCTTCACGCAGGACAGTGCGTTGAGGACGTCGAGGTTCTTGGTGCCGAGCCCGGCATAGAAGGCCTTGAGCACGCTGGTCAGCTCGCGCTCCTCCTCCTTGGTCGCCTCGCGAGGAACCGACGAAGTGGTGGGACCGGGTACCGAGATGCTGGTGGTGGTCCCTGTCGTCGTCGCGGTGGTGGAGGTGCCACTGGTGACCGATGTGCTGGGCGAGCTGCTGGTGGTACTCGTGCTGCTGCTCGTCTTGGCCCGCGACTTCGTCGTCGCGGTCGCGATGGCGCTCGACGTGGTGACCTCGGGATTCACCAGGGGGACACCCAGCTTGACGGTGGGCCGCGATTGCGGGGTGTCTTCGATCGTCCGGTTGTTCTCGACCCAGAGGCCCGCCGCGACCGCCGTCACCGCGGCGAGGCAGACGGCCAGCACGCCGATCACGATCTTGGTGGCGTGCCTGGCCACGAACCTGCGGGTCGGCGTGGGCTCGGCCGCGACGGCCGCCTCCAGCTCGTAGTCCACCGGTGTGTCGTCGGCGTCCTTCTCTGCGGGGGCATCCGGCGTGGCGACGACGTCGCCCTCCTCGGCGTCGGGCTTGTCCTCACCCTTGTCTTGGTCGCTCAATGAATCCCTCCCTCATCGGCTGTCAGCCGGGATCAGTGTCCCAATCTGCCGCGGCCCAGACGTAGCAGCAACATGGCGAGAGTGTGGCCTTCCTGGCCGAGTTCGCTGTAGCGTTCCAGCACTTTCATCTCGCGGCTGTGCACCAGGCGAGGGCCGCCCGAGGCCATCCGTGCCTTGCCGATCTGGCGGGAGACTTCGGTACGGCGCTTGATCGCGGCCAGGATCTCCGCGTCCAGGCGGTCGATCTCCTTGCGCAGCTGGTCGATGTCGAGGACGGAATCCTCGGCGTCGTTCTGGCCGGCCTGCTCGGTCATGTGGGTAGTCATTTCTTTCTCAACACTTTCTCTTGGAAGCGGATGCCCCGCATGCCACCCCGGAATCCGGCTTCACAAGAGATGAGCCCCGTAGTCCGGTAGCGGACTGCGGGGCTCGTGAATCGGCTAGACCACGGGCACCGTAGTCCGGTACCCGTAAAAAAATCGCTGCTGGTGGTCGAGCATATCGGAGAGTGTAGCTGACATGCGGCGAATGCCGGCGCGAAGTGCATCAAGCCAAGATTGTCCCTCGTCAGCGGTAAGTTAGACCGGTCATGGCGAATCTTTCTGAACCCGCACTTTTCGATATGCCCAGCGACTCGAGTTCCTCCGGCGATGCATTGCTTGACGGCCTGAATCCCCAGCAGCGGGCGGCCGTCGCCCATCAGGGCTCGCCGCTGCTCATCGTGGCCGGCGCAGGGTCAGGCAAGACTGCGGTGCTGACCCGCCGCATCGCCTATCTGCTCGCTGAGCGGGACGCCAGCCCCGGCCAGATTCTGGCCATCACCTTCACCAACAAGGCCGCCGCCGAGATGCGTGAGCGTGTCGGTGCGATCGTTGCCAACCGTATGTCCTCCATGTGGGTGTCGACGTTTCACTCCAGCTGCGTGCGAATCCTGCGGAATCAGGCCTCTCTGCTGCCCGGACTGAACTCCAATTTCTCGATTTACGACTCCGATGACTCGCGGCGCCTGTTGCAGATGATCGGCCGCGACATGGGCCTGGACATCAAGCGCTACTCGCCGCGGCTGCTGGCCACGGCCATCTCCAACTTGAAGAACGAGCTCATCTCACCCGAGCAGGCGGTGGCCAACCTGACCGCCGACGATGACGCCGGAGAGCTGCGTCGCATCGTGGCCGACGTGTACGGGCAGTACCAGCGGCGCCTGCGCGCAGCCAACGCTCTGGACTTCGATGACCTGATCGGCGAGACCGTGGCCGTGCTGCAACAGTTCCCGCAGATCGCGCAGTTTTACCGCCGCAAGTTCCGGCACATCCTGGTGGACGAGTACCAGGACACCAACCACGCCCAATATGTGTTGGTGCGCGAGCTCACCGGGGCGCACACTCAGGACGAGGACGGACCGGAGCCTGCCGAGCTGTGTGTGGTGGGTGACGCCGATCAGTCCATCTACGCGTTCCGTGGCGCCACCATCCGCAACATCGAGGAGTTCGAGCGCGACTACCCGAACGCGAAAACAATTCTGCTGGAACAGAACTATCGATCCACGCAGAACATTTTGAGCGCTGCCAACTCCGTGATCGCCAAGAACTCGAATCGCCGGGAGAAGCGGCTGTGGACCGATTCCGGCGAGGGCGAGCTGATCGTGGGCTACGTTGCGGACAACGAGCACGACGAGGCGTCCTTCATCGCCCGCGAGATAGACGGACTCTTCGATCGCAATGACGCCAACTACGGCGACGTGGCGGTGTTCTATCGCACCAACAACAATTCCCGGTCGTTGGAAGAAATCTTCATCCGCACCGGTATCCCGTACAAGGTGGTCGGGGGAGTGCGCTTCTACGAGCGCAAGGAGATTCGCGATATCGTCGCCTATCTGCGGGTGCTGACCAACCCGGGTGACGCGGTGAGCCTGCGACGGATCCTCAACACCCCGCGCCGCGGCATCGGGGACCGTGCCGAGGCGTGCGTTGCCGTGCACGCCGAGACCGCCGGCATCGGTTTCGGGGAAGCGCTGGCCGATGCCGCCGCCGGCAAGGTCGCGATGCTGAACTCTCGCTCCGAGAAGGCGATTGCCGCTTTCATGGAGCTTCTGGACCAGATCCGTGCCACCCTGCGTACCGGCCCGGGAGCGCTACCCGATATCGGCGACGTGGTGGAGGCGGTGCTCAATCACACCGGGTACCGGTACGAGCTGGAGAACAGCAGCGATCCGCAGGAGCTGGCCCGGCTCGACAACCTCAACGAATTGGTCAGCGTCGCACATGAATTCAGTGCGGATGCGGCCAACGTGCAGGCGGCAGGCTCGGACCTGCCGGTCGACGACGAGGATGTCGGTGCGCCCCCGGGAAGCCTTGAGGCATTCCTGGAGCGGGTGTCGTTGGTTGCCGATGCCGACGAGCTGCCGGAATCCACTGCCGGTGTGGTCACCATGATGACGCTGCATACCGCCAAGGGGCTTGAGTTCCCGGTGGTCTTCGTGACCGGCTGGGAAGACGGCATGTTCCCGCACATGCGGGCGCTGGGTGATCCGGTGGAGCTGGCCGAGGAGCGACGGCTGGCCTACGTCGGGATCACCCGGGCTCGTCAGCGCCTGTACCTGAGCCGGGCCAAGGTGCGCTCGTCGTGGGGGCAGCCCATGATGAACCCGGAATCGCGCTTCCTGCAAGAGATTCCGCAAGAGCTGATCGACTGGCGGCGCACCGATCCGCTGCCGGGACGTATCGCGACCGGTGCCGGAAGCTACGGCGGCGGTGGCTACGGAGCCAGCGGATCGCGAGGTGCTGGCGGCTCGATGGGTGCGCCGTCCAAGAAGCGGACTAAGCCGCTGCTGGTGCTGGAGCCCGGCGACCGGGTGAGCCACGACAAGTACGGGCTGGGGCGCGTCATGGAGGTGACCGGTGTCGGTGAGAGCGCCACCTCGCTCATCGACTTCGGTAGCGATGGCCGCGTGAAGCTGATGCACAACTTCGCGCCGGTGCAAAAGCTCTGAGACACGAAAAACGCCAAGGGTGAGCTCCAGCGCTCACACCCGGCGTTGATCGAAGCGGAAGTCAGTCGCCGAAGCGGGTGAAGGTGATGCCCTTGTTCGCCAGCCACCCCTGCGGGTCGATGCGCTGCGAACCGCCCAGCAGCACCTCGAAGTGCAGGTGCGGGCCCGTGGAGTTGCCGCGGTTGCCGATGGTGGCGATGCGGTCGCCGGCCATCACACGCTGGCCTACTGCGACTTCCCAGGTGTTGATGTGGCCGTACAGCGTCACGGTGCCGTCCGAGTGGCGGATCTTGACCCAGGCGCCGTAGCCGGCAGTCGGGCCCGTCGCGATGACGACTCCGTCGGCCGCGGCCACGATCGGTGTGCCGATGCTGTTGGCGATGTCGATGCCGCCGTGCAGGGCGCCCCAGCGGTAGCCGAAGCCCGAGGTGAAGGTGCCGTTGGTGGGCATCACGAAGCGTGGCGCCAGCAACCGCTTCTCGCGGTCGGCACGTTCGGTCGCGAATGCGGTGGCCTTCGCTAGCTGCTCATCGGTGACTGAGGCGTCGGTCGCCAGCGGGGCGGAGATCAACTGCGGGCCGTGTGCGGCCATCGCTGTGGTGGAGGTACCCAACGCAAGACCGTGATGGTCGGCGGCCGTCGCGGCATCGTGCTCGCTGAGCGCGCTGTATCCGGCGGCGGCTGCGGCGCCGGCAGCCATGGCCACCAGCGCGAGGCGGGTCTTGCCTACCTGGCCGATCTCGCGGCGACGGTGCACCCCGCCGCTGCTGATCCGGGGCAGCTTGTCGGTGGGGGTGTCGCGCGGGTCCCTGGTGCGCGCGGCGGAAGCGGCGAACCAGTCCGCGGTGGCCTCGATGGAGGCGCGAATCCGGTCGGCTTCGTCGGTGTCTTCTTCCCAGTCCTGCTCAAGCTGGTCCAGAGCTGTCTGGTGCGGCGTCTCGGTGCCCTCGTCCGGGGCGTCCTCGTAGACGTCATAGTCCTCAAGTGCGGGGCGGTCCAGCGCATCACCCAGGCCGAACTCGTCAATCGGCACGATGTTGGTGATCTCATTCTCGCTTAGTTCCGCGCTCCGACCACCACGCGTGCGTATCGCTCGATGCTGTGTCAAAACCCTGCCAGTCTTCCGTTCGACGCCACGACCTGACGTGACCAAAACGTGATCTAACCCAAGAGAAGGTAACGGTTGGGCAAGGGGAGTCGCAACTCAATGCATGGATACGCATTTAAATGTGACGTGTGTCACGAAGTCGCAGATAGGGCTCCTGAGCCCGGGCATCGTTGCCGAATCCCGCAGGGGCTACCTCACCACAGATCACGGTCATGTAGGGAGCCCCCGTAAGTGAACTGAAACCGGTTGCAGATCCGTTCGAGTCCTACTGGCCGATGACCAGCTGATGAATTTTGCGAGTGACCAGGTGGTGAATTCGGCCACTTACTCAGAAGTAGTGAAAGGCCTCGCTGCGGCCTTGGCTACAGTCCCTAGTGCAATAGTGCCGACCCCGACGTTCGATGAGGAAGATGGGCTAGCTAGATGGATCTTTTCGAGTACCAGGCCAAGGAGCTGTTCGCTAAGCACAACGTGCCGACGACGCCGGGCCGGGTTACCACCACCGCCGAAGACGCCAAGGCGATTGCCGAAGAAATCGGCAAGCCGGTGATGATCAAGGCGCAGGTCAAGGTTGGTGGACGTGGCAAGGCCGGTGGCGTGAAGTACGCCGCCACCCCCGACGACGCTTTTACACACGCAGAGAACATCCTGGGCCTGGACATCAAGGGCCATGTCGTCAAGAAGATCCTCGTCGCCGAGGCCAGCGATATCGCCGAGGAGTACTACATCTCCTTCCTGCTGGATCGCGCCAACCGCACCTACCTGGCCATGTGCTCGGTCGAGGGCGGCGTGGAGATCGAGGTGACCGCCGAGGAGAACCCCGACGCGCTGGCCAAGGTTCCCGTCGACGCCGTCAAGGGTGTCGATCTGGCGCTGGCTCGTGAGATCGCCGAGAAGGGCAAGTTGCCCGCCGAGGTGCTGGATTCCGCCGCGGTGACCATCCAGAAGCTGTGGGAGGTCTTCGTCGGCGAGGACGCCACCCTGGTTGAGGTCAACCCGCTGGTGCGTACCCCCGACAACCAGATCCTGGCCCTGGACGGCAAGGTGACCCTGGACGGCAACGCCGACTTCCGTCAGCCCGGCCACGCCGAGTTCGAGGACAAGGACGCCACCGATCCGCTGGAGCTCAAGGCCAAGGAGCACGACCTCAACTACGTCAAGCTCGACGGTCAGGTCGGCATCATCGGAAACGGTGCCGGTCTGGTCATGTCGACGCTGGACGTCGTCGCCTACGCCGGCGAGAACCACAACGGCGTGAAGCCCGCCAACTTCCTGGACATCGGTGGTGGCGCCTCCGCCGAGGTGATGGCTGCCGGACTGGATGTCATCCTGGGCGACTCTCAGGTCAAGAGCGTCTTCGTGAACGTCTTCGGCGGCATCACCGCGTGCGACGCGGTGGCTAACGGCATCGTCGGAGCTCTGAAGACCCTCGGTGACACGGCCAGCAAGCCGCTCGTTGTCCGTCTCGACGGTAACAAGGTCGAAGAGGGACGGGCGATCCTGGCCGATTTCAACCATCCGCTGGTCATCCAGGCCGAGACCATGGACGCCGGCGCCGACAAGGCCGCCGAGCTGGCGAGCAAGTAGAAACTTCAAAGGAGACCATGACTGATGTCTATATTCCTGAACAAAGAATCCAAGGTTATCGTCCAGGGCATCACCGGCGGTGAGGGCACCAAGCACACCGCACTGATGCTCAAGGCCGGTACTCAGGTCGTCGGCGGCGTCAACGCCCGCAAGGCCGGAACCACGGTGTCCCACGTGGATAAGAGCGGCCAAAGTGTCGACTTACCCGTGTTCGGCAGTGTCGCCGAGGCCATCAAGGAGACCGGCGCCGACGTGTCGATCGCCTTCGTGCCGCCGGCCTTCTCCAAGGACGCGATCATCGAGGCCATCGACGCCGAGATCCCGCTGCTGGTGGTCATCACTGAGGGAATCCCGGTGCAGGACAGCGCATATGCGTGGGCCTACAACGTCGAGAAGGGCAACAAGACCCGCATCATCGGGCCGAACTGCCCGGGCATCATCACCCCCGGCGAGGCCCTGGTGGGTATCACCCCCAACAACATCACCGGCACCGGTCCGGTCGGTCTGGTGTCCAAGTCCGGCACCTTGACCTACCAGATGATGTACGAGCTGCGCGATTTCGGCTTCTCGACCGCCATCGGTATCGGCGGCGACCCGGTCATCGGTACCACCCACATCGACGCCATCGAGGCGTTCGAGAAGGACCCGGAGACCAAGATCATCGTCATGATCGGTGAGATCGGTGGCGACGCCGAAGAGCGCGCGGCCGACTACATCAAGGCCAACGTGTCCAAGCCCGTCGTCGGCTACGTCGCGGGCTTCACCGCTCCCGAGGGTAAGACGATGGGCCACGCCGGTGCCATCGTGTCCGGCAGCTCGGGTACCGCTCAGGCCAAGAAGGAGGCCCTCGAGGCCGCCGGCGTGAAGGTCGGCAAGACGCCGTCCGAGACCGCCAAGCTGGCCCGTGAGATCTTGCAGAGCCTGTAACAGGCGTCCTGTGCAAGGGGCCCCGACCGGAAATTCCGGTTGGGGCCCTTGTTGTTTCGCCGAGTGCATACCTGGCGCGGCTGATTCGGGCCCTGGCCCTGCGTGTGGTATGGGCTCGCGTGCGGCCTGTCCTTGACGAAATTTGGCTCGCGGCAAGGCAATTCGCCTCTATGGAGACTTTGGATCTTCTGGCAGAAGATATTCGGTTTCATTCAATGAGATTGTGTGACTTACGCATGAACAATCGGATGACGGCGCCTGTGAACCGCTGATCAGCGGCTATCGTCTCGATTCGTGGACCTCTCGTGGTCCGTCGTCGCAGATGTGGCCCCCGCATCCGTACGCGCCCGATCTCGGGCCGGGTATTCCCTACAACATTGCCGATGAAATACGTTGGGAAGAAAGGTTTCCCGACCGTCCGCTGACACGGCTGCGCCGGTGGGCGGCTTGGATCACGCCAACCATCAGGGTGGGGCAGAAGTTCGCGGCGCTGCCGCCGTTCTCTCTCCGTTAGGCGAACGCGGCCAGTTTTCCGGACAGTCGCTCGATGTAGGCCCGCACTTCTTCCTCGGAGCGGTCGGGCATTCCGAAGATCGCCTCGGTGACGCCCAACTCGCGCCACGCGGCCAGTTGCTCCGGGTCGGGCTTGCCCGCGAGCACGTAGATCAGCGGGTCGCCGTCACGGCCTGCCGCCGCCCACTCTTCCTTAAGTGCCGCGATCTTTCCAGTGATGTCCTCGTCGCGCGGCGTGGACATCCAGCCGTCGGCGTTTTTGGCGATCCACGTGAAATTCTTCTCGGTGCCGCCCGCGCCCACGATCACCGGCACGTGCTTCTGCACGGTCTTGGGCCAGGCCCAGCTGGGGCCGAAGTTGACGAATTCGCCTGAATAGCTGGCTTCTTCGTCCTCCCAGAGCTTGCGCATCGCCTCGATGTACTCGCGCAACATGGTCCGCCGACGCCCTGCGGGCACGTTGTGGTCGGCCAGCTCGTCAGTGTTCCAGCCATATCCGACACCCACGGTGACCCGTCCGCCGCTCATGTGGTCAAGGGTGGCAATCGATTTGGCGAGAGTGATGGGATCGTGCTCGACAGGGATGGCGACGGCGGTGGACAGTCGGATCTTGGACGTCACCGCGCATGCGGCGCCGAGAGACACCCAGGGGTCCAGGGTGCGCATATAGCGATCGTCGGGTAGTTCCGCGCCCCCGGTGCCGGGGTGGGCGGCCTCGCGCTTGACGGGGATATGTGTGTGTTCGGGAACGTAGAAGGTGCTGAACCCGCCGTCCTCGGCGGCCTTGGCGGCGATGGCCGGCGAGATGCCGCGGTCGCTGGTGAACAGAACGAGCCCGTAGTCCATCCACCAATTAGAACGTGTTCCAGTTTTGTTGTCGAGAGTGGGGGTCACATCGGTTGAGGGACGGACCAGGGTGAGCCAGACGGATGACCACCCCACGGGTTCGCTGTTGGCATACCCCCATGACGACCGAAAGGATCGCTGACCACGTCAAATTCGCCTGCTGGGTACCCAACGTCAGCGGTAGGCTGGTTACCGGCACCATCGAGCAGCGCACGGACTGGAGTTATGACGACAACGTCACCCTGGCGCGTGCAGCCAAGAGCAACGGCTTCGAATACGCGCTCACCCAAGTGCGTTGCGAGGCCAGCTATGGCGCCGAGTATCAGCACGAATCCACTAGTTTCTCCCTGGCATTGCTGCTGGCAACCGAGCGGCTCAAGGTGATCAGGTTGGGCCACCGGAGACACGAAGGGAATGTGGGCGGATTCCTCGTTCGAGGACCTCGTGCAGTACTACGACGGATTCCGTGCCCGGCTCATCGGTACCCTTGAGCAGATCGGCGAGCGGATCGTCGCCTATCGCCACCGGGGTGTGGACGTGATCCTGGGTGGCTTCCTGCATTTCCAGGAGGAGATCGAATACTTCGGGGCAAAGAAGCTGCCGCTCGCCCGCGAGGTCGAGGCGGACGACTCTCAGGAAACCCTCAGCGAATACGGGGTACCGGTTTGAGCTAACGGATGCTGCCTCGGCCGTGTCTAACCTTGTCTGCGTCCGTACCGGCGCCGGGTGCAGTAGCGTGGAGGCGATCTACCCCGAGACCACGACCGAAACCGTGATGTAGGAGATGTAATGACGTATTCGACCGGTGGGCCCGGATACCAGCCCGCGCAGCCGTCCAACCCGTACGGCACCCCGTCTTTTGTGGCCGAGCCCAACACGGGCGCGCTGGGGGTTTACCTGCCCGGTGGTGTCCTGGTGCTGAGCCTGATCGGCTTCATCGCCGGCTTCGGGCCGTTCTACACCGGCAAGGCCAGCTCCGGAACGTCGGGAAGCTTCGGTGGTTTCGACCTTTTGGCGCTGTCTCCGGTCTTCGGCTTCGCGCACTTCGCCCTGCT
This sequence comes from Mycobacteroides chelonae, assembly GCA_014204435.1. Lineage (GTDB taxonomy): Bacteria > Actinomycetota > Actinomycetes > Mycobacteriales > Mycobacteriaceae > Mycobacterium > Mycobacterium chelonae_A. Next base: position 37,514 of record JACHLF010000013.1, read on the forward strand.
GATCGCCGGTCTGACCGCAGGCGTCTCGCTGCTGTCCGGCAAGGATGACAAGCAGGCTCCCGTCGCGATTCTGTCGATCGTAGGATTCCTCTTCGTGCTGGGTGGGTTGTTCGGCAACCCGTTCGCGTCCGCCTTAGGTGAGGTCGGCAGGGGCTGGGGCCTGATCACGCTCGCCGTGGTGTCCGGTCTGCAGGCCGCCATCGCCGTCTACGCACTGCTCAGCGAGGTGGGCGTCGTCAAGGCCAAGACCGCCTCGCCGGCAACCAACCCGTTCGGCAGCCAGTACCAGCCGCAGCAGAACCAGTACTACACCCCGGCGCAGCAGCAGCTGCCCAAGCAGGGGCAGACCTATGGCCAGGCGCAGGGCTACGGCCAGCAGCAGGGTTACGGTCAGCAGGGCGCACAGGGCTACGGCCAGGGTGCCGCCCAGGCCGCGGGTTACGGCCAGCCGCAGCAGTCCGCTCCCGCCGCCCCGCCGTCGTACGCAGGCTACGGCCAGCAGCAGCCGCAGTCGGCGCCCCCGACGCCACCGCAGGGTTTCAGCAGCTCCGGCTTCACGCCTCCGTCGTCGCAGCCGACTCAGCAGGCCGGTTCCTCGCAGCCGACCCCGCAGTACCCCACCTTCGGTGGAGCCAGCGGCCAGGCCACCGGTGGCGAGCAGCCGGGCGGCGCCGCCACCGGTGGTGGTTCCGCCTCCGCCAGCGGTGACGATCTGTTCGGCACCTCGCGTCCCTCTAGCTAGACGGTGTTCACTGCCGTGATCGGCGCGTGAATCAACCCTCGCGCGCCAATCCCGCACAGGCTCGCGCACTGTTGACGGTTGCCTTTGGCCCGTCAGCAGTTGCGTTGGTCATCATTGCGGCAATCGTCTTGGTGCAGTTGGTGATCGCCAACAGCGATATGACCGGGACGTTCGGTGCGGTGGCCAGCATGTGGCTGGGCACGCATCTGGTACCCATCTCCATCGGTGGGCGCGTCATCGAGGTGCTGCCACTACTGCCGACGGCGGCCATGGTGTGGGGCGTGGCGCGAACCGTCGCCTCGACGATCGCACCGACCGCATCCTGGTACGTGATCCGGTGGGTTATCGTCTCGGCCCTCGCCGGACCCCTGCTGATGACCGCGATATCGCTGGCGATCATCCACGATGCCTCGACGGTGCTCACGCAGCTGCAATCACCGAACGCATTGCGCGCCTTCGGTTCGGTGCTCGCCGTGCACTCGGTCGGGGCGATTGTCGGCGTCGCGATGCGCGTCGGCCCACGGATTGCGGCCGTCTTGGAACTGCCGTCCTGGCCGGTAGACGCCGCCCGCGGCGCGGTGGCGGGCGTACTCGCGTTATTCGGGCTGTCCGCGGCCGTCACCGCCGGGTCACTGGTGGTCCATTGGGCGACGATGGATCAGCTGTATTCGGTGACCAACGATTTTGTCGGCCAACTGAGCTTGACGCTGCTGGCGATCCTTTACGCCCCCAACGTGATTCTTGGGTCGTGTGCGTTGGCGGTCGGATCCAGTGCGCATGTGGGGACCGCGACCTTCAGTGCGTTCGCGGTGTTCGGTGGACAGCTGCCCGCGGTCCCGATCCTGGCGGCGGTGCCCACCCCGCCGCTCGGTCCCGCATGGGTGGCATTGATGATCATCGGCGCGGCGTCCGGAGTGGCCGTCGGCCAACAGTGCGCGCGCCGTCCCACGCCGTGGCCCACCGCCATCCACAAGGTGGTGGCGGCGGCGTTGCTCGCGGCCACTTTCCTGGCGATCGTCGGAAAGCTCGCCGGCGGTCAGCTGGGGAACTTCGGACGCCTGGGGATCGACCAGGGCACCTTTGGCCCCGGCGTGTTCTTTTGGTTCCTGGTCATCGGGCTGCTGACCGTATTCATGCTGGGCGGAGCCACTCGGCTGCCCGCGAGGGCGCGACCCGAACCCGAACCCGAACCACAGCCGGAGCCAGAGCCAGAGCGGGAATCAGAACCCGAGGCAGCGGCCGAACCTGAGTCGGACCCGGATTCCGGGATCGAATCGGAAACGGAGCCCGGGGTTGATCCCGAGGGCGACCCCAGCGACCCTCCGGAACCTGCCAAGTGACCCGTCCGGCTACGCTCAGCGGCGTGTCGGTACCAGATCCTCTGCGCGCAAGCGGCTCATCGACGCCCGCCCAGTCGGTCGATATCGCCCCCTCGGCTCCCGCGCGGGTCGTCGTCCTTGCTTCCGGCGCCGGTACCCTGCTGCGCTCCCTGCTCGACGCGACCGCAGGCGAGTTCCCCGCCCGGATCGTCGCCGTGGGTACCGACCGGCAATGCGCCGCCCTGGACATCGCGGCTGAGGCACATCTCCCCAGCTACACGGTGCGCCTCGGCGATTACGACTCCCGCGAACAATGGGACGCCGCGATCGCCGAAGCCACCGCGATGCACCGGCCCGACCTCGTTGTCTCCGCCGGATTCATGAAGATCCTTGGACCGCAGTTTCTTTCGCAGTACCTGGGCCGGGTGATCAACACCCATCCGGCGCTATTACCGTCCTTTCCCGGCGCACACGCCGTGCCCGACGCCCTGGCCCATGGGGTCAAGGTGACCGGTTGCACCGTGCATCTGGTCGACGCCGGGATGGATACCGGGCCGATTCTTGCCCAGCGGCCCGTCGCCGTGAACGGGGACGACGACGAGGCGAGCCTGCATGAGCGCATCAAAGTCGTGGAACGGGCACTGTTGGTAGACGTGCTGGCCTCAGTGGCCACCAGAGGTTTGACATGGAACGGAAGAAGGGCCTCCATCAAGTGAGTACGCAGCGACCCGTACGGCGGGCATTGATCAGCGTCTACGACAAGACCGGACTGGAAGAGCTCGCCGGCGGGCTGCACGCGGCCGGGGTGGAACTGGTATCCACCGGCTCCACCGCAAAAACCATTGCCGCCGCATCGATTCCGGTGACCCCGGTGGAGGAGGTTACCGGGTTCCCGGAGGTTCTGGACGGTCGGGTCAAGACCCTGCACCCACACGTGCACGCCGGTGTCTTGGCTGACACCCGGCGCGAGGAGCACCTGACGCAGCTCGAAGAGCTGGGCGTCAAGGGTTTCGAGCTGGTGGTGGTCAACCTGTACCCGTTCGCCGCCACGGTGGCCTCGGGTGCCTCCGAGGACGAGTGCGTCGAACAGATCGACATCGGCGGTCCCTCGATGGTGCGTGCCGCCGCCAAGAACCACCCGAGTGTCGCGGTTGTCGTGGACCCCGCCTCATACGGTGAGGTGCTGGCCGCCGTCAACGCCGGTGGATTCACCTTGGAGGCACGGAAGGTTCTGGCGACCAAGGCATTCCGTCATACTGCTGAGTACGACGTGGCTGTCGCGGGCTGGTTGTCCGGCGTCGCGGAACCCGAGGACGCGACGCTGCCCTCGTGGATCGGTGGGACGTGGAACCGCTCGGCGGTGCTGCGCTACGGCGAGAATCCGCATCAGCAGGCGGCCCTGTACGTCGGCGCCGCGGGGCATGGCCTGGCGCAGTCCGAGCAACTGCACGGAAAAGAGATGTCGTACAACAACTACACGGATGCCGATGCCGCGTGGCGTGCCGCGTGGGATCAGGACAAGGCATGCGCCGCCATCATCAAGCACGCCAACCCGTGCGGAATCGCCGTGTCGGACATCTCCATTGCCGACGCCCATCTCAAGGCTCACGAGTGTGACCCGTTGAGCGCCTTTGGCGGTGTGATCGCCGTCAACCGTGAGGTGAGCGTGGAGATGGCCGAGCGCATCGCCGACATCTTCACCGAGGTGATCGTCGCCCCGGGTTACGCCGACGGCGCGGTGGAGGTGTTGAGCCGCAAGAAGAACGTGCGCCTCCTGCGCGCCGCCCAGCCCCAGTCGGGCAGCACCGAGTGGCGCCAGATCACCGGTGGCCTGCTGGTGCAGGAGCGTGACGTGCTCGATGCCGAGGGCGACGATCCGGCGAACTGGACGCTGGTGGCCGGTACCGCCGCCGATGCGGACACCTTGGCCGACTTGGCGTTCGCGTGGAAGGCCGGCCGAGCAGTTAAATCCAACGCCATCGTCATCGCCTCCGGCGGTGCCACCATCGGCGTCGGAATGGGTCAGGTGAACCGGGTGGATGCGGCACGGCTTGCGGTGTCTCGCGGTGGCGATCGGGTCGCCGGCGCGGTGGCGTCCTCCGATGCCTTCTTTCCGTTCCCCGACGGCCTGGAGGTGCTGACGGACGCCGGAGTGCGCGCGATCGTGCACCCGGGCGGGTCGATGCGTGACGAGCTGGTGGCCGACGCTGCCAAGGCTGCGGGAATCACGTTGTACACCAGTGGTGCACGCCACTTCGCGCATTAGTGGCACCTTAAGGACTATTCGAAGGGGAGCCGATGGTTCAGCCCAGTTTGGATTGGCCGGGCGAGCCACTGCGCTCGCTGGTGTGGACGCTGCAGGCCTGGGCCATCACCCTGCTGGTGTTTCTGGCGGTGGCCGTCATCATTGCTCGTTGCACCCAATGGGGACAACAGTTCTGGCGGGTGAACGCACCCTTTTTCTGGGGGCGTGACACCTGGCGCACCTGGGTGCTGCTTGCCTTCATCATGTGGCACACGGTGTACATGGCCCGGGTGGCGGTGATCTTCACCTATCAGTACAAGGACTTGATGAATGCACTGCAGGTCGCCTCGGAGGCCCTTGTCACGCATGACTCACCGCTGCTGGCCGACGCGCGGCAGGCGTTCTTCACGTCGTTCGCGATCAGCGGCATCCTGGTAGTGCTCACGGTGACGTACACGGTGGTGGATCTGTTCTTGCGCAGGGTGTTCGCCATCCGCTGGCGGGTGTGGCTGAACATGCGCTTGGTCGACGACTGGATGAGCAAGGACGCCTTCTACCGCAACCGGTTTCTGGAGCCGCCGGTGGAGAACCCCGACCAGCGCATCCAGAACGATGTCGAGACCCACACCACTATGTCGGTGGATCTGACCCTCGGCGCGATGAACAAGACACTGCTGATCGTCATGTTCACCGGGGTGCTGTGGCAGCTGTCGGGTCCGTTGCAGCTGTGGGGTTACGTGATTCCCCGGGCCATGGTGTTCATCGCCTTCATCTTCTCGATCGCGGTAACCGTCATCGCGTTTTGGATCGGGCGTCCGCTGGTGCGGTTGAACTTCTTGAACGAACGGTTCGGCGCGAGTTTCCGCTATGCGCTGGTGCGGCTGCGCGACAGCGCGGAACGGGTGGCGTTCTACCGTGGTGGCGAGCGTGAACGCAGGTTGTTGCATTCGCGATTCAACGAGATCATCGCCAACATGTGGCGTATCGTGTTCGCGCAACTGCGCCTGAACGGATGGAACCGGGGCGTAGGCGATGTGACCACCGGGATGATTCCCTACGCGGTGCAGGCGCCTCGATTCTTCTCCGGCCAGATCAAGGTCGGTGATCTACTGCAGACCGTGTCTGCATTCGGAAATGTCTGTGGCGCAATGTCCTTCTTCCGGGACGCCTATGACGAGTTCACCGTCTACCGCGCGGCCCTGCTGCGTATCGATCAGATGCTGGACAGCGATCATCGAGCACGTGAGTTGCCCCGCATCGCCGTGACCGATGCGGACGACACCCTGACCCTCACCGATGTGGGGGTGCGAAACCTGCAGGGGCAGGACATGATCACCGACCTCAACCTGGCACTGGCCCCGGGAGGCAGCGTCGTGGTGAAGGGGCCGTCGGGCTGCGGGAAGACCACCCTGCTGCGCAGCCTGGCTCAGCTGTGGCCGCAGACTTCCGGATTGGTGGCGCGCCCCGACGGATGGGCGACCTTGTTCCTGCCGCAACTGCCCTATCTTCCGCTGGGCAACCTGCGTGAATCGGTTGTGTATCCGCTTCCAGTCGAGGAAGTTTCGGACGACGAGCTGAAGCAGAGCCTGCGCGACGTCTCGCTGGGTCACCTGACCGAACGACTTGACGACGAGGCGGACTGGGCGGCCGTGCTCTCACTGGGGGAGCAGCAGCGGGTTTCCTTCGCGCGGGTGCTGCTGGTGCGGCCCCGGGTGGTGTTCCTCGACGAATCTTCCTCGGCGCTGGACGAGGGGCTGGAGGACGCGATGTATGCGTTGGTCCGCAAGCGCCTACCCGCGAGCGTGGTGGTCAGTGTGGGGCACAGGTCGACGATCGACCGCCATCATCAGTCGCGGTTGGAGCTGACCGGAACCGGGGCCTGGGAACTGTCCGCGACCGGAGCGTAGCCGTCGCGCTGATCGTTTGCGGGATGTAGGACATCTGATGCCCGAAGATCATTTTCCGGGGTTCCGCCCGGCCGGCATAGGTAACTGTGCGCGCCGAAGGTGGCCGCGTTGCGCACCGGAGCTCCTCCTGCGGATGCGGTGTTCGGCTGGGCGTACCCCGGAGTGGTGGAATGTGTCGCGGGCGCGCAGAGAACTCACCTTGTGGCTCGTGGACGGGATATCGCGTTGGGCGGCGCCGTGGATCTCGCTAGCGCTCTTCCAGCGACTCGCGCCGCTTGCGCCGCTTCCGCTTGACGTTCACACCACCCCACAGCGAGAAACCTCTGACCGTCACGTGCGGAGCGCCCTGCACGCCATTGCCGCTCGCCGAGTGATCGAAGCCACCCATCACCGCGATGCCCTTGACGTCCACGTTGACCTCCGGCGGTAACAAGATCGTCTGTCCGCCCATGATGGAGAAGGAGCGGATCTCAACCTCATTCGAGGTGAAGTCGGCGTAGCGCAGATCCAACACGCCGCCGCCCCACAGCGCGAATGAAGTGAGCTTGCCGGGTACGTTCCAGCGTCCACGCCGCTCGAAACCACTCATGATCGCCATGAGCACCGTCGACGGTGCTGGCTTGCTGTCTTGACCCCGAACCTGGGACGTGGCGATCGCCGGCAGATCCGCGCTGAGCTGATCAAGCTCACCATAAGTGTTTGCCGAGTACACCTTCTTGAGGCGCTCCTCGAATTCAGAGAGCTCCAGCCGGCCCTGCGCGGCGGCATCGGATAACAGCTGCGCGACACGCATGCGATCGGCGTCTGCGGCCCGCATCGATGCGGTAACCCGCTCAGGGAGGTTGCTCATCACCGCCGAGCCTACGACGAACGGCGCTTAAAGGCACGCGGTTCATTCGTGTTGCTCAGCGCACTACCCACGTTGTGCCGACTGGTTCACACCTGCCAGGCGGGAGGACGCTTCTGCAGGAACGCCAACATGCCCTCCTGCGCCTCCGGCGAGACGAACAAACGCGCCGAGGTTTCGGTCAACTCGACTGCCCGCGCGTGGAAATCGGCGAGGATCGGTGCGGTGGTGAGCCTCTTCGATTCGGCCAGCCCCTGCGGTGAACCGAGCGCGATGTCATCCACCAACGACGTGACCGCCGCTTCGACGGCCTCGGGGCTGTCGACGGACGTGGTCACCAATCCGATCTCGGCGGCCACTCGAGCATCGAACTTCTCGCCGGTGACGAAGTAGCGTGCGGCTGCTCGTCCGGTGAGCCGGGGCAACAGTGTCAGCGAGATGATCGAGGGCGCCACGCCGATGCGCGCCTCGGTCAGAGCGAAGGTGCTTTCCGGTCCCGCCACTGCAATGTCTGCGGCGCCCACCAGGCCGAAGCCGCCGGCCCGCACATGGCCGTTCACCGCGACGACAACCGGCAGTGGCAGCTCCAGGATGTCGCGCAGCAACGCGGTGAGCTGGCCGGCCCGATCCTTGGCGATGTCCTGGGGATCGGATGAAGCCCCTGTGCTTTCCGAGAGGTCGGCGCCCGCGCAGAAGGTGTTGCCGGTGTGGGAGAGCACCACGGCGCGCACCGTCTTGTCGGCTGCAGCCCGCTGCAGTCCCTCCCGCAGTTGTCGTACCAGCCCGCTGGACAACGCATTACGGTTGTGCGGCGAGTCGAGCGTCAGGCGGGCGGCGCGGCCCTCGATGTCGTACTGGACCAAGGTCCGGGATTCGTTCGCCATTCGGCGGGTCCTTTCCTTAGTACGAACGGGGCAGGCCAAGGGACGTCTGCGCCACGAAGTTGAGGATCATCTCGCGGCTCACCGGGGCGATACGTCCGAAGCGTGACAGGTTCAACAGCGGTGCGACCCCGTATTCGGTGGTCAATCCGTTGCCGCCCAGCGATTGCACGGCGCGGTCGGCGGCACGGCACGCCACATCGGCGGCCGCGTACTTGGCCATGTTGGCCGCCTCGGCAGCACCCCAGTCGTCGCCGCAGTCGTAGAGCGTGGCGGCCTTCTGCATCATGAGTTTCGCCAACTCCAACTCGACCTTGATTTCGGCCAAGGGGTGGGCGATGGCCTGGTGCGCGCCGATCGGCGTCTTCCACACCTGGCGGGTCTTGACGTACTCGGTCGTCTTGTTCAGTGCGAGTCGGGTCAAACCAACGCCACTGGCGGCACCCATGATTCGTTCCGGGTTCAGACCGGCGAATAGCTGCATCAGCGCGGCGTCCTCGGAGCCGACCAGCGCATCCCCGGGCACTCGCACATCATCCAGGAACACCTGAAACTGCTGTTCTGGCAGCGTCAACTGCATGTCGATGGGGGTGTACTCGAACCCCTTGGTGTCGGTCGGCACGACGAACAGAGCCGGCTTGAGCTTGCCGGTCTTCGCCTCCTCGGTGCGGGCCACCACCAGCACCGCATTGGCCTCGTTGACGCCGGAGATGTACACCTTGCGTCCGTTGAGAATCCAGTCGCCACCGTCGCGCTTGGCCGTGGTGATGATGTTGTGCGAGTTGGAGCCGGCGTCGGGCTCGGTGATCGCGAAGGCCATTTTGAAACTGCCCTCGGCCATTGCCGGGAGCCAGGCCTTCTTCTGCGCGTCGGTGCCGTATCGGGCGATGATGGTGGCATTGATGGCGGGGGAGACGACCATCAACAGCAGCGGACAGCCTGCGGCCGAAAGTTCCTCGAACACCAGTCCGAGCTCATACATGCCGGCGCCGCCGCCGCCGTACTCCTCCGGAATGTTGACGCCCAGGAAGCCGAGTTTTCCTGCTTCATCCCACAATTCAGCCAGCGGCTCGTGGGTCTTCGCCTTCTCCAGGTAATACTCGTGACCGTAGTTTGTGGCAAGAGCGGCGACGGCCTGACGCAATGCCTTGCGCTCGTCGGACTCGGTGTACGGGTTGATGACGGTCATGATGGCTCTCCTTTTGTGTTGGCCTCGGCGGCCAGCTGAGCAAGTACGGTTCCGAGCTCGACTTGTTGTCCCGGCTCGACATTGAGGATCTCGACAACGCCGTCGGCGGGCGCGACGATCGTGTGTTCCATCTTCATGGCCTCCAGCCAGACGATGGGCGTGCCGGCGATCACGGTGTCTCCCACCGCGGCACCTAGGCGCAGCACCACACCCGGCATCGGGGCGATGAGCGAGCCTGCCGCCACCTCGGTGCTGGGGTCGGTAAAACGGGGTACCACGGTCAACGCCACCGGACCGAGCGGGGAGTCGACGTCGACGGTGTCTCCGTAGCTGGAAACATGGAAACTGCGACGCACCCCGTCCAGGACAAGGGCTACATGATCTGTTGTGGCGGAGACCAACTCGATGGATGGCCAGTCTCCGTCGAGTTCCAGGCCGGAGCGGGTCAGCCGGTATCGGACGCTGTGGATGGCTCCGCCGCTGTCGCCGTACTCCTTGGTCTGGAATCCGGACGCCAGGTTGCGCCAGCCACTGGGAAGCGCGGCGCAGACCACCGCCGAGGCCCGATTCGCGGCCGCATGGGCAAGGGCCGCGGCAAGCGCCGAATACTGGTGCGCGGCTTCGTCGGCGAGGGGTTTAGCCAGGGTATCGAGCCCATGCTTGTCCAGGAACGACGTGTCGGTGTCGCCGTCGAGGAACGACGGGTGACGCAACACATTGACCAACAGGTCACGGTTGGTGGTCAGCCCGTGTATCCGGGCACGCTCCAGCGTCGACGCCAATAGCCGCGCGGCCTCGGTGCGCGTCGGTGCGACCGTGATGACCTTGGCGAGCATCGGGTCGTAGTGCACCGACACCACGCTGCCGTTGACGATGGTCGAGTCCAGGCGAACCCCATTGCGTCCCGGATGGCCGGGAACGTGAAATTCCGCGGTGGCACCGGGTATGTCGAAGCGCTGCACGGTGCCGCTTTGGGGCTGCCACCCCGCCGCGGGATTTTCCGCGTACAGGCGAGCCTCGATCGAGTGGCCATGAATGGCAGGGGGCTCGGCGGGCAGCTCGCCGCCGTCCGCCACGTGGATCTGCAGTGCGACCAGGTCCAGCCCGGTGGTGCACTCGGTCACCGGATGCTCCACCTGCAGACGGGTGTTCATCTCCAGAAAGAAGAACTCGCCGTCCTCGGTGGCCAGGAATTCCATGGTCCCGGCACCGACGTATCCGATGGTCGCGGCGGCGGTACGCGATGCCTCGAACAGGCGCTCACGCATGCCGTTGATTCGGGTCACCAAGGGTGAGGGGGCCTCCTCGATGACCTTCTGATGACGGCGCTGGATGGAACATTCACGCTCGCCGACGGCCCACACCGTGCCGTGGGTATCGGCCATCACCTGCACCTCGATGTGCCGGCCGGTGCCCAGGTAGCGTTCGCAGAAGACGGTCGGATCGCCGAAAGCGGCCTGGGCTTCTCGTTGTGCGGCAGCGATTTCGCCAGGAAGCTTGCCGAGTTCGGAGACGATGCGCATACCGCGCCCGCCGCCGCCGGCGGAGGCCTTCACAAGCACCGGGAGCTGCGCCGCGGTCACGGAGTCCGGGTTCAGCTGACCGAGCACGGGCACCCCCGCCGCATCCATGAGCTTCTTGGACTCGATCTTCGAACCCATCGACTCGATGGCGGCGACCGGCGGGCCTATCCAGGCCAGACCGGCATCGGCCACCGCTCGCGCGAAATCGGCATTTTCGGAAAGGAACCCGTAGCCGGGATGGATGGCGTCGGCACCGGCCGCCTTGGCCGCGGCGATGATGAGCTCACCGCGCAGATAGGTCTCGGCACTGGAGGTGCCCGGCAGGTGGACTGCGGCGTCGGCCTCGGACACATGGGGGCTGTCGGCGTCAGCGTCCGAGTAGACGGCGACGGTGCCCAACCCGAGCTTGCGGCAGGTGGCGAAGACGCGGCGGGCGATCTCGCCGCGGTTGGCGACCAGAACGGAGGTGATAGTCATCGGATTCCTAACCTCACATCCGGAAGACGCCGAAGTTCGACGTCCCCTCGATGGGTCCATTGGCAATGGCGGACAGGCACATACCGAGCACTGCCCGGGTGTCGCGGGGATCGATCACCCCGTCGTCGTACAGCCGCCCGGACATGAACATGGGTAGCGACTCGGCCTCGATCTGTGCCTCGATGGCCGCCTTCATCGCGGCATCGGCGTCCTCGTTGACGGTCTGACCCCGTGCCGCCGCGGCGGCACGGCTGACGATGGAGATGACGCCCGCCAGCTGAGTGCCGCCCATCACCGCCGACTTGGCGCTGGGCCAAGCGAACAGGAAGCGAGGGTCATACGCGCGGCCACACATGCCGTAATGCCCGGCGCCGTAGGAGGCGCCGACGATCAGGGACAGATGCGGAACGGTTGAGTTCGACACGGCATTGATCATCATCGAGCCGTGCTTGATCATGCCGCCCTCTTCGTATTCCTTGCCCACCATATAGCCGGTGGTGTTGTGCACGAAGAGAAGTGGCGTGTTGGTCTGATTGGCCAACTGGATGAACTGGGTGGCCTTCTGTGCCTCCTCGCTGAAGAGCACCCCGCGCGCGTTGGCCAGGATTCCGATCGGGTACCCGTGCAGCCGGGCCCAGCCGGTCACGAGCGAGGAGCCGTACTGCTCCTTGAACTCGTCGAACTCGGAACCGTCCACGATCCGTGCGATGACCTCGCGCGGATCGAACGGGATGCGTAGATCCCCGGGCACGATCCCGATGAGCTCCTCTTGGGCGGCGACCGGTTCGATCACCGCCGCGGGCTTGGGACCCTTCTTCACCCAGTTCAGGCGTGACACGATCTGCCGGCCCAGGCGCACGGCGTCCTGTTCGTCGACCGCCAGGTAGTCGCCCAAACCGGAAACACGCGAGTGCATTTCGGCGCCACCCAGGGATTCGTCGTCGGACTCCTCGCCGGTCGCCATCTTGACCAGCGGCGGGCCGGCCAGGAACACCTTGGAGCGCTCCTTGATCATCACCACGTGATCGGACATACCGGGGATGTAGGCGCCACCGGCGGTCGAGTTGCCGAAGACCAGGGCGATCGTCGGTATGCCCGCAGCCGAGAGCCGAGTGAGATCGCGGAACATCTGCCCGCCGGGGACGAAGACTTCCTTCTGGGTGGGTAGGTCCGCGCCGCCGGATTCCACCAGTGAGATCACGGGTAGCCGGTTTTTGAAGGCAATATCGTTGGCCCGCAGCACCTTGCGCAGTGTCCAGGGATTGCTGGTGCCACCCTTGACGGTGGGGTCGTTGGCCACGATCATGCACTCGACACCCTCGACCACGCCGATGCCGGTGACCAGCGAGGCGCCGACGGTGAAATCGCTGCCCCACGCTGCGAGCGGACACAGCTCCAGGAATGGGGAGTCGGGGTCGATCAGCAGCTCGATGCGCTCTCGTGCCAGCAGCTTGCCGCGTTCGTGGTGTCGGGCAACGTATTTGTCACCGCCCCCGGCCAGAGCCTTCGCGGTCTCGGCATTGACCTCGGCCAGCTTGATCTGCATGGCCTCGGCCGCGGCCACGTATTCGGGCGAGTTGGTGTTGACGGCGGTGCGCAGGATGGTCATGACTGGTACCCCAAGAGCTTGGCGGCCAGCGAGGTGAGGATCTCCGTGGTGCCGCCACCGATCCCGATGATGCGCATATCGCGGTACTGGCGTTCGATCTCGCTCTCGGACATGTACCCCATGCCTCCGAACAACTGTACGCCCTGGTGGGCCACCCATTCACCGGCCTCCACGGCGGTGTTCTTGGCAAAGCAGACTTCGGCGATCAGGTTGGTCTCGCCGGCGATCGCACGGTCGACCAGTGCATGCGTGTACACCCGCGCGACATCGACACGGCGTGCCATCTCCGCGAGTGTGTTCTGCACGGACTGTCGGGAAATGAGCGGGCGTCCAAAGGTTTCCCGGTTCCGGCACCATTCCACCGTCAGGTCCAGGCAGCGCTGCGCGCTCGCGTATGCCTGGGCTGCAAGACCGATGCGTTCCGATACGAAAGCGCCGGCAATCTGTGCGAAGCCGGTGTTCTCGGCGCCCACCAGGTTCTCGGCGGGGACGCGCACGTCGGTGAAGGACAGCTCGGCGGTGTCCGAGGAGCGCCAGCCCATCTTCTCCAGACGGCGGGCCACCTCGAATCCCGGTGTGTCCTTGTCGATCAGCAGCAGCGAGACCCCTGCCGCGCCCGGTCCGCCGGTGCGGACCGCTGTCACCACATAGTCGGCGCGCACGCCGGACGTGATGAAGGTCTTGGCGCCGTTGACGATGTAGTGATCGCCATCCCGCTTGGCCGATGTGGTCAGGTGCCCGACATCGGACCCGCCGCCGGGCTCGGTGATGGCCAGCGAGCCGATCAGGTCACCGGCCAGGGTGGGCTTCACATAGTTGTCGATGAGCCGCTGATCCCCGGAGGCGATCATGTGCGGTGTGGAGATTCCGCAGGTGAACAGGGAGGCAAACACACCACCGGGCACGCCCGCGTAATGCAGTTCCTCACACACGATCACCGGGTCGATGGCATCGCCGCCCCCGCCGCCGACCTCCTCGGGCGAGCCCGGCCCGAGCAAGCCTAAATCGCCTGCCTTGCGGTGCAATTCGCGGGGGAGCAGGCCCTCACGTTCCCACTCGGTGACATTCGGCAGGATCTCGCGCTCGGCGAAGTCGCGCACCGTCTCCCGAAGCGCCTTACGCTCGGGCGTGTTCCAAGAATTCACGGCGGTCACTTTCCTTCTAACAGGGATTCGGGGATGTCGATCTCGCGGGAACGCAACCATTCGCCAATGCCTTTGGCCTGCGGGTCAAACCGGGCCTGATAGGCCACACCCTTGCCGAGGATTCCTTGGATGACGAAGTTCACGGCCCGAAGCTTGGGCAGTAGATAGCGTGCAATCTCCAATTGTTCGGTTTCCGGTAACAGCTCTCGCAGCGTGTCAACCGTCAAAGCATGTGCAAGCCAACGATATTCCTCGTAGGTGCGGACCCAGACACCGACGTTGGCGCTGCCGCCCTTGTCGCCACTACGGGCTCCGGCGATGGTTCCCAGGGGAACCCGACGGACCGACCCGGTGGGCAGCGGCTCGGGCAGTGCGGTCGCGGGAGCATCGGCGAGCGGCAGCGTCTGTGAGGCCTGCGCGATGTCGATCCGGGAACCGTCGGCGAGCACCGCCACATGCGGAACCTTCTCCGCGGGCACATATCCCGGAGTGAACACGCCGTACGGCTCGCCCTCCTTGGGGGGTGTGGTGACGTGGAAGCCGGGGTAGCTCGCCAGGGCCAGCTCCACCGCGGCGTTGGAGAACTGGCGGCCGACCTTGTTGGGGTCGGAGTCGCGCACCATGACGTGCAGCAGTGCGCTGGCGGCCTGCTCGGTGTCGGCGTTCGGGTGATCGGTGCGGCCCAGAGTCCACTGAATGTCCTCGGGCGCCGAGGTCATCGAAGACTCCAGCTGCTTGCGGGTCAGGTCTGCCTTGGCGTCGATATCGAGACCGGTCAACACGAACGTCATCTGGTTACGGAAGCCGCCCAAGGCATTCAGCGATACCTTGAGGTCCGGTGGCGGCGCCTCGCCCGTCACGCCCGAGACGCGTACTCGGTCCGGGCCCTCCTGGCTCAGCTCGATGCTGTCGATCCGGGTGGTCACATCCGGGTTGGCGTACCGGCCCCCGGTGATCTCGTAGAGCAGCTGTGCGGTGACGGTGCCCACGCTGACCGCGCCGCCGGTACCCGCGTGTTTGGTGATCACGCAGGATCCGTCCTCGTGCACCTCGGCCAGCGGGAAGCCGGCATGTGAGAGGTCCGCGATCTCGGTGAAGAAGGCGTAGTTGCCTCCGGTGGCCTGGGTGCCGCACTCGATGATGTGGCCGGCGGCGACAGCACCGGCGAGCCTGTCGTAGTCGTCGCGGCGCCACCCGAAGTGCGCGGCGGCGGGACCGACGATCACCGAGGCGTCGGTCACCCGGCCGGTGACCACGACCTCGGCGCCGGAATTGAGGCATTCGACGATGCCCCAGGCGCCGAGGTAGGCATTGGCGGTCAGCGGTGAACCCAGTCCGAGCTCCGCGGCGCGGGGTAGTAGGTCGTCGCCCTCGACGTGCGCGACGTTGGTGGGGATGCCGAGTTTCTCGGAGAGCGCCCGGATGGCGTCCGCCAGACCCGCGGGGTTGAGTCCGCCGGCGTTCGCGACGATCTTCACGCCCTTGTCCTGGGCCAGGCCGAGGCACTGCTCGAGCTGGCGCAGGAAGGTCTTGGCGTAGCCGCGCTCGGGAGCCTTGGCACGGTCGCGGCCGAGGATGAGCATCGTCAGCTCGGCCAGATAGTCGCCGGTCAGATAGTCGAGCTCGCCGCCGGTGAGCATCTCGTACATGGCCGATATTCGGTCCCCGTAAAAGCCTGAACAGTTTCCGATTCGTACCGGCGCAGTGGTCACGGTGGTCCTCTCGAGGTCGGTATCGACTGCTCGTGCGCTGCTAAATTACCCCACCCCTCGAAACGTCAATCGAGTGGTCCAACCAAGTGGTTGGCCGAGCCCTGGCAGCCCCGTCGACACGCCGTCTTATGGTGAGAAAATGCGAAAAGCATCCGCCGCGACGCGGCGTGTCGGCGCGGATTGAATGGGGCAAATTTGCAGCTCATGTCCGCTACCGGCTATCGTGTCCTGATTGTCGCTCGTTGCGCCCAACATGTTGGCGCGGCGCGGACGAATGACACAGAAACCTGAGAAATAAGGAGAGGGCGCGACCATGGCCGTCCCCAAGCGGAGAATGTCCCGCTCGAACACCCGTAGCCGGCGCTCGCAGTGGAAGGCCACCGCCACTGAGCTGGTCAACGTCACTGTCGGCGGACAGAACCACAAGGTTCCCCGTCGTCTGCTCAAGGCTGCCCGCCTCGGGCTCATCGATCTCGACCGTCGCTGAACGCGCCGGGACTGAATCTCAGGCATCCTCAGTAATATCTCAGCCGCACGGTTAACACTGGTGCCTGTGCGAATTCTTGTAGTCGATGACGATCGTGCCGTGCGCGAATCGTTGCGGCGTTCTCTGTCCTTCAACGGGTACTCGGTGGATCTTGCCGAGGACGGTGTCGATGCGTTGAACGTCATCGCTAACGACCGTCCGGACGCGTTGGTTCTCGACGTGATGATGCCCAAGCTCGACGGCCTCGAAGTGTGTCGTCGCTTGCGCAGCACCGGAGACGATCTGCCGATTTTGGTGCTGACCGCCCGCGACTCGGTCTCGGAGCGGGTCGCCGGTCTCGACGCGGGTGCCGACGACTACCTGCCCAAGCCCTTCGCGTTGGAGGAGCTGCTGGCCCGGATGCGTGCGTTGTTGCGCCGGACCACCGTCGACGAGTCGGCGGATGCCGCCACCCTGAGCTTCGGTGACCTGACGCTCGACCCCGTCACCCGCGAAGTGCACCGCGGCGCCCGGTCGATCAGCCTCACGCGCACCGAGTTCGCGCTGCTGGAAATGCTCATGGCCAACCCCCGACGGGTTCTCACGCGCAGCCGCATCCTCGAAGAGGTGTGGGGCTTCGACTTCCCGACCTCGGGTAACGCCCTCGAGGTGTACGTCGGCTATCTGCGGCGCAAGACGGAGGCCGAAGGGGAGCTCCGGCTCATCCACACCGTGCGCGGTGTCGGCTATGTGCTGCGGGAGACCCCTCCCTAATCCCCATGGCGACACTACGAATGCGCAGACCTACCTCTGCAATGTTCTCTCCGCTGCGGGCAACCAGCTCATCGGTATCGCTGCGCTGGCGTGTGATGCTGCTCGCGATGTCCATGGTGGCGATGGTCGTGGTGCTGATGGCCGTTGCCTCGTACCTGTTGGTGTCCACGGCGCTGTATCGCGATGTCGACAAGCAGCTCAACGACCGGGCCAATCTGCTCATCGGCAGTGGGTTGTTATCGGTGGACCCGCGGCGCGCCATCGAGGGCACCGCGTATTCGGCCGATGTCAACGCCAAGCTGATCTTCCCGGGGCTCATCACGTTCTCGGCGACTCAGCAGGGGCAGACCATTCCCTACGGAGCGCCCGAGCAGGCGGTGACCCGCGGCGAGCTGGAACAGTCTCTGCGCACCGTCAATCATCAACGCGTGCTTGCTCTTCAGCTCGACAACGGCAGCACGTTGATCATGGCCAAATCGCTCGATCCCACCGATACCGTGTTGCGGCGGCTGGGCTGGGTGTTGTTGATCGTCGGTGGTGTGGGTGTCGCGGTGGCGGCCGCGGCCGGAGCCATGGTGGCCGGTACCGGCTTGCGCCCGGTGGCCAGGCTCACCGACGCGGCCGAGCGTGTGGCCAGAACCGATGATCTACGTCCGATCGCGGTCACTGGCAGCGACGAGTTGGCTCGACTCACCATCAGCTTCAACACGATGCTGCGCGCCCTGGCGGAGTCGCGGGATCGCCAGGCACGACTGGTGACCGATGCGGGCCACGAGCTGCGCACCCCATTGACCTCGTTGCGCACCAATACCGAGTTGTTGATGGCCGCCATGCAGCCGGGCGCTCCGCGTCTTCCCGACGAAGAGATGCAGGCCCTACAGCAAGATGTGATCGCCCAAATCGAGGAATTGTCCACCCTGGTGGGCGATTTGGTTGACTTGGCGCGCGGCGACGGTGCCGACATCGTGCACGAGCCGGTCGACTTGGTCGAGGTGGTGGAAGGAGCGCTGGAGCGAGTTCGCCGCCGCCGCAATGACATCGAATTCGATGTCATTTTGCAGCCCTGGCAGGTGTACGGCGATGCGGCGGGGTTGTCGCGAGCGGTTCTGAATCTGCTCGACAACGCCGCGAAGTGGAGCCCATCGGGCACCACGGTCTCGGTGCGTCTGGCTCAGGTCGACGCCGCACACGCCGAACTGGTGATCTCCGACCGCGGTCCCGGGATCCCGCCCGCCGAAAGGGATCTGGTCTTCGAACGGTTCTACCGGGCCACCCCGGCGCGGGGCATGCCGGGATCCGGGTTGGGGTTGGCCATCGTGAAACAGGTTGTGCTCAAACATGGTGGCGCCATTAAGGTTGAGGAGACAGAGCCCGGTGCGGTGGTCGATGGTGATCCGGCCCCGGGAACATCCATGCACGTGCTCCTTCCGGGTCGTCCCGGACCCGTCGGACCGCCCAACATGGGTGATACGACCGGCCGCCGGAACTCTGTGTCAAACGCGAGGGAGATCTCAGTGGATTCTCAGTCCGCTCCGGCAGCGTGGCACCCGAACTAGACGATCATGAACGCCTATGAAGGACTTGTGAGGAAGCAGCTATGACCAACGACCCCCACGGCGGCTGGGCATATCGGCCGTCGGGCCCGTATTCGGGGCAGCCTGGGCATCACGCGCCGACCCATCACGCGCAGTCCGGTTACCACTACCAGGGGCAGGCGTACGGTTATCCGCCACAGCAGCCGAACCAGCAGCGTCCGGCTCAGCAGCCGCCGCGCCAGCCGCAGCAGCCCAAGGGCCGAAGCAACGGTGGTCTCGTAGTCGGTGCCGTGGCTCTGGCGCTGGTCTCCGGCGGTCTGGGTGGCACGGTGGGTGCCGTGGTCGCCGACCGTCAACACCGCGCACCCGTGTCCACCAGCAGCACCGGCCTGACACCCATCTCTCCGGGACGTCCACCTGCTGCGCAGCCGGTCGCCTCGCTTCCCGCCGGATCGGTGGAACAGGTTGCAGCGAAGGTGCTTCCGAGCGTCGTGAAGCTTGAGACCGTGATGGGCCGATCTAGTGAAGAGGGATCCGGGGTGATCCTCTCGGCCGACGGCTTGGTGCTCACCAACGCGCATGTGGTGCAGGCGGCGGGGGAGCCCGGCGCCAAGACCACCGCCACCATCGCGGGCGGAAAGAACGCGCCCTTCACCGTCGTGGGCAATGATCCCGGGACCGATATCGCGGTGGTTCGGATCGGCGGAGCTTCGGGATTGACACCTGTCGCGCTCGGCTCCTCTGCGAATTTGGTGGTGGGCCAGTCGGTGGTCGCGATTGGCTCGCCTCTGGGGCTTGACGGCACGGTGACCACCGGCATCGTCAGCTCACTTAATCGTCCGGTGTTTACCGCAGGGCAGGCCGGTAACCAGGACACCGTGCTGGACGCCATCCAGACCGATGCGGCCATCAACCCGGGCAACTCTGGTGGTGCGCTGGTCAACCTGAACGGCGAGCTGGTGGGAATCAACTCGGCCATTGCGACCATGGGCGGCGATTCCAGTGGCGAGACCCAGGGTGGATCGATCGGCCTTGGCTTTGCGATTCCGGTCGACCAGGCCAAGCGCATCGCCGATCAGCTGATTGCCAACGGCCACGCCACCCACGCCTCGCTGGGAGTGCGAGTCGGCAACGACAAGGAAGTCCAGGGCGCCAGGATCGTCGAGGTGGTCGCCGGGGGTGCCGCCGAGAAGGCCGGCGTGCCCAACGGTGCCGTCGTCACCAAGGTGGACAACCGCCCGGTGAATAGTGCCGACGGGCTGGTGGCCGCCGTGCGATCCAAGGCTCCCGGTGACAAGGTGACGCTCACGTACACCGACGGCAACGGGGGATCGGAAAAGACCGCCGATGTGACGCTGGGTGAGGTCGCCCGATGACTCAGATCTCCCTGCGAGCGGCTACCGTTGCTTCCATGGCAGAGCTTGAGGCTGGACCGGTGGGGCGATCTCTGGTCGTCATCGTCAACGACAGGACGGCGCACGGTGATCAGGACACCAGCGGTCCGCTCGTCACCGAGCTGCTTTCGGAGGCCGGAATTGTGGTCGACGGTGTGGTGGCGGTTGAGGGTGACCTCTCGGAGATTCAGAACGCCGTCAACACCGCGGTCATCGGTGGCGTGGATCTGGTCGTGACGGTGGGCGGCACCGGTGTCACGCCGCGCGACGTCACTCCCGAGGCCACCCAGCCGCTGCTCGACCGCGAGCTGCTCGGTATTGCCGAGGCCATTCGGTCGTCGGGTCTGGCGGCCGGCGTCACCGAGGCTGGGCTGTCTCGGGGCGTGGCGGGCATTTCGGGAAGCACCTTGGTGGTCAACATCGCGGGAACGCGTTCCGCAGTGCGCGATGGCATGGCTACCTTGACACCGATGGCCATGCATATCATCGAGCAACTATCCAGCCTGGAGATCTGACCGGGTGACGGCCCCGGAGGGGCGGGATTGTGACCTTCGCCATAAATGTGCCGAAGGTGAAGCAATGACCAGCAATACGCGTCTCGACTCGATCTTCGGCCAGATCATGCCTTCCCTGGGGCCAGATGAACGTGACATGAACGATTTGCGGGGCATTTCCGAAGGCGATCGATGGTTACGCGATAATGTTCCACCGCATCACGGATAGCGAATTTCCGCATATCGAACGCATAAATTTGCTGGTGACGACGCTCGGATACCCATCCGGGGTGTCGGTTCCTTCGGTGATGGTCGGCGGCTTTTTCAGTACATGCTTTGTTCGCCTAATCGTCAATCTTGGGATATCCGGGGTTTGGCTAACTTCGTGCTCACGGGCGTATCCGGAGTCTGGTGGTGCGCACGGGATCGGAATGTTCGTTCGGATTGCCGGGGCGTCACCGTGCCGTTATGGTCAATTCGTCCGTCGCTAAGGAGATTCTCATGTTCACCATGAGTGACTTGATAGGAACAGAATGAACCTGTTGGGCAAGGTATCGGGCTGGGCCCGTCGCGGTGTTTTGGCGGTCGGTGTGCTAGCCATGGCTTGTGTTGCTTTGTTTGCGACGACGGCGACGGCGCATGCGGGCTTGGATGATGAGTTGACCTTGGTTGACGGCAAGGGGCGCACGCTGAGAATTCAGCAGTGGGATACCTTCCTGAACGGTGTGTTTCCGTTGGACCGCAACCGCCTCACCCGGGAGTGGTTCCATTCCGGTCGCGCGGTCTATGACGTGACTGGTCCGGGTGCGGATGCGTTCGAGGGCACGTTGGAGCTTGGTTATCAGGTGGGCTACCCCTGGTCGCTGGGTGTGGGTCTGAACTTCAACTACACGACGCCGAACGTGTCGACACTGATTGGATTCGGAATCCCGGGGTCGCCGATCGCCGGCCAGCAGGAGTCCTCGTATGTGCAGACGACGAACTTGTTGCCGTCGGCGGGTATCAACGTGGACCTGGGTAACGGGCCCGGCATTCAGGAGGTCGCGACCTTCTCGGTGGCGGTGGCTGGTCCTAAGGGTGCGGTCGCGGTGAGCAATGCGCACGGCACGGTGACGGGGGCGGCCGGTGGTGTTCTGCTTCGCCCCTACGCTCGGTTGATCAGCTCCGCGGGTGACAGCGTCACCACCTACGGCGAAACCTGGGACATGAAATAGCAGGGTTGTTTCAGTGGATGATGGGCCACGCGGACGGCCGAGTGCCTGGGGATTACGTGAGGCAGGCTGTTGACGCAGGCCCGTGATCGTTTCCTATGCCCGTAACCCCCTAGGGCGTCCCACGGGGGCTTCTCATGCCTGTGCGGTATGTGGTGATCTTGCGGTGTCGGGCATGTCTTCAGGATTGGCTACGAGTTGCGATCCGGGCCGGTATGCGTTGAGGGAAGCTTCTTTGCGCTAAACCGGGTTCGGTCTTGTGACGTGGCCCAGTTATCTTCCGGTAGTGCACTGATTGCAGTATGCGTCAAAAGGCAACCCACTTCTTCAGTTTGCCTTCTTGAAATATTGGGGACATATATGGGGGGTATTAATGTCTCAGCGAGTTAGCTATCTAGTAACTGGGTCGAGGGAGAATTTCACGTGTGGAGTGGTAGTAGTCGGCGATCTGTTGATCCTCTACGCATCATCGCGGGTGTGCTAGCCATGGCTTGTGTTGCTTTGTTTGCGACGACGGCGACGGCGCATGCGGGCTTGGATGATGAGTTGACCTTGGTTGACGGCAAGGGGCGCACGCTGAGAATTCAGCAGTGGGATACCTTCCTGAACGGTGTGTTTCCGTTGGACCGCAACCGCCTCACCCGGGAGTGGTTCCATTCCGGTCGCGCGGTCTATGACGTGACTGGTCCGGGTGCGGATGCGTTCGAGGGCACGTTGGAGCTTGGTTATCAGGTGGGCTACCCCTGGTCGCTGGGTGTGGGTCTGAACTTCAACTACACGACGCCGAACGTGTCGACACTGATTGGATTCGGAATCCCGCAGATAAACACGCCTCCGATAACGATTCCCAATGGCCCCACTATCCCGGCGCAGAGCTTCACCTCGCCGATCGCCGGCCAGCAGGAGTCCTCGTATGTGCAGACGACGAACTTGTTGCCGTCGGCGGGTATCAACGTGGACCTGGGTAACGGGCCCGGCATTCAGGAGGTCGCGACCTTCTCGGTGGCGGTGGCTGGTCCTAAGGGTGCGGTCGCGGTGAGCAATGCGCACGGCACGGTGACGGGGGCGGCCGGTGGTGTTCTGCTTCGCCCCTACGCTCGGTTGATCAGCTCCGCGGGTGACAGCGTCACCACCTACGGCGAAACCTGGGACATGAAATAGCAGGGTTCGTTCGAGCAGAAGAAGGCCTTAGGAGGCCTTCTTCTGCTCGGCCAGCAGGTCGCGAATCTCGACCAGAAGCTCGGCCTCGGTGGCTGCGGCGGGGTCCTCGCCGGTGGTTTCCAGGCGGTCCTTGAGCGTCTTGTACGGCAGGACGATCAGGAAGTAGACGACGATCGCGATCAGGATGAAGTTGATCGTGGCGGTGATCAGGACGTTGAAGTCCAGGTACTGCCCGCCGCCGATGCCGACCTTCAAGGCTGGTTGATCCGAATCGGAGCCCGTGCCGATGCGGTTGATCAGCGGCTGGATGATGGCTTCGCTGAATTTGGTGACCAGTGCGGTGAAGGCCGCTCCGATGACCACCGCGACCGCGAGGTCGATGACGTTGCCGCGTAGCAGAAAATCTCTGAATCCCTTAAGCATGGTTTGACCCTAACGCAAGGTCAGCGTTACCGTCTGCACCAACGCGGTTGCGGCGACGCGATTAGCCTGCTGTGGCTGTAGTGCGACCATGACCACCCGCTGCGTCCCAACGCCCTTGGTGGCGGGTTTTGGCGACACCAGCACGACTACAGCGCCGGTGGCCAGGATCGCGGCCTCGGGCGGTGCGGTGTCCGGCGCGCCCGGTTGGTGTTCGGCGACGGTGAGGATGTCGACGATGTCTCCGGCGCGGATCATGTCGACGATGGCGGCATCGGCTAGCGGCACTGGCACGATGCGCGCGTCCTTGCCCGCGGACGATTCGGCCAACCTCGGGCCCAGGACCCGCACATCGGTCAGCATCTCGCCGCGACGAACCGGCCCGGCCAGCGTCGCTCCTACGACGGTTCCGGAACTGGTACTTGCGCCATCGGGAAGGATTGTCGCCGAGCGTTTTTCAAGTCGCACATCATCGGCGGTCAGAATCGCGCCCGGAGGGAGATCGTGGGCGGCTACCACAACGTCGGTGCGATCGTTGGCTGGATCGGGACGAAGTGCAAGGACGGCTGCGAAGAGCACCAGAATCGCGGCAGCGATCCGGCGCGCCAGGGCCGTTCGGGCCCAGTCGGGACGAAACGCCGCCGTTATGCGCTGCAGCGCAGTCGGATCCAGGGGCGAGCGGGCCATGCCCTCACGCTAGGGCGACGTACGTCGCGCGTCAGCAGAGAATTTCTCGCTGTGGATAACTCGCTAGCTGGCTGCGGCGGATGCCGTGGCGGTGGAGGTCGAGCTGGAAGAACTCGACGTGCTCGACGTCGACGAGGAACTGTTCGACGAGGAGTCCGAGGAAGACTTGGATTCACTCTTGGAACCGGAATCGCTCTTGGAGGCGGCGTCCACGCTTCCCGAACGGCTGTCGGTGCGGTAGAAGCCGCTGCCCTTGAACACGATGCCCACCGAGTTGAACAGCTTGCGCAGCGTGCCCGAGCACTTCTGGCACACGGTCAGTGCATCGTCGGTGAACGCCTGCACGATGTCGAACTTGTCGCCGCAGTCGGCACACGCATAGGAATAGGTGGGCATGGGACCTCCGGAAGATGAATCGCCACTAGCACTCTACCGCTTGGAGTGCTAGGCACGCCACGTGCGTCAGCCGAGTGTGACCAATCCGTCGGCGGTCAGCGCGTGCGTCACCGGCACGTCATACGGTCCCGCCGGGATTTCGTCGAGGATCTCGCCGACATACAGAGGCGTCACCAGGGCCGCCGAGACATCGGCGAACCCGAGCGACCGGTCGTAGAACCCGGCGCCGCGGCCCAATCGGTTGCCCCGTCTGTCCACCCCGAGTGCCGGGATCACGACAAGTTCGGCGTCGGCCAGGGCGGCCGCGCCGAGCACCGGCGGCGCCGGCTCGCGCAGGCCAAAGGGGGCATCGACCAGGTCCCCCGGGCGGTATTGTCCCCAGGTCAGCGGTGCCGGTGTGCCGGTGTCGTCGTTGCGGGCCACGGGGAGCAGAACGTGTATGCCGCGGCCGGTCAGGGCGTCGAGCATCTGTACCGAACCTGGCTCGGTGCCCACCGGCACGTAGGCGGCGATCACCGAAAGCCTCGAGGCTGCGGTCAGGACATGCGCGGCGAGTGCGGCGTTCTGTATTTCGCGATCGGTGCGCGACATCGCCCGTCGTGCCTGAACAATCTGTTGCCGCAGGGCGTCCTTGGTGTTCTCTGGGGTGCTCTGGTGATCGCCGATTCCGTGACGGTACCGCCTTGCCAGCGCGATCTCGTGGTCAGTGGTTAGGGTGAGTGGCTATGACAGACCCGGATGTTCTTCGCGCAAGCGGCTCATCGGCCCCTGACGTGTTGATCCCGCGCACCGCGGTGGTGCCCGCCGCCGGTCTGGGCACCCGGTTTCTACCGGCTACCAAGACGGTGCCCAAGGAGCTGCTTCCCGTGGTGGACACTCCCGGCATCGAGCTGGTGGCCGAGGAGGCCGCCGAGGCCGGTGCCGAACGTTTGGTGATCGTCACCTCCGAGGGCAAGGACGGCGTCGTCGCGCACTTCGTCGAGGACCTGGTGCTGGAGGGCACGCTCGAAGACCGTGGAAAGCACGCGATGCTCGAGAAGGTGCGACGAGCGCCCGCCCTGATCAAGGTGCAATCGGTGGTTCAGGCCGAGCCGCTCGGCCTTGGACACGCGGTGGGCTGTGTGGAGCCGGTGCTTGATGACGACGAGGACGCGGTGGCCGTGCTGCTGCCCGATGACCTGGTGTGGCCGCGGGGAGTGCTGGAGACGATGGCCAAGGTGCGGGCCAAGCGCGGGGGCTCGGTGCTGTGTGCCATCGAGGTCAAGCCCGAGGAAATCAGTTCCTACGGCGCCTTCGACGTGGAGATTGTCCCCGATGCCGCCAACCCGAATGTGTTGCGTGTCAAGGGAATGGTCGAAAAGCCCAAGGCCGAGGATGCGCCGTCGAACTATGCGGCGGCCGGGCGCTACCTGCTAGACCGGGTGATCTTCGATGCGCTCAAGCGAATTCCGCGGGGTGCCGGTGGCGAGTTGCAGCTCACCGATGCCATCGCATTGTTGATCGACGAGGGCCATCCGGTGCATGTTGTCGTGCATCGCGGATCCCGACACGACCTGGGAAATCCTGGCGGCTATCTCAAGGCTGCTGTTGACTTTGCATTGGACCGCGACGACTACGGTCCGGGCTTGCGGCAGTGGCTGGTCGAAAGACTCGGTCTTGGACCGACCACGCTGCCTGATTCCGAGTAACGCTCAAGAAGAGAAGGGCACCAGTGCGTTCGGTCGAGGAGCAGCAGGCCAAAGTGACGGCGGCTGCGGTCGCACCGCGCCCGGTTCGGGTGGCGATCGCCGAAGCCCAAGGTTTGTTGTGCGCCGAGGAAGTGGTGACGGTTCGCCCGCTGCCCGGGTTCGATCAGGCCGCCATCGACGGATACGCCGTGCGCAGCGTCGACGTGCAGGCCGCCGGTGGTGTGGTGCGCGTGATCAGCCCCGGCGAGGGTGCGAGCCCGGAGGGCGAGGACGATGTCGAGGATTCCAGCGGCGAGATCGGAACTGTCGAGCTGCCGGTCGTCGGCACGGTGCGGGTAGGGGAGCGTACGCCTAGCCGGCTGCAACCACGTCAGGCGGTGCGTGTGCAGACCGGAGCCCCCATGCCGACGTTGGCGGATGCGGTGTTGCCGTTGCGCTGGTCCGAGGGTGGCGAGTCACGGGTCAGGGTGCTGCGTGCGGTGCGTTCGGGTGACTATGTGCGGCGCACCGGCGATGACGTGCAGCCCGGTGATGTCGCGGTACGGGCGGGCACGATCATCGGCGCCGCCCAGGTCGGGCTGCTGGCGGCGGTGGGGCGCGATCGGGTGCTGGTGCATCCGAGGCCCCGGCTGTCGGTGATTAGTGTCGGCGGCGAGCTCGTCGACGTCGACCGCACGCCCGGAAACGGCCAGGTGTACGACGTGAACTCCTACGCACTGGCGGCCGCGGCCCGCGACGCCGGTGCCGACGTCAACCGCGTGGGCATCGTCAGCGCGGAGCCCGCGGCGTTCCGCGAGGTGGTCGAGGGCCAGCTGAACCGGGCCGAGGTCGTCGTCATCTCCGGTGCGGTCGGCGGTGCCGCTGCCGAGGGTATTCGCGAGGCGCTGTCGGCACTGGGCGATATGGAGGTCGGGCGCATCGCCATGCATCCGGGCTCGGTGCAGGGCTTCGGGCAACTAGGCCGCGACGCGGTGCCGACCTTCCTGCTGCCCGCGAATCCGGTTGGGGCCCTGGTGGTCTTCGAGGTGATGGTGCGGCCGCTGATTCGTCTGGCGCTGGGGCGCAGGCAGTCGCAACGCCGAATCATTCAGGCGCGCACCGTGTCTCCTATTACCTCGATTGCGGGACGCACGGGATTTCTGCGCGGCCAGCTGATGCGCGATCAGGACAATGGCGAGTACCTGGTGCAGGTCCTCGGTGCGCCGGGTGCCTCCTCGCATCTGCTTGCGACGCTCGCGGAGGCGAATTGCCTCGTGATCGTGCCCTCCGAGGTCGAGCAGGTCCGCACCGGGGAGATCGTTGAGGTTGCATTCCTGGCGCAACGCGGATGAACCGTTCGCGTGAAGACCAGGAGCCTGCATGAGCGTCTGGCGTCAGGAGAGTGCGCATCCGGGTTGGCCGATGCCGCTGGGGAAGCTGCGGGTGCAGGCGGGGGTGGTGTCGGTGCGCCCGATCCGGTTGCGCGACGGCATGGCGTGGAGTCGCGCCCGGCTGTCCGATCAGTCACATCTACAGCCGTGGGAGCCGTCCTCTGAGGTCGACTGGATGGCGCGGCACGGGGTGTCATCATGGCCTGCGCTGTGTTCGGGTCTGCGCGCCGAGGCACGCAAGGGCCGGATGATTCCCTGCGCCATCGAGCTCAACGGGCATTTCGTTGGACAGCTGACCATCGGCAACATCGCGCACGGCGCGCTGCGATCGGCCTGGATCGGGTACTGGGTGGTCAGCACCGTGACCCGGCAGGGGGTGGCGACCGCGGCCCTCGCACTGGGGCTCGATCACTGTTTCGGGCCTGCCACCCTGCATCGGGTGGAGGCGACCGTGCGGCCGGAAAACGGTGCCAGCCGTGCGGTGCTGGCCAAGGTCGGCTTTCGCGAGGAGGGGCTGCTCAAGCGCTACCTCGATGTCGACGGCGCGTGGCGCGATCACCTTCTGGTGGCGATGACGGTCGAAGAGGTGCGGGGATCGGCCGCGGCGATGCTGGTGCGTTCCGGCAACGCCAGCTGGGTCTAGCTCTCCCTCTCCTCTTCTCCCCGCGAGCAGATGCAAAAGCTCCCATTTCACGGCGTGTCTTGGCACGTTCACGTCTGTTCGCCAAGAGATTGCTGAGACTGATGTGACTATTGGGGCCTGTGATGCTTGCCCCTGTAGAATTACAGGTGTGTAATTGGTTTCGGCGCGCCTCGTTACGTGCGCAGATCGCCAACCTAGCCTTGACCTGAGGCTTAGACGTAGAGGCACAAAGAGCGCGCAGAAAGGAGCAGGCCGAGATGCCGAGCATCCCCCAATCGGTGTTGTGGATCGGACTGGTCGTGCTGTGGCTGTTCGTTCTGGTGCCGATGCTGATCAACAAGCGTGACGTGGTCAAACGCACCAGCGACGTGGCCCTCGCCACGCGGGTCCTGAACGGGAAGGCCGCCAAGCTGCTGCGCCGCACCGGCCCCGCCGCGGGTCACCGTAGTGACCCGGACTTCCGCCGCGAGGACATCGACGAACTCGAGGACGAGGACGACGAAGAGTCGACCGGTGTGATCGCGAGTGCGCCGAGCGACGAGGACAAGGACGCCGCCCAGGCCGTGAAGGCAATGGCTGTGCGCACGGTTCGTCCCGAGACGAAGATCCAAGCCGACGAGCCCGTCGACGTCGATGTGATCGATGAGGACGCGACCGCACTGCCCGCCGGCGAGGCCGCGCTGTCCGATGAGCTTGAGGACCTGGAAGAGGCGCCCGTCGCCGAAACCGAGTCGGGCACCTACGAGTACGTCGATGACACCTCGGGTCTGGCCATTCCGGCCGAGCCGACGCGGGAACGCCATCAGGCCCCGCCGGTGTACAGCTCGTCGCGCCGTCGCCGGTTTGACCCCGAGGTCATGGCTAAGGAAAACGCACGCAAGTTCGCGTTCCGTAAGCGCGTGCTGATGGGTCTGGTCGGGGCGATGGTCCTTGCCGGTGTGGTGGCCGCGACCGCGAGCAGCACCGCATGGTGGGCCTGCGGCGCACTCGGCGTGATGGCCGTGCTCTACCTGGGCTACCTGCGCCGTCAGACCCGCATCGAGGAGCAGCTGCGCCGTCGCCGCGCCGCGCGCTACCAGCGCGCGCGTGTGGTCGGTGTGGAGAACGTCGGCGATCGCGAGCTGGATGTGGTGCCGCAGCGTCTGCGCCGCCCGGGAGCTGCTGTCCTCGAAATCGATGACGAGGACCCGGTTTTCGAGCACCTGGATTACTACGACGAGCCGCGGCAGTACCGCATGCCGCACGCTGTCGGCCAGTAGGTATCTGATTCGGTCAGACGCGGGCCGGCTGGTAAGGTCTTAGCGTCTTGGGGCTATAGCGCAGTTGGTAGCGCGTCTCGTTCGCATCGAGAAGGTCGGGAGTTCGATTCTCCCTAGCTCCACCAGAGAAAGGCAGGTCGCGGACCTGCGTACGTTAGCCAAGGTGCCCGACGACCCTCGAACGGGTCACTAAAGGGTCACCAATTTGATGGCCGTCTTATCCGCTTGGCTATGTCAACCAGAATCGGCCCCGGTATGGCGGCCTGACGTGACTCCGGGCGGATCTCTCGTACATTTTCGTGACTTTCGCAAACGTGGGAACGCGTGTAGTGCAATCAGGTAAGCGGGACGAGGTGATCGCCATCCTGACCCGTCATAATCCTCAGCATCGAGGATGCGGGCTGCCTGTTTAGTGAGGTGGGGATCAACGAGGATGAGCCTGACACAGGCTTCGTGGCAGAACTCTGGGCATCTCCGGAGGCTCACCAAGCATCCCTGCAACTGGCGAGCGTTCGGTCCGCTATAGCCGAGGCGATGCCATTGCTGACTGGGGAGATGGGTGGCAACCGTTTCGCGGTTTCAGGGTCGCCCCTGCGTGATTGAACTGTTTGTCGTGCATCCCAGTAGACCCGGTCGACCAGTAGGAACGCATCGAAATCAACTCGTGGCCGCACTGGCGTGTGCTAGCCGGTAGCTGGTGGTACCGGTTTCGATGATGTTGCCGCGGTAGGTAAGTCGGTCAACGATGGCGGCGCAGAGGTCGGGGTCGGTGAAGGTGTCGGTCCAGCCGGAGAAGGACTGGTTGGAGGCGATCGCGATGCTGTTCTTCTCCTCCCGCCCCGTCAGAACCTGGAACAGGAGTTCGGTGCCGCGGCGGTCGAGTTCCATGTAGCCCGGCTCGCCGATCAGCAGCAGGTCAACGCGACCGTAGCGGCTTCGATGTCGGGATTGGCGGGCGTATGGGGTACGCCAACGGTTGCCGTTGCCCGCGCTGCTCGGCGTCGGCACTGTGAACGCCCAAGGACGCAACCGAGGTCAATATCCTCATCCGCTACGACCTGAGCTAGGCAACACGTCAATCCACCGGGAGTTCACTTGTCCGGGTCGTCGGGCGATTCGTGTTCTTTGTGCGGCTTCGCGGTGCGGCCAGGGTTGCCGATACGGCGGTTGAGCGCGTACACGGGAGCAGCCGCCCGGGCGACCAATGGTGGTATCGCCTGTCGTGCCCTGCGGGTGTTGAAGAGCCCAGCATTCATGCCGATGCCGATAAGGGTCATCGCCACGATCGCTGCTATCCCGACGAACGTCGTCGTCATGCATCCCACAGTATCGTCAAGCGTCGACCTGCGCCTGCGAGGTTGTTGGTGCGGGATCAGGGCCGCGAGAGGCGTCGTGCCCCTAGCCAGCCGATCCCGGCCACTGCCGCCGGAATGCCGAACACCGCCAGCAACACAGGCAGTTCCTCGGCGATGCCGTACCCCGCCTCGAAGACGCCCACGTTGAACACAGCAACGCTGCCCCAGGCGGCCAGGAACCCCTGTGAGCGCAAGGCGATTGTTCCGGGGGTGCTGTAGGACGCGCATGCAACTTTTACGTACCAGTAGAGAACGTAACCACTTCATGTAACAATGAGTTACTGTAACAAGGAATCTCTGTAACTATGAGTTATGTAATGAAGCGAAAGTGGTGCTATGGCTGCTCCAGCAACGTCTGCATATCCAAAGACCCGGCGCATCAAGTTTTGGTTTGGTGACCCGGTTCCCATGCGAAGGCATTTCGCCGACAACAACATTGCCTTGAGTCATCTGGTGGCGGGGGCCTCCGCGGTGTTTCCTCCGGGCGAGGAGTCATTTGTTCGATCGGTACGTCGTTACGCCGACAGAATCACCGACCCGGCGCTGAAGAAACGTGTTGCGGGATTCATTGGTCAAGAGGTTACCCATGGCCTGCATCATCGCGGGCTCAACGAGAAGCTGACCGAGATGGGCTATCGGAGTAAGGCAATCGAGAACATCGGGCGGCGTGCCGGCAGGTTTGAAGACTTCTTGGATGGGCGTCTGCCGAATATGAATCGTCTCAAGTACTCGCGGCTGGGCGCGCTGGCCACCACCGCGGCCCTGGAACACTACACGGCCGTCCTGGCCGAGCGCTTATTGGAAAGTGCGGAGCTGCAGGCCATGATCACCGATGATGAAGTACGAAACCTGTTGTACTGGCATGCAGTCGAAGAGCTCGAGCACAAGTCGGTGGCCTTCGACGTCTACCGGGCAATTGGCGGCCCCGAATGGTTGCGGCGGGCGGTGATGGCGATTATCTGGACGGCCACGGTGCCGTTCGCGGCATTGGGTACGTGGTTCTCCATAGTGTGGAGTGATCCGGAGGGGCGACGCCAGCCGGGGCGGGTGCTTCGCGAAACGGTGGGGCTGATCCGCGGGCCTCTGCTGAACGACGGCATGATCGGCAGACTTGCCGTCTACATGAAGAAGGACTTCCATCCCGACGATCTCGACACCGATGCACTGCTGGACCAATGGCGTGCCGAGTTGTTCGGTGCCGAGGGCACTTTGGTCGATCACCTGAAGTAGAGACAACAATGGCCCGGGCTTGTGGCCCGGGCCATTGTTGGGTTCTGTCGTGTTTAGCAGCTCAATGCGACGTGCGCGACCTTGCGGTCGACAGTCGGCACGGTGGTGGGGTTGTTACGTAGATCCCGGGCAGCCTGCACGTTGTTCACGGGCGACTCCTGCGTGACCGACTCGACGGTGCATGTGGACAGGTCGCTGGCGCCCGTCTTGGAGACGATCACCCGGTACCCGTTGGACTTGAGGTCATTGATGACAGCGTTGGCATCGCCCGATCCAGCCGGTCCGGCGAGCGCGACACTTGCCGATCCCAGCGACGCCCCGATGACACCAGCTGCGGCAATACCTGCAAATATCAATTTCTTCACGATTTCACTCCTCTCGCCTTACTCCTCGTGGCCTCTCTGTTACGGATATATGTCCGCATGCCACATCAAGGCCCGATCCTCGACTCGCCAAAACATCAACGCTCGTGAATCTGTCCTGTCCAACGCGGCAATCCTCAGATTGATTCCCGCTTGCGGAAATTAACGCCAAATTCATATCGACCCCGGTGCCCGCTCTCAGGCGGCACTCCATGGGCCGCGGGGGGCCGGGTAGCATCCAGCGAACCGGCAAAGCTGGTTAGGTGAGGCTAACTAGACGTTGCAGTTAAGGGAGATATACACCAATCTGTGGTCCAGCACGCGGACCGGCAGCACCAGCCACTTTCCACTGGGCATCCAGGTCCGTTGATACTCGGTGCGGTAGACATCCTGTCCGTTGCGGATGTTCGACACGGTGCACTTGTTGGTGGGCCCGTTGCCGCTGCGATCGATGATTACCTGGTAACCCTGCGACTGATACTGGTTGATGACCGACTGTGCGTCATCGGCGAGCGCCGTCCCCGGGGTGAGGGCCATCAACGTGCCGACACCAAGTGCCGCCGTCGCCAGCCGAACTGCCGTCTTCAACTCACACATCGTCCTCATGATTTCTAACTCCCGGCCACACAGACATTGTTCCCCATAGGTGCCATCGATTTTTCGTTCTGAATCGATACAGTGGCCGGATGCCCAAGTCCGTGATCATCAAGACCTGGGGAATCTGGGCCGCCTGGGCGCTGGTGCTCGTGGCCACGGCGGGATGTGGCCGAACCGTCCAGAATCCCGTCAACCACAACGTCAAGATCGCCAACATCGCCTCGCTGAAAAGCCAGTTCGGCCCAGAGTTCGAGATCAAGACAATGGAACCCGCGGGGATGGATCCCAAGCTGCTCTCTCCGGCCCCGCTGCCGCCGGGTGTGACGGTTGACCCGCCTGGCTGCGCCAAGTACAGCGGCGGCAGTGCCGTCCCGGCCGGGCTCAAGGGAAACATGGCGGCGCTGACCGCGACCGGCGCGGGTAACCAGTACGTGGCCGTCGCCGTGGAAACCTCGCAAGAGGTCCCCTTCGACCCCGCTGTGTCAGCGGACTGCAAGAAGGTCGGTTTCCGCGGCAACGGAATCGCCGGACAGACCGAGGTGATCGACGCGCCGGCCATCGACGGTGCGCGCACGCTCGGCATGAAACGCGACGTGCTCAGCGGGACCTCGGGCCGGGCGATCGGTCAGGAGGTCCTGAACTACTCGGCATATCTGGGCCGCTACATGGTGGTGGTCACGGTCAGCCCGATCGCCGTCGGCAAGGTGCCGCCCGCGCTGCCCGACGGCAAGCGCGCATCGGATCTGCTGATCAAGGCGGTTGCGGCGGTCCGCTCTTAACGCACGTCGCGTGGCCGGTACTGCAGGCTGATTCGCGGGCCCACCGGTTTTGACGTCTTGGGGATTGCGTGCTCCCAGGTGCGCTGGCAGG
Organism: Mycobacteroides chelonae; assembly: GCA_014204435.1. Classification (GTDB taxonomy): domain Bacteria; phylum Actinomycetota; class Actinomycetes; order Mycobacteriales; family Mycobacteriaceae; genus Mycobacterium; species Mycobacterium chelonae_A. The sequence goes on from JACHLF010000013.1 coordinate 71,022, forward strand.
AGCCTCCCATCACCAACAGGTCGCCATGGCCCACGTTGATGCGGATCGACTCGCCGCCCAGCCGGGGGCGCAGAGCGAAAGTGCGTGTGGCGCCGATGCTTATGATCGCCACCATGGTGTCTTCGCGCAGGCCACGGCCTATGGTGTCGCCGTGCCAGGCGACGCTGTCGGTGCCGTCGCGGTACTGACACAAGCCCACTGTGGTGAACGGTTCACCGAGTTCGTCGGTGTACTCGCCGTTGAGCCGGTCGCAGATTGTCGCCAGCACCGGGTGTGGCGGCGGATCTGCGGTCAGGTCGTGAAAGCTGACCAGGCGGGGAACGTCGAGGGTTCGGTCGTACATGCGGCGGCGTTCGGCGCGCCAGGGCACCTGCGCCAATAGCTGGCCCATGAGGTTGTCCGCACGCCCGAGCCATTCATGGTGCACCTCAAGCCAAGCGCCGCCCGCCAGGTCGCGACGCGGGACCGCCGGTGCGCCGAACAGTGATGCCTGAACCGCATGTGTCACACCCCCATGGTATCGCACACATGTTCGATTGAACGGCAAGCTAGCGTCTTCTCATGACGGATGCTCCAGTGCTGGGTGCCAATTCAGAGGTGGGACGACTGCGGGCGGTCGTGTTGCATCGGCCCGGTGACGAGCTCAAGCGTCTGACGCCGCGCAACAACGACCAGCTGCTGTTCGACGGGCTGCCCTGGGTGGCGCGCGCGCAAGAGGAGCACGATGCCTTCGCCGAGGTGCTGCGTTCGCGGGGTGTCGAGGTGCTGTTGCTCTCCGATTTGTTACGCGAGGCACTCGCCAGCGGCGCGGCCCGCGTCCAGGGCATCTCGGCGGCGGTCAACGCGCGCAGGCTGGGTTACGCCCTGGCGCAGGATCTTTCGGAGTACCTACGGTCCCTGGACGCCGGCGATCTGGCCTATGTGCTGATGTGCGGGATGACGTTCGACGAGCTGCCGGTCGGCGGTAAGGTGGCGCAGCCGTCGCTGGTGCGGACCATGCATCACGGATCGGATTTCGTGATTGAGCCGCTGCCGAACCTGCTGTTCACCCGAGACTCGTCGTTCTGGATCGGCCGCAAATTCGCGATCACCTCGCTCGCCTTGCCGGCGCGGATGCGCGAGACCTCGCTCACCGATCTGATCTACGCCCACCACCCGAGATTCCTTGGCGTGCGCCGCGCCTACGAGTCGCACTCGGCCCCCGTCGAGGGCGGTGATGTGCTGCTGTTGGGCCCCGGCGTGGTGGCCGTCGGGGTAGGGGAGCGCACCACCCCTGCCGGTGCTGAAGCCTTGGCGCGCAGCCTGTTCGACGACGGACTGGCGCACACGGTGCTCGCGGTGCCCATCGCGCAGGAACGGGCGTCGATGCATCTGGACACCGTCTGCACCATGGTCGACACCGACGCCGTCGTGATGTATCCGGCGATCCAGGACTCGCTGTCGGCCTTCACCATTCGCCGCACCGAGGGTGGCGTCAGTATCTCCGGTTCGGATCCGTTCGTGAAGGCGGCCGCCGATGCGATGGGTATCGGCAAGCTGCGTGTCATCGACACCGGGCTGGATCCAGTGACCGCCGAACGTGAGCAGTGGGACGACGGCAACAACACCCTGGCCGTGGCGCCCGGCGTCGTCGTGGCCTACGAGCGCAATGTGGAAACCAATGCGCGCTTGGAGGCCTCGGGTGTCGAGGTGCTGGCCATCTCGGCCTCCGAGCTGGGCACGGGCCGGGGCGGACCGCGCTGCATGTCCTGTCCGATATCGCGCGATCTGCTCTAACGCCGACACGCCGTCTGATGGCGAACATGTGCGATGCAAACACGCCGCGACACGGCGTGTCTGCCGCTGGGGCGGCCGCTAGGAGCGCGGTGCGGCCGCTAGCGCCAGCTGGGCAGCCACATCTGCATATTCCACGTGAACGGTGAGACGGCGGCTCCGGTGAGAATCGGATACAGCCACGCGAAGTTGGTGACCACCACCGCCAGGTAAAACGTTGCGATGAACATACGCAACGTTTTACGTTCCGGGTTGGTTACCGGCCTGTGTAGGAAGTCGCCGATGATGAACGCGATCATCATCACCAGGAACGGAACCATCGGGGTGGCGTAGAAGAAATACATCTGGCGGTCGATGTTGGCGAACCAGGGCAGCCACCCCGCGCAGTAGCCGACGAGTGCCGCCGCGTAACGCCAATCTCGCCGGACCACCGTCGCCCACGTGGCCCACAGCAGCACCGGAACGGCCAGCCACCAGATGGCCGGTGTGCCCACCAGTAACACCGCGCGCACACAGGAATTGGCGCCGCAGCCGGGGATGTTCTTGTCCTCGATGGCGTAGAGCAGCGGTCGCAGCGACATCGGCCACGTCCACGGTTTGGATTCCCACGGATGGTGATTGCCGTTGGCGTTGGTCAGCGTCGAATGGAACGTGTAGACGCTGTGCGAGTAGTACCAGAGCGATCGCAGGGCATCGGGCATCCAGCCGCCGACGCCTATCTGTCGGCCCTCGGCGTGCCGGTTGATCCCGGTCTCGGAGGCGAACCACGACCAGTACGAGGCCATGTACACGATGAACGGAATGACCAGCAGCGCGTACACGGCGGGCCCCAGATCGCGTATCGCCGCGCCGGCCCACGGTCGCAGCACCCCGTAGGCGCGCCGGGCGGCGATATCGAACGCGATGCACAGCACGCCGAAGAAGGCGATGAAGTACAGCCCCGACCATTTTGTGCCGCAGGCCAATCCGAGCAGGATCCCGGCACCGAAGCGCCACCAGCGCACGCCTAGACGCGGACCCCACGGGGTATCACCGATGCGTCCGTCGCGATAGGCGTTGTACAGCCGTTCCCGAACCTGGTCTCGGTCGACGATCAGGGCGCCGAAGGCGGCCACCACGAAGAGCGCCTGATACACATCGAGCAATGCGGTGCGCGCGGTGACGAAGCTGACCCCGTCTGCGATCAGCAGCACACCTGCGATGGCACCGACCATGGTGGACCTGCTGATCCGCCGGGCGATCCGGGCGACGAGCAGTACGAGAATGGTGCCCGAGAGCGCCGCCGCGAATCGCCAGCCGAAGGAGTTGTATCCGAACAGCCATTCGCCGATCGCGATCATCTGTTTGCCCACGGGTGGATGCACCACGAGCCCGTAGCCGGGGTTGTCCTCGACACCGTTGGTGACGACCTGCCAGCCTTGCGGTACGTAATGCTTCTCGTCGAAGACGGGGGTACCGCGATCGGTGAGCGCGCCGAGGTTGACGAATCGGGTCAGTGCTGCGATCGCCGTGATGACGGCGGTCATCACCCAGCCCTGGAACCGGTCGGTGGGTCCGAAGTCCGCGGGCGGTATCCGGGGCCCGGGGGACTGCAGATCCGACTCGGCTGCCGGGGTCGGCGGCAGGGTTGCGGGCACGGTCACACGGTCGATCGTAGGGGAGGACCTGAGCTGGGCATCTTGGTGCGGCGGGCTGGAGCGTTAGCGGCAGCGGCATTTAGTCTTGCGGGATGGGGAACTTGCTGCTGGCGGCGACACCGCTGGGGGAGCCGGGGGACGCCTCGCCCCGACTGCGTGAGGCGCTGGCCAAGACATCGGTGGTGGCCGCCGAGGACACGCGGCGTGTTCGGGCGCTCGCCAAGTCCCTTGATGTGCAGATCAGCGGGCAGATCATCAGTTTCTACGATCAGAACGAGGCCAGCCGTATCGAGCCGCTGCTGGCCGACCTGGAGGCCGGATACGACGTGCTGGTGGTCACCGACGCGGGGATGCCCTCGATCAGTGACCCGGGGTACCGCTTGGTCGCCGCGTGCGTCAAACAGGGCATACCGATCACGTGTCTGCCTGGCCCCTCGGCGGTGACGACGGCGCTGGCCGTCTCTGGGTTGCCGGTGGACCGTTTCTGCTTCGAGGGATTCGCGCCCCGCAAGCAGGGGCCGCGCCGGCGCTGGCTTGCCGAGCTGTTGACCGAGCCTCGCACCTGTGTGTTCTTCGAGTCGCCGCGACGGCTCGAAGAGACGTTGGCCGATGCGGTGCAGGTGCTGGGGCCGGAGCGGCGCGCTGCGGTGTGCCGCGAGCTCACCAAGACGCATGAAGAGGTGCTCCGGGGCACGCTGCGTGAGCTGGCGGCCTGGGCCGATGCCAACGAGGTACTCGGGGAGATCACGGTGGTGCTCGACGGCGGCCGTCCTGCCGTCCCCGAGATCGAGACCCTGGTGGCCCGGGTGGAGGAGCTGATGGACGACGGGATGGGGCTGCGCGAGTCGTGCGCGACGGCCATCGGGGAGTCGGGGGCGACGCTGTCGCGACGCGACCTGTACGACGCGGTGGTCAAAGCGCGGGCTTGAGCCCGTTCTCGCGGGTGGCGATCGCGGTGAGGTCGACGGTGGCGGCCGCTTTGTGCAGGCACTCCTGCCATTCGGCGTCGACATTCGAATCGGCGGTGATGCCGCCGCCCACACCGAGCACCGCGGAGCCGTCGGGTGCGATTTCCACGGTGCGGATCGCGACGTTGAGTTCCAGGCCCGCCGCAGGCGAGAGCATGCCCACGGTGCCGCAGTACACCCCGCGATGATCCGACTCCCAGCGGCGCAGCAGTTGGCGTGCTCGGGTCTTCGGTGTTCCGGTGACCGAGGCGGGGGGGAACGCGGCCGCCAGCAGGTCTGTCGCGGTCGCTTCCAGGGGCACCTTTGCCGCGACGGTCGAAACCAGATGCCACACACCGGGCGCCGGATGGACGGCGAGAAGTTCGGGGACGGTGACCGTTCCGGTGTCGGCGATGCGCCCGAGGTCGTTGCGCACCAGGTCGGTGATCATGATGTTCTCGGCGACATCCTTGATCGACGTTAACAGCGCGGAGGGATCTTCGGTTGCCGCCAGTGTGCCCTTGATCGGGCTGGAGTAGACATCGGTGCCGTTGCGCCGCAAGAACAATTCGGGCGACAAGGAGGCCACGGCGCCCCAGTCTCCAGAGACGAAGGCGGCCCGGGCGGGTGCGGTCCGGGTGACCGCGTCGGCGAAGAAGTCCACCGCATCACCTGTCAACGTGCCGCGAAACTGCGTGCACACACACGCCTGGTACACCTCGCCGGCTGCGATGGCATCCAGGCAGCGGACGACGGCTCCTCGGTGGTGTTCACGATCGGGTGCGGTCCAGTCGATGAACCACGGCGCCGGATCGCACGGGCGCATCAGTGCATGCAGTAGCCACTCCGGGCAGTCCTGATCCAGAAGGCTTTCATACCACCAGCATTCGTCTTCATCGAGGCGTAGCACCGCGTCGGTCCAACCCCCGGCCGCGGCTGGTAGTCGGGGAGCCCTGCCCGCTGCGGCCAGATCCGGGTATCCCAGATATCCGACCCATCCACCTCCCACTGCGTCCGGCGGCGCCGCGTCCCAATGTGAATCCTTGCCGTTGAAGGCCTTTCGTGGCAGCACCGGCCGTGCGGACAACGACGGCGCGATGACGGCCCGTGAACCGAACCACGAACCGATCAACGCGGCGGGCGCGGGTTGTCGCGCCTCGCGCGCAGTCGCGGCCAGCGATCGCAGCACCGCCGACGGCGCGCCGAGACCACCGAGCTGCTGGACGCGCATCGGTCTAGTTTCGCAGATCCTTCACGAGGATCGCGCGGGTGTACGGCAGGGAGAAGCCCTGCCGCTGGGTGTTCTGTTGGGGGCTGGGTGGTGACCGCCGAACCCGAGTCCTGCGATCTTGTTCATGGGCGAGTCCGGGCCGGCATACGCCGCGACGCCGCCCGCCAACGAGATCACCAGGGCGTCATCGCGCCGCGCGATTCCGGCCGTGTCGATGTCACACAACACGCGGGCCATTGTTTCCGATCACCTGCCGGCACCGCTACCGGTTATCTGCTGATGTGGCGCACGGTTTCGGCGGTGGCCAGCTTGTCGGGGTTGCGGATGGCGAAAACATGAGCCACCTTGCCGTCCGCGATCGACAGGGCCAGTACCGCGTCGAGACGTCCTTCGCTGTAAATACGCAGGGCGGGTGTGCTGTTGTAGGTGCTCAGCTCCATGCGGACATCGGGGAACGACGCGGCGGCCCGCGACAGCCCGATGGCGACGCGCGCCACTCTGTCGGCTCCGCACACCGGACGCCGTGCCGCGCTGACCTTGCCGCCGCCGTCGGACGTCCACACCGCATCGGGAGCCAGCATTTCCACCAGTGCGTCGACGTCGCCGCCCGCGGCCGCCAACAGGAACTTGGTGGTCAGTTCCTCAGCCTGCTGACCGGTCGGGGTGAACCGGCGCCGTCGTGACTGGACATGCTCGCGGGCGCGGTGCGCCATCTGACGCACCGTGGCCTCGGATTTGCACACGGTGGAAGCGATCTCGCTGTAGTCGAAGTCGAATACCTCACGCATCACAAACACGGCGCGCTCGTCCGGTGCCAGGGTCTCCAACACCACGAGCATTGCCATCGAGACCGACTCGGCCAGTACCACGTCGGCTGAAGCGTCGTCCTCGGCGACCCGCATGGGTTCGGGCAGCCACGGGCCCACGTACTCCTCGCGCCGACGGCGGTTGGCGCGCAGTGTATTCAGGGCCTGTCGGCTGACGATCTGGGCCAGATAGGCCTTGGTGTCAGTGACCGTGTTCAGGTCTACCTGCGCCCACCGCAGGTAGCTCTCCTGTAGTACGTCATCGGCTTCCGTTGCGGAGCCCAGCATTTCGTACGCGATGGTGAACAGCAGCGGGCGCAGGTGGGTGAACAGCTCGGCGTGAGCGGAGTCGGGCACCGCTATGCCCGCGCCTTGAGGGCTTCGGCGCGCTTCCCGCCCTGCGGCCAGAAGTACCAGGTGGGGTGCTTGGCGGCGGTCGCCAGGATGGAAAGCGTTCCGTTGCACACCATCTCCTTGATGGCTGCGCCGGTGCGTCCGCCCACATACAGCTTGCGGGGAGTGTCGTCGGAGTGGCTCACCTGGATGACCGCTGCGCGCCGTCCGATGCTGACGTTCTGCCCGGTGAAGATCTGGGTCCGTGGTTCGGGTTGTAGGCCGTCGATTAGAGCGAGCACCGTCTTGACGGCGCGCGCCGCCAAGGGACCGGCGGCCTGGCAGCTCATGCGCAGCGGCACGCCCGACGGGCTGGCGGCGTCGCCGGCGGCGATGACGCGGGGATTGTCGACGCTCACCAGGGTCTCGTCGGTGAGCAGCCGGCCCAGGTCGTCGGTGCTCAACCCGCTGTCGGCGGCCAGCCGCGGCACGTCGAATCCCGCGGTCCACACCGTCAGCGCGCTCGCCAGCACGCGTCCCTCGGACAGGGTCACCGAGTCTTCGTCGACGCGAACCACCGTGGCCGGCGCCAGCACGTCGACGCCCAGCTTGTCTAGGTGCTTGGCCGCGGCGCGGCGGGCCGGTTCGCCGAGTGAGGGGAGCAACTGCGCGCCGCAGATCAGGGTCACGCCGCGGCGGCCGGCTTCGGCGAGCTCGCCGGCCAGCTCCACACCGGTGAGGCCCGCGCCGACGACCACGATGGGTGCATCCGGAGCCAGCCGCTCATACCGCGCGCGCACCTGCTGGGCGTGCTCGAACTCGTTGATGGACAACGCATGTTCGGCCACTCCCGGCACATGGGGAGTCGTCGACGTACTTCCGACGGCGTAGACCAGATAGTCATACGGCAGCACCGCACCCGAGGCGAGTTCCAGTTTCTGAGCGTCGGCGTCGATATGGGTGACTTTGTCGACCGCCAGCTGGATCGCCGGATTGAGCAGCTTGTCGTATTCGGCCGTCGCGGTGCTGTTCCCGGCGACCAGTTGATGCAGGCGGATACGTTCGACGAAGTGCGGTCGGGGGTTCACGAGGGTCACGGTCAAGTTCTTGTTGGCGAGCAGTTGATTGGCCGCCAGGGTTCCCGCGTAGCCTCCGCCGATCACGATCACCCGGGTGTTCTCGGTCATTTCGGTGACTTCCTTTCCGTCGCTGATGCCCTTAAGACACCGCGGCGACGAAATCTGTGACAGACCGTGACCGGGATCACTTTCCCCTACTTGGGCACCTGATATTTCGGGAACACACCCGTCGGCGCGGGCAGGCTGACGCCGGGCTTCAACCGCGTGCCGATGGCCGTGAAGTCCCGCTGATCTTCGGACTGGCCCAGCAGGTCCAGCAGCTTAGCCGCGGAATCCGGCATCACCGGCTGCACCAGCAGCGCCACGATCCGCACCACCTCCAGCGTCGTGTACAGGACCGTGCCGAATCGCTGCTTGTCGGACGCACTTTCGCTCTTGCCCAGCACCCACGGCTCCTGCGCCGAGAAGTACCGGTTGCTCGCGCCCAACACCTGCCAGATCGCCTCCAGAGCGAGATGCATCGCGGGAACGTCGAAGTGCGTGCGGGCCTGCTCCAGCAGCGCGTCGGCGGCTGACAGCAATGCGGTGTCCTCGGCGCTGAATTCACCCGGCTCGGGCACGATGCCCTCGAGATTCTTGGCGACCATCGACAGCGACCGCTGCGCGAGGTTACCCAGCTCGTTGGCCAGATCGGCGTTGATCCGCCCGATGAGCCCCTCCTCGGTGTAGCTGCCGTCCTGGCCAAAGGGGACCTCACGCAGCAGGAAGTAGCGAACCTGGTCCAGCCCGAAGGTGTTGATGAGATTGATCGGATCGACCACGTTCCCGATCGACTTGCTCATCTTCTCGCCCTTGTTGGTCAGGAAGCCGTGCGCGAAAACCCGCTGGGGCAGCTCGATTCCGGCAGACATGAGGAAGGCGGGCCAGTACACGGTGTGAAACCGGATGATGTCCTTGCCGATCATGTGCACGTTGGCGGGCCAGTAGCGGCCGAACAGCGCGCAGTCCGTATCGGGGTAGCCGACCCCCGTCAGGTAGTTGGTGAGCGCGTCGACCCACACGTACATGACGTGTTCGGGATTGTCGGGCACCGGTACGCCCCAGTCGAAGGTGGTGCGGGAGATGGATAGGTCGCGCAGCCCACCGGAGACAAAACTGACCACCTCGTTGCGCCGCGCATCCGGGCCGATGAACTCCGGATGGGCTGCGTAGTGCGCCAGCAGCTTGTCTTGATAGGCCGAGAGCCTGAAGAAGTAGGAATGCTCTTCGGTCCAGTCGACCGGGGTGCCTGTCGCGGTCGCGGTGCGGGTGCCGTCGGGGGCGACGGTGGTTTCGGCGTCGGTGTAGTACGCCTCATCGCGCACCGAGTACCAGCCGGAGTAGGTGTCCAGATAAATGTCACCGTTGTTGGCCATCTTGCGCCAGATCGCCTTGGAGGCCTCGTAGTGATCCGGGTCGGTGGTGCGGATGAACCGGTCCAACGAGATGTTGAGTGTGCGCTGCAGCGCCTCGAATACGTCGGAGTTGCGCCGGGCGAGCTGCGCCGTCGGGATTCCGGCCGCCGCTGCCGTCTGCGCCACCTTCAAACCGTGCTCGTCCGTCCCAGTGAGGTAGCGCACGTCGAAGCCGTCCAGCCGTTTGAAACGGGCGACCGAGTCGGTCGCGACGTATTCATATGCGTGTCCGATGTGCGGCTCGCCGTTTGGATACGCGATGGCGGTGGTGATGTAGAAGGGATCAGCCATAGTGGCTGCCACTTTATCTATCCCAATAGAATCGATATCACCATGACGCCCGGCCACAAACGGCAAGCCCCGCCCGACCCCGAGCCGCTCGCGCCTCTCATCGACGCCCACACCCATCTGGATGCCTGTGGTGCCGTCACCGCTGAGGACGTGCGCGCCATGGTCGATCACGCCGAGTCTGTCGGTGTGGGACGCGTGGTGACGGTGGCCGACGACCTTGATTCGGCCCGATGGGCGGTGTCGGCCGCTGCCGCCGATCCACGCGTGTACGCCGCCGTGGCGCTGCATCCGACGCGTGCGGGCGACCTGACCGAGGATGCACGCGCCGAACTGGAGAAGCTGGCCGCCCACCCCCGCGTGGTGGCGATCGGGGAGACCGGTTTGGACCTGTATTGGCCGGGCCGTTTGGAGGGCTGTGCGGAGCCTGCGGTGCAACGCGAAGCATTTGCTTGGCATATCGAGCTGGCTAAGCGGACGGGCAAGCCGTTGATGATTCACAACCGCGATGCCGACGCCGACGTGCTCGATGTACTCAAAGCGGAGGGCGCGCCGGGCTCGGTTATCTTCCACTGTTTCTCGTCGGACGCCGAGATGGCGAAAAAGTGCGTCGCTGAGGGTTGGATTCTGAGTCTGTCGGGAACGGTGAGTTTCAAGAACGCGCGCGCCCTGCGGGAGGCCGCCGCGCTCATTCCCGACCAACAACTGCTGGTAGAGACCGATGCGCCCTACCTGACACCGCACCCCTATCGGGGTGCTCCCAATGAGCCGTACTGCCTGCCCTATACCGTCCGTGCCCTTGCGGAAGTAACTGGGCGAACTGCCGAGCGGTTAGCGAACGCCTCGTCTGCGACGGCTTCGGCGGTGTTCAAGATCGTTGATGAGTTGCCCCCACGCGAGGCTTTCGTTACCGTGTCGTGATCAATGAGGATGATTATCAGCCGGGTTTCGCCGCACGAATTCCGGTATCGAGGCTCCGAAACGAACGCAGGAAACCCCTACTCGTGAATGTACTGACGAAGCTCAACGCAACGCGATCGCCCTTGCTACGCGCCCTTGTGGCCGCCCTGCTGGTGGTGATCGGCGCGGGCGGCGGCTACGCCATCGCCGCGCACAAGACACTCACTCTCAACGTCGACGGGAACGCCTTGACGGTTACGACCGTCAAGTCACAGGTGTCCGAAGTCCTCGCCGACTACGGATACGCGCTGTCCGACCGCGACGATGTCGCCCCCGCCAAGCACGATTCGGTGCGCAACGGCGACACCATCGTCCTCAAGCGTTCGCGCCCGCTGGACATCTCCGTGGACGGGCAGGGCACCCAGCAGGTGTGGACCACCGCCAGCACGGTGAACGACGCGCTGTCGCAGTTGTCGATGACCGACACCGCCCCGACCGCCGCCACCCGTGGCAGCCGCCTCCCGCTGGAGGGCATGTCGCTGGCCGTGGTGAGCGCCAAGACCGTGCAGCTGAACGACGGCGGAGTGATCAGCACGCCGCGCATCGCCGCCCCCACGGTGGGCAAGCTCCTGGAGGCCACCGGGAACCCGCTGCAGCAGTTCGACACCGTCGATCCCGTGCCGAGCACCCCGGTGACCGCGGGCATGCCGATCACCGTCACCCGGATTCGGGTCAGCCAGGTCACCGAGCAGGCCGCATTGGCGCCGACGCCGCAGAAGATCGAAGACCCCGAGATGAACATGAGTCGCTCGGTGGTCCAGGATCCGGGCGCGCCCGGTACCCAGGACATCGTCTACTCGGTGCTGACTGTCAACGGCAAGGAGACCGGTCGCATGCCGGTGTCCAACAACGTGTTGACCCCTGCCCGTGATTCGGTGCTGCGCGTGGGCGCCAAGCCCGGCACCGAGGTGCCGAGCGTGACGCGCGGTGGGGCTTGGGACGCGCTTGCCCAGTGTGAGGCCGGTGGTAACTGGGCCATCAACACCGGCAACGGCTTCTACGGCGGTGTGCAGTTCGACTTCGGCACCTGGTTGGCTCACGGTGGCGGCAAGTACGCACCGCGTGCGGATCTCGCGACGCGCGAGGAGCAGATCGCGATCGCCGAGAAGACATTGGCTGCCCAGGGCTGGGGCGCCTGGCCGGTGTGCAGCGCTAGAGTTGGTGCCCGCTGACCATCAGGCTGCTCGGCCGTACCGAGATCCGACAACTGGCTAAGGATCTCGATTTCCGACCGACGAAGACGCTGGGCCAGAACTTTGTTCACGACGCCAACACCATTCGCCGGATTGTCTCGGCGTCGGGCGTCGGCAAGGGGGACCACGTCATCGAGGTGGGTCCCGGTCTGGGCTCGTTGACACTGGGTTTGCTCGACAAGGGCACCGCGGTGACTGCGGTCGAGGTGGATCCCGTACTGGCACGCCGTCTGCCGACCACCATCAAGGAACATTCGCACAGTGAGTTCAACCGGTTTTCGGTGATTCACCAGGACGTTCTGAACCTGACCCCCGCCGATGTTCAGGGCGAGCCGACGGCGATGGTGGCCAACCTGCCCTACAACGTTGCGGTGCCGGCACTGCTGCGAATCCTGACCGAATTCGACTCGGTGAAAACCATTTTGGTGATGGTTCAGTCCGAGGTAGCCGACCGGCTGACTGCCGAGCCGGGCTCGCGTATCTACGGGGTGCCGAGCGTCAAGGTGCGTTATTTCGGCAAGGTGAAGCGCCTCGGCACGGTGTCGCCTGCGGTGTTCTGGCCGATCCCACGGGTGTACTCGGGTCTGGTGCGCATCGATCGCCACGCCGACGCGGTATGGCCTTCGGATGCCGGCTTCCGCAAGGAACTGTTCGATCTCGTCGATATCTCATTTGCGCAGCGTCGCAAGACGTCTCGCAACGCGTTCGCCGAATGGGCGGGCTCGGGTGACGAGTCGGCACGCCGTCTGCTGGCGGCCAGCATCGACCCGGCTCGTCGTGGTGAGACGTTGGACGTCGCCGACTTCGCGCGCCTGCTGGAGCGCTCGGCGATCGTCTAGGTTCTACTTGTCGCCGAGGTTAGGCGGATCGTCCATCATCGGTGTCTCCGCGATCACCGGATAGGCGCCGGTGTACCCCACGCGTTCCTGGGCGAGTCGCATCACTCGGTTTCGCTGCAGATACCAGCCGATGATCAGCAACGGTGTGAAGATGCCGATGGCCACCAGATTCCAGTAGTTCTCGTAACACATCAGGATCAGTACCGCGATCAGGAAAACGACCGTGGCGTAACCGGTGTAGGGGGCGCCCGGCATCTGGAACTTGCCGCGCTTCAAGATCCCGCGCTGTGACCACTGGTACAGCCGCAGCTGGCAGATGACGATAGTGGCCCATGACGCCAAGATGCCGAGCGCGGCGACGTCCAAGGCCGTCTCAAAGGCTTTGGCGGGGATGACCATGTTCATGAACACGCCCAAGACGGTGAACGAGCCCGTGAGCAGAATGCCGGGATAGGGCACTCCACCCGAGGACATTCGCGAAAGGAATGATGGCGCACTGCCGTTCATGGACATCGACCGCAAGATGCGGCCGGTGCTGTACAGCCCGGCGTTCAGGCTCGACAGTGCTGCGGTGAGCACCACGAAGTTCATGATGTCGCCGGCGTGGGGGACACCGACCCGGGAGAAGAAGGTGACGAACGGGCTTTCGCCGGCCTTGTACGTCGTGTACGGCAGCAGAAGGGCCAGCAGTACTAGCGATCCGACATAGAAGATGGCGATACGGAACACCACGGCGTTGATGGCCTTAGGCATGACCTTCTCCGGGTTCTCGGTCTCTCCGGCGGCGGTGCCCACCAGTTCTACTGAGGCATAGGCGAATACCACTCCGGAGGTGATGACCAACAGCGCGAGTAGGCCGTTGGGGAACAATCCGCCGTTGTCAGCGATCACCGATGTGCCGGTGGATGCGCTATCGATCGGGAATCGGCCGGCCAGGAACACGATGCCGAAGATCAAAAAGGCAACCAGCGCAACGACCTTGATGAGCGCCGCCCAGAATTCCATTTCACCGAACAGCTTGACGCTGATCATGTTCATGGTCAGCACGATGATGAGGGCGATGAGGGCGATGACCCATTGCGGCACCGCGTCGAAAGCTCCCCAGTAATGCATGTATAGGGCGACGGCGGTGACGTCCACAATCGAGGTTGACGCCCAGTTGATGAAACACATCCAGCCGGCGACGTATGCGGCCTTCTCCCCGAGGAATTCACGCGCGTAGGAGACGAAGGATCCGGATGAGGGGCGGTGCAGCACCAGCTCCCCGAGTGCGCGCAGCATGAAGAAGACGAACAAACCGCAGACCGCATACACGATGAACAGTCCGGGCCCCGCGCTGGCGAGCCGGCCGCCTGCGCCCATAAAGAGCCCCGTACCGATGGCTCCGCCGATCCCGATCATCTGCACTTGGCGGTTCTTCAGGCCTTTGTGATATCCCTCGTCCTCGCGGGTGAGGGCCGACATATCGTAATTGGCTGGAGAGACCATGGGGCGACGGTACCGGGGATTAGGTCATCGCGTGTGTCAAAAGCGTTATGAACTCTGTGCATGTCGGGTACCGGCTTAACGGATCCTTCGCCATTGCCTTGGCGACGATGGAATCGAAAGCGTGCGGGATGTGCTTATGGCGGTACGAGATCGGCGATGGTGAGGCGTTGAGTTGCAGGTCGGCGAGCTTGATCGCTGTGCGCGCAACGAACGGAGGTTTACCGTCGAACAGTTCGACGGCTGTGCACGCCAGTGCGTACTGGTCAGTGGCGGCCGTCACAGGTTGCCCGCGCAGTACCTCGGGCGCGGCGTAGGGCAACGAGGTGGTGACGACCGGACGGCGTGGGCCGTCGGCAAGGACCAGTTCTTGGGCGATGCCGAAGTCGGTGAGTACGGCGCTGCCCGATGGGCGGCGCATGATGTTCGATGGTTTTACATCGCAGTGCACCACCTGGGCCTCGTGGATGTAGTCGAGCGCTCCGGCGATCTGTTGTAGGGCAGTCAGTTTGATCGGCATGGTCCAGTTCTGATTGGTGCCCACCAGGTCTCTTGCCGAGCCGCCGGTGAGTGCCTCCATGGCTAGCCAGTCCTCGCCGCGTTCGTAGACCGCGATGATGCGTGGATGCGAAAAGCGTTGTGCCAAATCGAATTCTCGGTGCAGCCGGTCGATGTTCTCTGAATCCCGATGCCGCAAGTCCAGGACCTTCAGCGCAACCGCGTGCGCGTTTTCGTCGCCAGCGCGGTGCGCGAGGTATACCTGTGCCGTTCCGCCGCGGCCTGCGAGCGAGTCGATGACGTAACCGTTGAACTCCTCACCCGCTACCGGCATGCTCCGAGGGTGTCATGAGTTACCCAGTGTGGTGAGGATTTTCGTCCGAGAAGCGGCTGGAGCTAGTACTCGGGCCTGGGAAATTCTGTGGTCACCGGATCTGGTCTCGCGCCAACCGGGGCCGGATCCGGAGGAATGGGGGCAGTGGTCTGCAGCCGGGGGATTCTCGGCGGAGGCAGTGGTCGGGTGCGCACATTCAGCGGCCACCAGAACCAGCGGCCCAGCAGGGTCGCGATCGCCGGTGTCATGAACGAGCGCACCACCAGGGTGTCGAATAGCAGACCCAGACCGATCGTGGTACCGACCTGCCCGATGATGGTCAGGTCGCTGATGGCCATGGCCATCATGGTGAAGGCGAAGACCAGTCCGGCCGAGGTCACCACGCTGCCAGTGCCTCCCATGGCCCGGATCATGCCCGTCTTCAAGCCGCCCGGTAGTTCTTCCTTGAGTCGGGACACCAGGAGCAGGTTGTAGTCCGAGCCCACCGCCAATAGCACGATGATCGCCATTTGCATGACCATCCAGTGCAATTCCTGTCCCAGGACGTACTGCCAGATGATGACGGACAGGCCGAATGATGCGCCCAGGGAGAGCAACACGGTGCCGACGATCACCAGCGAGGCCACGAAGCTGCGCGTGATGAGCAGCATGATCAGGAATATTAGGCACAGTGCGGAGATGCCAGCGATCATCAGGTCGTAGCGGGCACCGTCGGCCATATCACGGAATGTCGCTGCGGTGCCGCCGAGTTCGATCTTGGCGTCCTCCAACGGTGTGCCCTTGACTGCCTCGATGGCTGCCAGCTTGATGGGCGTGATCCGTGCAAGTCCTTCGGGCGATGTGGGATCGCCGCGGTGCGAGATGATCATGCGCAGGGTTTTGCCGTCGGGCGACAGGAACATCTTGAGACCGCGCTTGAAATCGGGGTTGTCGAAGATCTCCGGCGGGAGATAGAACGAGTCGTCGTTTTTAGCCTTGTCGAATGCTCGGCCCATGGCGGTCGAATTCTTGCCGGCTTCCTCTTGCATGTTGTACATGCCGGCCATGGTGCTGTGCATCGTCAGCATCATGTTCTGCATAGATTCCATGAGTGGGATCATGTCCCGCATGTCCTGGACCATCTTGGGCATGATGAGGTCCATCTGCTCCATGGACACGATCATGCCGTCCATGTTCTCGGTCAACTCGTCGATCTTGTCCAGCACGTCGAAAATCGAACGGAACGCCTGGCACACCGGGATATCGAAACAGTGCTTTTCCCAATAGAAGTAGTTCTTGATAGGTCGGAACCAGTCGTCGAAGGTTTCTAGGCTGTCCCTCATATCGTGGACGGTGCCCTGCAGAGTGTGCATGTCGCCGATCATCCGGTGCATGACGCCGGTGAGTTCGGTCATGTTGCCCAGCATCTTCTTCATGGTGTTCACCATGAGGCCCATCTGGTCGGCCTGAATCTTCATGTCGGCTGCGCGGTCTTTCATCAGTTTCAGGTTCTGAATTTGGCCGACGCCCTGAGCGCTGATGAGGAAGGGGATGGAACTGTGCTCGATCGGGGTGCCCTGTGGTCGGGTGATTGCCTGTACACGCGCGATTCCCGGTACCCGATACACCGCCTTGGCGAGCTTGTCGATGACCAAGAAATCCGCTGAGTTCCGCATATCGTGGTCGGATTCGAGAATGAGCATTTCCGGGTTCATCCGGGCCGGATCGAAGTGTCGATCGGCGGCTTGAAAGCCCTGGTTGGCGGGGATGTCCTGGGGGATGTATTTCTTGTCGTCGTAGCTGGTCCGGTATCCGGGAAGGGCGGCTAGCCCGATGATGGCGATGGCCATCGAGGCCGCCAGGATCGGTCCGGGCCAGCGGGTGATGGCAGCGCCGACACGACGCCAGGTGCGGATGCGCATGGCGCGCTTAGGTTCGAACAGTCCGAAGCGGCTGCCGATCGTGATCAGGGCCGGCCCCAGGGTGAGGGCCACGGCGACGGCGGTCATGACGGCCACGGCACAGGGCACGCCCAGGGTCTGGAAGTAGGGCATGCGGGTGAAGCTCAGGCAGTACATGGCACCCGCGATCGTGGACCCGGTACCGAGGATGACATGCGCTGTGCCATGGAACATCGCGTAGTAGGCGGCCTCGCAGTCGAGCCCGCTGACTCGCGCTTCCTGATATCGCCCGATCAAGAAGATGGCGTAGTCGGTTCCGGCCGCGATGACCAGCACCACCAGGAGGTTCACCGCGAAGGTGGACAGTCCGATGATGTGGTTGTCGCCGAGTACCGAGATCATGCCGCGCGCGGCCCCCAACTGGATGCCGACCATCAGCAGCACCATGATCACGGTGAAGATCGAGCGATAGAAGAACAGCAGCATCACGATGATGACGATGAAGGTCAGGCCGGTGATCTTGATCATGCTGCTGTCACCGGCGTGGTTCATATCCGCTTGGAGGGCGGCCGCGCCGGTGACATATACCGCCAGGCCGTCCGGCAGGGGCTTTGGGTTGCCGTGTTCGTCCGTCGTGAGGTTATTGATGATGGCGCGGACGGCTTCGATCGATTCGTTCGCCAGCGTCTCACCCATGTCGCCGGCGAGGTTCATCTGGACGTAGGCGGCCTTGCCGTCGGTGCTTTGGGCGCCGGATTCGGTGAGCGGGTCGCCCCAGAAATCCTGGACGTGCTGAACGTGCTGGGTGTCGGCGCGTAACCGCGACACCATCTCGTCGTAGAACTTGTGCGAGCCGGGCCCCAGCGGCCTGTCGCCCTCGAGCACGATCATGGCGACGCTGTTGGAGTCGGACTCCTGGAAGAGCCGTCCCATGTTCTTCACAGCTTGCATGGACGGTGCGTCCGAAGGAGCTAGTGATACGGCGTTCTCTTGACCCACCTGCTCCAGTTGAGGTGCCGAGAATGCGAGGAGGGTAACGGCTGCCACCCAGAAGATCAGAATGGGTACCGATAGGCGTCGGATCCATGTGGCCAGGAAAGTGGGCTCGCCACCGCCGTGCGCCCCGCTCATGCGGACTTC
>JACHLF010000014.1 GCA_014204435.1 Mycobacteroides chelonae
GCCTGCGAAATCGTCGAACGCATCAACGCCGTCTTGGCACCAAACGTGCCCTCAGCGGCCACCAACGCCGGAATATGCGCATCAAGCAAACTCATAGGACCCTCTCCTTACTCTCTGTTTGTCGTTCTTGTTCTTGTTCTCGTTCGTGTACTGCGTCGTGCGTCTGTGGTGGATCAGGTGCTCGACCCCCTGTCACCGGGCAGCCAGTCCTCGTCCGGCGCTGGCGCAGAAGAGGTTCCGGGGTCGTGTTCGGGATCGGTGCCCCAGGTGGTAGGGAGCATGGGCATGGTCCGGGTTCCGTCCACTGCCTCCGTGGCGGATTCGCGCCCGACAAGACCGGCCGCGCTCGTCGTCGAGGTGGTCCTGGGCACGGTGCCGGCGAATCCCAGCTGCCCGGCTCCGCGGCCCGAAGACCCCACACCTGCGGGCTGGCGGGCGGCCGACTCGGAAAAGTCCGGATCGACCGTTGAGTTCATGTCCATGAACTGGTGTGCCGGGTCCTTGATCCGGGCGCCGCGCTTGCGGCGCGCCCGTGAACGTGACAAGGCTGCGGCCGCGGCGGCCGCGGAGATTCCCGCGGCAGGCGCCTTGGCGCCGCTGCCCTCGTTCAACGTCGGCCCGAACCGCGCCGCGGGCGGATCTTCTCGCGCCGTGTAGACCAGGTATGCCGGAGCTGCGGCAGCTACCGCAGGCGAGGCCGGAGCGGTGGGCGCCGATGCCACACTTGAGCTGCCGCTCAGTGGCGCACCGCCGCCGGGCAGTCCGCCCATCGCAAATGGTTGCTGCTGAGGCGCATTGCGCTCGATCTTGGCAACTTCCGATGCGGGTTCGGGCGCCGGTGCGTCGGCCTCGACCGGTATCGGGTTGATGAGCTGCACCAGTCCGACGAGAAGCAACGGCAGCCACAGCGGCGCGGACAGCATCACACCCCAGAAAGTGAATCCGAAGGGGATGAAGAACGCCTCGTAGGCGATGAAGAACAGCAGCGGTCCCCAAGCCACCAGTGCCTCAAGGGGATTGCGCAGGAAGTCTTGCAAGATCTTCTGCAGGGTGCCCACTGGATCGCTGAAGAATTCCTGGATCTGCCGCATCAGCTTGTCGAAGAAGCTCTCGCTGTCGTCTAATGCGGTACCGGACTCGGCGGCGTGGGCCTGAGCGGCCACGCCGGACATGTCGGCAGCCATGCGGGACATCTCCCCACCCGGCGCCATGATCATCGGCGACGGTTCCGTGGGGGCGGTGGCGGCCAACGCCGTACTCGACACGCCTTGGTAGGCACTCATGGTGGTGGCGGCCTGGACCCACATCCGGATGTAGTCGGCCTCGTTCAACGCGATAGGAATCGTGTTGATACCGAAGAAATTGGTGGCCAGCAGCACACCGTGGATCATGTGGTTGGCAGCCAGCTCGGTCAGCGTGGGCATGGCGGCCAACGCCGTGGTGTACCCGGCTGCCGCCGTCTCCTGCAATACCGCGTTGGTGGCGCTCATGGTGCTCTGCTGCGTCAGCCACGCCAAATATGGCGCATGACTGGCCACGTACTGCATGGCACTGGGCCCCTGCCACGGACCGGCATTGGTGGCGGCCAGCAGCTGGGTCAACTCCGTTGCGGCAGTAGCGTACTGCACCGACAGCGTCTGCCATTGCGCGGCAGCCGCCAACAGTGCGCCCGGCCCGGGCCCGGCGCTAAGCAGCGCCGAATGCACCTCGGGGGGCGAAGCCATCCAAATCGGAGCCGTCACCGGATCTAGCCCCGCGCGATCAGGTAGGTCGCCGCCGCCTGCATGTCCCCAGTCGTATAGCTGGCAGCGGACTCCGACACACCCAGTGCGGCCCGGCTCAATTCCTCGACGGCGACAGACGCGACACCGGTGTGCTCCACACCGCGAGCACTAAAGCCCGCGGCGGTCTGCAGCGACACCGGATCGGCGGCCGGCGGCACGACCGCACCGATCACCGGAGCGGCGGCGGCGTGGGCGGCAGCCAACCGTGCGGTCAGTGCCTCCATCGCCGCACTGGTGGCCATCAAACCTTCCGGAACAACATTCAGATTCATCGTGGGTACTCCCTTCCCTGAGCAACATGCTCACCGGCGAGTGGATTGACGGTCTGTACATATGTCGGGACATCGTTATCGGACAACAGGATTCCGCGGCCCGCGGGCAGTCGTTCGAAACGGTGTCCGCGAATGCGGCCCCCGTCCTGCGGGCTGCCGCTGAGCATTAGGGTGTGGGCCTGCAGCTCGTGGAAGCGACGCAGCATGGGGTTGGTCATCAAGATGTGACCCGAACCGGTCGCCCGTGCGGTAATGATCACGCGCAGGCCGAGCTCGCGAGCTTCGGCAAGCAAACCGGTGATCGGATTCCAGGGCCGCTGCCCGATGTACGGGCCGCTGACGGCCGGTGCGTCGGGGATCTGGTCCACGTCGTCGATGATCAGGTAGTGCCGCTGCGCGGTCACGCCGCGTGACACCCAGTTGTGCAGTTCCTCGGCAGACAAGCCGGCCGGTGGCCGGCGCTTTTCCAGGAGGACGCCCAGGCCCATCATCGCCGGGGTGATCCGGTCGATGTTGGGGGTGTACTCGTTGTCGGGGAACAACGGTTCGTCGACAAGATGTAGTCGTCTGTCCAGGACTGTGAACGCCACCTGATCGGGTGCCGAGTGCTCGCGGACGGTACGGATGATGTGCCGCAACAGCATCGTCTTGCCGGATCCGCTGTCGCCCAACACCATTAGCAGCGGGTTGTTGGCGAAGTCGAGCGCCACAGGTGCCAGATCCTGCTCGCGCTGACCGATGACAACCTGCTCGCGCCCCGGATACAGCGGGCCGATGGCATGGGCCGCCAGGTCTGCCGGCAGCAGACGGACGATGGGTGCTTTGGCTCCTGGGTAGTGCGCGTTGATCTCTTCGACGGCCTTGACGTCCGATTCCGCGAACAGGAAGTGTTCGGCCTGCATCGTCAAACCGCGACCCGGCTGATCGTGCGGAACACTGTCGGCGGGGCGGCGCAGCGCGCCCGGTACCCGCACATTGCTGTCGGTCGAGTCGTGCAGCTTGAGCTCGAGGCGAAGTCCCAGGGAATCACGCATCGCCAGCGGCACCTCGATCCAGTTCGGCGTCGTGATCACCACGTGGATGCCATACGACAATCCGGTATTGGCGAGCTCGGTGAGCCTGGCCAGCAACGGGTTGCGGGTATTGAACTGATCGGTGTTGTCGCGGCTGAACGCATACAGGTTGTCCACCAGCAGGAAGGTCTCGCCGTAGCCGTCGTCCAGTGTCCGATCGCTGTCCCGCAGCGCGCGCAGCTGACTTACCGAGGTGATGCCGCGATCGCGGCATAGGCGCTGGCGGTACGCCAGCAGCTGCTCCAGCTCGCCGAAGGTACGTCGGATGCGCTCGGGCTCCAGGGCGCTGGCGACACTGCCGACGTGAGCGAGCCCGTCGAGAGCGTGCAACTGTCCGCCGCCGTAGTCGATGCAGTAGAACGTGACATCGCGAGGGGAGTGCAGCGCCGCTGCCGACAGCATGAAGGTCTGCAGCGCCGTTGACTTCCCGGACTTCGGGCCGCCGTGAATGATCACGTTTCCGGCAGACGAGGTCGCATCGAAGATCAGCGGATCGCGGCGCATCTGGAACGGCTTGTCGATCTCGCCGAGTGGCCAACGTAGCTGGCGCGCCGGGATTCCGGTCTGGCTTAGCACGTTCGCCAATGGAATCGCGGTGTCCAGCGGCGGCAGCCACAGCGCCGGCGCGCGCGGGCCCACCTTGGACAGCTGATCGCCGACGGTCGAGACCAGCTTGCGGGCCGGCTGCCGTGGTCGGTCGGATTCGCCCTTGACGATCACCGTGGTGGGGTCGGCGGCCACCGGTAGCGCAGTGAACTGCTTGGGTTGCGGGGTGGCGTGGATCTCCACGCTGGTGGTGGTCGACGGTGGTTCGTACATACCGTCGACATAGGTGCTGCGGAACTTGATGGGTATCGCACCCGGTGCGGGCACCAGGAAGCCAACGCCCTTGTGGTCCTTGCCCGATTCGATGTGATAGGCGTCCTCGGTCCCGATGATCTGCCGGGATGCACTCGGGCTGGCCACCTTCAGACCGATGCGATACGAGGTGTTCTTGTCGATGTCCTTGATCTTGCCGACGTCTAGGGTCTGCGAAGCGAACAGAATATGGATGCGGAACGAGCGGCCCTTGCGCGCGACGTAGTCGAACAGCTCGGCGTACTCGGGATGGTCCTGGAGCATCAGTGTGAATTCGTCGGCCACTACGAAGAGCGTGGGGATCGGCGGCAGGTCGTGACCGGCGGCGATAGCTTCCTCATACTCGCGGACTGAGTTGAAGGCACTGCCCTGCACATCACGGCCGGTTTGCTTCAGCAGATTCTCGCGGCGGGCAACCTCTCCGCGCAACGTGTCGGCGAAACGATCTGCCAGCGAACGCTTTTCGGCCATATTCGAGATCACGGCGACAACCTGCGGGAAGTCGCGGAAGATATCGGCCCCGGCCTCGCCCTTGAAGTCTGCGTAGATGACGATCAGGCGGTCGGCGGAGTGGGTCGTCAAGAGCGACAACAGGATCGACATCAGCGTCTGGGACTTGCCCGACCCTGTCATACCGATCATCAGACCGTGCGGGCCCATGCCACCCTCGGCCTCGTCCTTGAGATCGAACATCAGCGGTTCGCCCGAGGATGTCACGCCGATGGGCACCCGCAGCTCCTCGTCGCGGGAACGCGGCGACCAGAGTGCGGGAACATCCAACTGAGACGCGTCCTCGATGCCGAGCAGGGAGGTGAACGTCGCGCCGCCGGTGGCAGCAGAACGCAGCCCCGGATGGGTCGGGTTGGAGTCCCAGCGGGAGAGCCGACGGGACACGTGGGAGGCGGTTCCGACCGTGATCTGGTCTGCCTCGTCAATGTACGGCTGCCAATCGTTGCCATTCCACCGGGCAATACGTGCGCTCACGCCGTTCCGGCTGACCTGCAGCACAGGGCGTTCGGGGTTCAGGTAATCGGGAAGCTTGAAGAACCCCGCCAAGCCTTCCGAATCTTCGTGGCCGCCAACCCGCTGGATGACGGTGACACCGTCGAGGCCGGTTGCCGGGATGGGTGAATTGACGCCATTCAGATCGTATGTCGGATCGTCCAGGATGATCAGCACGTGCTTGTGCGTTCCGGCCTCGGTTCCGAAGAGCGCGCGCTCGGCCAGTGCGGGCTTGAGCGCCTCGAAGAGTTCGGCACCGGTGCGGCGCAGGTAGCGCGCGGGCCCGACGCCGTCGAACTCGCCGCTGATGTCCACGTGCGGAAGCCACTTGAGCCACGACCATTCGGCATCTTCGACGCTGGGGCCGGCCATCGCCACGGTCAGCAGCGTCGGATCGTGGAAGGTGGTGGCCTGCGTCACCCACGAGCGGATGGCGGCGCGACTGACGTCGTCATCGCCGAGCACGGTGATGCGCGAGACCTTGTTCAGGTCGATCCCGAGCGGAGCGCTGCGCACGGTGCGCTGCGTGTCCAACAGTCCACGTAATGCGCTGTGGCTCACAGGTTCTAGGTCGATTTCGTCGGCGATGTCCTTGACCCGGACCGGGCTGGAGAGCGGAACGTCATGGCGTCCCGCGCGCACGATCAAGTAGTCGTCGTCATCGGGATCCCGCTCCCATTGGCGACGGGTGCCCGGGACAGTGGTCAGCTCCTCGGGATCCGGATGCGACCACTCCAGGGCCTTGCGCTGCTGCGCGGCGTGGGTGCGCAGGTTCTCGCGCACCACCGACAGATACCGCAGGTAGTCGCCGCGCTCGGCGTCGACCTCCTCGGTGCGGACCTTGTCATTGCCATTTCGCATGAATGCGGTGGCCGCCAACAAGAGCACGAAGGGGAAGAACAGCGTGGTCGGTGAGATGACGCGCATGCCTGTGGCGAACAGCGCGACCACCATGCCGACGATCAGGACCACGATCACCACGGGCATGGCGCGCCGTAGGAACGACGGCGGTACCACCCGGGGCAGCTGCGGAGGCGCCTCGACGGTCACCGTGGCATCGGGTATCGCCGGGGGCGCTACACGCCGATGGGGTTCGAAGATGAGACGGCTCAACGGGACTCCTGTGCCTGAGCAGATGGGTAGTCGGTCTGGATACGCATGGCCGGTAGATCACTCGGGGCCAGGCTGTCGTGCGACAGCAGGGCGTCGGCGCGTGAAAGCGACGGCCCGGACGCGAACAGATCCAGAATCGATGAGGGGATGGTCAGCGCCGGCTTGGGCAGGCCGAGTGCCTCAAGGGTCTTGTCTCCGTCGGCCTCGGTGTCGATGCCATAGCGGACGCCGGTATCGGATATCCACTGATATCCGCCGCGGCCGCTCGGCTGCACCAGGTATCCGACACCGGGGGTGACAGCGACCCGGGTTGGGGTGGCGGCGGGGGAGATCAGCTGCACGGTGTGTACCGAATCCGAGAGAGGCAGAACCGAACCCGCGAGCAAGGACCACGACTCCGAGGCGGCATCGGCCGTCCTGGTGAACCGTGTACACAGCACGGGATCCTCGTGGGCGGCCAGTGGCTTCACGGCAGCGCTGGGGAAGATCCGGGTATCGATGGCCGACGCCGGCGAGGGCGTCGGCAGATGCGCGATCTGGTCCGCCGTCAACCGCGGCGGTTGCTCCAGCCCATAGGAATTGGCATTGCGCAGCGCCGACGCAATCACGGGTGAAACCTGCTGTACGCCATCGGCAAGCACCACGTAGTGCACTGGCGTGTTGTCGGTCGAGTAGCTGACCAACACCGAGCCGACGGGCGCCGCGACCGGTAGAGGATATGCCGTAGGCGACCCGGCACCGGCGATAGCGGGAACCACGAGTGCCGGGGCTTCGGGGATGGCGTTGAGCAGACGGGTCGTCACCGGACGCACAGCGGGTGGCGCGGTGAAGCCCAGGGCACTGGTGACGGCGACGTCCCCGAGGTTGAGTGCGCTGCGCTTCCCGTCCCACAACAGCCACGTGCCGGACTCGCTCGACACCACGGCAGCACGGTCGCGGGGGAGATCGGCGGCCTTGTCGCCGCTGGTGTCCAGCGCTCCGGCGATCACGGTGACGGCACGGTTCGCCGCGTCGTTTTGGCTGGATTCGCATACCGCCCAGGCGGCGTCGGCGCTTTTGGCCTGGACCATGCGTTCCGGGGCGCCAGGAATGCCGATCAGGTTGCCGCGCGGAAACTTATCGAGCTCGGCACTTTTGACCATCGTCGGGTCCACGGCCTTGCCTGCGATCAGACGGGCCGAGGTGAGGTTGAGCACCGGGTGCAGGTTGTCACCCACCCGTACGTAGAGCGCGGCGGTGGACCGGTCTGCCAGCACCGGATCGGTTCCGGCGATACCGGAGGGTCGCATCAGGCTCAGCAGAAAGCACCCGGTGATACCGGTGATCACGATGACAGCACCCATGCCGAATGCGCGGGATTGGGTGCGCAGCGGGTCCACGAGCATGCGGGCATCGTGCAGCGCCACACCGGACGCGATGCGCCGCATGACGAATCGCCACCCGGTCACCTGGTGGCCGGTGGCGAACCCGCGCCGGTACTTCAGCGGCTCGGGACTCTCGCTGATCGGGGTGCGTGATGCGAACGCCCGACGCTCGTAATTGGGGTTGTTCTCTCGGTTGTCGCTCATTTCTTGACCAACGCCCCCGAGGCCGACAGTCCGAGGCCGCTGACGATGGCCTCGACCGAGGCCTGTACATCCTCGACCGTGACGGTCATGAGGTCGTCGTCGCTGAACTCTTCGGCGCCCGAATTGTCAAGGCGGTGTTCACGTTCCTCCTCGGAGCGTTCGACGACGTTACGTACGAAGCGGCCGTTGCCGGCGACGTCTATGCTGCGGCGCGCGATGCCCCGGGTGTCCGGTGCCTCTGCGGCACACATCGCCGAGAAGGCGGTGAGCAGTTCGGCGGCGGCACCCTCGTTGAACCGGCTGTCGCGCACGGATGCCATCGCGGAGGCGATCTCGACGAGCTCGGACGGTGCGTACGAAGGGAATTCGATGGACCGTGTGAAACGAGAGCGCAGACCCTCGTTGGTGTCCAGGAACTGGTCCAACTCGGCGCGGTATCCGGCGACGATCACGACCAGACGGTCGCGGTCGTTCTCCATCCGGGCGAGCAGGGTGTCGATGGCGACCAGACCGAAGTCGTTCTTGGCGCCGGTGGACACCAGGGCGTACGCCTCGTCGAGGAACAGCACGCCGTCCAGCGCGCTGTCGATGACGGCATTGGTCTTGGCTTCGGTCTCACCGATGTGCTGACCGATGAGGTCGGCACGGTGTACCTCGCGAACGTTTTCACGCTTCAGAAGTCCCAAACCGCAATAAATTTTGGCCACCACGCGAGCGATGGTGGTCTTACCCGTGCCGGGAGGACCGGCGAATACCAGGTGGTGCGTGCGATGACCAACGGCCAGTCCGCGCTCCTGACGCCGCAATGCCATGGCGACGGAGCTCTTGAGCCGGGAGACCTGGTCCTTCACCTGTTCCAGACCGATGAACTCGCTGAGCTGCTGCTCGGCTTCGGCCAGCAGGATCGCCTTGCGCTCGTGGGCCTCGGGATCGATGAAATCTTCTTCGGTGGGCTCGGTTTCGGGATTCCAGGGATCGGTACGCGCGGCGATGCGTGCTGCGGTCGTGGTGTGCAGACCCACGCTCGGATCGGTGAGCGCATGCTCGATCTCGGCATTCTCCGGATTGGCCGCGTAGAGGTCCTGCAAGACCTCGGTGGCGGTTTCCTCGTCGCCATGGTGGCGCAGGTTTAGCGCCTTGGCCAAGGCGCCGTCGGTGGCGGCCACTTTGATTGGGCCACTGGGATCTTCGAGATAGGACAGGGCGGGATTGACCATGCCGAGCTTGGCCAGCGCGACGCCCAGGGTGATCCGCACGGCGTGCGACGTGGTGGGGTCCAGCGACGCATCGGTGACAACCGGCGTCAGCAGTGTGACGACATCGGACCAACGCTCGGCCCGGTTCTGCATGGCGGCGGCGACCCACCGCGCGTTGAACCACTCGGGGCGACGTTCGGTCACGGCGGTGATCAGCTCGTCGGCCTTGGCATAGTCGCCCTTGTCCACGAGGGCGGCGGCGTAGGCGAGGTGGTAGTCGTCGGGGCCGCCGGCGCGGAACTCCAGATACAGCCCGGTGTCATAGGCAAAGGTGAGATCGCCCGGATTCAGGTTCACCGCGTGCTGAAGATGTCCGGCGGTGGCTGCCGTCTCGGAGATCGCTTCCAGGACGTCGATGGTGGCGCCGCCGGAGGCGGCCAGACCGACCCAGACATCACAGTGATCCTGAGCCGCCCGGCACAGCGATGTGAAGCCGTAGCGCGCTGCCGGTAAGTCTGCGGGACGTCGCCTGTCGTTGACAGAGAGACCAAGAGCCCGGCAGCAGGTTGCGAATCGGCTCTCCAATTCGGGGTCGATGCGGGCCGGCGCCGCCTTATCGGCCGCCACCCACCCTCGCTGACCAACTCGTTCACGAATGTCCACTTACAGCCCTTCACCCGATCGATACGCTCGCTGACTGGAGTAGTCGGCTCGCGAACGTGATTGGTTCCTGACAAAGCTCCCTGGCGCCGTCAGCAAATTTTTGGTTGATCGCCCGCTGTTGCCGGCATGCTCTCCGTGGTGTTGGAGATGGTTGACCCGGTACCCCTGAGTGGCGGCGCGGCGTCCGGGTGTGACCACCGCCACAACCGGGCGTTCGAGTTGACTAACTCGTTCGCGAGTACCCATCTACCGCCTTTATCCATGGCATCGTTGCTTGCTCGGCAAGAGATTAGCATTCCCTTACCTAAGTGTCGATAGCTAACCCCGCCTTCCGCAGGTCAGTTCAGTGAGGCTAGCCTAAGCTAAATCTAACACCCGGCAAGTCGAGGAGGGGTTCGCCCCGAACGTTGCCTTCGAGGCGAGCTCGCCGCGATCGCCGGTAACCCTCGCCGAGCAGCGGCTCGGTGTGGTGGTGCTGCCCGGCCCGTATGTGCGGGACGGCGGCGCCGTGGTGGCGTTGGATATCCCTCCGATTGTGTGTCGGTGCTTCGGCGGAGCCTGCTGCGCGCGAGGCACTGACCGGCGCGCTTCATGATGGCGATGTAGATGTGAGAGCCTATGCGCGACAGGCACTTGCGGCCGGCTAACGGGAACGCCACACGCACAGTAGATTCGGCCCGGCAACGTGGCGGAGGTCATGTTTCGGGCGGATACCAGGACCAGTTAGCATAGGCTAGGCTTACTCAGGTGTCGAAGATGAGTGCGGTCGTAGATCCCCATACTGGCGCCCGGACCTGGGTTTCTGTGCAGGAAGGACTGCCAGATGGCTTTGCGCCGGCAGACCTGGCAAGTGTGCTCGCGCAGGAAATCCCCGAACGTAACGGCGACGAATACCTGATATATGAGCGCGACGGCGAATGGGTGCTCGCCATCGGCGCCCGTGCCTCCGTCGAACTCGACAGCGACGCCCTGCGCATCAACCGCGATGGGGCCGTCGAGCAACGCAGCTGGTCGGGGCATCCGGGCCCCGCCCTCGAACAGGCCGTGAACGAGATTTCTGACGGCGTACATAACGTCTTCGGGTGGGTTGCGTTCGAGTTCGGCACCTACCGTTTCGGCTTACAGCACCGGCTGACCCCGGGCACCGCGTTGGCGCGGGTCTTCGCTCCGCGCGCCGAGGTCGTGATCAGCGCCGACGGAGTGTCGGTGTGCGACGAGGCCTATGCCGACCAGATCAAGCGACTGATCGGTCAAGGCGCCCCCGCAACGCCGGTTCCGGCGTCCATCGACTTGGTTTCGGACCCGTCGGACTACCGCGGCCGTGTGGCCATCGCCACCGCCGAGATCCGATCGGGCCTGTACCACAAGGTGATTCTGTCGCGGCGCGTGGAAGTGCCGTTCGCGATGGACTTTCCGTTTACCTACCGTCTCGGTCGGCACAACAACACGCCGGTGCGTTCCTTTTTGCTGCGGCTCGGCGGCATCCGTGCCCTGGGTTACAGCCCTGAGCTCGTCGCCGCCGTGGAAGCCGACGGAACCGTGATCACTCAGCCATTGGCTGGAACCCGCGCCTTTGGTCGGGGAGAGGACGCTGACCGCGTCGCGCGCGACGATCTTGAGTCGAATGCCAAAGAGATTGTCGAGCATGCAATTTCCGTGCGTAGCTCGCTTGCCGAGATCGCCGAGGTGGCCGATCGCGGTAGTGCCAAGGTGACCGATTTCATGACCGTGCGTGAGCGCGGCAGTGTGCAGCACCTGGGTTCGACGGTTAGCGGCGCGCTGAGCTCAGGTATGTCGCGAATGGACGCGTTGGAGGCGCTCTTCCCCGCGGTCACCGCTTCCGGCATCCCCAAGGCAGAGGGCGTTGACGCCATCCTCCGGCTCGACGATCACCCGCGCGGCCTCTACTCGGGTGCCGTGGTGATGATGTCCCCGGACGGTGGCCTGGACGCGGCGTTGACGCTGCGCTCCGCCTACGAGCAGAACGGGCACACGTGGCTGCGCGCCGGTGCCGGCATTATCGAGGCCTCTACACCCGACCGGGAGTTCGAGGAGACCTGCGAGAAGCTCGGCAGCATCGCTCCCTACGTGGTCAAGCGCGGGGCGTAGCTCGTCAGAGTGGCCAGCAGTGCCCGTTTGTCGATCTTGCCCACGGCGGTGAGAGGCAGTGCGGGCACTGCGACCAATGTGTCGACGCGCGAGTGGGTGGCGGCCCCGCGGTCCTGCAGGTGCTGGTTGAGTTCGGCGGACGTTGCTGGCTTGCCGCTGAATACAATTGCTGCACAGACAATTTCACCCAGATACTGATCCGGTAGGCCCACCGCGGCGGCCGCGTAGACCGACGGATGGGTCTGCAGATGTGATTCGAGGTCCAGTGCGGCGATGGACTCGCCGCCGCGCAGGATGACGTCCTTGATGCGGCCGGTGACCTCCAGGTATCCGTCGGGCAGTGCCCGCACGCGGTCCCCGCTGCGGTAGAAGCCGTCCGCGGTGAAGGAGCGCATGTCGTCGGCGGCGGCACGGTAGTACCCGTTCAGTGTGTAGGGCCCGCGCACCAGCAGCTCGCCGGTCTCACCGGGAGTGACCTCGGCGCCGTCCTCGTCGACGATGCGAACCTCGTCGGCTGGGCACATGGGTCGACCCTGCGTGTTGTCCAGGATGTCCGCGGGATCGCCTGGGCGGGTCAGGCACAACAGGCCCTCGGCCATGCCGAAAACTTGCTGCAGTCCCGGGGTGAGCGATTCGCGGATCGTGCGCGCGTCGCCCGCACCGAGTTTTGCGCCGCCGACCTGTAGCAGCCGCAGCGATTCAGGTAGCACCGGCTCCCATGCGGTAGCCCGCGCCCACAGCTGCGCCAGCGAGGGCACCAGGGCCGTCACGGTCACCTGATGTCGGGCGATGGTCTCAAACGCCGACTCGGGGCTTGGGTCCACGAGGAAGACCGTTGTGGCACCGACGCTTATCGCCCCGAGCAGGCCGGGGCAGGCCAGCGGGAAATTATGGCCGGCAGGCAGCGCCACCAGGTAGACGTCGTCTTCGGTGAGGCCGCATACTCGTGCGGCCTGCGTGGCGTTGTAGACGTAATCGTCGTGGGTGCGTGGGATGAGTTTGGGGGCGGCGGTCGTGCCGCCCGACACCAGCAGCAGCGCGGGGGTGTCGGTCTGCGAGCCGGGCAGGGGCCCTTGAGGCTCAACGCTTTCCAACAGGCTCGACCAGGCGGTGAAGGGACCTGCCTCGCCGTCCACCACCACAGTGCGCAGGCCCGGATGTTTGTGGGAAAGCTCGACTGCCAGCGCGCGGTAGTCGAATCCGCCCGCGGAGTCGGCGATCAGGAGTGCCACGGCATCGGCCACTTCGATGAAATGGGACAGCTCCGCGGCTCGGTGCCCGGGCAGGCACATCACCGGTATCGCGCCGGCACGCATCAATCCGAACAGCGCGACGGCGAAGGATGCCCGATTGGGAAGCTGGAGCAGGACTCGGTCCCCGGCGACTATCCCGAGCCGGATGAAGGCATGTGCGGCACGATCGGCGGCCTCGTCTAGTTCTCGGTAGCTCAGGGCCGAGTGCTCGTCGATCACCGCGGGGTGGTCGGCCCGCCTCGCGGCGGTCTTCCGGAGCAGGGACTCGACGGTGTTTCCGGACCAGTATCCGGCCGCGCGGTAAGTATCGGCGCGCGCCGGGGGAAAGGGGACGAAACCGTCCGTGACAGCTCCCGCTGTCGTGGCAGCAGGGGCGGGTGTGGCGTGAGTCATCGCAGCTCCTCGTGGGTAACCCCTCGCAGTCTAGATAGGGTAGCCTCCTCACAGTTAGGGCAGCCTGTACTAATAGTGAAAACGCGAGGTGAGGTCGAGTTGCGCACCGTGAGCAAGGGTGACGTCGAGGTGGGCGTCACTGGCGGAGGAGCGTCGCTGGGCCTCGATCCTGGGAACGCACCACCGCTGTCCGCGGTGCAGCAGCGCATCTGGTTCGCCCATCAGGTGACACCCGTGCTGATGAACGTGTGCCGTTCGTATCGGCTCAGCGGTGAGGTCGATATCGACCGGCTGCGGGTCGCTGCCGCCGCCGTGGTGGGCCGTCACGAGGCGTTGCGCACGACGATTCACGCCGGCGTCGACGGTAATCCGGTCGCCGTGGTGCACAACGAGCTGCTGGCCGCCTGGATGGAGCGCGACGTCTCCGAGCTCGCGGGCACCGCGCAACAACTCCGGTTGGGTGTGCTGGCGCAACGTGAGTTCGGAACCGCGTTCGACCTGACCGTAGATTCTCCGTTACGCATCACGGTCATCCGCACCGATAGCACGGAATGCATCATGTTGGTGGTGGCCCATCGCATCGCGTGGGACGACGACTCATGGTCGGTGTTTCTCGACGACCTGACCACCGCCTACGTCCACGGTGCTATCACAGCACCGCTTCCACTGCGTCCACCGCCTGCCAGGCCTGATGGTGACGATCTTGCCTATTGGCGCGAGGAAATGGCCAATCCTCCTGAACCACTCGAACTTCCGGGGGTGCACGGCTCGGTGGTGCCGACGGAATGGAAGGCCGCACGTTGTACCACGCGGCTCTCGCCGGCGGTGATGGAGCACGTCGAGCAGTTGGCACGCGAGACCGAAACAACGCCCTATGTGGTATTGCTGACAGCGTATTCGGCTCTGCTGCATCGGTACACCCGCGCCGACGACTTCATCGTGGCGGCCCCGGCTTCCATGCGCGACGCCACGATGCGGGGCCGAATCGGGTGTTACGTGAACGCGATCGCCCTGCGGATGCGTCCGCACAGTGGCGAAAGCTTCCGGGACCTGTTGGCCAAGGTGCGACGGACCACCCTGGACGGGTGCGCCCATCAGGGAGTCAGCCTGGATCGAGTGATTCCGCGCGTCGGCTTCGCGATGGGTGCCGATTCTGCCTGGCGTTTCTGTCCGCCTGGAATCCACTGCAAACGAGCATCATGGGACGGCCAGATGGCGTACGTGCCGCTGGGCCTGGGCATCGAAACGGCTCCCGATGGTGCTCACGTGGTAGCCGAGTACCTACTCGACGTACTGGACGAGCGTATGGCGGCACAATTGCTCCGGCACTTTGTCAACCTCTTGAACGCCGCTCTTGCCGGTCCGGACCTGCCGTTGGGCAGCCTGGAACTCATGGACGGCCGGGAAGCCGGGTGGCTGCGAGAGGTGTCGTCGGGCGAGGGCTTTGATTCCGAACCGGCGACGCTCGGCGAGCTTGTGGCCGCGCGCGCCGCCGCCCAACCCGACGCTACCGCGCTGGTGTACGAGGGTCGGCACTACTCGTATCGGGAGACCAACGAGCTGGCGAACCGGCTGGCGCACTGGATGATTGGCCAGGGTGTAGGTGCCGAAGATCGCGTGGCGGTGCTGCTCGACAAGTCCCCGGATTTGATCATCACCGCACTGGCCATCGCCAAAGCCGGCGCGGTGTATCTGCCCGTTGATCCCGACTATCCCGCCGACCGCATCGCGCATATTCTCGCCGACGCACAGCCCAGTCTTGTCATCCGGGAACCGGTCACCGGATGGGAGCAGTTCGATGCGCGCGAACCGGCCGATTCCGACCGGGTGCGGCCCCTTTCTCCCGACAATGCCGCGTACCTGATCTACACATCGGGTTCGACGGGCATGCCCAAGGGTGTGACGGTGACGCACCGCCCGCTCACCGAGTACTTCAACTGGTTCCGTGCCGAATATCATGTCAGCGGATCGGATCGAGTGCTGCAGGTGGCTTCGCCCAGCTTCGACGTGTCGGTGGGCGAGATCTTCGGCATCCTCAGTGGCGGTGGCCGATTGGTTATTCCGCGCCCCGGCGGTCTCGGTGACGTCGCCTATCTGACGGATTTGTTGAACAACGAGGCCGTCACCTCCATGCACATGGTGCCCTCGTTGCTCGGGCTTGTCCTCTCGCTGCCCGGAGTCACCCAGTGGAAGTCGCTACGTCGGGTTCCGGTCGGCGGCGAGGCGTTGCCCGGGCCGGTGGCGGACAAATTCCACGCCACCTTCGATGCGTCGCTACACAATTTCTATGGCCCCACAGAGGCGGTCATCAACGCATCCCGGTACAAGGTTCGCGGAATCCAGGGTACGCGGACCGTGCCGATCGGAAATCCCAAGATCAACACGCAGATCCATATTCTGGATGAGACGCTGAGGCCGGTACCCGTGGGAGTCATCGGCGAGATCTACATTGGTGGAACGCATCTGGCGCGCGGATACCACGGTGCCGCGGGGCTGACGGCGCAGCGGTTCATCGCCGATCCCTTTACCCCGGGGCAACGGATGTATCGGTCCGGTGACCTCGCCCGCCGCGCTGCGAGCGGCGACATCGAGTTCGTCGGTCGTGCCGACGAGCAGGTGAAGATCCGCGGATTTCGGGTGGAACTCGGTGAGATCTCCTCGGCGATCGCGGTCGACCCCAGTGTCGGCCAGGCACTCGTGGTCGTCGACGAGCTGCCGCATCTCGGCAGACGTCTCGTCGCCTATCTGACGCCCGGCGGCGAGCACGAGCATGTGGTCGATATCGACCGTATCCGCTCTCGGATTGCCGCGGCCTTGCCCGACTACATGGTTCCCTCCGCGTACGTAGTGCTCGAGGACCTTCCGATTACGCCGCACGGCAAGATCGACCGGGATGCCCTACCGCCGCCCGAGACGGGTTCCATCACCGAACGCCGCCAGCCGGAAACCGCATCGCAGCGGCTGGTCGCCTCGCTCTTCGCCGAGTTGCTCGGGTGTGCGACCGTGGGGGCAGACGACTCCTTCATCGCGCTGGGTGGCCATTCACTGCTGGCAAGCAAGCTCTCGGCCGCGATCCTGACCGAATGCGGGGTCGGGATCGACATCCGCGAAATCTTGGAGCGGGACACCGTCGCATCTCTGGCGCAACTGATCGATCAGCGCCGAAACGCCGACACTGACGACATCGACGACTGCATGTGTGAGGCGGACCCGATCCCGTTGCTTCCCCATGGTCGTCGGATGTACGAGCACGGAAACCCGCGCCGGCTTGCCGAGACCGCTGTTTTCTGGTTGCCGGAGGGCATCACGCGATCGATGTTGGAGGAACTGCTCGGCGCTGTGGTCGGCGAGCACGAGGTGTTGCGCAGCCGCCTGGACCGCGACACGATGGTGCTGGTTCCTAGGCTGCGGCCCGCCCTGCGATTTGTGGAGATCACCGTGGCGGATCCCGCCGACGTCGCGGGCGCCGAGATCGATCGCGCAGTGGATCGGGTTGATCCGGAACAGGGCTGGATGCTCTCGGCCGTGTGGCTGCATCCCGACGGAGGGCCTGGCGCCCTTGTCCTGGCCGTGCATCACCTCGCCGCAGACCCGATGTCCTGGCGGACAATCGTCGAAGGGCTGGAATCGCGCTGGCAGAGCCTGGCAACAGGTTCGGTACAGCCGCCGGTCCTGGCCGCCTCCGGATATCGGCGCTGGGCCAACTCGTTGGTGGCGGCTGCCGGGGATGTGCGCAGCCTGCCATTCTGGATCGCCCAGCTCGACGGTGATGACCCGGAAATCGGTTCGCGTCGAATCGTTCCCGAACGTGATCGGGAGGGCGATCTGGCGGTCACCGTCGAAGCGGCGCCGTGCGAGGTCACCACTCCGCTGCTGAACTCGGGAATCCCGATGGATCAGCTTCTGATGGCCGCGGCTGCGCGCACCGTGGCTCAGTGGCGTCGCCGCCGAGGGCAAGCCGCGGTTGAGACGCTGTTGGCGGTGCAGGTCCCTGGGCGCAAGCACGCCACGGCGGCAACCGTGGGACCGCTCAGCACGACATATCCATTGCGCGTCGGTGGCACCGATCCACTCGGGGTGGGCGCGCGCGATCTGGTAGAGCGAATCGTGCGACAGCACAGCGCAATGCCGGGGCGCAATATCGACTACGGGCTGTTGCGGTATCTACGTGCAGATTCCAGCGCCGTGTTGCGTAAGTATCGGGATCCGCAGATCTTGTTGAACTACCTCGGGCATGACTTCGGATTCGGGGGCGATCTGCTGCGCCGCGACGGAATGCTCTCGGTATCGGGTTCGCCGGTGCCAGAACCAGATTCGGCAGTTCGGCACGAACTCGATATTTCGGTGCTGATCATGGAAACCTCCGAAGGGCCGTCCATCGGCACACTATGGCGCGCGATTCCGGAGGTGCTTGGCCGCTCGGAGGTCGCTGAGCTGCAGGCGCTGTGGCACGAACAGCTGGGGATCTTGGCGAAGGAGCAATGGTGACATCGACATTGGCAGTGATAGGCGCGGGCGCCAAGGCGGTCGCGGTCGCGGCCAAGGCAGCCGTGCTGCGCGAGTGTGGAGTCGAGGTACCCGATGTGGTGGCGATCGAACGTCAACAGGTCGGCGCCAACTGGCAGGCATGTGGCGGCTGGACTGACGGACAGCACCGGCTGGGGACCAGCCCCGAGAAGGATGTGGGCTTTCCGTACCGGTCCGCGGTACTGCCCGGACGCAATGCAGAGATCGACGCCCGGATGATGCGACTGAGCTGGCAGTCCTACCTGGTCGCCACCGGTCAATTCGCGGAGTGGGTCGATCGCGACAAGCCGGCGCCAACGCATAAGCGGTGGGCCGACTACTTGACCTGGGTGGCCAACACCGTCGACATGAAGGTCGTGCACGGCGAGGTGACAGGTCTGTCTATCGACGACAATCGATGGGTGGTGCGCACCAACGATTGCACCATGGCCGCGGACGCGGTGATGGTGACCGGACCCGGTCAACCGGAGCGCTCGGTGCTGCCCGAACATCCGAATGTCTTGTCCATCGCCGAGTTCTGGCGCCGCTGCGCCGGACCTAACCGGCTCACGGCAGAGCGCGTTGCCGTGATCGGTGGCGGCGAGACAGCGGCCTCGGTACTCAACGAACTTTTCGGACACCGGGTTGCGACGGTCACTGTCATCTCGCCGGGCGTCACGCTCTTCACCCGTGGTGAGGGCTATTTCGAGAACGCGCTATTCAGCGATCCCACCGGGTGGCTGCACCACACCATGGAGGAGCGGCGCGACGCCCTGAACCGTACCGATCGTGGGGTGTTCTCGGCACGGGTGCAAGAGTCGTTGTTGGCCGATGACCGTATCCGTCATCTGCGCGGCCGGGTCGCCCACGCCGTTGCCCTCGAAGACCGGATAAGGTTGACACTGCGCAGCGATCGTGCGGGCGAACCGTTCGAGACCGTGCACGGGTTCGACCTGGTGATCGACGGCGCGGGCGCGGATGCGCTGTGGTTTCTGCCGCTGTTCGACCAGAGCGCGCTCGATCTCATGGAGCTCAAACTTTTTGCCCCAGTAGACGGAAACGTCTTGCAGGAATCTCTCGGTCACGATCTGTCGGTGAACGGCCTTACCCCAAAGTTGATCCTTCCGACGCTCTCGGGCTTGACCCAGGGCCCGGGGTTCCCCAATCTGAGCTGTCTCGGGTTGTTGTCGGATCGTGTGCTGGGTGGCCATAGCAGTACCGAATCGGCTCGTCATGGAAGGAAAACAATTGAGTACCAACCCATTTGATGAAGAGGGCGGCAGCTTTTACGTGCTGGTAAACGACGAGGAGCAATACAGTCTGTGGCCCAAGGCTATTGAAGTCCCGGCGCAGTGGCGCGTGGTTTTCGGCGACGCCCCGCGTGCGGACTGTGTGGAGTACGTCGAGGCCAACTGGACCGATATGCGCCCCAAGAGCTTGCGCGACGCGATGGCGGGCAGCTAGACAGGTCTGGTGAGCAGTGGCGGACCGGAGTTGGATCCCGCCGCATGTCCTGATTGGTCTCGTCGGCGTGCAACTGGTGGCGCCCTCGGCGGACTGGCGTCGGCACCCCGATATGGATATCGAACTGCTGGAGCCTGATTCGGCGGCTTTCCGCTACTTGACGTAGCCCGACTGGTGTTCTGGGTCGTCGATTTGTCTGTCCTAGTTCGCGATGGTTTCGATGATGTGGTCGGTGGTTTTGGTCCATACGTGGATGTCGGTGTTGAGCTGGCGCACCGAGGTGTGGGTGCCGTGATGCAGTTTTTTTGGTAGTCAGTTCGGCGAACCAGCCCTCTACGAGATTGGGTCAGGAGGAACTGGTCGGGGTGAAGTGCGGCACGAGTCGTGGATGGGTCAGTAGCTAGCGTTTAACTGCGGAGGTTTTGTGGGTGGAGGCCGACCGCGTCACGGACCTTCTCCACGAACAACGGGTCTTTGGGCAGCTTCGACGGACCCGCCGCACTATTGCGCCTACGCGTCCAGCCCGCAGCAGGACCACGAGTCACCATGATCCACACCAACACACGAAGACGAATTGACGACTCAGGACACTAGTTGGATGCCGCGGCGATACGCCAGCCGGAGGTCGACTCTTGCTGGCGCCAGAACTCGGCGAAACGTCCTCCGCGGGCGCTGAGTTCTGGGATCGAGCCTTGCTCGACTACCTGCCCCTCATCCACGAACAACACATGATCTGCGTTGCGGATCGCGCTGAGCCGGTGGGCGATCATGACCCGCGTCCGGACCCGCGGATCGTTTCCGATGGCCTCGGTGACCGCAGTCTCGTTCTCGGCATCCAGGGCGCTGGTGGCCTCGTCGATCAACAGGATGGGTGCAGGTTTCACGAGTGCGCGCGCGATGCTCACCCGTTGGCGCTCGCCGCCGGACAATGCCGTGCCCGCCTCGCCGACCCGGGAACGCTCGGCGTCAGGCAGGCGACCGATGATCTCGTCCACCCGCGCGAGTGCCATTGCCCGGCTGGCTTCTTCGTCTCCGGCAGTGGGATGCCCGGCGAGAATGTTGTCCCGGATCGGTCCGTCGAACAGGTAAGGATGCTGGAACACCATGCTAACCAGGGCGCGCCGGGTGGCGGTGTCCACGGCGGCGACATCGGTTCCGTCGATAAGGATCTGGCCGCTGACCGGTTGTTGCAGGCCCGCGATGAGCGAGAGGATGGTGCTCTTCCCGGAGCCGGAGGGTCCGACGATGGCGGTTGTGGTCCCCGGCGCCAGGGTGAAGTCGATGCCCTTGAGGACCTGTTCCTCGGCACCGTCGTAGCTGAACCCGACATCGCGGAATTCGATGCGTGGCGCAGGGGTCTCGGCAGAGGCAATCGCGTCTCCCGGCTGGTCCACGGCGTCGGTCGAGATGATCGTGTGCAGGCGTTCGAAGACCCCACGCGAGTTCTCGACGGCTGAGGCCAGGCCCGCCAGCACGGTGAACGGTTCCAGGAAGCGCACCACCACGACCATCAGGGCCACCGCCTCCGGGGCCGCGATTTCGCCGCGCACCGCCAGCACCGTCGTGGTCCCGGCCAGCAGGATGAGCGCGATGTGGCTCGCGATGGTGAACATCAGCTGACCGGGGATCTGGAACAGCAGGAGCCGCATGGTCGCACCGCGGGCGACCGCGACCGCCGCGCCGGTCTGGCTGCGGGCGGGGGCGACGCGCCGGCTCGCCCGGAGTGCAGCCTGGGTGCGCGCGAACTCCAGGATTCGTTCGGTGAGCACGCTGTGCGCCTTGGCGTCTGCTTCGTCGGCCGATCGCACGATCCGGATGCTCGCGAGCAACCCGCCCAGCAGCAATGGCAGGCTGATCGCTGCGGCCACACCGAGCTTCCAGGAGATGAAGAACAGCCCAATCGTGATGGCTGTCGGCAACAACACGGCCCCGAGGAGCGGGGTAAGCAGATTCGCGATGAACCCCACCAGATCTGGGCCTCCGGAGGAGATGGCCTGGCGGGCCATGGCAGTGCGCTCGGCGGTGAACCATCCCAGCGGAATGTGGGTGAGCCGGTCGGCCACCCGATGCTGCGAGTCGTTCAGCAGCGCGAAACCGATGCGATAACCGGTGCGCGCCTGCGCGGTATCCACGATCCATCCGCCCACCGTCACGGCCGTGAGCACGCCGAGCCAGGGCAGAGCATCGCTGGGGGTTGCGCCGAAGAGGGCACCGAGCAGAGGCACCAACAGGAGGCAGCCCGCTGCACGCAACGCGACCGACCCCAGCGACAGCACGATGTATGCCCACAGCGGCGCGCGGTGGCCGGGTGGAATCAACCGAATCAGGTTGGAAATCATCAGATGTTCTCCCCGGCAAGTACGACCGACGGTTCTTCGAGGCGGCCTTCCCACAGTCGCCGGTACCGCCCTTGGGCGGCCACCAGCTCGGCGTGGGTACCGATCTCGACGACGTGTCCGTGGTCGAGGACCACGATCTGGTCGGCATCGGCGATGGTGTGCAGACGGTGGGCGATGACCAGCACCGTCCGGTTGTGGATCAGCCTGCCGAGCGCCTGTTGGACCAGGTACTCGGATTCGGGATCGGCGAAGGCGGTCGCCTCGTCGAGGATCAGGATCGGGGTGTCTGCCAGCAGGGCGCGGGCGATGGTGAGCCGCTGCTTCTCACCCCCGGACAGCTGGATGTTGGTATTCAGCTCGGTGTCATATCCGTTGGGAAGACGCAGAATTCGTTCGTGTATCTGTGCGTCCCGGGCGGCCCATTCGATCTC
This sequence comes from Mycobacteroides chelonae, assembly GCA_014204435.1. GTDB lineage: Bacteria > Actinomycetota > Actinomycetes > Mycobacteriales > Mycobacteriaceae > Mycobacterium > Mycobacterium chelonae_A. The sequence goes on from JACHLF010000014.1 coordinate 22,025, forward strand.
GCTGTCGGTGGCTTCGGGGCGGGCCAGCGCGATGTTCTCCCGGACGCTGCCGGCGACCAGTTGCACATCCTGGAAGACGAATCCCACCTTGGTGTACAGCTCGTCGGGGGTGAGCGCCCGGATATCGGTGCCGTCGATTCGGATGGTGCCGCCCTCGACGTCGTGGAAGCGGGCGAGCAGGGAGGCCAGCGTGGACTTGCCGGAGCCGGAGGGTCCGACGAGGGCGGTGACGGTTCCCGGCCGCAGCGTCAGTGACACGTCGTGAATAACGGGTGCTCCGGGCCGATAGCCGAAGGTGACGTTCTCGAACGACACGGAGGAGACCCGGTCGGTGCTCGCGGGTGCCTCGATGAGGCCCAGTTCCGTCTCGTCCAGGACGACGGCGATATGCCGCGCCGCTTCGACGCCTCCGCGAATACCGCCGAGTCCGTATGCGATTCCCATCAGCCGGGTGCCGAAGGTGGTGCCGAGCACGAGGAACGGCAGCAGTGTCTCGGGCTGCATCGTCCCCGCGACGATGAACAGCGTGCCGGCCGCGGCGATGATCCACAGGAATGTCGTGGGCCTGGTGGCCAGGTCCATGAAACTCTTCTTGCCAATGAACGGTCGCTGCCATTCGTTGAGGAAGGTGATGTATTCGTCGAGCTTGCGCTTGAACGAGGACGCCGCAGCACCGCCGAACACGCGGATCACCGGTTGTCCTTCGAGATAGGCGGCCGATTCGCCGCTCATTCTCTCGGTCCATCGGGAGGCCTCGATGATCTTGGGGCCGCTCTGGAACATCATCGCCGCCGTCGTCACCACGTGGACGAGGATCGGGATGAGAAGGATGGGAGCCATCCGCCAGTCGACGATGAACAGGTACACCAGCACGGCGACCGGTCCGACCACGGCTGCCACCGCGTCGGGGATCGCGTGGGTGATCAGGTAGTGCAGGGACAGGGTGTCGTCCTGGATGAGCTTCTTGACCGATCCGGAACCGCGCTGGGTGAACCACCCCAGCGGAACCTGGGAGAGTTTGTCCAGTAGTCGGCGCCGGATGCTCGCGCTGAACCGGATGTCCACCACGTGTAGCCATAGCGTAAGAGCGGTGCCGAGAGCTGCGCCTAGAACCAACAGCACAAGGAAAATGAATCCGGTATGCCGCAAATAGGTTTCGTCTGCGCCGGCCAACAGCAACCGGGTGAGTTCGACAAGCACGACGAACGGAGCCAGCTCGACCAGGGTGATGATCACTTGCAGTATGCCGCTGGCGATCATCTGCTTCTTGACAGGTGCCAGCAATTCACCCGCCGCCTGTGACCGCCACCGTCCTTGCGGGACAGCGGCTTCGGCAGCGGGCGCAGGCTTGGCCGCGGGAGTCGGGACCGAGGGTTTCGGAGCCGGTGTCTGAGGCGCCTCGGTAACGCTGCGGCGACTTCCCATGGCACGGCCGAAGGTCCAGTAGGCCGCGGCGTGCAGCTCGCTCTTCGGGAAACCGAACTCTTCCTTCAAGCGCTTGCGCAGATGCTTGAGCGATCCTGCCTCGGGTCCGGCCCACGCGTACCAGTTGGACCAGTCGCGCGCCTCGATGGCGGCGGCGAGCGAGGTCTCGTCGGCGCGGTCCACCTCATGCAGCCGTCGCCGGGGATGGTCTGTCAGGGGAATGAGTTCGTCGTTGGAGTCGTGTCGTTCCAGGTACACCTCGACGTCGACGTCCGCGGGCAGCGCGGCCAGGATCGAGTTGATGGCGGGAATGGACGCGGCATCACCGATGAGAAGGAACCCGGCCGGCAGGTCCTCGGGGATCTCGAAGCGTGAGGAGCCGAAGGACACCACCGGAATCGTCATTCCGGGTCGTGCCGCCGCTGCCCACTGGCACGCCGGGCCCGCAGGCTCGTGGATGACGACGTCGATGGTGAACTCGCCGGTGCCCTCGTTCGTCGACACGATCGTGTACGCGCGCTGGTGCTCGGTGCTGCCCCCGTCGGGGTCAGGGAACCAGAACCGGAGCCACTCGGCGGGAGTGTGCAGCAGGTCTTCGAAGAGTGTTGGTGCGGACATCTCGATCCGTATGCAGTTCGGCGCGACGGGTGTGGTGCTGACGACGGTCGCCACGTGATCGCGCGCCCCGAGTCCGCGCAGCACCGCACCCTGGAACCCTCTACCCATGCTCATGTGACCTTTGTTCGTACCCGCCCCTACTTAGCCCATCCTAACCTAAGCGATATGGGCGGGGGCAGGCACGAAACACGTCATCCTCTGACTGGGGCGGTTCGGCGTCGTCGGGGATCGGCGCAGGGGATATCCGTGCCGGCGATGGAGGCACCGGCCGTCTCGATGAGGAATGGCAGGGCGCAGAGCCCGATCGCACAGGCCAGCATCAAGTAGGCCGCGGGCAACAAGTTCCAGCCGTCTTGTCCACCATGAGGTCGTTCACCAGCGTGGCGGCGGGTCTCGACAAGTGGCGCCGCGTGCTAGCCCAATAACGAGTAGCCCAGATAGCCGTCTTCGGCGGTGCCGGGCGGCATGACGAACACGGCAGATCCGACCGCGGTATTCCACTGGTTGAACTCGTCCTTGTCGGCCAGGCGTTGTTGAACGGGGACGAACTGCGTGGCGATATCTCGTTGGTATGCGGCGAAAATCAGCCCCGAGTTCGACGAAGCTCCCGGCATTGGTGCGTCGTCGAAGTTGTAGGGCCGTCGCAAGAACTTCTCGTGCGGGCTGCGGTGGCGCGCCAGGGCGATATGGGAGGTTGACGGGATGACCGGGATGCCGCCACGAGTCATCGTCAGGTCGGGCTCGTCGGATTCCTTCTCGCCGGACAGCGGCGCTCCGTTGTCCGAGCGGCGGCCCATCACCAGATCCCGGAGCTTGCGATCCAACTGGTCCCATCCGTCCAGGTCCATCCTGATCCGTCGAAGCACCAGAAGTGTTCCGCCTCTGAGCCACTGGTGGTCCTCGCCCTGGTGCCACAGCAGGCTGTCCAGTTCCGTGACACTGGGGTTCACCGTGCCGTCGACCTGGCCCATGAGATTACGCATGGTGCCTCCGGACGGATCTTCGGCGCGCGGCGTCCGGAATCCGTTCTGGCGCCAACGTTCGGAAGCCAGCGAGCGCACGTTCTTCAGTAGCACCCGCGCGGCGTGCGCCACCACAAGCATGTCGTCGGCGCAGATCTGCAGCAGGAGATCACCTCCGCACCAACGTTTGTCGAGCCGGTCGGTGGCGAAGGCCGGGAAGTCGCGTGCCGAGGCGGGGCATTTGTCCGCCATACCGACCTTGGTGAACACCGACGGGCCCAGACCTGTGGTGATCGTCAATCGTGCTGTGGATGTGGCCAATTCCGGTTCGGTGTCGGCCAAGGCGGGTTGGCCTTGGGTCAGTCTGGCCGCGTCGGTGGTCCACAGTCTCAAGATCGACCGCAGGTTCTCGCGGGCCGCCCCCGGGTTCGCGCCGGCCGCGGGCAGCAGGTCCAGCGCGAGGAACATGGCATGCGATTGCGCGGCGGTGGCGATCCCCGCCTGGTGCTCCCCGTAGAACGGTTCGACGCCCGCAATGCTTTGCGGGCGTGCGGCCTGGGATTGCGCGGACCAGGCGGACAAACCGGCACCTGCGGTGAGGGCGGCCGCGGCGCCGCCGCCGACGATGAGCCCCCGTCGAGAAAGAGAACGACGCGTCATGATCAGGGCTGGTAGTTCTCGTTGCCGCCTGCGAAGTCGCGGATCTGGGCTGTCAGGGGCTCTGTCGAGCCGTCCTGGAAGGATAGCGTGATGACGACGTCCTGGCCGGGGCGAAGGGGAGTGGTCAGTCCCATGAGCATTATATGGTCGCCCCCGGGGGACAGTTTGTGTTCGCCGTGGGGGGGAATGACGACCCCGCCCTCCTTGGGGCGCATCAGCCCACCGGGAGTGACCTCGTGCAGTTCCACCGATCGCGCGGCGGGTGAGGTGGCGGAGACGATGCGGGCCTCGGCGGAACCGTTGTTGTGCACCGTGCCGAACACGGAGGTCATGGAGCCGTCGGGTGCGGACTTGGCCCACTGGTCGGTAATGGTTACTTCGGAGGCCTGCTCAGCGGGCGTGGACTCATGCGCCGAACAACCGGCGAGCAATGACAGCGCGACTGCTGCCGGGATGACGATCTTCACGTTGAGTTAGTCGTGCGGAAGGTGAGAAAAGTTCCGTCCGGGCAGTTTTCGGCGCAGGCTCAGCTCTGCGAAGAGCTGTTCGGTGGCGGCCTTCGCCGCCTGGATGTCACCGGCGATGACGCCCTCGACGAGCTTGGTGTGCTCGTGCTCGAATGAGCACTCCGCGCCGATGGTATTTCCGCGCATGTAGTGATCCATCAGGCCCAGCAGCGAGTCGTAAAGCTCGAGGTAGAGCGCGTTATGGCTGGCGGCGACCACGGCCCGGTGGACCGCGATGTCGGTTGAGATGGCGTCCTCGACGTGTTGTGGCGCGACGTGCAGGGGCGCCCACAGTTCATTGCGTCGCCGCAGCAGCGCACGCAGCTGCTCGATGTCATCTTCGTCACGTCGCTGTGCGGCGAGCCCGGCCGCGGTCACTTCGAGGGTCTGCCGTAGCTCGATGAGGTCGCGGTCGTTGGCGGCGGCGAAGTAGTCGGCGATGGCCGAGCCGCCGCCCAGGGAGAGCACATAGGTGCCCGAGCCCTGCCGTCGTTCCAGCATGCCCGCGTGGACCAGAGCCTGGACGGCCTCCCTAATTGTGTTGCGAGAGGTTCCCGTGAGCTCGCACAATTCGGGTTCAGTGGGAATGCGCGCACCGATGGCCCAGCGTCCCGACAGAATCTCCTCGCGGAGTTGCTCGGTGACCTGGCCAATCAGTGTTTGGCGACGTACCGGCTGCATGACGGCTCATCGTAGCGTGCGTCGGACATCACGTTGAATCAATTCATCCATTCATCCTATGATTTGCCGAGCTGCTTAAGGAGGATGACCAGTGACCGCGACCATGCACGACGAAACCTACGCCATCTCGGCTTCCGCGCTGCGGCGTGGGCGGGTGATGGTGCTGGTAGCGATTCTGCTGTTCGCGCTCTGCCTCCGGTCGGCGGTTACGTCGTTGACCCCGCTGCTGACTCATATCTCACACGAGATCGGGTTCGGATCCGCGGTGATCGGTGTGTTCGGGATGCTGCCCACGGCCATGTTCGCGGTCGCGGGGCTGGTGACCCCTGCCCTTACCGAACGGTGTGACCTGGAGCGCACAACGCTGGCGGCCGTGGCGGCCACCGTCATCGGTATGGCGGCACGGCCCGCGATGAACTCACCCGGTGGGCTGCTGGTGTTGTCCTGCCTGGCGCTGCTCGGCATGGGCATCGGCAACGTGGTGATTCCCCCGTTGGTCAAGCGGTACTTCTCACATCGTGTCGCGCTGGTGAGCGCGGCCTACCTGACGGTGTTGCAGATCGGAACCACCGTCCCAGCACTGACGGCGGTTCCGTTGGCGGAGGCCTACGGATGGCGATTCTCATTGGCTGCCTGGGTGCTGGTCCCGGTTGCGGCCCTGCTGTCGTGGATCGGGGTCGTGATCGCGCGCCGCGGTCATGACGTCGACGATCACTCTGCCGAGCCACACGCGGATTCTGCTGCGGTCGGCCAGGTTTGGCGTTCACCGCTGGCATGGGGCATGGCAGGCATGTTCGGTATGACGTCCCTGGTGACCTATTCCATGTTCACCTGGATCCCGGCGATCCTGACGTCGGCGGGCGGTAGCGCCTCGCTGGGTGGCGTGATGGTGGCTCTCTTCTCGGCGGTGGGATTCGTTGGCACGCTGACCATCCCTCCGTTGGCTTCTCGGATGCGTAATCCGTTCCCGCTGGTCGCGGCATGCCTGGTGTGCTTCCTCGTCGGATTCGCGGGTCTGCTCTGGATGCCGATGACCGCCACTGCGGTGTGGGTGATCGCGCTCGGCTTCGGGCCGTCCACCTTCCCGCTAGGGCTGACGCTGGTCAACTTGCGTACGCGTACCCCCGCCGGTTCCGCGGCGTTATCCGGCTTCACTCAGGGCGTTGGCTATGCTGTTGCATGTCTGGGCCCTTTGCTGTTCGGTGTGCTGCATGATGTGAGTGGCAGCTGGTACGCACCGTTCGGCCTGCTGCTTGTCGCGATCACCGTGCTGGGTATCGGCGCGTTCCAGGCATGCAAGCCGCGGATGCTGGAAGACACCTGGGGGCGCTGACCACCGGCCTGGACGGGTGGCCGACCGGTTGGCTACTGGGCAAGTGGTAGTTGTGCGATGACCGGGCCGGTCGGTGTGGCAGAACCTCGCCCGCTCTCGACGGTGAACGCCAACGAGGTGGAGTCGTCGAGGCGCGGTATGACCGCGGTGGTCGAGGGTGAGACGGCCTGAGCATCCATGGTGCCGACCGATTTTGGTCCTCGGTCGTCGATCAGCCACATGTGGTAAACGGTGCCTGGTTGTGGTGGTGCGACGTTGTTCATCACCAGTACCGCGGTGTTCTGCTCTCGTGAGTAGACAACGGTCGCGGTACCGCCGGTGGGAATCGCCCCGGTGACCGTCCGGACGTCGCTTGCGCTGAAGACTTGCTGTGCGGTCGGCGGCGGGGGCCGCAGGATGGTACCGATTCCGGCGGCGGCCAACCCAACGGCGGTGGCGGCCGCGACGGCGACCAGGGGGGCTCTCCATTGGTTGATATGTGTTGCCCCGGAGGCTCTTTGGGCGTCTCGCGCCACCATCTTGAGTAGTCGTGGACGGAGCCGGGCCGGAGGTTCGGTCGCGGTGCGCGCTGCCAAGGTGGCCATGGTTTCCCGTGTGGCGCGCACTTCCTGGGTAAAGGAGAGGGTTTGTTCAGACGTGCCGGCGGACAGCCACCGGTCGATGTGGTCTCGTTCGTCATCGGGCAACGCATGCAGTGCGTATGCAGTGGCGGCCGTGATGAGGTCATTGGGTTCGGTCATGGTGTCCCCAGGCATCGGCGCAGCGCCTTGATTGCGTCACGCATCCGAGACTTTATGGTTGCCAGATTGGCGGCAAGCCGTTGCGAGACTTGGTTGTACGTCAAACCGTCGTAGTAGGCCAGATGCAGGCATTGGCGTTGGGTGTCGGTGAGCGTATCGAGGCATTCGGTGACTTGCCGCTGCTCTTCGTTGAGGATTGCCGATTCTGTGACCACATCGGCGGCTCTTTCCATAGTGGCGGCGCCATAACGCGACTCGCGGTCGGCTGCGGATTGTTCCGAGCGCACGCGGTCGATGGCGCGGCGATGAGCCAAGGTCATGACCCAGGCCAGGGGAGATCCGGCGGTGGGGTCATAGCTTTGGGCTGAACGCCAGATCTGTAGGTAGATCTCCTGTGTCGTCTCTTCGCTATAGCCGGGATCGCGTAATACCCGCAACACCAACCCGTAGACGCGTGCGCGAGTGTGATCGTAGAGAGCGGCGAAAGCATCGGTATCGCGGTCTGCGACACGGCGCAAAAGGGTATCCAGGTCGCCGGTCACGGACGTGAGCCTAGACGTATCGCTGAGAATGTTCATGGCATTGCGCGCTTCGGGGGTCGCGGGAAGAAAAAGGAGACCTGGCTCTGGTACTCGGCGAATCCGGGCCGCCCGGCCATTGCCTTCTCGGTGCGGCGACCTCCGGTGGCATAGACCAGGAAATAGGTCATCAGCACCGGGCAGGGGACAGTGGCCAACGATTGCCAACCGGTGACGGTGACTAGCCACAGCCCCCACCACACGCAGGCATCGCCGAAGTAGTTCGGGTGCCGCGTCCAGGCCCACAAGCCCTGGTCCATGATCTTGCCCTTGTTGGCAAAGTCCTGCTTGAAACGGCGCAGTTGATGATCACCCACTGTTTCGAAAATCATTCCGAGCAGCCACAATCCGAAGCCGATCGCCAACACGGGACGCAGTGAATCCGGAGTGGGCCCTTCGGCGGCTGAACGTTGGATGGGTATGGCGACCAGCCACGTGGCCCCGGCTTGGATGATGAAGATCTTGCGGAGTACATGCGGCACTGAGAAGTCACCGCCAAGCAAGTCGCGGTATCGCGGATCTTCGCCTTTTCCAGCCGATTTCACCAGCATGTGCCAGGAGAGCCGGGCGCCCCATATTCCGATGAGCACGAGCAACAGAACCCGGCGCTGCCAATCACCGCCGCCCAGTACGGCGCACACCGCTGCCACTGCGATGAACCCGAGACCCCACGCGACGTCGACCACGTTGTAGCGCCCGATGCGGTAGCCGATCAGGAAAGTCACGCTGTGCACAACCACGACGGCGCCCAGAGAGCAGCCCATCACCATCAAAAAATTCATTGCTGGCCTCGCTGGAAAATCCATTGGTGGACATCGAGATACCCGGAACGAAATCCTGCTTCGGAGTAGGCCAGGTACAGCTGCCACATGCGGTAGAAGGCGTCGTCGAAGCCCAACGACGACACAGCCTCGCGCCGGGTCGCGAATTGTTGACTCCACAGCCGTAGTGTTTCGGCGTAGTGAGGACGCAGTGACGTCATCTCGAGGGTCCGCAGATGTGTTGCTTCAGTGGTTGTCTCGGTGATCGCTTGCACCGAGGGGAGTAGACCGCCCGGGAAGATGTACTTCTGTATCCAGGTATGAGTGTTGCGACTGGCCAGCATTCGCTCATGGGGCATGGTGATGGCCTGAAGGGCCAACCGCCCGCCCGGTTCAAGCAGCCTGTCGATGGTTTGGAAATACGTTGTCCAAAAATCGAATCCAACCGCTTCGATCATCTCCACGGACACGACGGCGTCATATCGGCCATGTACGTCTCGATAGTCACGCAGCTCTATCTGCACCCGGTCGGACAGTCCGGCAGCTTGCGCACGCTGCTGGGCCATTATCTGTTGTTCGCACGATAGAGTGACCGATCGGACCTGCGCGCCGCGGGCCGCCGCCGACAGGCACAGTTGCCCCCAACCTGTGCCGATCTCCAGTACGCGGGTGCCGGGGCCTACCTGCGCGTGATCCAGTAGGCGGTCGATCTTGCGTCGCTGGGCGTGCGCAAGCGTGTCCGTTGAGCCTGGAATGCGGTCGAACAGTGCGCACGAATAGGTCATGGTTTCGTCCAGAAACAAGGCGAAGAACTCATTCGACAGGTCGTAGTGATGCGCAACATTGCGTAGGGCCTGCGGCGGCTCATTGTACCGCCCCCGCAGGATACGCGGAACAGCGACACGTCGGAAGCGTTGCAACACTGGCGGAACCAGTTCTTCCATCGATGCGGCCCACGGGGTGAGGAAGCCGGTCAGGTCGTCGCAATCCCAGTCGCCGGCCATGTATGACTCACCGAACCCGATCAGGCCGGAGCCGCCCAGTCGTCGTGCCAGTACCGCCGGCCGCCGGATCCTCATCGTGGGCAGGGACGCATCGGCCGCACCGACAACGGAGCCATCGGGATACACCAACCGCACGGGGAGCCGCGAAGCCGCACGACGAAGCAGTGTGCCGGCCACCGCCGCGCGTGCTGCCGCCAGGGGCCCGGAAGAAACTCGCCCGGTATCTGGCCGGCGGCGCGATCTGCAATCTCCCAGATCGGTTGTGTCGCTGTCGAGATGCCCGTTCACGCTGTCTTCGTCCTCTCTGGTGGGGGTGTGCGCTCTAGCACCGGCAGCCCTTTCAGCCACAGCCTGATCCCTTCGATGCGGATGGCCAGTGCACCCATCAGCGGCGCCACCGGTGCAACGACCTGCAACCGCAACAGTTCACCGATTCGGGCATTGCGCCGCGTGCCGCGGACCGCGGCAAAGAATGGCTGCTGGCCGCTGCGCTGCAACATGATGCTGATGTTCAACGTGTCGCCGGGGAGGGTGGCACGGACGTGGTACCGCCCGTCGACGTCGTTGAAAGGTGACACGTAAAACTGTTTGGCTACTGCAGAATTTGCGACAGGAGGCAGAAGATATGCGTGTCGCCCGCCGTACGTGTTGTGGACCTCGGCAATGACGTGCGCGAGAGTGCCGGTGTGGTCGTGGCACCAATACAGACTCAGTGGGTTGAAGACATGCCCTAGCACTCGTGCCTGCAGGAGCGCGGTAACGGGACCTCCGCCAAGGTCAACCCCCTGCGAGGCGAGAAATCGATCCACACGTTGTCGCAGTGTGTCATCGTCGTCCCCCCAGAAATGATCGCGCGTTTGAAAGCTTGCGAAGGCTCTCAGTCCGCAGGGTAGGCGTGGCGGCTTGTCGATGTCGATGTACCAGCAGTAGCCGCGATAGCTGAACTTATGTGTCACAGGTGAGCGCCGCACGTGGATGATCCGCGTGCGGTACAGGCAGGGAACTGTTGTCGCCGAACTCATCGCGTCTCGACCCGCTGCTCGCGCTTGGTGGCCGAAGGCGGCGTCCAGTACCGGCCCAATGCGTGGGCCGCACGCAGACCTGAGGCCGCACCGTCTTCATGGAAGCCCCATCCGTGGTAGGCCCCGGCGAACGCGATGCACCCGTCGTTGAGGCCCGGCAGTCTGCGCTGGGCGGCTACAGATTGCGGAGTGTAGACAGGGTGGTGATAGGTCATTTCGGCAAGTACCGCACTAGGTTTTACTAGGCGCTCACCGCCGAGAGTGACCAGAAATCTTTGCGGGCCAGCTAATCTCATCAGCCGGGTGATGTCATAGGTCACGACAACCCCTTGGTTGTCGTCCCTACTCAGATAGTTCCACGACGCGCGGGCGTGTGTGTGGCGGGGCAATAGGGACTCGTCGGTGTGCAGTTGCGCGGCATTGCTCACGTATCCAATGGCTCCCAGCACTGCGCGTTCGGCAGCGGTTGGCTGCGCCAGCAGGCCCAGCGCTTGATCGGAATGCGTCGCGATCACGGCGGCATCGAACACTCTCGGTCGGTGCCCTGCCACGGTTACTGCAACGCCACCTGTTGGGATGCGCTCGACCTGGGAGACCGCGGCATCGGTGAAAGTCTCGTGTATGCCGCCGACCACGGCATCGACATACGTGCGCGAGCCTCCTGTAACTGTTTTCCATCGCGGCGACCCAAACACCGACAGCATGCCGTGATGGTCAAGAAACCTGAACAGGTACTGAGCCGGATAGGCCATGGCCTGCCCTGGGGGGCACGACCACACGGCGGCCACCAGAGGTGTCAGGAACCGGTCAACGAAGAACTGTGAAAATTCCGACTGCTGGACAAAATCCCCCAGCCTGACGGCCTCGCTGTCGGGGTCGGCCAGTAGGCGGCGTGCACAACGGTGAAAACGCTTGATCTCTACCAGCATCCACAGATAGCGAGGACTCGCCGCAGCCGGCGAGGCGAACAAGCCGCGCACACCGCGGGCGCCGGCGTACTCCAAGCCAATGCGGTCGTCGCGCACCGACATCGACATATCCGTCTCAGCGGTGTTGATGCCAAGTTCGTCAAACAATCGGCACAACGTGGGGTAGGTCCGGTTGTTGTGAACCAAGAACGCGGTGTCGACTGCGATCGGCGCACCATGGCCGGTTTGGACGAATTGCGTATGAGCATGGCCCCCGAAACGCGCGTCGGCCTCGTACAAGGAGACTCGGTCGTAGGCAGAAAGCACGTGGGCTGCCGTCAAACCAGCCACACCACTGCCGATGACAGCGATGGATCGTGCGCCGCCCGGGCACGACATTGCTTTCACATTCTGTATTCGGTGCAGACTGGCTCGCGGATGGGTACCGGCCTGTTCGGGTGACGCCCCGATGCGTATCGACAATCGTTGACGATACCGTCGAAAGAGATGTCCCATTTCTTTGCCATCGGCCCAGAAATTTCCGTTAGCTATTGAGTTGCCATACCGAGAAATTGAGGGCTGCTGCGTAAGTCGTCCATGCGATATAGGGAAGTAGCAGGACCGCAGACCAGCGGCTTCTGCGCCAGAACAGCACCACCGTCGCGGCAATGAATCCCCACAGCACCAGGATCTCGATGAATGCGGTTCCTCGCCAGCCGAGCCCGAAAAACAGCGGGGTCCATGCCATATTCAGTACGAGCTGTACGCCGTACACCGTGAGGGGAACGCGGTTTTCCTGGGAGGGGTGAGATCGCCATACCAGCCATGCAGATATGGCCATCAACCCGTACAACAGTGTCCATGCCGGACCGAAGAGAGAAGCCGGCGGTGCCCACTCGGGTTGTCGCAGGCGTACGTACGTCTCGGCCGCGCTGGAGGCCGCCGCGCCGGATCCTGCTGCGATGGCCACTGCGGCTACCGACACCGCAAGGCCGATACCCTCTCGCGGCCAGCTGCGTGAAATCCCTTGATTCATATGGACATTGTAAGCAGGGTTGTCGTTGGCGTGCGTGGTCATCGTCATATTCGGACACTGTTCGTACTGGCGAAAGGCCAGCGCACAGACTTGTCGATACGTGCCCAAGATCCACCGGATCGCTCGCAGCGCTGAACACGAACTCACCCACGCGGTTCCCCAACTCGAAACCGCCCTCATCCACGCTCATCCCGGCCACTGACGCGACGAACCGCGTAAACGCCGATGCCGACGGCCAATACCGTGGTGCCCGCGGACACCGACGACAGCGGTAACGCGAGAGCCATGACCACACACCCGATTAACCCGAGTGCCGGGACGATTCGTGGTGGACGCCCTTCCGCGGGGGAGAGCGTCCACGCCGAGGCATTGGCCACCGCGTAGTACACCAGCACCGCGAAGGACGAGAAACCTATCGCCCCGCGCAGGTCTGCGGTGGCTGCCAGCATCGACACCACAAGACCGACAACAAGTTCCGCGCGGTACGGCACTCCGTAGCGCGGATGTACCGCGGCCAGGGCATGGGGGAGATGGCGGTCACGGGCCATGGCGAAGGTCGTGCGAGAGACCCCGAGGACGAGCGCCAGCAGCGAGCCCGTCGCCGCCACGACGGCGCCGATCCGTACCACCGGTTCCATCCACCGCACGCCCGCGACCGTCACGGTATCGAGAAGGGGCGCTGCCGACGTCGCCAGCCGTGACGGGCCCAGCGTCGTCAACACCGCTACCGCCACAACGGCATAGACGAGCAGCGCGATGCCCAACGCTGTCGGGATGGCGCGCGGGATGGTGCGTGCCGGGTCGCGCACCTCCTCACCCAGCGTTGCGATGCGGGCATAGCCTGCGAAGGCGAAGAACAGCAGACCGGAAGCCTGCAGCACCCCGGTGATCGAGACCGTGGTGACGTCGAGGGTCGCGGTGTCGACTCCGCTGGAGCCGAACGCCGTCACCACGACCGCTGCCAACACCGACAACACGATCGTCACGATGAGGCGGGTGAGCCACGCTGATTTCTGAACGCCCACATAGTTGATCGCTGTCAGCGCGACCACTGCGGCCACCGCAACGGCGTGTGCATGTGCAGGCCAGGCATAGAAGCCCACCGTCAGCGCCATGGCCGCGCAGGAAGCTGTCTTCCCGACCACGAACCCCCACCCGGCGAGGTATCCCCAGAAGTCGCCGAGACGCTCGCGGCCGTACACGTAGGTACCGCCCGAGGCCGGATACACTGCCGCCAGCCGTGCCGAGGATGTCGCGTTGCAGTAGGCGATCACCGCGGCCAGCGCCAGACTCAGCAGCAATGCGGAACCGGCTGATTGCGCGGCAGGCGCCAGGGCCGCGAAGATGCCTGCGCCGATCATCGAGCCCAAGCCGATCATGACGGCGTCGAAAGTACCCAGTTCTCGTCGAAGCGAGCTGGGTTGCTCGCTGCTCATGCGCTTCGGGGTGCGTAGGTGATTGCCGCTCCGTACAAGGGAATCAGTGTGCCGGTGATGTCCAGGACCGCGGCAGCGGCGAATACGATGATCGGCTGTGTGACGAGCATGGAGTTGAGCCTAAACGCCGAGACAGGACCTTTAGGTGTGCGCAGATTGCAGAACTTTGACTCGTTGGACTTCGGGGGAGCGAGGATACTGTGCCTGCGTGCGGGAGGCGTTTAAGTTACTTAGATGACGGTCACCGTGGCGGTGCACCGGGCGAGATTCTCATCATTCCAGAAGAAGCCGGAACGGCCGCCGTACTCAGTGGTGATTTCTACCTGACCGGGGCCGGTGACGATATTGAACGTCGATGCTCCCGCGGTACCGCTGCCTTCGCCGTGTGCCTCACCGGCGGTGGCCGTGGTGAGATTGCGCCAATGAAAGTACGCCTGCTTGGGGCCCGCGAGCCCGTCTGTGGCATTCATGTTCACGGTGCCGGGGATCAGCGCGTGTCGCTCATCAGCCTGACTCGCTTGCCAGGCACTGACCCGCACGTCGCCGTCAAAACAGATGGCTATCTCACCTGATGGTGCTGCTTGTGCGACCGGGCAGGTAAGCACGGCTGAGCCGGCAACGGCCAGGGCAAGGACGGCGTTTCGGCCCAGAGTTGATGAACGCATCCAGGGAGTATTGCTCATGTGCAGTCGGTTTGATCGCGGTTTTCCTGGCTGTGGGCGTCAAGTGGTTCCAAATGCGGCGCCGACGAGGCGCCAGAGTCGTTGGATATTCAGCTCGGGATCAGGCAGTGGTGAAAGTGTTACGACAAGAGTCTGCTGAGCGCCGAGCATGCGGGACTGGCCGTGCTCAGCTGTGTAGGCCGTGGCTAGCGAGCCATTCATCGACGGTGATCGTGGTCGTCATCTCATCGAGGTTGAGGACCAGTCGGGTCTGGCAGTTGATCAAGTCCACCGCGCGCTCGCAGACTGCGGTGGACTCGCGCCGCACCGCGGCATGGATTGCCTGGTACACGTCCGAAGGGAGTTCCGCGGAGTCCTGTACGAGGCGTTCTGCGGTACGCGCGGCTCTAGCGTCGATTTCGCGTAATGTGCGTCGAACGTAGCCGCGGACCTTCTCCACATTGGTGATTCCGCGGGCCAGCGCGAGGTATGTCTGGCGTGAATCCGATTCGGGAGCATAGTCTCGACCCATTCGATCCGCGGCGTCACGGATCCGGTCGCAATCGTCTACCGCTTCAAAGGCAAGGTAAAAGCCCGCGATGGCGCGCCCAAGGTGCGTTGACGTATCGACGGCAGGCGAGGGCGGACGTGGGGGGCGCTGCGACGGTGCAGACTCGTCCATCCGCGATGCAACGGGTGCCGGTAGCGCGCACCGGGGAACATCCATCCGTCCATAGTGCCGAAAAATAGACGTAATGTACAGAATTGTGCCGGTGTGAGGGGATTATGCGATGCGATGCCCGATAGCGCCTGCGGCGGGGGCGCGCAAACACGCTGCCGCAGAATTTAATCCGATCATCGCGGTGCCTCAGGGCCCCCCACGCGCGCACATCGCTTGCGGCCCGACACGGGACAGACGGTACCAGCGGGACTGTCAGCATCGCGGGGGCGCAGATAGACGTGAGCGCAGGTTAACGCTAACGATAGCTCCCTTCCCAATGCCTGCTGGTTACACCGCGATCGTTTACTGCGAGGGCCAGTTCGGCGAGCAGGACGGCAAGACCGCCAACGGCCTGGTCCGGCATTCGGAGAAGTACGAGATCCTTAGTGTCATCGATAGCCTTCGGGTCGGAGTAGATGCCGGGAAATTCCTCGACGACACCGCAAACGGTATCCCGGTGCTGGCCTCGCTCGCAGAGTCCATCGATCACGCCGGCCACGTACCCGACTACCTGATCTGCGGGCTGGCGCCTGCAGACGGCCTACTGTCCAATGAGCAGCGGCTCGTACTGCTCGACGGCATCGCCCGCGGAATGCACATCATCAACGGTCTGCACGAGTTCCTCAACGACGACGCCGAGTTCGCGGCGGCAGCAGCGACCTCCGGCGTCACAATCACCGATGTGCGCCAGCCGAAGGCCAAGCGTGACCTGCACCTGTTCTCCGGCCGGATCTTCGATGTGACGTGCCCCAGGATCGCGATCCTGGGCACGGACGGGGCGATCGGGAAGCGCACCACCGCCACCTTGCTGGTCCAGGCGCTGAATGCACGAGGCATCAAGACGGTCATGGTCGGCACAGGTCAGACCACCTTGATCCAGGGCGGGAAGTACGGCGTCGCGCTGGATGCGCTGGTCCCGCAGTTCTGTTCGGGTGAGGTCGAGCACCAAGTCGTCGCCGCGTTCGAGGGTGAGGACCCTGACGTGATCGTGGTCGAGGGCCAGGGCGCGCTCAGCCACCCCGCGTACATCACGTCGGCTCACATCCTGCGTGGCAGCCTCCCAGCCGGCGTGATCGTGCAACACGCACCAAAACGCAAGGTGCTCGGCGACTTCCCCATGGTGTCGATGCCGACTGCGGCTAGCGAGATCGCACTGATCGAGGCGTTCGCCGACACCCGCGTCATCGGGGTCACGATCAACCACGAGGAAATGACCGAAGACGAGCTCAACAACGCGATCTCTGAGCATCATTCAAAGCTCGGCCTCCCGGTAACGGACCCTCTGACGCGCCCCTCGTCGGAGCTGGTCGAGATGGTGCTGGCGGCCTTCCCCGCGCTCGCGGTGAAGCTCGCAGGGAAAGCCGACACGACCACCCTCGTGTGACGCTTCGGCTCGAGACCGATCTCGACAAGGTCGAGCAGAACACGCGGATCCTGGTTGACCGACTCGCCGTGACGGGCATCCGTGTCACAGGGATCACCAAGGCCGTGTTGGGCTCGCCGGGGATCGGCGCGGCGATGCTGCGCGGCGGCGCCCGCGGCCTCGGTGATTCCCGGATACCGAACCTCGCTCGGCTGGCCGGTCTCGACCGACTACCGCTACGCACATTGATTCGATCACCCATACTCAGCCAAGTGGCACAGGTCGTTGACGTCGCCGACGTCAGCCTGAACACCGAAGCCGTCGTTTTGGCGGCGCTCGAACAAGCCGCGGCCCAGCAGAAGCGGACGCACGCCGTCGTGCTCATGGTCGAGCTGGGTGACCTACGCGAGGGCATCTCCCTCGATGACGCCCCCGAGGCCGTACGGGCGGTCCTCGGCCACTCCTCCCTACGACTTGTCGGGCTCGGCGCCAACCTCGCTTGCCAGAACGGCGTCGTGCCCGACGACCGCAACATGGGCATCCTCACCAGGCTCGCGAACGACATCGAGTCACTGCACGGGATCTCGCTCGACGTCGTCTCAGGCGGCAACTCTGCGAACCTGAACTGGGCGCTACACACCCACAACGTCGGCCGGATCAACGAACTCAGACTCGGCGAAGCCATCCTTCTCGGCGTCGACCCGCTTTACCGGACACCGATCCGGGGCCTACACACGGACGCCTTCACCTTGACCGCCGAGGTCATCGAGGTCGCCATGAAACCGGCGCAGCCCTGGGGCGATCGTGCTCAGGCCGCCTTCGGCGAGGCGCCGATCCGCACCAGGAGCGGGACCGTGCACCAAGCAATCCTGGCCCTCGGACGCCAAGACGTGGACCCGGACAGTCTGCAGCCACCCGAAGGCATCACGATCCTCGGGATGAGCAGCGACCATCTGGTAGTCGACGTCGGCGATCACCCCTCCGCGGTCGGCGACGAAATCGACTTCGGTGTCGCCTACGGCACACTCGTGCGGGCGATGACGTCGCCCTTCGTCACCAAGATCGAGCACCGTGGCCGTTCCGTCACACCCGAGGGCGACCCGGGTGCCCACACCGATCCAGGTTTAGACCGTCCGCTCAGTGTCGGACGCCTATGCCAGCCGGTCGTTTTTCAGCCATCTACCGATCCAGACATAGCTCCCAGGCCAAGACATCCGTAGGCGGCGATCAGTGGCCATCGAGTCCAATGATTTCCGCAGACACCAACCGGGTCAGGCTCCGGTCTGGGCTGAACCATCACAAGCGCCCCGGCAAGTCACTTTCTCAAGGGGTGGGACCCCGCGCAAACCGTCACAGCAGGCACAGCTCAAGTTGACATACACAGCTGTGGCGCTTGCGATGAGAGATCTAGTCGGACGGTTCAGGGATGGCCGCGCCCCTCGTCGACGCAACTGAAGGCGTGTTGCGCGACTCTCCACAGCTGAGGGTGCCGTCGCATGGCGACACTCCAAGGTCCTTCGCGCGTGGCGCCTCCGCCGTCTTGGCGGCCTGCATCTCGACATATGGTTCGAACAGGTCGCTGGGGGAGCACCCGAAAATATCGCACAAAGCGGCAAATGTTCGTGACGGAATACGTTGGGGCTCACCAGTAACCAGTCGATAGACCTGGGCTTCGGACAAATTAATACCCCGCGAGCGCAGCAGCGGCTGTAATTCGGTCGACTTCCATAGGTTGTGGGCGGCCATCACTCTGCGTAGATGCCAGTGAAACCCGATCCGGCGCTGCTCAGTCATCTCCGTGCATTCCGGTTCTGAGACGTCGAGCGATCATCTGTTGCACCACCTTCTGCTTGAAATCGGCTGTCACCGATGTGTACAACGACATCGTCGAGGCGTACTGATGGCCGAGCTGCTTCTGCACGAACAGCGGATCGTAGCCCGCCTCGAGCAGATGCGTTGTGAACGAATGCCGTAGTGCGTGAAGGCTCAACTCAGGCGGCAACTCGGCCATCTCGCGGAAATGTGCGAATGAACGAGTGAGAGTAGACAACGTGACTCGGTCCGAACGCTCGCTAGGCCACAAGGCAGCTGATCGATCCGAGGTGGCGAACAAACCTCGGCCTCGATCCGTGCACCAAAAATCCAGCAGGCCGACTACCCAAACGAACTCAGGGGTTGTCAAGACCGTTCTCCTACGCGGCCCAGATCCGTTGGTGCCCTTGGCCCACCGCACGGTGAGTGCACCATAGTTGCCGTAATCCCGCACATGAGGATTCGGCCCGAAATCAGTTAGGTCCAGCATTGTCAGCTCACGCCGGCGCAACCCATACGCGTAGCCCACCTTGAAGGCGGTCGAGTCCCGCAGCGCGGGCAGCCAACGCTTTGACCCCGCACTGAACTGTTGATCAACGAAATCATCTACGACGTCGAAGAAATGCTGTAGCTCTGCCTTGGTGAACGCACGGCGCGCCGGGGGGACCGCGTCGTCGGTGGAATGCCGCGGTGTGTTCCACTCGAAACAAATCTGGGTCGGAAAATCACCAAATTGCTTCTCGCAGAAGTCAACCCATCCGTAGCGAGTATCGCTGACATATGAGCAGAACATGGCAATCGAGTTGCTGTATGTGCGCAGCGTCGTCAACGCGATTGGCCGGTGCCCGGAGCGGCGCTCGGCCAGAAATTCGTCGACGTCGATAGGTTTCCATTTCCATGGATATTCGTTCGTGAACTCGCCGAACTGGTTGATTAGACGGCATCGAGCCTTGATTGTGTCGATCGCCAATCCGCGCGCCAACATTTGCGCTCGCCACCCGTCCAGCATCGCCTCGAATACACGCTCCTCAGCGCGAAGGAACGAAACACCAGGCTCTAATCGAATCAAACGGGCTGCGGCACCGGGCAATTCGTCAAACACCTTGAACACCGCGCATCCCGTCTACCCCCAGGAAAACGTCACAGTGACGATTCTTTAGGGGGTGGCCGTAGCTGGAAGTGGACCTATCGGATGGCGAGTCGAGGGTTCCGTGGCGGTACTCGACTCGTGCGGCTTGGCAGCGCTCGGAGCATTCAGTCCTCAGCATCAGTGCCTTCGTTTGATGTTGAAATCAATCGTTTAATGAAAGAAACCTACGGCGACCTCGGGCACGCGGTCAACACTGACACGCAGAAGGCGTGACATATCCAGTCATGAAACGCGGGGCGACGTGCGAAAACGATTCAATGCCAAGGAAGTGCGAGTTCTTTCATCTGATGCAACTCGCAATGGTTTAACGCCGATAAGACACATTATGTCAGATAAGATGCGCCGTTAAATACCTATCTAGGAACAGGTTTCATTCAATTATGGCGCCAAGGTTCGGCATCCGCGCACGGGCACTACTGGGTCGATGACATGCGCGGCAACACCGGTGCGTTCGACATCGATTGGTTCCACGTCGCCATCCAGGGCTCGATGCTATTCATCAACGACGCGTTGAAACTGCACCATCGCCGCCGTACGCGTGCATCGCATGACTGACGCCTCGCTTGCGAGCAACCTCTGACGCACAGCTGAATACGGAACTGACATCTTGAATGAGACAAAACTCCGTCTGATCCGTCTCAATTTCATGTCAGCGTCCCAGTTCATTACTGACACAATGAGTTAGAACGGACACTTTGAGCAGCCCTCACCCACCGCGTCAAGTCGAGTTTTCCAAAACCTCGACCACGTCAAATGGGTTACCAACGGTGGTGAAGGCGCTGACGGCTATCGCGATGCTGCAGCCCTCGGCAACTCACCCGCTGTCGTCGCGACCTGGCAGTTCGGGCAGGCGGCCAGGTCCGTCTGAAAACGGCAGACCTGACAGGCAAGGCACTGGGCTCGCGCGGTGCCAACTGGTGCTGGTTTGCTGTTCATACTCGCGTCATGTTTGGCCGGTAACCTAGCAATATCGGCAACGGGGTCGGTGCTATTACGTGTGGTCCGAATCGCCGTGTAGGCCGTGAATAACCGGCCGGTTGCGGCCATCTTTGATGGGTTCCGTATGAAGAGTTCTGTCACCGAGCAGGCTACGAAGCGGTTGTTGTTGCAGAATTTGCGGCACGATCTTCCGGCTTCCCTCGTTGTATTCCTGGTCGCGTTGCCGC
>JACHLF010000015.1 GCA_014204435.1 Mycobacteroides chelonae
GCCTGCGAAATCGTCGAACGCATCAACGCCGTCTTGGCACCAAACGTGCCCTCAGCGGCCACCAACGCCGGAATATGCGCATCAAGCAAACTCATCTACATCTCCTCAATCATGTTGTGGCGAGAACTATCCGAATCCCGGCATATACCTTGTGGCGGCGTGCATATCGCCGACGGTGTAACTGGCCGCGGCCTCGGTGACCCCCACACCGGCCCGCCCCAGTTCGTAGACGGCACCGGCCGCGGCGCCGTTGCGCTCGACTCCGTGAGCACTGAAGAGCGCCGCGCTCTGAATCGACACCGGGTCTGCGGCCGGTGGCACCACCGCACCGATCACCGGTGCGGCCGCTGCGTGCACCGCGGCGAGCCGTGCGGTCAGGGCCTCCACCGCGGCACTAGCGGCGGTCAACCCTTCCGGAATGACATTGAGATTCATCGCGAATTCTCCTCCTCTGGCTGCATTTCGGTCATCGTGAACATCCCTGCATCAGCAGATCTGGGATCGGCCCCGGCACCGCCGAGATCTCCGTTACGGGCACCGCACCGAGCGAGATGGTCCGGTACCCCGCGAGATAGTCCGCATAGGTGCGCGCCCCGAGCCTCATCCCGAGACCGGCCCATGCGTCTATCACCGACCATCTCCGCGGATTCCGCTTAGCCCAATCACTACTGTCCACAAGGTATTTCCACTCCGGCAGCTCGATCTGGTCAAGACCGAACCCGCCGAGCAACTCGGCGTACGCGATGGGAGTACCGCGCACCACGGTGACACCCCGCCCGAGCAGCGCTCCTTGGCCCTCCATACGAAGGATCGATCTCGCCGCGGCGAAAGCCGTGGTGACCTCCTCGGTCAAGGCAACAGAAGGAAAGGCCCGCAACGCGATACACGCGTCTGCGACGGAAACCAGAACATCGGCGCTTTCGTCCAATTGACCGACCTCGCCCAGTACACGAGGCAGCCGCACGAGCGTGAAATCGAGGGCATTCGGTGATGCCGCAAGGATCAATTCGGCCAGTGCCTTGGATGCCGCGTACGGGTAGACGGCTTCACGCGGGTCGGTCACGCACGCGGCGGTGGCATCCGCGTTGACGACAAAGGTCGACATGTGAATCAACCGGGTGCCGTGGGTGGCACACGCCTGTGCGACCGCGGATACCCACTCCACATTGGCATCTCGAATATCGCGGTAGGGCGCCAGCATGTTGGTGTTGCCAACGCAGTTGACCAGAGTGCGAGCTCCGGTCTCGCGTATCAACGCCTCGACGGCATCCGCGCGGAAGCCGGGACCGACGCATCGGACGCTGACCCCGCCGACGTCCGCGAGCATCGGCCAGGGCCCGTGGCCGGGGACTTGCGATCTCGTCACCAAGATAACGTCGTCGCCCGTCGCCTCGAGTGCCGCACGAGCGAACCCGGTGCCGACGATCCCCGACGCACCCAGCACGACGACAGGACCGTTGATGGCGCGCTGTGAATCACCGGCGCGCGAAGTCGGAACGTGACATGTCTTCGTCATCCGCTCCAGATCCGCGCCGATATCGGTGGCGGTGTTCACGGCTGCCAAATCATCTACCGCCGCACCCGCGGCGACAAGATAGGCGGCGCTGTCGGCACTGATCAGGTCCAGCACAGAAAGTTGTCGTCCGAGATACCGGCGCGTGTCCGGCAGGATTCTGATCAGATCGAGTGAGCCGATTCCCTCTGCGAGCAGCGAGGCCCCCGCACCGATATGCCTGCCGAGGTGACGGCTCCAGAGTCGCGCGAGACCTGTTGCTAATTCTCCTGTATCGGCCGCGTCCGGCAGCGCGTCCATGAACTGTGGCATGGCCCGCAGTCCGGCACCATCGACCTTGCCATTCGGCTTACGCGGGATGCTGGGCACATCCACCACTAGGAACGAGGAGACGCCGAAGCCTATCAGCAGGCGCCTTACCCGCGCCTGCACATCGTTGCCGCTCCGGCCACTGCGCGCCTGGAACCACACCGCCAACGCGCCATCGTGCAGTGCCGCATCGACATCGACGATCGCCGGGTCTTCGGCAATGCGCCGGATGATGGCGGCGGTGTCGACCCTCTTTCCGGAGATCTTCACGATGGCATCGCGGCGACCGGCGAAGGTGGGGAAACCGTCCTCGTCGAACACCACGCGGTCGGCAGTGGCAAACGCACGGCGCGAGGCGCCGCTCGCGGCGCTGACTACCCCGAAGTTCTCGCTCCGCGCCCCGAGATACCCCCGCGAAACGATGTCACCCACGATGACGATCTCGCCGAAGGCGATAAACACCGTGTTGGGCAAGACCGGTTGGCCCACGCGGCATAGTTGGTCCCCGTCCCCTGGTTGCTCTCCCACGACCGGCAGATGAGTGACGACAACCGTCGCCTCGGTCGGTCCGTAGGTCGAGACAAGTGAGATGTTCTCGCAACCAATGGACCGTACCCACGTGTCGACAGCACCCGGCCGGATCGCTTCCCCACCGACGACTACCTGGCGCAGCTCAGAAGCACCGATATCGTCCAGGGCCTCGGCGTCTTCGCACAGCAGGTGCCACACCGCCGTCGGCAGGTCGATCAAGGTCGGCTTGAGCGTCCGGATGTCCCTCGTAAGCGCCCTCAGGTCACCGGATTTCATGGCGGCCGAACGCAGTAGCTGAGATCCGCAGACCGCAGCCCCGAAGATCTCTTCCACACTGATATCCGATGTCAACGGCGCACATTGCAGAATGCTGTCCCGAGTCCCCCAGCCGTAGGTGCGGGCGGCCGCGCGCGCGAACAATGCAAGGGCGCCATGGGAGACGGGTACGAGCTTGGGCTGCCCGGTCGATCCCGAAGTGGGCACGATGTATGCCGTCCTGGCCGCCAAGTCGCCGTCTCGAGCCACCTGATCGATGCGTTCGTCGACGAGTCGCAGCAGCGCGCCGTCCAGGCCTGCAGCGACCAAGGCGGTGCTATCGATCACGCATACGGCAATACCTGCACCGTGCTCTGCGATCGAATCAGCGAGTGCGCCAAGCTCTTCCATGCTGTCGCACACGCTGTATCCACAGCCCGCGAGGTGACTCGCGATCAGCAAGTCGACGGTCTTATCGGTGTCGTCATCGGCGCACACCACGATGCTGCCCGGCTCCGCGCCCGCGGCGATCAGCCGTGCGATCCATGGCTTGACGAGCGGCCGTGACCGCAAGAACTGCTCCACTGCTTCGTCGGCGTCCAGGAACCAGGCGGATGCCACCGCCGATGGCGGCGCCGCATCTTCATCGCCTCGACAGCACGCACCGTCGGCACCAATACCGAACCATTCGTTCACCGTCATCGCGATCGGCCGATGCCACATGGCTTCCATTGAGGCCAGTGCCGCGGCGATCCGCTCGGCGACCCAGGGATGTGCGCTCCCGCGCCGCAGGTCGGCACGGTGCCAGATGGACAAGGTGAGGGTGCGGCGGTCCTCGTCCACGAGGCACGACACGGTCATCCCTTCCACAGGGCCGATATCCGTCACGCACGGTGTAGCCGAAAGGAATGGTCGCAGTGCGGGTGCGCATGTCTCGCGGATGAAGTTGAAAGTCAATGCCTCGACATGCGATGTCCTGTTAATTGCCAGGTACATTCGGCGGTACTGCTCCTCACGGAGCCATCGACGCCTCGATGCCTTGACGTAGTCCCGATCAAGGGCGCGCACGACGTCCCCCACCGATGCGAAGGCAGGAAAGCGAACCGGATGCGCGATGGAGTTGACCAGGCAGGTCGCAACGTCAAGATCCGGCTCTCCGAATCTGTTGTCTACCGCATGAATCAGCAGTGTCGCGGTGCTCTGCCGCAGACTGGCGTCTACCGCAACCGCGGCTGCGGCCGCCAAGATGTTCAGCGGGATCTGCTTGGCTTCGGAAAGTGCGGCGATACTGTCGAATGCCTTGCCTGACAAGGTAACCGATTCCAAGAGGACACCTTTGGCAGCACCGGCCGGTACGGCACCCGAGTTCTGTCCGTGCCCGACGTGTTCCGACGCATCGGCAAGCTCCCGCTGGACGGCCGCACCGAAGCGTTGCAGTGACTCCTTCGCCTTGGCAACCTCACGGCTGTGCGCCGCCGAAACCCTTGTCAGACCATCACTGGCGCAAGGGGTTCCAGAGCGGCCGGGCTGCGCCAAGTATCGTCCAAGGTCAGCCTCGATCACCCCGATGGCGCCTCCATCCAGCAGGAGATGGTGCGCCTGAATATCGAGGCCCACCACCGATCCATCTGCGCCGGTGCGCACGGTGTAGCGCACGAGCGGCTTGGCGGCAAGGTCGGTGGACCACAGCTCCACGAGTGCATCGGCGGTCCGTGTGGTGAGCTCGTCGCTGTCCTGCTCAACCGACACAATGTCAACGAACTGCAACCGCTGCAACAGTTCTGGATAGAGCGAAGCTTCATTGGTCGATTCGATTACACACAGCTGCACCGGGCTGGCAGCGATCGCCATTTCCAGCGCGAACAGGAAGCTCCGCACGTCGAGGGGGTGAAACCGAAAGCTCTTCCCGATCAGGTACAGCCCGGGGTCATCGGCTTGTACCGCACCGTTGTACATGTTCTGCTGCGAGTAGCTCATCGGCACACGGTCCACTCGCGGTTGCGTAACCGCCGTCATGTGACGCCCTCCGGCTGCGCCTGTTCCAGGACCTGCACCCATCCGGCGATGGAAAGGTTTGAAACCAAACGCTTCTGCAGATCCGAGCCGCGGGTTACGCCGAGCTTCTTCATCAGCAGTACGAACCGCACCGAGTCCAGACCCAGCTCCCGGAGATCGGTGGCGTCGCCGTCGAAGAGCTCCGATTCCGCGATGTAGAGCACCTCACACACCGCCGCCAGGATCCGGTCTCTTGTGGTTTCAGGCATGTGCCGCTGCCTCATTCAAGGAGGCAGTCAACGACGAACGCATCACCTTGCCGGACGTCGTCCTCGGGATGTCATCGACCAGGACAATGGTCGAGGGCCTGGCCATGGCCTCCGATTCATGTCGATATCTGGCGGCGATCCGCTGCTTGAGCTCGGCCGCGCCCAACCCGTCAAGCGGGGCGGTGGGCACCACAGCCAGTCCGACCAGCGCCCCGAACTCTTCGTCCGGCACCTCGAAGCAGGCCGCTTCATGCACGCCCACAATGTTTTCGGCGATACGATCGACCTCGTCGGGCACCACGTTGACGCCACCGGAGATGATCATCTCCGAGGATCGGCCCCTGATATAGAAGAAACCGTCGTCGCGGTGCTCCACCAGATCACCGGTGTTGACCCATCCATCGACCAACACCTCGCGGGTGCGCTCGGGGTTTCGCCAGTACCCCAGCATGTTGGCGGGAGACTTGATCCACAATGTGCCGTACGAAGCGGACGTGCCTCCTTCAGTCGGCCCACCACACCCTTCACCGGAAAGAAACGTCTGCACGCCTGGATACGGACGCCCGACGGCACCTTCTTCGATCCTGGTGATCGACTCGCCATCGGACGGCAGACACAATGCGGTACAGCCTGTTTCACTCAGTCCGTAAACCTGAGCAGTGCGTACCCCCGTGGCTTCGATGAACCGCACGTCAGCAGGGACCGCGCGAGATCCGCCGTAGGCGATCAACCGCAACGACGGTACGTCCGTACCGGAGAGCTTGAGCTCTGACACCAGTCTGGTCATCAGAGTGGGCACCAGACACGCGGTCGCCACCTCGTTGTCGACCAACAGCTCGCGCAACGAGGCTCCGCCCTCGCCGCCGGTCACGCACGACGCGCCATGCATCAGTCCGTTGAGGATCCACCACAAGCCGCCGATGTGCGTGGCCGGTAGCGGCGAGTAGGTCGTCTCCCCGGCTACCCAGTCGATCCAGCTCAATCCCGCTGTGCACAAGATGTCCGGGATGGCGAAGAACGTGCGGTGGGGAAGCAGCACGGCCTTCGGCTCGCCGGTAGTACCACTGGTGAAGACCATGGCGAGCGGGTCATCTGCTCCGGCCGCGGCTTGTGCTGTGAATCCAGCTGTTTCATGGCGCATGGCGATGCTGCGATCCCCCTCGGCGGGTAGGGTCGCAACCGGTTCGGCTATCTCGCGGAACCGCGCGACGGCCGCCGCGGGCAGAGCGTTGTCGACCATCACCGCGATGGCTCCGAGCTGGGCGCACGCCAATACGGAAAGATAGGTCTGAGGCCCGTTATCCGAGAGAACCACGACACGTGAACCGCGCGTCACCGAATCGGCGCTAAGCGTCGCCGCCAGATCGGCGACAGCAAC
This sequence comes from Mycobacteroides chelonae, assembly GCA_014204435.1. Taxonomy (GTDB): domain Bacteria; phylum Actinomycetota; class Actinomycetes; order Mycobacteriales; family Mycobacteriaceae; genus Mycobacterium; species Mycobacterium chelonae_A. The sequence continues at coordinate 6,251 of JACHLF010000015.1, forward strand.
GACGAGCTCGCCGTAGGTGAGAGCACTGCTACCGTCACTGCGGCGCAATGCAATTGCTCCCGGCCGAAGGCGGGCCTGTTCGAGGACCCGTTCCAGCACGGTGGGCGGCGGTGACTGAGACATGGCTGTGGCGGTGCGCTTCCTGTCAGAGGATCACGGGATGTTCAGGACCGCGATGTCGAACTCGCCGGTCGCGGATCCTGCATCCTGATCCCAGAATTCGATGGTGCTGTGGAACTGGAGATAGCGCCTCGAGCGGTCGACGATATGGAAATCACGGGCCTGCAAGCGCGCGGAGAACTGTTGTGCGTTCACCAGTCGCCGAAACCGCGATGATGTGCTCTTGATCAGCATGTTGGCAAGCTGGTTCTGGCAATAGTCGTCGAGCGACCAGCCTCGGAATGCCCAGATGTCTTCATTCGCGACACCTTGCGCGAAGGCGCAGTACGCCAGTTGGTTGAAGCACAGCACCAACTCCACGGCGTTGAAGTGCCCCGTGCTCCGGATGTAGGCGGACTCGTTGATCGCGAAGTTGCCGTGCGCGTGTACCGCGTCGGAGGTGATTCCATACTCCGCATCGTTGAGATAGCGGCAGCCCTTGTAGGAGTATGGTTCGAGCACTCTGCTGAGTAGAGCCTCGGACATCGGAGCCATACCCGCGGACGGCAGCCCGGTCTGCACAGACAGCGTCGCCGCGACCGGGCTCATGCCGCGAATCCCGGTGTCTCGAGGCCATCCAACATCGTCAGGCGGTATGTCGTCAGGGTGCCCGATACCGTTCCGTGTTTCGCGCGATGCACCAGAGAGCGGTTGTCCCACAAAACAATGTCGCCCACCTCGTAATGCTGGACGTGGATGAACGGCGATGCATAGTCGGTGTCGAGCTGCCCCGATGCTTCGAGCAGCTTGCGCAGCAGCTCTCCATCCCGAAGCGTGCCGGCACCGTCCTCGATGGTCTCGGTGCCCGCCTCACAGATGTAGAGAATCTCTTCGCCCGTCTTCGGGTGCTTGATCACCGTGGGCCATTTCTGCGGAGGCGTGGTTCGTTCGATCTCGGCCAGGATCTCACCGATCGGCCGATACACATCGCTCGGACGGATCTTGATGTAGCGGCGTGGAGTATGTGTACTGAACGTGCCCAGCACTTCCTCCTTTGTCTTAGTGGGCAATGATTCCCACACTTTGTTGAGATCGATGAAGTAGGTGCCGCGGTCGTGGCCTGGCACCGCGAGCGGCAACACCATGGAGAACGCGAAGGGTTTGGGCATGAACATGTAGTCGACATGCCAGAACGCTCCGGTCCGCGGAACTCCCTGCCCCTCTTCGGTGGACGACACGAAGATCTCCGGGTGATCCTGGTGGTGATACACCGGCTCGTAATAGGGCACGATCTCACCGATCAAGCCTCCGAGCTGGATGAATTGCTCGGGCGAGGGATGCACGCCCTTGAGGACGACGAGCTTGTGCCGGTAGACGAGTTCGCGGAGCTCCTCGGTGGTGATGCCGTCCAGGTTTCCAGGATCGATCCCCGTGACCTGCGCCCCCAGTCCCTCGCCCTTCACGTTGAGCGTCATCGACTCCCTACTCTTCTCGCGGATATGACCGAACTAATGCGACTAAGGGAGCAGTCGAGCCAGATGTGCGAAAAGTTCCCGATCCTTCAGAAGCCGTCCGGTCTGGAGGGATAAATCGTTGGAAAACAAGGAAATCAGTGGCCGACATCACGTATGCCTGCGCGACCGTAGCCCCGCCCGATCGGTCGGGGCTACGAACCGGAACACGCCCTCGGCCCATTGCTAGCCTGATTCGGTGACTTATCCACCACAGGACCCGCGTGCGTCGGGCGATCCGTCAGCGTACAACCCGCATCAGCCGCCCCCGGGATATCAGCCTGGCCCGCCCCCGGGAACTCCTCAGTATCCGGGTGGACCGTTCCCTCCTCCGGGCTATCCGCCTGCCGGTTACGGCTACCCACAGCAGGCACCGTGGCCTCCGCGGGGACCGTTCAACGCCAGCGAGTCATGGGAGTGGTCCTGGGCTCAGGTTTCCAAGCGCCTCGGAACCTTCGTGCCGCCGTACCTGGTGTGGTTGCTCGCGATCGGTGTGCCGTTCGGGATCGGTTACGGAATTCTGCTGGCCAGTTTGCCGAGTACCGGCAGTGGCGAATACGGCAGCACGCCCTACTCGTACGAGTCGACAACACCGAGCCTGTCCGCCGGTGCCACAATCCTGATAGTCCTTATGTACATCGCGGTGCTGGCTGTCGCGTTGTACATGTCAGCGTCACTACTGTCGGCGAATCTCGATGTCGCAGACGGAAAACCGGTGAGCTTCGGAACATTCTTCAAAGCCAGGAGCTTTGGAGCCTACGTGGGCACGGCGCTGCTGACCGGACTCGGCGTCCTCCTCGGATCCGTACTGTGCATCATCCCAGGAATCATCTTTGGATTCCTAGCCCAATACGCCCCGTACTTCACGGTCGATCGCGGGCTCGGCCCCGTCGATGCGGTCAAGGCGAGCATCCAGATGGTCAAGAACAACCTGGGACCTGCCATTCTCGTCTTCCTCATCACGTGGCTGGTCGGTTTCGTGGCGCAGCTGGGAGTAATCCTCTGCGGAATCGGGCTGCTCTTCACCATGCCCGTGGGTATGGCACTCACCGGTTTGATTCACGTGTACACCTACCGGCGTCTCACGGGAGGCCTCATCGCACCCGCACCGACGGCATAAACCGTCGCACGACGACCATAGAAAAAGGCCCGGCCTGCAGATGCAGACCGGGCCTTTTTCGTTGGAGGACTTAGAAGTCCATACCGCCCATGCCACCGGTCGGGTCGCCCGCAGGTGCGGCGGCCTTCTCCGGCTTATCGGCAACGACGGCCTCGGTGGTGAGGAACAACGCCGCGATGGACGCCGCGTTCTGCAGCGCCGAGCGAGTCACCTTCACCGGGTCGGCGACACCGGCCGCGAGCAGGTCCTCGTACACGTTGGTCGCCGCATTCAGGCCGTGACCCGCAGGAAGGTTTACAACCTTCTCTGCGACGACACCGGGCTCCAGACCACCGTTGAAGGCGATCTGCTTCAGCGGAGCCGACAGCGCAACACGCACGATGTTGGCACCCGTGGCCTCGTCACCCTCGAGTGAGAGCGAGTCCAGCGCGGGGGCAGCCTGCAGCAGGGCGACGCCACCACCGGCGACGATGCCCTCTTCGACGGCAGCCTTCGCGTTACGAACGGCGTCCTCGATGCGGTGCTTGCGCTCCTTGAGCTCCACCTCGGTGGCAGCTCCGGCCTTGATCACCGCAACACCGCCGGCCAGCTTGGCCAAGCGCTCCTGCAGCTTCTCGCGGTCGTAGTCGGAGTCGCTGTTCTCGATCTCGCTGCGGATCTGCGCCACGCGACCGGCGATGGCGTCGGAATCGCCCGCGCCCTCGACGATGGTGGTCTCGTCCTTGGTGACGACGACCTTGCGGGCCTGTCCGAGCAGCGTGATGTCGGCGGTCTCCAGGGAGAGGCCGACCTCTTCGCTGACGACCTGGCCACCGGTGAGGATCGCCATGTCCTGCAGCATCGCCTTGCGACGGTCACCGAAGCCCGGGGCCTTGACGGCGACGGACTTGAAGGTGCCGCGGATCTTGTTGACGACCAGGGTAGAGAGAGCCTCGCCTTCGACGTCCTCGGCGATGATCAGCAGCGGCTTACCGCCCTGAATGACCTTCTCCAGCAGGGGAAGCAGGTCCTTGACAGTCGACACCTTGGAGCTGACCAGCAGGATGTAGGGATCCTCCAGGACGGCTTCCTGACGCTCGGCGTCGGTCACGAAGTAACCCGAGATGTAACCCTTGTCGAAGCGCATACCTTCGGTGAGCTCCAGCTGCAGGCCGAAGGTGTTGGACTCCTCGACGGTGATGACACCCTCGTTGCCGACCTTGTCCATGGCCTCGGCGATCAGGTCGCCGATGGACTGGTCACCCGCGGAGATGCCCGCGGTGGCCGCGATCTGCTCCTTGGTGTCGATCTCCTTGGCAGAGGCCAGCAGAGCACTGGTGACGGCCTCCACGGCCTTCTCGATGCCGCGCTTCAGGCCGAGCGGGTTGGCGCCGGCAGCGACGTTACGCAGACCTTCCTTGACCAGAGCCTGAGCGAGCACGGTGGCGGTGGTGGTGCCGTCACCCGCGACGTCGTCGGTCTTCTTGGCAACTTCCTTGACCAGCTCGGCGCCGATCTTCTCGTACGGATCCTCCAGCTCGATCTCCTTGGCGATGGACACACCATCGTTGGTGATCGTGGGGGCGCCCCACTTCTTCTCCAAGACGACGTTGCGACCCTTGGGGCCCAGCGTCACCTTGACCGCGTCAGCGAGGGCGTTGAGGCCCCGCTCCAGGCCGCGGCGGGCCTCTTCGTCATACGCAATTGTCTTGGCCATTGCGAAGTGATTCCTCCGTATAGGGGGTTGCACGTTCTGGGCCGGGCGCAGTGCCCGCGACGGACGGACGCAGCTGTGTGGGCTGCGGCCTCACCGTCCCGGCCTAGCACTCACCGGTCGTGAGTGCCAATGCCATTTTTAGCACTCGGTCATGGCGAGTGCAAGGGCGAGTGCGCATTCCTCGCACCGAATAGACACGACCTCGGCTCCAGATCAAAAGCCGTGGTGATGTGGACGGAGGTCGATGCCCACCTCGTGCGCTTCAGTTGCACGAGATGGGCTGTAACGCATTGCGCACTACCCACGCTGCGGGCCGCCACCGACCCGGCCGCCCTGGGCGGTCAGTACTACGGACCGGACGGATTCATCGAACAACGCGGTAACCCGAAGATCGTTGCATCGAGCGAGCAGTCCAACGACCTCGATTTGCAGCGTCGCCTGTGGTCGGTATCTGAGGAACTCACCGCCGTCATCTTCACGGTCACGTGAGCTGATCGGCGCCGTGGCGGGCATCGTGCCGACTGTCACCCTCGTGCCACGACACGCGGTGCCCGCCACGCCCGTCAGGATGCAGCCCCGTAATCCCTTGCGTTAGGCTCCTGTTCGATCAGTAAGGAGTCCATAGGGTGCGGGCTGTAGAAGCGCCCAGCACCCACACATTGCGGGGCTGGCAGCGTAGGGCATTGGTGCGGTATTTGGCCGCCAAACCCCGCGATTTCCTGGCGGTCGCCACCCCCGGATCAGGCAAAACCAGGTTTGCCCTGCGCATTGCTACCGAGCTGCTGGCCGACGGGACCGTCGACAAGATCACCGTCGTGGTGCCGACCGAGCATCTGAAGGTGCAGTGGGCCCAGTCCGCGACCTCCTTCGGTCTGTCGCTGGACCCGAGGTTCAGCAACTCCGATTCACAGACCTCCTCGGAGTACCACGGTGTCGTCGTCACCTACGCGCAGGTGGCCAGCCATCCCACCCGACACCGGGTTCGCACCGAGAATCACCGCACCCTGGTGATCTTCGACGAGATCCACCACGCCGGCGATGCCAAGAGCTGGGGCGAGGCCGTACGCGAGGCATTCGACGATGCCACCCGCCGCCTTTCGCTGACCGGAACCCCGTTCCGCAGCGACGACAGCCCCATCCCCTTCATCAACTACGAGCCCGACGGCGCGGGCTTTCAGCGTTCGCAGGCCGACCACACCTACGGCTACTCCGAGGCGTTGGCCGACGGCGTGGTGCGCCCGGTGGTCTTCATGGCCTACTCGGGTGAAGCCCGCTGGCGCGACAGTGCGGGCGAGGAACACGCCGCCCGCCTCGGTGAGCCGTTGAGCGCAGAGCAGACCGCCCGCGCCTGGCGCACCACGCTCGACCCCAATGGCGAATGGATCCCCGCGGTGCTGCGTGCGGCACACGCACGGCTCCTGCAAAAACGCAAAGGCGGCATGACCGATGCGGGGGCCATGATCATCGCCTCCGACCAGAAGGCCGCGCGCGCCTACGCCAAGCTGCTGACCACCATCACCGGCACCGAACCCACCGTGGTGCTGTCGGACGACCCGAAATCCTCGGACCGCATCGCCCAGTTCTCGGCCAGCACCAGCGAATGGATGGTGGCGGTGCGCATGGTGTCCGAGGGCGTGGACGTGCCACGACTGGCCGTCGGCGTGTACGCGACAAGCGCCTCGACACCGCTGTTCTTCGCCCAGGCCATCGGGCGGTACGTGCGCTCGCGGACGCCGGGCGAGACGGCCAGTATCTTCCTGCCCTCGGTGCCGACGCTGCTGGAGCTCGCCAGCCTGCTGGAGGAGCAGCGCAATCATGTGCTCGGCAAGCCCCATCGCGAGCCGATGGGCGACGAGGAGCCGGTGGAGCGTAAACGCACCGAGCCCGGCGAGGAAGAGAAGGGCTTCGAATCCCTCAGCGCCAGCGCCGAGTTGGATCAGGTGATCTTCGACGGCGCGTCCTTCGGCACAGCGACGCCCGCGGGCAGCGAAGAAGAGGCCGAGTATCTCGGCATTCCCGGCCTGCTGGATCCGAACCAGATGCGAGATCTGTTGCGGCGCAGACAAGAAGAACAGCTCACCAAGCGCACCGCCTCCGGCGAGGTGCCCCCGGAGATCACCTCGACGCACGGCCAGTTGCGCGAGCTGCGCCGCGAGCTCAACGCGTTGGTATCAGCCACGCACTTCAAATCGGGTAAGCCACACGGCTGGATTCACAACGAACTGCGCCGCCGCTGTGGCGGACCACCCGTCGCGGCGGCCACCCGCGACCAACTCAAGGAACGCATCGTCGCCGTCCGCACCCTGCATCGGGAGCTGTAGCGTACAGCGTGAATGCTATTCACTCTGCTGCTTTTTGACTCCATCAAGTCGTACCTGCCGTTCCCGTAACCACAGGTACAGGGGCACTGCGAAACAAATTCCCACCAACAACGTCGTCGGGAACACAAGCCACCACCACGCAGTAGCGGTTCGGCGGCGGTCTACCAGTACCCAAACCCAAAACGACGCCGTGACAACGGCAAGGTCTGCGAACAATTGCGCGGACGGCAGGCTGGAAAACCAGCTACCAAAGTAGGCCGCCTGGTCAAAGCCACTCTGCAGATTGAAGGCGATGACCATCGCATTGGGGAGGACGAAACCTACAACGGTGAGGATCAGCAATGTACGTTCGAGCAACCTGGAAGGCACACGAGGGGGAGACGGTGCAGTCATGCGCCTGACAGTAGACCAATCGATCTATTTTGTGGGCCTAAACCGGGAACTGGACTCCGGTCAACTGCTCCGAAACAGACCAAAGCCGTTGTTGCAGAGCTTCATCATGTGACTGTTTGGTGGACGTGACTACCTTCGGATACCCGCGAAGCTCCCCGAAGCCGGAGGGCCCGTAGTACTGGCCACCCGATGCCGCCGGGTCTGTGGCTGCCCGCAGACTGGGCAACGCCCCCATCGCCGGACTCTGCGCAAGTTTCAACGCCGCCGCGCTGAGCACCTCCGGGCCGAAGGTGATGTGCCGCATCAGCTCGGTACCCGATGCGCCGGGATGCGCGGCCAGTGCCACCGTCTCGGCCCCCGCGGCCGCTAGGCGGCGCTGCAACTCGTAGGTGAACAGCAGGTTCGCGAGTTTGGACTGCGCGTAAGCCCCCACCCTGCTGTAGCTACGATCCCATTGCAAGTCCTCGAAATGTATTGCAGCCCTGAATTTATGGCCGTTACTGCTGACGGTGACCACGCGCGAGCCGCGCACGGCGGTGAGATTCTCCAGCAGTAGCCCGGTGAGCGCGAAATGTCCCAGGTGGTTGGTGCCGAACTGCAGCTCGAACCCGTCCGCTGTGGCACCCTTCGGCGGATACATCACACCCGCGTTATTGATCAGCAAGTCGATCCGCGGGTAGTCGGCGCTCAGCTGACCGGCGGCGGACCTGATCTCCGAGAGAGACGACAGATCCAGGCGCTGCACCGCGAGGTTGCCTCTAGGCGCCGTTTTCTTGATCTCGTCGACAGCGGCCGCGCCCTTCTCCAGATCACGGACCGCAAGGACCACCTGGGCTCCCGCGGCGGCCAGCGCCCGAGCCGTCTCCAGGCCCAGGCCGGTATTGGCGCCGGTGACGACGGCCACGCGTCCGGTCTGATCGGGGATGTCGGCAGTGGTCCAGTGTGCGGTCACAATTGCATCCTGCCGCAGATCCGTGACACTGCCCACCCCGAATCATTGAAGTTCTCCCGCCGTTCGATACCAGCAGTCCCACAAACCGGGGTCAACGGGGAGCCGACCATCCGGCCGGCGCCGATCACTACCGCCGACTCCTAGTCGGGCGCTGCGCCGTGAAACACCGCCTCCACGTTGTTCCCGTCGGGGTCGCGCACGAAGGCGCCGTAGTACCCGGGGTGGTATTCGGGCCATAACCGCGGCGCGTGCAGATCCGCACAATTGATACCGAAGTGATCGATAATGCCCCCGATTCTGGACTACAACTCTGACAACAACGCCGGCAGATCCGCGACCGAGTCGACGACATAGGCCGGCTGCATGGCGTACTGATCGGCAGCCCATCTGTCGAGGGTGTCCTGTCGAAACTTCCCGGTCCGCACCAGCACGCCTGTCATTCCGACAACCTGTGCGGCGAGCACGTCGACATGGAGATCGTCCCCCACCATCACGACGTGATCTGGCTCGCAGCCCATCCGCTCGGCGGCCAGTTGAAATCCCGTGGGCGCGGGCTTGCCGACGGCGACGGCCTTACGTCCCGACACCTGCTCCATGCCCGCCAGGTAGACGCCGGTATCGACGCGCAGTCCCTTGCGAGTGCTCCACACCGCGTTCCGATGCATCGCGACCACCGGAGTCCCCTGCGCCATCAACTCGTATACCCGGCTCAGCGCCACATGATCGAACTGCGGACCAGCCCCACCCAGAACGATCACGTCGGGATCATCGGAGAGGGATTCGACGAAGTCGACTCCCTGCATGTCAGCGGTGATGTCACCGTCATTCAGCAGATAGCAGCGCGCACCCGGATGTTGGGTGATCACGTGGTCGGCAGTCAGCATGGCGGCGGTGATCACCTCGTCGGCGGGAACCGCCAGCCCGGCGGCGGTGAGCAACTCGGCGATCTGTACACGGGTGCGGGAGGTGGTGTTGGTCAAGAAGCAACGACGAACATCCTCGCTCTCCAGGGCCTTGAGCGCCTCGGCCGCACCGTCGATCGGCTCCCACGACGTCACCAGGACCCCGTCGATGTCGAAGAGCACTCCGCCGACCGTCATAGCGCTATTTTCCCGCCATGCCGTGGACACCGCACGTCGAGGGCATACCGGGTGCACTCAACTCGGCGAAAACCCCTGCGTGCGGTATGCGCTGGCGACTCGGGCAATAATGAGCCGATGCGTTCCGTCGCAGAGCACCAGCAAGTCGTGGCCGACTTGATCGAGGCACCCACGTCCGTACGTATACCGGTCGGCGCGGCCGAACGGCTGGTGCTTGCCGCGGACGTCGTGGCGCCGCTGAATCTGCCCGTGTTCGACAACTCGGCGATGGACGGCTACGCGGTGCGGTACGAGGACCTCGCGGGGGCTTCCCCGACTAATCCGATGTCGCTGGCGGTCACCGAGGACATCCCGGCTGGGCGCACCGACGAGCTGACCCTCAAGCCCGGCACCGCACACCGCATCATGACGGGGGCACCCGTTCCCGCCGGAGCCACCGCGGTGGTGCCCGTCGAGGTCACCGACGGGGGTACCGAGACGGTGATCATCACCGAGGAGCCTCGGTCCGGGCAACACGTGCGACGCGCAGGTGAGGACGTCCGGGCCGGCGACACGGTGTTGGCCGCGGGCACCCGACTGACCGCACCGGCGCTGGGCCTAGCGGCGGCGCTCGGCCTGGAAGAGCTCACCGTGCACCCGCGCCTCCGAGTGGTCATCGCCTCGACGGGCAGCGAGTTGGTACCTCCGGGTACACCGCTGAAGCCGGGACAGATCTACGAATCCAACGCGGTGATGCTGGCCGCAGCCGTCCAGGAAGCAGGCGCCGACGCCGTGCTGGCACCGACCGTCGCCGATGACGTCGATCAATTCCTTTCCGTGCTAGAAGAATTCGGCGCACAAGCCGACCTGGTGATCACCACCGGCGGGGTGAGCGCCGGAGCCTACGAGGTGGTCAAGGACGCACTTACCGATGCCGGCGTCCAGTTCGTATCGGTGGCCATGCAGCCGGGCAAGCCGCAGGGAGCTGGACACGTGAACGGCGTTCCGGTGCTCACACTGCCCGGCAACCCGGTCAGCGCGCTGGTGTCATTCGAGGTGTTCATCCGCGAACCTCTGCGTGCGGCCATGGGATTGGACCCGGCACGTCCCCACCATGAAGCGGTCCTCACCGATCCGATCGCTGCCCCGGCGGGCAAACGACAGTTCCGACGCGGATGCTGGGACGCCGACGAGGGCACAGTGACCGCCGTCGGACCTCCCGCATCGCACCATCTGCGCTGGCTGGCGGTTTCGAACTGCCTGCTGGACATCCCGGAGGACGTCACCGAACTTGCCGCGGGAACGACAGTCAGTGTCTGGAATCTGAGCTGATCATGGTCGCCGTGAACGGCATCGGGGTCTGATGTGTCTATTGTGCTGTCCCCAGCACGTCGACCACATCACTAGGATGGTCCGGTGGCAAGACGCCCCCGCCCCGTAGGTTCAGAGCCGGACTCCGGCATTCCGCATATCGTCGAACTCTTCCGCTCGACCATCCCCCCGATCCATCCGGCAGGTCTTCCGTTCATCGCCGGCGGATTGGGACTGGCCGGCCTCGGGTTCAAGAACCGGTGGATTCGCGGAACGGGCCTTGCCCTCGCGGGCGCATGCGCCGGATTCTTCCGGCACCCGCCCCGTATCCCGCCCAACCGTGCCGATGTGGTGGTTGCCGCCGCCGACGGGCAGATCTGCCTCGTCGATCGTGCGGTGCCGCCGCCGGAGCTGGGGCTGCCCGCAGAGCCGCTGCCTCGCATCAGCATCTTCCTGTCGGTGTTCGACGTGCACGTGCAGCGTGTTCCCGTCGCCGGCGAGGCCATCGCCGTGATCCACCGCAGCGGACAGTTCCTGTCGGCCGATCGCGCCGAGGCCAGCGTCGCCAACGAGCGCAACAGTGTCCAGATCCGCACCCGCACCGGACACGACGTTGTCGTGGTGCAAATCGCCGGGCTCATCGCGCGCCGCATCATCTGTCACGCCAAGGTCAGTGACCAGCTGTCCATCGGCGACACTTACGGTCTGATCCGATTCGGTTCCCGGGTCGACACCTATCTGCCCGAGGGTTCCAAAATTCTTGTCCAGCAGGGACAACGGGCCGTCGGTGCGGAAACCGTGCTCGCCGAGCTGCCCTCCTCGACGGATAACGCGTAAGCAGCCGTCGATGAGTCAAGCCGCGTCCACGAAGCGTCCCGTACACATCCGGGTCCTGCCGAGTGTGATGACAGTGCTGGCGATCTGCGGTGGCCTGTCGTCGATCAAATTCGCCTTCGACGGAAAGCCATATATCTCGCTGACGTTGATCGCCGCGGCGGCGATCCTCGACGGCCTCGACGGCCGGATCGCCCGGCTGTTGGACGCGACGTCGCGGATGGGTGCCGAGATCGACTCACTGGCCGATGCGGTGAACTTCGGTGTCGCCCCCGCAGTGGTTCTGTACATCTCGCTGCTGGCGGATACCCCCACCGCGTGGGTCTTTTCGCTTCTCTACGCGGTGTGCATCGTGCTGCGGCTGGCACGCTTCAATACGTTGCTCGACGACGACACCGCGCCCGCGTTCACCAAGGAGTACTTCGTCGGCGTGCCGTCCCCCGCGGGAGCACTGATGGTGCTGGCTCCGCTGGCCGCGTACCTGCAGTTCGGCGACGGATGGTGGTCGTCGGTGTGGGCGATATGCGCGTGGACGGTCTTAGTGTCCATGCTCATCGTCAGCCAGATACCCACCGCTGCCATGAAGTCCGTGTCGGTGCCGCCGCGGATGGTGGTGTTGCTCCTGGCGCTGGTGACGGTCGCCGCGGCCTTGCTGCTGCAGTATCCGTACGTGCTGCTGCTGGTCCTGATCGTGTTCTACCTGACGCACATCCCCTTCGCCTGGCGCAGTCAGCGATGGGTCGCGGCACGGCCCGAATCCTGGGACGCCAAGCCCAAGGAGCGGCGGGACCTTCGCCGTGATCAGCGACGCGATCAGCGACGCGCCTTCCGCCAGGCAGCCCTGCCCAAGAGGCGTACCGCCGAACGTCTGGGCCTGCGCCGCCCCGGCAGGCCACGCTAGGACCGTATGAGCTCCCTCACACTCACCGCGCGCCTCAACACGTCGGCAGTCGATTCGCGACGCGGTGTGGTCCGGCTTCATCCGGAAGCTATTGCAGCCCTGGGTATCCGAGAATGGGATGCGATCTCATTGACCGGCTCGCGTACTACCGCCGCCGTGGTCGGAATCGCGCCGCGCTCGATCCCGGCCGGAACCGCCCTGCTCGACGACGTCACGCTCTCGAACGCGGGCCTCCGCGAGGATGCCTCGGTCATCATCGCGCCGGTGACGGTGTACGGTGCACGATCGGTCACGGTAAGCGGTTCCTCACTTGCCACTCAGTCTGTTTCGTCCGCCACGCTTCGGCTGGCCTTGTTGGGCAAGGTGATGACAGTCGGCGATACGGTCTCGCTGCTGCCACGAGACCTGGGGCCCGGCACATCCACATCGGAAGCGACGTCGGCGCTGGCCCGATCGGTGGGAATCACCTGGACCTCCGAACTGCTGACGGTGACCGCGGTCGACCCCGGCGGACCGGTCAGCGTGCAGCCCAATTCGCTTGTCAGCTGGCAGGGCTCGGCCCCGTCGAATCCAGCGACGCTGCCGACGACGCAGTCTCCGAACAGCACGGTCGACATTGCCCCGCCCTCGGACCCGCTCGTGACGATATCCGTGGAGGACCTCAAGGGCTCCGAGGCGCAGGCCGCACGGCTCACCGAATGGCTCAAGCTGGCCCTCGATGAACCAGGCCTACTGAAAACACTAGGCGCCCAACCCAATCTGGGCGTGTTGATATCAGGTCCGGCAGGCGTCGGCAAGGCCACACTGGCGCGGGCCGTCTGTGCGTCGCGCACACTCGTCGAGTTGGACGGACCTGAGGTAGGGGCGACCACCCCCGACAGTCGACTCAACGCGATCCGCGAGGCGGTGAGCCGGATACCGCAATCCGGTGGGGTCCTGCTGATCTCCGATATCGACGCCCTGCTGCCGGCCACGGCCGAGCCCGTGGCCACGCTCATCCTAGCCGAGTTACGTTCCACAGTAGCCACTTCCGGCGTGGCGTTCATCGCGACCACCGCGCATCCAGACCGCATCGACGTGCGGCTGCGCACTCCGGAACTCTGCGACCGCGAGCTGGGCCTGAGCTTGCCGGACGCGGCCACCCGAAAGTCACTACTCGAGGTCCTCTTGGCGAAGGTCCCGTCGCGGGACTTGCAGCTCGATGAGATCGCAGCGCGGACACCCGGATTCGTGGTGACCGACTTGGCCGCGCTGGTACGTGAGGCGGCGTTACGCGCCGCCGCCCGCGCCAGCGAGAAGGCCATTGCACCGGCGCTCGGCCAAGAGGATCTTGTCGGTGCGCTGTCGGTGATCCGTCCGCTGTCTCGGTCCAGCACCGAGGAGGTGGCCGTAGGCTCGATAACTCTCGAAGACGTCGGCGATATGGTGGCGACCAAACAGGCACTGACAGAAGCGGTTCTGTGGCCGCTGCAACACCCCGACACCTTTGAACGCCTCGGCGTGGATCCACCCCGCGGTGTGCTGCTGTACGGTCCACCCGGCTGTGGCAAGACCTTTGTGGTGCGTGCGCTGGCCAGCTCGGGCCGCTTATCGGTGCACGCGGTCAAAGGCGCCGAGCTGATGGACAAATGGGTCGGGGCCTCCGAGCAGGCCGTACGCGAGCTGTTTCGGCGAGCGCGCGATTCGGCACCGTCGCTGGTGTTCCTCGACGAGGTGGACGCACTGGCGCCGCGGCGCGGGCAGAGCTTCGACTCGGGTGTCACTGATCGCGTGGTAGCCGCCCTGCTCACCGAGCTGGACGGAGTCGAACCGCTGCGCGACGTGGTGGTGCTCGGCGCCACCAACCGACCCGAACTCATCGACCCGGCCCTGCTTCGTCCCGGCCGCATGGAGCGTCTGGTGTTCGTCGAACCCCCGGATACTCAGGCCCGTAAAGACATCCTCAAGACGGCGGCCCGATCGGTACCGCTGCACGCCGATGTTGATCTAGATGCCCTTGCCGCCGAGCTCGACGGCTTCTCGGCCGCGGACTGCGCGGCGTTGTTGCGCGAGGCCGCGATGGCGGCGATGCGGCGATCCATCGACGCTGCCGATGTCACCGTCGCCGATATCGAAACCGCGCGGACCACTGTGCGCCCTTCGCTGGATCCCGTGCAGGTGGCATCACTGCGCGCGTTTGCCGACAACCACTGAAAGGGGTTGCTTCGCGCCGATCGTCGGACGCCCCGTAAACTAGTCACCACGACACCCCGCCCAACAATCGATAGACGGGAGTGCCTTTGCTTGCCATTCTGCTTGCCCACGCCTTGGCGGCCGCGGTGGCGCCGCTACTTGTGGCGCGTGTCGGCCGACTGGCGTTCTACCCCATTGCTCTGGTCCCCTTGGGTTCGCTGATCTGGGTCTTGGCAAGGTGGCCCGGCGGTGGGCACGGCATCCGGGTGGACATCCCGTGGGTACCCGAGCTGGCCATGGACATCGTGCTGCGCTTCGATTCCCTGGCCGCGATCATGAGTGTGCTGGTGCTGGGTATCGGGTCACTGGTTCTCTTCTACTGTGCGAGCTACTTCAGACACCGCGACGGGCACATGGAACCTCGCCTTCCCAGCTTCGCTGCCGAGCTGGTGGCCTTCTCCGGCGCCATGTTCGGCCTGGTGATCAGCGACAATCTGCTGCTGCTCTATATCTTCTGGGAATTGACCACCGTGCTGTCGTTCCTGCTCGTGGGCCACTATGCCGAACGCCTCGCGAGTCGGCGCGCGGCGGTTCAGGCACTGCTGGTCACCACCGCCGGCGGTCTGGCCATGCTGGTCGGGGTCATCGTGCTAGGTCACGTGTGTGGCAGCTTCCTGCTGTCCGACCTCTTCGCCCAGCCGCCCGCGGGCATAGCAGCCAACGTGGGCCTGGTATTGGTGTTGGTCGGCGCGCTGAGTAAATCCGCCATTGCGCCCCTGCACTTTTGGCTACCGGGCGCCATGGCTGCGCCTACTCCGGTCAGCGCCTATCTGCATGCCGCGGCCATGGTGAAGGCCGGCATCTATCTGTTGGCCCGCCTGTCGCCCGGGTTCGCCGAGGCGACACCGTGGCGTCCGATTGTGCTGATACTGGGCATCGCGACGATGATCCTGGCGGGCTGGCGTGCCCTGCGTGAGTACGACCTCAAGCTGATTCTCGCCTTCGGCACCGTGAGCCAACTCGGATTCCTGGTGGTGCTCACCGGAACCGGTGACCCTGACATCCTGTTGGCCGGTCTGGTCATGCTGTGCGCGCATGCCCTCTTCAAGGCCGCACTCTTCATGGTGGTGGGGATCGTCGACCACACCGTCGGCACCCGCGATATCCGCAAGCTCGCCTGGTTGGGCAACCGTCGTCCGGACTTGATGGTGATCGCCGCCCTCGCCGCGGCAAGTATGGCCGGAGTGCCGTTCACCCTCGGATTTGTCGGCAAGGAACTGGCTTTCGCCACGGTGCGGCATAGCCAGATGCTCGGTTCTGCCGCGCTCTGGGTATTGGCCGGGATTGTCATCGGTTCGATGTTCACCATCACCTACAGCATGCGATTCATGTGGGGGGCATTCGCCCGCAAAGGTTTACCCGAACCCAGTGCGCGTGTGCAGGGCATGCACGCACCGACTCCCGCCTTCCTGGTGGCACCCGCGCTGCTATCGGTGGCGGGCGTCGCGGCCGGCATGCGGCCCGACTGGCTCAACTGGGCACTGGGCAGCTACGCCGATCCCGTGGACGCCCACATCGCCATCTGGGAAGGCTTCGGAGTTCCACTGCTGCTCACCGCCATTGCGCTCGTGGTCGGTATCGCCGTGTTCTTCTCACGGGGGCGCCTGCGCCGGGCGCGGCTCGCCGTCAATCCACTGGGCAATGCCGACCGCGGGTATGACACGGTGCTGCGCGGCGCCGACGTGCTGTCCCAGCGACTGACCGCACTGACCCAACGAGGCTCGATCCCTTTCACCCAGGCCACCATTCTGGTGACCCTGGTGATGCTGCCGACGAGCGTGCTGGCACTCGGCGCCCGGGACCAAGCACATCTGAAACTCTGGGATTCTCCCTTGCAAGGGGTGGTCGGTCTACTGATGTTGGCGGCCGCGCTCGGTGCGACCGTCATGCGCAACCGTCTGGCCGCGGTGCTGCTGGTAGGCATCACCGGCTACGGGACCGGAGTGATCCTCGCGCTGCACGGTGCGCCGGACCTGACGTTGACGCAGTTCCTGGCCGAAACGCTGACGCTGGTGATATTCGTCTTGGTGCTGCGCGCCCTGCCCGCCGAATCGGATACAGAGCAGGCCAAAAGATTCCGGCTACCGCGCGCCGTGCTGGCGATAGCAGTCGGCTGCACGGTCACCGCGCTCGGGGTATACGCGATGGCCGCCCGCCGCGATCGCCCGATCGCCGATCTACTCCCCGAGGCGGCGTACCAGCGCGGGCACGGCGCCAACACGGTGAACGTTCTACTGGTGGACATTCGCGCATGGGACACCCTCGGCGAGATCTCGGTGCTGCTGGTCGCAGCGACGGGTGTGGCCTCATTAATGTTCCGGCACAGACGTTTTGGTCGGGCCCCCCGCGTCGGAGATGCCGCCGGTCAACCCGATGTCGTGGTGGCATCCGGGATCTGGCTGCGCGGCAGCGACCTGCGCGATCCCAAGCACCGATCATTGGTCCTCGAAGTCGCGACGCGGCTGATCTTTCCGCTTGTCATGGTGCTGTCGTTCTATTTCTTCTTCGCCGGGCACAACGTTCCGGGTGGTGGCTTCGCGGGAGGCTTGACGGCCGGCTTAGCCCTGGTCCTGCGCTATCTCGCCGGCGGACGCTACGAGCTGGGTGAGACGCTGCCCTTTGACGCCGGCAAGATCCTCGGCCTCGGCCTGGTGTTCTCCGGCGGCACCGCACTAGTCTCGATGCTGCTGGGTGCTCCCGTTTTATCCTCGGCCACAATTCAATTCGATGTGCTGGGGTTCGGGCACGTCAAGATCGTGACCGCCATCTTCTTCGATCTAGGCGTTTACCTGGTGGTGGTCGGCCTGGTGCTCGATGTGCTGCGCAGCCTGGGCGCGCGCCTAGATGTCGAGCTCGAAGAGTCTCCGCGCGATCGAGGAGGGGTGCGCGCATCATGACCAATCTCGGCCTGCTCATCATCATCGGCGCCCTGACCGCGTGCGGCGTGTACCTGATGCTGGAACGCAACCTGACCCGCATGGTGTTGGGCCTGCTTCTCTCCGGAAATGCGGTGAATCTGCTGATCCTCACCGTGGGTGGTCCTTCCGGCAATCCACCGATAATCGGCCGCCAGTCCGCGGGCCGCACCACGGTGGCAGA
The DNA here is from genome assembly GCA_014204435.1 of Mycobacteroides chelonae. Taxonomy (GTDB): domain Bacteria; phylum Actinomycetota; class Actinomycetes; order Mycobacteriales; family Mycobacteriaceae; genus Mycobacterium; species Mycobacterium chelonae_A. The sequence goes on from JACHLF010000015.1 coordinate 23,799, forward strand.
TCCGTTGGCCCAGGGCATGATCCTGACTGCGATCGTCATCACCATGGGTGTCGCCGCATTCACACTTGCCCTGATCTACCGGATGTTCACCCTGGAAGCCGACGATGTCGTGGACGACGACGCCGAAGACGCGCGCGTCGCCCAGGAACCGCCGGAGCCGGTCACCGACGAGGACGAGGACGAACTGTCGGGGCCAACCGACGAGGACTCCCCTGCCGAGCTCGACGCCCTGCCTGCAGGTGAGAAGTCATGAGTGCCATGGCTGTTCTGACACCACTGCCGGTGCTCATTGCGACGACTGCCGCCGCGCTGACCCTCATCGCGGGACGTCGGCCCCGGCTGCAGCTGCTGATCACCGTCACCGCATTGACCACGGTGCTGGGTGTCTGCGCCGCGCTGCTGTACCTGGCGGATCGGGACGGCACCTTTGCGCTGGCTGTCGGCGGCTGGGGGCCAACCCCGGAGAAGCTGGGCCCGCTCGGGATCACCCTTGTGGTAGATCACCTTTCGGCGCTGATGCTGGTGGTGTCCGCCATCGTTCTCCTGGCGGTGGTGCTGTACGCGGCGGCTCAAGGTATCCGAGACGGCGACGAACGGCAGCCGGTGTCGATCTTCATGCCCACCTATCTGGCGCTGTCGGCTGGTGTGTGCAACGCCTTCCTGGCAGGCGACCTCTTCAATCTGTACGTCGGTTTCGAGGTGCTGCTGGCCGCGAGCTTCGTGCTGTTGACCATCGGGGCCAGCGCTGACCGGGTACGGGCGGGCATCTCGTATGTGATGGTCTCGATGATGTCCTCGGTGGTCTTCCTGCTGGGCATCGCCTTCGTGTACGCGGCAACGGGAACTCTCAACATGGCCGAAATCGCGGTCCGCGCAGACGTCATCCCGTCGGGCACCCGCCTGGCGATCTTCGCCGTGCTGCTGGTGGGCTTCTCCGTCAAGGCCGCCGTCTTCCCGTTGTCGACGTGGCTGCCCGACTCGTACCCGACCGCTCCGGCGCCGGTGACGGCGGTCTTCGCGGGATTGCTCACCAAGGTGGGTGTGTACGCCATCATCCGGGCGCATTCCCTGCTGTTTCCGGGTGGTGGTTTGAACACGGTGCTACTGGTGGCCTCGCTGCTCACCATGATCGTCGGCATCCTGGGTGCCATCGCACAAAGCGATATCAAACGGCTGCTGTCCTTCACACTGGTGAGCCATATCGGATACATGATCTTCGGCATTGCGCTGTCCAACGAACTCGGCATGTCCGGCGCCATCTTCTATGTGGCACACCACATCATCGTGCAGACGACGTTGTTCCTGGTGGTGGGACTCATCGAACGTCAGGCAGGGGCATCGTCGCTGAATCGCCTGGGTGGCCTTGCCGCCGCGAGTCCGCTGTTGGCCTTCGCATTCGTGGTGCCCGCGCTGAATCTGGGCGGTATCCCGCCGTTCTCGGGTTTCATCGGCAAGGTCGCACTTCTGGAGGCCGGATCTCTACAGGGCTCGGTGCTTGCGTGGACCCTCGTGGCCGGAGGAACCATCACCAGTCTGCTGACCCTCTATGCAGTGGCACGGGTGTGGACCATGGCGTTCTGGCGGCCGCGAGCCGAAGCGCCCGAAGGTGACCTGGCCGCGGCGACACCCACAGCTCTTCTCGACGATGCCGAGGACGTCGCATTCGTGGACCGCGCGGATGTCGGCAGGATGCCTGCCGGCATGTTGGCGCCCACCTTGGGATTGATCGCGGTCGGGCTGGCCCTGACGGTCTTCGCGGGGCCCATCATCGGAATCAGCGACCGCGCGGCCGCCGAGGTGCGTGACCGCACCATCTACATCAGCGCCGTCCTCGGGGGTGGCCCGCGATGAGCCGAGTGCGTCCGATATCGATCAAGAACCTCGCCCTGTACGGTCCGCGTGAGATCGCGCTGCGGGCATGGACCTTGGTGTGGCTCATGTTGGTGTGGACAATGCTGTGGGGCAATTTTTCGGTGGCCAACACCATCACCGGATTGTTGGTGGCTCTGGTTGTCACGGTGCTGCTACCGATGCCACGGCTGCCGGTCGAAGGCCGGCTTCATGTGGTTTCCATGGTTCGGCTGGCCTTCACGGTCGCCTGGTACATGGTGCTGTCCAGTCTGCACGTCGCCTGGTTGGCCATCAGTCCGGGTCCACCACCATTGAGTGCGGTACTGCGGGCGCAGATTTCGGTGAAGTCGGACCTTGTGATGGCGCTTCTGATAAACACCCTGACGATCATTCCCGGATCGGTGGTCCTGGAGATCGACCAGGAGCGCCGGCTGGCATACGTACACGTGCTGGACGTGGGCTCACCCAAGGCCGTGGCTAGCTTTTTTGCCCAATTGTGGCAATTGGAAAAGCTTTTCATCTCGGCGTTTGAACGTGACATCGATTGGCACCCCGACAGCACCGTTGTCGACGACCCCGAGACGAGGATGGGCGTATGAGCCTCGTATGGCAGATCGCCGCGGTGCTACTCATCGCCGCGGCCACCGTCACCATGTACCGGCTGCTCGCCGGGCCCAACACGTTGGACCGCCTTGTCGCCGTGGATACGCTAGTGGCCGTCACCATGTGCGCACTCGCCGCGTGGGCGGCCTACAGCCTGGATTCCACTGTGCTGTATGGAATTGTCGCGCTTTCTCTGATCAGTTTCCTGGGTTCGGTGAGCGTGACACGATTCCGGGTGCCCGATACCGCGATCGACCCGCAGGAACCGGGGCGCGGCCGATGAACCCCCTCCTCGATGCGATCTCTGGAGCGCTGGTGCTACTCGGATCCGTGCTGGCCCTGACCGCCGCGATCGGCGTGGTGCGCTTTCCCGACACCCTGGCCCGCATGCATGCGGCCTCCAAGCCGCAGGTGTTGGGGCTCTTGCTGGTGCTGACCGGTGCGGCGCTGCGGCTTCGCGGTCATGCCGACGTCAGCATGATCGTGCTCACCGGACTGTTCACCATCATCACGGCGCCGGTGGTCGCACACCGCGTGGCACGGTTGGCATATCGCGAGCGCAGTGTGCGTGACGATCTGATGACCACCGACGAACTAGAGCGCTAACCCCAACTGGTCTGTCGGGTGTTGCCACCCTCGTAGAAGCCGTCCGCCACCGAGGCGGCCAGCTCCATGAACGCTCCTCGAGTCTTCTTGCCCATCAAGTCCAGCGAGATCTCCGACCCCTCCGAGAGGTGGTTGTCGAACGGAATGATGTGCACGGCCCTGGCACGGGTCAGGAAGTGCCGACTCAACTGTTCCAGATCGATCGAGGAAGCCCCCGGTCGCGACGAGCTGATGGCCACCACCGACTGCCGGACCAGATGCGAATACCCGTGGTGGTCAAGCCAGTCCAGTGTCGCCAGGGCGCTACGCGCACCGTCGATGGCGGGTGACGTCACCAGGACGATGGCGTTGGCTTCGCCCAGCACGCCGGCCATCGCCGAATGCATGAGGCCGGTACCGCAGTCGGTCAGGATGATGTTGTAGAACCGCTGCAAGATCCGCATCACCGCGAGGTAGTCGGCTTCGGAGAACAACTCCGATGCTGCGGGATCGCGTTCGGAGGCGAGCACCTCCAGCCGACTCGCACTTTGCGAGGTGTGCCTGCGAACATCGGAATATCGATGAATATCATTATCGCGCAACAGATCTCGTGCGGTCGAGCGCGTCTCATCGGGACCGCGTTGAGCGAGCGTCCCGAAGTCCGGGTTGGCATCGACAGCGATCACTCGATCACCACGCAACGAGGCGAAGGTGGCGCCCAGCGAGAACGTCGTGGTGGTCTTGCCCACACCGCCCTTCAGCGACAACACCGCGATCCGATAGTCACCACGGACGGGAAGGTTGATTCGGTCGATCAACTCGCTGCGGTGCGATTCCTCCGACGACTCACCCGGATTGATCGCTCCACCCGAAAGCCGGTGAACTGCCTTGCGCCATCCGCTCCTCGGCAGCGGCTTGACCGACCTGATGAGACCGAGCTGATCGTGGCTCGGGCCTTGCGGTCGTGACGGCTGGTGCGGCTGCGGCGCCGGCCGGTACACCGGAGCCTCGGGCCGTGCGGCGGTGAACGGAGTCTGCCCCGGGAGGTAGGGCTCCCGTTGTGGCGCGGCCGGCGTGCTCCAGTCCACGCGCGGCAAGGCCGCGGGTGGGGGAGTCGCGACCGACCGTGCGGATGGCGGCGTGGGCCACGATGGCGCCGGCGGCACGGGCGCAGGCGCCATCTGAGGTGCCTGGCCGCCCCAGGGTGTCATCCCTTCCGGGATCATCGAGGACGCATCGTCCGGCCTGATCGGCGCGATGGGAGCCGGTGCGGCGGGCTCGGGCGGCGGGGATACCTCGGCAGGCGCCTGTTCCTGAGGCGCCTCGGCGCGGTGCACCTCTGGCTCTTGAGCAGCAGGAGGCGTCTCTACCGGAGGTGGTGGGGGCGGAGGCTCCGCACTGGGAGGTTCGGGCACCACCGCCGACGCCGGCCACGCCGGCAGCGGGCTGGGCTGTTCCGGCGCGGGAGGCGCGGTGGGTACGGCATTCTCCACCGGAACAGCGGGTGGCTGGGCAGCCGGCGGCGGGGCGTAATAGTTCTGCGGAGGCGGCCCGTAGAAATTCTGCGGAGGCTGCTGAGCCGGCGCACCGTATCCCTGTGGCGGAGCCTGCGGTGCGGGGTTCTGGTACTGCGGCATGCCGTAAGAGCTCAGCGGATCCGGTTCCCATATCGGGTTCATCGGGCGCTGGTGATTTCGCTGACGCCGAGACAGCTTGGGAGCCTTAGGCAGTGGGGGCGGCGGCTTGAGCGTCGGCTGCGGGAAGTAGTCGGCACTCGGCGGCACGAACTCCTGGTTCGAGTTCTTCGCACGACGGAAGGGACTACCCTTGGTCTCCCCGCCACCCAGCCCATCCGCGATGGGCTCGCGCCACGGACCGCTCGGCGGTGGCGCGTCGGGTGTGTTGTCGTTGGAATCAGCCATGCCAGATCACTTCGCCATCATCCCGCGCGAGAGCACACCGGCAGCAAAGACCCGCTGGGGAGCTCTGGTGCCAACCATCTTTGTTGCCCGCCTCTTTCCGTCTCATCACTGCTGCTCGTCGCCGCGCATGCGGAGCCGTGGGAAACTCTCCGAAATCGCGCCGGCCAGCTTCAGATACGCCGCGTTGGTATCCGCATTGAGCAGGTTGAAGTCGACATCGGCCCCCTCGGCAAGATGCGGGTCGAACGGGATCATGTGGATGGACCGGCAGCGCGCTTGGAAATGCTCGTAGACCTTGTCCAACTTGATCCCCGCAGATCCCGGGCGCGACGCGCTCAGCACGACATGCGCTTCGCGAACCAGCCCGGCATGTCCGTGTTGCATCAGCCAATCGAGTGTCGCCGAAGCACTGCGCGCGGAGTCCATGGCCGGCGAACTCACCAGCACGATGGTGTGCGCGAGATCGAGCACACCCGCCATCGCCGAATGCATGATTCCGGTGCCACAGTCGGTCAGGATGATGTTGTAATAGCGCTGGAGGATGTCGATCGTGTTGCGGTAGTCGACCTCGCCGAAGGCTTCTGAAACGGCCGGATCCTGTTCACTGGCAAGCACTTCCAGGCGGCTGGTCGCCATTCGCGTGTGGTTGCGAACGTCGGCGTAACTTCTGATGTTCTGGTCGTTGAGCAGGTCGCGAACGGTGGATTGCGTCGAATGGTCCCGGACGCGTTCGGCCAGGGTGCCACGGTCGGGGTTCGCGTCCACCGCAATGATCCGGTCGGTACGAATCGTCGCGAACGCCGAACCCAATCCCAATGTAGTGGTGGTCTTTCCAACACCACCCTTGATGGAAAGCACCGCGATGCGGTAATCGCCGAGGATCGGCTGACGAATGCTCGCCAGCAGCTGGTCCTGTTCACGGTCCTTACGGGAGTCGCCCGGATTGACCCGGCCACCCGTGGACCGGTGTACGGCTTTGCGCCAGCCAGATCGCGGCGCATAGCGTCCGCGGTTGATCACCTCGGCCTCGTCAAGCGAAGGAGGCATCCGATACGCCTGCGGCGCACGGTAATTCGCAGGGGGTGCGGCACCCTGGTGTTGCGAAACGTAACCCTCGGGCGGCTCCTGCTGTCCGGGTGGTTGCAACCCCTGCTGCTGCGGCACCCACTGCCACTGACCCTGAACGCTCGTGGGCTGAGGCGGGGGCTGAAGCGGAAGTTTTTGCCCACCATAGGGTTCAGGAGCCTGCGGCGCCCCCTGCGACCACTGGCCCGGATACGGCGGGCGCGGGTTCCAGCCCGGAGGCACCTGCGCCGCGGGCTGCTGTTGCTCCGGCGATGGCGAAGCAGGTAGTTGCGGGGCCGGACCGGCTTGTGGCGGGACGACCGGGGGCACGTAGTACGCCGGCTGGTGGTGCGCCTCGTCTTCCTCCGCAGCCTCTTCCGGGACCGCCCCATCTCCCGGAGGCTCGGGGGTCGGCGGCAGAGAGGCCGCGGCAAGCTCGGGCGCGGCCTGCTCCAGGACTTCAGCCGCCGGAACCGCCTGCGGAGATTCTGCTGTGGGATCGACGATCTCGCCGACAGGCTCCGGATCGACCACGTGTGCCGTCGGGGCCACCGGCTCAGAAGCCAGCTCGGGCTCCGGCACCACTTCGTCCTCGAGTACGGCGACATCGGGCAGATCGTCGTACACAACCGGCGGCGCGGCGATCACGATGCCCTCGTCGACCAGAGGCTCAAATCCGCCGAGCTCCGAGGTGTCCGACGCGGCGGTCTCGTCGGCGCCGATGGTGGACTCGGCGCTTTCGGACCCGACGGTCGCAGCTTCCTCCACCATCGGAACAGCGGCCCATGGCGCCACCATCGGCACGAACGGCGCGGCTTCAGGCTCAGGTGCGGACGCCTGCTCCTGAGCCGCATCATGCGCAGCCAATTCCTCGTTGAGTTCGGCACGTTTGGCCTCAATGCGCTGCAACAGTGCTGCTGCGCGGGCCTCTGCATCGTCGACCTCGGCGGCGGCTTCTTGCGTCGGTGCTTCTGGTTCGGGCTCCACGGAAGCGGCCGCTGGTTCATCGGTGACGGCGACAGGCTCTGGCTCCGCCGGCGCGGACTGCTCAGCTTCAACCGCTTCGGGAGCCTGATCGACGGCTTCGGGGGACGTGAAGCTGAGCTCCGGCTCCTGTGTTTCCTCGGCCCCTTGTGCCACCTCTTCGGCGATTTCTGGCACGTGCTGGACGGCCTCCGGTGGCGTGAAACTCAGGGTCGTAGGCGTCTCAGGCACGGAACCCTGCTCGGACTCACACTCGAGCCTTGTGTGGCGCCGATGGCGTTCGAGCTCGTCATCGGTGATGCTCTCGTCGAGGCTCATCTGACGCAGCTGCGCCTCGAGCAGGCTGAACCGTGAGAACGGGTCCGCACCGCCGGATTCCGGGCCGCTGTGCTCGCCTACGGCTGCCGGTGTCCTCGCTACCTCGGACTCGACAGACGCCGAGGACGGCTCCGTCGAAACCGGGGCCTCTTCGGGAGTCTTGACCGGGGGCTCAGACTCGACCGTGATCGGCGTCACCGACTCGACCACTGGTTCAGCCTCGGGTACCACGGCTTCCGGTTCGGCGATTGCCGGGGACTCGGCAATCGGAGGCGACGAGGGTTGCTCGACCTGCGGTATTGGCCGTGGCTCCGGCTTCATCTCCGGAATCGAACTCGCAATGATCCGTGGCGTCTCCGAGACAGGGCTCTGGACTATGGCACTCCAGTCGTGCTCGGGCGACGCTTCTTCTACGGGATCGGGCGGGCGCGGCGGGGTGTAGTACTTCGAGACATCGGGTACCGGCTTGGCGCCGTTGGCCTTTTCCTCGGCAGTCGACTCGGGGGCGTGCTCTTCGCGGGAGGTTTCGGCGATCGATTTCTGTGCGGGAACTTGGGCTGTGGAAGGGCGCTCAGTCTCGTCGGTTAACGAATCCTCGTTGGACTCATCTTCCCCCGCGTTGCGCTTCTTGCGCCTCAACGAACGGAGAAAGCCTCGTTGTTCGTCGTCTTCGGGCAACCACGGAGGACGGGCCGGTGCACCACGATCTTGCTTGGGCAACGTCCTCCTCCCCTTCCTCAATCGCCAAATCGTCGTAGAGTTCGATGGTACTCAGTAGCTAGCGCACGGGTATCAAGACTGGTTACCCAACCGAATAAACCCCCGCACTCAACCAGCAGCTTAAGCGAGATGGCAAGGTCCTCGCAGCGTTCGGTGCGATCCTGTGCCGGCTCGATCTCGGTGGTAGCCACCGAGCAGGGCCTGCCTATCGGTCTCACGATCGACCAGCGCGAACTGGCTAAGCCCCCGCAGGCACCCGCCGGCGAGATCCTCACGCGATACCGCAAGACCGCCGTACAACGCCCGAATTGTCCGGACGGTGGGAAAAGTGCCCGCGAAGAACGAACTGGCGGCAGAGGGCGTCCTGGAACCCAGCGTGGGCCAGGCACAGCTCCGTGTCTGGCCCACGAGGTGCCGAAGCGTTACCCCGCGGGCTTGACGCGGTGTGTAGACCGCCGACTACTTCTTCTCGGCGTTCTCCCGCTGGATTTCCAGCGCGATGTCGATGAGCTGATCTTCCTGCCCACCGATGAGTTTGCGCTCCCCGGCCCGGTGCAGCAGCTGATGGGCGGGCACACCGTAGCGCTCACCCTGCCGAATGGCGTGCTTGAGGAAGCTGGAGTACACCCCGCTGTAGCCCATGATCAACGCATTGCGGTCCAACAGGCACTCCGCCGGCATCGCGGGTGCGACGACCTCTTCGGCGGCGTCGGCGATATCGAAGAAGTCGATACCCGTCTTCACGCCGATCTTGTCGAACACACCGATCAGCGCTTCGACCGGGGCATTACCTGCGCCGGCACCGAAGCGCCTTGTACTGCCGTCGATCTGCTTTGCACCGGCGCGCACCGCTTCGATCGAGTTGGCCACACCCAGGCCCAGGTTCTCGTGCCCATGGAAACCGACCTGCGCGTCGTTCCCGAGCTCGGCGACCACCGCGGCCACGCGGTCGGCCACACCGTCGAGCACCAGCGCACCTGCGGAGTCCACCACGTACACGCACTGACATCCGGCGTCGGCCATGATCCGCGCCTGCTTTGCCAGCTTCTCCGGGGAGATGGTGTGCGACATCATCAGGAAGCCAACGGTTTCCAGCCCGCGCTCACGAGCCAGTCCAAAGTGCTGGATCGAAACGTCGGCCTCGGTGCAGTGGGTGGCGATGCGGCAGATCGACCCGCCGTTGCCCTGAGCCTCGATGATGTCTTCCTTGGTGCCCACGCCGGGCAACATCAGGAAGGCGATCTTGGCGTTGGTCGCGGTCTCGGCGGCGAGCTTGATCAGTTCCTGCTCAGGAGTTTTCGAGAATCCGTAGTTGAAGGAGGATCCTCCGAGCCCGTCGCCGTGGGTCACCTCGATGACCGGCACGCCGGCACCGTCCAGCGCCGCGACAATCGCCCGCACCTCATCGGCGGTGAACTGGTGCCGCTTGTGGTGCGAGCCGTCGCGCAGCGACGTGTCGGTGACCCGCACGTCCCACGCGGCGTCGAAGAAGATGCCGTCAGTCGGAGCAAGTTGCGTAGTCATTGTCACGAAACCTTTACAGATAGAAGTTCTTTGGCGATTTCCTCGCCCACCTTGGTCGCGGCCGCGGTCATGATGTCCAGGTTCCCGGCGTAGGGCGGCAGGAAGTCGCCCGCGCCCTCCACCTCGACGAAGGTGGTCACCACGTGGTTGCCGCCATTGACCACCGACGGCTCGTCGAACTGTGGCTCGTTGAGCAGCCGGTACCCAGGCACGTACTGCTGCACCTGGCTCACCACATCGTGAATCGACGCGGCGATCGCATCCCGATCGGCATCCTCGGGGATGGCGCAGAAGATGGTGTCGCGCATGATCATCGGCGGGTCGGCCGGGTTGAGGATGATGATCGCCTTGCCGCGCTGGGCACCGCCGATCACCTCCACACCCTTGGACGTCGTCTTGGTGAACTCGTCGATGTTGGCGCGTGTGCCCGGTCCCGCCGATACGGACGCGACGGACGCGACGATCTCCGCGTAGGGAACCTCGACAACGCTCGACACCGCGTACACGATCGGGATTGTGGCCTGACCACCGCAGGTGATCATGTTGACGTTGGGAGCATCCAGGTGCGCACGCAGATTCGCGGGCGGCACGACGGCCGGGCCCACCGCCGCGGGGGTCAGGTCGATCGCCCGGATACCCGCTTCCGCGTAACGCGGCGCAGCGGCCTTGTGCACGTAAGCAGATGTCGCCTCGAACACCAGGTCCGGCTTCTCGTCCTGGGCCAGTAGCCAGTCCACACCCTCATGCGAGGTTTCCAGGCCGAAACCACGAGCGCGCTTAAGACCCTCGGACTCGGGGTCGATACCGATCATCCATCGCGGCTCAAGCCACTCGGACCGCTGCAACTTGTACAGCAGATCGGTGCTGATGTTTCCCGAACCGACGATCGCTACAGATGCCTTACTCACAATTCTCCTCTACTCGAAAGCCAGTCGGACCGAACCAAGTCCGGCGAACTCGGCCAAGAACTCGTCCCCCGGATGGGCGTCGAACGCCCGCGTGCACGAACCGGGCAGCACCACATCGCCGGCTCGCAGACGCACGCCGAACGAGGCGACCTTGCGCGCCAACCACGCCACAGATGTCACCGGATTACCAAGCACCGCATCACTTCTGCCCTCGGCCAACTTCTCGCCGTTGCAGGTCAGCACCGCATCGATCGACTTGATGTCGATGTCCTTCGGCGAAACCCGTTGCTTACCGATGACAAATCCGGCCGACGAGGCGTTGTCGGCGATGGTGTCGCAGATCTTGATCTGCCAGTTGGTGATCCGACTGTCCACCACCTCGATGGACGGCACGTACGCCGCCGTTGCCGCCAGCACGTCGTCCTCGGTGCAGTCCTCCCCGGGCAGGTCGGCGGCCAGGATGAATCCGACCTCCACCTCAACCCGTGGGAACAAGAACGTAGACGCCGAGGCCGCGACATCCTCGAACAGCTCCATATCGGCCAGCAGGTGCCCGTAGTCCGGCTCGTGGACACCCATCATCTTCTGCATCGCCTCGGACGATAGGCCGACCTTGTGCCCGACCACCTTGGCGCCGTCCGCTAGGCGGGAGCGAATATTCATGAGCTGGATCTCATAGGCGTCGGTCACATCGAAATCCGGGTACGTGCCGGTGGGCGGCGCGATGGCTACCCGCGTCCGCTCGGCCTCGGCCAGATCCGCAGCAATGGCCCCACGAATTTCGGAACTAAGCATCTACGTGCCTTCCAGTCTCGGTCCCCGCCCGGCGTCCGGAGAAGACGCAGTCAGCCAGGGACAATCCGCTCACATACGAATTGGAGCAGATACCCACCGCTGCACGTCCGGCGGCATAGAGCCCGGGGATCGCCGCACCCGATGTGGTCTGCACAGCACCAGTCTCCTCGTCCACCACCAACCCGCCAAGGGTCAGCATCGGACATGGATTGAGCATGTTGGTCTTGATGGACACGTTGAACAGATAGAACGGCCCTTCAGCGACGGGAACCCGAATATCGTCCGGCTTGCCGAGGGGGTCGGGGGTGCCGTCGGCGATGGCCCGATTGTGTTCGGACACGGTGCGCGCCAATCCTTCCGGATCGATGCCCGCCTTGACGGCCAGTTCTTCGATGGATCCGGCCTTCCTGCGCCCCACATTCAGGAACGCCTCGGCCTGGATCCGCTGAAACCACAGGGTCTGTGACCCCAATTGCTGACGAGCCCGCTTCACCAGCGCCTTGTCGGCAACCAGGTAGCCCACCCCTCCGGCCGTGCGCACGATCTCCTTACCCAACGCGGCCCCATATCGGGACTCGTCAATCATCCTCTGCCCCTTGGCATCCACCAGTAGAGAGCCGAGGAAGGCCGCGGGCGGCACAATGAACCGCCAGGCCGAGATCTCGTCGAGGTGCCCGGTAGCCGCATTCAGCGGCTCCGTGAGCGTCAAAGCTGTCCCGTCGTCACCGGCAGTGCCGAGCTGCAATCCGTCCCGATAGGCGGGGGCATGACGCTCGATGAGTTGGCGGTTCGCGATGAACCCGCCCGAAGACAGGATCACCCCGTCGTTCGCCCGGATCTCGAAGGGCTTGGCGAACCGGCGTTCCAGCGCGTGCGCCGGTCCCTCCAGCGCCTTCCGCATCGGCGGGTAGTAGATGCCAGGCTTCGTCGCGTAGTGCGTCAACCGTGCGTACGCGCGCCGCACCCAGTCGGGCGCATTCCTCAACGTCCTGCCCCGAACTCCCACCACACGGCCGTCCTCGACAATCAAGTCGGTGACCCGGGTCTGCCGCCACACGTCGGCACCGAGGCGCTCGGCCGACGCCGCGAGAGGCGCGAAAAGCGCCTTCCCCGACACCCCGCGACCGAAGGCGCGATGCCCACGCTGGCGAGGGGGTGTCACGGCCCGCGCCATGCCGGAGGATTCACTGCCCGAAAAATAGAGGTAGTAGTCGTTAGTGGGGTACGAAGTCTTGAACGGAGCCAGCGAACCCTCGAACGGCACTCCGTAACTTTGCAGCCAATCCAGGTTGTCAATGCTGTCGTCGACGAACTTGCGCAGCGTCTCGGGTTTGACGGCATCGCCGACTTCAAGCTGCAGATACTCCAGCATCAACTCCGGGGTGTCCTCGACGCCCGCGTCACGCTGGATGTTCGTGCCGCCCCCGGCGTAGTAAATGCCTCCTGAAATGGCCGAAGCCCCGCCGCCGTCAAATCTCTCCACAATGGCGACAGAGGCCCCGCGCTCGATGGCGGCCAGGGCGGCGGACGCCCCGGCGACCCCGTATCCGACGATGACGACATCGACCGATGGCACGTCTGATCGACCCGGCACTGGGCCTCCCTCGCGACAATAGCAACGTGTTTCTGTTTCCACCGCAACATGAAAATGTCCGGGCGATGAAACCACAGGCCCGCGCCGGTAGCGCCGGGCCGCCTCAATTCTATAACGTGTTCTACATGACTGAGCAGGAGTACGACGTCGTCGTCGTCGGTAGTGGTGGCGCCGGCATGGTTGCGGCGCTCACCGCGGCACACAACGGACTGAGCACCGTACTGATCGAAAAGGCCCCCCACTTCGGCGGATCGACCGCCCGCTCCGGTGGTGGCGTCTGGATCCCCAACAACGAGGTGCTCAAGAAGGCCCGCCAGAACGACACCCCGGAGGCTGCCCGCGAGTACCTCTACAACATCATCGGCGACGTCGTCCCCCGCGAGAAGATCGACACCTATCTCGATCGCGGACCGGAGATGCTCTCTTTTGTGCTGGCCAACTCCCCGCTCAAGCTCGACTGGGTGCCCCACTACTCCGACTACTACCCCGAGGCCCCGGGCGGGCGCTCGGCCGGCCGCTCCGTGGAACCCAAGCCGTTCGACGCCAAGAAGCTTGGTGACGAGCTTCCCCACCTCGAGCCGCCGTACGGCAAGGTGCCGCTGAATGTCGTCGTGCGCCAGCAGGATTACGTGCGACTGAACCAGCTCAAGCGCCACCCGCGCGGTGTGCTGCGCAGCCTGCGGGTAGGAGTGCGCACTTTCTGGGCGCAGGGAACCGGCAAGAAGCTCGTCGGCATGGGCCGCGCACTATCGGCCGCGCTGCGCATCGGCCTGCGCGATGCCGGCGTTCCGGTGAAGCTCAACACAGCGCTGACCGATCTCTATATCGAGAACGGCACCGTCAAGGGCGTCTACGTGCGTGAGACGGGCGCTCCGGAGACTTGCGAGCCGACGGTCATCAAGGCGCGCAGGGGCGTCATCCTGGCTTCGGGCGGCTTCGAGCACAACGAGCAGATGCGTGTGAAGTACCAGCGCGCCCCCATCACCACCGAGTGGACCGTGGGCGCCAAGGCCAACACCGGCGACGGCATCTTGGCCGCGGAAAAGCTGGGCGCCGCACTGGAGTTCATGGAGGACTCGTGGTGGGGTCCCACAGTGCCTCTGGCGGGCCGGCCGTGGTTCGCACTCTCCGAGCGCAACTCCCCCGGATCGATCATCGTCAACGCGTCCGGCAAGCGCTTCATGAACGAATCGCTGCCCTACGTCGAGGCCACCCACCGCATGTACGGCGGGCAGTACGGGCAGGGCCCCGGACCGGGCGAGAACCTGCCCGCGTGGCTCGTCTTCGACCAGGAGTACCGCAACCGGTACATCTTCGCCGGATTGCAACCCGGACAAAAGATTCCGAGTAAGTGGATCGAGTCGGGCGTCATCGTCAAGGCTGACACCGTGGAGGAGCTGGCGAAGCTCGCCAACCTTCCCGTCGAGGAATTCAAGGCGACCGTCGAACGGTTCAACGGCTTCGCCCGCAGCGGCGTCGACGAGGACTTCGGCCGTGGCAAGAGCGCTTATGACCGCTACTACGGCGACCCCACCAACAAGCCCAACCCCAACCTCGGCGCGCTGACGAAGGGCCCGTTCTATGCGGCCAAGATGGTGCCCGGCGACCTCGGCACCAAGGGCGGCGTGCGCACCGACGTCAAGGGCCGCGTGCTGCGCGATGACAACAGCATCATCGAAGGTCTTTACGCCGCAGGCAATGTCAGTACCCCGGTGATGGGCCACACCTACGCCGGCCCCGGTGCCACCATCGGCCCGGCCATGACATGGGGTTACCTCGCGGCACTCGATATCGCCGGCAAGTAGGGTCGGCCCATGCCTATCAACGTTGATATCGCCTTGGGCGCTGCTGTCGAGCCCGCCGAGTTCTCCTGGACCGCATCCGATGTGCAGCTATATCACCTGGCGATCGGTGCAGGTGCCGATCCGGTGAGCGAGACCGAGCTGCGCTACCTGCAGGACAAGACCCCGCAGGTATTGCCGACGTTCGCCACCGTCGCCTCCGGCTTCCACGCGGTGGAGCCACCCAAGGTGTCGTTCCCGGGGATCGAGATCGACCTGGCCAAGATCCTGCACGGCACCGAGCAGGTAACCGCGCATCGGCCCCTCCCCCCGTCAGGCTCCGCCCGCTCAGAGGGCAAGATCGTCGAGATCTGGGACAAGGGCAAGGCTGCGGTCATCGTCACGGAGACAACGACTTCCGATGACCAGGGACCGCTCTGGACCATCCGCCGGTCCATCTTCGCCCGCGGCGAGGGCGGTTTCGGCGGCGAGCGTGGCCCCTCGTCCGCCGCTGAGGCTCCCTCCCGGCCTGCTGACATAGAAGTTGCGACGCGCATCCTGCCGCAGCAGGCGCTGCTGTACCGGCTGTGCGGTGACCGCAACCCACTGCACTCCGACCCCGCCTTCGCGGCGGCGGCCGGATTCCCGCGGCCGATCCTGCACGGGTTATGCAGCTACGGCGTGGTGTGCAAAGCGGCCGTCGACGCCGCACTCGACGGCGATGCCTCACGGGTAACGTCCTATGCCGCGAAGTTCGCCGGTGTGGTGTTCCCGGGCGAGACGCTCAAGACCCGCATCTGGAAGGAAGACGGCAAACTGCTGATCTCGGCAGTGGTTGCCGAGCGCGAGGATGCGCCCGCGCTCGGCGATGTGGAGCTCACCTACTCCTAACTGCTCCAAGGTAACCGGCCATGCATATTTTGCCCATGACTGGCTGGATCGGACTGACGGTGGCCGCCACCACGCTGATCACCGGCGTTATTGCCGCCTCGACGGCAATAACGCCGAATGTCGCATGCGCTTGCTCCTGCGTGGACGTGCGCAAGGACGCCACCTCGCTGCCGATATTCGGTTCCCGCCCCATGCCTGCATCATGCGCTGAGCCACCGACAGAACCGCCAACGTAACCTCACGCACACGGAACTAACCCCGATATGTGCGTGGGGTTACGTTCGGCGCGATGTACGCCCGCGCGCTAACCCAGGATGAGGCCGGAGGTCGGTACGCCGGTGCCGGCGGTGACGAGCACGTGCTCGACGTTCGGGACTTGGTTGACCGAGGTTCCGCGCAGTTG
>JACHLF010000016.1 GCA_014204435.1 Mycobacteroides chelonae
CTGCCGCAACCGCGACCAGGCCTAACCACAACAAGAGTGTCAAGGATCAACCGACACACATCCATCAACCATCAACCGAAGACAAACAAGGGCACCATAGTGGTCTGTTTCAAACCTGCGACACTGTCGTCGGGTTTTTTGTTTGTTTGCTCCAGTATTTGGGTGAGTGAAACTCGCTGCCTGTTTTCCTGGCCACTGACGGGTATTTCTGGTTCGGACTCGCCGCTTCTGTTAGCTGCGTGGTTGCAGGCAGCGTTAGCGAGCTCGTCGCTCAGGAGTGTTTGGAATGGTTCAGCCAGCTCGCCGCTGATGGTGGATTCGTCGATGTAGAGCTTGGTGAAGATGGCCTGGTTCAGCAGGCGCCTGGTCTGGTTGCCTCCACGGGTGTGGGCGGCGTGGGTGCGACACGCTCTGGTTCAATGCGCCCGAGGTATATGAGGTTGGGAATCATGCCCAGCGAAGCCTCACCTGTCCGTAATGAGACGACCCGCGTTTTCGGCGAACGCCTGCGAGCCGCCCGTGAACGGATGGGCCTCAGCCAGGAAGCCGCTGCTCAGCGCTGCGGTATCCACTGGACTCAGCTCGGCAAGGTGGAACGCGGACAGCGCAGCCTGCGGCTGGAGACGATCGTCAAGCTGGCAGCCGGATTGCAGCTTGATGCCGGGGAGCTGGTCAATGGGTTGCCGGTGCCGGAGGGCTCGTCAGACTGATCCAGATCTGCGTGCCGGTGCCGCCGTAGCGGGTGCTGGCGCCTGACCGACAGATCCTGCGGATCGGTTGGATATGGCTGATCAGCGGCGACGGTTCCCTACTAATGTTGTTTGCCACTCCCGGCGAAAAGTTGTCACCGTCTGCGCGTAGGCTGTGAGGCAACAGATTGCTTCGTACTTTGTCGGGGATGCTAATGACTGATTCTGAGCTGCGGGTTGCGACTGCTTCAGCAACGAATCAGGTAGATAACCAGGATCGTGCACGCCGGTTGGCGGCAGTTGCGGCTGGTCTTGTCCTTCTGGTTGCTTCGGTAGCCGGATTGCATCACCTGCACCGCGCCGGTGATCAACTTGGTGAGCTGATCACCTGGAGCTTGCTGCTGTTGGGGCTGTTTACCGCGCTGGGTGGCGGGGTGAAGCTGATCATGTGGGGTCTTCGGCCAGTGACTGCAGCAGCGGTCAGCTCGGCCAAGGAACGGTTGTCTGAGCCGATTCAGGCAGTTCTTGCCTCGCTGGCGGTGATCGTGGGCGTGCTGGGGATGTGGTGGAGTTTCCGGGGCGGCTACAGCGCGTGGTGGCAGCAGATCACCGGCGAGGCCGGTTGGTCGCTGATCTTCGGTGTGGGGCAGATGTTCGTGGCGGTCCTTGCGGGAGCCTCGCTGTTCACGGGCGGCAAGTACTTGTTTGGTTTGGCGCGGGAAGTGGTGACTGGTGTCGATGATGCTGGGGCACACCGTAATCAGTCGCGGAACAACCAGAACGAGTCGTTGTGGCATCCGGGGCTGGTCGCTGCTCTGGTAGGTGGCGGTTTGGGGTTGGTGCTGCTCACTGCTGGTATCGCACCCCGGTTGTACGTCTGGATCACCGGTCCGCAGGTTCTGCCCGCCGCGGGCGCAATCACTCTGGTGCTGCTGGTGGCAATCTTCTCGAATCTGGGGTGGTGGAAGGGCTTGGCGGGCCTGTACAAGTGGGCCACTGCCGCCTCTGAGAAGGCCACCGCGACAGCCGGTGTCATCGCGGTATTGATGTTTTCTGCCAGCGGACTCGGCTTGGGCTGGTTCACTCCCGCCACCGTGCCGCAAGCCCATGCAGCATGCCCTCCCGATTGCGGTTCACCCGGTGGCGGCAATGATGGCCCGCCTGGGGGTGGGCAGATGTTCCAGCCACCAAGCCAAGGCGGCCCGCAGATGGCCGACTATCAGGGCGGGATCAACCAGCCGCCTATGGATCAAAACGGGTCGGTGTCGATCTATAACACTCAGGCACCTTCGATCAGCAACAACGGTGCTAACGGGTCCAACGGGATGCAGGGGCCTCAGCAGGGGTGGGATCAGCCCGCGCACGGTACTCAGATCCCGGATTATCAGAACGCGACGCCGTATACCCAAGGGCCGGGCAAGCCGAATCCAGATTTCAACGGTGGACAAACCAACCCAGGCACTAATGCGGGATCGCAAGGCGGACAAGCCAACCAGGGTGCACCGCAACAGCAGCCGCCGGCCAACCAGGGCAGCCAGCAGCCACCATCACAGAACAACTCTGGTCAACAGCCGCCCCAACAGAACACGGAGCAGCCGAATCAGTCATCAGATCAGCAGAAGATCGATGATCTGATGCGGCAGTTGCAGCAGCAACAGCAACAGTCCGGTCAGGATCGCCAGCGCATCGACGACCTGACCAAACAGCTGCAGCAGGGACAGCAGAAGCAGAACGGCAATCAGAAGCTGCCGAAATTCCCTTCCAAGGACGACAAGAAGGATCGGGATCAGCAGGACCGCGACAAGCAGTCCGGAAACAACGATCTGGCTGCGCTGTTGATGGGTGCGGCCTCAACGCGCCGCCGTAAGCAGAATGATCAGGAAAAGGAACCAGATACTCAGGCTCTTGGTCAGGATGCTTCGCAGATGAGCCAGTCCCTGCCCGGTGATATCTCGAATACGGTGTCCGATAGTGCGAATCTGGGCCAGTCTGCTGGGAGTGCTGCCCAGAATTTCGGGCAGGCTGGGCAAGCTGGCGCCTCGCTGGCGTCATCGGCGCAGTCGGGAACGGTCAATCCGCAGGACGTAATCACGTTGGTACAAGGGGTTTCTGGGGGCATTAAAGACACCGCCGACGCGGTGAAGTCCGGCAGCCAGATCACCTCGACTTGGCTGGAAAATGGCAGCCAGAGCACCAAGATTGTGTCCGACATCAACCCACAGTCCAAGCAACAGATGCAACAGGTGCAGCAGTTCCTCGACGACGGAAAACAAGGCGCCGACGCTGTGAACAAAGTGGCGGACCTGACCTCGCAGGGTGCCGGAGCGGTCAACTCGGCTTCTAGCATGAACCCGTCCCAGACGCAGTCCGTCGAGCTGATGAGCGGCGACGCCAGTGCCCTGAGCGGACGCTTCATGCAGGGCGGCGGCGATCAACCTCAGCTGCCGCCGCTCACCGGGAACCGCCAAAAAGCCATCGACTACGCCAACAAGTGGGCCAACGGAGCTAACCCTGAGTACCGAGACTTCGGTGTCGGTTACGAATGCACCAACTTCGTGTCCCAGGCGATGCGAGAAGGTGGATTCAAAGATGTCGGGCCAAATATCACTGATCTGCGCGGCGGTGACAGCGACGAATGGTACTACCAACGCGATCCTTTCCAAATTTATCTGGGCATCGGCGACATCCCTTCTCAGCCGCATTCAACAACATGGTCGTTGGCGCGCGAGAACCACAATTTCATCACCCAGCAGTCCGGGCGGGGTGAGATCGTAAGTATCGTGAAGACACCACCCGCCCTGGAAGGGTCAAAAGATGTCGTTGGGACACCCGACAAAACCAAGCTAGACCCGCTGGCCCCGTCGAAGGCTGGTCTTATCCCTGGTGACCTCATCTACTACAAGGAAAGCAACGGCGACATCAGTCATGTCGCAATGTTGGTTGGGCAAGAGATGCGAGGCGGCGTACTCACTGACATCGTGAGTCAGCACGCAGGCGGTGACAACAACCTCCGCAATGACTGGATGCCTGAAAGTAAGGATTACGCTGGCGGACAAGCAGAGTTCGTCCATTTAGCTTTCCCTGGAGATTAGAATGACCATAGGCAAGGGAAAACTCGTAGCCGGAATCGTGATTGTCGGCGCCGCAGCTGTACTTGTCGCAATCATCTTTGCATTTCCTTGGGCCATCGAAGATAACTACCGCATTAAGGACTACCCCTCAAAAGTCTTACAGGAGCGCGCACAACAGCTCGTCTCTGGGCTAAATCAGCACGATCCTGCGAGTGTCGGCCTCAGACGTAACAGCGCTTCCACACCAGAAGCCGCGAAAGATAACGCCCAACTCGACCGCCTCATCCAGTCAGCGCTGCCGCTTCCTGGCTGCAATTACGCACTTGATTCTGTGGTCGATCGGGGTGATCAAGGTGAAAAGACCTTTAGCTGGGGAACCGTCCCGACTCACCGCTTCGACATGCATCTCACTGAACACTGCCCCGGCAAAGTCCCACTCAGCCGTCTTATTGGCGTGATATCCCGTCCTGCCGAGGGGGCGCATTGGGCAGAGGCGCTTTTCGTCATAGAGCAGTAGGCGATGGGAGACGCGGTGGACTATCACACCAACGATGTGCAGCATCACTCATCGGCCTTGCCGCATCTGGACGACTCAAGCAACCCCACCGATGTCACCTACCGCTTTGTACGCATGCAATATCCGGGAGAATAGCTATGCGCGAGTTCTGGGCAACGCGGTGGAAACGCATCCTGGTGCTGTCGCTGGCGGTCCTGCTTCTAGCAGGCGCCGTCGGGCAGTACACCATGTGGCAGCGCTATGGCGTGTTCGCCTGGTGGGAGGACAAACCTCGCTTCCTGAAGGTACGGCACCGTGACTACAGCGGCCACGGACTCCAGAAGACGCCAGCACCGCACTATTGCCTGCTTGGCACGATGTTCCCGTTCTCATACCCGATCGCCGCCGCGAGCCCCAAAGGCCCTGACGGGCGGAACTGTGAAACCACAGAAGCACCCGTTGCCGTGTACCTGAAATGGAAAGACGAGCCGTGGACCGTATATGGGCGGCTGGGAGGGCCGTAGGAGCATCGGAGTCCAAGAGGGCGCAGCAAGGCCAGTTCATTACGAGATAGCAAGGGGCGCAGGAAATTTCATTCCTACACCCCTTGACCAGGGCCGCCTGAGTCTCCGGGGAGCACAACGACAGCGTGGACCGATCTAGCCGGTTTTGCCTTCCAGGGCGGCAAGGACTCCGGCGATTGCAAAGTATTTGTTGGTGCCCAGTTCGCGCACGGTTGTGATGTTCAGGGCTTCCTTGAGCACCGCATCGTGCTTCTCGGTGAGCCCAGCAAGTGCTGAGGGCGGCGCATCCAGAACCTCGGGGAGGTCTTTGTTCTCATAGGCCTTGTCCAACGCCTTGGACAGATCAACCGAAACCGCCATCTTGACTCCTCATCTGGTCAGATTCACCCGACCCCGGCAACCTTAGACGGCAACGACATCGTTCGGGGCGCGTTCGCAACGAGGTTTCGGGTGTTGTTGTCGAAAACCGGCAGCACCGACCAACCGCTTCGCCATGCCGCCGAGTGTCGGGTCTGCGTGAGACTTTGCGGTGTCTGGCACAGCCTCTGTGGGCTTTACAGTGTTTGCCGATTCTGGCAGCAGCCTTGTGATCGGCTAGACGGCGGTCAGTTGTTGCCGCTAGGCTCTTGTAGCTGGCGGGGTGTTGTCTGCCTGGCTGCTGGAGCTCACTGAGAGGTGTGTGCGTGGGTGGGGTTTCTGAGCCGTTGAGTGTGGTGCCTGAGCGGTTGCATTTGTCGGCGAACTCCGTGGACAAGCACTTGAGTAACCATGTGGATGCGCATCGGGCAGCTGACGGGAAGATAGCGTCAGCGGCGTCAGGCTTGGTGGGTGTGGCTGCATCAGCTTTGGCGTCTAAATCTACTGAGCTGCAAGCTAAATCGTTGCACGTGGGCAATGAGTTGACGCATTTTCGGGATTGTTTCGACAAATGTGGGTATGCGTTCTCGACTACTGATGAGGAGTCGAAGGTCAGGATTTTCAACACCCGCGCCTACAGGGGCTCCTGACTTATGTCGTTGTCGATTGCTGAGCTCAAGAAGGTTAGTGTCGCTTCGATTCGTGATATTTCCGCTGGTCTTCGCGCGAAGGCGGCGTCGTTGCGGGCTACTGCGGCGGGGTTGGCGGATTTGCCGCACAAGGGGACGTGGACGGGTGTGGCCGCTGATAACGCTGATCAAGAGATCGGCACGTTCGGCAAAGGGTTGGGCGCCGATGCCGATGTCTACGAGAACTCGGCCAAAAAGGTTGATACCGCGGGCGATGAGTTCGAGGGCCTCAAACAGCTACTCGCGAAGTTGGAGAACGAGGCGGCGGGCAAGTTCTCCATCAACGAAGCCACCGGCGAAGTCACCCCCTTGAGCAAGGATTTCAATAAGTCCGACCGCGATTACATCGCCGCTACCCTCAAACAGCTGTGTGCTGCTGGTGGGCTGGCCAACGACGAGTTGGCTGCCGCGATCCACGCCACCGACGGTGCTACGGCACCGGCATCGAGTACCTCTGGAACACAGTCAGTTTTGCCAGGTTCGACCATCAAGCCTGATGGGGTTGTGGGCGGTATGCAAAACATCGCCGCACCCAAAGATGGTGATCCCGGCGCCACGAAAGCCGCTGCTGCCACTGGAACCGACACAAATTTCTACAAAGAGTGGTATCCCAAAGCTGTCGATGTCGGCGATAAGAATGTCGATCCCGCCAAGGTGGGTGGGATCGGTGCGATGCCGGGGGTGCGTGATGGCACCGATAAGACACCGGCACGTATGTCTGCGACCTTGCAGGCCAAAGATGTTCCCGCGTTCAAAGCTGCGCAACGCGAGATCCTGACCAACCAGGGTGTGCCTGCTGACCAAATCGACGCGAGAGTCAACAAGGCGGTCGAGCAGGCACAAACCCCGCATTTCCTGCCCGATCCGGGATCGTCGACTAACGAGCACCCGTCCTTGAGTAAGTCCCCCGGTGACCGGTTCATTGAGTTCACCAACGACATGCACGAGGGCTTCTACCAAAGCGCTGACGGTGCCGTGCAACAAGGCAAGGAACTCACCGGGCAAGCCGGGCCAGGAGCACCCGGTGTGGCCGAAGCCTGGGGCAACCTCGCCAAAGACAGCGGCAAAGCCCTGTTCGAGCAGACCGTCAACCCCATCGGCACCGCCATCGACCAAGCCCAACAAGCCATCAACGACCCCGGACACTTCGCCGGACACAAACTCTTCGAAGCCACCGCCATCGCACCCACCCTGCCCCTAGGAGGCGAAGGCGGCGCACTGGCCCACGGCCTCGAAGGCGGCATCGAACGCGGACTCACAAACAACCTCACACACACCCCACACACCGAAATTCCCAGCGGTGGTGGACATCTGGGCGTGGATCATGGTGGTTTCGGGGGCGAACATTCTGGTGTTGGAACTGGCGATATCGGCGGGGGCCACGACCTCCCACATATCGACATGAATATGAAGGACAACTGGACCGAGTTCCAGCAGTCCCAAATGCAGCACAAGATTGAGCAATTCAATAAGGCGGTGGGCGACCAGGGATTTAGTCAGACCCCGCCTGGTGTTCGTGACCCTGCGGTTCGCCAGCTGTTCCTAGACACCCTCGGGCTGGACCGTGTGCCACCAGGCTTCCACGTCGATCACACCCGCGATCTACAAGCAGGCGGCATCGACGCGATAGACAACATGGGCCTGCTCGACGGCAGTGTCAACATGAGTTTCGGATCGCAGCTCAACGCGGGTATGAATCAGTTTCCGCCGGGCACAATATTTGGTGGTGTACGTCCGCCGGACCCCTGATCTACGCTATGAACACAGGCCATTTCGCCACGACAATAGGAAAGTTCATGGAATTCACGTTCGACCCGCCGACACGACAAGGTGGCCTGTGGCGACTCGCCTTGATTGGCGGCATGTTTGCTGATCGCGGGCTGTGCGGGCGTTCCATGAACAGTGGGTTACTGCGCTTCCACGACGCCGCCTCCGCGCCTGCAGCGCAGGCGACCGTCGATGCGATGTTCCGCGTACGCGGGCTTGACGCCGAGGTGTTCGCGTTTGACTGGCTGGCGCGACAGTTCGCTGTCACGAGTCGGCTCACACCCGAGGGATTGCCTGACCAGGCACAGTCCTCGCAGACCGTGGTCGTCCTCGATCCCTTTGATGGTTCAGTCACACCGTGGGTAGATGCGCACTCATTCGAGCGAGCGCTCAGCGTCCCGCTTGCGCGGGACTTCTTGATGCCTGAGCTGTTCGGTGAATGGATGCGGGTAGCGGGAATCAATCAACTTTCATTCGACGCGTGCGCAGGTGCGAAAGTGCCTGGATTTTATGGCGGCAAACGCGAGGTGGACAACCTGAGTCTCGATTCTGTTGAAGTGTATTTGTCTTTCACGCAACAGCTTTGGGAGCACGGACAGAAAACCGGTCCCGGATCTCCCCCGCCGCACTTGGTAATGGCTAAGGGGCAGTAGACATCAGAAGGTTCTCCACGGAGCAGATGGCCGACCTCAACGGCGAGATAAAGCCCCGCCTGTCTGCGTTGTATAACCAGTGCTCATCGCAGCTCAGCAAGCGCGGACACCAGATCGTAGAGCGGGCTATCAAGAAGGGCACCGTAGGCGGTGATGTCGGAATGCAACTTCTGTTCGAACCCGCATCGCTGCTGAGTCTCGTTGTGAACCAGGATGTTTTGTATGACCTGGCGGTAGTGGCCAAGGACATCCCCTTTATCGGGAACTATAACCAGTGGCTACCAGCAAGTGCTGCCATCGCGGCTGCGTACCGCGCCCTCGTCGTCGCAGACGACCCACGCGCGGCCGATGTCGAGTTGTGGCTTTCCCTGCCAGAGAATGATGGACATCCTGGACCGCCCGTTGTCCACCAGGCGATGACCAACAGGCTAAATGGGCTACTCGTAGAACAGATCCGATCCGACACGTACGGGCAGCCGCTGAAACTTGCACAGTTCTCGTACGTGGTGTCCAAGCTCCGGGAGTTATCCGTTATGTGGGCATTTGGAGGATCTGCGCTGTGGCCGCGCCCAAGGATCGACGATGAGATTTCGTCAATCCGCCTCCAGGTCTCTGAATTTCTCGCTTAGAAGCGAGAAGCTGCGAAGAGTGGCTAACCCTCGCATGCGATTCCATCGTTATCTCGACACCGCCCCGTGTAGCAGACCCCAGTAAACCTCAGGCGCTTCAGCTTCCGATGCGGTGACCGGATCATGGAGATCCTACGCAGCCGCGTCAACTCACTGTTCGTGAAGCCTCCGAATCCAGTCATTCCTGGATATTGCAGCTTCTGCGGCCTATGACGAAGCCCGTGAAACGCTCTTAGTTCGCCGCATTAAACGCGTCAATAACCTCCGCCGAAATACGTCCACGCGATGACACGGAGTGTCCGTTCTTGCCGGCCCACTCGCGGATAGCGATGCTTTGGGCTCGGTCGATGCTGGTCTTGCCTTTGCGTGAAGTGCTCTTGCTGCTGCTGCGTCCGCTCACCTTGCGGGCGTGCTCCACCCAGGTGTGCAGTTGGGTGCGGAGTTTTTCTGCATTTTTGGAGGACAGATCTATTTCGTAGGTGGTGCCGTCGATGCCGAATTCAACGGATTCGTCGGCGGTGGTGTGGCCGTCGACATCGTCGACGAGGTGTACGGTGACCTTCTTGGCCATGGAGATCGTGTCCTTCTAGATTTTTGGGTGATCTATCCGCAGCAATGTACTACTGAAGGTAGCTGGAGGAGAAATTCGCGATGGTGTGAAATGGAACACTGACAGGCCTGCGCCGGGAAATGTCGGAGCAGGTTGGTGGGCGCGGCAGGTTTCTTGCGAATCTTGTTGTGCAGCAGCAGGTTTTTTCATTGCCGCTTCTTGACAGCTATCGCAGGGCTGGTCACAATAGATAAAGAGTTATGGCAGTTCACAGCGACATATCTTCTTTTTCTTCTGCATCCCACAAACCGGGGATGAGTTCAAACAGTATCTCTGAGGAGTTACAACGAGCTGCTGAAATGTTTGGCAGGCAGTTTCTGTTTGTCGCCAGCGACGGGAAGCTATCGCAGGAAGACATCACCTCCGCCCTGGCTGATCCAGCTGTTGTCAAGCAGCTAAAATGGCTTGCATTCTTCGCGCCATTCGCCAATCCCGACCACTCACTGGCTCCTGTAGGGATTGCCCTTGCATGCTGGCGTCATACAGCGCTCGAAGACGCCTATGCTGGTAGTGCCATGCTGAGCGATGCCGTAATGGCGAAATTGACCATCGCCACGACGCGATCATTGCAACCTTTGATCGCGGTAGATGGTATTGATTGGCTCAAGATTCGCGCCCTGCTCACTGATCCAACCCGCGCGCTACCGGATGGTCGCACTGTGGGTGAACTGGTCGGAAAACACTGGCCAGCAGTGCTCGCCAGCATCTCCGAGGAGGTGGACAGGTGGGTAGCGATCGAGCAGCAGGTTGGACCCCACGTCACTATGGTGACGGCAGCGGCAACCGGGAGTTCGGATTACACCCGCCGCTGGTGGGGCACCCCGTGGTGGCCAGCCTTCGCCGCAGCGGTGTACGACCACGTCGTTACCGGATATCCCGAATCACTTCACCACCCGACATCGGCGCAGGCCGCAGCGCAGCGACAACTACTCATCGAAAACCCGGCTGCACTGCCTGACACTGTTCTCGCCACACTGATCGATCCACCTGATGGAGCAGGTCTGCGATACGGCACGCTGAAATGAAAAATGCGAGAGCGCGGTATCGCCAGGTCGATATAGCCATGGAATTAACGCACGTAATTTCTTCAATACGTGAACCGTGCTGAGCGTAGGATCTGGATATGTCGAAATACTCCTCAGCGGATCAGATTGATCTCGCGCTAGCGACATTAGGTGCGGATGCACCAGCAGTTAACCAGTTGCAAGTCGTCTGGCAAGTATATCAATCGGAAACCGGTGAGATCCTGGACAACCCGCCGTCCGAGGATCAGCGCAGGACGGTTCACGATTGGATTGAACGCATGGCATGGAATGGGCCGTGCCTTTTCATTAAATCAATGCAATGGAAAAATTCCATATACTTGAATATGCTAAGGAAAGCGTCGACTCTTTCACAGATGGGATGTCAGGTATGCCGCATACAGATTGAGCCCGATGGCATCTTTCCGCTGCATGTACAATTTTATGTCGACTTTAAACCTTGGTCTGCACAGTCTCGAAAAGATAAGGCACACCTAAAACAGGCGGTCATCGATAAGCTGAGAGAAATGAATCAGTTTAAAAAGCCGGAGGTCTTCCCTTGGGCCGGCGGCCCTGTCTGCGTGACGGTGATTTCAGTGGTACCCAGACGAGCTAAGATCAAAGACGTCGATAATCTCGTAAAGGGCCTCCTCGATACCATGTCGGGAATCGTCTATAGCGATGACAGCCTGATCCAATGTTTGACCAGCCGACGACTCGAATATGCAGGCGATGTCGGTTTCTACTTCGTATCTGTACGAGCTGTAGAGAAATGGGACTCAGACATCATTTTCGATAGCCCAAAACCCCCGATCTTCCGGTAGTTGCCAGTATCTATTTTTTGGCTGGAGTCGCCCCATCTGAGCAGCATGATGCATTGACGGATAGGTGTTACTCACTCGCCGCCCTCGTCCACCTACTCGCCACCGCAGGTCGTAGCTTCATCCCCGAAAGCTTGAGCGCTTTGCCCACGGCACTGGCCTCCACCCCGATTAAGGGAATGATCTCGGCCAACGTATGCCCCCGCTCGTACTGCGCTCGTGCTTGATCCAGAAGTTGCGGTGTCATTTTCTTCTGTTCTCGAAGTACTACCCCGGCCCTGGCTAACTGCCGCGCGATTGTCTGGCGATGACATTCAAACTTCCGGGCCAACTCAACCGCAGAAGTTCCGGCTTCATACAGGGCCACTAGCTCAGCCCGATCGGCAGCATTAAGTTTGTGGTTCTGGCGATATGGCTGCGATTTATCCCGATCTACCTCGGTAGACTCGACGGCATGTTTGTTTGCTGATACAATCGTTTGTGTTGACTGTAGAAGTCGAGCAAGTCCCGAATTTCTACTTGAAAGAGATTCGCGGGGGGGCACAAAACATGCAGTTCAGAGGATTTTCAGAGTTAGCGGAGCAGCCAGATAGTCCGCAATCTCCGTACTTTCCCCGTACATTGGCCTACCTTTTGCCCTGACCAGCCCATTTGTCGAGCACATCCCGGCGTGACAAGCGGGGACCATTCCCCAGCCGGTGATCACCACACTCCTTTGGGTGACGGTGGCGGCTGGGAATCGCCTAGCGGCGGCGCTTCACTCGGCCCCGAGCACAACGCTGCCGCTAATCAGTTCCTTGAGCAGGCGCGGCAGGCCGAACCACACATCACTCAGTCGCTTAGGGACATCGCTAGCAATAATCCGGGCAGTGAGCTAACGGGGTTGGAGTACAGACTAAGGCCGAAGATTCCTTCAAACAGAAGTTGTACGGATCGCTGCTGGAAGACCCTCGCATGAGCATTGATGGCCATCTGGCGGGCATGAAGGATTCCGTGCGATACACCATGCAATCTCCCGAGGGGATCTACGCTGCAAACACCCAACGGGCAATTGATAACCTGATCGCGGATGGGTATGAGCCTGTGAAGTTCAAGAACTCTTGGGATCAACCGGGCTACCAAGGAATCAACAGCTTCTGGCGCGACCCCGCCACCGGGCAGACCTTTGAAGTCCAATTCCACACGCCCTCAAGCTTCGATGCCAAGATGCAGACACACCCCCTGTATGAGCAGGAACGCCTTCCGGGAGTCTCGCCGCAGTTGATCGCTGATCTGCAGCAAGAGCAGAAACAGATATTCGATTCAGTCCCACGGCCAGCAGGCAGCTCGGCGATCTCCCTTTCCCCGAACGGAGGAAACAGATGAGCGTCCCAGTCACCTACTATGCGCGCCTTGCGGGCGGGCATACCGCCGGTGACCCGTCTGGCATCGTGAGACGGACACACACCGTGCCTCCGATAGATGAAGCATTCGGGCGAGACATGCGGTGGCACCCCAGTGAGTACCTTCGCAGGTACTACCTCGGACATAACGACGTGGACCATGTCGAAATCGACGAAGAATCGGCCAAGTCGATTCTCGACCGATGGTGTGCCGAGTGGACCGAAGAGGACCGGGCCAACAGTGGCGGCTAGTTTGGGGATCGTTGATCAGGCGCGGCAGCTCGCAGAACACGCGCACACTGGGCAAACCGACAAAGCCGGCGAACCGTACATCGGACACGTCATCCGCGTCGCTGCGTCGGTGCTACCACACGAACCCATCTACATCGCCGCCGCGCTTTTGCATGATGTGGTTGAGGACTCAGGAGTGACACTCGAAAACCTTGTGAAACAAGGCTTTCCGCCAGAAGTTGTTGCCGCGGTTGAGTTACTGACCCGACAAAAGGATGTCCCTGCCGACGAGTACTACCGGCGAATCCGTTCCAACCCAATAGCACTCGCCGTGAAACTCTCCGACATCGCGGACAACGCCGACCCGGCACGGCTCAAAAGACTGGACACATCCACCCAAGCACGCCTCACCACCAAGTATCGCAACGCGCTGTCGTCGCTGGGCCAGCCAGCACTTGCCCCGAAACACCCCCGCCGGCCGTAGAGGTTCTGCAGTATTAGTTCCGACTCCCCGCTGCCGGGGGTACTGGCTGACCGTACTCACACCCTGCACCGGGTGTTACGCCTGTTCAATATGCCCAGAGTCTGTAGCAGGGCCTCGGCACTAAGGTACGGCGTGGCCGACGCACTTGAAAGCACCCCGTACTTTCCCCGTATAAACGTCCGCGACACGCCGTGTACTTGTGTGTATCTATACGTACGGCATAGTCCCATAACACCCAGTCCTGCAACACTTTAACGTATTTCGACGAACTACTACGGCTGGTGCAACTACAAGCCGGTGTCGCAGGTTCGAATCCTGCCAGGGGCACTGCACTAACTGCATTTAGCATATTTCTCGTTGTCGTGCATGTCGTGTCGGGGATCGACGGCACCGATGCCATGGGTACCGAGTACACCTAGTCGTCCGCAGAGTGCTTTGCGCCGCCCGCGCCAGATCCATCATGCGAACCGGAACCGTCTGACCCACCATCGCCATGAGATCCGGTCGAACCGCCGCCGGATGCCTCGGGCGCGCGATGCTTACCACCCGATTCGCTGGGCGTCTTCACCTTAGCCTTGTAGGAACTTGCGGCCGATCCGTCGTCGTGATGTTTTCCGGAGTCGTTGTCCTGCGTGGTTTTGGCATCCTGCGACGCGTCGACGGTGACCGAGGGCTTCGCACCATCGGTCTCGGTTGCCGTAGCGGATTCGACCGTGTTGGTGACGGTGGAGGTAATCGCACCTCCGGTCTGCTTGATGGCACCGGTCGCCGAATCCTTCAGCGCACGGTTCGCCTTGTCGACCTTGTCCTGAAGCTTCTCCTTCACCACCGACTTGGCCGGCGGGGCCTTGCTCTCCGCCTCTTCCACCTCGGGCTTGGGCGCTTCTTTGACGACGTCCTTCGCGGGCTCGGCAGCGGGCTGCGTCGCTGTCTCCCCGACCGGCACCGCGCGCTGTTCCGACAGGGCAGGCGTCGATGCGGACAGCGGGGAGGACGTGACCTTCTCGACGGACTTTTCCGGAGTAGCGACAAGATTCGAGGTGGGGTCGATCTTCGGAGCTTCGAGCTGCTTGGGCTCGGGGGCCGGCACCTGGGTGCCCAGTTGTTTCGAGACGGCTGCCGGAGAGCCGGCGCCCTTGTCCGCCAGAGCCGACGCACCCGTCACCGCCGCCAGAGCATTCGGGGCCGGTGCCGCGAGAGGCGCCGGGGCGGCACCGATCAGACTGCCGAGCTGCGTCATCACGTCTTTGTAGAACTTGGATGCCTGCAAGGTATTCGACGCCACCCCGTTGAACAGATTCCCGTATTGCTGTGTGAGCAGGTCGGAAATCGGCGTCAGCGCAGGGGTGACCAAACTCGTGTACAGCGGGGTCAGCGCCTTGGCGAGTTCGACCGTGGGGTCCGGGATTCCGAGCGCTGTGCTGATCAGGCCGGAGACCGTGATGAGTTGGGTGGGCACGATCGCGCCCGTCGGAATCAGATTCGGCGGGATGATACCCAGCGGCGTGTTGGCGCCGGGCGCCGTTCCCAGCTGAAAACTCGGCATCAGACCCACGCCGAACAGGGACGGCAGCGTGAAGCCTGCGCCCTCGGTTCCTATGTTGAATCCCCCCAAGGAATAGACGATCGGTATCGGCAGCGCCCCGCTGAGCGGGGTCTGCAGCACCATGATGTTCTGCCCGTTGTTGACGTTGATTCCGTTGGCGCCCAGGTAGTTTCCGGTGGTCAGATTCAGATTTGTCACACCCAGGCCGAGCATTGGGACCGAGAAGTTCGACAGCGTGGTGCCAAACGGCGAATAGATGCCGTTCTGGGTTGGGATAAGCACGTGCGCATTGAACTGTCCGGCTTGCCCAAGCCCCAGAGGCGCCTTCATACCGGTGGCCCACATCGGGATGGAAAGCACGGTTTGCGGAACGTTGACCGCTCCGCCGTCAATAACCAGGGTGGGCGCCGAAGCCCACCATCCAGTCTCCATGCCCAGCGGGAACTGGTAATTCCCTGCTCCGGTCGGGACCCAGGCCGTCACATTGGGCAAAGTCCCATCGGGCAGGATCGGCAACGAGTCGGGCAGAAGGCCTAACGGGTCCAGTGAATCGGGAATCCGGATGGTGAGCCCACTGGGCGTCTGAATGAACGTGTTGGTGATGGTCGTGAGGCCACTGGCCTGCAGCAGCGGCCAGTTGTAACCGGCCGTGAACTTGTCCTGCTCGGCGATCAGCCCGTCGACGATGTCGCTCAACGGCGGCAGCTGGTTGACGATCGGCGCAATGATCGGATTGTTCAACACGCCGTCGAGCGCATCGGCCAGGCCGTTGAGCAGGCTTGCGCCGGGGATGGTCGTGGGCAGCGGCAGGTCCACGAATCCCTGACCTGGGATCTTGATCGCAGGAACGACGCCCGGCACAGCCGTCGGCAGCGGCGTGCTTGCCAGATTCCGCAGAACTTCGGGGAGATCGGCGATATTGGTCAGGTTCGAGTGGGTCAAGCTGGTCCCGAACGTGGGGAGCAACCCGCCCGATCCCTGCGCGAGGGGATTCCACGCACCGGCAGCGGCCGAGCCCACGGCCTGAGTTCCGGATAAGACGTTGTTGAGCGCGTCCCGGTAGTCGGTGACCGCATCCTTGTAGTCGGGCGCCGCCGCAGCGGCCTGCGCGGTCGGGCAGGCAAAAGCCAAGCTCGCGGTGGCGGCGACTGCTCCAGCCGCAGTCACGGAACGTTGGACGACGACCTTTGTGGATGACTTTCGATGGCGCTTCGACATGACCGCTACCTCTCCTTTGAGGAAACCTACAACCGTGAAGAGCACTGTATGCGTGTGACTCAGACCACAACGGGTATTTGAAAATACCGCCTAGCGCGATTTACCCGGTGGCACCACATGCCACTGCCGCCCCCTCGCGCCGCGGTCCGTATCGCCAGCTTCAACGCTCAAGCAAAGTGGTGAGTAAAAGTTTGCCATCATAGTCAACAAGCGTTGACCACGGGCGTCTGAGCACGCCAAGCAAACAGCCGACCCGAGTGAGCAACACGGGGGTACTACAACCCCAGTAGACGACCGTCAATTTACGTTCACGTCTGAATCCATTTTCGCGTTTTGTGTGCATCCGGGAACCGGATAGCCCATGATGTCCGAGACGTAATCGTAGATTGCTGGGACTTGTGCCCCAGGTCACACAGGGAGCTGTATTGATCGCCGTAGCCTCAACCCCTCCGAGCTGCGTCTGTGTGGGTCACCTGCGATGACCACTCACGATGAACGCCGCGCCACCACGGATGGCGTCGCGGCCATCCAGGATTGGACCGCCGGATACGTCAAGCGTCATCCCCTCGAATCCCTCAAGACCGTCGGCGAGCAGTTCATGCTCGGCGTCCGCACCATCCAGTGGTTCTTCGTCGATCTTTTCACCGGACAGTTCCAATGGCAGGAGTTCGTCCGACAGGGCGCCTTCCAGGCAGGAACCGCCGTCGTACCCGTCATCCTGGTGACCCTGCCCATCGGCGTCACTCTGTCGATCCAGTTCGCACTGCTCGCGGGCCAGGTCGGTGCTACCTCACTGGCCGGCGCCGCCAGCGGCATCGCCATCATCCGTCAGGCCGCATCCCTGGTAGCAGCACTGCTGATGTCCGCCGCGGTGGGCTCGGCCATCACCGCCGACCTGGGCTCGCGGACCATGCGCGAGGAGACCGACGCCATGGAGGTCATGGGCGTCTCGGTGATCCGCCGACTCGTCGTCCCCCGCTTCGCCGCCGCGATCATGATCGGTATCGCACTGACCGGCGTCGTCTGCTTCGTCGGCTTCCTGGGCGCCTACCTATTCAATGTGTATTGGCAAAACGGTGCTCCGGGAAGCTTCGTCACCACCTTCTCGGCCTTCGCGACGCCCGGCGACATGATCCTGGCGCTCATCAAGGCCGTCATCTACGGCGCCATCGTGGCGGTGGTCGCCTGCCAGAAGGGCCTGTCTACCAAGGGCGGCCCGATCGGCGTCGCCAACTCGGTGAACGCGGCCGTCGTCGAATCGATCCTGCTGCTGATGACAGTGAACCTCGCCATCAGCCAGCTATACATCATGATGTTCCCGCGGACGGGGCTGTGACATGACCGCGTCAACATATGTACCCCCGATTGCACGGCCCTTCGTCGGCATCTACAACAAGGCCCAGAAGCCGATCACCCGGCTGGGCCACATGGTCGCCTTCTTCTTCCGCGCCATCGCGGGCGTTCCGATCGTGCTGCGCCACTACCGGAAAGAGTTCCTGCGGCACCTCTCCGATATCGCCTGGGGCAACGGCTCTCTCGTCGTCGGTGGTGGTACTGCCGGCGTCATGATCGTCCTCGGCGTCATCGCCGGCGGACTGGTGGCCATCGAGGGCTACAACTTCCTGGACCTGCTGGGATTGGGACCGGCGACCGGCATCATCTCCTCGCTGGTGAACACCCGCGAACTGGCCCCGATCATGGCGGCGATCGCGTTCGCCACCCAGGCCGGCTGCCGCTTCACCGCCCAACTCGGCGCCATGCGCATCTCCGAAGAGATCGACGCCATGGACTCCATCGCGATCCGGCCCATCCCCTACCTGGTGACCACCCGGCTCATGGCCGCCATCGTCGTCACCATTCCGTTGTACGTCGCCTGCCTTGCCGTCAGCTACCTTTCCTGCCAGATCATGGTGGGGATCATGAGTGGCGGATCCATCGGCTCATACCTGCACTACTTCGGGATCGGCGTCAGCGGTATCGACATCGTCTACTCGGTGATCAAGGCGATCATCTTCGTGTGGATCGCCTCGACCATCCAGTGCTACTACGGCTTCTATGCCAGCGGCGGTCCCGAAGGTGTGGGCGTTGCTGCCGGACACGCGATGCGGGCGGCCATCACCCTGGTGATCATCATCAACATGCTGCTGACCATGGCGCTCTGGAGCGTCGACGCCGGTGCGAGGTTAGGTGGCTAGATGGCGGCGAATTCCTTTGAAACGGATGGCCGTGGACCGTCCGAGAAGCTTCTCCTGGGTACCGGCGTCGCGATGATCGTGGTGGCCGCCCTGGTCACCGGCCTGATGCTGTTGAAGTCCACGGGACGCCTCAACGACTTCATCCGCGTGGTTGCCGATCTCAACAACGTCGGCGACGGCCTGCCGCAGAAATCCGATGTGAAGTATCACGGCGTTCTGGTCGGCGAGGTCGACGGCGTCACCCCGGCCTCCAACGGACAGCCCAACTTCGTGCACATCAACCTCAAGCCGAACTACGCCAAGTCCATTCCCAGCACGGCCACCGCGCGCGTGGTTCCCAGCAACGTGTTCGCGGTGTCGTCAGTGCAGCTGGTGGACCGTGGGCCCGGCGCTCCCATTCGTGAAGGCGCCCATATCGCCGAGGACACCCAGCTGCCTACGGTGCTATTCCAGACGACGGTGAGCAAGCTGCGCGATGTCCTGGTCGCCACCGGCCGTGGTCGCGACGACCACTCGACCGGCATCCTGGCGGCCGTCGGGGCCGCGACCGACAATCGCCGCGTCAAGCTGCTCACCGGCGGCGCACAGCTGAACCGCCTCATCGCCCAGCTCAACGACATCGTGGTGACCGACACCGGACCATCCACGGTGAAGGCTCTCCTGGACGCCACCGAGGGTCTCAAGCAGACCGCGCCCGAACTGATCGACTCGCTGCACCAGGCCGTCAAGCCGATGCAAACCTTCGTGGAGAAGCGCGAGCAGCTGACCAGCCTGATCAACGGCGGTCTCACCACAGTGGGCACCACCCGGCATGCCTTCGACAATCACACCGATCAGCTGATCGGCATCACCTCCGAGCTGACACCCGTCATCGGTACCTTCGCCAACAACGCACCCAAGTTCCCCATGATCTTCCAAAAGCTGACTCAGATGAGCCAACGCTGGTTTGAGCACCCGTGGAAGCCCGATGTAGACACCGGCAACATGCGAATCAACCTCTCACTGACCCCGGGATACAGCTACACCCGGGCCGACTGCCCGCGGTACGGCGACCTCAAGGGCCCCAGCTGCTTTACCGCGCCCGAGCTCGTAGTGCGCCCGGATCTGCCGGAAACGCTACTGCCCCAGAATTACAAGGTGCCTCCGGACCTGCAGCCGCCCCGCGGAACTGTGGTGGGCCCCAACGGAAATCTGATCGCGGTCGGTCCTCCGTACGTCCTGCCGCCCGGCGGCCCGAACCTGGCGGACCCGAATCCGCCGCTGCCCCCGTGGCAAGCGGTCCCGGTACCCCGCGTGCCCGGCACGGCCGATCCCGATCTCTCGGAGCCGCCACCGCCACCGCCCTCGCCGATGCCGGCCGCACCTGTCGCTCCGGGTGCGCGCGACGGCGGTGGTGCACCGATCGCGCCGGCATCGTTCGGTGGGACGGTGGGCCCGGTCGGCAGCACCGCCGAACGCGCCGCACTCAGCGTCATCACCGATACGCCGGCCAGCACCTCGACGCAACTGCTGCTCGGCCCGGTCCTGCGAGGCACCACGGTCTCGCTGGCGAAGGAAGGTTCCCGATGAAGTTCCGTGGTCCGTTGATCACGCTGACCGTCTTCATGATGGTTGCGCTGGCGTTGACGTGGCTGGTCTATGCCACCCTGCGCCGCGATGTATCGGGCGGCACCACGTCCTACTCGGCGGTCTTCACCGACGTCTACGGATTGCGTGACGGCGACGACGTCCGCATGGCCGGCGTGCGCATAGGCCGCGTCGAGAAGATCGAACTGATCAACAACAACCAAGCCAAGGTCGACTTCGTGGTCCAGAACGACCAGAAGCTGTACGGCAATACCCTGGCCGCGGTCACCTACCAGAACATCGTCGGACAGCGGTATCTCGGCCTGTCGCTGGGGAAAACCGGCGACACGAACGTGCTCGCCGCCGGATCCACGATCCCGATGGAACGCACCGATCCCTCCTTTGACGTGACGACACTGCTCAACGGCTACGAGCCGCTGTTCAGCACGCTGTCCCCGGAGCAGGCCGACAACCTCACCCAGGGCGTCATCCAATCCCTGCAGGGCGATCAAGCCTCAATCACCTCGCTGGTCGATCAAACATCCACGCTGACAAGAACGTTCGGGGGACGCGATCAGGTACTGGGCAATGTGATCACCAGCCTCAGTACCGTCACCGGCAACCTGGCGCAGCAGAACGAGAGCCTGGACAAGGCCATCACCAACACCCGGAAAGTCTTGGCAGACTTCGATTCTCGGCGCCCGGAACTGGTCAACTCGGTGGGTTCACTGGCACAGACCCTGCGCCGCGTCTCGACGATCACCGACGAGGTCTATCCCTCACTCGACGAGCTCATCACCCGTCAGCCCGGCTTCGCCAAGCACATGATTCAGATCGAGCCGAAACTGGCTTTCCTCGGCGGCAACCTGCCGCTGCTGCTGAAGAGCCTGGCACGAATCACCGGTGACGGGGCGTACGGCAATGCCTACCTCTGCGATCTGAACATCACCGGCTTCTTCCCCGGTCTCAACGACGTGGTGCCGATCATCGTCAACGCGGCGACCCCGGGCAATGTCACCCAGCACACCCCACGATGCAGGAATTTGGCCAATGGCTGAGCAATCGAAATGGCAGAGAATCAAGAAGCGGCCGGTCGAGACCTATAACAAGACCTGGCTCGGGTTTATCGCTATCGCGGTGCTCGGCGCACTGGTGGGCGGCATGCTGCTGGTGAAGGCCATCGGTTTCGGATACAGCAGCTACACCGCCGAATTCGCGCAGGCCGCCTCCCTGCGCGCGGGTCAGCCGATCACCGTGGCGGGCATCCCGATGGGAACGGTCACCAGCATGAAGCTGGTCGGCGATCACGTCGAGGCCAAGCTGTCGGTGAGCGACGACGTAAAGCTGGGCAAGGACACCAAGGCGGCAATCCGGGTGACCACCATCCTCGGCTCCCGCTACCTGGACCTGAGCCCCGAGGGCCCGGGATTGTTGCCCAACAAGACGATTGACCTCGCCCATACGGAGGTCCCCTACGATCTGCAGGCGACCCTCAAGGACGCCACGAACACCTTCGACCAGGTCGACTTCGACAAGGTGGCGCAGTCGTTGAGCGTCCTGGGCAAGCAGCTCGACGGGCTGCCCGAGGTGGTTCCGCAGGCCATGCAGAACATTCAGACGCTCTCGCAGATCATCGCCGAACGGCGCGACCAACTCGGCACGCTACTCACGAGCACCGAAAAGGTCACCAACACACTGCACCGCCAACAGCAGGGCATCGGAACCCTGGTCAACCAGGGACAGAGCCTGATCGGCGAGTTCGTGGTTCGCCGCGGCACCTTCCACGCGATGATGCAGTCGCTGACCAACCTGGTCGAGCAGCTCAGCAAGATCGTCATCAAAAACCGCCCGCAGCTCGATGACATGCTCAAGACGCTGCACCAACTCACCGACATGCTCGGTCAGCACGACGATCTGCTGCGCAACATCCTGCAGGTCGCACCTGTGGCGCTGCGCGGTGTCACCAATGCCACCGGCACGGGCAATGCCATCGAGTTCAACGCGCCCAACGGCCTGGCCGTCGACTCCTGGATGTGTGCGATCAGCGGACGCGCCAAGCAGTTCGGCATGATCCAGTACTTCAAGGACTGCAAGTGATGAACAGCAAGGGCGCCGGAAAGGGCAAAGCGGTCGCCGTCATCACAGCTATCGCGCTGATCGCCGCGGCGATTGTCGGCGCGGGCGTGTACTACGTGAAATCCCAGTTGGACCACATCACGCTGACCGCCCAATTCGACAACGCCTCAGGGCTTTACGAATCGAACGTTGTTGCGGTGCTGGGTATGCCGGTCGGCAAGATCACGAAGATCACACCGCAATCGGGATATGTCGATGTGCAGTTCACCGTCGATAAGAACGTGAAGGTGCCCGTCGACGTGCAGGCCGTGACGCTGTCCACGTCGATCCTGACCGACCGCCAGGTGGAACTTTCGCCGCCGTACCGCGGTGGCCCCACACTGAGCGACGGCGACACCATCGGGCTGGACAAGACGAAGACGCCGGTGGAGTTCGATCGTGTGCTGGGCATGCTCGACAGGTTGTCGGTATCCCTCAAGGGCGACGGCAACGGCCAGGGACCGGTAGGCGACATCATCGAGGCGGCAGCCGGAGTCGCCGACGGAAACGGCGACAAGATCAAGTCGGGCCTCGACGAATTGTCCAAGGCGCTGCGACTTAGCGCGGACGGCGGCGTGACCACCCGCGGACAGATGACTACCATCATCAAGAACGTCAGTTCACTGTTCGACGCCGCGGCCGCCAACGACGGGAAGCTGCGCGAGTTCTCGACGACCATCCATCAGCTGAGCAACATCATTGACGACGAGGCTCTCGGGACGGGTAACACCGGACGCAAACTCAACGATCTGGTCAAACAGGCCGGGGACATCCTGGACGCCAACCGCGATCACATCAAGGCAGCGATCCTCAACGGCAACACGGCATTGCAGACAGTCTCAGACAAGCAGCGCGAGCTCTCCGAGACCATCGACATCACACCGCTGGCCGTGGAGAACCTGTACAACATCATCGACCAAGACAATGGAGCGCTGCGCGCGCGGTTCCTCACCGACAAGCTGTTGTTCGAGAGCCAGATCGCCAAGGAGATCTGCAACATGATGGGGCTGCGTCAATTAGGTTGCAGCACAGGAACACTGCAGGATTATGGCCCCGACTTCGGCCTGACATACGTACTTGACGGGCTCGCGGCGATGGGACAGAAGTGATGGCCACCAGGAAGCGACGCGCAGCGGCGGGCATGGGCGCACTGGTCACGGTCGGCATGCTCTCCGGTTGCTCCACCAACGGTCTGGGCGACCTACCCTTGCCAGCCCCCGGGGTGGGAACCGGCGGATACCACCTGACGGCACTGTTCTCGAACATCCTGAACCTGCCCAACAACGCGAAGGTCAAGCTGGCCGGCGCCGACATCGGCCAGGTCGACAACATGCGCGTGAGCAACTACACCGCCATCACCACGCTGCGCATCCTGGACAGCGTGAGACTGCCCCAGGGCAGCACCGCAGAATTGCGTTCGGCAACGCCGCTGGGCGACGTCTTCGTCTCCATTCGGCCGCCCGCGGGCGCCACCTCGAACGCGCCCCTTCTTGCAGAAGGTGACACCATCGGCCTGGATAACACCATGGCCGCGGCAACCGTGGAATCCGTGCTCAGCTCGGCCGCATTGGTCTCCAACGGCGGCGCGGTGCGCAACCTGACCAACATCGTCAACGGTTTCGGCAAGGCCACCGGTGACCAAGGGCAGGCGTTCGGGGATCTGATCAAGGACTCCAATCGCCTACTGGGAGTATTGAATACACGCTCCACACAGATCTCCGACGCACTCACCCAAACCTCGCAACTGGCCGATCAGCTCGACGCCAAGAACCAGACCCTCACGGACATCGTGAAGGAGGCCGATCCGGCTACCGAGGCGCTCGCGGCCAACACGGCGCAGCTCTCGCAGCTGGTTCTGCAGGTCGGAGCCACCACCAAGCAGCTGCAGAAGTTTCCGTCGATCGCGGGTACCGACACCAGCGGCCACAGCATCGTCAAGGATGCGAACACGGTGGCCAAGTCGTGGAACGACGTCGCGCAGGACCCGGCCGTCGACATCAACAACCTGAACCGGCAGATCACCACACTCATCAAATCCGCTCCGAGCAACGCGATTTCGGTGCGTGTAAGCATCGACCGGCTAGTACTGGGATCGATTCCGGATGCCGGATTCACGGGTGACGTCGGCTCGCACGGCCCTAAGCGTTACAACTGGGCCCAGCTGGTCGGCTCCTTCAAGTACACGCTGTGGCGTCTGCAAGAGCGTGTCGTGGGCAAGGGCGCATACGGGGAGGACGTCCCCGTGCGACCCAGCCCCACCGAACCCGGTGTGATCGAACGCGTACCCGGCCCGCCGCCCGGCGCTCCGGTACCACCAGCCCCGGGACAAGCGGACCCCGCGTCGGCACCGGCGCCCGGACCTGCCCCCGGACCCGGGGTGATGGGCCAGTGATCAACGCCGTCGCCAACGCCCTCGTCGGCACCGTTCGGGCCGGGCACCGCAACAAGATGGTGCTCTCCGGCATCGCCCTGGGAACCGTGCTGCTGGTCGCTATCGCCTATCTCGCGGTGGGAGCCCTACGCGTCAGCCCGTTCTCGGGCACCTACCGCGTCACGGTGCAACTGCCGGAGTCCGGCGGCCTGCTACCCAACCAGGATGTCGCGTTGCGCGGCGTGAAGATTGGCACCGTGCAGTCATTGGCCATCACCCCGCAGGGGGTCGATGCGGTTGCCGAGATCCAGTCGAAGTACTCGATTCCCGCCGC
>JACHLF010000017.1 GCA_014204435.1 Mycobacteroides chelonae
CGGCCGGTGACCCGAAGCGGTTGCAGTCCGGATGGCTCAACGGCATCAAACACTGGCAAGTCGACTACACCGGCGCCAGCGGCTGCCCGGTTCTGCAGTAGTTTTTCAAAGGGAAACGGGTATAATGGATTTCGCTTTTGCGGAGGAGCAGCAGGCTGTCTCAGACGTGCTCGAGGCGGTGCTTGCCGATCGTGAGTTTATCGGTGTGGTGCCCGCGATCGGATACGACGAGGCGCTGTGGAAGGTGCTCGCGGACAACGGCGTCCTGAGCCTTGCGCTGCCGGAAACGCTGGGCGGTGATGGGCTTGGCTTGTCTGAGGTATCGGTCGCGCTTCGAGTGCTGGGCAAGCACGGCGCTCTGACGCCGGCACTGGCAACGCTCGGATTCGGGGTCGTGCCCTTGTCGGAGTTGGCCTCCGCCGAGCAGCAGGGCAGGTTCCTCGACGGCGTCGGTTCCGGCGCGATCCTGGCCGCAGCCCTGGATGAGCCCGGGTCCGCACTACCTTCGTCGCCTGCGGTTTCCGCAGTACGCGACGGGTCCTCGCTGGTGTTGAACGGCCGCAAGATCGGCGTTCTGTATGCGGCCGAGGCGAATTGGATACTTGTCACCACCGACAATGGCGTCGTTGTGGTGGCACCTAATACCCCGGGTGTCACGATTGCCCGGACACCGACGGCCAGCAAGGCCACCGAATATGCGGTGACCTTCTCCGACGTCGTGGTGCCTGCCGACAATGTGCTTGGCGATTCGGTGGAGCGGCTCAACCAGTTGGCGCTGGCGGCGGTGGGCTCCTACGCGGACGGATTGGTCTCGGGCGCCTTGCGTCTGACGGCCGATCATGTGTCCAACCGGGTGCAGTTCGGCAAGTCCCTGGCCACCTTCCAGGCGGTTTCGCAGCAGTTGGCGGACGTCTATGTGGTCGCGCGGACGCTGAATCTCGTTGTCACATCCGCTGTTTGGCGCCTATCCGAGGGGTTGGACGCCACGGAGGATCTGGACGTCGTCGCCTTCTGGATGGCATCGGAGGCCCAACGGGTCATGCAGATCTGTCACCACCTGCACGGCGGTCTCGGCGTCGACATCACATACCCGATGAACCGTTACTACTCGACGATCAAGGACCTGAGCCGACTGGTCGGCGGGTCTTCTGAGCGCCTAGACGTTCTCGCTGCGACGCAGGGTTAGGAGCCGGCGATGCTGATTGACCTCACGCCTGAACAGGCGAAGCTGCAAAGCGATCTGCGGCAGTACTTCTCGAATCTGGTCACTGCCGATGAGACTCGCGAGATGATGATCGATCGGCACGGGTCGTCCTATGAGGCCGTGGTGCGACGGATGGGACAGGACGGCTGGCTTGGGGTCGGATGGCCCAAGGAATACGGCGGACACGGATTTGGCCCGCTGGAGCAGCAGATCTTCATGAACGAAGTCATGCGAGCCGATGTGCCGATGCCCTTGGTGACGTTGCAGACCGTCGGCCCGACGCTGCAGAAGTACGGGACCGAAGAACATAAGAAGAAGTTCCTGCCCGGAATCCTGGCCGGCGAGATCCACTTCGCCATCGGATACACCGAACCGGAAGCCGGAACTGACCTGGCCTCCCTGCGGACCACCGCGGTGCGCGACGGCGACCACTACATCGTCAACGGGCAGAAGATCTTCACCACGGGCGCACACCAGGCTCAGTACATCTGGTTAGCCTGTCGGACGGACCCGAGCGCCCCCAAACACAAGGGCATCTCGATTCTCATCGTCGACACCAAGGACCCGGGCTACTCCTGGACACCGATCATCACCAATGACGGTGCGCACCACACCAATGCCACCTACTACTCGGATGTTCGAGTTCCGGTGGAGATGCTGGTGGGCGAGGAGAACGCGGGTTGGAAGCTCATCACCACTCAGCTGAACCACGAGCGGGTCTCGCTCGGCCCCTCGGGACGGATCGCGGGTATGTACGACCGTGTCTACGAGTGGGCGGCCAAGCCGGGCCCCGACGGGGTGGCACCGCTGTCGCATGAGGACGTGCGCCGGGTGCTGGGCGAGATGAAGGCCGTGTGGCGGCTCAACGAGTTGCTCAACTGGCAGGTGGCCTCATCGGGCGACGACATCAGCATGGCTGATGCCGCGGCGACGAAGATCCTTGCCACTGAATGGATTCAGAAACTCGGGCGACTGAGTGAGGGTGTGGTGGGGCGCTACGGCGATCCCGCCGACGCGAATACCGCGGAGACTCTCGAATGGCTTGATGGACAGACCAAACGCCACCTGGTTATCACCTTCGGTGGCGGCGTGAATGAGGTGATGCGCGAGATGGTTGCGACGGCAGGCTTGGGTACCCCGAGGGTGCCACGATGAGCGTGGTGGACATCCAGGAGGGTTTCGCCAAGATCAGGGCTGATGGCTCTAGTGCTCCGCGTGTGGCGCGGGATCCGGTGAATCAGGCCATGATTAATAATTGGGTTGAGGCCATGGGGGATCGTA
>JACHLF010000018.1 GCA_014204435.1 Mycobacteroides chelonae
TCCGTTTTCGTCTATCTCGTAGACGTGTGCTTCGGCGATGTTGAAGAACGTGCCGACCACGCGTACTTGCTCGGCGATGACGGCTGCGGCCAGGATTGGGTGGTGAATGAGGCGTTCGACTTGGATTGCCACGTTGACGACGCCGAGTTGGTCGACTTCGTTGAAGCCGTGTGTTTCGGCGCTGGCGCGGGCGGGGTGGTGTTCTTGGAAGGCGATAAGGCTGTCGCGGGCGTAGTCGAGCCAGCGTCCCACTGGGGTGGTGGGGGTTTCGGTGGATTGGGTCAGCAGTGCCTTCATGGCGCCGCATGATGAGTGCCCGCATACCACGACCGAACTGACGTTCAATTGGTTGAGCGCGAAGTCGAGTGCGGCGTCCACTGAGCCGTCCGCGGGGTCGGTGGGCACCACGTTGCCGACGTTGCGGATGGTGAATAGGTCGCCGGGTCCGCTGGCCGTGATGACATTGGGCAGGATGCGTGAATCGCCGCAGGTGAGGAAGAACGCGTCGGGATTCTGGTAGTCGGCCAGCTCGGAGACGTGTGGTCGCAGGGCGCCCGAGCCGCGGCTGTTGTACTCGTTGATGCCCTCGATGATCGAGGCACCCGCTTCACCGTTCTCGTCCCGGCGCCAGGACCGCCACGGCACCAATCCCACAGCGCGCGAAACGAAATGACGTTTCGGTCGGGTGGTGTGGGCGTGGTGCAGCTTGGCATGCGAGGACTCGACGATCATCACGGTGCCGCCCCCGGCCTCATGGGCGCGTTTCCAGTCGGAGATGGCCTCGGAGATGGCGTGATCGACGTAATCGGCGTTGATCGCCAGTGTGACGTGTGATCCCGGGGGGACGGTGCCGAGCGTCTTGGTCAGCCGGGGCAATGACAGGAAGCTCAGGGTGCCGTCGAGCTCGACATGCCACTGCCGCGATCCTTCGGTGCCGAACGGACGGGCGTCCATATGTGCTCGCATGACCCGGCCTACCAGGATCCCGATCGCCACCACCAGTCCGATGCCCACGCCTTCGAGCAGGTTGAGGAACACGACCGAGACGATGGTCACCGCGTACACAGCCAAATCGCCTGTGCGCCACGCGAGTTTCATGTGAGATATTTTGACTAGCTGG
Source organism: Mycobacteroides chelonae (assembly GCA_014204435.1). Taxonomy (GTDB): domain Bacteria; phylum Actinomycetota; class Actinomycetes; order Mycobacteriales; family Mycobacteriaceae; genus Mycobacterium; species Mycobacterium chelonae_A. Next base: position 1,121 of record JACHLF010000018.1, read on the forward strand.
ACACCGATGATGACGAGCAGGCCGGCCAGGGCAGCCTTGGGGATGAGCTGCACCAGGCTGCTGAACAGTGAGGCGAACAGCAGCACCCACACGCCATGCAGGATGGCCGAAGCGCGAGTTTTAGCGCCCGCGGCCACGTTGGTGGAGCTGCGCACAATCACGCCAGTGATGGGCAGGCCGCCCAGGAAACCCGATGCCACATTGGCGCTGCCCTGGCCGAGCATTTCACGATCGAAGTTGGTGCGCGGACCGGTGTGCATTTTGTCCACGGCGACCGCCGACAGCAGCGACTCGACGCTAGCGATCAGCGCCACGGTCAGCACACCCAGCAGCACCCCAGCCCAGTCGCCATTGGCCGGACCAATAAGCGAAGGGAAGCTGATCGCGTCAAAGAAGTCACCCGTCAAGGAGATTCGCTCCGCGGGCGAATTGGTCAGCACAGCGAAAGCGGTCGCGGCAACAATAGCCACCAGAGCGCCGGGGATTATGCGGATCTTGGGTGGCAGCTTGGGCCACAGCAACAAGATCGCGATCACCATCACGCCGATGATCACATCGGGCAGATGATGATCGAGAACACCCTGGGGCAGCGCCTTGAGGTTCTGCCACGCCGAGCTCCGCGAGGAGCCACCGATCACGACGTGGATTTGTTGCAGCGCGATGGTGACACCGATACCGGCCAGCATGGCGTGCACCACCACCGGTGCGATAGCCAGCGCCGCGCGGGCAATCCGGCTCAGCCCGAACAGAATCTGCAACAGACCCGCACCGATGGTGATCAGGCAGGTCATCTGCCAGCCAAACTGGTTGATGATCTCGGCGACCACCACGGTCAGGCCCGCGGCTGGGCCACTGACCTGCAGCGGTGAACCACCAATAGCGCCGGCGACGATGCCACCGACCACCGCCGCGATCAGACCCGCCATCAGCGGGGCACCGGAGGCGATCGCGATACCCAAAGAAAGCGGCAACGCGACCAGGAATACAACGAGGGAAGCCGGAAGATCGTGCCGCAAATTCTGCAACAACAACCGCTTCGTAGCCTGCTCGGTGACAGAA
>JACHLF010000019.1 GCA_014204435.1 Mycobacteroides chelonae
GATCAGGGCTGATGGCTCTAGTGCTCCGCGTGTGGCGCGGGATCCGGTGAATCAGGCCATGATTAATAATTGGGTTGAGGCCATGGGGGATCGTAACCCGATCTACGTTGATGAGGAGGCCGCTAAGGCTGCTGGGCATCCTGGCGTTGTGGCGCCTCCGGCGATGGCTCAGGTGTGGACCATGGCCGGGCTGTATGGCGAGCGTTCTGGAGACGATCCGTTGGGTCGGGTGATGGAGCTTCTTGATTCGGCGGGTTATGAGTCTGTGGTCGCCACCAACTATGAGCAGATTTATCACCGGTATCTGCAGTTGGGTGAACAGGTCTGCACCACCAACGAGGTGACCGAGGTCTTCGGGCCCAAGCAGACCGCGCTCGGGGAGAGCTGGTTCATCGATATCCATGCCGAGTGGCGTGTGGGCGATGAGTTGGTTAACGAAATGAACTGGCGCATCATGAAGTTCCGGCCGCATGCCGCCAAGCCCGCCTCGCCTGCCTATGGCGATCTCGATCCCTCGAAGCTGATGCGCCCGTCGTGGTCGCGGGATAGTGCGTACTTCTGGGAAGGTGTCGGGGAGCACGAGTTGCGGTTACAGAAGCGTCCCGACGGTTCGTTGCAGCATCCGCCGGTGCCCGCGGTGTGGCAGGACAAAGAGGCGCCGGTGGAGTATCAGGTGGCCAGCGGCCGGGGCACCGTGTACAGCTATGTGGTGCATCATGCGCCCCAGGTGCCCGGTCGCACACTGCCGTTCGTGATCGCTCTGGTGGAACTTGACGAGGGTGTGCGGATGCTGGGCGAGCTTCGAGGGGTGTCGCCCGGCGATGTCCAGATCGGGTTGCCGGTGCAGGCGACATATCTAGACTTCCCGGCCCAGGGCGAGAGCCCGGCATGGACTCTGTACGCATGGGAGGCGGCGTGAGTACTGTCGGAGAGAAGTTGCCCGAGCTGAAACTCGAAGGCACGCCGACTTTCATCGTGTCCACAGCGCTGGCCACGCGTGATTTCCAGGACGTGCATCACGACCGAGATCTCGCGCAGGCCAAGGGCTCTAAGGACATCTTCATCAACATCTTGTCCGACACCGGTCTGGTCGAGCGGTTCGTGACTGATTGGGCCGGACCGTCGGCGCGTGTGAAATCAATTTCTTTGCGGCTGGGTGTGCCGTGGTACGCCTACGACACCACGGTGTTCACCGGCGAGGTGGCCGCGGTCGAGGACGGCATCGTGGACGTGGATGTGGTGGGCAACAACAGCCTTGGCGCGCATGTGATCGCCAAGGTCAAGCTGACGATCGGGGCTCAATGAGCGGGATATCTGGGCGCAGCGCGATAGCGGGTATCGGTGCCACCGACTTCTCGAAGAAGTCGGGCCGATCCGAGCTCAGGCTGGCCACCGAGGCGGTGCTCGACGCGCTCGATGACGCCGGTGTGTCTCCCGGCGATGTCGACGGCTTGGTGACCTTCACGATGGACTCCAACCTGGAGACCGCGGTCGCACGATCAACGGGTATCGGTGAACTGACGTTCTTTAGCCAAATCGGCTACGGCGGCGGGGCCGCGGCCGCGACAGTGCAGCAAGC
>JACHLF010000020.1 GCA_014204435.1 Mycobacteroides chelonae
TGTATGACGTCGGGTGATGCTTGACGTTTCTATGTCGGTTGATGCCTGACGGTGTTTCGGCTGATGCTTTACGGCTGTTTCGGTTGATCCTTGACACTCCCTGGATGAGGGAGTTGAGCGTGGTCGAGCAGAGGTATCAGGCCGTGTTGGCTGTGATTAGTGACGGGTTATCGATTTCGCAGGTGGCCTCCAAGGTGGGGGTGTCGCGGCAGACGCTGCATGCGTGGTTGGCCCGCTATGAGGCGCAGGGGTTGGAGGGGTTGGCGGATCGGTCGCATCGGCCGGCGTCGTGTCCGCATCAGATGCCGGCCCAGGTGGAGGCGGCGGTGTTGGAGTTGCGGCGCTCGCGTCCGTATTGGGGTCCGCGCCGGTTGGTGTTCGAACTCGCTAAACGCAATGTGCGTCCGGTGCCGTCGGAGTCGGCGGTGTATCGGGCGTTGCTGCGGGCGGGGTTGGTTGACCCGGCGTTGCGGGATCGGCGTTCGCGTAAATGGAAACGCTGGGAGCGCGGGGCGCCGATGGAATTGTGGCAGATGGATGTGGTGGGCGGGTTCCCGTTGGCCGATGGCAGCTGCGCTAAGGCGTTGACGGGGGTTGATGATCATTCGCGGATGTGTGTTTGTGCTCGGTTGATGGCCCGGGAACGCACTAGGGCGGTCTGTGACGGCTTGCGCGAGGCGATCGCTTCTTTTGGTGTGCCGCAGCAGATTCTGACCGATAACGGGAAGGTGTTCACGGGCCGGTTCAATCATCCGCCGGTCGAGGTGCTCTTTGATGCGATCTGCCGCGAGCACGGCATCGAGCACTTACTGACTCAACCCCGCTCGCCGACCACGACCGGCAAGATCGAGCGGTTCCACCGCAGTCTGCGGGTCGAGTTCCTTTCCCAGGTCAAACCTTTCGCCAACCTCAACGCTGCCCAGCATGCTTTGGACGAATGGGTGCTCGATTACAACACCAATCGCCCACATCAGTCCTTGAAGATGGATACCCCGGCCCAGCGTTTCACCGCGCGATCCCCGGTGCCGCCGTCCTTGGCACCGGCGGCAATGGCCAGGCCAGTGCCACCGAGCGCGGTGGCCAGGATTGGGTAGCGCGGACAGTGACCACGAACGGGGTGGTGTGTGTTTCCTGGCAGCAGGTCTCGGTGGGTCGCCACCATGCCGGGTCTCGCTGCGATGTGCACGTCGATGGCGACCTGCTGCGGTTCTGGATCGGTGACAACCTCGTGAAAACCGCCGCTCGCGCCAGTACCGGTGCGGTAAGAAACAAGAAGGCCTGCCGCAACCGCGACCAGGCCTAACCACAACAAGAGTGTCAAGGATCAACCGACACACATCCATCAACCATCAACCGAAGACAAACA
>JACHLF010000021.1 GCA_014204435.1 Mycobacteroides chelonae
CAACGTTCAGAGTGCAAAGGAGCAGCTCCATGGGTAATCCGGTCATCGTCGAAGCGACGCGCAGCGCCATCGGCAAACGCGGTGGGTGGCTGGCGGGGCTGCATCCCGCCGAGCTGCTGGGCAGCATCCAGAAGTCGGTGATCGCACGGGCCGGTCTGGATCCGCATGAGGTCGAGCAGGTCATCGGAGGCTGTGTGACCCAGTTCGGCGAGCAGGGCGGGCACATCACCCGGCAGGCGTGGCTGCATGCCGGACTGCCCGAGGCCACTGGCGCGACCACCATCGATTGCCAGTGCGGCAGCGCCCAGCAGGCCAACCATCTCATCGCCGGGTTGATCTACTCGGGTGCCATCGACACCGGCATCGCGTGCGGTATCGAGTCGATGAGCCGGGTACCACTCGGAGCCAACGTCGGCGGCACCGGCATTCCGCGTCCGGCGTCGTGGGATATCGATATGCCCAACCAGTTCGAGGCTGCCGAGCGGATCGCCACGCGCCGTGGCATCACCCGCGCCGACGTCGACGGACTGGGTGTGCGTTCACAGGCGCTGGCCGCGCAGGCCTGGGCCGAGGGACGCTTCGACCGCGAAATCACCCCGCTGGAAGCCCCTGAGGTGGACAAGGAAGGCAACCCCACCGGCGAGACGAAGACCATCAACCGGGACCAGGGCCTGCGCGAAACCACCCTGGAATCGCTGGCCAACCTCAAACCCGTTATGCCAGAAGGCATCCACACCGCCGGAACCTCCTCACAGATTTCCGACGGTGCCGCCGCGGTCCTGCTCATGGATGAAGACAAGGCCCGCACCCTTGACCTGACACCGCGTGCCCGCATCGTCTCACAAGCGCTCGTCGGCGCCGAGCCGTACTACCACCTCGACGGTCCGGTGCAGTCGACGCAGCGCGTACTGGATCGCGCCGGCATGAAGATCGGCGACATCGACGTCGTCGAGATCAACGAGGCCTTCGCCTCGGTGGTGTTGTCCTGGGCCGCGGTGCACAAACCCGACTTCGATCGCGTGAACGTCAACGGCGGCGCCATCGCCCTGGGCCATCCAGTAGGCAGCACCGGCGCCCGCCTCATCACCACCGCGCTACACGAGCTCGAACGCACCGACAAATCAACGGCTTTGATCACCATGTGCGCCGGCGGCGCACTGTCCACCGCCACCATCATCGAACGCATCTAG